>CAVROS010000007.1:0-197033 GCA_963722885.1 uncultured delta proteobacterium
GGAGCAGATCGCGAATAGCACGATCATGGGGCTGCGCGTCGATGGGGCACCTACCGCGAAGAAGACCACTGCGGCCGCCATGATGATCACGAGGAGAAGAACGATACGGAGCCCGTGGCGGGTGAGGGGCGATAGAGGACGCAGATCGAGGAGATCGACCGCCACATGCTGCTCGCCAATCCGCGAGTAGAGCCGGGCCGAGTCGATCAGGTATACCGCTCCCCAACCGGCCACGATCCAGAAAGCGAAGAGGATCAAGGCGAGCAGGATCGCGCAGCGACCACTCTCCGGCCAGGAGGCGCGTCCAGCGTCGTCTCATCGTCGAGCAACAGGGCGAACGCAAGTCCGACAAGGCCCCCAACCCACAGGCGGCGTCGCTCAAACCGGGTCAGCTGCTGCCGCAACTCGGCATACGCGGCCTCGCCTCCTCGGAGTACCGGGCGGAGGGCTTCGAGATCCGGAACGTCCCCCGCGCCACGTAGGTGTACATCATGGCGGTGTAGCCAAGCAACGTGGCTAGCATGGAAGAAACCACGCCTCGTAGTCACCCGCGAAATCCGTCGCCGCAGCCAAACCCCGCCCGAACAGCGCCTCCAGCGCCAGGTACGTCGGGTAGAGCACGGCGGGGAAGGCGATCAGGAGCCAGCCCGGCGAGAGCGAGGTCTCGGTGGCGATGCGTACCCAGAAGGGTGTGACGAGGGCTGGTTCGCGTTGGGTCAG
The DNA here is from genome assembly GCA_963722885.1 of uncultured delta proteobacterium. Classification (GTDB taxonomy): domain Bacteria; phylum Myxococcota_A; class UBA9160; order UBA9160; family UBA6930; genus CAVXZE01. Next base: position 721 of record CAVROS010000007.1, read on the forward strand.
GGCCTACTCCCTCCCAGCCTGCTTTGCGAATACCGCCGAGCCACCTTTCGACGTAATCAGCGTCCGCGATGGAGAAGATCATTCTGAACCCATCCTCCGAGTAGTCCGGGGTTGCTCGGAGCATCTTCTCAAGAGTCGAGCGGGCCTCCTCCATCCGACCGAGATGGGCATAGCTCGACGTGAGCGTGCCCAGGGAGATCCAGTAGTCAGGGGTCCGCTGGAGTGCCCGTTGCTCCCACTCCACGGATTTCTCGTAACGCCCTGCACCGAAGTGCCCCAACGAAATGCAGTGCATGCAATAGCTCGTCAAGACTGACTTCGGGCTAAGCCGTATGGCCTTCTCTTGGTGAGCGATGCCTTCGTCGTAACGCCCTGTCATGATCAGGAACAGGCCGAGTGCCTGGTGCCCTTGCGCGAAGCTTGGCAGGAGTTCCACAGAGAGTTCGGCAGCTGCGATCGCTTGGTCACGTTGACCACTTAGACTGTAGGACCCAGGCGAGATCCTAGTGGCCCCGAGGGTTAGTGTTGTCCAGGTTGAGGCACTTCTCGGCTGCTCGGAGCTGCTCGGCGAGGGATCGCGCAGGCGAGTCGGTCCACTGCCGCAGATTGTCAAGGTAATGCGAGAAGGCCAGATCCGCGAAGGCTTCCGCGTACTCAGGATCGAGTTCGATCGCCTTTTCAAGGAATGCGCGTGCTTTGCGGTTGTCTTCCTTGGTGAATTTGAAGAGATGCCACTGGCCCCGCATTCGGCAGTCGTAGGCGTCGAGGTTCTGGGGTTCCTTGTGGACGGCTCGCTCTTGCCTCGGATAGCAGCAGTGCGTAGCCCATAGACCCGACGATGGCTTCAGTGATCTCATCTTGGATCTCGAAGATGTCTCGCAGGTGGCGGTCGTACGTCTCGGCCCAGACGTGGCCGCCGGTGGTGGCATCGATGAGCTGGGCGGTGATCCTGATTCGGTCGCCCGTCTTGCGAACACTGCCCTCCACGACGTACCGGACGCCAAGCTCCCGGCTGACCTGCTTCACGTCTACGGCCTTGCCCTTGTAGGTGAAGCTTGAATTGCGGGCGATCACCGGGAATTCGCGCGATGCTGAGAGAAGCGTGATCAACTCATCAGCAAAGCCATCGGCGAAGTACTCCTGCTCGGGATCACCGCAGAGGTTGTCGAACGGGAGCACCGCGATGGCCGGGCGTCCCTCGAAGCCGGGGACGGTGAGTGGATCGAGGTCGGGGGCCGAGGAATCCGCTGCCGCAGGGGGCTCGGGGCAGCAGCCGGTGGCCTTCTCCTGGGCGGTCTCGGCGCGCCGCCGCACCAGGGAGCGGAGCCCAGCGAAGACCACCCCGGCGAGCACCGTGATCCCCACCACGGCGCTGATGGTGGCCTCGTTCTCGCCCAGCCAGCTGGCGATGCGCGAAAGAAGGTCCATGACCCGAGCCCCCGCCCCGGGGGCATTCTACGCGGACCTTGACTGGGCGGACAGGAGAATCAGGGCAGGCAGGGATCTCGACACCAACACGAGTGCGAGGGTGGATGCGAAGCATGTGATTCGACACCCCGGCTGCGAGCAGTAGCTGTGAGGCTCAGCCGCCGCCGTTGGCTAGCCATCGGCCAAAATTGAGGGTCTAAGTATCCGAAATCATTGAATTGTCAGGACCTCGAGGGGGTCTTCTGTCCTCGAGAGGGGGCGTAACCAACTCGCAACGGTGGCGGTAACTGGATTTCAGAAACCCGATCGAATCCGGATAGTTGCGGTGATTCGCGTCAGCCCGCCATGGTGAGCCCGCCACTCACACTGAGTACCTGGCCGGTGACGAAGTCGGAGCCGGAGCCCGCGAAGAAGAGGATCGCGTCGGCGACCTCCTCCGGCTTCGCGAGCCGGCGGAAGGGGATCGCGCGGGTGAGCGCGGCCTGCATCTTGTCGGGGAGGCTGCGGAAGAGCGGCGTGTCGGTGGGCCCCGGACACACGCAGTTGACATTGATGCCGTAGGCGGCGAGCTCCCGGGCCAGCGACTTGGAGAAGGCGATCACGCCGCCCTTGGCGCCTGCGTAGACAGTCTCTCCGGTGCTCCCCACGCGGCCGGCATCACTCGCCACGTTGACGATCTTTCCCGCGCGCGCCTCGATCATCACCGGCAGGAAGGCTCGCGTGAGCTTCACGGGCCCCAGCAGGTTCAGTCGTATGATGCGGTCCATGAACTCGAGGCTGTTGTCGAGGAAGAGTTCGAAGCGGTCCCAGCCCGCCGCGTTCACCAGAATGGCGGGGGGCTGACCCTGGCCGAGGACTTCGGTGGCGGCCGCTTCGATGGAGGCCTCGTCGGAGATGTCGACATGGACGAAGCCGGCGGCGCCCCCAGAATCCTCGATCGCCGCGCAGGTCTCCAGGCCACCGGTGTCGTCGATGTCGGCGACGAAGACCCGGGCTCCTGCGGCCGCCAGCCCAAGGGCGGTGGCGCGCCCGATCCCCGAAGCGCCCCCGGTCACCACGGCGAGCTTCTGGTTCGGATCGTTCTTTTCCACCGGGCGGACTGTAGCGTGTCGAGCGCGATTCCGCGGCGGCGATTCCCTCCCAGGTTGACTTGCCGCGTCGACGGACGGATGCTGGAAGAGTGGAGGAGGCCGGGAAATGGATTTCGTCGAGAAGGCCCAGATCAGGCTGAATCACTGGATCGCCCACAACGAAAGCCACCAGGAAGAGTACGAGGTGTTCGCGGCGCAGCTCGAAGAGGCCGGGAAGACGACCAGTGCCATGCAGATTCGGGAGATGGTCGCGCTCTGCAAGAAGAGCCATGAATGCCTGCGGCAGGCGCTCGCCGCCCTCACACAGTGATGGCGGCGGGGAAATCCAGGTTCCGGGCCAGGTCGGGAGGAATCGAAGATGTGTGATGCGAACGCGTATCTGCTGACGGACGGCGCCGAAGAGATGCTTCTGGAGAGCGTCGATCTGGTCGAGCAGGATGGCGACGAGGTCAAGCTGATCAACATCTTCGGGGAGCGGAAGATCGTGAGGGCCCGGCTCAAGCTGTTCGACAACAGCCAGGGAAAGCTCCTCTTCGAGCCCTCGTAGCCATCCCCTACGATGCTCATCGGAGATTGAGTTCGAGTCTGCCGGGGGCTGGGGCCCTCCCTCTCGACCTGCTCCGCCGCTTCGTGTACTATGAGGACGAATCCAAACGAACGTTCGTTTTTCTCTGCATTGGATGATGAGGATTGCCCGTGGCCATGATTGTTGGAGGCGTCGATGTCGGTTCCGCCACCGGAAAGGCGGTCGTCATGAAGGACGGGGAGATCATCGGGAGCCATCTGATCGACGCGACCACACGCCCCCAGGAGACGGCGCGCCTGGTCATGGAAGAAGCGGTCAGTCAGGCCGGGCTGCCCTCGATCGACCACCTCGACAACATCATCTGCACTGGCTACGGCCGGCTCAAGGTTCCCTTCGCCGAGGAGAACGTCTCCGAGATCTCATGCCACGCCCGCGGCGCTCATTGGCTGGCCCCCACCACCCGGACCGTCGTGGACATCGGAGGCCAGGACTGCAAGGTCATCTCCGTCTCCGAAAAAGGCACCGTTCTCAACTTTGCAATGAATGACAGGTGCGCTGCCGGAACCGGCCGGTTCTTCGAGGCGATGGCCAGGGCGCTCTGCTGCGGTCTGGAGGGAATCTCGGCTCTGGAGAATCAGGGCGAGGAGCCCTGCGTCATCAGCAATCAGTGCAGCGTGTTCGCGGAGTCGGAGGTCGTCACTCTCGTCAATGAGGGGACCGATCTCCCGAGCATCATCGCCGGGATCAACTTCTCGGTGGCGTCGAGGCTGAACTCGATGGTGAGGCGGGTTGGCCTGGTGAAGGACCTGGTGCTCACGGGCGGATGTTCGAAGAACGAAGGCCTGGCCAGGGCACTGGCGGCCAAGCTGGACATCACCATCGAGAAGCTGCCCGAGGATCCCCAGATCGCCGGTGCAGTGGGTGCGGCGCTGATCGCAGCCGAGAAGGCGGGAGTTCGAGACTAGAGATCCGGTCGCGGCGAAGCAGGTCTCGATTTTCTCCAGACAGGGAGATGTAGAGGTGGAAACTGACATCAAGTCAGAGGCGTTTCGAAAGTTCCTCGAGGCAGCTGAGAGCATCCTGAACCCCGAGGTTCGGGCGTGGAAGGACCAGGGCGGGGGCGTGGTGGGGTTCTTCTGCTCCACCGTTCCCGAGGAGCTCTTCACTGCCGCCGGGCTTCTTCCCTTTCGGATGAGAGGTACGGGCAGCACCAGCACGGAGCTCTCGGATGCGTACTTCTCCTCGATCAACTGCAGCTTCCCCCGCCATACCTTCAATCAGGCGCTCCGCGGGGAGTACGACTTCCTCGACGGGCTGGTCTGCATCAACAGCTGTGATCACGTCCGCCGTATCTACGACAACTGGATCCGGGCCCTCAAGACTCCTTTCGTGCAGGTCATGAGCCTGCCGCGGAAGATGGGAGAGCCCCAGATCGACTGGTACTACGACGAGCTGAACCTACTGAGAGGGCAACTGGAAGAGCACTTCGGCGTCAAGGTCACCGACGAGCGCGTTGCGGAAGCCATCGCGCTTCAGAATCAGGTTCGTGGCCTCCAGAAGCAGCTCTACCTGCTCCGGAAGGTCGACAAGCCACCGATCACGGGCGCCGAGACTCTAGCGGTGATGGTGGCCGGCACCGCGATGCCGAAGCAGCGCTACAAGGAGCTGCTCACGGAGCTGCTTGCGGAGCTCACCGAGAAGCAGGGCTCCCGCGACTACCGGGCACGGCTGATGATCCTGGGAGGCGAACTCGACGATCCCGCCTACCTCCAGATCATCGAGGAGCAGGGCGGCCTGGTCGTGACCGACTCGAGCTGCTTCGGATCCCGGCTGATGTGGATGCCGGTCGACGAAGCGGAGCCCGATCCGATCAGGGCGCTGGCCCGCTACTACATCCACGACCGGCCCTCTTGTCCGAGGATGTACGGAGGCCAGCCGGCGCGGATCGCCTTTACCAGGGAGATGGCGCGGGAATTCCGGGTGGATGGAATCATCGGGGAGCGGTTGCTCTTCTGCGATCAGTGGGTGGTCGAGAACTACATGACGGATCTCGACCTCAAGGAGGACGAGATTCCCTTCATGGCGCTGGATCGCGAATACATCCTGAGCGGCGAGGGGCAGCTTCGAACCCGGATTCAGGCATTCCTGGAGACGCTGGAAGCCAGGGGGAACTAGAGAATGGACATAGATGCAGTCAGGGAGAAGTCGCTGGCGCGCTACAAGCAGGAAAGAGATTGGTTCGCACTGCTCCGCGACGCGACCAAGCTGCTCCCCGGAGAAGAAGGTCGTCTCCAGGAGAAGCTACTCACCATCCTGCTGGATTCGAAGGAGACGGTCGTCGACTGCGTGGAGAACGAGAAGCCGTTCATCGCCGGCTACTTCTGCAACGCTCCGGAGCTCTTCCACGCCATGGACCTCCCCTGGTACATGCTGATGGAGACACCCTTCCTCGCCGCCACGGCGCCCTATCTGGCCAGCGACATCGAGGGATCCGAGAACATGGGGATCGGAACGGATCTCTGTACGGCAATCCGTCTGCCCATCTACTACATCGAGAACGGCCTGATGCCGGTGCCCTCTGCGGTGCTGGGGCTGCTCTACCCCTGCGACGGTGCTCCCATGCTCCATCAGGTGCTCGAGCACAACAAGGCCTGGAAGGACGTTCCCATCTACAACTGCGATCCGCCCTACACGTCGGACGAGCGTGCGGTCGAGTACTTCGCCGACGAGCTCAGGCGAATGGCGGATTTCCTCCAGAAGCACACCGGCAAGACGCTGGACATGAAGAAGCTGGTCGAGGTCTGCGAGGAATCCAACAAGGCGTATGCGCTCTGGCAGGAGTACAACGAGCTCAGGCGTAGCGTGCCCTGCCCGCACGGCTGGGAAATCGGCGGAGCGCAGGCCTTCGCGATCAGCCAGTGCTTCGTCGCGGGAGACCCGCGCTGCACCGACTGGTTCCGACAGCTCTATAAGTGCGGGGAGCTGAAGATCCAGGCGGGCAAGGGCGCGAGCGCTTCCGAGGGCTGGAAGGAGAAGATCCGTCTGTTCTGGTTCGACATCATGCCGTACGGCTGGATCTTCGAGCTGATGCCCTGGCTCGAGGAGGAGATGGGCGCCGTCATCGTCATGGACATGTTCTCCAACTTCCCCTACACGCTGATCGACACGTCGAGCGAGAAGACGATCTTCCACGGCCTCGCCAAGCGCAACCTGCTGGATGCGCCCATGATCCGCCAGGCCCGCGGCACGGCTGAGAACTTCTCCAATGACATCCGCAGGATCGTGAAGGACTACAAGATCGACTGTGTCATCTGGCCCGGCCACATGGGTCACAAGGATGGAGCAGCGACCACGGGCATCATGAGGGAGACCTGCGGTGACCTCGGCGTTCCGTTCCTGCACATCGGTCTCGACCTCTTCGACAGGAGCTACACGAACCCCGAAGAGGTCAGGGACAAGGTCTCGGAGTATTTCAGGGGCATGGGGCTCGGCTAGACTCTTCAGTACGGATGGATGGGCCCACATCCGAAGAGAGCCGGGAGGGGAGCTCCCCGACTCCGGTGAGAGGCTTTCCAGAGATCGCTGATGGCGAGATTCGATGAGTACATAGAGAAGGTCTCCCGCTACATCGAAGCGATGCGAAGCGGGGGAGCCCGGACCGCGGAGTTCGATCATCCCGGCTCGCCCGAGCAGCTCCGGGAAGGGCTGCCGATCGGGGTGGGCCCAAATGCCAATCCCGGGATCGTCCTGCGCAGCGACACCTTCGTAGAGCTGGGGAATCCTCAAGCGGGCTCCTGCGCCGCGCTCTTGTGGACCGATCGCCCGTCCCTGATCAGGGACGGAAGGATCACCCTCTTCGGTCCCGACATCCAGGAGTCGGCGGAGGCGAGCTTGCCGTTCGGTCAGATCCTGATGGTGGGAGGCGATGGCCTCGACCAGGAAGACCACGAGAAGCTCCAGCAGGCTCAGCACGTCGCCGATCGGATCGAGGGGTACATGGTCAGGAGCGCCTCCCAGAACCTCTGGAGCCGGATCAGCAGGGATGCGGCTGCCAAGGGATTCGACTTCGAGACGCTGGGCAGGGCCTTGATGGATCTGGTCAAGACCGGGGCGCCGGCGGTGTCGGTGGTGGAAGTCCTCTTCGTGACCACCAGCAAGGCGGACGTCAAGCGGCTGGACGACATCGTCTCGGGGGTCCGGGAGGTCGGCCGCGAGATTCTCAAGGAGACATGGAAGGCCCGAGGCTACGATCTGGACTGCGATTTCGATTGCGCATCGTGCACGGATCAGGAGATCTGCGACGACATCAAGGAAGTGATCGTAGCCCGCAGGAAGAAGACCGGATCGGAGAAGGACGGGACGAGCCCGTAGCATCCGGTCGCGAGGTCCGCGGATCGGTTCGGGCAAGGGAAGCGGTGGGTAGCACTGATGTCCAAAGTGGCTGACAACGAAAAGCGCCTGGTGGCTACGTGTGGCAAGGGCGGTACCGGAAAGACCGTCTCTGTCGCCCTGATGGCGAGAGCCCTTTCCGAGGCTTCCGGCACCGGCAAGCTGCTATTGATCGATGCGGATCCGGCGATGGGGTTGCTGAGCGCCCTCGGTGTGAGCGTCACGCGGACCATGGGAGAGGTTCGGGAGAAGATCATCAAGACCGCGAGAGCCGGGAAGCAGGAAGAGAAGGCCCAGCTCGTGGACGCGATCGACTACATGGCCCTCGAGGCTCTCTGCGAGACCGAGAAATTCGCGGTGCTGGCAATGGGGCGTACGGAGACCCTGGGCTGCTACTGCCCCGTCAACACCCTGTTGCGCGGCGCGATCGAGGTGCTTGTCGAAGAGCTTCGACACGATTCTGATCGACGGTGAGGCCGGACTCGAGCAGATCAACCGGCAGGTGGTGAGTCGTCTCCACACACTGCTGATCGTCAGCGATCCCACCTCCCGCGGTCTCGAGACCGCAGCCCTGATCCGGAAGATGGTGCAGGTCGACAAGGTGATGGAGTGCAAGAAGCTGGGCCTGGTGTTGAACCGGGTCCGGGGGAGCGAGCAGCTTCTGGCGGATGCCGCCAGCAAGCTCGATCTGGAGGTGTTCGGCATGATCCCCTACGACGAGATCATCGCCGAACACGATCTGATCGGAACCCCCATCATCGAGCTCCCCGACGACTCGCCGGCCCTCTCGGCGTATCGCCAGATCGTCGAGACTCACATACTCAGCTAGAGATTCATTCGTCTCGTCGTCAGAGCATCTGGATGCCGCCGCTCACGGGCAGGTAGGCCCCGGTGACGAAGCGCGCCTCGTCCGAGGCCAGCAGGACCACCGCCCCCGCCACGTCGTCGGCGAGGGCGTTGCGACGAAGCGGAGTCATACGCGCCACCGCCTGCTTCGACTTCTCCGGCTGATCCGCCGTGGCATCCGTCAGTGTCAGACCCGGCGCCACCACGTTGACCCGGATGCCGGAAGGTCCCAGCTCCAGGGCCAGCGACTTCATGAAGGCGTCGAGACCGCTCTTGGCGGTGGCGTGGGCGCAGAACCCCTGTCCCGGGTGACGGACAGCACGCTGCTGACTGCGATGATGCAGCCTCGCTCGCGCTCCAGCATGCGCGGGACGAAGACCTTGCAGGCGTGGAAGGCCGCCCCCAGCTCCCCCATCAGCTTGGCCTCGAAGTCCTCCCAGCGGTACTCCACGAAGGGCGCGATGGCGAAAGAGACGTTGGCGTTCAGGACCAGTGTGTCCACCGGCCCGAGAGCCTTCTCCGCGTCATCCGCCAGTGCGGTGAGATCAGCGAGCTCGCGCGCATCCCCCTGGAGCGCGACGGCTGTGCCTCCTTCCGCCGCGATCGCACTCACGACCTCGCGTGCCGCGCCTTCGCTCTGGAAGTAGTTGACTCCCACTGCCGCCCCGTGCCGTGCGAGTGCCTTCGCCGATGCCGCGCCGATACCGCGGCTGGCGCCAGTGATCAGCGCCACTCGATCCTCGAGTCGCATGGTTTCCTCCTTGCGATCGCCGTGCCGCGGCACGGCGGCGACGCCCGCTGGGAGATCCCGCCTCGCTGCTGACTGCGCTGAAGCTACCTGCTGAGAGCGATGTCGAAGGTCCAGGTGCAGCTGAATCCCTCGGGGTGGACGTACTTCGAAGAGCCGGTCCCCGTGGCGGCAGTGGCGGACGTGAACTCGATCTGGGCTTCATTGGTCACGTTGCCGCCCTCGTCGTCGACGGGAACCGTGGTGGTGAAGGTGTAGGTCCCCTCGGTCTCCGAGCCGGTGAGGCGGCAAACCTCGGCGGGCCGGCAGGTCATTCCCTCGCCGTAGGTCAACGTGAATCCGCCCGCTGCCTTCTCGATCTCGAGCTCTCCGCCGCCGTTGCCTCCCATGGGGCAGGGGCCCATCGTCTTGCTGTTGCTGCGAGTGACCTGCCAGGCGCCTGTCGGATCCAGATCTCCGGCGGCGACCGCCGTGCCGCCGAGCAGGATCGTCGAGAGCACCGACAGGAACACGAGAGTGCCTCGTTTCATCTTCAACTCCTCCTCTTCCATCATCTCGAACCGGCCGCTCGGCGACCGGCGCCCTCGCCGAGTGAATCGATCACGATCCCGGCGAGGGCAAGGGTGAACTCCTGGGTGGGGACTCCCCGGTCTCTGTTGCACTGGATCGCCACCGCGATCCGATGCTCCGGAAAGTAGAGCATCCGGGCCGTGTAGCCCGGGAACCAGCCGCCGTGTCCGAACGCGCGTCCGAGTGGAGTGTCGTAGATATAGACACCCAGTCCGTAGGAGGTTTCCTCGTCGACGGTGTTCGGCTGCGAGAGGAGATCGTCGAGGTAGGGTCCCCGAAGTGCGTTTCCCTCGTACAGAGTCTTTGCCCAGCGGACCAGATCCTGTGGATTGGTGGCGAGACCGCCCCCCGTCCATTCGGAGGCCGGGTTGAACCGGAAGGCGCCGTCCCGGAGGGTCGCGATCTGCGGCAGATGGGGGATGGGCTGAAAGTAGCCCGTTGCCAGTTCGGGGATCCGGATCCGGTTGGAGGGGATGGTGCGTTCCAGCTGGAGCGGCTCGAGGATTCGCTCCTGCAGCAGCTCGTAGTAGCTGCGCCCCGACACGCGCTCGATGATCAGGCCCAGCAGGATGTAGCCGGTGTCGGTGTACGCGTAGCCGGTGCCGGCGGGAAAGAGGGGATCTCGGTCGAGAACGAAATCGAGGGTCTCCATCGGCGTGAATCCCGATCGACCGTCTCCGGTGATCAGCTTTCGGAATACGGCCCATCGAAATCGCCAGCTGAACACATGGTCGGGGATTCCGCTGCCGTGGTTGAGCAGCATCCGAAGGGTGATGTCTCTCGCGTTGGGAACCCGGGCAAACCAGGGCTCGTCCCCCACCCAGCTCTCGATCTTGGTATCCAGTTCGAGAATTCGCTCTCGCACCAGACTCAGCGTGACTGCCGAGACGAAGGTCTTCCCGATACTGCCGGACATCGAACGGGTATCGAGCCTCATCGGCGTCTCGGCTTCCCGATCTGCCCACCCGGTCGCGGCGGCGCCGACCCGCCCATCGGGCAGGGCGAACGCGGCCAGCATTCCGGGTGGCGCGTCGTCCTGTCGGCCGAGGGAATCGAGTTGATCCTGAAAGGCCGAGGTCAGGGCTTCGAAATCGTCCGTGTCGAGTGCCGCGCGTGCGTGAAGAGCGGGACCGCAGGTGGCGATGCACGCCAGGAGAGCGCAGACCAGGCCTCGCGTCGCCAGGCCCGTCAAGTGGCCTCTTCCCTCGAGTCGTCCGGCCCGAGCGAGAGGAGCAGGAGGAGAGCCACACCGGCGACGATGGAGACGTCCGCCAGGTTGAAGAGGCCGGTTCGAAGAGGCCCGACACCGAAGCTCACGAAGTCGGTGACCGCGCCCCCGTGCTGGAGCCGATCGAGCCAGTTCGCGAGCCCCCCGCCGACGACGAAGGCCAGGCCGAGGAGAGACCAGCCCGAGGAGAAGCCCGACCGCAAGGCGATGGCGCAGATGGCGGCCAGCAGAAGCGGCACCAGGCCGAGAAAGACCAGATGCCGCAGCCCGGAGGGAAGGCCGGCGCCGAGGTTCAAGAACGCTCCGGGGTTGGAGGTCAGCTCGAACCGCAGCGTATCGGCCGCGAGGGAGATGCCGGGAGAGCCCGACAAGGCGTCATGGGCGATCTGCTTCGCGACGTGATCGCACCCCACGGGTACGAGGAGGAGGGCGACGAAGATCAGAGCCTGGGATCGCTTCATGCCGCGCCTCATCGAGCCTGCATTTCTCACCCGTCTGGCCGGCCACGATGCTAGCCCGCTTTTCTGACCAGGTCGCGTCGCTGGCACGCGCCTGGCGCCGGTGCGGTCCGTCCGTACCCGGGATCGCTCGGACCTGCACGGCCCGGTAGAATCGGCCGCAGCCCGGAGGATGGTCATGGACGTGACATCGATGAGGACCGGTGACGCGCTGCTCGTGATCGACGTGCAGAACGATTTCTGTCCGGGGGGGGCGCTGCCGATCGAGGAGGGCGACCGCGTCGTACCGATCCTCAATCGCTGGCTGCGCGCCGCGCGCGAGCGCGAGATCCCGGTGTACGCCTCGCGAGACTGGCACCCTCGCGGCCACCTGAGCTTCGTCGAAGCGGGCGGCCCGTGGCCGGCCCATTGTGTTCAGGACACGGAAGGCGCCGCGTTCCACGCCGACCTGGAGCTGCCCGCTGAAGTCGTACTGGTGGCCAAGGGAGTGCGCTTCGACCTCGACCAGTACTCCGCCTTCAACGAGACGGGGCTCGAGGAGCGACTTCGGCGCGATGGGGTGCGTCGCCTGTTCGTGGCCGGTCTCGCGCTCGACGTCTGCGTACGAGCCACGGTCCTCGACGCACTCCGCGCCGGGCTGGAGGTGCGGGTGCTCGTGGATGCCACCCGACCCGTCGCGGCGGAGGAAGGACGCAGCGCGCTCGACGAGATGGAGTCGGCCGGGGCGTTTCTGGAGGTCGAAGGTTGAGCGGATCCGCCGGCTGGGAGAGCGATCGAAACGCCGCCCTCCTCACCGATCTCTATCAGTTGACGATGCTTCAGGCCTACTGGCGCGAGGGTCTCGAGGGTCGCGCTGCGTTCAGCCTCTTCTTCCGGCAGCTTCCCCGATCCCGGAACTACCTGATCGCGTGCGGGGTCGACGACGTCCTTCGCTACCTCGAGGAGCTGCGTTTCACCGAAGAAGCCCTCGACTACCTGCGCGGGCTCGGCTTCTTTGGCGTTCCGTTCCTGGAATGGCTGGCGAAGCTTCGCTTCACGGGAGACGTCTACGCGATGGCCGAGGGAACTCCGGTCTTTCCCCACGAGCCCCTGCTCGAGGTGGAGGCGCCGATCGGGGAGGCACAGCTGGTCGAGAGCTTCCTCATCAATCAGATCCATCTCCAGACGGTTCTGGCCTCGAAGGCGGCTCGGGTCGTCGCCGCGGCCCAGGGCAGGAAGGTGGTGGACTTCGCCATGCGGCGCATGCACGGGACGGATGCGGCACTGAAGGGGGCGCGGGCCTTCTACATCGCGGGGGTCGATGCGACCAGCAACGTCCTCGCGGGCAAGCTCTACGGCATCCCCGTCAGCGGGACCATGGCGCACAGCTACGTGCAGGCCCACCAGGAAGAGCTGGATGCCTTCCGGGAATTCGTCCGGCTCTACCCCGGTACGATTCTTCTGGTCGACACCTACGACACTCTCGAGGGCGTCCGCAAGGTGGTCCGACTCGCCCGCGAGCTGGGCGGCGACTTCCCAGTCGCCGGAATCCGCATCGATTCCGGCGATCTCGGCGCACTGGCGCGCCAGGCGCGCGAGATCCTGGACGCAGCGGGTCTCGATGGGGTGGAGATCTTCGCGAGCGGGCTGCTCGACGAATACGGTATCGCACGCCTGGTCGAGCAGGGGGCTCCGATCACCGGATTCGGTGTCGGCACTCGGATGGGCGTCTCCGAGGACGTTCCTTCCATCGATCTGGCCTACAAGCTGACGGAATACGACGGTGTCGGAAGGCAGAAGCTGTCTCCCGGCAAGGCGACGCTTCCCGGGCGCAAACAGGTGTTTCGCATCGAGTCGGCCGGCGCGGCGGAGGGCGACGTCCTGGCTGGACGGAATGAGTCGGCTTCCGGCCGCCCGCTCCTGCATCCGGTCATGAAGGAAGGCAGGCGGCTCGCCTCCGCTTCGCAGACCCTCGAGGAAATCCGCGCTCGCACCGCGGAGGAGATCGCAAAGCTTCCCGAGCGTCTCCGAGACCTCGAACTCGCCGACCCTCCCTACCGCGTCGAGGTGAGCGAGGCCCTGCGCGCCGAGGCGGAGCGCACCGCTACAGGGTGACGCCGAAGAGACCCTTGAGGGCGAAGCCGCTCAGGATGGAGAGTCCGAAGAAGGTGGCGAGTACGCCCATCTCGCCGCCGGGGAGCCAGCCCAGGTCGCGTTCGGGGTAGCTGAGCCGGGCGCTGTAGACCCGCGACGGAGCGGGCAGGCCCGGCTCCCCCGGGTAGAGGAGTCCTTCGAGGCTCTTGGTGCGGAGCACCGGAACCTTGCGCGGAGGTCCGCCCACGGCGATGCGCTTCTCCACCATCTCGTCACCGACGTGAATCGACACCACGTGGTCTCCCGGCTGCTCCGCGCGCAGACGCCAGGCGATCTCGCCCTCGGCGGTGCGGACCGGAGGCGCGTCCAGGGAGAGGCCCGCCGGGATCTCGAGACGGACCGCCTCGGCCAGGCCCGTCGCGGTATCCGGCACGCCCGGCTGGCGACCGTCCAGCTTCACGATCAGCAGGTTCACGGAGCCCACCGGCAGGGGATCGAAGGCGTAGCGGGCCTCGAGCTGGAAGAGGATGGTCATCATCGGGACGATCATCACCAGCATGGGGAGGATGTTGTGGCCGAGGTAGAGCGCATTCTTCCAGAGAATCCTGGCGGTCGCGCCGAGCACGACGGCGATGTCGTCCTTGAAGAGACGAATCTCCAGCAGGTGGACCTTGATCGCGTTCTTGGCGCGCTGGATGCCCCCCTGGTTGCTCACGTACTTGTAGACGATCAGGGCGACGATGCCGCCCGCCACCGACCAGAAGATCAGATCGAACCAGGCGCGCTCCTCGCCGAAAGGCGCGAGCAGCGGGTCGAAGAGAGCACTGGTGATGGCGTTGAAGCGGTTCATGGGATCCCGGACCGGCGTTGGCTCGGCTTATGAGATGTAACCGAGGCCCTGGAGCTTCCTCTTGATGTCCTCGTCGCTCTCGGCGTCTTCGAAATTCTGCAGCTCGCGCTCGACGACGTGGGAGACGAACTCCTCCACGGTCGCGTAGCCGGCGATGTCCGCCACCTTCTTGGCCCGCTCGTAGACGTCTTTGTCGAGCTTGATCTTCGGACCACCGAACATTTGGGTCTCCTCCGACGGCGTCAATTCGCGAAGATCGACCGGCCCACCATTCCCTCGGCGGGGGGCAGGCCGTAGTGATCCAAGAGCGTCGCCGTCACATCCGTGAGGTCGTGTCCCGCCCCCCGGAGCTTTCGATTCACCAGCAGGATACCGGGCACCACCTCGGGTGCCATCAGGTGACTGCCGGACCAGCGGGACTTGTTGTCCTCCAGCACCGCTTTCGTGATCTCACCGAGCGTGGAGGCATCCGATCCGCCGTACTGAACGTTGTAGCCCACGATCAGGTCGGGTCCCTCGGCCACGCGCTCTCCGGAATAGACGTCGCGGGCCCGGTCCACGCGCAGCACCACCTGGGCGCCGTTCTTCGGGTCGCGCAGCGCGACGAGCCGACGCGAGATCTCCTCGAGCAGCGGATCGACCTGGTCCGCCTGCACGATGCCCTGGCCCTCGCGGCCAGCCAGGTTCAGGTAGAGACCGTTGAATCCCAGACCGTAGGCTCGCGTGCGACTCCAATCCACGTCGCCCTCGGTGGCGATGTGACCGGTCTCCTTCCCGTCTTTCAGCACCAGGTAGCCCGCGTCCCGCAGCCATGCGTTCAGGTGGACCATGCGTGTGTAGGCCGCATGGCCGTGGTCGCTCATCACCACCAGCAGCGTGTCCTTCGGCAGCCGCTCGCGAACGTGCCCCAGCACCCCGTCGACGCGTTCGTAGTAGCCCTCGATGTCACCGGCGTGGTCGTGCGCCGCCTTCTCCTCCCAGGCGGGATGACGGGGCGCGTCGGGGTTCCTCGGATCGCCATGCCGCCACAGCATGTGGCACTGGAGATCGATGTCCGAGTTGTAGAAGAAGGTCGTCCCTCCCGGCTCGAAGCGGGAGAGGGCCAGGTCGAGCAGGCGATCCGAATCCTCCTCCTGGAAGAGCTTCACCTGTTTGGTGTAGTCGTCGTCGTCGAAGAGGCCGTCCTTCAGCGCGTTGGTCTCCTCGGGCATGCCCACGGTGTAGAAGTTGCCGAGCTTCTGGTAGAGGAGCTCGACGAAGTCGTCGGGCGTGGTGATGGGCTGAGCCGGATCCCCGGGTGCCAGGTTCACGGGAGAGGCGTAGAGCTGGAAATCGGGGCGAACCTCCTTCAGGTAGAAGCGCACGATTCCCGCGAACCGCATCAGGCCCCAGGGCAGGGCGTCGAAGGAGACCTCCACCCAGTCGCTCCACTCCCCCTGGCGCAGCAGCACATCGTTGCCGTCGATCCTGATCCACGCGACGTTCTCCTCGGGGTCGACGTGCACGACCAGAGGGATCATCAGGAAGTCGTTCGGTCCCGGGATCTCCCCGGGCTTCAGGTGGAGGACGTCGGGGGGGCCCTTCAGGCTGGTGTGGACCGTATCCGGCACCGAGTCGAAGTCGGTGTCCTCCACCGTCACCAGCTCGTAGTCGGCCTTGAGGTGCTTCTTCGCCGGGGGCGGCTTGCTGCTGTACCAGCTGTAGGTGCCGTACTCGCCGCGCAAGTCGACCGTGCCCATCCCAGCGAGTGTCCTGGCCTGGGAGGGCGTCGGCGGGTAGTTCCCCGGAACCCGGTAGACCTCCACCTCGACCCCGGCCTCGTGGAGGACGTCCCAGAAGGCGATGCCGCCGCGGTTGTTGACGAGCGCGTCGCCTCCCAGCGGAATCGTGTAGCCGAAGAGCTCGATGCTTCCGGGTGGTTCGCCGCTCGGCGGCCGCGTCGCCGAGGAGAGCGGCTGATAGGTCTGGGGATCCCGGTGGATGAAATCGAACATCCCGTGGCCGCCCGGGTTGCGCCCGGTGATGAAGTTCGACCAGGCCACCGGGCTCTGCGGGGGGGTGCTGGTTCCCAGCCGCTGAAAAGTTCCCTCCTCGGCCAGACGGGCGAAGTGGGGCATGCGCCCTTCGTCCATCATGCGTTCCAGGATCACCGGATCGACGCCGTCGATGCCCAGGATGAAGATCCCGGGCGGGGAAGACTCGGAGCCGATCGCGGCGGCCGCCCAGGCGAGTGCAGCGCAGAGCAGGATGGCGAGCGGGCGGCGGCGATGCATCTCAGACCGCCTCTCGCGCCGCCACCGGCTCGGACTCGGTCGGCGAGACCAGCGCTCCCGGGGCTGCGCCAGACTGGTTGAGCACAGCCGGATCGAGCATTCCGCGGACCTCCGCCGGCTCGCCCGGTCCGGCGAAGAGCGGCTGGCCTTGCATGTAGGCGGGCGGCTTCTTCCCGAGGATCGTCATGACGGAGGGCGCGATGTCGACCAGGTTCGGCGTCTCGTTGGTGATGGCGCGATTGCAGAAGAAGACGCCCGGCACGACCCGCGGGTCGACGCAGTGGTCCCCGCTCCAGCTCTTGGTGTTGTCCGAGAATACCTCGGAGGTCACCGCCCCGGTGGCGCAATCCCAGCTGTTTCGGTAGCCGCCGTCGTAGCCGATCAGGAGATCCGGAGCGTCGAAGCGGTAGGGGCCGTCGAAGAAGTCGTTCGACGCGAATACGTCGAGGATGGCGCGCCGACCGGTCTGCGGATCCTCCAGCTGGGTGAGTCCGGCGATCAGCTCGTTCTTGAGGGTTTCGTACTCCTCGCCCTCGTTCACGATTCCGGACCGCTCGCGTCCCGCGCGGTTGATGAACATGCCGGTGAGTCCCAGGCTGAAGGCCCGGGTCCGGCTCCAGTCCACCGCCTCGAACCAGTCGCCGGAGGTCTCGGCGCCGTCCTTCAGGTGGAGGTAGCCGTTCTCCTTGAGCCAGCTGTTGAGGTTCACACCGCGGCGGAAGTTCGTGAAGCCGTGGTCGCTGATCACCATGAAGAGGGTGTCCGGATCTTCGGTCAGCTCGAAGATCTCGCCGAGCAGGCCGTCCATATGCTCGTACACGCGAGCGATGGTGTCCTTGTGCACCTCGGTGTCCTTGCCTTCGTTGGCCGGGTGGGAGGGATCGAGGTAGCGGTAGAACATGTGCTGCACCCGGTCCGTAGTGTCGAAGACGGTGGTGACGAGGCCCTTCTTGGTCTTCTCGAGAGCGTCCTTGAACATTCGCTCGCGCTCGTCGCAGATCAGCATGGCCTGCTCGTAGAAGGCCTTCTCGTCGATCACGCGCTCGTTGAGGGCCCAGGTGTCTTCGGCGAGGCCCAGTGTGGCGAAGGGGCCGAGCTTCTTGGCCAGGTAGATCGAGTACACGGTCGGATGGCTGATGGGCATTGCCGGGTTTTCGGGATCGATCTGGATGGGCGTCATGTAGAGATTGAAATCGGGCGCGATGGAGGTGATGTAGAAGCGCGCGATCCCGCGCACCTTGATGCCCAGGCCCGCCTTGAAGGTGAGTTGCACCCAGTCCGAGTAGGTCTCGGCCTCCAGGCGGAAGGGATCGCATCCCTCGATCTCTATCAGGGCGCTCTTCTCGTCGTCGGCAACGGTGATCGTGAAGGGCAGAATCATGCGAGTTCCGCCCTTCACCAGTGAGTTGTCCGGTCCCACGATTCGGGAGCGGATCACGTTACCCTTGCGGCGAAGCACGGTCTGCTCGCCGCCGGTGAAGGCGGCCTTCCCCTCCTGGGATTCCGTACTGAAGAAGCCGAAGGTCCCCTGACTCCCGCGCAGGTCCGGCACGCACATGGCCGAGAGGAGCAGGCCCTTGAAGGGAACCGCGGGGAAGGTGATGGGCACCCGCTGGATGATCGAGAAGATGTGCTGCTCACCGAGCAGCTTCCAGAAGGCCTGGCTCTTCTGGAGCAGCCGGATGTGCGGCTTCCCCAGTGGGATGATGTACTTCCCGACGTTGAGGACCCTCTTGGCGTTGCCGATGTCGGTGGAGGAAAGCACCGGCATGTAGGTGCAGGGATCGCGGGTCAGAAAGTCGTAGATGCAGTGGCGGGAAGGGTCCACGCCGGTCGTGAAGCTCGACCACGCGACGGGCGACATCGAGGGGTAGGTGGTGCCCAGCGGCCGGAAGACACCCTTCTCCGCCAGCTTCTGGAAGCTGGGAAGCCTCCCCTCGCGCATCAGCCGGGTGGTGATGCCCGGGTCCATCCCGTCGAGACCCAGGATCACCACGCGCTTGACCTGGGCGTTCTTGTAGGGGTTCCCGATGCGGATGGTTCGCCAGACGAAGGTGATGGGCCAGACCAGGATGGTGCTTGCCGCGAGGAAGAAGGTGGCGATCAGGACGAAGAGGGAGCCGACGAAGGCGAAGCCCGCCCCGGGGCCGATGTAGGCCGATGCCGGGTTGGAGGGAACCAGGATCACCATTGCCAGCAGCGCGAGGAAGGCCGAGCGAAGCAGGGCCCTTCGGAATCGCCGAGCGCGGGCCATCTAGCGAACCTGCGCTTCCAGGAACGGCACCTCGAAGACCTTCTCGTGCATGATCGGACCGTGTCCGAAGTAGCCCTCCTCGCCGAAGAGCTCTCCGTGGTCCGAGGTCACCGTCACGAAGGTGTTCTTGGGAACCATGTCGTAAAGCTTCTCGAATACGCCGTCCAGGTAGCGCACCGTGTTGATCTGCCTTTCCCGCAGCTGATCCAGCTTTTCCTGATCGAAGAACTTGGGCGCGTCGTCTGCCTCGACGAGCTTACCCCCCACGACCTGCTCGTCGAGATGCTTGAAGACGCCGTGGACGCCGCTGATGCGCGGCCACTCCTTGGGATCTTCCTCGGGTGTTGCGAACGGGTAGTGGGTCTCGCCGACGTTCAGCAGGTAGAAGGCAGGCCGCTCGTCGTCGAAGGTCATGGTGTCGAACATGGCCATCATGTCGTTGTGCTTGTCCATCAGCTGGAAGCTGTCGAATCCGCGATTGACGGCGGTCTTCGCGTTCAACACCGGCAGCGACACCCGGGCGTGGGTGGTGTAGCCGAGCTCGTTCTGGAGGTAGTCGGGCATCCACAGCGAGGGCACGAGCTTGGCGAACTCCATGCCCTCGGTGCCGAAGCGCCTGTTGTAGTTGAGGAAATCCTCCTTGTAGTACTCGGAGGCGAAGACGTTGTCGGGACTTCGATGCGGCATCAGGCCCAGCAGGAAGTTGAAGTGGGAGGGACTCGTCCAGGAGGCGTAGCTCCAGCGCCGCTCCACCTCGCCGCCGGTGATCTTGGTGATCACCTTGGGAGCGGCCGTCATGAAGGAGTCGTAGCGGCAGGAATCCAGGGTGATCAGGATGTAGTTGTTCTTCGCCTTGGGCTCCGGGCGCGGCCGGATCGGGCCGATACCGGCGCGGGGCAGGGGGCGCCCCACCGGGCGCTTTGCCGGTTGCCTGCGTCCCAATAGCTTGTCGAGAAGTCCCATGATGGGTGTGTCTCCAGAGAGTTCGGGCTAGCCTCGGGACTCATTCCGCGGACCAGGGATCGCGAGGTGCAGAGTGGGTGCTGCCCGGAGAGATTCTAGGCCGCGCCGCCCGATGCCGGTATCCGGCCGCCTGGGTCCAGACGCAGAGCGCTCGATGGAGGAACTCCCGCATGAACCCGCGCCGCGCCATCCTGCTGACTCCGGTGATCGGCCTGCTGTTCCTTATCGGCTGCGGCCCCGACCCGGAGCAGATGAAAACCGAGGCGCAGCAGGCCCTTAGTGTAGGGGATTTCTCCCAGGCAAGGGAGATCAGCACGCGCGCTCTGGAGCAGGTGCCGGAGTCCGAGAAACGGCTCACCTGGTCGCTCGAACGCATCCGCCTCGAAGCCCTGGCCCGGGAGAGCCAGGCCGCGGAAGCCCTCGAGACCCTCGAGCGCCTGGCTGCCGAATATCCCGAGCAGGCGGGCGCCTCTCTCTACCTGGCCATCGCCAGCTACCTCGGGGACGCGGGCGATGCCAGCGGGGCGATCGACATCCTGGTCGCCGGCGACAAGCGCTTTCCGGAGGAGTCCGAGAAGTTCGAGGCCCAGATTCGAGAGCTCCAGGCGGGCGGCCTGGATCCGGCCGAGATCGAGCGGCTCCGGAGCCTCGGTTACCTGTAGGACTCTTCGATATCTCCGGTACCTTCCGAGTGCGTCGTGGCAGGTCGCGCCGCGGCATTCGATCCCCATGGAGACCAGGAGATGGCCATGCCTTCCCGCTTCGAAGAGGCGCTCGCGGTCGGACGTCCGCCCAACATCAGACGACTGTTCCCCAATTCGAAGGCCCTGATCGTCAGTGGAAAGGCGGTCGATCGGGCCATGCTCGCCAAGGGGCAGGCGATCGCGATCGCCGCCAACGGCCGGAGCTACTTCGCCATCCGCGGCGCCCTGCAGGCGGCGCAGCGGGCGAACGCGGCGATCATCGTGGAGATCGCCAAGTCCGAAGGGGGTGCGAGCGCCTACTGCGCAGTCAACTTCTGGAACATCGCGCGGCACGTCGACGCCCTGTGCAATGAGCTCGGGATCACCATCCCCGTTGCCATTCACGCCGATCACTACGGAGTCAAGGGCAAGGAGGACGTGGAGAAGGCCATGGTCGAGATCCCCTCCATGTTCGATGCCGGAATCACCTCGATCGCCGTCGACGCCTCCCATCTGCCCGACGACGAGAATCTCCTGGCCAGTCTGGAGCTCAGTCCTCTCGTGCCGGGCTGGGCCTCCCTCGAGACCGAGGTCGGAGAGATCAAGGGCAGCGAAGGCCTCTCCACCGCCGAGGAAGCCGTCTTCCTGATTCGCGGGCTCAATGCCCACGGGGTCTTCCCGGACTGGATCGCCCTCAACAACGGCACCAGTCATGGGCTCGAGGCCAGCGGTCAGGGCATCCAGGTGGAGCTCACCGCCGAGATCCACGCGGCGCTGGCCAGCTACGGCCTCTCGGGGGCGCAGCACGGGACTTCCGGAAACAACTCGGATCGCTTGCGGCGCATTGCCGCCGAGACGCGCACCACCAAGGCGAACGTGGCGACCGCTCTCCAGATGATCTCCTGGGGCCTCGAAGTCAACGACTACGGAAATGCCATCCAGGACGATGAGGGAGCGTTCGTCAAGGTCGCCGGCGAGGGCATGACCGAAGAAATCTGGGCCGAAATGGTCGAGTACGCGAATTCCCAGGGAATCAAGGGCGGCAACTACAAGAAGCTCAACCTGCCCTTCGAGAACCGGCTCCTGGGCCTGTCCGCCGAGGTCCGCGAGCGGATGTCGCGGCGGGTCGAGGAGTTCGTCCACGGCCTGCTCACCGAGGTGTTCAATGCCAAGGACACCGCGCCGCTGGCCATCGACGCCATCCTCGAGGCCGGTTCGTACGATCTGGGTCCCAAGGCGAGTCGCATCGAGGATCCCGCCGAGTGGACCGAGAGCAAGATCCGGGTTGCCGCCTCCAAGCTCGATTCAGACAAGGGCGCCGAGGGGGACTTCGACGACTGAGGGGGCTCCCGACCCGGTGAGAAATGCAGACGAGATGAGTTCTAGTCGAGAGGACGGACTGGAAGGCGCTCTCGAAGCAGCCCTAGACGGCTTCGAGCCGGATCCGGGATCCGCTGCCTCCATCGCTGCCCAGAAGGCCGTTCACCTGGCCCGTCTGCTCCAGGCGCGCGGCGCCGACCTGCAGACCCCACAGGAGCGGAAGCAGCAGGCCGAGCTCGAGCGGATGATGCGGAGCCCGCACGAGAAGGCGACCTTGACGCAGCTCACCGACCAGGCGTTTCGGTCCGAGAGCGCGGTGCGGGCGGCGGATCAGCTGACCCACATCCTCGACGTGCAGGGGGTGCCCCGGTTCTTCAGCGCCGTCGATCGCACGCTGCTCAAGGGCTTCCAGTCCTTTGGCAGCTATCTCCCCGGCGTCGCCGTTCCCCTGGTCAAAGACAAGATGCGGGAGGAGACCGCCAACGTCATCCTGCCCGCCGAGAGGGAGCTTCTCTCCAGGCACCTGAACGCGCGCCGCGAGTCCGGCATGCGCATGAACGTCAACTTCCTGGGTGAGGCGCTTCTCGGCGAGGAGGAGGCGCAGGCCCGACTCGAATCCTATCTGGAGGCGTTGCAGCTTCCGGAGATCGAGGTCCTCTCGGTCAAGATCTCGACCATCTACTCGCAGATCTCCTCGCTGGCATTCGAAGACACGGTCAGGGTCCTCTGCGACAGGCTGGAGCTTCTCTACCGCGCGGCGGCGAAGACGCCCTTCACTCGCCAGGACGGAACCGCGGCTCCGAAGATGGTCTATCTGGACATGGAGGAGTACCGCGATCTGAACGTCACCGCGGAGGCTTTCATGCAGACCCTCGATCGCGAGGGTCTGCAAGCAGGCCGGCGCCGGTATCGCCCTGCAGGCCTATCTTCCCGACTCCTTTGCGGTGCAGAAGAGGATCAATGCCTGGGCGCGCCGTCGTCTCGCGTCCGGCGGCGCGCCCATCACCATCCGCATCGTGAAGGGCGCCAACATGGAGATGGAGCGCGTCGAGGCTTCGATTCGCGGCTGGCCGCAGGCCCCCTTCGGGACCAAGGCGGAGGTCGACGCGAACTACAAGCGCATCCTCCACGAAGGGATGCGGGCGGAGAACATCGCCGCGGTTCGCCTCGGGATCGCCTCCCACAACCTCTTCGACCTCGCCTACGGACTGGTCCTCGCTTTGGAGCGGCGGGCTCTCGACCAGGTCCAGTTCGAGATGCTCGAGGGCATGGCCAACCACCAGCGCCGGGCCCTCTTCGAACTCACCAGGAACATGCTTCTCTACGCGCCGGCGACGCGCAAAGAGGACTTCGTCTACGCGGTCGGGTACCTGCTCCGCCGGCTGGACGAGAACACGGGTCCGGACAACTTCCTCCACCACGCTTTCAAGCTGAAGCTCGACGGCGACGACTGGCGGCAGCTCGAGGAGCAATTCCTGGGATGCTTTGGGCTGATCGATCGCCTGCCCGAGGCGCCACGCCGCACCCAGAACCGCTCGGAGCCGGAGGCCCCGGCGGTGGAGGCGGGGGAAGCCCTGGAGGACTTCGTCAACGAGCCCGACACGGACTTTGCGCTGGCTCACAACGTCGCCTGGGCGAACGCGATCATCGAGCGCTGGCAGACGCGCACGGGGGATGCCGCCGTCGAGATTCCCCTGTTGCTGGCCGGCGAGGAGATCTTCGAAGAGCGTTCGGTGCGCGACTGTCTCGATCCATCCCGGCCCGGCGTGGTGGTGGGCCGCTATCGCCAGGCCAGCGAGGAGGACGTCGTCGCGGCGATCGAATCCGCCCGCCGCGACGACGGCGGCTGGCGGGCGATGCCTCACCGGAGCCGCTCCGAAATCCTCGCCCGGGTGGCCCAGGAGATCCGCGTCTCGCGCGGCGACCTGATGGGAGCCGCCCTGGCCGACGGTGGCAAGACTCTCGCCGAGTCCGATGCCGAGGTCTCCGAGTTGGTGGACTTTCTCGAGTTCTACCGCAGGAGCGCGACGGAATTCCATCGGATCTCCAATCTGCGCACCCGGGGCAAGGGAGTCGTCGCCGTGATTCCTCCCTGGAACTTTCCCATCGCGATTCCCGGTGGCGGGGTGGCGGCGGCGCTCGCGGCGGGGAACAACGTGATCCTCAAGCCCGCATCCGACGCGGTGCTGGTGGCCCACGAGCTGTGCCGGTGCTTCTGGCGCGCGGGTGTGCCCGGGGAGGCCCTGCAGTTCCTGCCCTGTTCGGGGGCAACGGTCGGGTCGCGGCTGGTGACGGATCCGGAGGTGGCTCTGGTGATCCTGACCGGAGGCACCGACACCGCGTTCACCATGCTCCGCGCCCGGCCGGAGATGAATCTGCTCGCGGAGACAGGCGGAAAGAACGCGACGGTGGTCACGGCGCTCGCCGATCGCGAGCAGGCCATCAAGCACGTGCTGCACTCGGCCTTCAGCCACAGCGGACAGAAGTGCTCGGCGACCTCTCTTCTGATCCTCGAGGAAGAGGTCTACGAAGATCCCGAGTTCAAACGGGCGCTCTGCGACGCGGTCCGGAGCCTTCCGGTCGGATCCTCCTGGGACCGTCGGACGCGGATGGGCCCGCTGATCCGCCCACCGGATGGCGTGCTCGAGAGCGCGCTCAAAGAGCTCGAGCCGGGCGAGAGCTGGGCCGTGATGCCGAAGCGGCTGGAGAGCAATCCGTGCCTCTACTCACCGGCGGTCAAGTGGGACGTGCGACCCGGAAGCATCACGCACATGACCGAGTTCTTCGGCCCGGTGCTGGCCGTCATGAAGGCGAGGAATCTGAAGGAGGCCATCGCCCTGGTGAATCAGACCGGCTACGGCCTCACCTCGGGTCTCGAAAGCCTCGACGATCGCGAGCAGGAGCTCTGGCTCGAAGAGGTTCGGGCCGGAAACCTCTACGTCAACCGCGTCACCACCGGTGCGGTGGTTCTGAGACAGCCCTTCGGGGGGATGGGAAAATCCGCCTTTGGTCCGGGGATCAAGGCGGGAGGGCCCAACTACGTCGCCCAGCTGATGGAGTTCGAGGAGTGCTCCGATCCCG
Organism: uncultured delta proteobacterium; assembly: GCA_963722885.1. Classification (GTDB taxonomy): domain Bacteria; phylum Myxococcota_A; class UBA9160; order UBA9160; family UBA6930; genus CAVXZE01. The sequence goes on from CAVROS010000007.1 coordinate 25,502, forward strand.
ACGGCAGTCCGTCGGTGATGGATCCGCAGCTCGACGATCTGAGAGAGCGGCTTCAGGGGCTCGCCGATCTCCCAGAGGGCGTCACCCGCGAAGAGGTCTCGCGGGTAGTTGCCGCGATCGGAAGCTACGACCTGAACGTCCGCAAGGAGTTCGGCGAGACCCACGATCACTTCCGGCTGGTGGGACAGGACAATCTCCGCCGCTACCGCCCGGTCCGCGAGATTCGGATTCGCCTGCACCCGGACGACAGCTTCTTCGAGCTGTACGCCCGGGTGGCCGCCGCCAAGGCCGTGGGCTGTCGCATCACCGTCAGCTCACCGCCCGATGTCAGGGTTGCGGGCATGGCACTGCTGGAGGATCTGACGGAGCCCTGGGCGGGTGCCATCGAGTTCATCGAGGAAACCGAGACGATGCTGGCCGAGGTGGTCCGCACGGCGCAGACCGACCGGGTTCGCTACGCAGCGCCAGACCGGACTGCACCGGAGATCTTCGAGGCCGTTCAGGAGAGCGGCCTCTTCCTGGCACGGGCACCGGTGCTGGCCGAGGGCCGCATCGAGCTCCTCTGGTACCTGCGAGAGCAGAGCATCAGCTACGACTACCACCGCTACGGGAATCTCGGTGAGCGGGGCGAGGAGCAGCGCGCCGAGGTGTTGTGAGGCTTCGCTTCTCCTGGAAGGCGGCGAACTGCTTGCATCGAGCCAGCCGCTGGGGATACACTGGTCGGACCGGATTGGTCGGACCAATTTGGTGCTATTTGGGAAGGCTCCGCGGTGCCCCAGACCCCCTCCATTGCCGAGAAGATCGCCAAGCAGCTTCGCGACGAGATCCTCGGTGAGCACTACCGGCCCGGAGAGCGCTTGCCCTCGGAACGCGATCTGGCCGCACGGATGGAGGCGAACCGCGGATCGGTTCGCGAGGCGCTCAAGAAGCTGGAGCATCAACGCCTGATCGAGATCCGTCCCGGCGGCGGCGCCCGTGTGATCCCGGTCGCGGAAGCGAGCCTCGACGTCCTCGAACACCTGCTGGTGGTCGATGGCACTCCCGATCCGGTTCTGACCGCGCAGTGCCTGGATGTGCTCGAGCTGCTGTTCACGGGCGCCGTTCGCTTCGCGGTCGAGCGCGGAACCAACGAGGAGCTGGCGCAAGCGCGCAATCTGCTGCGGATCATGTGGGATGGCGAGACGGATGAAGAGAGGTACCTGGAAGCGCTGGGCGAGCTCACCCAGCTGATCCACGCCGCGAGCCGAAACCTGGTGCTCCAGCTGGTTCGAAACGGGATCCGCAGCCTCTTCGAACGGCGCAGCGAGCTCGCACAGCTCCGGCTGCCGCGCACCCGGATCGGAGACGTCTCCAGGATGCTCGAGGCGGCTCTCGCGGAGCGCGACGCCGCCGCCGCACAGGAAGGGGCTCGGGAGCTGGTCCGAGCCAATCGCGAGCGTCTGCTCAGTGCCATCGAGGCAGAGCGGGCCCGAGCCAACCCCTCGACGACCCCCTGAGGAGGATCTTCGAATGTCGGATACGAACCCCGGGAACGGAGACGAACGGCAGATCGCGTTCGTCTTCGATCTCAACAAGTGCATCGGCTGCCAGACCTGCTCGGTGGCCTGCAAGGTGCTCTGGCATCAGGACGCCGGCGGCACCGAGAACCAGTGGTGGTGCTCCGTCAACACCCTGCCCGGTCGCGGAACACCCCGGGACTGGGAGGCGATGGGCGGTGGATTCGACGGCGGAGGGAAGCTGGTCCTGGGTGAGCTGCCGACTCCGGCGCAGTTCGGCGACGCCTCCGGCTACAACTATCAGCAAGTCTACAACTCGCCCGATCACCAGCGGTTTCGCCCCGAGAAGGGCAAGCCCGAGTGGGCGATGAACTGGGACGAGGACGAAGGCGCCGGCGAGTTTCCGAACTCCTACTTCTACTACATGCCACGGATCTGCAATCACTGCTCGCGCCCCGCCTGTCTCGAAGCGTGTCCGAATCAGGCGCTCTACAAGACGCGCGGACTTCGGGCTGGTGCTGCGCGACGAGACCAGCTGCCAGGCGAGCCAGAACTGTGCCCGCGCCTGCCCCTACAAGAAGATCTACTTCAATCAGGTGGAGCACATCAGCCAGCACTGCATCGGCTGCTTTCCGCGCCTCGAGAAGGGCGTAGCGCCCGTCTGCGTGCGCCAGTGTCCGGGTCGCGCCGTGTTCGTGGGGTTCCGCGACGACCCCGACTCGTCGGTCCACAAGCTCGTCGATGTCCACGGCGTCGCGTTGCCCCATCATCCCGAGTTTGGCACCGAGCCGAACGTCTTCTACGTGCCGCCGCTGGCTCCCTTCCGGATCCGGCCCGACGGAGGCATCGACGAGGGCAAGCGGCGCATCCCGCTGGATCATCTGGAGTCGCAGTTCGGCCCCCGCGTGGGCGACGCGATCCTCAGGCTCGATGGCGAGATGGCGAAGCGCCAGCGGGGAGAACCGTCGGAGTTGATGGACGTCCTGATCGGCTATCGCTGGGAGGAGTTCCTCGGCCCGTTCACACGAGATCCGGCGGAGATCACCTGGTGAAGACTCGCGGGACAGCCGCAGCGGCGGTGAAGAGACCCCTCGCCCGCCGCGTGGCTCAGTCGGAGACACTGCAGCACAGGAGAAGACCATGACGACCGCACCTCGACCCGAGCACGGCAAATCGGAAGCCAGCTACCGCGAGCGCTGGAAGTGGGATCGCGTCACCTGGGGCTGCCACGCGGTGGACTGCTATCCGGGCGGATGTCCCTGGCGCGTCTACTCGCGCGACGGAAAGATCGTCCGCGAGGAGCAGGCCGGGATCTTCCCGACCATCGAAGCGGGCATCCCCGACCTGAACCCGATGGGGTGCCAGAAGGGCGCCGCTTGGAGCCAGCAGCACTACAACGAGGAGCGGGTCCTGCACCCGCTCAAGCGGGTCGGGGAGCGCGGCGAAGGCAAGTGGGAGGAAATCTCCTGGGACCAGGCGCTCCGGGAAATCGCCGACGCCATCCTCGACGCCGTCGAGGACCAGGGCGCCGAGTCGCTCTACCACATCGGCACCCCCGGAGAGGGGGGGATGCAGCAGATCATGTGGAATGCCTTCTCCGCGCAGCTGGGATTCCAGGTGACCGATCTCCAGGCCGAGATCAACGACTTCAGTCCCGGCATCTACACCACCTTCGGAAAGTTCGATCCCGCCCCGGGGATGGACGACTTCTTCAAGACCGAGCTGATCCTGATCTGGCACGCGAACCCGGTGTACACCAACATCACCTGGTATCACTACGTGCAGGAGGCGCGTTACAACGGCAGCGATGTCGTCACCATCGCGCCGGACTTCAGCCCCTCGGCGATCCACGCCGACGTCCACGTCCCCATCGCGATCGGGACCGATACGGCCTTCGCCAACGCGATGTCACAGGTGATTCTGAGCGAGGGCCTGGAGGATCTCGGTTTCATCCGATCGCAGACGGACCTTCCGCTGCTGGTGCGCATGGACGATCGGAGACTGCTGCGCGCGAGCGATCTCGACGGAGGCGAGGAGGACCAGTTCTATTGGCTCGACACGGGCTCGGGAGAGGTGGTTCCCGCCCCCAAGGCGACACTCGATCCGGGCGGTGTCGTGTCCGCGCTCGAGGGATCGGCCCGGGTGCGCTTGGCAGATGGTGCGGAAGTGGAAGTACGGCCGGTGATGACGCTGCTGCGCGAGATGCTCGATCGTGACTACACGCCGGAGCGGGTCGAGAAGCTGACCGGAATCCACCCTGATACGACGCGCATGCTCGCGCGCAAGGTGGCTGCCAAGCGCACCCGTTTCCTGATGGGCTGGAATTCCGGCAAGTACTATCACGGCGACCTGATGGAGCGCTCGATGAGCCTGCTCCTGGGTCTCACGGGGAACTGGGGCAAGCACGGAACCGGCCTGCGGAGCTGGGCGGTTGGCCTCAATGACGGAATGTACAGCGTGATGTTCAAGCAGGAGTCCGGTCCCGACAGCGTCGGCGGCACCACGGAGCTTCGCGACAACATCGCCGCTTCGCTCCAGGAGCGGGATCCGACCCTCACCGACGAGATGGTAGGAAACACCATTGAGAGTATGATGGCGCAGATGATGGGCCTGTTCACGCCGCCCGCGTTCTTCTGGTACTACCACTGCGGCTACCGGGAGGTGTGGAACAAGGCCCAGTACAACGATCCCGCCATGAAGCGGACCTTCGACGAGTACTTCCGGGAGGCCTGTGAGAAGGGCTGGTGGGAGGTCTCGGAGCAGCGGGCTCGGGAGTCCGAGCCCCGCTTCCTGATCGAGGTTGGAGGAAACCTGCTGCGCCGCCAGCGAGGCGGAGCGCGGCAATTGCTCGAGCACCTCTGGCCGAAGCTCAAGACCATCGTCTCGGTGGACTGGCGCATCAACACGACGGGTCTCTACTCGGACTACATCCTGCCCGCCGCCCAGCACTACGAGAAGATGAACCACCCCTACTCGAGTCCCATGCACCTGCACGTGCTGCTGGTCGACAAGGCGGCGGAGCCCCCCGGCGAGGCACGCAGCGAGTGGTACATCCTCCAGGACCTCGCCCGCGCCATCGAGGAGCGGGCCAAGGCGCGGGGGATCGAGCCGTGGATCCGCCGCAACGGCGAGGCGGTTGCCCTCGACGGCCTCTGGAAGCAGCTCACCAAGGACGGGGCGCTCGTTGACGAGGAGGACATGATGAAGGAGGTGGTCCAGGACAGCGCGATCCTGGGCACGATCCCTGCCGGAACCAGCCTCGAGACCCTGCGCGAGAAGGGAGCGATCCGGGCCGTCGACTGGGGCAACTCGTCCATGATGCGGTGCCAGCAGTCACCGATCGAGCCGAACAAGACCCACACTCCCTGGCGCAATCACGTGGAGCAGCTGAAGCCCTTCCCGACGCTCTCGCGCCGCGCCTCCTTCTACATCGACCACGAGTGGTATCTGGAAGGCGGCGAGGAGCTTCCGGTGCACAAGGACAACCCGCAGCAGGGAGGCGACCATCCGCTGCGACTCACCAGCGGACACCCGCGCTGGAGCATCCACTCGATGAACCACACCAGCCGGCTGATGCTGGGGACCCACCGCGGCTATCCGGTCATGTACATGAATCCCGACGACATGGCCGCTCGCGGACTGGAGAACGACGACGAGGCCGAGGTCTGGAACGACCTCTCGAGCATCCGCATCCGCGTGCGCCGCTCACCCGGGACGATGCCCGGCCAGGTGGTGATCTACAACGGCTACGAGCCCTTCCAGTTCGAGAACTGGCGCGGGGCGGAGAACGTCGAGCCGGGCATGGTCAAGTGGCTGCACTTCGCCGGCGGCTACGGCCACCTCCAGTACCGCGGCATCCACTGGCAGCCGATTCCGATCGACCGCGCGATCCACGTGGATGCCAGAAAGGTGTAGCGACAAAGCGGGGACGTTCCTTGCGTTCTTGCGTTTGGAGGAGCCAAACGCAAGAACGCAAGGAACGTCCCCGCGTCTTGGCTAGGCGACCAGTCTCGCGTTCTGCAGGCCACCCTGGATCAGCTCGATGGCTTCCTCGGGGGAGTCGGTGACCGTGACAAGATCGAGGTCCCCGGGGCTGATCGTGGCTTCCCCGACCATGGTCTGCAGGATGAACGTTCGCAGGTGCTTCCAGTAGTCGCTGCCGACCGCGACGATCGGAAAGGACTTCATCTTTCCGGTCTGGATCAACGTCACCGTCTCGAAGATCTCGTCGAGCGTGCCGAAGCCGCCGGGCATCACCACGAAGGCGTGGGAGTACTTGACGAGCATCACCTTGCGCACGAAGAAGTGGTCGAACTCGACGAAGGTGTCGAGATAGGAATTCGGGTGCTGCTCCTCGGGGAGCTTGATGTTGCAGCCCACGCTCCGGCCCCCGCCCTTCTGGGCACCTCGGTTGGCTGCCTCCATGATGCCGGGGCCACCTCCCGTCATCACGGTGTATCCAGCCTTGGCGATTCGCTCGCCGATCTCGCTCGCGAGCCGGTAGTAGCGGTGGTTCTCGTCGAAGCGGGCGGAGCCGAAGACGGTGACGCAGGGCCCGAGCCCCTGGAGCCTGCGGGAGCCGCGAACGAACTCGGCAAAGATGCTCAACGCGCTCCAGAGTTCCGAAAGTCTTGCGCGCCGTCCACTGAGCAGAAGCTCGTCGACGTGGCTCCTCGATGAAGAGGGCCAGCGCCCGATCTCGTCCGATGCAATCAGGGTGCTCTCGTCATTCATTGGCATCATCCGTCATAGGCGGGGACGTTGTTGAACGTTCAACTTCCTGGGGCACTTGCTGGCCTGAAGTTGAACGTTCAACAACGTCCCCGCTTCTGCTAGTCCTCTTTTAGGTAGGTCTCGACGTACCGCTCCATCTCGGAAGTCGGCTTCCACCACTTCGCGACGCCCAGGTCCTCGGCCACCTTGTTGGCGCCCAGATAGCCGGGGCCCCCCAGCACCAGTCCGCCGGGGTAGGCGGAGACGCCGCACACGTACAGGCCCTCGATGGGAGTGTCGGTCCCGGAGCACTCCTGGTTGGGACGGAAGCAGCCCATCTGGAGCGGCTGGTAGTCGCCGTGTTTGATCGAGCCGCGGCGCATCTGCGGGAAGCGGATCTCGATCTCCTCCGGATCCTCCATGCTGGTGGCGACGATCTTCTGGTGGGTCAGGTTCGGCGCCGCCTTCTGCCACTTGGCGAGCATCGCCTCCTGGACCTCGTCCCGGTGGCTCTGCCAGCCGCCTTCGATGCCGTAGGGAGCGTGGATCTGGAACATGGAGACGTACTTGCCCGGGCGGTCGCTCGAGCGTGGGATCGAACAGGCTCTCGCAGGTCGAGTGGCCGCCGAAGCTGGTGAGATCCAGCTTGCCGGCCGCAACGTTTTCCCAGTGGCCGATCAGTTGATCGACGCTCTCGATGCCGATCACGGTGGAGAACGCGTCGTCGATCCACGGATCGTCGGTGACGTACCTGGGGGGCTCCTCGGCGGCGATGTGCAGCGTGTTGAAGCTCCACTTGTCCCAGGTCCATCCGTCGACCGCGTTCTTGAGCTCGGGTGGGAGATGCTCTTCCCCCAGCATGTCGCGGAAGGTGGTGTGCGGATCCAGCGTGGACATCACGGCCTTGGCGCGGAGGATCCGTCCCTCGTGCGCCAGCTGTACACCAATGGCGCGGCCGTTCTCCATCAGGATCTTCTCGACGGTGGCCGCCTCCAGGATCAGCCCGCCGTTCCGGATCACCTCTCGCCCCAGTGCACTGGCGAACTTGTGCGAGCCACCGTAGCAGTAACACCGGTTGGCGGTGCGATCGATCATCAAGGGCACCAGGAAGCCGAGTCCCGTCTCGCGCGGATCGAGCCCCCACATGCAGCTGGCGTAGAGCATCAGGGTCCGCACCTTCTCGTGCTCGAAGGTGCCGGTGATGATGTCCAGAGGGCTCATGTCGCCGATTTCCAGCATCTCCCGGCCGACCTCGGTCTTGCCCATCGCCATGGTGATCTCGATGGGATCCATGGGCGGGATGTAGGTGGCCGGGGCCACGATCTCGTTCACGATCCTCCGCCACCTGCGAATCACCTTGCCGAAGGTCACGGCGTCCTTGAAGGAGAACTTGCTGATCGAGTCCTTGGTGTCGTTCACCATGCGGGAGAGCAGCAGCGAGGAGCCGTCCTCGAAGACCATGCCCTTCTGGGCGTTGGGCCGGATCCAGGTCAGCGCGGGCCCGTCGAGATCGAAGTCCCGGATCGCGGGCATGTAGTCCACCATCATGTGGTAGAGCACATGGGGGTTGGAGGCATAGCAGGGATACAGGTTCTCCTCGGTGGCCAGTCCGCCGCCCGCCTCGAACCGACGCTCGCAGATCGCCACGCTGAGCCCGGCCTTGGCCAGATAGGCACCCGCGATCAGCCCGTTGGGTCCGGCGCCGACGATGACGACGTCGAATTCGCTCTCCTCGGGGAACTCCTCCTGCATGTGCCCAAACGGATTGCTGGCGTCGTACTCGAATTTCGACTGGAACTTGAAGTTCGACACTGTGCGCTCGTTTCCGACGCCGGTCAGGGGCGCCTTGCGGAGTTCTTGCCATTCTGCGGGATGTAGTACGGCGACGCATACCACCAGTCACCGGGCTCGGCGATTCCGTCCTCGATCAGGATGTGCATCAGGTTGTAAGGAATCGCCATCAGGCAGAGCCCTCCTGGATGTCCGGAGGTCTGATGGGCGTGATAGAGCCCTTCGATGGGAGTGCGATAGCGGGCCAGCTCCGGGATCGGCCGGTTGGTCCACAGCTGATCTTCGTCGTGGCGGCTGCCGCACCAGGTACCGCCGATCAGTCCCGTATTGCGGAACTCGATGTCGCGGCCGGTGGCGCTCCAGTGGTGAAGCACGTTGTCGTCCTCCAGCCCGTCCACCATCTGGCTGTAGGCCGCGCGCATGTAGGCGTCCATCTCCTGCTTGTATCCGTCCAGGGCGTCTTCTCCCTGCTGGTGGTAGTCGGGGGAGGTGACGGCCATCTCGAAGGCGTTCGAGATGTATCCGCGCGGATAGTCGGCCTGGCAGTCGGTCGGGTCGAAGGATTGCGGCGGCGTCTGGAACCAGAGCGCCCGCTCCGGGGGAACCGTGGGCTGGCCCTTGCGACCGTCCACGTCGGCGACGTTCGCGTAGTAGATCTCGCGGGAGTCGCAGGGATAGATCCCGAGACCGGGCTGGCGGTTGGCACCGACGTACCTCGCTTCTCCGACCTCGCGAAACTTCTCCTTGTAGGTGAGCTGCTTCCTGGTGTGGAAGACCGAGACGTAGAGGGTCTGGTTCTTGAGGCTGATGTCCCTGACCTTCTGGATGAACCCGGGGTCGAGATGCCTCGGTCCGACCATCTGGAGGAAGGTCTGGTGGACGTCGCAGGCGGCGATCACGGCCTTCTCGGCTCGGATCGTCTTGCCGCCGGACGCCGCGGTCTCCCGGAGCCGGACGCCCACCGCTCGCCCGTCGTCGATCAGGATCTCGTCGACGGGACAGCTGGTGCGGACCACCGCGCCCCGGTGTACGGCGGCCCGGTGGATGGCGTGGAAGTATCCGTGCAGGCCGCCCCGCGGAATGCTGTTCTTGCCGGTATTGGGGAGGATCAGAAGCTGGACGCAGAGGGCGGCGGGGATCGCCACTCCCTCCCAATGGCCGGCGGCTCCCGACGCCCAGGCGGCGAAGGCCATCGCCGTCTTGAAGTGTTCGGTCTCCAGGTGCTCGTCCATCAGGTCGAACATCGTCATCTCGCGAAGCTCGGGCGTCCAGATGTCGGGCTGGTACTTCTTGTAGACCTGCATGTAGGGCGTGTTCTCGTCGGTCACCTCCACCTCGGGGGGATGCGGCGGGCACCAGAAGGCGGCGCGCATCAGCTCTCTGGTGAAGGGCGGGCTTCCGAGCAGGCCGCCGATCTTCGCCCAGCCCATCTTGTCCTTGTCGGTAGGGAACCGCCAGCCGTCGGTGCAGGCCAGGCCGCCAGCATTGGCCTCCAGCGGATTCATGGGATCCCACTCCATCCGGAAGCCGTACTTGTGCAGCTCCAGCTGTTCGAATCCCGGTGCCGGCGCCGCGTACATGAGCATGGCGTGCGGGTAGATGCGCACGCCCGGAATCGGCTCCTGCGTCTCACAGGCGCCGCCGCACTCGGTCCTCTCTTCCAGCACGCAGACGCTGAGCCCGCACTTGGCCAGGTACGCCGCAGTCGTCATGCCGTTGGGCCCGCCGCCCACGACGACGACATCGAACCTCTCATCCCTGCTCATCGATCTCTCCTCGACCGGATGCTGGTGCGATCTCGCGGGCGGTCCGTGGTCGAGCGCTCGATCTAGAACTCGCCGGGGTGGTCCGCCTGTTTGAACCAGTTCGAGGGGGCCAGCAGGTACCAGAGAACCTGGAAATTCAGCACTGCCTTGACGAGGATTCTGAGATCCTTCCAGGTCACTCCGCCTCGAATCATCCAGCGCACCGGCTCGGTGGTCTGCACCTCCATGATCAGGTAGTCACCCTGCCGTTTGACGGCGACGATCTCGGCGACCAGTTCTCGCTTGCCCAGGCCTGTCGATCGAAACAGCATGGGGTGATGACTCCTATTCGAGTTCTCCGGCCCTCGTGCAGCACTCAACGAAGCAAACGTCTCCGATATCGTCGCGTCTGGAGGATCCAGCCCGCGATCGGGAGCCGCTCCGGTCTCTGCGGTATACTAGCTAACGAAAGCTTTCGGGCAAGCTAACATTGGGCTAGGCTCCGATGGCGCAAGGCCCGCGTTCCTGGCGGAGGTGAAGGTGCGCCGATCTCACCCTTCGTCTCGATTCGACCCTCGGCGCGGGAAGGGCGACGGGTAGATGGACTGGATCGACGAGTCCTTGGAAGCGTGGGCGAGGGAATATCCGGATGTGGATATGTCGACCCTCTCTCCGATCACGCGTCTGGTTCGCCTGGGCGTGCTGATGGACATCTTCCAGAAGGAGACCCTCGAGCCCTTCGAACTGACTCCCAGCGACTATGCGGTTCTCTCGACCCTCCGGCGCGCCGGCCCGCCCTATCAGCTCTCGCCGAGCGAGCTCTACACTGTTCTCGAGCGGTCTTCCGGGGGCATGACCAAGATGCTCAAGCGACTGGAGGGGCTCGGTCTCGTCGAACGGATTCCAGATCCGGAGGACAGGCGCAGCATCCGGGTTCTTCTTACCGAATCCGGGGTCGCGCTGCAGGAGGAGATCTTCAACGTGTTTTTCTCCCGCACCCAGGAACTCCTCCATTCGGTCTCTCCGGTAAAGCTCCGGGAGATCGACAACTCACTCCGGCTTCTGCTCGACGGGATCGAGAGCCACTTCTATCGCTAGAGGAATCTGGCTGAATCGTCTCGGCGCTGCGCGGCCGTTACGTCACGATGCTGTCGATCACCGTGCGCAGGCCGATCGCTCCGCCCATCGCCGGCAGATGATGCTGGGTGGGATGCAGGCCGGGGGGGTGCCCGGTCCGTCGGCGAGCCGCCCGGCGCACGATGCCGGCGCCGGCGCGGGCGAGCTCGATCCGGGGCAGGAGGACCCCCCGCGCGACCTGGGGCCAGGCGTAGCGCTGCGCGGTGGACCGGCCCGAACGCCGGAGGGCTGACGCCTCTCCGGGGTTGGACCGCAGCCGTCCGAACAGACCGACGAACTCCCGTGGGTCGGCAGTCTCCAACACCAGGGCGTTCTGCCCCGCGATCGCGTAGTCCTCGCCGGAGCAGCCGGTGCAGGCGATCCCGCCCGCAGCCATGGTCTCGAGCCCCACCAACCCGAAGGGTTCGTGCTCGCTGTTGGCGAGCACGGCGTTCACTCCCCGGAAGAGTGTCCGACGTGCCTCTGAATCCACGTGGGAACGCAGGAGCACCACGTCGGCCGTACCCACGTCCTGCAGCGCATCCATCAGACCCGGAACTCCGGCTCCCCTCCAAGTTCGCTCGGTCACCTCCAGGCTGTGGGAGCGGGCCGCAGCAAGCACTTCTTCGCCGTGGGGCTCGGTTCCGCCGCGCGCGATCAGCAGCGGGCGCCACGACTGGCGCTTCATCTCCGCCACGATCTCCATCGCCGCGATCCAGCGCTTGTCGGGATCCCAGCGGGCCATCTTGGCGAGCAGCGTCCGGCCCCGGAAGCGACGCCGAAGCTCGGCCAGCGCCGGACGATCCGGAGGATCGAACGCGTCAGCGGTGAGTCCGTTTGGGATCACCAGCGGGTTTACTCCCTCACTGGACATTTGATGTTTCATGTACCGGCTCACCGTGGTCACCAGCGCGGCCTCGGAGAGGCGGTCCCACGGGATCCGCTCGAAGCCGAAGGTGTTGTTGGCGTTCCAGAGGATGCTCGCCTGCTCCCGGACTCCGGCGGCGCGCAGAAGCCAGTCGAGGTGGAGTACCGCGTCGGCCGTCTGCCACTCCTCGGCGAGAATCACCGCATGACCACCTCGGCGAAAATGAGGCAGCAGAAACTTGGGCAACAGGTGCCGGGGGAGCGTCCGCGCATACTCGGCGCCCTTGGGCAGCTCCCCATCGTAGACGCCGCCGGGGTGATGGCGGCTCAGCCACTGGGCCCAGCGGTGCAGAACCAGTGAGCCGCGGGCCTCGTGGCCGGGCTGCTCGGGATCGCCGATGAACCACAGGTGTGTTTCGAAGCCGAGCGCGGCCAGCGTCTCGGTCAACCCCTCCACACGGGTGGCGAGACCGCCCGCCCTCGAATATTCGTCCGGACCCTCGAACGAGAGTACATGGAACTGCAAGGGTGGTTCTTGCGCCTCCTGGCGGAACCTCGATGCTCGTCAGTACAGACTCGCCGACCGCGGCTGGGGGGAGTCCGCAATCCGTTCGGGAGGGTGGCAAAAGCATAGCCTTTCTAGCCAGTTCCCAACATGCGTAAAACAGCGTAATTCTTTGGCTGAAGCCACCGGAGCCCCGGTCTCTGGACCGGGGAGGGCCGGGGGTTTTTCACCTCACTCGCCCGGTGGCCAGTGGGTGGGCAAAGGTCGACTACCGGGAATCATCCTCGTCGCCATCGCTCCCCTCCGAAGATCGCCGCTCGGTGCGAGGTGGGGGGGAAGGGGGCTCCTGCGGCGGATCGAGCATCCCACGGAAATCCAGGGCAGAGGTGAGGGAGCCGCGCATGCGGTCGAGCTCGCGCTTCATCTCCCCCGCCTTCCTGGCGGCCTTGGGGAGGTTCCGCGGCCCCAGGATCAGTGCCAGAAGCACGACGATCAGGATCAGTTCCGGAGTGCCGATGCCGAACATGCGATTCCCGATGACGATTTCGCGAGTGGCTCTCTACGCCCCCCGGTTCAGAGATCCGATACCAGCTTGTCGTAGAAGTCGACGAAGTTGTCCTTGTCGTCACTGCTGCGCAATGCGATGGCTGCTCGCGGGTGCTGATTGAGCTGGCCGGTGAGGTTGTAGGGCACCAGCGGTCCCCACTCGGCCTTCTCGCGCAGCGAGACGAACTGGTCCTGCAGAAGCTGCAGGATGGGCCGGATCCTGTACCTGGGGTTTCGCAGGAAGCCGATCAAGAGCTCCATCGGACAATTGCCGGCTCCCCGTCCAATTCCCGCCACCGTGGCGTCGATCGCGGTTGGCGCCATGGATGATCGCTTCGATGGTGTTCGCGAAGCCCAGCTGCTGGTTGTTGTGGGCATGGATGCCGACTTCCTTGTCGGTACCCTCCAGAGCCTTCCGGTACTTCTTGACCAGCAGCTCGATCTGCTCGGCGTAAAGCGAACCGAAGCTGTCGACGACGACGATGGTGCTGGCAGGAGTGTCGATCAGGACCTCCAGCGCCTGTGTCACCTCGGCATCCTGCACGGTCGAAACCGCCATCAGGTTGCACGCGACCTCGTAACCCTTGTCGTGGGCGTCGTTGATCATGTCGACGGCGATCGGGATCTGATGCACGTAGGTGGCGACGCGAATCAGATCGAGCACGCTCTGTTCTTTGGGGAGGACGTCGGTGTGGTAGTCGGTCTTCTCCGCGTCGGTCATCGCGGCGAGCTTGAGCGGCGAGTCGTTGTCGCCGACGATCCGCCGCATGTCGTCTTCGTCGCAGTACTTCCAGGCGCCGAACTTGGAGGGTGCGAAGAGCTTCTTGGACGCCTTGTAGCCCAGCTCCATGTAGTCGATACCGGCTTCGATGCACGCCTCGTACACCGCCTTGACGAGACCGTCATCGAACATGTGGTCGTTGACCAGGCCTCCGTCGCGAACGGTGCAGTCGAGGACCTTGATTTCCGGACGATAGGTGACCCAGGGTGCGCTCATTTCTCGATTCCTCCTGGAGCCTGAAGGGCGCGGCGGGAACGGTGCTGCATCTTCAGGGGGCGAAACACTGAGTGTCGACGGGCCGCTGGCAGGCTATTTGCCCACTCTCGGCCAGCCGCGGACAAGCGCGAACGCAGTCTCGCGGATCGGAGCAGGCCCATCATAGGGTGATCTCGATCCGAGGTCTACGGCGAAAAGGACCCGCGCACCGGTTCACTCGAACTTCGCGTCCTCGAGAGCCCAGTATCCCCTGAGAGAAGAGAGCTTTCCCTCGTCGTTCAGCTTGTAGGTGAAGATCCCCTCGACGATCACCTTGGAGCCATTGGGAAAGATCGTCGTCAGGACCCCGATGTGAGCGACTTCGTTTCCCGCCGCGTAGGAGTGCTTCATGTCGATCTCGATGGTGTTGGGAGCGATGTTCGCATCCCAGAATTTCTCGATCGCCTCCTTGCCGCGCTGTCCCTTTCCCTCGGGATCCAGAGGAGAGACTCCGATCGGATCCTCGATGCACGCGTCTTCCGCGAAGAGAGCCAGCCACTCCTGCTTTGCCTTCCTCTGGACGGCGCTCCACGAAGCCCTCGAGGCCGCCATTGCCGGATGCTCGGTCGTCATCGGTTCTTCTCCCCGGTAGAAGGAAATCCCAGCCTTTCGCCCTTGTCGAGTCCCTTGATCACTCTACCATGCCCCGCGAGGAGGGCTCCATGACGAGTCACTCGGAGCACCCGAAGATATCGCTCGCGTTCAGATTCCACGCCAACTTCTATCATTCCTACCGCGGTGATACGCCCGACGAGCTCGGCTTCGGCAAGGACATCCGGATCATCCGGAAGATCATCGAGGTGCTCGACCGATTCAATGCCGATGGCGTTCCCGTGCTGGGGACGTGGGACATCGAGAACTACTTCTCCCTGGAGACGATCATGCCGGAGCACTGCCCGGACATCATCGAATCTCTCCAGCGCCGCGTGGCCGAGGGCAAGGACGAAGTGCAGGTGATGTCGTACAACAACGGCCTCATCAGCGCCCACACGGCTTCCGAGTTCGACGATGCGATCGGTAGAGCCATCGCCAACGACGCGGGCTCCGGCCTGCTCGACCTCTTCGGCAGGTTCGCGCCGATGGTGCGGCCTCAAGAAATGATGTACACGCCGATGCATCTCAAGTTGTACCCCCGCCACGGCATCGAGTACATCAGCTTGTTCTACAGTGCGGTGCCCTTCAACGCGTTCAGCAACTTCGTCGAGCCCCTTCCGCTGGAGCAGCGTTTCAATCCTCTCACACTCACCTATCCCGGTATCGATGAGACCATGACACTGGTGCCGGCCCACAATCACGGCGACATCGCCGACAACGTCTCGCTGCGGTGGTGGCTGAAGCGGCTCAGGCGAAAGCAGATCGCGATGGCCGAGCCGAGGGACCTGCTCCTGCTGATCGACGCGGATGCGGACGATGAGTACTGGTACGGATACGAGTGGCCCGTCGTGAGCCGGCTTCTGGCGGCGGCTCGGGGGATTCACGGACTGATCGAGACCGTTTGCGATCTCGACTTCGTCAGGTTCACCACGCCGGGCGCGTACGTAGAGACACACCCGCCGGTGGGTGAGATCCGAATCGGACAGGACACCGCCGATGGCAGCTTCGACGGGCTTTCGAGCTGGGCCGAGAAGTGGTCCAATCACCTTCTCTGGACGGGCATCGAGCGGTCGCGAATTTTGGAGCTGCAGACGCGGGCGCTGATGAGCGCGCAGGGATCGGGTGACGACTGCGAAGCGATGGAGATGCTGCTCGAGGACGCGCGGGACGCGCGGTTGAAATCGCTTTCGACCACGCATTTCGGGCTTGCCTCGCCCGTGGTCAACCGAACCCGCCTGCAGACGGTTTCGAAGCTTCTGCACCGGTCGGTCGAGAAAGCCTCGCGCGCCTTCGAGTTGGGGGCAGATCGTCTCCTCGATGAGTCGGCGGATCCGGAAAATGCGCTCGAATTCTCCCTTCTCGACTACGTGCGAGGCATATCCACCGATGCGGTCAGCTACTCGTCAAAGCCTTCGCGGGCGCTGGTGAGGTTGCCTCTTGGCCTCTCCGCTCCAGAGGCGGGGGGAGTCCGCCTGCTCGACGCCGAGGGGAGGGTCCGTCCGTCTGGCCTCCGGTCGATCGCAGAGCAGGACGGCGTCGCCGGCTCCGAACTTCTCTTCGTCACGAGCATGAAGGGCGAGGAGCGCAGGGACTTCCGCATCGAATTCTCGGATCGGGCCCGTGGCGACGAATCGGTGGAGATTCCCGTGAGATTGGAGGAGAGATCGTTCGGAAACGGTCTCTCTGCAGCTTCGGTTCGACGAGGCCATGCAGCTGGTCGGCCTCGAGTGCTCGGGGATGGAGCTGGCGGACGGGCTCTTGATCCGGAGCGCCATCCACTACGCCGGCCGCATCGCAGAGGCTTCCTCCTGGGAGATCGTGGAGACCGGCATTCTCGGCTCCGGGCTCGTCGGGTTCATGAAGCTGAGTGCCGAGATTCCCTTCCAGGCGGACGGCGGGAAGAGAGTGGCTCTGGAGCGCGAATTCCTGCTCGCCTCGGGTCTGCCGTACCTGTATGCGACGACCCGCATCGTCTATCCCGAGACACACTCCAAGAACTTCGACGAGGAGAAGGCGCGAGCCCTGGAGCGGGAATACGACGGCAACTGGCGCGAAGTCATGCCCTGTGAAATCAGGCCCGCCCTGTTCGGAGATCGGGGGCGATCGCTCAGGGTGTGGAAGCACAACCATCTCGACCACGTCAGCCACTACGATCTCGACTACGGAGCGTTCTCCCGGAATCAGAGGATGGATTCATTCAACAATCACGTCACCCATGGATGGGTCGCGGTGACGGACGGGGAGAAGGGGATGCTCCTGGCTCAGACCGCCGAGGTCAACGCTTCGCTTGCCTTCTGCCCGATGCGAACGCGGGTGAGCGGAAGCGGGACGCGCGTCTTCCTGAACCCCTTCGGCAGCTATCACGGCAAGCAGCTCCACTATCCGACCGCCTTCACCGGCCTGGGAAAGGTGATTGGCACGATGATGGGGGAGTCGCTGGCTCCCCTGGCTCCGTCCTACAACGGCCAGAGCGAGGAGTTCACTCAGCTGATTGCCCCCTATGCGGGCGATCAGCCTCCGGAGCAGATCCGGAACGACGCCGAGGCCTTCGCCTATCCCTACGCGGTTCTGTCGCGCTCGAAGGCGATCCTTCCCCCGCGCCACAGGCAGTGGAGGTATCGAGAGGGGGAGGGCGGGTCGGGCGCCTAGCTCGACGGCGTTCGGATGACCATCAGCCGGACTTCCGTCATGTCCTCGATGGCCCAGCGGATTCCCTCACGGCCCAGACCGCTGTCCTTCACTCCGCCGTAGGGCATGTGGTCCACCCTCCAGGAGGGGACGTCGCCAATCACCACGCCGCCCACATCCAGCACGTCCCAGGCTCTGTGAGCTTTGTGGATGTCCCGCGTGAAGATTCCGGCCTGGAGACCGAAGACGCTCTTGTTGACCTCGTCGAGGGCTGCGTCGAAGTCCGAAAAACGGGAGAGCACCGCCACCGGTCCGAAGGCTTCCTGGCAGACCACGTCTTCGTCCTCGGGAACGTCTTCCAGCAGAGTCGCCTCCAGCATGGTCCCTTCGCGTCCCCCTCCGCAGAGCAGGGTCGCTCCCGCGCCGATCGCCGACTGGATCCAGCCGTCCAGCCGCGACGCTTCGCCCTCGGAGATCATCGGTCCGATGAAGGTATTCGGATCCTTGGGATCTCCCATCTTCAAGGCTCTCGTCGCGGCGACGAGCCTGGCGCGGAAGGGCTCGTAGAGCGATTCGTGGACGATCACTCGCTGCACGCTGATGCAGCTCTGCCCACTCTGATAGAACGCGCCGGTAATGATGCGATCGACGACGTCCTCGAGATCGGCGTCTTCGTCGACGATGCAGGCGGCGTTGCCGCCCAGCTCCAGGACCACCGGCTTCTTGCCCGCCCGGGCCTTGAGATCCCAGCCTACGACCGGTGAGCCCGTGAAGCTCAGGAGCTTCAGACGCTCGTCGGTCGTGAAGAGAGCTGCGCCGTCCCGCCGGCAGGGCAGGATCGAGAAGGCGCCTTCGGGCAAATCGGTCTCTGCGAGCACCTCACCCATGATCAGAGCGCCGACGGGAGTCAGGCTCGCGGGCTTGAGAACGAAGGGGCAGCCGACGGCGAGGGCGGGGGCGATCTTGTGGGCCGTCAGGTTCAAGGGGAAATTGTAGGGGCTGATGAAGGAACAGGGTCCGATGGGGACTCGCTTCCACATCCCCGAGTAGTCGTGGGCGCGCGGGCTGATATCCATCGGCAGCACTTCGCCGAGGATGCGCGTCGCTTCTTCCGAGGCGATGCGGAAGGTGTCGATCAGCCGGCCCACTTCGCCGCGCGCGTCCTTGACGGGCTTGCCCGCCTCGATGCACAGAGCCATGGTGAGTTCCTCGGCCCTCTCCCGAAAGCGCCGTACGCAGTGATCGAGTATTGCCTGGCGCTGGTAGGCCCGAAGCTCCCGCATCGGCGCAGCCGCGGCCTCGGCGGCGGCGATGGCGCGGTCGATGGCTTCGGCGTCTGCCATGGCCACGCGGGTCGCCACCTCGCCGGTGTACTTGTCCAGGACCTCGAGGTCGGTGTTGGGTGTGCCGGGCCGGTTCGCCAGGTAGTAGGGGTAGGATTTCTCGAGCATGGCTCGCCTCCTGCGGGGTGCCGCTGCTAGATGGGACAGGTGATGGTGCCCAGGCGCTCGGTGAGAAGGGGGTTCTCGCGATAGTCGATGGGTATCACCACGAGGCTCGGGCCTTCCTCCTGGAAGGCGGCCTCCAGGACGCCCGACAGCTCGCGGCTCTTCTCCACTTGATGCCCGCGCCAGCCGAAGCTTTCGGCGAGACCCTTCCAGTCGGGGTTTCCGAAGCTCAGGCTCGTGTGCCTTCCGAATTGCGTGTCCTGCTTCCAGGAGATCAAACCGTAGCCGCCGTCCTCCCAGACCATCACGACGAGGTTCGATCCGAGCCGCTTCGCCGTTTCCATCTCCTGCACGTTCATCAGAAAGCCGCCGTCGCCGCAGATGGCGAGGATGCGCCGCTCCGGGTGGACCATGGCTGCGGAGATGGCACCGGGGAGGGCGAAGCCCATCGAGCAGAAGCCGTTGGGAATCAGCACGGTATTCGGCTCGTGGGCCTGGAAGTAGCGAGCCACCCACATCTTGTGGGCCCCGACGTCGCAGAGGAGGATGTCGTGAGGGCCCATGACCTGGCCGACGTCCCAGAGGGCCTTCTGGGGTCGGATCGAGCCCGTCGTATCGTCGTCCCGGTGGAGGGCGAACTCCTCCTGCATTTCGCTCCGCACCGCAGCCTGCTGCGCGAGGTCGAAGTTTCGAGGCCCCCCCGCGCGCAGTCGTTCGTTGAGCATCCACAGGGTATGGGCGAGGTCGCCGACGATCTCCACTTCGGGGTGATAGTTCGCGTCGATCTCGGCGGGGAGGAAGTCGATGTGGATGATCTTCTTGTCGCCGTCCGGGTTCCAGAGCCGGGGGTGGTACTCCACCATGTCGTAGCCCAGCGTGATGACGAGGTCGGCTGCATCGATCGCACAGGAGACGAAGTCCTTCGAACCGAGGCCGATGGTGTAGAGGCAGTAGTCGGCATCCCGGTCGACGCAGCCCTTGGCCATGAAGGTGCTGACCACACCGATGCCGGTGATCTCGCCGAAGAGGCGCAGCTGCCTGCTGGCTCGCTTTCGGATCGTCCCGTTGCCGGCGATGACGATGGGTCGTCTGGCGTTGTCGATTCGCTCCATGGCCTGGTCGATGATCTTGTCGGCGGGGACGGGTCGGCGGAAGCGCCTGGGTTGGAGCGGCCTGGCGGTCGTTTCCCGCTCTGCGATGTCTTCGGGGAGCTCGATGAGACAGGCGCCGGGCTTCTCCGTGCGCGCCAGACGCACGGCCTTTCGAACGATCTCCGGAATGTTGTCCGGGTGCAGGATGGACGTAGCCCACTTGGTAACGGGCGTGAACATCTCCACCACATCCATGACCTGGTGGGATTCCTTGTGCAAGCGGGTCGATGCGCCCTGGCCGGTGAGTGCCAGCAACGGGGCTCGGTCCATGTTGGCGTCGGCCACCCCGGTGATCAGGTTGGTGGCGCCGGGGCCCAGCGTCCCCAGGCAGATGGCGGGATTGCCGGTGAGACGCCCGTGGACTTCGGCCATGAAGGCGGCGCCCTGTTCGTGGCGCGTCAACACGAACTCGATCTTCTCGGACTGCTCGAGGGAGATCATGAAATCGGCGTTCTCTTCCCCGGGAACGCCGAAGACGTACTCGATTCCCTCGTCTTCGAGACACCGGACGAGTAGATCCGATGCTTTCATGGTGGGGATTCCTCCAGAGGGTTCTCCAAGAAGGAGTGTCGGCTCGGCCCTCTGGGAATGCAAGGCGGGCATCGCCTGCGCTCATCGTCGGTTGAGCTCTTCGAGCACCTGATGCAACCTCAGCGGAGACGGCCAGGGGGCCTCGGCGATCGCAAAGGCGGCCTCCTGCTGCGCAAACTACGACTGGGAGTGAGCGATGGAGGCGAAGCGGATTCGCGCCACCTTTGGTGATCTGGTCGTGACGGCGGTGCTGAACGACTCGAGCACTGCCCGGCAGCTGTGGGAGGCCCTTCCCATCGATTCGCGGGCGAAACGGTGGGGCGATGAGGTCTACTTGGAGACGCCGGTGGAAGCGGGAGAGGAGGAGCCGCAGGCGGAAGTGCCGTCGGGAGCCGTCGCCTACTGGCCGCCGGGCAAGGCGCTCTGCTTCTTCTTCGGCCAGCAGCCCTACAGCCCCGTCAACATCGTCGGCGAGGTCGAGGGCGACCCGGGCGTGCTTTCAGAAGTCGCGGACGGAGAGGCGGTGCAGGTGGAGGCCGGCTGAGCGCTCATTCGGGAGGTTTGCCCTGGCCCTCCCGCAATACTTCGATGCCGTCCATGTTGCAGCGCAGAATCGTCGAGGGATTGGGCCAGAGCGGACCGCCGTCGAGCACCACCGCGACGTCACCGCGGTACCGCTTCTCGAGCTGCTCGGGCTCCTCGAGCTCCGGGGCCTGCTCGGCAGGCGTCACCGATCCGGTCAGAAGGGGCTCCCCGAGCAGGTCCACGAGCATTGCGCAGAGGGTGTGGTCCGGCAGCCGCAGACCGACCTCGTTGTGGCGGTTCTGCATCGACCGGGGAACATCCTTGGTAGAGCGAAGCACCAGAGTGTAGGGACCGGGCAGGAGCCTGCGCATCAGACGAAAGGTCTGGGTGTCCATGTTCCCGTAGTGTCCGATCTCGTTGAAGCTCTGGACCAGCATGGCGAGGGGCTTCCAGTGCTTCTCCTGGATGCCCTTGAGTCTGCGAAGCGTGTTGATGCCCTTGGCGCTGGAGAGGGCGCAGCCGAAGGCGTAGCCCGTATCCGTCGGGTAGATGATGACGTTGCCACGCCGCAGCGATTCGATGGTGGGCTCCACCTTGCGGGGTGCAGGTCGCTCGGGATCGACGCGGTAGCGCATGACTTCAAGATAGCGACAGAAGAGGACGGTGGACGGCGGAAGCCCGGTCAGCGCGGCGATTCCAGGGTTCGTTGGAGATATGCACCTATTGTATTAGTGTAATAGCTCAATAGCACATCGACGAAGCACTTCCGCTCGCTCTCAGGCCATTTCCTTGAGCCTCTGAACGGCCGGCGGGAACACCTCTGCGATCCCTTCCTCGAAGCGGAGCTGGGCAATCCCGTCCAGCGGTGTCTCGCCCTGATTGATGATGACCAGTCTCGCCCCGGCCTCGAAGGCCACGTGGGGAATGGTTGCCGCCGGGGTGACGACCAGACTGGATCCGATCACGATGAAGAGATCGCAGCCGCGAGCATGTTCGAAAGACTCGGTCAGGTCCTTGGTGGGGAGGGAATCGCCAAAGTCCACCACGCTCGACTTGAAGCTTCCACCGCACTCGCAGGCATCGAGCTCGGTTGATTTCGGATAGGTCCTCTCACAGACGACGCACCTGTGTCGCGCGAGATTTCCGTGGAGCTCGGCCAGGATCTCCGCTCGGATTCCGGAGGCGAGGTGCAGGTTGTCGATGTTCTGCGAGATCAAGAAGTCGAGCTTTCCCATCTTCTGCAGATCGACGATGGCATGGTGTGCCACATTGGGATCCGTCTTGGTCCAATCGAGCTTCTTGTCCTTCGGTGGCAATCCCTTGTCCTTGCGGGTCCAGACTCCATCCGGTCCCCGAAAATCGGGAAGCCCGGAATCGGTACTGATTCCCGCGCCGGTAAAGACCACCAGTCGATCGGCCTCGGCCATCCACTGGGCCAGGGTCTGGATTCTGCTGTCGAAATCGTCCATTTCTTCCACCCAATGTCGCTGAGGTCCGAAGCCGGGATGATGATAACCCCTG
This sequence comes from uncultured delta proteobacterium, assembly GCA_963722885.1. Taxonomy (GTDB): domain Bacteria; phylum Myxococcota_A; class UBA9160; order UBA9160; family UBA6930; genus CAVXZE01. Next base: position 47,715 of record CAVROS010000007.1, read on the forward strand.
AGAACGCGCCTCACGAATGATTCGGCGGGGTCGCGATCCATGGATTAGACTCGAAGGAACGAATCGAGAGGGAGGTTCCCCGGCCTCCTCGGAGGCGCAGTCCTGGACCCCAAGGTCGACACCCGCCACGGCAGAGTTCGCGGATCCGAAGTCCGTGGGATTCGAAGCTTCCGGGGGATTCCCTTTGCGCGCCCACCCACGGGCTCCCACCGCTTCCGCCCGCCGGAGCCGCCGGAGCCGTGGAAGCGGACGCGGGACGCGACGCGCGCCGGGGCGGTTTCGATTCAGGCGAGCGTGCCGCTGTTCCGCTTCCTGAACGCCGGCGGTACCCGGCAGTCCGAGAACTGCCTCTCCCTCAACGTCTGGACGCCGGGTCTCGATGATGCCAGGCGTCCGGTCCTGGTCTGGATCCACGGCGGAGCCTTTCTGATCGGCGCGGGTTCCACTCCCGTCTACGAAGGGCAGGACCTGGCGCGCCGCGGCGATCTCGTGGTCGTCACGATCAACTACCGCCTGGGCGCGCTGGGCTACATCCATCTAAACGGTGTCTGCGGCGAGCAGTTTCACGACGCCTGCAACACCGGCCTGCGCGATCAGATCGCCGCTCTCGAGTGGGTGCGCGACAATATCGACCGCTTCGGGGGCGATCCCGGCAACGTGACGCTCTTTGGTCAGTCGGCAGGCGCCATGAGCGTCGGCACGATTCTCGGCGCGCCGCGCGCCCGCAAGCTCTTTCACCGCGCGATCTGCCAGAGCGGCGCCGCGCAGCACGTGCTCTCTCAGGACCAGGCGGACCGGATCGCCGAGGCGTTCCTCGAGAAGCTGGGCAATCCGCCGCGGACTCCGGAGGCGCTGGCGAGCATCCCGGCCTCGCGTCTGCTGAAGGCGCAGGGAGAGACCAACCGCGAGTTCTCCAATCTCACTCAGTTGATGGTCTTTCTCCCCGTCGTGGATGGGGAGGTGATTCCGGAGCCGCCTCTGGATGCGGTGGCGGGCGGAGCGATTGCCGATGTGCCGCTTCTGGTCGGCACCACACTGGACGAGTGGAAGCTCTTCACTCCCGTGGATACCGGGATTCCAACCATCGGGGAGCGAGGCCTGGTCGAGCGCATGGAGGAGGTTCTCCCGGTGGCGGCCCCGCGCGCTCCGACGCCGACGAAGGCGATCCGGAGCTACCGCAAGGCGGTGAAAGCTCGCGGCGGGGACACCTCGCCCTTCGAGGTCTGGAGCGCCTTTCAGTCGGCGCGCGTCTTCCACTACCCGGCGACCCGCCTGGCCGAGGCCCAGTGCAAGGCCCGGGGCTCGGTCTACTCCTACCTCTTTACCTGGCACCCTCCGGCCCTGCGACGGCCCGTCGGAGCCTGCCACGCCCTGGAGGTCCCCTTCGTCTTCGGGCTCACCAACCGCCCCTTCTTGCGCCCGTTCATCGGCCTGGCTCCGTCGGCCGGGCGTCTCTCCCGGCGCATGCAGTACGCCTGGATCAACTTCGCCCGTACCGGACAACCCGGCCACGAGCGGTTGCCGGAGTGGCAGGCCTATGACCTGGATTCGCGAGCCACCATGCTGTTCGGTCGGGACTGCCATCCCGAGAACGCACCCCTCGACCAGGAGCGGAAGCTGTGGGAACGATGGACCTGAGCCAAGCCCGGATCTATCATCAATAACGGGCATCGAGCCCCACCAGAAACGAGAAGGCAGCGTTCGAGAAATGGAGAAAATACCCCCCGTCGAATCGGTGATGACCTCGTTCGTCCTCTCCGTTGAGATCGACGAGTCCGTTCGAGTCGCCGAAGACATCATGACCGACCACGAGGTCCGCCACCTGGCGGTCACGGATTCCGAGATGCTCGTGGGTGTCCTCTCGGATCGGGACATCGCCTTCGTCGCGAATGAAGGCGATGCGGATCTGAGAGACCGTCTCCGCGTGCGAGACGTCTGCTCGCTGGACGTGTACTCGGTCGAACGCGAGGAGCCGCTGGATTGCGTGCTCAGCGAGATGGCCGACCGGCACATCGGCTCGGTGATCGTGACCGAGGCTGGAAAGACCGCCGGCGTCTTCACCGCGACGGACGCCTGTCGACACTTCGCCGAGTTCCTCCGGTCCCGCTGAACATCTCGTGGAACGTCTTACCCGGCTGGATCGTTCGATCGCGGGCAAAGCTGCGCTCGTCACCGGAGCGGCGAGCGGGATCGGGCGAGCCACCGCCCATCTCTTTGCAGACGAGGGGGCGCGGGTCGCCGTCGTGGACCGCGACGCCGAAGGAGTTGCCAGGGTTGCCGATGAGATCGAGGCAGCGGGGGGATCGGCGGCGGCCTGGGGCCTGGACGTGCAGGACGCCACCCTGATTCAGCAAGTGGTAGCCGAGGTCGTGGCGCGCTTCGGGGGTCTCGACATCCTGGTCAACAACGCCGGGGTGAGCCTTCTCCAGCCCGCCGCTGGCGACGAATACGAGGCGGCCTGGGAGACGACCCTGGCGGTGAACCTCACCGCCCATCAGCGGATGATCCGCGCGGCCCTGCCGCAGCTCACCCGGGAGGGCGGGGGCCGCATCGTCAACATCGCCTCGACCGAAGGCCTGGGGGCCACGGCCTTCGCCAGTCCCTATACGGCGAGCAAGCACGGGGTGATCGGGCTCACCCGGGCGTTTGCGGTGGAGCTCGGCAGCCAGGGGGTGACAGTCAATTGCGTCTGTCCGGGGCCCATCCATACGGGGATGACGGCGCTGATTCCCGACGAGGCGAAGACCAAGTTCGCTCGGCGCCGGGTTCCCCTGCGCCGCTACGGCGACCCGGAAGAGATCGCCCACGGCATCCTCGGTCTGGTGCTGCCTGCCTCCTCCTACATCAACGGCGCCGTGCTGGTGGTGGACGGTGGGCTCACCATCCAGAACACCTGACCACCCGCATCGACCCGCGCGCCCGGCTTGGCGCGGCATTCGCGCGTGAGGCAGAATCCGGTATATGCCCTGGCTGTTCCTGATCGTCACCTTGATCGGCGCCTGGTTCACCTTCAACGCCTACATCCCGCAGCGGCGCACCGGTCCCCTCGTGATCCCGAGCTTCTTCGCCGGTTGGCTCACCTCGGAGCTCTCTGCGCACCACTTCGCCTGGCAGCTGGCGGCGACGGTCTTCTTCGTCTGGGCCGGTGCGCTCCGCGCATGGCCCGGTTGGGTGGGGCTGGGGATCACGCTCGCGTCCTGGCTCGGGCTCCTGGCGCTCGGACGCATCGCGCAGCGCGCCGCTCCCGTGGTCGAGACGGCGCTCCAGGACGCGCTGGGTTCCGGCTACGCCGAAGGGATTCTTCCCGAGGTTGCAGAGCGTCTGGCGGCGCCCGATCCCCCGGGACGGCAGCTGGTCCCCTTCCTTCTCTTCGACCGCCAGGTGCAGGTGACGCGCGGCATCCAGTACGCTCCCGGCGCCGGGCGAAAGCATCAGCTGGATGTCTACACACCGCGTCTGGGCGTTCGCGATGCGCCGGTGCTGCTCCAGATCCACGGCGGTGGCTGGGTGATCGGGGACAAGCGGGAGCAGGCGTTGCCGCTGATGAATCATCTGGCCGCCCGGGGATGGGTGTGTGTCGCAGCCAACTACCGACTCAGTCCGCGGGCGACCTTTCCCGATCATCTCGTCGATCTGAAGCTCGCGCTGCGCTGGATTCGGGAGAACATCGCCGAGTTCGGCGGCGATCCCCTCTTCGTAGCCGCCAGCGGAGGCTCCGCCGGCGGACATCTCTCGTCCCAGCTCGCTCTCACCGCCGGCGACCCGCAGTACCAGTCCGGATTCGAGGAGGTCGACACCTCGATCCGCGCCTGTGTGCCGTTCTACGGCGTGTACGACCTGACCGATCAGTACCGCCTCCAGGCGCAGCCGGGCCTCGACTCGTTCTTCGGTCGCGTGGTGATGAAGAAGAGCTTCGCCGAGGAGCCGGATGCGTTCCGAAGCGCCTCCCCGATGCACCGCATCCACCCCGACGCGCCACCCTTCTTCGTGATCCACGGCAGCCACGACAGCCTGGCCTCGGTGGAAGAGGCGCGACAATTCGCGAAGCTGCTGCGCGAGACCTCGAAGGCGCCGGTGGCCTACGCCGAGATCCCCGGCGCGCAGCACGCCTTCGAGGTGTTCCATTCCCGGCGCACGGCGTATGTGGTGCGCGCGGTGGGCCGCTTCCTGGGTACCGTATACTCTCAGTATCTCTGCGAGCGCGGGTCGAGCTGAAGGAAAGGGTCCTGAGCCGCTCCTCTCGCCGAGAGGGGCACGCCGATGCGTTCCACAGCAGCAGTGGCTCTCGTGATGATCGCTCTGGTCGGTCTTTCGATCCGGAGCATCAGCGCCGAGACGGCCACCTTGGACGCCGTCGACATCCAGGACCTGGGCAAAGAGCTTCTCGCGATCCGCGACGGGAGCTCTCCCAGCAGGATTCGCCTGGAGAAGCGCGAGAAGGTGCTCTGGTCCGAGGCAAAGGGCATCGTGGGGGCCGTGTTGACCGACCGGCGTTTTCTGGCGGTCTCCCCCGATTCCACGGGGTGGCAGGAGGCTCGACTTCGGCCCACTGACGGTCGATCCCCCCAGGTGCAGCTGGCAGCGAACCTGGCGCTGCTGATCTCGCCCAGACGGATTCTCGGTTTCGACGGAGTATCGGGGCGATTCACCGAGTGCCGCCTGACGCCACTGGAAACCGTCGTCACGAGCGATGCAGACGAGCACGTCGGTGTGGTGGTGACGAATCGACGGGTGATCGGGTGGGCCTCCCGGTTCGGAGCACCGGTGGATCGCTCCTTCACCGTTCACGAGTCCTTCGAGTTCCTGCGCGTTCTGAGCAAGACCGCGAGCGTGCGAACCTCGGACCGCGTGCTGATCTTCAGCAGCTCCTCCGGCCTGTGGAGGGACGAAGCCCTTCCTATCAACTGACAACTGACGGCGCCCGTGACAGGTTGGCGACGAAGCCGTGAAGAATCGGCGACGTTCGCCGCAACGGTGTGTTGCCCGGGCCTGGCGGCGAGTTATCCTCGCCGGCGATGGCTCGCTGTATTCTGGTAGTCGACGACGAGCCCGATCTCCTCGAGCTGGTTCGCTTCAACCTGGACCGGTCCGGCTTCAGGGTGGAGACGGCCGCCTCGGGCGAGGAGGCCCTGGCTCGGTTGCGGCGCTCGACCCCCGACCTCCTGGTTCTGGATCTGATGCTTCCCGACCTGTCCGGCGAGGAGGTGTGCCGGCGGGTGCGGGCGGATCCGGCGCTGGCGGGACTCCCCGTCATCATGTTGACGGCGAAATCGGAAGAGGTGGATCGGGTCGTCGGCTTCGAGATCGGGGCCGACGACTACGTGACCAAGCCCTTCAGCCCCCGCGAGCTGGTGCTGCGCGTCAAGGCCCTGCTCCGGCGCAGCCACGAGGCGGCGGCTTCCTCGGCGCCGCTGGAGCGCGGTCCCCTTCGACTGGATCCGGAGCGCCATCGCTGTGCCGTACAGGGTGAGGAGGTGGAGCTCACCGCCAAGGAGTTTCAGCTCCTCGAGGTGCTGATGCGGCGCCCGGGCCGCGTGATGACCCGCGAGAAGCTCCTCGACGAGGTCTGGGGATCGGACATCGCCGTCACCTCCCGCACCATCGACACCCATCTCAAGCGCCTGCGCGAGAAGCTCGGCGCGGCGGCGGATCTGATCCAGACCGTGCGCGGGCTGGGCTACCGCTTCGCCGAGTAGGGAACACGACGGCAACCACCGGAGAGGTCCTTGCCGAAAATCCAGCTCAAGTTGATGGCCGCCCTGGCAGCCCTGGTCGCCGTGACCGTCCTCGCCTCGGGCTACGTAGCGGAGCGCGCTCTGCGCGAGCGCGAGCTGGGGCTCATCGAGCGCTCGCTGCGGGAGCGGAGCGAGCTGGTGCGGGAGCTCGTCGCGGGGATTTCCTTCGAGTCCGCCGCGACCGCGCAACTCGACGATCGCGCCCGCCGCGCCGCGGCAGCAGCCGGAGCGAGGGTGACGCTGATCGCGCCCGACGGGAGCGTGGTGGCGGATTCGGACGTCGCCCCGGCCGACCTGGTCCGGGTCGAGAACCACGGGGATCGCGAAGAGGTGCGCGCTGCTCTCGAGGGCAGGGCGGAGAGTAGCACCCGGCGTAGCGAGACCGTGGGCCGCCGCCTGCTCTACCTGGCAGTGCCGGTGGAGTCTGGGCGCGGCGCCGGAGTGGTCAGGCTGGCCGTGAATCTCGAGGAGGTCGAGGCGGCCGTTGCAGACCTGCGGTGGAATCTGCTGGTCGCGAGCCTGATCGGACTCGCCGCGGCGCTGGCCCTCTCGTTCCTGCTTTCGTGGATTACGGTGCGGCCGCTCTCAGAGATGCGGGAGGCCCTGGGCGCCATCGCTCGAGGCGAGCTGGGGCGACGTCTGCGACCGCGCTCCGACGACGAGCTCGGAGAGATGGCCTCTGCAATCAACGAGATGGCCGAGGAGCTCGGTCTCCGTCTCGAGGAGGTCACGGCTGAGAAAGAGCAGCTGGACGCCGTCCTGGCCGGCATGGTCGAGGGGGTGCTGGTGCTCGATACAGACGGCTGCGTGACCCTCGCAAACCCCCGTCTGCGCGAGCTTCTCTCTCTGTGGGGTCCGGTCGCTGGGCGGAAGCTACTGGAGGTGGTGCGCCACCCGGGCATCGACGACGCCCTCCGAGCCGCCGCGGAATCTACGGCGCCGGTCGTGAGCGAAGTGGAGGTAGGCGAGCGCAGCCCGCGCACGCTGCTGATCCACGCGGCGGCTTTTCCACAGAAAGGGCCGGTCATGGGCACGGTTGCGGTCTTCCACGACGTGACCGAGCTGCGTCACCTGGAGAACGTGCGGCGCGACTTCGTCGCCAACGCCTCCCACGAGCTTCAAACTCCCCTCGCCGCAATTCGCGGCTTCGCCGAGACGCTGGTGGGCAACGACCTCTCCTGGGAGGAGGTGCGCACCCAGCTCGACGTGATTCTGCGCAACTCCGCGCGACTGGAGAACCTGATCCGCGACATGCGGGAGCTCTCGCGGGTCGAGAGCCGACGGGTTCCCCTCCAGCCCGGCGAGGTCGACGTGGTGAAGCTCGCAGGGGCGCTGCTCGTCGACATGGAGTCGCGTCTGAAGGAGCGCTCGCTGGAGGTCACCGTTGCCGATCGAGGTGCCGTCTCGGCCTGGGCCGACCGACGCGCGGTGGACCAGGTCCTCACCAACCTGGTGGACAATGCCCTCAAGTACACCGACCCGGGTGGACGCATCACCGTGGACGTCGAATCTCAGCCGGAGTTCGTACGCGTCTCGGTAACGGATACCGGTATCGGGATTCCCGCGGAGCAGCAGGCCCGGATCTTCGAGCGTTTCTATCGCGTCGACAAGGCGCGCTCCCGGGCCCTGGGAGGAACCGGGCTCGGCCTCTCCATCGTCCGGCACCTGGTGCAGGCGATGGGTGGGGATGTCTACGTCGAGAGCGAGCCCGGCCAGGGATCCACCTTCCGCTTCACCTTGCCCCGGGCCGATCGCCGGCCCGCCTGACCGCTCTCCGTTCTTCACCTCCTCGTCGCGCTACCGTCATCACCACGTCACCGAGCCGGCCTAGTGTGCCGGTCACATGAACGTTCGGGTGACGCGGGAAAGGGGGATTTGGTGAGGACGTCTACATTTGGTGGAGCGTTGCTTGTCCTGGCGTTGATCGCCTGGGGAGGACCGGCTGGAGCCGACGACGGCCCCGTGGTGGAAGAGATTCTCCAGGTGCTGAAGGATCGCGGCCTCGTCGACGACGACGAGTACCAGCGACTCGCGGCCAAGAATGCCAAGTACGAAGAAGAGAACGAGAGCTGGATGCCCGAGATCGACTGGTCCGGCGACTTCCGCTTCCGCCACGAGAGCTGGTGGTTCGACGAGGACGAGCTGGGTGGCGAGCGAGAGGACCGCTACCGGATTCGTTACCGCTTCCGCGTCAAGGGCGAGGTGAAGATCAACGAGTGGGCCGACGTGGTGTTCCGGCTGGTCTCCGGGGACAGCGACGATCGCAGCAACAACCAGACCCTGGGCCGCGAGGAAGACTTCGACACCGACGACATCCGCTTGAACCTGGTGTACGCGAAGATGAGGGCGCCTTCGAGCTGGATTCCGTTTCCCGAGGGAAAGGCGGTTCTCGAGCTGGGCAAGGTGCCACAGCCCTTCAATTGGAAGAGGACTGGCATGAAGAAGGGCAAGGACTACATGCTCTGGGACGGAGACGTCGCCCCCGAGGGCGTGACGCTCCTGCTGAGCTCGAAGCCCACCGAGCGGACCTCGCTCTTCGGAACCTTCGGCTACTACGTCATCGACGAGAACAGCCAGGAGAAGGACCCGCACTTCTGGGGGCTTCAGGTCGGAGGCCACCAGGAGCTCTCGCCGGACTGGCAATTCGGCGCCCGGGCCAGCTGGTTCGCGTTCCGCGCGATCGACAGGACCTTCAATCTGCGAGGTGCCACCGGCCAGCCGACGGCGTGACCAGCGGCGGGGGCAACATCCCCGACGGCCTGAACGGCAACCTCGACGGGGATCCCTTCAACGTCGTCGAGACTGCGGCCTACCTCACCTACAACGGCTTCGAGGCCTGGCCGATCACGGTCTACGGCACCTTTGCGCGCAACCTGGATGCCGAGAGCTCGGTGCTGTTTCCGGGAGCCGGAAAGGAGGACACCGCCTGGGGCGTGGGTGTCGAGGTCGGCGACAGCAAGGAGTTCGTCAAGCTGGGAGCGGGATACTGGAGCATCCAGGCCAACTCCTTTCCGTCCATGTTCATCGACAGCGATTTCCTCGACGGAAGGACCAACCGCCAGGGCTGGGCCTTCTACGGGGGCAAAGAGATCCTCAGGAACACCGAGCTCAAGCTGACACTGTTCGTGGATCGAACCGATCCGGACCGGGATCGGCTTCGAGCCGTCGGTCGCGAACTCCAACCGGCTTCGCCTGCAGTCGGACATCGTCTTCAAGTTCTAGGCGGTTCGCAGAGCCCCTCCGCTCTGCTCCCTGGCCGCGGTCACCTGTTCCCCCGGGTGACCGCGGCCTTCTTCTCTGGAGATGCAGGCTAGCCGAAGCGGCCGGTGATGTAGGCCTCGGTGCGTTCCTGCTGCGGATTGACGAAGAGGTCTCCGGCGGGGCCGTACTCGACCAGCTCGCCCAGATACAGGAAGGCCGTGTAGTCGGATGCGCGCGCGGCCTGCTGCATGTTGTGGGTCACGATGACGATCGTGTACTGCTGCTTCAGGTCCTGCATCAGCTCCTCGATCCGGGCAGTGGCCAGCGGGTCCAGGGCGGAGCAGGGCTCGTCCAGCAGGATCACCTCGGGCTCCACGGCGATGGCGCGGGCGATGCACAGCCGCTGCTGCTGGCCACCCGAGAGGCCCAGGGCGCTCACCGAGAGCCGGTCCTTCACCTCGTCCCAGAGGGCGGCGCTCCGCAGGCTGCGCTCGACGATTTCGTCGAGCTCGGACTTGCGCCGGGTGCCGTGGATGCGCAGGCCGTAGGCGACGTTCTCGTAGATCGACTTGGGGAAGGGGTTCGGCTTCTGGAACACCATCCCGATCTGCTTGCGCAGGGCGTTCACGTCCAGCTCGGGATCGTAGACGCTGCCGCCCGCGAAGCGGATGTCGCCCTCGACGCGCACGTCGTCCAGGAGGTCGTTCAGACGGTTGAAGCAGCGCAGGAGCGTCGACTTCCCGCAGCCCGAGGGGCCGATGAAGGCGGTGATCTTGCGCTCGGGGATCTCGAGGGAGATGTCCTTGAGCGCCTGGGCGTCGCCGTACCAGAGCGACAGGTGCTCCACGCTGAGGATGGGCTTCTCGATTTCGACGCTCGAGGTCATCGGATTTCCAGTCAGATCGCGCTCACGGCGTACTTCGCCCGGAGCCGGTTGCGGATCAGGATGGCGGCGATGTTCATTCCCAGCACCACCAGCACCAGCAGCAGCGCGGTGGTGAAGACCAGCGGCTTCACCGCTTCGACGTTGGGGCTCTGGAAGCCCACGTCGTAGATGTGGAAGCCCATGTGCATGAACTTGCGCTCCAGGTGGACGAAGGGGAAATGCTGGTCCATCGGCAGGCTGGGCGCCAGCTTGACCATCCCCACGATCATCAGCGGCGCCACCTCGCCCGCGGCGCGCGCCATCGCCAGGATCAGCCCGGTCAGGATCCCCGGCGCTGCCGAGGGCAGCACCACCCGCGCGATGGTCTCGAACTTGGTCGCGCCCAGGGCGAGGGAGCCGTCGCGCACGCTGCGAGGCACTGCGGCGAGGCCCTCCTCGGTGGCCACGATCACCACGGGCACCGTGAGGAGCGCGAGGGTCAGGCTCGCCCACAGGATCCCTCCCGTGCCGTAGGTGGGCGTCGGCAGTGCCTCGGGATAGAAGAGGGAATCGATCGATCCCCCGATCAGATAGACGAAGAAGCCCAGCCCGAAGACACCGAAGACGATCGAGGGCACACCCGCCAGGTTGTTCACCGCGATGCGCACCAGCCGCACCGCCAGCCCTTCCTTCGCGTACTCCCGCAGGTAGATGGCCGCGAGCACGCCGAAGGGGACCACGGCCAGCGCCATGATGAAGACCATCATCACGGTGCCGAAGATGGCCGGGAAGATCCCTCCCTCGGTGTTCGACTCGCGCGGCTCGTCGGCGACGAACTCCCAGAGGCGCGACAGGTAGAGGCCCGCGCGCTCGAAGAGATTCATGTCGTTGGGCCGGATGGCGCGCACCACGAAGCCCGCCGGGATGCTGGCCCGCGTCCCGTCCGCCGCTTCCACCCCCAGCTCTTCCGCCTCGAAGGCCCGGCGGCGCTCCCCGAGCTCCTCCACCAGCGCGCGATACTCGGCCTCCCACTTTGAGATCTCCCGGCGAATTTCCGTCTCGCGACGCTGGTGCTCCTCGGGCGCGAGCGCGTCGATCTCCAGGCGCCTGGAGGCGAGGCGCAGCTTCTCGAGAGCGTGGTTCACCTCCCCGATGCGATCCTTCTCGAGGGAGCGGATCTCCTCCCACTCGGTCCGCTTGGCTGCGCTGGAGGGTTTCGAGTGCTGCCCAGACTTCGTCGGGCCCGGAGGCCAGCAGCTCGTCCCCGCGCCGGATCTCGACGGCACGCCCGAAGAACTTGCCCCACTCGAGGCGTTCCAGGACCAGCGCCTCGCGCGGCTCGTCGCGCGCCTCCACCCGTCGTTCGTCCAACCAGAGGAAGTCCTGGCCGGTGAGATCGCGGTTGCCCACAGCGAGGCGGATGCGTGTCCCCTCGCCGCCCGGGAGCGGCTCGCGGTCGTGGATCTCTCCGAGAAGTCGGGTTCCGTCGCCGAGGGTCAGCTCCACCACCCGCTTCTGCCAGAAGGTGCCGAGACCGTTCACAGCGATCAGCAGGATCAGCCCCACGATCAGCAGCAGGTTCAGCGCCAGAGCGCCGCCCGAGAGGGCCACCAGGCTGTTGCTCACCGCTTTGCGGCTCACGCTAGAGGCGGGCATAGCGCGTTCTCAGCCGCTGCCGGACCAGCTCGGCGACGGTGTTGATGACGAAGGTCACCGCGAAGAGCAGGATCGCGGCGACGAAGAGGGTCCGATACAGGGTGCTTCCCACCGGCGCCTCCGGGATCTCCACCGCGATGTTGGCCGAGAGCGTGCGGAAGCCGTTGAAGAGGTTCCAGTCCATGATCGGCGTGTTTCCGGTGGCCATCAGCACGATCATGGTCTCGCCGATGGCGCGGCCGAATCCCACCATGGTGGCGGAGAAGATTCCGGGGCTCGCGGTCGGCAGGACCACGCGCACTACCGTCTGCCAGCGGTCCGCTCCGAGCGCCAGGGAGCCCGCCACCAGGTCCTTCGGCACGGCCGAGAGGGCGTCCTCGGAGATCGCGAAGATGATCGGGATCACCGCGAAGCCCATGGCGATTCCCACCACGATGGCGTTTCGCTGCTCGTAGGGAAGCCCCGTGTTCTCCCTCAGCCAGGCGGGGAAGTCGCCGCCGAAGAGCCACGCCTCGACCGGGCCGTTCAGCTGGAGGCAGACCGCGAGCGCCACGGCCAGGATGGCGGCGTACCATCCGATCTCCGCTCCGTCGGGGAGGCGCCCGCGCAGGCGACGGGGGATTCGCCTCCACCACGAGCCGGCCAGGATCGAGACCACCGGGACCGCGAAGAGGATCATCAGCAGCGCCGGGAAGGCGCCCTCCAGGCGCGGCGCGAGCCAGAGACCCGCAAGGAATCCGAGCACCACGCTGGGGAGCGACGCCATGATCTCGATGGTGGGCTTCACCACCCTCTGCAGCCGGGGGTGCATGAACTGGGCGGTGTAGATCGCCGCCAGCACCGCCAGCGGCACCGCGAGCACCAGGGAGTAGACGGTGGCCTTCAGCGTGCCGAAGAGCAGCGGCGTGAGGCTCAGCTTCGACTCGAAGTCGTCGGTTCCGCCGGTGGACTGCCAGACCCAGGCCGCTTCCTCGTAGCCCTCGTAGCGGATCTTCCCGAAGAAGGTGGAGAGCGCGGACTCGGGGTGGGGATTGTAGACGGCGAGCTCGACCAGCTGCTCTTCGTCGGCGAGCAGGACCGCGTCGCCCTTGGGTGCGTAGGCGGCCGGGGACGCCGCCGCAACCGGTGACTCGCCCCGCCACAGGGTGCGGCCGGAGGTGGAGTGGTAGAGACCGAGCCCGCCCTCCAGCGTCCTGGACCAGGAAGCTGCGATTGCGCTCCGAGGCGGTGATGCGCCGGATCGGCGCCCCCTGACTCGGGAAGCTCCGGATGTGGTCTGGCGCGATGCTGCCGTCTTCGCCCAACACCTGGGACCAGACGTCGAGGCTCCCGTCGGCGCGACCCGCCACCAGCGAGCGTTCGCCGATCAGGAGCGCCGCCGCCGTGACCGGCGCCGGGCCGTAGGAGAGCAGGACCGGTTCCTGGGAAGCGGCTCCCGGGAGCCGCCACCAGAGCAGCCGTCCGTCCTCGGCGATCGCGTACAGGTTGCGCTGCTCCTCGTCCAGCAGCAGCTCGCGCGCCGGGACGGGTGAGGCGAGCTCTCGGTGCTCCACGGATTCGTGCCGCTCGCCGGTGAGGAAGTTCTCCTCCAGCGTCCGGCGCTCGAGGAAGAGCCGCCCGTCGGCGAGCTGCGCGGCAACGGTGGAGGTCGTCCTCCGAGGTGCGCGCGGTGAAAGCCCGTAGCGGGGAGCCAGCGGGATCCAGGCTCGAGACCACGGGATCGCCGATCTCGGGAGTGATGAAGCGATCGTCACCGCGGAAGCCGACCGCGAAGACGACCGGTACCAGTAGCAGCTGTCCGTCGTCCGTGGCGGCCAGCAGACGCGAGTCCGCGGCGTTCGCCCGCACCGCGTCGAGCTCGACCGGCTTCGGGCAAGAGCGGGCGCTCGAACACCATGGTGCCATCGGCGAGGCGCCATGCCCGCACGACTCCGTCGAGGCCGAGGACGACGGCGTGGGTGCGGTGCTCGTCGACCAGGAGGGCCTTGGGAGCGCCGCCGGTCAGCGGAATGCTTCGTGCGGCCTCCACCCGAGCAGCGGTGAAGAGCGGCAGCACCTCGACGACGAGAAAGACCAGGATGCCGAGGATGCTGGCGATCACGGCGACGCCGCCGGCGCCGACCACCCAGCGCGCAGCGCGATCCGCCCAGAGTCTATGCCGCGCGCTGCGCGGGAAGACGCGAACATCCCCCCGGCCCTCGAGGGACGGGGGGATGTGGTTCGCGGTGGTTGCCGAAGGTTCGCCCACCTGCCTACTTCAGCTTGGCGAGCTCGGCATCCACCACGGACTTGGAGACCGGGAGATAGCCATCCTTCACCACGATCTCCTGCCCCTCCCGGGCGAGCACGTAGCGGAGGAACTGCTCCACCATCGGGTCCGCGGGACGGTTCGGCGCCTTGTTGACGTACAGATAGAGGAAGCGGGAGAGGGGATACCTGCCGGCGTAGACGTCGGCGGGCTCGGTGGTTCCGTAGGGGGTTCCCTCACTCTTCGCCAGGGCCAGGGTCTTCACGCCCGAGGTCCGGTAGCCGATGCCCGAGTAGCCGATGCCGCCCAGGTCCTCGGTGATACCCTGCACCACCGACGCCGAGCCCGGCTGTTCCTTCACGCTGTCCCGGTAGTCGCCCTTGCAGAGCGCCACCTTCTTGAAGTAGCCGTAGGTTCCCGAGGCCGAGTTGCGGCCGTAGAGGCTGATGGGCCGGCTGGCCCAGGCGCCGTCCAGGCCCAGCTGGCCCCAGGTGTCGATCGCCGCCGGAGCACCGCAGCGCCGGGTCTTGGAGAAGACCGTGTCTACCTGGGTCAGTGTCAGCCTCTCGAGCGGGTTGTCCTTGTGGACGAAGACGGCCAGCGCGTCCACGGCCACGCGGATCGGCGTGGGCTTGTAGCCGAACCGCTTCTCGAAGGCGTCGATCTCTTCATCCTTCATGGTGCGGCTCATGGGCCCGATCTGGGCGGTCCCCGAGATCAGAGCCGGCGGGGCGGTGGAGGAGCCCTTGCCCTCGATCTGGATCCGAAGGTTCGGGTACTCCTTGCGGAAGCCCTCCGCCCAGAAGGTCATCAGGTTGTTCAGTGTGTCGGAGCCGATCGAATTCAGATTGCCAGCCACCCCGGAGGTCTTCTGGTAGGCCGGAATCGCCGGGTCCACCTGGACGGGCTGGGACCAGCTGGAGGCCGACAGGAGTCAGGGCCGCGAAGGCCGCGACTCCGGCGACGAGTCGTCGTGTCATGGATCCGTTCCTCCCTCGTTACCTTTGCCAGAAGGATGGAGGGAAGGGGTGTCGGCCGCGCAGCAGCGCGGTGACGTTTCGGTGACGAAACCCGTCACCAACACGCCCCGGATCCGTCGCGGATTCTTCACCTGGTGAAGACGCCGTGCGGTACCCTCGGGGATGCGAGGGAGATTCAACCGTGACGCGAATCGTGGATCCGCTTCTGGAGGAGCTTCGGCAGACGGTGCTCCGCATGGGGAGCCTGGCGGAGGCGATCCTGGCCAAGGCCCTGCGTGCCGTCTGGGAGCGCGACGCCGGGCTCGCCGAAGAGGTGCAGCACGACGACCTCGAGATCGACCGCATCGACGTGACCCTCGACGAGGAAGTCACCAGGGCCCTGGCTCTCCAGGCGCCGGTGGCCGCCGACCTGCGCCGCATCCTGGCCATCCGGACCATGGCCACGGACCTGGAGCGGGTGGGTGATCTCTCGCGAAACATCGCCAAGAGCGCCGCCCGGCTCGCGGAGCGACCGCCGGTGGCGCTGCCCCCGCTGCTGGAGGAGTTGGCCGATCAGACCACGCGTGTTCTGCGCGACGCCCTGGATAGCTTCACCGAGACCGATTCCGCCAAGGCGCAGCGCGTGATCGACGCCGACGACGAGATCGACGCGACCGAGGATCGACTCATCCAGGCGGTGATCGCCGAGGTCGGCAGCCACCCGGAGAAGACCAATCAGGAGGTGGACTTCATCCTGATCGCCAAGAATCTGGAGCGGGTCGGCGACCACGCCACCAACATCGCCGAGGAGGTCATCTTCCTGGCCGAGGCGCGGATCGTTCGCCACCAGGAGAAGCTCGGCGCGGAGCCCACCGCCGAATAGGCGGGGACGTTGTTGAACGTTCAATTTTTCGGGCAGGCCCGAAAAATTGAACGTTCGACAACGTCCCCGCTGACCTGGGATTTACTCCTCGGCGGGGGCGATGTCGACGCGCACGTGACGGTCGATGGGGATCGGCTGCCAGTGCAGGGCGCGATAGCGGAGGTGCCCGTAGCCGCCCGCGAAGTGGAGCCACTTGACCATCCCCGGCTCCACGTTCGAGAGGTCCTGCCAGTCCTTGAACTGATAGGGCTCCCAGCCGTTGTACATGAGCAGCTGGCCGGGCCTCACCGCCGGCGTGACCCGGGCCTGCACGCGCACGGAGGCGACGTCGTTGAAGATGCGGATGTACTGGCCGTTCTCGATGCCGCGGGCCGCGGCGTCGCGGTCGTTGATGTGGGCCACGGGCTCGCCCCGGAGCGTGCCCAGGATGATGCGGCTGGTGCTGCACATGGAGTTGACGCTCCAGCGCGGGTGACCGCCGGTGATCTGGAGGGGATGGTCGCCGCCCTGGGCCGGCGCCTCCTTGTGTGCGGGTAGCTCCTCGCCCGCCTCCAGGAACCACTCGTGATCGATGTAGAACTGGGCGCGGCGCGTGAGCGTGGGGAAGGGCTCCTTCTTCTCCGTCTGCCAGCGGAAGGGGGTGTGGGTCTCGTTCGGGTAGATGTCCGAGGCCTGTGCCAGGGCCATCGGGAGAGCGGCCCAGGCCCGTGAAACGCACGGTGCCGGTCTCGCGCAGCGTCGCCAGCGTGGTGTCCGGCGGAATGTTGCCCATCAGTGCCGAGTCGCGGATCATCTCGTCGATGACGGCGTCGTCGTCCGCCAGCGCGCCGTCGAAGCTGATGTCCTCGTAGAGCGTATCCAGCCGAACCGTCTCGCCCTTTCCGTTGACGATCTCCTCCAGACCGCGCGCCTTGGCTCGCTCGGAGAGCTTCTTGGCGAGCATCAGTGAGAACTGCCACTCGGAGCGGGCTTCCCCCGCCGGCTCGACGGCGCGGTCGGAGAGCGTCAGGTTCATGACGTCGGGCGTCGTGTAGGGGAAGTTCGGCTTCTCGTAGTGCTGGGCCGCGGGAAGCACGATGTCCGAGTGAAGCCCGGTGGTGCTCATGCGCCAGTCCACCGAGACGATCAGATCGAGCTTGGGCCAGAGGTTCTCGAGCAGCATGCGCTGGCCGCCTCGCTGGCGCCGGAGCAGGTTGCCTCCGATCTCGAAGAGCACGCGAGGTGGCGTGTCCGGCGGCGGCTGCTCCATCCCGGTCCACCAGCCCTTCTCCACGGCTTCGCGAACGTAGTCGTCGAAGGAGCGCTTCATCGACGGGTCGTTCCAGCTGGCCTTGTTCCACGCCTCGGCGTAGCCGCAGTGGTGGTACCAGAAGAAGGCGGAGGGAGTGAAGTGGAGCGGGAAGGCGCCCTGGTAGCTCAGCTCCGCCACCAGGATCTCCTCGGTGAGCGTGGGATCCTGGGAGAGAAAGGTGTTCATCATCGCGTTCTGTCCGTCGAAGAGCTCCTGGGTGGCCTCCTGGCCGGCCCGCGGCTTGCTGCCCAGGATGTACTGGCCGTCGAACATTCCCACCGCCCAGCTGCGCACGCCCGCGCCGTGCTTGCCCCAGTTGCCGGTGAGGGCGAGGAGCAGGCAGATGGCGCGCTCCATCAGGTCGCCGTGGTACGCCTTGCCCAGCGTCCAGCCCAGCAGGATCATGGTGCGGCGGCGCGCGGCCTTGCGCGCCAGCTCGCGGATCGCTTCGGGGTTCACACCGCAGATGGCCGAGGCATCCTCGGGCGCGTAGTCCTGGAGGCGCCGCCGCAGCAGCGCGAAGGCGGGGACGCACCTCCACCTCGGTGCCGTCGATCAGCGTGGCGCGGTAGCTCCCTTCCAGAGCCGGCTCCAGCTCGCCGAGATCGAGCGTCCGGGGCGCTTCTGCGATCTCGCCGGTGCGGCTGTCGAAGAGGTAGAAGATGCTGTCGGCGCCGCCCTCCTGGAGGTCGCACTGGCGCAGGAAGCGGCCGTTGTCGGCGCGCACCAGCAGCCCGAGGTCGGTCTGCTCGCGCACGAAGGCCTCGTCCACCAGCCCCTCGTCGACGATCACGCGGCACATCGACAGCGCGAGGGCGGCGTCCGAGCCGATCCGGACGGGCATGAAGTGGCTGCCGTGGATCGCCGAGGGGCTGTAGTCGGGTGCGATGGTGACGACGTCGCTGCCGTTGTAGCGGGCCTCGGCGAGGAAGTGGTACCAGGGGATGGTGCCGTAGGCCGGGTTGTTGGCCCAGATCAGCAGCAGCTCGGAGTGGAACCAGTCGTCGTTGCTGTGCGCCGGGTCGAAGCGTCCGAAGGTGATGTAGAGGCCCGGGTTGAAGTCGTTGATCTCGGACTGGACGTCGGTGGAGGTGGCGCCCAGACGGTTGAGAACGGCGCCGGCCAGGATCATCGTCTGCGTGCCGCCCTCGCCCGGCGTGCCGATGCGCACGATCGACTCGGGCGCCCGACTCCTGGATGGCGTCCAGCATGGCGTCGGAGATCTCGGTCAGGGCTTCGTCCCAGGAGATGCGCTCGAACTTGCCCTCGCCGCGCTCGCCGGTGCGCCGCAGCGGATGGAGCACGCGCTCCTTTCCGTAGAGCATCTGGCTCCAGTGGGCGCCCTTCTGGCAGCCCGTGGGGTTCATGTCGGGGACGCCCTCTTCCACCGTCTGGAGGTGGCCGGAGGGCTCCTCGCGGACCACGCGGCCGTCCCGGACGTAGACGCGGTAGGTGCAGTTGGTGGGGTAGCAGTCGACGCAGTGGCTGCCCCAGGCGATCTTGTCCCACTTCCACTTGTCTCGATACGCGTCTGCCCAGGCGCTGTTCTCGGTACTGGGTCGAGTCTTTTCTGCCGCCACCAGAGCCCCCTTTTCGACGTGGATCCGCTTCGGCCAGCGAGAGAAGCAGGCGCGCTGGGAAGAAGAGCAGACGGAGGGTAGGGGGGCGGCCTCCGCGCGGGTTATGACGCATGTCATACCGGGCGCCTCGGGGCCGGAGAGCCGGCGCGAGCTGCGAGCGAGCTGGCTGCCGTTCGCGGTACAATGGGCTCGCCTTGTGGCCCGTCGAATTCCGAAAGTCCCACGCGGAAGAGGGTGTGCTCATCGGTGAGCCCGCACTGAAGGATGCGTCGGACGCCCTCTTGAAACGGTGGCTGCGATGTCGCCTTTGCCGCGGACCCGTGACGGCGGAGGACGACCGCGCGGTCGTGGAAGGGGAGCACGTACACCGCCGCACCAATCCGGCGGGGATCGAGTTCGAGTTCGGTTGCTTTCTCGCTGCCCCGGGTGCCCAGGTGGTGGGAGAGCCGACCTTCGAGTTCAGCTGGTTCGCGGGCTGCGCCTGGGCCTACTCGCTGTGCCGGGGGTGTGGCACCCACCTGGGATGGCATTTCGAGGGCCGGGATCCCGCCTTTCACGGTCTGATCCTCGACCGGCTCGAGGCCGATGAGACTCCGGAAGCTGCCTGACGGTTCCGAGGAGGCGAGGAAGTGTCGAGATTGTTCGATTCTTAACGAAACGGTGGTGCTGCACATGGAGTTGACGCTCCAGCGCGGGTGACCGCCGGTGATCTGGAGGGGATGGTCGCCGCCCTGGGCCGGCGCCTCCTTGTGTGCGGGTAGCTCCTCGCCCGCCTCCAGGAACCACTCGTGATCGATGTAGAACTGGGCGCGGCGCGTGAGCGTGGGGAAGGGCTCCTTCTTCTCCGTCTGCCAACGGAAGGGGGTGTGGGTCTCGTTCGGGTAGATGTCCGAGGCCTGTGCCAGCGCCATCGGGAGAACGGCCCAGGCCCGTGAATCGCACGGTGCCGGTCTCGCGCAGCGTCGCCAGCGTGGTGTCCGGCGGAATGTTGCCCATCAGTGCCGAGTCGCGGACCATCTCGTCGATGACGGCGTCGTCGTCCGCCAGCGCGCCGTCGAAGCTGATCTCCTCGTAGAGCGTATCCAGCCGAATCGTCTCGCCCCTTCCGTTGACGATCTCCTCCAGACCGCGCGCCTTGGCTCGCTCGGAGAGCTTCTTGGCCAGCATCAGTGAGATCTGCCACTCGGAGCGGGATTCCCCCGCCGGCTCGACCGCGCGGTCGGAGAGCGTCAGGTTCATCACGTCGGGCGTCGTGTAGGGGAAGTTCGGCTTCTCGTAGTGCTGGGCCGCGGGGAGCACGATGTCCGAGTGGAGGCCGGTGGTGCTCATGCGCCAGTCCACCGAGACGATCAGGTCGAGCTTGGGCCAGAGGTTCTCGAGCAGCATTCGTTGGCCGCCTCGCTGGCGCCGGAGCAGATTGCCTCCGATCTCGAAGAGCACGCGAGGTGGCTTGTCCGGCGGCGGCTGCTCCATCCCGGTCCACCAGCCCTTTTCGACGGCTTCGCGAACGTAGTCGTCGAAGGAGCGCTTCATCGACGGGTCGTTCCAGCTGGCCGTGTTCCACGCCTCGGCGTAGCCGCAGTGGTGATACCAGAAGAAGGCGGAGGGAGTCGAAGCGGAGCGGGAAGGCTCCCTGGTAGCTCAGCTCCGCGATCAGGATCTCCTCGGTGAGCGTGGGATCCTGGGAGAGAAAGGTGTTCATCATCGCGCTCTGTCCGTCGAAGAGCTCCTGGGTGGCCTCCTGGCCGGCTCGCGGCTTGCTGCCCAGGATGTACTGGCCGTCGAACATTCCCACCGCCCAGCTTCGGACGCCCGCGCCGTGCTTGCCCCAGTTGCCGGTGAGGGCGAGGAGCAGGCAGATGGCGCGTTCCATCAGATCGCCGTGGTAGGCCTTCCCCAGCGTCCAGCCCAGCAGGATCATGGTGCGGCGGCGCGCGGCCTTGCGCGCCAGCTCGCGGATCGCTTCGGGGTTCACACCGCAGATGGCCGAGGCATCCTCGGGCGCGTAGTCCTGGAGGCGCCGCCGCAGCAGCGCGAAGGCGGGACGCACCTCCACCTCGGTGCCGTCGATCAGCGTGGCGCGGTAGCTCCCTTCCAGAGCGGGCTCCAGATCGCCGAGGTCGAGTGTCCGGGGCGCTTCTGCGATCTCACCGGTGCGCTGGTCGAAGAGATAGAAGATGCTGTCGCCGCCGCCCTCCTGGAGATCGCACTGGCGCAGGAAGCGGCCGTTGTCCGAGCGCACCAGCAGCCCGAGGTCGGTCTGCTCGCGCACGAAGGCCTCGTCCACCAGCCCCTCGTCGACGATCACGCGGCACATCGAGAGCGCGAGAGCGGCGTCGGAGCCGATCCGGACCGGCATGAAGTGGCTGCCGTGGATCGCCGAGGGGCTGTAGTCGGGTGCGATGGTGACGACGTCGCTGCCGTTGTAGCGGGCCTCGGCGATGAAGTGGTACCAGGGGATGGAGCCGTAGGCCGGGTTGTTGGCCCAGATCAGCAGCAGCTCGGAGTGAAACCAGTCGTCGTTGCTGTGCGCCGGGTCGAAGCGTCCGAAGGTGATGTAGAGGCCCGGGTTGAAGTCGTTGATCTCGGACTGGACGTCGGTGGAGGTGACGCCGAGACGGTTGAGGACGGCGCCGCCCAGGATCATCGTCTGCGTGCCGCCCTCGCCCGGCGTGCCGATGCGCACGATCGATCCGGCGCCCGACTCCTGGATGGCGTCGAGCATGGCGTCGGAGATATCGGTCAGGGCTTCGTCCCAGGAGACGCGCTCGAACTTGCCCTCGCCGCGCTCGCCGGTGCGCCGCAGAGGATGGAGCACGCGCTCCTTCCCGTAGAGCATCTGGCTCCAGGAGGCGCCCTTCTGGCAGCCGGTGGGATTCATGTCGGGAACGCCCTCTTCCACCGTCTGGAGGTGGCCGGAGGGCTCCTCGCGGACCACGCGGCCGTCCCGGACGTAGACGCGGTAGGGGCAGTTGGTGGGGTAGCAGTCGACGCAGTGAGCTGCCCCAGGCGATCTTGTCCCACTTCCACTTGTCTCGATAGGCGTCTGCCCAGGCGCTGTTCTCGGTACTGGGTCGAGTCTTTTCTGCCGCCACCAGAGCCCCCTCTTTCGACGTGGATCCGCTTCGGCCAGCGAGGAAGACCGGCGCGCTGGGAAGAAGAGCAGATGGAGGGTAGGGGGGCGGTCTCCGCGCGGGTTATGACGCCTGTCATACCGGGCCTTGGGGCCGGAGAGGCGGCGCGAGCTGCGAGCGAGCTGGCTGCCGTTCGCGGTACAATGGGCTCGCCTTGTGGCCCGTCGAACTCCGAAAGACCCCCGCGGAAGAGGGTGTGCTCATCGGTGAGCCCGTGCTGAGGGACGCGTCGGAGGTCCTCTTGAAAAGGTGGCTGCGATGTCGCCTCTGCCGCGGACCCGTGACGGCGGAAGACGACCGGGCGGTCGTGGAAGGAGAGCACGTGCACCGCCGCACCAATCCGGCGGGGATCGAGTTCGAGTTCGGTTGCTTTCTCTCTGCCCCGGGTGCCCAGGTGGTCGGAGAGCCGACCTTCGAGTTCAGCTGGTTCGCGGGCCGCGCCTGGGCCTACTCGCTCTGCCGGGGGTGCGGCACCCACCTGGGATGGCATTTCGAGGGCCGGGATCCCGCCTTTCACGCTCTGATCCTCGACCGACTCGAGGCCGATGAGACCCCGGAAGCTGCCTGACCGTTCCCAGGAGGCGGTCTCACCGAGTGACCACTTTGTGAATCACCCCGCGCGTGGAACTACTCCATGTGCCGGGGGTGTGGCGCCCACCTCGGCTGGCACTTCGAGGGCCGGGATCCCGCCTTTCACGGCTTGATCCTGGACCGGCTCGAGGCCGAGGAGACTCCGGAGGCTGCCTGACTGCTCCGAGGAGAGAGACGTGCCGAACTTCGATTCCGACGGTGTAAAGATCGTCACTTCCTGGTCGAACGCGGAGGGCGAGTCGCCGCGGAGTGAGGCATGCCAAAGGAGTGAACCGTGTCCATTCTGTTCCAGCCCCAACGACTCGGCCGCATCGAGATCCAGAATCGTCTGGTCCGCTCGGCCACCTACTACGGACTGGCCGACGAGAACGGCCGTGTCGGCGATGCCAGCGTCGAGCTGATGAAGACGCTCGCCGGCAACGAGGTCGGGCTGATCATCACCGGATACGCCTTCGTGGCCCGTAGCGGGCAGGTCTTTCCCGACATGAACGGGATCGATAGCGATGAGCAGATCCCCGGATATCGGAGGATGACCCAGGCGGTTCACGATCTGCAGGGGAGGGTCGTCATGCAGATCGCCCACGGCGGTGTCGCTTCGGCCACGGCGGTTCGCAGAGGCGAGCCCCGGCTGGCCGTCTCCGCCGGCGAGGGACCGTCGGATTCCGAGAACGGATCCCCGGGAGATGACCGACGAGGAGATCGAGACGATCATCGACGCCTTTGGCCGAGCGGCTCGTCGCGTCGAGGAGGCGGGGTTCGACGGCGTACAGATCCACGGCGCTCACGGCTATCTGGTCACACAGTTCCTCAGTCCGAGAAGCAACCGCCGAGCCGATCGCTGGGGCGGGAGCCTCGAGAACAGGATGAGATTCGCCGTCGAGGTGGTGCGCGCGATCAGGCGGCAGGTCGACGCGGACTTCCCGGTGATGATCAAGCTCGGATGTCCGGGACTACCTGGACGACGGCGAGGGAATGACGATCGAGGAGGGAGCCAGGGTCGCGGCGGCCCTCGAGCAGGAGGGCGTCTGCTTCATCGAGGTGAGCCACGGGATGCCCGGGCGTTCCTTCAGGAAGATGAGCCAC
The DNA here is from genome assembly GCA_963722885.1 of uncultured delta proteobacterium. GTDB lineage: Bacteria > Myxococcota_A > UBA9160 > UBA9160 > UBA6930 > CAVXZE01. The sequence continues at coordinate 70,941 of CAVROS010000007.1, forward strand.
GGCAAGGAGAAGGCGCCGATCCGGGAGGCGTACCTGCTGCCGGACGCGCGGGTGATTCGCGGCTCGACTTCGGTGCCGCTGGCCGTGGTCGGTGGCATGCGCAGCCTGTCGGTGATGGAGGAGGCCGATCGAGTCCGGCGCGGTGGATTGCGTCTCGCTCTGCCGCCCCCTGATCCGCGAGCCCGATCTCATCAAGAGGTGGAAGAGCGGCGACACCCGGCCCGCCGACTGCCTCAGCTGTGGAGCCTGCATGAAGACGGACAAGGAAGGGAAGGGCGATATCCGATGTCGACAGATCCCTGCCTTCCGCGGCGAGGCGAAGTGCTCGAATATCAGTCGCTGCGAGCCTTTCCCTCGGTCTTCAGGCGCTCCTGTATGGCCCGGCGCGCCTCGCCCGCCCGGCGGAGGTTCTCCGCCTGGCTCGGGTCGATCCGCGCGTAGCGCTCCCTCCAGGAGGAGTCCTCGCTCCAGATGAAGGGGGCCTGCACCGTGGTCCGGGGACCGATGGCGCTCTCGAGCAGGTCGAGGGCATGGCCCACGATGCGGCGCTGCATCTCGACGTCCCAGGGCTTGCCGCAGGAATTGCCGAGCGGGAAGTCCGTGAAGAGGAAGCGCGGTACGCCGCAGTGCTCGACGACGTCGCGAGCGGAGCCGACGATCACGGTCGAGATGCCGTTCGCTTCCAGATGGCGTGCGACCAGACTCACGGTCTGGTGGCACACCGGTCAGAGGGGAACCAGAAGCGCCGCCTCGACTCCGTCCTCGCGACAGCGGCGCAGGATCTCGGGCGCATCCTGCTCCATGGTGCGTCGCTGGCTGTACTCGGTGGGCGCGCCGTGGTAGCGAGCCGCCAGGCTGCCGATCCGGCCGGCGTCGACGAACTCCTGCAGGCGGTGGATCGGGAAGAACGAGTCGAGGTCGTCGGTGTGGGTGGTCTCCTTGTCCCAGGCGAGATCGGCGGTGTAGAGGCGCTCCGGTGGCGAAGCGGTCGGCCCCGACGAGACCTCCTTCGCCATCGGCAGCCCGGCCTCGCTGGTGGACTCCTCGCGGACGGGGCTGGCGGTGGTGATCAGCGTGAGCCGGCACTCGGAGAGAGCTCTCGGGAGAGGCGTGAAGGGGACGTCGTCGAAGTAGGCCCACTGGTACGGGTTCTCGTAGCCCTGCGCCAGGTAGAGCTCGCGCGTCCGATCGATGTAGCTGATGAAGGTCCGATGACCCCTGTCGACGTTGCCGCTGGCCATGACTTCTCCTTCCGACTTCAGAGAATACACCACCGCGCGCGGCCGACGGCGGTGGATGGTCGAGGATGGCCGATTCCCATGCTTCGTCGCCAGGGATTTGACCGAGAGGCCTCGCATGGGGGAGGATTGCAGAATGGGTGCCGAGGTCCAGCGCGACGAGGTCCGATTCCAGTCCGCGGGGCGGGCTTCATCACCTCGCCCTCGGGATATCCCGCCGGACCGGAGCCGGACTTTGGGCGCTAGGGACGATGAGGGTGTTGAAGCGCATCGCATCCGTTTTCGCCGCACTCCTGCCCTGCTGGCTGCGGCCACTCCCTCGCCTGGGCGAGAGCGAGCGCGCACGGGTGATGTCCGCTGCTCGCGCGGAGGACATGGATGGCATGCCGGTTCTCTATCTGGCGGGCAGCCACCACGAGATGGGCTACCAGCACGGCACGCTGGCGCGTGAGGGGATTGGGCGTTCCGCAGCGACGCCTATGCCTACATGACGGATCTGATCCGACAGGCGATGAAGTGGCCGGCATGGCTCGCGCGCCTGCTCGCCCGGCCGCTGCTCTTCTGGCAGGCGAGCGCCTACTGGGAGACGATGCCGCCCGAGTATCTCGAGGAGGCGCGAGGCGTGGCGTGCGGGGCGGGCGTGCATCCGCTGGAGGTCGTGCTGGTGACGGCGATCTGGGAGATGTACCTGGTGGGGGGGTGCTCGGAGTTCGTCGTCACCGGTGGCATGACCGCCGATGGCAGCCTGATCCACGGCTACAACTACGACCTGATGGCTCCCGAGCACGCCCTCATCAATCCGCACCTGGCGATGATCTTCTACCGCCCGGCCGGCGGGATCGGCTTCAGCACGCTCAACACCGTGGGCTCCATCGGCGTCAACGCGGGAATGAGCGACGCCGGGCTGTCGATCGCCTGGGACAACACCTACACCCGCGATCCCTCGCTCTACGAAGGCATCGAGCTGCCGGTGGTGCCCTTCATCGTCACACTGCGCCGGGTGCTCGAGACCTGCCACTCGCTGGAGGAGGGCCTGCGGCTGGTGACGGATACGCTGCCGCGGCCGCTGGCCGACATCATCATCGTCGCCAGCGCCGAGGAGAACCGGGCCGTGGCGTTGGAGACGGCCGGCGGCATCCACGCCGAGCGCCCGCTGGAGGACGACGCCGTCTGGAGCACCAACTCGTTTCGGAGCGGCGAGCTCGCCCCCTTTGATCGAAACGGTGACTGGCGCGAGATGGACACCGAGGAGGCCGCCCGCGCCTTCCCGCGCTACGCGAGCTACGCCGGGCTCTTCGACCGATACCGGGGCCGCGTCACACCCCGCGTCGCCCTGGAGATCCTGCGCGATCCCTATCCGCGCGAGGCGGAGGGCGAGCTCTACCATCACATCGCCCACCGCTCCAGCATCTGCCGCGAGGCGACCGGGTTCAGCCTGATCATGCAGCCGGGGCTCGGGCTGCATCTGGGGAAGCGACGGAAAGCTGCCGGCGCCACACGGACGTTTCTTCGGCTTCGACCAGCGCGGCTGGAAGCGCCGCCCCGATCTCGACTTCTCGCCCAGTGGCTTTCGCTCGGCGCTGGCCTGTGCCGAAGCCCATCTGCGCGGCGATCCCGACGCCGCCTGGGCCGCTCTCGAGGAGGCTCTGGCGGTGGACGGCGAGAGCGCGCCGCTCTTGCTGATGCGGTCGGTCCTGCTGAGTGCGCGCGCCGATGGAGAGCGCTCCGCCCGGGCCGACCTGGAGACGGTCCTCGAGCGCTGGGGGAACACCGCCATCGGCGCGGTGGCGCGGGCCTGGGCAGAGCAGCGGGATGCGGAGCTTCCGCCCGTTCCCTTCCCCAGCGCCATCGCTCCCCGCCTGGCCTTCCACGCCGCGGCCGATGCCGCCGAGCGGGTGCGGCCAGCCGCAGACAGCTTCGATCTGCGTCGCCCGACCGCCCGGTTGAGAATACAGCCTAGCGTCCTCGAGGATCCTTCGACGACCGCTCGGCCAGGTACACCGATCCTTCGATCAGCGGGTTGGTCTGATAGTCGCTGACAGGTGGAGGCCTTGATCCTCGAGATCTCGCGTTGAAGTCCGGAGTCGCGCTGATAGCCGGGCGCCTGGAGCGACCATCGCCTGCTCCTTCGGATCACCTGCGAGAAGCGCGCTCCGGGTAGTCGGGGAGCAGCCTCCTCACCTCGGTCCAGATGCGGTGGCGATCTCCTGGTCCTCGAGCCGCAGCAGCTCCTGGCGGGCTCTCCGATGACGAAGACCTGGGTGAGCCCGGCCCGTCCGGTGCGCGCGCCTGCTCTTGAAGGTCTCCTCGGTCACGTAGCTCAAGAAGGAGCCGCAGCTCCTCGGGATGGCGAGGCCCCAGCAGGGCAGGTACGGCGCGTCGGTGGTGAAGAGCGCCTGCACGCAGGTGCTGTAGGGAACCTTCTCCAGGAAGCGCGCCTCTCTCCGGAAGCGCGTCTTCGAGGAGGCGCAGCCGCCTCGCGGGCCGCTGTCGCGCAGATGACGGCATCGGCCTCGAGGAGGCTCGAGTCCGCCTCCAGCTCGACGCCTCTCACCCGGTCGTTCTCGATGACGATCCTGACCGGCGGCGCTGGCCAGCTTCACGCCGAGCACGCGGAGGCCAGCCGCTGTGTGAAGGTCCCGTTGCCGCGGCGGAACGCGTAGTGCTTGGTGAGCATCAGGGAGGCCGTGCTGATCAGGTAGCCGAGCGAGAGATCGTCGGCCGGGCACATCGTCATCGAACGAGGGGATCCACGATCTCGTCGAGAATCCGCGCGCCGAACTTGCGCGTCACGAACTCGGAGAGCCGCACGTGATCGTAACGGCGAAGCCGGGACGGCTCGACGTAGGCGCCGCGCCGGTACCGCGAGCACGCACAGGATCGCCAATCTGATGAGCGCGAGCTTCTGCGCCGGCGTGAAGGTCGCGCTTCGCAGCAGTCCCGTTGCCGTGGCCGGAAGCGGAGGATCTGGCCATCTCGATAGATGGCCGCGAAATCCTCGAGGGCGCATCTCCTCCAGCTCTTCGTCGACGCCGAGCTCGCGCATCAGCTGCAACGCCTGCGGTAGTTCGCGCACGACGAACTGCGCCGAGTCGTCCGCGTAGAAGCCGTCGGGAAGCGTCCTGGTGCGCACGCGCCCACCCGGCGCGGCATCCCTTTCCAGCAGCATCACCTCCACTCCGCTCTGCTTGGCCCAGCCGGTACGCGGCGGTGAGTCCGGCTACTCCGGCGCCCACGATGACGGCACGCGCATGCTCATCCACCTCCCTTCGCCGGAACTCGCTCGGGGCGCCCGGGCGGCTCTCGGCCGGCGCGCGCGAGCGCGCAACGAAGCTCGCAGGAACGCATCGAATACGGCCCTTGGGTCGAGCGCGTCGGGCTCCAGTGACCACTGAATGAAGACGCCGTCGACGAGGCCGACGACGGCCGCCGCGAGCTCCGGCCCGGCGTCCTCGAGAGCGCGCCGATGTGAGAGGCCACCATGGCGCGGTAGCGCCGGTAGAGATCCCTGGCCCGGCTTCTCGCTCCTTCATCCGAGCGGTCGCTGAAGGCGAAGGAGAAGAAGACATCGCCCAGGTGGGGATGCTCTTCATGAACCGGCGTAGTCTCGAAGGAAGAGGCCCAGCTTCTCCGCGGGACTCGACTCGTCCGGATAGCGAGCCGAGAACGCCCTCTCGAAGTCTCCGATGACCTCGTCCAGCGCCTCCAGGAACAGCTCCTGCTTGGAGCCGAAGTGCCAGAGGATGCTGGTCTTGGCGACCTCGCTCTGCGCGGCCACCTGGTCGAGCGTGACGCTTCGAGGGCCCGACTCGGAGAGCAGCCGCCGCGTCACGTCGAGCACCCGCCGCCGGGTCCTGGCCCCTCGATCGGTGCGCGGTGCTTGCCTGCGGTCATGGCAAATTGTACTGATTAGTCAGTACAATTCAATGGTCATCACGATAAGCCATTGACTATTTCACGGAATATTCTCTGGAATCGGATATCGGGGAGGAGATCGCGGAGCTTCGATCCGACTCGCTGGGATCGGGACGTCTGGGCGCGATCGGGAGAGATAGCTTGCTCGAAAGCTTTCCTGAGCTACGATCACTCCCCCGGCATCGGGTCCCGAGAGCCCGCGGCATCGACTCTCGAGGCCTCGCGAAAGCACCCGCTCGGCGAGGATAGCTTGCCCGAAAGCTTTCGTCAGCTACCATCATGCCTCCGATAGCGGGTCTCGCGAGCGGCGGCGTCGATTCTCGAGCTCTCGCTATGGCACCGACTCGGTGAGGAGCCCCGATGGCTGACAAGACCTTCGACGCGGTGATCGTGGGCGGAGGAAACAAGGCGCTCCTGCTCGCCCTCTATCTGATCAAGTACGGCGGCATGAGCGTCGGCGTCTTCGAGAGAAGGCACGAGATCGGCGGCTGCCTCGCCACCGAGGAGCTCTCGGCGCCCGGCTTCCGCGGGAACACCCACGCCAACATCATCCTGCCCTGGTACTACGCGCCGGTCTGGCGCGACTTCCCCGAGTTCTGGGAGTACGGAGCCCGCTGGGACCAGCACACCTGCAGCGACGGCTTCGTCTTCAAGGACAAGGAGAACTGCCTCGCCATCTACAGCGACAAGCACGATCCCACCCAGGAGCGCACCGCCGAGGAGATCGCACGCTTCTCGGAGAAGGACGCCGACACCTGGAGGCGGCTCTGGGCGATGGCCCGGGGCGACGAGCTGATGCGGGTGACTACGGACATGCTGTTTCGGCCGGTGGAGGAGCAGGCCGACCCCGAGGTCGCGCAGCGGCAGGCGGAGCTCTTTCCCAAGCTGATCGAGGCGGGCTTCACCCCCGACTCGCTCACCATGAAGGCCAGCTCTCTGCGCGCGGCACAGGAGTGGTTCGAGAGCCCCGAGCTCCAGTCCTGCATCCTCCGCTTCGCGGTCTCGTCGGTGGTCGACATCAACGATCCCGGATCCGGCGTCAATGCGATGGGCATGGCGGCGACCCTTCCGACGATCGGCTTCAACCGCGGCGGCACCCACCAGATCGCCCACGCCGCCCATCAGCTCCTGGTGCAGATGGGGTGCGAGTTCTTCACCAATCTGGAGGTGAAGAGCGCGATCATCGAGAACGGAGCCGCCACCGGAATCCGCCTCGACGACGGAAGCGAAATCGCGGCCCGAAAGCTGGTGGTGAGCACGCTCTCGCCGCACCAGCTCATCTTCGATCTGATCGGCGAGCAGCACGTCGGCGACTCTGCTGAAGAGGCGCGTGGAGCTTCTGGAGGACACCTTCGGCTGCCTGATGTGGTACAGCTTCGCCGTCCACGAGGCCCCGAAGTACACCGCCGAGGCCTTCAACCCGGACATCCACGAGTGCCAGTGGCTGGGCATGCAGCCGGATCCCGACCCCATGCACATCGCCCGGGAGTGTCTCTACCAGAAGCTCCGCAAGTTTCCGCCACTGGAGGACTACGCACCCACGGTGGGCTGTCACAGCCTGGTCGACCCGAGCTTCGCACCGCCGGGAAAGCACGTCGTCCAGAACGAGCAGCTCGGGCCACCGGCGAGCGCCCACACCGAGGCGGAGTGGCTCGAGATCAAGAAGCGCTACGCGGACGAGCTGATGAGCCTCTGGCAGGACTACGCGCCCAACATGACCTGGGACAACGTCATCGGCGTCGACACCAACACCGCCTTCGATCACACTCGCATGAAGAACCTGGGGCCGAACGGAACCATGGCGGGAGTCGACCGCCCGCCCCACCAGGTCGTCGAGAACCGGCCCACGCCCGAGCTGGCCAATCACCGGACTCCGATCGAGACGACTCTACGCCACCGGCGGATCCTGGCACGTCGGTTCGAACGCCGGATCGTCGGAGTCGTACAACTGCTACAAGATCATCGCCAAGGACCTGGGGCTCGACAAACCCTGGGAGGAGCCGGGCAAGGAAGAGCCGGACTCCCTGGTCGAGCAGCAGAGAATCGTGCGCAAGCGGGTGCAGGACTCGCTGCGAGAGGGGGCCTGATGGCGCAGAGCTACGACGTGATCATCATCGGAAGCGGTCCGAACGGACTGGCAATCGGCGCCTATCTGAGCCGGGCGGGGCAGCGCGTCCTGCTTCTCGAGAAGCGCTTCGAGGCGGGCGGGGGGCTGGCCACCGAGCAGGTGACGCTTCCCGAGTACTATCACAATACCCACGCCATCTACAAAATGATGGTCGACTACGCGCCCGTCTATCGGGACTTCGCCCTCGAAGAGACGTACGGCGTCGAGCACATCCAGCCCGAGGTTCAGGTCGCCATGCCCTTCGAAGACGGGCGGTGCCTGTGCATTCATCGGGACGTCGAGAAGACCTGCCAGTCGATCGCCGAGTTCTCGCCGAAGGACGCGGAGAGCTATCGCGCGATGCACCACCGCTTCGACGAGATGATGAAGCACATCCTGGGCCCGCAGACCTACGTCCCCATGGAGGGGGCCTTGGATCAGGCGGCCAAGGCGGAGATGACGGAGCTGGGCCGCGAGGTCTCCGCCTATGCCGAGAAGACCCCGCAGGACATCGTCTGCGATCTCTTCGAGAACGATCAGGTCCGGACCCTGATGCTCTACATGGCCTGTCACTGGGGACTCGAGTACGACGCAGGCTGGCGTCAGCTACATGGTTCCCATCTACCTGAACCGGATGGCGAACTACCGGCTCACCGCGGGCGGCTCCCACCGCGTCTCCAATGCGCTGCTCAAGTCCATCTTCGAGCACCAGGGCCAGATCCGGACGGGCGCCCAGATCGAGCGGATTCTCGTCGAAGGGCGGAGAGGCTCGGGGCGTGGTGCTGGAGGACGGCACCCAGCTGCTGGCCGAGAAGGCGGTGGTGAGCACCATCGATCTTCACCAGACCTTCCTCGAGTACGTCGGAGAGGACAATCTGGATCCGGTCTTCGCCGATTCCCTCCGCTCCTGGGAGTGGGAGGAGTGGAGCCTCTGCAATCTCCACCTGGCGCTGGCCGAGCCCCCGAGGTTCAAGGCCGCCGAGACCCGGCCCGAGGTCGACCAGGCTTTCATCTACGTCCTCGGCTACCAGAGCATGGACGAGCTCACGGGCCACTGGGACGCGATGCGCGGCGGTCAGATCCCCGACGGCGCCGGCTGCAACGGCTGCTTCCCGAGCGTTCACGATTCCTACCAGGCGCCCCCGGGCCGGGCGACGGGCCTGCTCTCGCAGATGGCGCCCTTCGAGCTCGCTGATGGGGGCAGCGAGCGGTGGCTGAATCACCGGATGCGAGAGGAGGTCAAGCAGCGGCAGCTCGCCCTGCTGCAGCGATACGCTCCGAATCTCTCCACGGACAAGGTGCTGTGGACCTACCTCACCACGCCGGCCGACATCCAGAACAAGTTCGCCAACATGGTGCGGGGAAGCTACAAGCAGGGCGCGTATCAGCCCTTCCAGATGGGATACCTCCGTCCCAACCAGGAGTGCTCCCAGTATCGGACACCGGTGGGGAAGCTCTACCTCGGCGGCGCGAGCGCTGCTCCGGGGGGAATGGTCATCTTCGGGCCCGGCTACAACTGCTCGAATGCCATCGCCGAGGACTGCGGAATCGAGAAGTGGTGGAAGGAGCACGAGTACGTGACGGCCGCGCGCGAGGCGGATTACATCTGACCTCCTCTGCGAACGCGGCGCCACGCGCGGCCGGCTCGGCGTGGCCGCTTGGTAAATCTCGGAGTGAATCCCTACCTTCGGTGTCCGCGTTCGAAGTCGACCGCGGGTCGTACTGCTTGGCGGAGAAATCATCGTGGATGGGTTGACTCAGAGAGTGCTGGACAGGCTGCTGGAATGGGGCGCGGACCTGGTCGGCATTGCGCCGGTCGAGCGATTCGAGAACGCACCAGAGGGGCACAAGCCCACCGATTTCATGCCCGAATGCAGATCGGTGATCTCCGTCGCCCTTCACCTCTTCGACGGAATGGCTGATGTCTGGGGAGAGCACGACGTTCCCGAGAAGACGATTACCCCCTATCTCTTCTACGGCTATGGGCTGACGAACCTCGAGAGCTCACGAATCGTCAACCGGATGGCCAAAGCTCTGGAGTATTCGGGGTACAAGACGCTGGCCTTCATGCCGACCTGGATCAGCAGCATGACGAAGTACTTCGATCAGACCCTGGTGACGAACGAGATCCAGGCGGAGTTCTCCCACCGGCACGCGGCCGTCGCGGCGGGCATCGCCGAATTGGGGTGGAACGGTCTCACACTGACCCCGGAGTTCGGCTCCATGCAGCGTTTGAACACGCTCCTGACTTCAGCGGAGCTGGAGCCGACGCCCCTCTATGACGGCCCGCCGCTGTGTCTGCCCGACGAATGCAGGAAGAAGTGCGTGCGCCTCTGCCCGGCCAAGGCCTTTTCGGAAACGGAAACGCAGTCCTGCGTCGTGGGAGACAAGACGCTCACCTACGCGGTCCACGACAACATCCGCTGTGTCTACGGCGTGCACGGGATGATCAAGGGATCCGGCGGCCGCAGCGACATGCAGATCGCCGATGGCCCTGGCCAGGCGGCATCCTTGTTCAAGGACCTCGGGGAGGAAGGCAGCATGCACCCCTACGACAAGGTGATGCTGGACAACTGCTTCGGCATCATCTGTGGGGACTTCTGCGGGAAGTGCCTCCACAAGTGCCCTTCGAAGAAGCTGTGCGCCAAGGATCTGAAGGACTACGATCTCTCGAGCCGGCACAGCTCCATCAGTCGGTCCCGGCTCTGATCGATCGCAGAAAGCAATCCTCGCCTCGGATTTCGTGGACGCGATGCCCGCCGAACCGGTGAGATTCGCATCTACTGCTTCTGTGCCTGCGCCTTCCTGACGGCCCGGTCCAGCATCCAGTCCAGCACGAAGGGGGCGTACCGCTTCGTCAGGTAGATGAACCATCCCTCCGCGTTGGCCAGGATCATGTACCGTTCCTTTCGGATCCCCTTGAGGAGCGCGCGCGCAACCACCTCCGGTTCGATCAGCTTTGCCGTTCCCCCGATCGCCCAGGTTTCCGGGGGCTTGGTCCGGTTCTCGAGCTCGTATCCCGGCGTGTCCGTGTCCGGAGGACACAGTACGGAGACCCGGATGTCGTATTGCCTGAGTTCCATCCTCAGGGTCTCGGAGAGGCCCATCATGGCGAACTTCGAGGCGCCGTAGTCGGCATAGCCGAAGACCCCGATGAAGCCGGCCATGGACGAGACATTGACGATGTGGCCGCCGCCCCTCTTCTTCATGTGAGGAAGCAGGGCCTGGATCGTGCTCCATGCGCCGTAGAAGTTGGTCCTCATGATGTCGTCGAACTGCTCGTAGGAGATCTCCTCGAAGGGGCGTGGAACGGCCTTGCCCGCCGAATTGATCAACAGGTCGGGGATGCCGAAATGATCGACCGCCTCGGCCATCACCCGGTTCACGTCATCGTGTTGCGATACGTCCAGCTGCATCCCCGAAAATCGCTGCCCTTCGGACTTGCGTCGTTCTTCGATTTCGCCGAGAGCGTGATCGATGCGATCCTGGCTCCGGGAGAGGATGAGGACGTTTGCGCCCTCTGCTGCCAACAGCTCGGCCGTCGTCAGGCCGATTCCGCTCGAGCCACCCGTGATGTATACGTTTCGATCCTCAAAAGTCTTCATTCAGCCGCCGCCTCTTGCTCCTGCTCGCATCGCTTCGTGTCCCGCCAATCGGGATCGAGAATGAACGAAAGCCCTTCATCCCCGGGGACTTGACCGAGTTCAGAGTATCGGAAGCAGAAGACTCTCCAAAATCTCCTGTCCGCGCGGGAGTCTCTCTCCGCCGCCCTCGGCTAACCTTCGCGCGGGACCCAGTGATGAGATCGGCGCTCGTTCTGTGCATGGTAGTGACGATGACGTCCCTGGCGCCGGCCCGGGCGGCGCAGGTCACGGTCGACGTAACGATCCGGCACCAGACCATCGAGGGCTGGGGCGCCTGCATGATCTACTGGAACCTCGAAGATACGCCGTACGCACAGTCGGCGTGGCGCCAGGCGTACCGGGATCTGGGACTCAATATTCTGCGCGTGAACATGAAGAAGGAGGTCCTGGTCGATGCGGGTGGCGACATGGCCGTCCCGGTGTGGCTCGGGGCGGACCTGAAGTCGAACATCGCTCGGATGGACTTCGCGAATCCCCGCATCAAGGTGTACGGCGAAATGGCGGGGTGGCTCAAAGAGAACGCGCTGGAGCCGGACCGCGTCAAGATCACCGGAGCGCTCTGGTCACCCCCGCACTGGATGAAGGGCCCCACCGGCACCCGGCAGCATTTCGTCCTCAACCCCTCGGTGAAGAAGCCGACGCCCTGGCTCTCGGGGGGTGGAAGCGGCGAGAGCATCGGCGGCCGGCTGCTCCAGACACCCGAGAACCTCGAACAGTTCGGTCGCTACCTGGCCGCCTGGGTCCGAGGGTTCGAACGGCACTACGGGGTGCCGTTCTACGCCATCAGCCTTCAGAACGAGCTGAGCTTCGAGAACCCGTTCGACAGCACGACCTATGCCAAGGGCCCCGACGGGGAGGACCGGCAGTGGTGGCAGTACGCCGCGGCACTCGAGGCGGTCCAGGACGAGTTCGCCCGGCAAGAGATCACTACCAAGGTGATGGGTCCCCACGTGGCCCACGTGGGCGAGAAGCCGGGCAACCCCTCGGGCCTGTCGCACCAGATGAGCTACATCGAGGCCGTAAGGACGCACGCCGATCCGCACTTGATCGATTTCCTGGCCTTCTACAACAGCAACGCCTACGTGGGCACCAGCGAGGAAGCGGTGAAGATGTGGGCGGCCTACTACCGCGGGAAGGCGGTCGTGCCCGCCGACTGGGCCGCGTGGACCAAGGCTCCCGGCGTCGAGACCGATGGAAAGCCGATCTGGCTGTCGGAAGCGGGAGGCGCCAAGGGTCCCTGGCTGACTGGAGCGGGTGGCTCGCCCGGTGAGGGCGCGATCACGGTGGCGCAGAAGATGCACAATGCCCTCGTGCACGCCAACGCGAGCGCCTATGTCTATTGGCAGCTGAGCGACACCGCCGAAGAGGAGAGCGAGCATACACTGCTCGGAAAGAAGCACCTCGGGAACCCGACGGACAGCAAGAAATACTCCGCCTTCAAACACTTCTCGAGGTACATCCGCCCGGGGGCGGTGCGGGTTGGTGCAACCTTCGCCAACGGGCAGAGCTCGGTCGGCGGCAACAGCGAGTACGATACCCATCGCAGCCTCAACGTGAGCGCCTACTTGCACGAGGCGGACCGCGCCTTCACGGTGGTCCTGGTGAACATGAGGGCCTCCGACGAGCCGGTCACCATCCGGCTTCCCGGCACGTTGCGCGTCGAGCGCTTCCAGACCCATCTCACCTCGAGCGGCCTCAGCTTCGCCAGGCAGCCGGATCTCGCGGTCTCCGACGGCAAGCTGTCCTTGGCGGCTCCTGCTCACGCGGTCCTGACGCTTTGCGGCAGGACCGGCGGGTCTTCCGCTGAATGTCCTTGACGACCTTCTCTGGGGACATTCCCGCTCCCCTGGCCGTCGGGATCGAGGATGAATCGAGGCTCTTCATCCGTGTTGGGTTGGGCTACTCGTCCCTCTGGAAGACCGATCCGCCGAATCCCGACTCTCGAGCCCGTCCGTCCATTCCCCCTTCGGCACGGCACGACGGCCGCCAGCAGGGTGGAACCCCCACAGCCATGGGAAGGATGCCCAGAATAGCATGGCTGTGCGGTTGCGAAGAGCGAGCAGAAGGCGTCTCTCAAGAAGCGAGCCCGGTCATTCGAAATACTCCGAAGACGTACGAGGGAGGGAGCAACGATGCCCGCAACCAAGCGAATCGCGCTGACGATCGGACTGCTGGTAGGGGCCTTGTCCCTCGCCGGCTGTGGCACGATGTACGAAGACTTGGTGAGCGTCAAGATGAGGCCCCGGGCCTACAAGCCCCAGCCGCAGACCAGCAAGCACAAGGAGAACTACCTCCAGTTCCTCGGCAAGGGGAAGACGGCGCCACGCTTCGGGTTCCTGCGCTCGGGCTACGAACTCTTCGCACCCTGGAGGGTCGGCTTGAGAATGGGTGGCTTCGAACAGAAGGCGCTCCAGTACTCCCTCAACCAGCAGGGCTGCATCGAATTCGACGTGCCCAACTCGAATCCGCTGCAGTTCGCCGCCTTCTGCGGGTTCAAGAACAGCCTCGGTGGAGACTGGTCCCTCACCGTCGGCTACAACCTGGGAGGCAGTTCCGGCCAGAGTCCCTTCGTCGACTTCAACGGTGCGGGCGACCGCATCAAGATGAAGGTCGAAGCGGACGCCATGAGCATGATCCGCTTCTACGCCAAGCCCGAGGCCGTCATCGACTGGACCCTGGTCTACGGTCTGGACGCCGCCGCCCTGGGCCTCGACCTCACCCAGGACAGCCTGCTTCCCGCCGTCGGTGGGAGCAGCTTGAACAACAAGGGCGAGATGGGATTCGCCAGCTTCTGGGGCAGTACCGCACCACGCCCCAACGCGACGGACGAGGAGATGGTCCTGGACTCCACCATGGAGGGGATCAAGCTCAACCTCAAGGTGGTCCAGAGGCTCGACAACCTGGTCCCCGACGATGTCAACGCCCTCGACCACCTGAACGAGGCGAAGCTCAGCTACCAGTCGGCCTACGATCGTATCGTGGCCGACCTTCCCGATACCAAGGAGAACGGAAAGGCCCTGAATTTCCTGGGGAAGGCGATTCAATTCAGCGACAAGGCGATCGAGAAGACCCAGGACGAAAAGTGGAAGCCGGCGATGGGGCAGTCGAAAAAGGCCGCCAAGTCGGGCGGAAAGGCCGCGGACATCTATTTCAAGCTCGACCTCGACTTCTGAACCGGGCCGTCCACGGCTCTAGAATCCGCTGTGCGCTGAAAGTGGAGGACAGGAAGTCCCGCGCTGCTTCTCCATGCCGATTGGCGCGGAAGCGAAGCTCAGATGCCGGACCCCTCGATCTCCTCGTCGGCGTGGAGTCCGCACTCCTTGGTCTCCGGATTCTCCCACCACCATCGACCGGCGCGAGGATCTTCGCCCGCCTTGACTGCCCGGGTGCACGGAGCACAGCCCACGCTCGGGTACCCCTGGCTGTGCAACCGATTCACCGGGACATTGTGAGTGCGGACGTAGTGCCAGACGTCGTCGTAGCTCCAATCCACCAACGGGTTCACCTTGAGGATCCCGCCGTTGGCGCGGTCGACCTCGACCTTGCGGGTGTCGCTTCGCGTGAGGCTCTGCTCACGGCGGAGCCCGGTGACGTACGCGTCGAGTTCGGCGAGGAAGCGCGCGCTCGGTTCGACCTTGCGCAGATGGCAGCAGAGCTGTCGCTTCTGCAACGACTCGTAGAAGAGGTTCATCCCTTGCTCGCGCACCATTTCCTGCACGGCACCGCTGTCGGGCAGCACCACCTCCACTTCCTTGTCGTAGCGATCGCGAACCCGATCGATCAGGTCATAGGTCTCCTGGTGCATGCGTCCCGTGTCCAGGACGAAGACCCGCGAGCGGGCCTCGATGCGATGCATCATGTCGAGCAGCACCATGCCCTCGGGATCTCCGAAGGAACAGGAGAGCGCCAGGCGCGGATGGAACTTCTCGATTGCCCAGTCGAGCAGTTCGATGGAGTCCCTGGATTCCAACACTCCGCTGCGGATCTGTTCCAACGTTGCGGAGTCCATCGGCGTCTCGAGGTCGCTCGGGTCGATGTCGACGGGAGTGTTCATCTCCACTGCTCCATGGTTGGGGGAGTTGCTCGCCAGGGGGTTCGCAGCGTCGACCGCGAGCGGATGGAGAGGAAGAGTAGCGCGGTTCCGGGTCCGAGAGCAGGACGCGGTCGAATCTCGGCTGAGTAGATCGAAGCGATGATGAATCGAACGAAGATGAAGCTCCTCGCCCGCCGCTCAGCGCCTGCGCAATTTCCAGACGTGTTCCGCCGGCCAGCGTCGGGCCCAGGACGCCGGGACACCGAAGCGGTCCTCGCCGTCCTCCGGTGCTTGCAGCTCGAGATAGTCGAGCACTTCGAAGCCGGTCTCCTTGAAGAGACGGATCCAGGAGGAGATCGGCAGGTTGAACTCGATCCCGCCGGGGTCCACCTCGGCCCGGGTCCAGTCCAGCCGTCGGAGCTCGAAGTAACCGCGATGGAGCGTCGGCTCGCACGGTCCGCCGCTCGGCGGCATGCAGAGCATGGCCAGGGGAGTGTTGCCGAGGAAGACCAGCTCGCCGCCGGGCTTCAGCAGCCTGTGGGCCTCGGGAATCCAGATCCGGGGATCGCACCAGATTGCGGCGCCGTACTCGCTGATTGCGAAGTCGAAGTGCCCGTCCGGATACGGCACCGTCTCGGCGTTGCCGTGGTGGAGCGTCAGCTCCACGCCGTGTTCGGTCGCGAGTCGTCGTGCGGTTGCGAGCTGACGCTCCGAGTTGTCGATCCCGACCACGCGCGCCCCCCGCCGTGCCATCCATCCCGAGACATAGCCCGTGCCGCAGCCGAGCTCGATCGCGACCATGCCGGACATGTCCCGGGGCAGGAGCGCGAGCTGCGCTTCCGGAATCTGCCAGCAGCCCCAGTGCGGATCCGCCGCCCGCCAGCTGCGCTCGCCCGCTGCGACCCAGTCGCCGGCCATCGCGTCCCAGTAGGCGCGGTTCTCCCGCACGTGCTCGGGCAGCTCGGACCTGGTCATCGTCTGAGTGTTAGCACGGGATCGAGATGAATGGCATCCGTTCCTCCTCGACACACGACTGGCGACACCCAGGAGCGGCGCATTCACGTCGTCTGTGCCCTCCTCATCTGGTAGCCTCCGCAGAGACGCAGAGAGGAGTCGGATGTGAAGATCGAGAAGCTCGACCGCGTGGTCGTATATGTCGACGATCTGAAGAAATCCCAGCAGCGGTTCTCCGAGCTCCTGGGGATCGACTTCGACCAGATCCCGTTCAGGGAGGTCGATCCCATCAAGATGGAGCCCGGTCCTGGCTCGCCGCCGGCAAGCGGTGAGAGCTCCGGTGGAGGCGTGCCGCGTCCGCAGCGCGTCGCGATCAGCCGCGTAGGCCTGGAGCTGATCGAGGGAATGCTCGAACCGGGCCAGCCGCCGCGCGTCGGCTGCTTCCACTTCAAGGTCGCTGACTATGAGGGCGCCAAGTCCGAGATGGAGCAGAAGGGGCTACCGCTCCTCACGGACATCACGCTCGGGACGCTGCGGGAAGCCATCTATCAGCCCGACGCCGAAGGTCCGCTGATGGGGCTCGTCTGGTACGACAAGCCCTATGTCATGGAGTCGATCAAGAGCAAGGGCTAGAGGGGAATTTCTCACCAGGTGTCGACACACGGCCGCTTCTTGCCCTCGCGTGGATGCAGCGGCGGCACGGAGGTGAGCGCACCTGTGATCAAACGGCGCGAGTCGGCGGGGTCGATCACGTCGTCGAACTCGAAGTAGCGAGGCGGCGCTGACCGCCTTGCCCATCCGGTACGCCCTGGCGACCATCTCCTCGTAGGCCGCCTTTCGCTCATCCGGATCCTCGATGGCGGCGAGCTCCTTGCGGTACCCCAGCTTGACCGCCCCCTCCAGCCCCATGCCGCCGAACTCTCCGGTCGGCCACGCGACCGTGAACATCGGCGCCCTGAAGCTGCCACCCGCCATCGCCTGGGCGCCGAGGCCGTAGGCCTTGCGCACCACGATGGTGAAGAACGGCACGGTGACGTTGGCGCCGGTCACGAACATGCGGGCGGCGTGACGGACCAGCGCCGTCTTCTCGCTCTCCGGCCCGACCATGATGCCCGGGCAGTCGCAGAGAAAGAGGATCGGGATGTCGAAGGCATCGCAGAGCTGGACGAAGCGGGCGCCCTTGTCGGCGGCCTCGCTGTCGATGGCACCGGCCAGGTGGGTCGGGTTGTTGGCCACCACGCCCACCGGCCGTCCCTCGATCCGGATCAAGGAGGTCACCATGCCGTGGCCCCAGTGGCGGCGGATCTCCAGCACCGAGTCCTTGTCGGCCAGGGTCTCGATGACCTTCCGGATGTCGTAGATGCGCAGCCGGTTCTCCGGCACCAGGCCGCGCAGGATCCGCTGGTCGGCGCACTCCCAGCTCTCGACCGGACCCTGGAAGTAGGACAGGTAGTTCTTGGCTACCTGCACCGCCTCGGCCTCGTCGGCGACCGGGATGTCGACCACGCCGTTCGGCACCTGGACCGACATCGGTCCCACCTCCTCGGGCCGGAAGATCCCGAGCCCGCCGCCCTCGATCATGGCCGGACCGCCCACGCCGATGTTGGAGCCCTCGGTGGCGATGATCACGTCGCAGCAGCCGAGCAGGACCGCGTTGCCGGCAAAGCAGCGGCCCGTGGTGATCCCGACCAGGGGTACCAGGCCGCTGAGCTTCGCGAAGTAGTTGAAGGCCGGCACGTCGAGGCCCGCGACGCCGATTCCGTCGGTGTCTCCCGGCCTCCCGCCGCCGCCCTCGGTGAAGAACACCAGGGGCAGACGCCACCTCTCGGCGAGCTCGAACATCCGGTCCTTCTTGAGGTGATTCAGCTTTCCCTGGGTGCCGGCGAGCACGGTGTAGTCGTAGGACATGACCACGCACCGGGACCTCTCCTCACCAAACAGCTGGCCGTTGACTTTTCCGAT
The DNA here is from genome assembly GCA_963722885.1 of uncultured delta proteobacterium. Classification (GTDB taxonomy): domain Bacteria; phylum Myxococcota_A; class UBA9160; order UBA9160; family UBA6930; genus CAVXZE01. The sequence continues at coordinate 88,794 of CAVROS010000007.1, forward strand.
TCCGGCGATCAGCCCGTCGGCGGGTGTGTTCTTGATCAGGTCCTCCTCGGAGCGCCGTCGCCGTTGGGCCGCGACGACCAGCGGCGCATACTCGACGAAGGCCCCCGGATCGCAGAGGTCGTCGACGTTCTCCCGGGCGGTGCGATGTCCGGTCTTGCGCCGCTTTGCCACGGCCTCCGGTCGCGCCGCGTCGAACCCGAGGGCGTGCCGCTCCTGCACCTCGGCCAGGTCCGGACGGATCGCGTCCAGATCGACTTCATCCGCCTCCCCGGCCACGGAGTCCTCGACCTCGGCCTCCTCGATGAACACCAGGGGGTGCCCCTCGTAGACGGCATCGCCCACCGAGACCGCGATCTGGAGTACCAGGCCGCCTGTGGGGGCGGTGATCACGTGCTCCATCTTCATGGAGTCCATCACCAGCAGCTGCTGGCCCTCGCGGACCAGATCGCCCTCTCGTACGTCGATGCTGACGATGGTGCCCTGCATCGCCGCCCGGACGGCGACGGAGCCCGGCGGTCCCTCCACGGCAGGCGTTCGAGGATCGGTGGCGGTGGGCCCGGTTTCGGCTGCACCCGGCTTCGTCGATTCGCCGGCCGGGCTCTTTCCGAGATTCAGGACGGCGAGCGGATCGACCTCGTCCACCTTCGCGCCCGCCAGGCCCGGTGTCGTCGGCTGTGCGGCGGTTCATCGAAGAAGAGCCGCGGATGCTCGGGATTCGGTGCCGCCAGCTCGGCGATGTGGTCGTCGATGAATCGGGTGTCCACCCGATCTCCGGCCAGATCGGGATGTCTCAGCAGGTTCTGCAGGAAGCCGAGATTGGTGGACACCCCCTCGATCCTGAACTCGCAGAGCGCGCGGTAGGTCCGCGCCACGACGCCTGCGAAGTGCGCCGAGGGTGAAGAGCAGACCAGCTTGGCCAACAGCGAGTCGAAACGGGGGTTGGTCGCGTAGCCGACGTACCCGTACGAATCGGTGCGAACCCCGGGACCGGAGGGCGGCTCGAACGCCGTGAGCCTGCCACCCGAGGGCCGGACCTCGCCGCCCGAGCCCATCGTCTCCATGTTGATGCGCACCTCTACGGCGAATCCACGCGGGGCCGCCACCTCGGCCTGGTGGAGCCCGAGATCGCCCAGCGTCCGGCCCGCTGCCAGGAGCAGCTGCTGCTTGACCAGGTCGATGCCCGTCACCGCCTCGGTGACGGTGTGCTCCACTTGAAGCCTGGGGTTGACTTCGTTGAACGCGAACACCGTCTCCTCGCCCGCGGACTCCTGCTCCTTCGCCCCGACCTCGATCAGGAACTCGAATGTCCCGAGACTCTGGTAGTGAACCTCCTCGGCCATCCGAACCGCCGCCGCGGTCAGTCGATCGCGGAGGCCCGCTGGTAGCCCCGGGCTCGGCGCCACCTCGACCAGCTTCTGATGTCGCCGCTGGAGAGTGCACTCGCGCTCCCAGAGGTGGCTGACTTCGCCGCTGCCGTCGCCGATGATCTGCACCTCGATGTGCCGCGCGCGAGGGATCAGCCGCTCGACGTAGAGATCGCCGTTTCCGAACGCCGCCTCCGCCTCGGAGCGGCAGCGCTCGAAGGCCTCTTCGAGCTGATCGCGGTGATGCACCGGGCGCATGCCGCGGCCTCCGCCGCCTGCCACCGCCTTGATCATGATCGCCGCCCCGTCGCCGAGGGCGTCGAAGAACTCCCGCGCTTCGTCCAGATGGGTCGGCCCGGAGGTGCCCGGCAGGATCGGCACTCCGCATCGCTCCGCCAGGGCCCTGGCTTGCCCCTTGTCGCCGCACAGCTCGAGGGTTTCCGGCTGCGGCCCCACGAAGGTGATTCCCGCCTCGGCGCATCGTCGCGCGAATCGCGGCGTTCTCACTCAGGAAGCCGTATCCCGGATGAATCGCGTCACACTCTTCCTCGGTCGCCAGCGCCAGGATCTGCTCGGCATCGAGATAGGCGCGGGCACCCGAGCCCCGCAGCAGACGGGCGACGTCGGCCCGCCGGGTGTGAAGCGAGCGGTCGTCGTCCTCGGAGAAGACGGCGGTGGTGCGAACGCCGAGCTCGGCTGCAGCCCGCATCACCCGTATGGCAATCTCACCTCGATTGGCGACCAGAAGGTTCATCGTAACGACTCGATTCCATGATCCGCGCGTCGTCAATAGCCTAGGATAGGCAACCTCGAGCCGCACATCGCTACACTCCGAGACGAGGGCATGGTTCGCCGGGTCGATCGCAGACAGAGAGGGTCAGGCGATGGAATCCATCATCCAGAGATACGAGAAGGAATTGACGGACTCGGTGATTCCCTTCTGGGAGAACCACTGCGTGGATCGCGATCACGGGGGATTCTTGATCTGCCTCGACCGCAACGGCGATCCGTACGACACGACCAAGCACTCGTGGATGCAGTGGCGCATCGTCTACATGTTTGCCGCTCTCGCGGAGACGCGCTTCGCGGCCGACAGGCGTGAGCGGTGGCTGGAGATCGCGAAACAGGGTTTCCGGTTCCTGGTGGATCACGGCCGCGATGCGGAGGGCGCCTGCTACTTCGCCCTGAACCGGGAGGGAGAGCCGGTCGTCGCGCCGTACAGCAGCGGCTCCGATTTCTTCGCCATCATGGGGTGCACCGCATTGTTCAAGGCCACCGGCGACCGGGAGTGCCGGGAGGTGGCGATCGCTTCGCTCGAGAATGTGATGGGGCGCGCCGACAATCCAAAGGGTCGGTGGAACAAGCGGCTTGCGGCGAGCACTCGATGGCAGACCCACGATACCTACATGGCCACCGTGAACCTGGGACTGGTGCTGAGCGACGGGCTGGGCCTGCCCGGTCTCGACGATCAGGTCGACGAGGCGATCGACACCATCCTCGAGCGCTTCTGGAGGGAGGAGCACGGCGTGCTCCTGGAGAACCTCGGCCCGGACTTCGAGCCAGACCTCGCATCGCCGGAGGGTCGCACCGTGTGCCCCGGGCACGTCTTCGAGAGCGCGTGGTTCATACTTCAGCACGCGGAGAAGAACAAGCGGGCGGATCGCGTCGCGAAGGTCTGCGAAATCGTGAAGTCGATTCTCGAGCACGGCTGGGATACGGAGTTCGGCGGCATCTACTACTTCACCGACCTGCTCGGCAAGCCCCCTCCGGAGCTCACCTGGGACATGAAGCTCTGGTGGGTTCACTGCGAGGCACTGGTGGCCCTGCTCACGGGGTACCGGCTGACCCGGGACGCGGCGCTGCTGGAGTGGTTCGAGAAAGTCGACGAGTGGACCTGGAAGCACTTCCCGGATCCGGACCACGGTGAGTGGTTCGGATACCTGAATCGCCGCGGTGAGCCCACGCACATGCTCAAGGGGGGCAAGTGGAAGACCTTCTTCCACCTTCCGCGCGCGCTGCTGGAGTGCATCGGGCAGATGGAGAAGCTCTAGCCCGCATTTCTCACCAGGTCGCCACTGCGGCCGCCTATAGCACCACAGATTCACGACCTTTTCCCTCCGGCCGCCTCGACACGATGTCCGGGTCGAGCGGATAGGCCCCGTCGTCGAGCAAGGAAGGGATTTTCCTGCAATCCTCTCCTATCGAAGACAGCGTCCGATCAGATCCCGCGGGGAGGAAGAGAGTTCGTTCATCCTCGCCCCTATTGGAGAGACGAGAAGATGAAGAAGGCCGTCTATCACGGGATTCGCGACATCCGTGTCGAGCAGGTCGAGGAGCCGAAGCCGGGGCCGGGCGAGGCCAAGGTCCGCGTGGTGTACTGCGGGATCTGCGGCTCGGATGTGCACGAGTACCTCCATGGGCCGTTTCCGGCGAGTCCCTTCGGCCACGAAGTCTGCGGTGAGATCGTCGAGGTCGGAAGCGGTGTCGACGGTTTCTCGGTCGGGGATCGCGTCGTCGCCTTCAATCGCGATGGGTATGCCGAAGCGATGGTGGCGCCACAGAGCCGGCTCTTGAAGCTGCCCGAGGGCATCAGCTGGGAGCGGGCGGCGCTGATCGAGCCGCTTTCGGGTGCGGCCTACGCAGTCGATAAGGGAGGGGTCAAAGCGACCGATCGCGTCTTGATCTCGGGCGGAGGCCCGGTAGGGCTGCTGGTGCTCCTGGCGCTGAAGGTGGTGGGCGTGGAGACCGTCTACCTGACCGAGATTTCGAAGACGAGACGCGACCGGGCGCGAGAGCTGGGGGCGACCGATGTCTTCAGTCCCCTCGAGATCAAGATCCCGGGCAAGATGAGGGAGCTGACGGAAGGGCAGGGGCTGGACGTCTCCGTCGAGGCAGTCGGCGTTGGAGACGCGCTCAAGGACTGCCTGGCTTCGACGCGCCATGGCGGAACGGTGGTGGTCCAGGGGATCTTCACCGAGCGTGTGCCCATTCACATGCTCGGGTTCGTGAGCAGAGAGATCACGATGATCGGCACCAACTCGATCAACCCGCAGCTGGCGCTCGAGTGGATTGCGGCGGGCCGGGTGGAGCCGGAGTCGATCGTGACCCGGATCGTGCCTCTCGACGAGATCGCGAGTGAGGGATTCGACGTACTGGCGGACGACAAGGACCGCGACATCAAGATCCTGGTCGCCCCTTGAGCCGCAGAGTTCCTCCCCCTCCACTCCGGAGGGGGGCTCAGCCCATCCGCCGAATCGCCTCGCTGCCGTCCCAGCTTCGGGCCGCCTCGGCAATGTGGCGGAAGAAGGCGCCCTTGGAGCCGCTCACCTCGGAGAGCTCGATCATCGTGCCGGGGTGGCCCTCGCTCGCGAAGTAGACGAAGCGACCATCCGACCCGCCGACCTCACCCGAGTGACCCACCTGGAAGCCCAGCCCGAGCGCGCGCTCGAGATCGGCGCTGAAGCTCTCGGTCCAGTAGGCGAGATGTTGCAGCCCCTCGAGGCCGGCGCTCCGGAAGTCGCGGTAGAGCGAAGGGGCATCGTTGCGTTGCTGGATGAGTTCGATCTGGAGATCGCCGGAGTTCGCCAGCGCGATGCTCAGCAGCGGATTCGAGGGTCGCCCCCGGTACTGGAAGTTCTCGACAGGTACCTCCTCGAAGTAGAAGAAGGGGCCCACGCCAAGGACCTCCGTCCAGTGCTTCATGGCCGCTTCGATATCCGCGACCACGTAGCCGTTCTGGCGGACGTCTCCGAAGATCCGACTCATCGCACCCCTCCCCGGCTTCCGACGGCGGCAACCCGATGCGTCCCTGTCTGCTGCGGATCGAGCGCGTCAGGTCAGAAGTGGTGCGTCCAGCGCAGAATGGCCCGGATCCCCTCCGGACGGTTCTCGGCCAGCGTCTCGAAGTACAGGTTGAACCACAGGTGGTCGTCTTGCGAGAAATGCCAGACCGCCCCGGGGCCGATGCCCAGCACCTGCTCACGCGTGCCGCTGACACTGTTTCCGTCCACCTCGGCGTCGGTGATCTGCTTCAGGTAGTAGCCGTTCAGCCCCACGTGGAGCCTCTTCGGCAGCACCTCGTAGGACGAGGCGAAGTTGAGGTGGATGGCCTGGCCGGCCTGGGTGTCGTCCGCCCCGGGGAACAGCGTCTTGTTCGGCTGGTTGTTCTCCGAGTTCCAGAGGTAGTGGAAGCGAACGGCTGGCCTCCCAACGCGGCGTGATGAAGAACGTGCCTGCCCAGTAGGGATTGATCGAGAAGGGGTTCGAGCCGGCGTTCAGCAGGCGGTCGTCCCTGTACCTGCCGGTCGGGAAGATGGTCTGCAGCTCGATGCGATGCATGAAGATGGGACCGTTCTCTCCCATGATCGGATCCCACTGGATGTAGGGCCCGACGAGACGTCGCCGAGACCCAGCCCGCTGTCGTTCACCACCGGGATATCGCCGGGCTCCGAATCGATCAAGACGACGGGAACGATCACGTCGAGTCCCCACTTGCCACCCAGGAGCACCGGCTGGTCCGACTGGTAGAGGAGCTGGCTGAGACTGATCCACACGTCCAGGTCGCCGAGCAGCGGGATCTCGTCGCCGTTGTCGTCCTTGAACTCGTCGGACGTGTAGTACTGGAGGTACTGCTGGAAGTAGAAGCCGGGTCCGGCTGGTGGCGCGCCGTCGAGGAAGCTGGTGAAGCCGAGATTCACGTTTGGCAGCGCCTGCGCCATCGCCATCTCGGCTCCCAGGGCCGTGGTGAGAACCGCCGCGAGCACCGCCAGCGACGCCCGTCCCGCCCTGATTCCGCTCCCCTCCGCGCTCCGATGCTGCATCGTCTCCCTCCTCGGTTCCCCTCTTTTGCATGCCGGATTCAACGCAGTAAAGTATGCCGACACAGGAGGCCACAGATGTCGGATCATACCCGTTACGTGCTGACCGAGAAAGAGATCCCGAGCGCCTGGTACAACATCCAGGCCGATCTCCCCGAACCCATGCCGCCCGTGCTGCACCCGGGCACCCAGCAGCCGATCGGGCCCGACGACCTGGCGCCGCTCTTCCCGATGGGGCTGATCGAGCAGGAGGTCTCCACGCAGCGCGAGATCGACATCCCGGGTGAGGTGATCGACCTCTACCGCCTGTGGCGCCCGACGCCGCTGTACCGGGCCCGTCGGCTCGAGCAGGCGCTCGATACGCCGGCGCGCATCTACTACAACTACGAGGGCGGGAGCCCCTCCGGCTCACACAAGACCAACACCTCCGTCGCGCAGGCTTACTACAACAAGGCGGAGGGGGTAAAGCGCATCACCACCGAGACCGGCGCCGGCCAGTGGGGCTCGGCTCTGGCCATGGCCTGCAATTTCTTCGGCCTCGACTGCAAGGTCTTCATGGTCAAGGTGAGCTTCGAGCAGAAGCCCTACCGCCAGGCGATGATGCAGATGTTCGGGGCCGAGGTGACTCCGAGTCCCAGTCGGGAGACGGCCGCCGGCCGCGCCGTCCTCGAGAAGGACCCGGAATGCACGGGATCGCTGGGCATCGCCATCTCCGAGGCGGTCGAGCTCGCGGCGCAGGATCCGGAGTGCCGATACGCCCTGGGCAGCGTTCTCAACCACGTGCTCATGCACCAGACTGTCGTGGGCCAGGAGGTGATCGGGAAGCTCGAGCTGGCCGACGACTGGCCGGACATCATCATCGGCTGCGCGGGCGGCGGCTCCAACTTCGCGGGCCTCGCCTTCCCGTTCATCGGCCGCAAGCTTCGCGGAGATTCGAAGGGCGAGCGCATCATCGCCGTCGAGCCGGCCGCCTGTCCGTCGCTCACCAAGGGTCCGCACGTCTACGATTTCGGCGACACGGCGGGTTTGACGCCGCTGGTCAAGATGCACACGCTCGGCAGCAGGTTCGTGCCGCCGGGGTTCCACGCCGGTGGTCTGCGCTACCACGGCATGGGACCGCTCGTCTCACACCTGCTCGCACTCGGCGAGATCGAGGCGGTGTCGGTGCCCCAGCTCGAGATCTTCCAGGCGGCGGTCCAGTTCGCGCGGGCCGAGGGCATCATTCCCGCGCCCGAGCCGGCTCACGCGCTCGCGATCACGATTCGCGAGGCCCTGCGCTGCAAGGAGGAAGGCAAGGGCCGCGCGATCTTGTGCAACCTCTGCGGCCACGGTCACTTCGACATGCAGGCGTATCTCGACTACTTCGCGGGCAAGCTCCGCGACTACGAGTACCCCGAGGAAGAGATCGCCATGGCTCTGGCGGGCCTGCCCAGCATCAAGGGCTGACGAGGTGGACGGGAATCGCGACCGGTGGAGCTGGAAACGGTGGATCGCCGCGGGCATGAGTCTTGGCAGGCGAAGCAGTCTGGTTGGAGTCACGCTGCTCGTCGCCTGGCTGGGGTGCTCGGGCGAGGAGTCCCAAACGCCTTCCGACAGCGGGCCGGAAGCCGCTTCGGCGAGGCGAGGGTTCGCCGGGAAGCCCGTCTTCGAGATCCAGGACGAGAGCTTCACGCTGCGTCCACCGCCGAACCCCGATCGGAGCGCCTTCTTCGGTGACCTCCACGTTCATACCACCTACTCCTTCGATGCCTTCGCATTCGGCACGCTCGCCACACCCTACGACGCCTATCGCTACGCCAAGGGAGAGGTGATCCAGCACCCGGCCGGTTTCGATGTCCAGCTGAGGCAACCCCTCGACTTCTACGCCGTGACGGATCACGCGATGTTCCTCGGTGTCGCCGGGGCCGCGGCCGATACGTCGACCGAGTTCTCGAAGCTCGATGTCGCAGAGCCGCTCCACGACCTGAACGCGCCGGACAACAAGGGTCTCCTCAGCCTGGCAACTCGCTTCGGAGTCTTCGGGGCCTTTCTGCCGAACCTGGTTACCGGTGTCCTGGAGGGAACCATCGACCGCGAGGCCGTGCTCGAGATCACACGCACGGCCTGGCGGGACATCGTCGACGCAGCCGAGCTCTACAACGAGCCGGGTCGCTTCACGACCTTCATCGGCTACGAGTACACGTCCTCGACCGACGACCGGGGGAATCTCCACCGCAACGTGATCTTCGAGGGGAGCGAGAAGATCCCGGCGGTTCCCTTCTCGCGCTTTCACTCCCAGAACCCGGAGGGGCTCTGGGAGTGGATGGACGGCCTCCGGAACCAAGGCATCGAGAGCCTTGCGATCCCCCACAATTCGAACGGCTCGAACGGGCAGATGTTCAAGCTCGTGGACTGGGCCGGAGACCCGCTGGACGATGCCTACGCGGAGCAGCGCGCCCGCAACGAGCCCCTGGTCGAGATCACGCAGGTGAAGGGAACCTCGGAGACCCATCCCCTTCTCTCGACGAGGGACGAATGGGCCGACTTCGAGATCATGCCGTATCGCATCGCGACAATGCTGCCGAGCGAGCCGTCCGGGAGCTACGTGCGCGAGGCCCTGAGGCGCGGGCTCGCGTTAGAGAGCCAGGGCATCGCGAATCCCTACCAGTTCGGCTTCGTGGGCTCGAGCGACACGCATACCGGTGCCATCTCCGACGACGAGTCGAACTTCTTCGCGAAGGTGGGTCTCCTCGACGCCACCCCCGAGCTGCGGGGCTCCGTCCCGGTCTCCTTCCTGCTCGGGATGGGGCTGCGGTTCACTGCGCCGAAGATGCGGAAGGAGGTCGACGGCAAGACCTACGTCGAGAGCGCGAGTCCCACCCACAGCGCTTCGGGCCTGGCCGGTGTCTGGGCCGAGGAGAATACGCGGGAGGCGATCTACCAGGCCTTCCGCCGCCAGGAGACCTTCGCGACCAGCGGGCCGCGAATCCGACTCCGTTTCTTCGCAGGGTATGACTTCGAGGACGAGCTCCTGGACGCACCGGGCGTCGTCGCCCGCGCCTACCAGACCGGAGTCACGATGGGGAGCGCCCTGCCCGCGCGGCAGGACGGGGCGCCGCGGTTCCTCCTCTGGGCGCTCGCCGATCCGCAGAGCGCGCCGCTGCAGCGCCTGCAGATCGTCAAGGGATGGGTGGATTCGAAGGGGGAGACCTTCGAATCCGTCTACGATCTCGCCTGCTCGGGCGGAGCCTCGGTCGATTCGGATACCCACCGCTGTCCCGACAATGGTGCCAGGGTCGACCTCTCCGATTGCTCGATCTCCCGGGATGCGGGCGAAGCGCAGCTCCGCGCCCTCTGGCGCGATCCGGAGTTCGATCCCAGCCAGCGGGCCTTCTACTACGCGCGCGTGCTCGAGAATCCGACCTGCCGGTGGTCCACCTGGGACGCGCTCCGCTCTGGCGTGGCGCCACGCTCCGACCTGCCGAAGACGATCCAGGAACGGGCCTGGTCCTCGCCAATCCACTATCTGCCGCACGGCTAGACACGGGGCCCGAGCTAGCGGAATCGATCACTACGCCGCCGCGCGACGGATGTATGGTCTGCAATCAGAGAGGTGTGAGGTGGAACTCGAAGCGATCGAGAAGGTCAAGCAACAGATACTCGATGCAGGGCGGAGGTTTTACTGTGAAGACAATCCCGCCATCAAGGAGAAGGCGCTGGAGATCAACCGAGCCATCTCCCCCGAGGGCCGGGAGCTTCACCAGGAATCCGTTGTCATCGACACCTGCAGCTTCTTTCTCGAGGACTACAACTGGATAGTCGAGGCGTCGGGGGCCACCGCCCTGAACTGCACGGTTCCCGGAGTGATGGACGGCCGGGGAGACGCGGTGAAGAAGATCGTCGACTATCACCAGAGTATGGCCGGGGAGACGCGGTGAAGAAGATCGTCGACTATCACCAGAGTATCCGAAACTGCCCCGAAGCTGATGCTGGTGGAGAACACCACGGACATCATCGATGCCAAGAAAGAGGGGAAGACCGGAATCATCATCGGAGCCCAGAGCTGCGAATTCATCTTCCATCCGGATCTCTACGCCTCGACGGAGGTCTTCGCGCGCATGGGTCTGCGGATCATGCAGATCGGATACAGCCACCGGACCTTTGCCGCTGACGGGTGTTCGACCGGGGACGACGCGGGATTGACTTCTCACGGAAAGGTTCTCGTCGACGCCATGAATCAAGCGGGAATCGTCGTCGACCTGAGTCACGTGGGCGCCCGATCGACCCTGGAAGCGATGGATTGCTGTGAGAAGCCTCCCATCTTCTCGCACAGCAATCCGATCACCCTCTTTCCTCATCCCAGGAACATCACGGACGAGCAGATCAGAAAGGTGGCCGAGAGGGGAGGAGTGGTGGGTGCCTGCGCCTTTCCTCCGATTCACTGGGATCAGACCGACAGGCGGCCCGGACTCGAGACCTTCCTGGACAGCATCAGCTACTTCGCGGACCTGGTGGGCGTCGACCATATCGGCATCGGTCTGGACTCCAACGCGCAACCCGGCGCGTACGACAGGAGAGAGCTGCTGAGCATGGGCCAGGGCCAGGCGGCGGTCAGTGGCCCCAACTACTACCTCCATTTCCATCTGAAGGGGATGACCGAGGAGAGCTTCTACTCCGAGGGCATCGTGAACCTGGCCAATCTTCCGAACATCACGGATGGGCTGCTGAAGCGGGGATTCAGCAAGGATGAGGCTCGACAGATACTGGGTCTCAACTATCTGCGCGTGTTCGAGCAGTGGTGGGATTGAGCTCCGACTTCTGGGTCAACAGATCTCGAAGAGACCCGCTGCACCCATTCCGCCACCGATACACATGGTGACGCAGACGTACTTCGCCTTCTGGCGCTTGCCCTCGAGCAGGGCGTGGCCTACGCACCGCGCGCCGGTCATGCCATACGGGTGACCGATGGAGATGGCGCCGCCGTTGATGTTGAAGACGCTGTTGTCGATGCCGAGCTTGTCGCGGCAGTAGAGGGTCTGCACGGCAAAGGCCTCGTTGAGCTCCCAGACACCGATGTCCTCCAGCTTCACACCCGTGCGCTCGAGCAGCTTGGGCACGGCGAAGACCGGGCCGATGCCCATCTCGTCGGGCTCGGTTCCGGCCACGGCCATTCCGCGATAGATGCCGAGCGGCTCGAGGCCGCGCTTCTCGGCGAGCTTGGAGTCCATGATGACGCAGGCGGCGGCGCCGTCGGAGAGCTGTGAGGCGTTACCCGCGGTGATGCAGAACCCCTCGCCGCGGACCGGCTTGAGTGAGGCAAGACCCTCGAGGGTGGTGCTCGGGCGGTTGCCCTCGTCCTTCTCCAGCGTGACCTCCTCGAAGGTGACCTCCTTGGTCTCCTTGTTGGTCACGGCCTTGGTCGCCGTCAGCGGAACGATCTCGTCGGCGAAGAGGCCCGCTTCCTGGGCCTTGGCGATTCGCTGCTGGCTCTGCAGGGAGTACTCGTCCTGGGCCTCGCGGCTGATCTTGTAGCGCTTGGCCACCACTTCGGCGGTGTCGATCATGGGCATGTACACCGCCGGCGCGTTCTTGATCGTGTTCGGATCGGGCATGCGGTAGCGGTTGGCGTGGCTTGTTCTGCACCAGGCTGATGGACTCGATACCACCGGCCACCACGATGGGCATCCTGTCGACCACGACCTGCTTGCAGGCCGTGGCGATGCTCATCAAGCTCGAGGAGCACTGGCGATCCATGGTCATGCCCGGGACGGTGACGGGCCAGCCCGCAGCAATCAAAGCCTGACGGGCCAGGTTGAATCCTTGGGTGCCCTCTTGCATGGCTGCGCCCATGACCACGTCGTCGACCTCACCGGGCTCGACCTTGGCGCGCTCGATGGCATGCTTGAGAACGTGAGCCGCCATGGTCGGCGACTCGAGGTTGTTGAAGGCGCCCCGGTAGGCCTTGCCAATGGGGGTTCGTACAGTGGAAACGATTACAGCATCGTTCATTCGTCAGCTCCTTTGTCAAACACCGGCACCGGTGTGAAATCTCCATGACTTTCGAAGAGGGGCAGGCACCATACCACAGCATCGCGTCTCCTCAAAAGCGCGGAGAGCGGGGAGGGTTGGCGGAAAGGGAAGGTGGCGAAGATGCTGTAGTATTGGGCTTTGCCACGGTGAGGGCCGCATCGGATTGGAGGATGCAGTGAGGGTAGTCAACGCGATCGCAGAGATTCTGAAGCGTGAGGGCGTCGAGTTCATCGTCGCGTATCCCGTCAGCGCGATCATCGAGGCCGCAGCCGAGGCCGACATCCGGACCATCATCGTTCGTCAGGAGCGAACCGGTCTCCACATGGCCGACGCGTTCAGTCGCGTGAACTCGGGCGATCGGATCGGTGTGTTCACGATGCAGCACGGCCCCGGCGCAGAGAACGCATTCGGGGGAGTGGCCCAGGCCTACGGGGACTCGGTGCCCATCCTGGTCCTGCCAGTGGGCTATCCGCGGCGGGTCACCAACCTGGCTCCGAACTTCAACGCTGCCCTCAACTATCGCCACATCACCAAATGGTCCGAGCAGGTCACGGTGGCCCGATCTGTTCCGGAGACCATGCGTCGGGCCTTCTCCCAGGTGCGCAACGGAAGGCCCGGTCCGGTACTGATCGAGTTTCCACTCGACCTGTTCGGGGAGGAGCTGAAAGAGCCGCTGGACTACGAGCCGACCTTCAGCACCCGCTCAGGACCGGATCCGAAAGCGGTCGCCTCCGTGGCCGAGATTCTCAGCGACGCGGAGCGTCCGGTCATCTACGCGGGTCAGGGGGTGCACTACGCTCGGGCCTGGGAGGAGCTGCGCGAGCTGGCGGAGCTCCTGAACATCCCCGTCACGACGAGCCTGCAGGGGAAGAGCGCCTTCCCGGAGAATCACCCCCTGTCTCTGGGCTCTGGCGGCCGATCGCGGCCCAAGGCGGTCCATCAGTTCTTGCACGATGCGGACGTGATCCTCGGTATCGGCTGCAGCTTCGCCCTCACGGCCTTTGGACTTCAGATGCCGCGGGGCAAGGTGATCGTTCAGGCGACCCAGGACCCGGGAGACATCAACAAGGACATCCGCGTTCAGCACGCATTGGTGGGAGACGCCCAGCTGACCCTTCGCGCGCTGGTCGCCGAGCTCGAGGGGCGGAAGAATCCGCGTGCCGAAGAGCGCGGCCGATCCGTCCCAGGAGAGATCCAGGCGGTCAGGGAATCGTGGCTGGCGGACTGGATGCCGAAGCTCACCTCCGAAGAGGTTCCGCTCTCGCCCTATCGCGTTCTCTGGGAGCTGATGCGCACCGTGGACGTCGACAACACGATCATCACCCACGATGCGGGAAGCCCACGCGATCAGCTCTCGCCGTTCTGGCAGAGCAGGACCCCGCTCAGCTACATCGGCTGGGGCAAGACGACGCTGCTCGGCTCTGGGCTGGGCCTCGCGATGGGAGCGAAGCTGGCCCGGCCCGAGAAGCTCTGCATCAACGTCTGGGGAGACGCCGCGATCGGCTTCACCGGCATGGATTTCGAGACGGCGGTCCGCGAGCGGATTCCGATCCTTTCCATCCTGCTCAACAACTTCTGTATGGCGATCGAACTCCCCATCATGCGCGTCGCGACAGAGAAGTACCGCAGTACCGACATCTCGGGTCACTACGCCGACATGGCCAGGGCATTCGGTGGCTACGGAGAGCGGGTGACGGAACCGTCCGAGATCGCCGACGCCATCAGGAGAGGGGTCGAGAAGACGCGGGAAGGAACTCCCGCCCTGCTCGAATTCATCACCGCCAAGGAGAATCAGTACTCGGTCTTCTAGCCGACCGTTCTATCCCCGCAACGCGGTCTTCACGGCCAGTCCGATTCCCTCCAGGGTATAGGGCTTCTTGACATAGGGCCCGGCCCCCAGCCTCTGCGCCTCCCTTACGCGTTCGGTTTCGGAGAATCCACTGGTGATGACGGCTTTCTGATCCGGACGCACCTGAAGAACCTCGCGGTACGTATCGAGGCCATCCCAGCCGGGATCCATGATCATGTCCAGCACCATCAGATCGGCAGCGTGGGTCTTCAGGTATTCAACCGCATCCTCGCCGCTGGCGACCACATCTACCCTATAGCCGAGCCTGGTCAACAGCGCGGAGGCGATGTCTCGCTGCTGCGATACGTCGTCCACGACCAGGATCCTCTCCCCGTGGCCCCGGTACGCCTCGATCGATACGGATCCTGCCTCTTCGACTTCCCTCACGTGTCACCGGAAAGTAGAGCGTGAAAGTGGTGCCTCTGCCTTCTGTGCTTTCGATATCGAGGTATCCATCGTGGTCCTTGACCGTCCCCCACACGACCGCCATGCCCAATCCCGTTCCACTCCTCCCCATGGCCTTCTTCGTATAGAACGGCTCGAATATCTTCTCCAGATCCTCACTGGCAATGCCGACGCCGCCATCCGCCACGGTCAGGACGGCGTAGTCCCCCTCTCTCACCTCGTCATATCCTGGGATTGGTCTGTCGATGTATTCGTTTCTCGTCGAGATGGCGACCCTTCCTCCGTCAGACAGGGATTCGGCCGCGTTGGAGACGAGGTTCATGATGCTCTTGGAGAGATGAACGGAAGAACCCCGAACATTCATCAGACTCTCGTCGAGGCTGACTTCGAACGCCGCATCCGGGTAGTGCGCCTTCAGTCTCTCGTGCTCCGGCGACAACAGATAACCCTTGACGAGATCATTCACATTCACGACTTCCGTTGTGGCGACGCCCCTCCGTGCGAGCGTCAACAGATCCTGCACGATTGCGGTCGCCCTCTTGCCAGAGTCCTCGATGGCAAGGACGGCACGTCTCAGAGGACTATCATCGGGAAGGTCCATCAGTAGCAGAGCCGGGTAGCCCACGAGACCGGACAGCACGTTGTTCAGATCATGGGCCACACCCCCAGCGAGCGTACCGACGGCTTCCATCTTCTTGGAGCGCTGGAGCCGCGCCTCGAGCTGCTCCTTCTCTTCATCCGCCCTGTTTCGATCCTCCTCGATGCCGATGGCGGAGGCGGCGATCTCGAGAACTTCCCTGTCGTCGTCGCTGGGAACGACATCCCGCTTGAAGAACACGCAAAGTGTGCCCACGATTTCACCGCCGCATTTCACGTTCTTTCCGACGCAGGTCTGCAGATTGTATGCGGATACGTCCGAATCCCTCTCTCCGTAGGGACCGTTCGCCAGGTCGCGCAGGACCAGGACTTCGTCATCGGCAGCTTCGAGCACGCCGAAGCTGATACGCTCACCCGGTCCTTCGACGGAGTTGTGCGCAGACGCGTTGTTCCACCGGCTCAGAGAATGCAGGACTCCCTCCTTTGAGGTGGTCGTAACGCGCAAAATCGGCCTGCAGCAGTTTCCCGCAGAGCTCCGTGAGCAGATTGATGTTCGCGCCGATATCCGAGCCGAAGTTCAGAAAGCAATCATTGATTCTGTGCAAGCGTTCCTGTGCCTGCTTTCGGATGGTGACATCGTAGCCTTCCGGGACCAGGAAGACGACCTTTCCCTCACCGTCCGTTACCGGCTTGATGGAACCGTCGATGTAATGAATCCCGCCATCAATGTCATAGTGACTCGCGTGGAAGAAGACAGCCTCGCCCTTTGAGGCCTTCTCGATCGCCTGGCGAAGGTTCTGCTGCAAGCTCGGGCGAGTGGGTCCACCAAGGCGTTTCCCAGAACGGTTTCCCGAGTACATCGGATTCAGTCAATCCGGCAAATCGCAGAGACGCTCTATTGGCTTCGATCAGAATTCCGTCAGGTGTCATCAGACCGATGAACTGGAATGTCTGATCCAGTATGGCCCGGGCCTTCTGCTCACTCTGCCGGAGTGCCTCTTCCGCATTCCTGCGGGGATATGCCTCCCTCTCCAGGGCCTTGACACGGCGCTCCAATTCTTCGTAGGTTGCCTTTCCGGCCATGGAGAATCCTCGCGAATTCCTTGGGAAGCCCTGCAGCAGCTTGTGTGGGTACGCTTGTACGCGATCCTCGCGGTTCTTGTCAATGCTCGTGCCGTTCTCCTATTCGAGTGAATTCGCTATCGAAAACGAGGGCGAATGAAGTCGCTACGATCGGAGCCGTCGCCCCGGTGCTGCTATCCCAAGCAGAGCAAGAGTGAGGGAAAGGACCGTGAGTGAGTTGGGCAGCCGGACCACGATCCGCAACCCCGCCGACAGCGATGAACCGCAAATGGTGGAGCTCCTGTCGCGGGTCTTCCAGAGGTGGCCGGAGTTCGAGATACCCGTAACCGACGTCGAGCACCTGCGCTGGAAGATGCGAAGTGAGCCCCTCGCTGCACGGCACCATTGGGTCACCGAAATCGACGACAGGATCGTCGTGATGCTCCTCAGGATCGTCCGCAGGTTTCGCGTCAGAGGCCGAGACTACCTTGCCAAGGACGGCGTCGATGCCGCGGTCGATCCGCGTTACCAAGGTCAAAGATTATACGTCGCGATGGTTGATGTCGCGAAGGCAGATGGGCGGGACGAGGAGTTCCATTTCGGCTGCTCGTTCACCACGAATCCACGGTTGCGGCGGCGTAATCTTCGCTTCGGAACCAGGTCGCTCGCCAACGGGATTCAGGTACTCGAGAAGCCTTTTCACGCTCGTGCAATCGTCGCTAAACGTCGAAAAAAGCACCCGGGTCGCTCGCCCGCATGGTTGGCGGTGCTCAGGATCAAGCTGAGAACGGTCTCCAACAGGTGCGGACATCCACCCTACCTGGATCGGACACAGTTCGCCGGCTCGTTTGCGACTCTGGAGCGATTCGGCGACGACATCGAGGCATTCTTCGACGACGCGGCGCGGGCCTTCGAGTTCGTGATCGTGAGAAGCAAAGACTACTTGAACTGGCGTTACTGCGACTCCGCTGCGGGGCGTTTCACGGTCAGGATTGCGGCGCAGGACGACAGAATTCTCGGGTATCTGGTATTCAAGATCAGCGAAGGGACGGGGTATATCGCCGACCTGCTGGCGCTTCCCGACCGGCCCGACGTGGTTCGGTCATTGATTGAAGACGCTCTTCGCGTCTTTCGCGGAGCACGTGTCGATTCGGTCACCTGTTGGATGATCTCCCGGCATCCGTACAATCGGATCCTGCGGAGATACGGATTCGTCGATTCGAAAAGGGATGTCGGCTTCGAGTATCGAACGATCACCGTCGATAGCGGGGAGGTCGAGTTCCTGGACGACCCCCGAGCTCGGATCCATCTCACACATGGGGACTCGGACTGGGTCTAGACTCCGAGGCGAGTGCGAGCGGGCCGCGCAACCTGCTACGGTCTGGGGATGGGCGAGCTATCGGGCCTGTCAGTGCGCGTTCCGGACGAGGCGGATATTCCGGCGATGGTACGGGTGCTGCTGCGCGCATTCGGAACCTGGCCGAGCTTTCCCGATCCGCGTATCACGCCCGAGGACCATCTCCGCTGGAAGTTCAACAACCACGAAATCGCCCGCAAGATCCACACCGTCGCAGAGATCGAAGGTCGCATGATCAGCGTGCGCTTTCGCCTGATGCAGACGGCCCTGATTCGCGGCCGGCCCGTGCTGTTGCGGCAGGCGGTCGACGACGCGGTAGATCCGGAGTTTCAGCGCAGGGGCGTCAACAAGGTAATGTCGGATTACTTTACCGACCACCTGATCACCGGCGATGTGGCAATGAACTTCTCGACCAGCGTCATCGCCCATAGGCGTCTCGAGAACGAATACAGGACGTTCGGTCGAGAGCTGTTGGTGCTGTACCGGGCCCTCGGTCTTAGAGCGTTGTCGAATTTCGGCCGCGCGGGTCGCGGTCAGGGGTTCGGTCGCCGGGTCAAGGCTCGCGGAGTTCTCCGCGCCGTGGCCACCGCCGCAAGGCCGAGGCGCGTGGGCCCCATCGAGATCCGCGGGCTCGAGCGCTTTCCGGAATCCGTAGATCAGCTCTTCGAGCATTCGCAGCGGGAATTCGATTGGATTCTTCTCCGCAATGCGGACTACCTGAACTGGCGCTACGCCCACCCCAGCGCTGGCCGCTTCTCGATCCGTGCAGCCTTCCAGAAGGACGAGCTGATCGGATACTGCGTCATCCGAATCGGTGGGTCCCTGGCGCACATCGCCGATCTGCTGGTGCTTCCCGGACGAACGGACGTCGCCGATGCGCTGGTGGTGGACGCCCTCGAGATTGCGGCTGGTTCAGGCGCCAATGCGGTGGTCTGCTGGCTGCTGTCCGACCATCCGTACTTCGACCTCGTGCGCGGTCGGGGGTTCATCGTGACGGACGCGACGTCCGGTTGCATGGTGAAGAACGAGAAGCTGGAGGCCGATGCGCTCGACTTCCTGGACCTGCCGGAGGCCCGCGTCCATGTGACGGCCGGCGATTCGGATTGGGTCTGACCCCACGATACTCAGGAAGGGAAATCGCAATGAAGGACTTCCGCAAGAAGCTCGCCGTGATCACGGGGACCGGGACCGGCATCGGCCGAGAGTTGGCCGTCCAACTGGCTTCCGAGGGCTGCCACCTGGCGATCTGCGACGTTCTGGTCGAGAACATGACGGCGACCAGGCAGGCCTGCGAGAAGATCGCGCCGGCCGGTACGCGAGTCACCAGCCACGAGTGCGATGTCTCGGACGAAGCCCAGGTATTGGCTTTCCGGGATGCCGTGCTGCAGCAGCACTCGACCGATCACATCAATCTCCTGTTCAGCAACGCGGGCATCGGCGGCGGTGGCAGCTTTCTCCTCGACGAGCGCGCCGACTGGGACAAGACCTTTGGCGTGTGCTGGTTCGGCGTCTACTACTGTGCACGCGCCTTCCTGCCTCTACTGGTGGCCAGCGAGGAGGGGTACATCGTCAATGTCAGCAGCGTGAACGGCTTCTGGGCAAGTCTGGGCCCCGGGAATCCCCATACGGCCTACAGCACCGCGAAGTTCGCCGTCAAGGGGTTCACGGAGTCGCTGATGAACGACCTGGATTGCTTCGCGCCACACGTTAAGGCCGCAGTGGTGATGCCGGGGCATATCGGCACCTCGATTGGCCTCAACTCGCGCACCGTTCTGGGAAAGCCCGGAGCGGAGGACATGGCGGCCGATGAACTGGCCGAAGTGAGGGCGAGGCTGGCGCGTCAGGGCATTCCGACGGATGCGGTCAGCGATGAGCAACTCAAGGCGTTCATCCAGCAGCGCATGCTGGACTTCCGCGACAACGCTCCCACCTCGGCAGCAGAGGCGGCCACCATCATCCTGACTGGGGTTCGAAGCGAGAAGTGGCGGATTCTGGTTGGCGAAGACGCTCAGGCGCTCGACCAGTTGGTGCGCGAGCAGGCCGAGACGGCCTATGAGCTGCCCTTCTTCGGCAAACTGCTGGAGAAGGGCATCTTCAACGCATTGGTCGGCGCGCTCTCCCAGACGGAGTCGCCGGGGGGTTAGCCTGTTCCTCTGACCGGGTCGCGAACCCGCCGCCTCCAGTCGAGGGCCTGGCCCGTCGCGCTCGCCGCGATCAGCCGATGATGCGGGTCGCTCCCAGGAAGACGCCCGGCATGGCGTCGAGCTCCGCCTCGGGCAGGGCCGCACCGGTTCGTGTGACGGCGATGTGGCGGATGCTGGTGGATGGAATGATGAGGATCTCGTTCGGAAGCACCAGAGTCAGATTCGGGGAGGCCAGGAAGGTCTGCAGGTTCTTGGCAAGCTCGGGATTGTCACCGACGGGATCCACCTCGTAGTATTCCTCGGTTCCGTCGATGTAGGTGACCTTGAGCGCTCCGCGCATCGGCGTTCTCCCTCGGGGCCATCCCAGACCCTCGAGATCCATATCGGAAGATCGTGGGGCCACTTGAGCAGTGGTGCAGTGAGGGCTGGATTCGGTGGGGTGGAATCACTACCGTCGGGTGAGTCGGATCCGCAAAACGGGAGAAGAAATCTGATGAAGCATCTGAAGAAGACAAGCACCGCATTTGCCGTCGCTGCTTGCGCGATCCTTCTCGCGGGCGCAGCCTGGTCCGAGTCACGGCCGGACTTCAACAATCACGACGCCGTCGTCGCGGCGATCAATGACCTCACGGTAAAGTGCGGCAGCGATCAGGCCTGTATCGCAGTGTGCAAGGCGTCTGCTGAGACCGCTCCCAAGTACCAGGATGCCACGCCCATCAACCGCAGGTTGCGCCAGAACTTGTGGCATGCGTGCATGAAGAAACAGCCCGCCAGCGCTCCGGTGGCGAAGGCGACCCCCAAGCCAGAGCCGAAGATCGCCACCCAAGCCAGCTTTGATCAGAGCAAGATCGTCATCGCCGGTCTGCAGCTCGGCGGCCAGATTCAGGACGCCTTCGACCGCATCAACCTGATGGAGGCCGATGGGTACTACAAGGCGGAAAACAGGGAACGCGGCAGCGGAACCTTCCGCTGGAGTGGGACAGATACAGAGGGGCAACTCCCGGATATCGTCGAGACCTACCAGGCGCAGATCAACGACAAGAACCAGGGCGTCTACATCCATCTCGAAGCGATCGGTGACGGTACGATCTACAAGATCATGTTCAACCAGAAGGGCGCCATCGACCCGGAGGCCGCCAATGCTGCGATCGTCGAGCGCTTCGGACCCCCGACCAAGGTCGCCGGGAGATATCTGTACTGGGGCTGCGAGGATCAGAACCTGGACGTCTGCGTGAAGGCCGATGCGACGAAGTTCGTGTTCGAGATCTTCGCTCAGGATGTAAGGATCAAAGAAGCCTGGCGCCCCGTCTATCACGAAAAGATGGGCAAAGAGAAGGGCGTGAAGCCAGGTCTGCAGTTCTAGGTCGCATCTCCGCCGTTCGCACCGTCTCGACGTGTGGGAAGGCGGTCAGGAGATCTCCGGGTGTTCGAGGTCAGCCGCCTCGAACATTCCGTTCCGTTTCTGTTGGCTCTTCTATCGCCGCGGAAATGCGAACAGCGGGCCCTGTGTGAGCGGCGTGATGTACGCGGCCTGGCTCACGGTCAGATAGATACCGCGGTCTCCCCCGGCCTTGCGGCGATGCTCCCTTGCGTGTTCTTCTGACCAGAAGAATACCGACTTCCGTCAGAAGGCGTCGATGATGCTTGGATCTTTGAGCTTCTCGAAGTCCACGAGCGGGACGAAGATCAGCGGATCGGTCTCCTCCACGACACGACAGCTCATCGCGCTGTCCATCTCGATCTGGATCGATCGAGAGCAGTGAGCGCATTCCGTCTTGATGGTGATCGCGATCGACTCGTTTCGTAGGTGCCCTTGCACGAAGGGCATGGCGAAGCTGTCGATCGCTCAGGGCGAATAGACCTCCTCGCCGGTGCTGAAGCGGGCGTGATGCGGCGTCTCGTCCACCGTGACCGGATAGGCCCAGGTCACCACCCTCTGGTCGCCCCGGAAGACGAAGGTGAGATGCTCCTCGAGCTCTTCCAGAATCGATACGACCCGTGGGACGGGCAGATCGAGCGCCTCCGCAATCGACTCTGGAGCCAGCGGCGCACCGGTTCGGGGCAGCTCCAGGACGGTGAAATCACGCACTCTGTGATGATCCTCCGACATGAAGCCGAGGCCTGCACGGCTCTTGCGACCTTCGGCCTTCATGATCCGCTCCCAGATCATGCGCGGGATCGGGATCATGTAGCGTCCGATCCCCAGCAGCAGGCTATCCTTCATGGACTCACCTCCTTCTTCTTTCTTCGAGCCCCGCTGGAACCGGCGGTTCACGAAGAGGGCCCTCTCGGCGACCAGCAGGTCAGAAAACGACTGCCCTCGGTGGCGCTCGGAACCGAGCCGCGGCGGCGCATAGTGGGGAGCGAGAGTGCGAGCACCCAGACCGCTCCCTCGAGGAAGCGTCGCCGCGTCGAGAGCTGGCAGACGAGGCTCTTCATATGGTGCGAGATTGTATAGTACGATATCGTATTACTGTCAATCAGCGGGGACACGATGATGGCGCTACGGCTGATCGCCCACCTGCACAAGGCGACCCACCAGGTCGGTCTCTACGTCCACCGCGAACTGGGCGAGCTCGCGATCTCCCAGGCCGAGGCACACGTCCTGTCGCACCTCTCGGCGCGCGGCCCGTGCAGCATCGCTGACGTGCACCACTCGTTCGGGCACAGGCGCTCGACCCTCACCAGCATCCTCAACCGACTCGAGGACCGGGGGCTGATCACCCGCGAGATCCATCCCGATGACCGGCGCTCGGTTCTGCTCCGCCTTACACGCGACGGCAAGCCGGTGGCCTCCAGCGCCCGAAGGACCCTGGAGCGACTCGAAGCCGCGGCTCTCTCCGGCGTGAGCGAGCAGCAGGTCGCCTCCTTCGTTGCCGTGATCGAGGCCATCCAATCGGCAGCAGAGGAAGAAGAGAGAGTAGATTCGCGGTGACCGGGTTGGACTGGAGATCAGACCGACAGGTCGATGATCAGTCGGTCCCCGACTTTCGGATCGAAGGAGCTCCGGAAGACTCGGAGCGGCTCCTTCGCCGGACCGCTCAGCCGGGAGCCGTCCGCGGCGAAATCACTGCTCCCGAGGCTCGCGCACGCGAATTCCCCCTTCTCCGGCTGGTACTCGACTTCGACACCGCGGTGGGGGCACTCGATGGAAGCAACCACGTAGGTCCCGTCTGCGGTGCGGGCGATGATCAGCGGATCCGGCAACGCCGAGTCGCGAATCTTCACGGAGCCGCCCGTCTCAGCCAGCTCGGGGACTTTGCCCAGGTCGACCTCCAACCGGCTGCCGGCCGCCTCGAAGCTGTAGGCGTCTTCCGGAATGGGGGGCGTGTTCCCGATCTTGGTCAAGGTCGCGCAGCCACCCAGGCCGCAGAGACAGCTGGTCGTCCCAATCACGAGCACGGCGCTGCGGCCGAGAAATTCGCGGCGGGTTCCTTCTTCCATGATGGCCTCCTCGATCGAGTTCTTCGCCGCCGGGAGCGGGTCGACGAATCATAGTGAAAGCTTCTCATCGCCCCCACTCCGGATCAGCCGGCTTGACTTCATTGCCCGCCGACCAGATCCGGTAGTGGACTTCGAATCCTTCGGGAACGTAGGTCACGACCGGGAGCTTGCTGTTGTATCGCAAGAGAAAGCCCTCTCCTCGTACGGGCACGAAAGCTTCGGTCTTCGCCTCCTCGGGGGGACAGGCCATCATGGTCGAAGCGGGGGGGCCGACTTCCTCCAGGACGAAATAGGGGTACCCCCAGCCCTCCACCACTCGCTTCTCGAGGCTGCCGCCGAACCAGGTGCGATTGCAGTCGACGAGCAGTGTCTTGCCAATCAGGATCTCCACCTTTCGATCCGCCTCGTTCTCCAGTGCAGGAACGCGAAACACCGTGCGCACGGAGCCCTCCTGGGCCGCCGGGTAGGGCTTCAAGTCGTCGGCGTCCTGCGCGGCGGTCGCTGCCAAGGGCAGCGAGGACGCCAACACGACCAACAGCACCAGGTATTTCATGGCAATCTCCTTCCTGTTCGATTCCGCGCATTCACCTTGCCGGCTCGATCCTTCACGCGCGCGGGTACAGCGCGGATGCGGGACACTGACTCTGACAGTGGAAGCAGTAGTAGTAGTTCCCGGTCATGAAGGTCTGCCACATCTCGAGGAGTCCCTCACCTTCAACGGCTTCTCGAGCAGCGGTGTCGCCACTCTCCAGAATCCCCTGCATCACCCGCTGGAAGTAGCGGAAACCGTACGCGAAGATCACGTCACCACATCGCTTCTTGTCGATCCTGCCCTCTCCGGAGAGGGCATTGGCCGGACAGCCCTCGACGCATCGCATGCAGTGGTCGCAGACGTCTTCGTCGAGCGGCGGATCCGCTTCCAGGTCCGCTGCCGTGACCAGTCCGGAGATGCGTATGGCGGCCCCGAACTCCCGCGTGACCAGAAGCCCGTTTTCTCCGTAGGAGCCCAGCCCGCTTCTGACGCCGGCTCTACGCCAGCAGATCTCGCCGCGCATCCCCTTCTTGGGCGCCGCCATGTCGATTGGAATGAAGGCGGGGACAGCCAGTGAAGGGTAGCCCTCTGACTCCAGGAACCGGGCTGTCCGGTGAGCGGCTCGCTCGGCCTGGCCGTAGCTGTGGATCGTGTCGAATTGTGCGACCTGGTTGTTCGGCGATCGGATGGCCGCCAGGCTGTGGCGTGATGCGACGATCATCACCGACTTCGCCGACGTCAGCATGCTCGAGATCGCCTCCTCGTGTTCGGGAAGATCCCTTGCACTGACGACACCGACCAGATCCGCGCCATGCTCGAGGGCGACCCTCTTGGCCCGGTGGGTCATCTCACTCGATCGCATTTCTCACGTCCTCCCGTGCGGGACTCGACCGACCGCTCTCATCGGACCGAAAAAGGCGCTGGAATTCCCTGTCTGCTGGTCGTCAGCGAGCGAGCATCGCGCCTCACGACGGTTTAGAATACTCCGAGCATCGCCCTGCATTGTACCAGTTCGCCCATGCTCGCGTTGCGAGGTGTCCGCACCGACCGCGACGATTCACGCTCTCGAGGGAATCGATGGAAGTCACGAGAAAAGAGCGGTCCTCGATCCACTGCAGGGAGGAACCGTTCCTCAGCCCCGAGGAGAAGCAGCGCTTCGACGGATTCTTCCAGGAACACGGAATTTCGGAGGACATATTCCTCTTCTTCGAGAGCCTGGTCGGGTTGTCGACCGACAACGATCGGTTCATGTTCGTAAAGGTCTTCGCCGAAAATGAGCTGGTGGGCCTGGCGATGTTTGCCAGAATCGCGGGTCACAGCCTCTACGGCAGCTTGAATTCCCGATTGAGACGGTACGCCTTGCTCGAGAGACTGGGAGGCGTGATGCGAAGTACGGTGTACTTCTCCATGCATGCCGTATCGAGCCCGGGGCTTCCGCGTTCCTTCCTGTATACGGACCAGGGTCTCCAGAATGAGGTCAACGAGGCGATTCTCTCCTGGGCGAGAGAGAAGAGGGATGCCGACACGGTCATCATCTTCGATGCAGCTGAAGCGTCGGACGTCTACGCGAGGAACTCCTTTGCATGCCTTCCGTTCAGCTCCGATTCCTGGATCGACGTCACCCGATACGAGAAGGTCGAAGACTACCTGTCGCTCCACAGGCCGACCCGGAAGAAGCTCTCGAGATTCAGGAGGAGAAGGAATGTCGAGGTAGAGACACTGCGGGGATCTGTTCCGGAAGAAACGATGCAGGGAATGATCGCATGCCTGTTGTGCTCCTACCGAAACTCCAAGGGTCTTCTTCCCATCCAGGAGTTCTACAACGCCAATCTGTTGAGAACCGCGCTGTTCGAGTCCGATCGCTTCATCCATTTCGTGATTCGGGTGGACGGCCAGATCGCCGGGTTCAGCACGCGTCTCCTGTGCGGTAAGACCCTGATCGGAATCATCGGAGGATACGATCGAGAGCTTCCAGGCAAGCTTCCCGTGTACGACCTCATGATCGCGACGACCCTCGATTACTGCATCCGGAACGGATATACGCGGCTCGTCTACGGCCTGGTCGACAACCAGACCAAGGCCAGATTGATGGATTCGTTCCGAGAGCAGAAGTTCTACGCCTACTCGAGGAATCCGTTTCTCCGGCTGGTGATGAAGCGGGCGTATTCGCTCCTGTCCGGCCATGACCTGCACCGGATCGACGCGGAGGCACGGGAAAGGAGAAGAGAGAAGCGATAGGGTCTCGATGCCACCCGCGTCAGCGGTCGATGCGTTCGATCCAGGACCGCGGGAGGTACATGGCGGCGTCGATGATCGAGATGAAGGTATTCACCACGGCCTCGAACTCATTCTTCGCGACCTTGTCCAGCGTATCATCGGCCAGGAACAGGTACTCGGGACCGGAGATGTAGGAGAAGCTCGGGATCCCACGCAGGAAGAAGCCCTGGGTCTCACCGAACATCGTGATGGCTCCGGCCTTCGGGATGACCACGTCGTGGAGGTCATGGGTCACGATGGCTCGTTTGGTCGCCTCGAAAAGCAGTCGGTTGGGTGGCGTGAAGAGGATGCGTGGCTCGATCTCCCCGATGTCCACGTAGCCACCGCGCTCGGCGCGGAACTTCTTGGCGATGTGCTCGATGCCGATCGCGAGCACGGTGTTCTCGATGACCTCCGGGTTTACCTCCACGAAGAGATTCGCTCCCATCGGGTAGTTCCAGTCGTAGTGGCTTCCGTCGAACGCGAAGACGAGGGTCTTCTGGCGGAAGTTCTCCGGGATCTTTGCGAAGTACCGAGCCAGACCGAGCACGGCGGCGACGCCGGAGGCGTCCTGCACCCCGCCGGCCCAGCCGGAATCGTGATGGGTGTTGACGATGATCGTCTCCGGCTTCTGTCCGGGGAGCGTCGCCACGACATTGGCCGACCTGGATCTCCGCGGCCCACCCTCCACCACCAGGGTCGCCTCGAGGGGCCCGGGCGAGGCTTCGATCTTCGCGACGAGTTCGTCCCCGACATACTTTCCCAGGAAGACGCCTGGCCCGCGGGTCTGCACCATGGCGGAGGGGTCGGAGTAGAATCGGTCGGTGCCGGTGTCGTAGTCCTTCAGGATGGCGATCATCCCGACGGCGCCCTGGTCCGAGGCCAGGTAGTAGCTCACGGGGAAGTTGGCCGGGATGGCGCCGGCCTTCCCGCCGAAGGTGCCCGCGGCGAGGGTTCCGTTCGGATCGTGGACGAAGTCCGCTAGCGCCGGGATGGCAGCTCCGGGAACCGCTTGCCCCCGCACCTCCAACACCACGATCTTCCCGGAATAGTCTGCGTCGGGGTCGATCGACTCCCCAGCGAAAACCAGCTCGCCGCGGACGCCCCCGTCCTTTGTGAAGCCCGCGCCGCGCATGAAGTAGGAGGGCAGGCTCCTCACCTTGGACCGTGAGTTTCCAGTGCTCGTAGAAGCGGTACTCGAGGTCGTAGGCCTGCTCCTCGACGTCTTCGATGCCGAACGACCGAAGCTTCTCGACCAGGTAGGCGCGCGTCTCATGGTCTCCCTCAGTGCCCATGCGACGGAACCAGGGGTGCCGCTCGGAGATCCGGACCACGTCTGACGCCCACTCGAACATCTCTTCGTTGGTGGGCGCACGCGGCTTCGAACGCTCGATGCCCGCCCCGGCCGCGGCAGAAGCGACTAGCAGGAACATCGCGGTCCAGACGAGACACGCAGATCTTCTCATGGAGTTCACCTCAATTTGAACCTACCATTGGGCGCGACGGATTCCTACATCGCGCGGAGAAAGAATGGATCCCGGCTACGAGACGGTCATGGACCCGACGACGGTCGTGTGGGTCGCCGTGGCCATGGTCCTGCACCTGGGGGTGATGCTCGCCCAGGTCGGTCTGGCCGTCTTCCTGGTTGGCTCCGGGCTGCGGCTGATCGTTGGAGGCGAGAAACCCATGGCCGGAACGCTTCGGGTCGCGCTGGCCGTCCTGCTCCTGGGTCCGCTGCTGGCGGGCGCCCCATTCCTGGTCTCCCTGCTCGCCTGCTTGGGAGCGCTGGCCATCCTTCTCGCCCTCGATCGTGACGCCTCCGGCGGGCGACTTGCTAGGTGGGTTCGCGCCTCCGCCATCGCCTGCGCGGCTGTGACGGCGCTCTTTATGCTCTGGGAACGCGAGGATCCCCTGGCGTTGGGGGTCGAGCTGGTGTCGACCGCGCAACAGTGGCGCACCCACGAGCTCGACTGGCAGCTCGCCAACGACCTCGAGGCCCCCAAGGTCGGCGAGCTGGCGCCGGACTTCGAGCTGCAGGACCCGAGTGGGAGGGCTGCCGTTCGGCTCGCGGACTTTCGCGGCGAGCGGGCCGTGGCGCTGGTCTTCGGGAGCTATACCTGACCGCCGTTCAGTGCTGGGACCGTGCGTCTCGAGGAGTTGCATCAGAAGTACCGCGACGACGTCGAGTTCATCGTCGTCTACGTCAAGGAAGCCCACCCGACCGACAAGTGGTGGCTGGGCCGCTCGCGAACGCAACGTCTCCTCCACGAGTGGTCCGGCAACCCGGCACGGCTGGACGTCGCCGATCCAGTGACCCTCGAGCAGCGCCGCAAGGTGGCCGCCAGCTGTCAGTCCAACCTGTTCGACGGTGTGGTGCCACTCTACGTCGACGCGATGGACGACTCGGTGAGCGCCCGCTACGCCGGAAAGCCGACGCGCATCTACCTGATCGGCAAGGACGGCCGCGTGCGCTACAACCCGGGAATCGGGCCCTTCGGCTTCAGCCCCGACCAGCTGGAGAAGGAAATCGCCGAGTACCTGGCGGAAGACTCATAGGCTGGAGCTAGATCCAGTCCGAGTCTCCTTGCATGAGATGGACCCGTGCCGTGGCTTCCTCCAGGAACTCGAGAGCCTTGGGATCCAGGTTCACCGCCTTGTACACGAAACCGAGATCGCTACGCGAATCAACGAACCCGCATCTGCGAAGCAGGCCATTGTACGGGTGTTGCGCAATCATCCAGCAGCTGACCATCTCGGTACGCGCTTCTCGGAAGAGTCGAAGAGCGTCCTCGATCAAGGACCGCACCACGTCGAGCCGCTCGGGCAGCGCCAGGAGGTCGGCGATGTACCCGTTGCCACCGCTGATCTTGAACACGAGATATCCGAGGATTCTCCCCTCCTGCTCCGCGACCCGGATCGTGAACCGCCCGGCAGCCGGTTCACAGTACCGCCAGTTCAGGTAGTCACGGCTTCTGACCACCAGGAAGTCGAAGGGCCGAGCGGCTTCGTCGAAGAAGTCATCGATGCGATCGTCGAATCGCTCCAGAGTGGCGATCGACCAGCCGAGCTTTACCGGACGCCAGTAGCGCCGGTGTCCGATCCGGTTGAGGAGACTCTCCAGCTTGATTCTGAGTACCGCCAGCGGAGCCGGCATGCGTTAACGGTACTTCGCCCGGCGTCGTCTGACGATCGCGCGCGCCCGGTACGGCTTCTGGAGTACTTGAATCGGGTTGGCGATTCCCTTGCTTCCCTTTCGCGCATTCCGGCCCTGGAGCTTGGGGTTCGAGGTCAACGAGACACCCAGGTCGACTTCGAAGTACTGCGGGCGTTTCTTGGATTCGTCGAGCATCGAGCTGTACAGCCGGTGCCCCTGGTAGTCCGGGTCGACCGCAGCGTCCGCGCCGTCCCGGGCGAGGCAGTCCCGGCCCCTCACGCGGATTCTGCGGATGACCCTGAGGATCATGACGACGATTCTGTCGTCGATTTCGCCGACCCAAAGGTGCCGCGCGGCGACCGGGTCGCTCCGCAGCTTCCAGCGGAGATGCTCGATCACGGGCACCGGGATCTCGAACTGCGGCCACGGGTGGAAGGCTCTCATCAGGAGATCGATCATCTGCGCTTCGTCGGCCTCGCCGGGATTGCGGACCGTGAGCTCGGGGTTCGACTCACTCATCTCAGCACTCCCGATCCGTCAACGCCTCGATCCAGTCCACGATCCTCTCGACCTGGCTCGCCGATGCTGTGGGACAAACTCGACCCCTTCTTTGACTTCCAGGATTCCAGCGCCATCGCGGGCGCGCTCTTCGAGATCCCGGGCGGGAGCCCCTACGTCGCCTACCTCGATATGGTCGGAAGGATGGACTTCGGTGGCGACTATGTCTACATCAAGGAGAGCGGCTACCAACTGATCCCCGAGCCCGGGACGGCCTCGCTGCGGCGCCGGCCTCCTGGGCTTGATTGCGGCCAGAAAGAGGTTCGAGCAGTAGGTCCCGTTCGGCCTCACCTGCCGACGGGAATCACGCGGCAGGGCGTTCCGTTGAAGACGGGCATCCCGCAGAAGCGGTCCCGCACCTGGTCGTCGTGAAGGAAGTTCACGTTGACGCCGGGGAAGCGGCGACTGGAACGGGTTCCCGTCTCGTAGTTGTGACCGAAGAACTGGTGGATCCCGATCACGCCTTCGCGGATGTCGGGAGAGAGTCGCGCCTCGATCTCCAGCTCTCCCGCACGAGACCGGACCTGCACGCGCTGCCCCTCTGCCACTCCCAGCCTTGCGGCATCTGCGGGGTTCAGGATCGCCCAGTTGCCACCGAGCTTCTCGGCGAGAGGTGCGATGTGGTGGGTCCAGGAGTTGTAGCCGGCCAGGCGGCGAACTCCGGAAACCAGAAGGAAGGGGTACTCCTCGGTCGAGACCGGCGGCTCGTCGAGTGCCTCGGGCAGCGCCTTCACGAGGTCTGACGGAGCCAGCTGAAGCCGCCCATCCGACGTTCGGAGCCCGTGGTCGAGCAGCTCTCCGAAGCGGATGTCGCCGAGCTTGATTCCCCCCGGCGCGCGCTTCAGCCGGCCGAGGGAAGCCTTGCCCAGCAGCAGGAAGCGGTAGAGGAGGTCCTCGCTGAAGTCCAGGCCCACTGCCTCGAGAATCCGCGCGAAGCGATCCAGCAGAGGATCGTTCAAGAACGGCACCCGGGCGGCGCGGGAGATCGACTTGAAGATCTCCCACTCGCTCCTCGACTCCCCGCGCGGCTCCACGATCTTCGAGTGCCACTCCAGGAAGGGATAGGGCTCGAAGGTGGACGTCAAGAAGTGAAGCCCGCCCTTCTCGAAGAGCGTGGCGGCCGGAAGCGCGTAGTCGGCGAATGCAATCGTGTCCGACGGGTAGATGTCGATGCACACCAGCAGCTCGAGGCTTCGCAGGGCGCGCTCCACCTTTTCCGTGTTCGGGAAGGTGATCACCGGATTTCCCGCCACCACCACCAGCGCGCGAATCCGATCCGGGTCCGTCGAGAGAACGTCATCGGCGAAGACCGGCGCAGGAGGACCGCCGAAGATCTGCGGATAGCCGCCGATTCGGGACGGCGCCGGGTTGCGGCGCTTGGAGAAACGCTCGAGCAGGGCGGGCACGTCGATGGCCCCGGGGTTGAAATAGACGCCTCCCGGACGGTCGATGTTTCCGGTGATGGCATTGAGCACCATGATCGCCCATTCCGTGAGAGTCGTGTTGTGGCTGGTCTGGACGCCGACTCGGGTCGTCGCGAACGCCCCGTCGGCTGCGGCGAACTCGTCGGCGAGCTGCTCGATCTGGCGGAGCGGAACCCCAGTGATCTGCGCCGCACGAGCGGGATCGAGCCGCTCGGCGAGGCTGCTCCACTGCTCGTGACCCGTTGCGTGGCGCTCGAGGAAAGCGTGGTCGGCGCTTCCGCTCTCGAGGATTCGGCGAATCATCGCGACGAGCAGGAAGAGATCGGTGCCCGGACGGATGGCGATGTGGTCGTCCGCAACCTTCGCCGTCTCGGTGCAGCGCGGGTCCACCACCACGACCTTCCCGCCGCCGCGCTGGATGGCTTTCAGATCGGCAGAGATGCGCGGACGTCGCTGGAGGAGCGTCATCCCGTTCGTGACCAGGGGATTGGTGCCGAGCAGAAGCGCGAAGCGCGCCCGGTCCACGTCCGGCTGGAGAGTCAGGTTCTCGTTCCCGAGCACCCGTTCGGCCACCGCACCGCGGTCGGTGTACTCGAGGGAGAGGACGTTGAACGAGTTCGCGGAGCCGAAGGCGTGACACAAGGTGTTGGCCAGTGTGATTGCGGTGCTATCCGCCGCGTTGCCCCAGTAGGTGGCGATGGAGCCCGGACCGTGCCTGTCTCGCAGCGAGCGGAGCTTCGCTCCGATCTCGCGGGTCGCGTCCTCCCAGGAGACTCGCTCGAGGCCATCCGGGCCGCGCCGGAGGGGATGAAGCAGGCGTTCCGGGTCGTTGACGTAGTCGCCGACGTGCATTCCCTTGATGCACGCGTGCCCCCGTGTGACCGGATGATTCCGGTCCGGTCGGACCGCGACGATCCGGTCGTCCTCGACTTCCAGCTCGAGTCCGCAGAAAGGCTCGCAGGCGCCGATCTTGCAGCTGGTTCGAAACACCGCCATGGGCTGATCCTCCCGCCCCGGATACTAGGGAGACGAGCGGATGCGTGTCTTGAAAGAAACGGCGGCGTCCGCCTCGCTCAGACCCGCTTCTCCATGAAGGTGACCGACCGCGCTATGGCCGAGGGGGGGATTCCGACCATCCGCCGGAAGGTCCGCGTCAGATGCGCCGCGTCGGCGAAGCCAGCCGCGAGGGCGGCCTCGCTCAGCGAAACCCCCCTCGCCAGCTCACGCAGGGCGGAGTCGAGGCGGGTCCAGAGCAGGAATTGGCGGCAACTCAGCCCGACCTGAGAAGCGAAGAGCTCACGAAAGCGCCGGCTCGACAGACCGGCCGCTTCGGCCATTTCGGCAACCCTCCAGCGGCGGGTTGGCTCCGCCCGAACCACCAGGAGCACCTGCCGGACCCGGTCCTCGAGGTCCCCACACCGCTCCGGCCCCGCGCCGAGCTGCACCAGGATCTCCCGAAACAGGCGGCTGGCGGCTTCGGGGCTGACCTCGCCCGCGAGGGCCGTGGCAGTCGTGGTGCGAATGGCTCCGATGGCTGCGGGGACAACGCCTTGGATTGGGGCGCGTTCCACGCCAAGACGGCGACCCTCCTCGCTCTCGGGCTCGAGATACGCGATCACGACCTCGTGGCCGGATCCATCCAGTTGATGGCGTTGATCGCTGCGAATGATGGCCCCGCCATATCGCTGCCAGGCCGATTCGGGGCCGGAGCGGAGGCGAATCTGACCGCTCAGAGCCACGCAGATCTGGATCGCGTGGTGCAGGTGGGGAGTCGTATCGGAGGCGCCACCGATGTAGAGCGCGCGTCCGATCCCGACGAACACGCGGCCCGACCAGGTGCTCTGGTTCTCTTTTCCCGACCGGGAGCCCCCGTCTTTCTTCACGGCGTTGCCCGGGTCTCGGATGCGAGCCGTTCGATTGCGGTCAGAAGGCGCTCGACCTCGGCGGGCGTGTTGTAGTGGACGACGCCGATCCGCACCATGCCACCGGTCGCCTCGAGGCCGAGGTGCTCGGTGACCGCGACCGCATAGTAGTTTCCGTCCCAGACGAAGATTCCCTGTTCGCCGAGTCGGTACGCGACCTCCTGCGGTGCCAGATCACCGATCCGGCAAGCGACGGTCGGACAGCGCTCGCCGATTCGCTCGGCATCGGTGATGCCGAAGACCCGCACACCGGGCATGGCGTTCAGGACCTCGAGGATCCGTAGCGCCATCGGCCGCTCCCAGGTTGCGATCAGGGACATCGCTCGCGCCAGCTCGCGGCGTCGACCACCTGGCCGTGGATCATCGCCCCCCGCCGCGTCGTCGCCGCGCCGCCCGATCCCGGCCAGGTAGTCGACCGCTGCCACCACCCCCGCCAGTCCCTCGAAGCTCTGGGTCCCGGTCTCGAACTTCTCCGGGGCCGTTCCCGGTGACGGCCGCACCTTGTACGGGGCCAACTCTTCGCTGTGCTCCCGCCGCACCCAGAGAATGCCGACATGTGGACCGAAGAACTTGTACGCCGAGCAGACCAGGAAGTCGGCATCGAGCTCGCCGACGTCGACGGTCATGTGCGGCATCGAGTGGACTGCATCCACCCAGATCGGGCCCCGACTTCGTGGGCCATCTCGGCGATGCGCGCGATCGGGTTGATGGTTCCGACGGCGTTCGAGGCGTGCCCGACCGCAACCAGGCGAGTCCTGTGGTTCAAGAGCGAGCCGAGGTGGTCGAGATCGAGCGTGCAATCCTCGCGGTGGAAGTCGCAGTGACGCACCACGATCCCCTTCTCCTCGAGGGCGACCCACGGCGCCACGTTGGCGTCATGATCGAGCCGGGTGACGATGATCTCGTCACCGGCCGAATAGCTGCGCGCCAGCGCACGACTCAGCGCGAAGGTCAGCGTGGTCATGTTCGGGCCGAAGGCGACCTCCTCCGGTGCGCCGCCGAGGAGGTCGGCCATGGCGTTTCGGGCGGCGTCGACGACGGCCTGGCTGCGCCGGCTGGTCTCGAATGCGCCGTGCGTGTTGGCGTTCGCGCGGCGATAGTAGTCGGCTGTCGCCTCGATCACCGCCGCCGGTACCTGGGTCCCGGCAGGGCCGTCGAAGTAGGCAAACGGCTGTCCGTCGCGACCGGTCTGGGCCAAGGAGGGAAACTGGGTGCGAAGGTGGCTCAGGTCCGACAGAACGGGATCGGTCATCCGGCGTACTCCAGGTGGGCGAATGGTCATCCGAAGGAGCTCCCTCGGCTCATAGGTAGCCCTTGGCCTTCAGGAGCTCGGCATTGAGGATTCCTCCTCCGGCGGCGCCTCTCACGGTGTTGTGAGACAACCCGACGAAGCGGCTGACGAACTCCGACTCATGGCCGCGAAGATTACCCGCTTCCTACTTCTCGTCAAGCGCCGGGGCGGGCCGAAGAACGATCCGCTCGACCGTGTGCTCCTCGACCGCCTCGCGGGTATAGAGCAGTGGGAACGCGTCGTCGCTGGCCCAGTTCTCCAGCAGGTTCGCGAAGAAGGGGCTGCCTGGATCGCCCGACTGGCCGGGGGCGTTGGTCGCGACGGCAGCGTCCCATTGGCCGACGTCGAGGACCATGCGCCACGACGCGCCACCGATCACCCCGAAGCTGGCCTTCCCGAACCAGCCGTTGTTGGGGCTGAAAGGCGAGCCGCCTCGCGGGTAGCTCGGCAGGGTCATGCGGGCCTGGAGGTCCCCCTGTGCGCGATGGGCGAGCGGGTGAGCGAAAGCGATCTGGTGTAGCGCACCCCATTTCCATTGCGTCGAGTCCGCGCCAAAGCCGTTTTCCATGGTGGTGAGTGCCTGCGCCAGCGTCTGCGCCAGGAAGGCGTCGCGCTCCGCACTCTGAGTCTGCAGGTAGGCGAGCGCCTGCACCGGATCGGCGTACTCGAGCAGGGGGGCGGCGTCCTCAGGGGCCAGGACCCTCACCAGGCCGGGCAGCAGGTAGCGGAACGCCCAGACCGAGTACAGCGCGGCAGGCGCCGAATCCGGCAGTAGATTCGCGTCCCATCCGGCGAGCAGCGACAGGGCTCGATCGGCGGCGGGGTCGCCCAACTCCCCGGGGAGTGCCTTCAAGATCTCTCGGGCCAACACGGAGACGTAGTCACGCTGCAGCTGCAGGGAGTCCTCGATCCGATGTTGCTCCTGCGTCCGCAGAACTTCGAAGATTCGTTGGTGGCGCCACGGCTGGGCCCACTCGAAGCCGACGCGGCGCTCCTGGATCGGGTAGTCGGGCGGCAGATTCATCGCGTTTGCCGTCGCCACGAAGCCCCGCGGCGGGTTGTACTCCTCGGGGAGCGCGTCCATGTCGAAGTAGCCCTGCCACTCGAAACGTCCGTCTCCGGGGACCGGAAGCAGGCCGTCGAAGTCGACTCGCCGGGGAAACAGGCCGGCGGGCTTGTAGCCGATGTTTCCGTCGATATCGGCGTAGACCTGGTTTTCTGCCGGGGCGCCCCAACGGTTGAGTGCGGCGACGAACTCGCGCCAGTTCTGTGCGCGCATGTACTCGACGCTGCCGAAATAGGGCGCCATGCCCGGCTCGAGCCAGCCCGCACGCACGGCGAACGCCCGGTGCTGTTCCGGATCTTCGAAGACGACAGGCCCGTGGCGCGTGAACTTGATGGTCGCCTCGAGGTCGGGCGCATCCCGGATCTCGATCGTCTCTCCGACCGTCTCGAAGGGCAACCAGTCTCCCCGGTAGCGGTACCTGCCGGGATCCTCCGGATGTGTCTCGTAGACGTACAGGTCTTCCTGATCCAGCGCGAAGATCGTGAGTCCAAAGGCAACGCGCTGGTTGTGGCCGATGGAGATGCCCGGGAGGGCCGGTTCGCCAGCGCCGATCACGTTCAGCCCAGGCGCCGCCAGGTGAGCGATGTATCGCAGCGAGGGAACACCGTGGGCGCGGTGAGGGTCGTTGGCCAGGATGGGTCTGCCGGTCGCCGTACGCGCTGGGGAGACGGCCCAGTTGTTGGAGCCGGCACCATCGCGAGACGCGCCCGAGTCCTCCAGTGCGATGCCTGCTTCGGGTTTGTCGAACTCGACTCCCGACGTCGCGAGTTTGTAGTCACGCAGGACGTCTGCCGGAATCGAGCACGGATCCAGACCCTCGGGAAGCACTGGCCTCCAATCGGGTGTGAGCTTTCTGCGCAGGGTGTCGGTCTCGAGGCCGAAGCGGCAGGTGACCCGTGCGCGCGTCACCTCGCTCTTCACGTTTCGCCACAGCCCGTGGCTGCGGATGCGCACCACGTCGCTCGCATGCCAACGGGCCGGTCGGTAGCCGAGTAGTGCAAACTCGGGAGAGAGCAGGGAGGGGTCCTGTTCCGTCCGCGCCACGAAGGCGTTGATGCCCCCCACGAATGCCTCGGCGATGCGCTTGGCGTCCGATCCGTAGGCGAGCCACTCCCGATACATATCTCCCCTGTAGAGGAACAGTCTGGACGCCCGATCCTGCTCCGCGTAGGCTCCGCCGAACACCTCGGAAAGGCGTCCCAGGCCGCGGCGTCGCCAGAGGTCGATCTGCCAGAGCCGGTCTCGCGCCGCGTTGTAGCCCTGCACGAAGAAGGCGTCGTAGTGATCGCCGGCGTAGATGTGCGGCACTCCCCAACGATCGATCAGCACCTCGGCCGGCTTCTGGAGTCCCTGGACCTCGATGGCCTGCTCGCTTTCACTCGCGCATGCAATGCTCGCCACTCCCAGCGCGATCCACGCGACGCTGGCGATCGCCTTTCGTCTCATGTCGTCCTCCCATTTCGGATCAGGCCTGCTAGCGCTTCGAGCAGAGCGCGGGCGGCGGTTTCGTCGATGGAGCCCTTGCGCAGCGCCAGGTCCACCGTCCAGCTTCCGAGCGCCCGGTAGAGGCCGGATAGCTCGGGTGCGCACTCGTCGAGGGCCGCGAGATGTGCGCTCACGGTCCCGAGGTCGCCGCGGGCGATCGGCCCGGTGAGCGCGCCTTCGGCGCCGAGCTTCGAAATGTTCTCGACGGTCGCTCGAATCAGGGGTTCGAGAGCCTGCCAGGCGGTCTGGCGTTCGATCTGGGCGGCTGCCGCCAGGGTGAGGGCCGCGTCCAGGAGCCCGGTCAGGTAGTTGCAGGCCATCACCGCCGCCGCGTGGTACAGGGCCTTGTGTCGGGTTTCGATGCGCACGCAGCGAGCGCCGATGGCGGCGCCCAGCTCCTCGAGCGCCTCGAGGGCGGCCTCGTCCCCCTCGTCGAAGCAGTAGCTGCCGGGCAGGCTGGCGAGCGCCGCCTCGACAGTGGGGAAGCTCTGCAGGGGATGGAACGAGGCGACATGGCAGCCGAGCTCCCGCCGAGCCGGGTCCAGGCACTCGCTGCTGAGAGCTCCCGAGCAGTGTGCGACGAGGCTTCCCCGCGCGAAGGCGCGGGCGGCCACGAGCTCGCGGCACGCGGCTTCGATGGCGTCGTCGGGCACCGCGAGCAGGACGAGCTCGGCTCGGCCCGCCGCCTCGCGCGGGGAGAGAACCGGCACCTCGGCACCGATCCGGCTCGCGGCCTGCTCGGTGCGGAGACGGTCCCTTCCCGCGACGGCGGTCACCCGATAGCCGGCGCGGGCGGCGAGCGCGCCGACGGCGGTCCCCACCTTGCCGGCTCCGACGATGGCGATCGAAGGCCTTTCTCTCCGCTCCGTCACGGCTGCGCTATCGGCTCATTCCTCGATCTCGGGCCCCGCGGCTTCCGGGGCGCCTCGACCGGCAGGGGATGCGAAGCAGTGATAGCACATGGAGTCAGTGCCCGATCCGGTGACCTCAGAGCGGAATCGTCAGCTCCTCGAGAGTTTCGGGAGCGTGCGTCAGGCTCACGCAGCCGTCGTCGGTGACCAGCACCGTGTCGGAGTGTCGGGAGCCTCCCTGACCGGGAATGTAGATTCCCGGCTCGATGCTGATCAGCATTCCCGACTCGAGCTCCCGGTCGTATCCCTCGGCGAGATAGGGCGCCTCGTGGCCGGTGATGCCGAATCCGTGCCCGGTGCGGTGAAGGATGCGATCTCCGTAGCCGCGATCCTCGATCACCTGGCGGACGGCCGTGTCGATCTCGCTCATGACGGCACCGGGCCGGGCGAGCTGGTAGGCCCGGGCCCGCGCCTCGAGCATCGCCTCGAAGGGGGCCTTCGCCTGCTCGGGGACGGAGCCCAGGAAGAAGCTGCGCTCCAGCTCGACGCCGTATCCGTCCACCTGGGCGAAGACGATGCTGACGTGGGGTCCGCCTTCCTCCATCGTGGTGCCGAAGGTGGGAACCAGGTGGGGGTCGTGGGAGAGCGAAGGCGGCCAGACCGCACCGACCGCTCTGGTGACGACGATGTTGGCGTGGGGAACGTCCGACAGAATCCGGGCCATCATCGCCTGGGAGGCCGCTGCGTAGATCATCCCCTCGATGACGCCCGGGCGACAGATCTCCAGGAGCTTCTCGTGCCCGAGCTCGACCACCTGGCAGGCGTGGACGTTGCGGCCGATCTCGTAGTCCGACTTGACGATGCGCACCTCGTCGATGACGTCCGTCACCACCGTCTCTCCCGGCGTCCGCTGGCAGATGCCGACCGGCATGGCCGACTCCACGCCCACGCGCGCGCCGGCGTCGATCAGGGTGCGATAGACGTCGAACCAGTTCTCGCCTTCCGGCGCCGGAAACTCGTAGTAGGTGGCGTAGTCGAGATCGCAGAGGGCGCGAGCCTTGACATGGCTCGTCTCCAGCAGGGGCGCCACCATCGTCGGCGTTCCCTGCTTCGGAATCACCAGCAGAAACGGCCGCTCGTGGACGTTGTTGGCGAAATGGGTGAGGTAGTAGATGTTGACGGGGTCGAAGCTGACGTAGGTGTCGAGCGCCTCTTCCCGCATCAGGTCCTGAACCTTCGCCAGACGGCTCGCCAGCTCCTCTTTGCTGGGAGCTTCGGTGATGGGTGCGGGCAGCGCGGCACTGACGGGTCTTGCTTCGCATCGGCTCTCCTCCAATCCTCGAGGGTCTCTCAGTATGGTGGAAGATGATACTGAAGGTATGATGTCCTCCGCCGGCCGAACCTCGTGAAGCCCTTTCGAGAGGCGAGCCGGGCGACCGGGAAGGAGGCCTGATGAAACGGATGTTCCTGGGAATGCTGGCGACGGAGACGAACACCTTCTCCCCGGTGCCGACCGGGCCCAACGTGTGGAAGGAGTCGCTTCTCGTCCATCGCTCGGACCCGCGCGAGCAGGACCCGCCGGCGGTCCTGGGCGCCCGGGCGCTGCTGGGCAAGCTGGCCTCCGAGCGCGGCTGGGAGGTGGCCGAGGGGCTCTTCGCCTTCGCGCAGCCCGCGGGTCCGACGCCGCGGGCCTTCTACGAAGAGCTGCGCGACGAGCTGCTTTCGGATCTGAGGGCGGCCATGCCGGTCGATGGAGTGCTGCTCATGCTCCACGGTGCCATGGTGGCCGAGGGCTACGACGACTGCGAGGGCGACATCCTGACGCGTGCGCGCGAGCTGGTGGGTCCCGAAGTTCCGGTGGGAGCGGAGCTCGACCTCCACTGTCACGTGACGGCTCGGATGGTCGAGCAGGCGACGGCTCTGGTTGGCTACAAGGAGTACCCGCACGTCGACGTCATGAACCGGATGCTCGACCTCTTCACGATCCTCGCCGACGCGGCCGAGGGAAAGGTGAAGCCGGTGGTTTCGACCTTCGACTGCAGAATGATCGGTCTGGTCCCCACCACCGCCGAGCCGATGCGGAGCTTCGTGGACGAGTTCACCGTCCTGGAAGGCCAGGAGGGAATTCTCAATGTCTGGCTCGGCCACGGCTTTCCCTACGGTGACGTTCCCGATCTCGGTGCGACGATGGTGGTGGTGACGGACGGGGACGCGGCCCGCGGCGCCCGGCTCGCCGAAGAGATGGGCCGCAAGTTCTTCTCGCTCCGGGACGCTGTGTGCACGCCTACCCAGACGATGGACGCCTGCCTCACCCAGGCCGCCTCGGCTTCGGAGGGTCCGATCACCATCGCGGACACGGCGGACAACGCCGGGGGCGGCGCGCCGAGCGACTCCACCTTCTTCCTGGTGGAGATGATGAAGCGGGGCATCGAGAACGCCGCCATCGGGCCGCTCTGGGATCCGGTGGCGGTGGAGATCTGCCAGGACGCGGGCGTGGGCGAGCGGCTCCAGCTGCGCATCGGCGGCAAGCTCGGCCCCACTTCCGGCGATCCCGTCGACGTCGAGGTCACCGTCGTGGGTCTGTCCGACGAGCTCGAGAACACGATAGGCGGGGTGCCGATCTCGCTCGGTGCTGCCGCGGGGATCAAGGTGCACCCGGCAGGCGAGACCAGCGACGCCCCCGAGCGCGGCATCGACGTCGTCCTCACCACTCGACGTGGTCAGGGATACTCCACGTCGATATTTTCGGGCGTGGGGGTCGACCCCGAGCAGAAGCAGATTCTGGTGGTGAAGTCGACCCAACACTTCCACGCCAGCTTCGCGCCGATCAGCAGGCAGGTGCTCTACGCCGGCGATCTCGGCGCTCTCCCCGGCGACATGACGGTGATTCCCCTGCGACGCGCCGACACCGGGCGTCTGTGGCCATTCGTGGAAGATCCGTTCGCCGGCTGACCGCGTCTAGACGAGAAGGAGCTGCAATGAGTCGATGGGGAATCTCCGCGGAGGCTGCGGAGCTGCACGCGGACGCCCTGGTCTGGGACATGACGCTCCCGATCATCACGCCGGGGCTTCCTGAACGGAAGGCGGATCTCTTCGCCCGCTTTGCTGGCTCCGGATTCGACTTTGCGACGATTACGCTCGCCATCGACGGGATGGATTTCGGTGCGGCCGCCCAGCAGATTGCCGACCACCGGCGCTTCGTCCGCGAGCGCTCCGAGACATGCGTCCTGGTGGAGTCGGCGGAGGAGGTGCTGCGGGCGAAGGAAGCGGGGAAGCTGGCGGTGGGCTTCCACTTCCAGGGAACCGCGCCCTTCGAGGACAACCTGGACTGGGTCGATCTCTACTACAAGCTCGGCGTGCGCCACGCGCTGATGGCCTACAACGAGAAGAACCGGGTCGGGTGTGGGTGCCACGTCTCCGAAGACACGGGCCTCACCGACTTCGGACGGGAGCTGATCGCCGAGATGAACCGCGTGGGGATGATCGTCGATTGCGCGCACACCGGCTATCGGACCACCATGGAGACGATCGAGGCCTCGCAGTCGCCGGTCATCATCTCGCACACCAACGTCCGGGTGCTCTGCGATCACGACCGATGCGTCTGGGACGATCAGATTCAGGCCTGCGCGGCCAAGGGCGGCGTGCTGGGAATGACCGGGCTGAGCGGGTTCCTCGGTGAGGGTGGGGCGACGCCGAAACGTCTCGTCGATCACATCGACCACGTCGCCAACCTGGTGGGGCCCGAGCACGTCGGTCTCGGTCTCGACTACGTATACGACCTCGAGACTTTCATGACCTTCGTGGCGCGCATGCCCGACCGGTATCCGCCGGAGAGCGGCTACCAGGGCATGCAGCAGCTGGAGCCGGAGGAGATCCCCGGAATCACGGAGGAGTTGCTCCACCGTGGCTATGGAGAGCGGGAGATCCGGGGAATTCTCGGAGAGAACTGGCTGGGCGTGTGTCGGGGGCTCTGGAAGTGAGAGGCTCTCCCGACGCGCTCGGGTCGTAGGAAAGCTGGATCCAGGGAGAGAGCGGACGTGGCTGAGACTGCAGAGGTCGTGATCGTCGGTGCGGGTGTGATGGGGGCCTCGATCGCCTTCCACCTCGCGGAGCGAGGGGCGGGGCGCATCCTCGTCCTCGACCAGGCCTTCGTCGCGGCAGGGGCCAGCGGAAGCTCCTCCGGGCTGGTGCGGATGCACTACACCTACCCGCCCGAAGTCCACCTCGCGCTCCTGAGCCTCGCGTACTTCCATCAGTGGCAGGAGCGGTTGGGACGTCCCAGTAGCTTCCGGCCCACCGGATTCTTCCGCATCGTTCCGGCCTCGCAGGCGGCCCGGCTTCGAGCCAACGTGGAGATGCAGAAGGCTTGTGGTGTCAACACGCAGGTCGTGACACGCGAGGAGCTTCGCGAGCTGGAGCCCGGCTGGCGGCTGGACGACGTGGAGGTCGCCGCCTACGAACCCGATTCCGGCTACGCGGATGGCGCCACGGTAGCCGGCGACTTCCTCGCCTGCGCGAGGGAGCGCGGTGCGAGCTACCGCCTCGGCTGCCGCGTCCGGGGTCTGCGGATCGACGGAGGGTGCGTCGTGGGTGTCGAGACCGACGCCGGGCCGATCGACGCGCCGGTCGTCGTGGTCGCGGCGGGCGCGTGGAGTCGACGCCTCTTCGAGCAGGCCGGCATCCCGCTCCCCCTCGAGTGCGAGCACCACGACGTCCTGATCCTGACTCGTTCCAGCGTCGACGGAGCCCCGAAGCGGGCCTGCATCGACTCCTCGTTGGGGATCTATTTCCGCCCGGAAGGGCAGATCCAGGCCTTGCTGGGCGGCTTCGAGGGCCCGCGCAGCCTCGACCCCGAATCGGTCGAGCCCGAGGTCTCCGAGAGCTCGATCGAAGCCAAGCTGCGGCGGGCCGCCTACCGCGTTCCCTCGCTGGCCGAGGCGGGCATCGTCCGCCAGGTCACCGGCTACTACACCATGACGCCCGACAGCCGCGCGCTCCTCGGTCCCATTCCCGGTGCCGAAGGACTGTTCTGCTGCACCGGATTCTCGGGCATGGGCTTCAAGATCTCGCCAGCCATCGGTCTGGTGATGAGCGAGACGATTCTCGAGGGCGAGGCCCATACGGTCGACATCTCCGGCTTCCACCCCCATCGCTTCGCGCGGGGCGCGCCGATTCGACCGGCCGACGACTACGAGATCGATCGGCTCGATCTCGAGGCCGTCACCCGAGATCTCCTGCCACCGTCGAGGCTCGAGGAGGAGGACACCGCCCGATGACCGACTACGACTTCGCCGTCATCGGCGCCGGGATCGCCGGTGCATCGGTAGCCTGTGAGCTCCAGGCCCACGGTCGCGTGGTCCTCCTGGAGCGCGAGCCGCTACCCGGTCATCACACCACCGGCCGATCCGCTGCGGTCCTGGTGCAGAACTACGGCAACGCCGTGGTTCGGCGGCTGACCCAGGCGAGCCGCGAATTCTTCGAGCGTCCGCCGGATGGATTCGCGCCGTATCCGTTGGTGTTCGACCGGCCTGTCCTCTTCATCGGTCGGGAGGACCAGAGAGAACGCCTGGCGGAGGAACGGAAGGCCGGAGAGGATCTCGGCGTCGAAGTGCGCCTGTTGGATGCCGCAGCCACTCGCGCTCTCTGCCCGGTGCTGCGCGAGGACTACGTCGCCGGCGGCCTTCTGGAGCCCGGAGCGAAGGGCATCGACGTCGCGGGGATGCTGGAAGGGTTCCTGCGCGGGCTGCGAGAGCGGGGCGGAGCGGTTCGCACCCGCGCGGACGCCGTGCGAGTGGAGCCGTCGGGTGAGGCGTGGGAGGTCGAGGCCGGCGGAGAGGTCCATCGCGTCGCCACCGTGGTGAACGCGGCGGGCGCCTGGTGCGACGAGGTGGGGCGTCTGGCGGGCGCTCGATCGGTCGGGCTCCAACCCCTGCGCCGCACGGCGATCACCTTCGACGGTCCGCCGGGACACGACTTCCGCACCTGGCCCGCCGTGATCGACGTCGACGAGACTTTCTACTTCGAGCCGGAGGGAGCGCAGATCCTGGCGTCGCCCGCCGATGAGACGCCATCCGAGCCCTGCGACGCCGTGGCGGAGGACTACGACGTGGCGGTCGCCGTGGACCGGATCCAGCGCGCGACGACCCTCGAAATCCGATCCATCCGGCGCCGCTGGGCGGGTCTCCGGAGCTTCGTCGCCGACCGCGCACCCGTGATCGGAGCGGACCCCGACCTGGACGGCTTCTTCTGGCTGGCGGGGCAGGGGGGCTTCGGGATCATGACCTCGCCGGCTGCCGCGCGGGCCGCGGCGTCGCTGATCGTGCGCGGCTCGCTTCCAGAGGACCTCGAGGAGCTCGGTCTGACCCGGGAGCAGCTCTCCCCCGCCCGGAGCAGCCTGGCGCGAAGCTGACCTGAAGTCGCTCAGCCGCCGATGATCTCCGTCAGATCCACCTCGCGAAGGAACTTCGAGAAGTAGAGCTTCGCGTCGGGACACCTCTCGCGGAGGGCCTCGCGGTAACTCTCGAGGTTCATGTACTTCGAGAGCGTGAAGGGATTCAGGAAGTTGTCGAAGTGGTGGACCATGGTCACGCCGGGCCGAAATCGCTCGATCAAGTACTGCGACTGCGACAGCCACTTTCTGTTGGCCGGACAGTAGGGGATCGCCAGGACATCGACGCGCTCGATTTCCCCCATCTCATCGACCTGATCGGTGAGATTGCCGAAGTAGAGCATGGTTCTCTTCTGATCGGGAAACCTGAAGTGGAAGGCGAAGCAGCTACCGAAAACGTGGTGAGTCATCCATTTGACGCCAGCAGGGATGGCGGCCGGCTTCCAGTGGCGCCACGGCCGCCAGAACATCGATCTGACGAACCAGAAGTCGATCTCCTCGGTTCCGATCCGATAGGGCGTGACGTCGATGTCCGCGATGCCGAAGGGGGCGCCCTTGATTTCATCCAGAGCATGACAGGATCTCGTGTCGATCCTGGCACCCGACCGCTTCGCCTCCCGCCGCACGTCGCGCAGACACTCCCCCGGCGCGTAGACCTCGGGATCGTGCTTCGCGACCAGGTAGGGGACATCCCAGGAGTGATCCAGATGCCCGTGCGTAAGGAGGAGGTAGTCGATCCGGTCGAGATGGTCCCTGGTGAGCGCGAGATGAGGCTTGTCGCCTGGGAGGCGAGTGTAGAGAGGATCGATCACCGTCTTGAGGTTCTGGTAGCCGATCTGGTAGTGCGCTGCGCCATGCCAGGTCAGCGTGACTCTGTGGTCGGAAGTCACCTTCTGTCGTCCTCGGATGTGCTGCTGCGCGACCGCTCCCAACTGGCGAACGCGAGGCCTCCGATGCGAGACGATACCGCGCC
Source organism: uncultured delta proteobacterium (assembly GCA_963722885.1). Lineage (GTDB taxonomy): Bacteria > Myxococcota_A > UBA9160 > UBA9160 > UBA6930 > CAVXZE01. The sequence goes on from CAVROS010000007.1 coordinate 133,742, forward strand.
TGGGCGGCGCAGGCGGCTTGCGCCGCCGGTGGCCGGGCGTATAAGCTTGGGCACTCGAATCGAGGGCCGGGCCGGTGGCGGTGGTGGCCGGACAGGGGGATCTGCATGTCGTTCGAAGACGCGCTTCGCTACCTCTCCGGCGCCACGCGAATCATGGACGTCGGCGAGCGCATCGAGCGTCTGCTGATGACCCCGACGCGCCAGCTCAAGGTCGCGGTCGCCATCGAGATGGACGATGGTTCGGTGGGCGTCTTCGAGGGCTTTCGCGTCCAGCACAACGCGGCTCGGGGCCCCTTCAAGGGGGGCCTCCGTTTTCACCAAGAGGCGGACCAGGGCGAAGTCAACGCCCTCGCCAGCCTGATGACCTGGAAGACCGCCGTGGTCGGCATTCCCTACGGTGGCGCGAAGGGGGGAATCCGGGTCGACCCCCGCACCCTCAATCCGGGCGAGCTCGAGCGCATGACGCGAAAGTTCACAGATCAGATCCACGATGTGATCGGGCCCGAGGTCGACATCCCCGCGCCCGACGTGAACACCGACGGCCAGATCATGGCGTGGATCATGGACCAGTATTCGAAGTACCACGGCTACTCGCCGGGCGTCGTGACCGGCAAACCGATCGAGCTGAGCGGCTGCCGGGGTCGGCTCGCGGCCACCGGTCGCGGCACCGCGCTCTGCTCGATGTGGGCTCTCGCGGATCTCGGGATCGACGTGAAGGGGGCGCGATTCGCCGTCCAGGGCTTTGGCAACGTCGGCAGCTGGGCCGCGCGGATCCTGACGGAGAACGGCGCGAAGCTCGTCGCCGTGGGCGACCACGGCGGCTACCTCGAGAACCCCGAGGGCTTCGACGTTCCCGCGCTGATCCGCCACGTGGAGGAGAATCCCGACCGGACGGTGGTCGGCTTCCCGGGGAGCGACGCCAGCAGCGTCGAACGCCTCTTCGCCAGCGAAGTCGACTTCTTGATTCCCGCAGCGCTCGGCGGAGTGATCGACACCGAGGTGGCCGACACGATCCGCGCACGCCTCATCGTCGAGGGAGCCAATGGCCCGACCCGGCCCGACGCCCACCAGCTCCTGATCGATCGCGGCGTGATGGTGGTTCCGGACATCCTCGCCAATGCGGGCGGCGTCATCTGCAGCTACTTCGAGTGGGTCCAGAACAATCAGAGCTTCTATTGGACGGAGGAAGAGGTCAACGCGCGCCTCGAGCCCGTGCTGCGCCGCGCCTACGACGAGGTTTCGACCATCGCTCGCACCAAGAAGTTCGACCACCGGACGGCGGCCTTCATCATGGCCGTACGCGAGGTCGGCAAGGCGACCGTGCTGCGCGGCATTTGACCGCATCCCGAGGGAGACCACCATGGATATCGCTGACTTTCCCGCCCTGAAGAGCCTGACTCAGACTCAGATGGACAATCTCAGCAGCGCCTGGGAGGCCCGTACGCTGTCCGCCGGGGAGGACCTGATCCATCGCGGCGAGGAGGGCGGGGAGATCTACTTCCTCCTCGAGGGCGAGCTCGAGGTCTACATTCCCCAAGGCGGGAGGGAGGTCGAAGTGGCCCGCTTGCGAGCCCCGGCGGTGGTGGGCGAGATCGAGCTATTGACCGGATTGCCTCGCACGGCGAGCGTCCGCGCCCACACGGCCGCCAAGATCGTCGCCATCCCGCAAGAGCAGGTGGAGGCTCGAGTCGATGACGGAGATACCGCGGTTCTCAAGATGATGTTTGCGATCTCTCGGATGGTCGCGGCGCGCCTGGTGGGCCTTACCGAGCTATTCATCGAGATCGAGGCGAACAGCGGGGCAGCTCGCCGCGATGAGCTCCGCGCCTTCCGGGCCAAGATCTTCAGCGAGTGGACCTTCGACCAGTCGCCCTGACCCCCCCTGACAGGTGGGCCGCCGAAGGCAAGGCCTGGACTGACCTTCGCCGTCTCCTCGGTCTACAATCCCCCTGGTCCGCGCGGCAGCGGCCTGCCCACAGCGAGCGGAGGTCTGAAGAAGGTGCCGACACTGCGTCTCGGGGACTACCTGCAAGAGAACCTCGTGCTATGGGATCTGCCCTCTCTGGACAAGCCTTCCTTCATGAAGGACCTCGTCGCGCGGGTGGTCGCGGTGCTGCCCGCGCTCGACGAGCAGGAGCTGCTGGATCGCCTCCTGGAGAGGGAGGCGCAGCAATCCACCGGGATCGGGGACGGACTCGCTCTGCCCCACGCCATCGTGCGCGGTCTCGAGAAGACCGCTCTGGCGGTGGGGCGGTGCCGCGACGGACTGGATTTCGCCGCCCTGGACTCCGAACCGGTGGACCTGCTCTTTCTGCTGCTCAGCCCGGAGGACGCCAGGAACGAGCATCTCCGCCTGCTGGCCCGCCTGGCGCGGATCGTCTCTCCCGAGGAGACGCTCGCGGAGCTGCGGAGCGCGGCGGGGCCGGAGGAGCTGTTTCGGATGCTGCTCGAGCAAGACGCAAGGCATGTCTACTAGCAACCGCCAGCTCGTGGTCGCGGTGGTCAAGGGATACCGCCGCGTGGAACGCGTGATGGAGGGCTTCCTGGAGCTCGGCCTGCCGGGTGCGACGATCGTCGACGCCAAGGGGATGGGGCAGATCGTGAGCACCGAGCTTCCGGTCTTCTCGGGCTTTCGCTCGCTCTTTCCGGGCGGTGGCGAGGAGAGCTACCTGATCCTGTCGGTGGTGGCGGCGGAGCAGGTCGACGAGGCGATCGGCATGCTCCGGGATGTCTGCGAAGACTTCTCTGCCAAGGGGACCGGGATCGTCTTCACGCTCCCCGTCAGCGGGTTCGTCGGCCCGGGCTAGCACGGGCCTCGCCCACCGCGCCGAGGGCGAACTTGAAGGCGATCGGGCCGATGATCTGATTGAGCGCGACGATCGCGACGATCGTGGTGGACAGCGCGGCTCCCCATTCGGGGAAGCTGCGCGTGACGATGCCCGCCAGACCCAGGCTGACACCCGCCTGGGCGATGAAGCTGAGTCCGCTCATCCTGCGCGAGGCGCGGCGGATCGCCGGACAACGAGCCGCCCAGATAGGCCCCGAGCCAGACCAGCAGGGACCGGACGGCGACCAGCAGGAGGGCGATCAGCCAGGTCTGGCTCAGGGCGTCGATCTTCAGCGCCGCGCCGGTGAGAGAGAAGAAGATGACGTAGATGGGGAGCGAGCTCCGGTCGATGGTCGCCATGAACAGGCCGCCGTCCGGGGAGAAGTTCCGGACCCAGAAGCCCGCGGTGACGCAGATGAGCATCGGTTCCAGGTGAAGCGCGACGTTGAAGACATGGTCGAGCAGCATCGCGAACTGTCGCGAGAACAGAGTGACCATGAAGGCCAGGGCCAGGATGAAGACCAGCACCTCGGCCCTCACGTATTTCATGTAGAGAAGGATGACCCAGCCGAGACCGATTCCACCCAGGATCGATCCCCCGAGTGCGATGAAGATCATGCTGATGAAACGAAAATCGATCTCGGCACCCGGAGTGATGAGGACCTGCCCGATCGAGACCATCGCCGCAAACAAGATGATGACCAGCACGTCGATCACCACGGTGACCCCGAGAACCATCTCGGTGAACGGACCCCGGGCCTTGCACTCGCTGATGATGGCGATCGCCGAAGATGGCGAGCGCGCCACGGCGAAGGTGCCGAGCAGGAGGGCGACTGCCAGGCCGTGAGCTGCTGGCTTGCCGTCGAGAAAGGGCAGCAGCGACCGCGCCGCCATGGCGAAGGCAGCCACTCCGAGAAATACGATCACCGTCTGGAAGAAGACGTTCAGGGTGATGCTCGTTCGCCGCTCTCGCAGCCCCTCGAGCCGCAATTCGCCACCGGCGGCGAAGGCGATGAAGGTGAGCGCCAGGTCATCGATGAGCTTGAGCTCCCGGACCGTCCCGGCGCTGACGAGATCCAGCAGGTGAGGCCCGAAGAGGATCCCGGCCAGGATGTACCCGGTGATCTTGGGAAGCTTGAACCGCGAGAGGACGTCGCCGATCAGGTAGGCGGTCAGCAGCAAGAAGCCGAACGTCATGGTCGACCGGGCGTCCGCGAAGATCGACGGCGTCGCCGAACGCGAAGAGGGCGAGCCCCATCAGGGCGATGATGATGGCCAGCGCGGCTATGCGGGCCATCGTTCGATCTCTCCCGCTCTGCGGAGAACGGCTCTCGCCAGGAAGGGGCTCGCCAACTCGTTCAAGATCACGGCGATCAGCACCGTAGTGACGACCGCGTCGGTCACCGCTGCCGAGCTCAGCTGGTAGTAGTTCATCACCATGGCGATGGCGATTCCGCCCTGGGAGATCAGTCCCAACCCCACAGTGAGAGGAGGCCGGGTGGACTCCGGTGCGATCCTCGCGGCCAGGCATCCCCCGGAGACCTTCCCGATCAGACGGAGGCCCAGGTACAGGATGGCAAGCGGCAGCCCCCACGGTGATGCCGGGACGCCAGATCGCTCCGGCCAGAATCAGGAAGACGACGTAGAAGGGCTTCTCCAGTCGCGCCAGGAGATTGAAGATCCGATTCCGGGAGCCGGGCAGGTTGGCTACGACCAGTCCCATCAGCGTATTGACGAACAGAGGAGAGAGCTTGAAGGAGAGGGCGATGCCACCGGAGAACACCGCCATGCCCAGGACGAAGATGAGAAGCTCCTCGTCGCTGCAGCGGACCCGTGTCAAGAGGTGGAGCAGGAAACCCGCGGTCCCGCCGATCACCAGCGAGAGGGCAAACCACTGGAGGCCGGGGCCGAGATCGAATCCCAGCACGGGCTGGGTCTGCATCAGGCACAGTGCGATCTGGAGGGTGAGAAGTCCCACCACCGCGTCGACACTCGACATGTAGCGGAGCAGCTCCATCACCCGCGCTCCGCGCAGGCCGAATTCCCGGTGAATCAGGGCCAGAGCGGTCTGGGCGGTGCAGGCAGCCGTGGCGGCCAGCACCAGAGAAGCCAGAAGGATGGACTGCCGGTCGCCGCCGAAGAGAATCTCCAGGATGAAGTAGAAGGGCCAGAACACCACCACCATGGTGCAGATCGCCTGGATGAAGGTCATCAGGATGTAGCGAGAGGGGAAGCGGAGGATCTTGTCCAGCTCCAGCTGAATCCCGAAGATCAACCCGATCACGCCCAGTCCCAGACTGAACAGCGGCGTCAAGCTGCGGATGGTCTGCTCGTCGAGGAGTCCGATCAGCTGGTCGCCCAGCGCCACGCCGACCAGAATGAACTCGGTACCGGTGAGAAAGATGAGCCGGGCTCCTCTGGGGAGCTGCAGGCGGATGAAGGTTCTGCGGTAGCCGATCAGGGCGATGATCAGGAGAAGTGCAACACCCAGGGCGAGCTTCAGCACCTGCCCGGCCTCTCTCTCAGGGTAGTTGCTCGCCGCCGATCCGGTCTCATTGCCCCCGTCCTTGCCAGAGGCCGAGTATGCCACGTATTGTGGGTGGGCTGGCGAAATCGGGGCGCCCGATGACTGGCGGGACCAGGAGGAAATCGATGACGGGCAAGGAGAGAACCCTGACGGCTCTGAGTGTGGAACAGCCGGATCGCGTTCCCCTCTACATCCACGCCATCAACGAAGCTCCCATCATCGGGATCGGACGCCATCTGACCGACGGGCTTCCCGAACCCAAAGAGTTCCACGAAATGAACGATCAGGAGAAGGCGAAGCTGCTCGACACCCTCTTCCTGATCCACGAGGAGTTTGGCGTCGACGGATTTACCGCTTTCGAGATCGGACACGAGAAGGAGATCGATCCGGCTCATGTGCAGGACGACTGGGGAGTCGTCTATACCCGGAACCCGCACGGTATCCCGGTTCCCACAGGGCATCCCCTGGAGTCGGCGGGGCAACTCGACGGCTACAGCTCGCCTGTTCCGAAGCGGGAGCACCTTCTGCTTCTCGATCTGGCGCGGGAGCGCTTCAAGGGTGAGGTCGCCCTGTTCTGGATGATGCGCGGGACCTTCGTTCTCAGCTGGCGCCTGGCGGGAATGGCCAATCTGATGTGCATGATGGTGGAGGAGCCCGACTTCGTTCATCGCATCGCCCAGATGACGCTGGAGTTCAATCTTCAGATGCTGGATCTGCTCGCAGGGGCAGGGGTGGACGTGTTGTTGATCGAGGACGACATCGCTCAGACCAAGGCACCTCTGATCTCTCCGCTCTTCTTCGCCGAGTTCGTCAACCCCTACAACCGGAAGCTCGTCGAGCGCGCCAAGGAGCTGGGGCTCAAGGTGGTCCGCCACAGCGACGGCAATCTCTGGCGGCTGCTCGACATCCTGCTGGAGACCGGCTACGACGGGCTCAATCCCCTGGAGCCGCACGCGGACATGGACCTGAAGAGGGTCAAGGAGTATTGCGGCGACAGGATCTGTCTGCTCGGGAACATCGACTGTCGCGAGCTGCTGCCCCACGGCACCCCCGAAGAGGTGGACGCAGCCGTCAGCCAGGCGATCGAGGATGCCGGGGAGGGCGGCGGATTGATCATCTGCTCCTCGAATTCCCTGCATCCCGGGGTCGATCCCGAGAATTGCATTGCCATGTTCGAGGCCACCAAGAAGTACGGTGCCTACGCCTAGCCTGGCCGAGCCGGACACGAAGCCGGCGAATCTCCGAGACTCCCGGCGGCTCATCGTGGCCGTGGTCGCGGCGTTCGTGGTGGCGTACACGTGCGAGAATGTCCTGCCGCTGCTGATCGGATCGCTGATCGACGGATTCGGTCTGGATGAGGTGGGCGCGGGCATTCTCGGGAGCCTCGAGCTCGGCGGGCTCGCTGCCGCCTCGTTGCTCCTGGCGCCTCGCGTGGACCGCATGTCGCGGCGCCACCTGGCGGTCTACGGCGCGATCGCCGCCTGCACGGGGCACGGGCTCTCCGCGCTGGTGGATTCCTTCCCGGTGTTGATGCTCGCTCGGATCGTCGCGGGGCTGGGGGAGGGCGCGGCGATCGCCGCCGCCAACTCCGCTGCGGCGTCGGCGCGGGATCCCGACCGTCTCTTCGCCCAGGCAACCGTCCTCGGGGGACTCGTCTTCGCGGCAGCCCTGGTGGTGCTCCCCTATGTGATCGCGCCGTGGGGCCATTCGGGGGGATTCGGCGCGATCGTCGTGATCTCACTTCTCTGCCTTCCCTTCCTCTTCTGGCTTCCGACGATTCCGGAAACTGCGGCAGGGTCGCGCGGGTTGCCCGGCCGGAGGCTCCTGGGGATCACCACTCTCGCTTCGATCTTTCTCTTCTCCGTCGGGCAAGGGGCGATCTGGGCTTTCAGCGAGCGCATCGGAATCACCGTCGGCTTCTCCCGTGAAGAGGTCGGCCTGGCTCTGGGCGTCACGACGCTGGCCGGCCTCGCCGGAGGAGTCATCGCCGCGGTGGTGGGGACGCGCGGGGGCCGGCCGATGCTCCTCGCCGTGGGACTCGGGGCCAACGTCGTCGCCACCTGGATGGTCGTGATCGCGGGAAGCTCTGGACTCTATCTGGCGGGTCTTCTCGCCTGGGCGATCGCCTTCTTCTTCGCGCTGCCCTATCTGCTGGGAACCGCCGCGGCGCTCGATCCGCTCGGCCGCTGGACGGCCGCTGCCGCGGGCATCTCGGCCGTGGGGGTCGCCATCGGCCCGGGCGCGGCCGGGTTGATGGTCACCGATGCGGGCTACCCGGCGCTCGGCGGCTTCGTGATTGCCTGCGGCCTGGGCGCCGGGGTGCTGATCCTCCCCGTCGCCCGGGCCGTCGACCGCTTCTAGGAGACCTTCTCCACGTCCACCCGTACCGCCCGGTCCGCCGGAATCGGCTGCCACGAGAAGCCGCGGTACTTGAGGTGTCCGTAGTTGCCGACCATGCCCAGGTGCTTCACGTGTCCGGGCTCCAGATCGGCCTGGCTGTACCAGTTCTCGTGCATGTAGGGCTCGAAGCCGTTGTACAGGATCACCTGGCCCGGCCGGCAGGACGGTGTGATCTTGGCGGCGAGCAGACAGTCCCCGACGTCGCTGACCAGCTTCACCTGCTCGCCGTTCTCGACGCCCAGATCCGCCGCGTCCTTGTCGTTGAGGAACACGATGGGCTCGCCCCGGTAGGTATTCTGGATGATGTTGTTGGTCAGATTCATCGAGTGGATGCTCCAGCGGTTGTGTCCGCTGGTCATCTCGAAGCGGCGGTTCCGTCCCCCGTGTCCGGGCGGCGGCTCCTTGTGCGTCGCCAGCTCCTCCCCCGCCTCCAGGAACCACTCGTGATCGATGTAGAACTGGGCGCGCCGGACCAGGGTGTCGTAGGGGACCTTGTCCTCGGTGTGCCAGCGCAGCGGGTTGTGCACCTCGTCGGGCTGGATCGTCGATCCCTGGGAGATGCCGTGGCCCACCATTCCCCAGCCGGTGAAGCGCACCTGGCCCTTCTCGCGCAGCGTCTGGAGCGTGGTCCCCTTGGGCAGGACCCCGTAGACCGCGCTGTCGGCGATCTGCTCCTCGAACTGCTTGTCCGTGTCGCGCACGGCTCCGCCCAGCGTGGCGTCGTGCACCAGGCCGACCAGGCCGTGGACGGTCCCCTTGCTGTCCGTGAACTCCTTCATGCCGCGCGCCGCAGCCCGCTCCTCGATCTTCTCGACCAGGCGAACGCCGATCTCGCGGTCGGGCAGAGAATTGCCGCGCGGCGGGGTCGCCTTGTCGCAGAGCACGTAGTTCAGGTGATGCACCGAGGGCATGCTGTTGCCGAGCTTCTCGTAGTGCTGGGCGGCCGGAAGGATGTAGTCCGAGTAGAGCCCGGTCGTCGTGATCCGGTAGTCGCAGGAGACGATCATCTTGAGCTTCGGCCAGAGGTGCTTCAGCAGCAGCTTCTGTCCGCCCCGCTGACGGCGCAGCAGGTTGCCGCCGGACTCGAACAGCACCCGTCGGCTCGACCTTCTCGTAGAGCTTGGTGCTGGAGGGGTTCCACCAGCCCTTCTCGAGCGCCTCCTCCAGGTACTCGCCGAAGCTGCGCTTCATCGAGGGGTCGTTGTTCTCCGGGTCGTTCCAGCGCTCCTTGTACCCGTACTGGTAGTACCAGAGGAACGCGGGCGGCATCATCATGCCCATTCCGCCGAGCTCGCCCGCCTCCTCCGCCACGCGGTTCTGGATCATCTCCGTCGTCATGGTCGGATCCTGGGCACTGACGAGGCGCCGCATCGCGATCATGCTGGCGATCAGCTTCTGGGCCGCCTCCTGGCCGGGGCCTTCCTTGCGGCTCATGAAGGAGCCGCCGTCGTACCCCATGATCGCCCAGGAGCGGGTGCCGGTTCCCTTCTTGCCCCAGTTGGCGGTGAGACCCAGGAGCAGCGCCATCGCCCGCTCCATCAGATCCCCGTGGTAGTACTTGCCCGAGTTCCAGCCGATGAAGATCTTGGTCTTTCGGGTCGCCACCTTCCGCGCCAGCTTGCGGATGTTCTCCGGATGGATTCCGCAGATCTCACCCGCCTTCTCCGGGGTGTAGTCCTCCAGGTGACGTTGCAGGCGCACGAAGACCGGCTCCACCTCCACCGTCGTCATGTCCTTGAGCAGTACCGAGTAGCTCCCCTCCAGCGCGGGATCCACGCCGGTGGTCGCCAGCGTCCCGCGCGGCGCCGGGGTCAGCGTCCCGGTCAGCGTGTCCCACCAGAAGAACTGGTCCTCGCGCTCCCCTTCCACCACGTCGGATCCGCGCAGGAAGCGGCCGTTGTCCTTGCGCACCAGCAGCGGGAGATCCGTCTGCTCCTGCACGAAACGCTTCTTGTACAAGCCGGCGTCGATGATCACCTTGCACATCGCCAGCGCCAGCGCCGCATCGGTGCCGATCCGGATCGGCTGGTGGTTGTCCGCGTGAATCGCCGAGGGGCTGTAGTCCGGGGCGATCGTCACTACCTCGCCGCCGTTGTATCGGGACTCGGCCACGAAGTGGTACCACTGGATGTTGGTGTAGACCGGGTTCGCGTGCCAGATCAGCGTCAGCTCCGCCAGGAACCAGTCGTCCATGCTCGCGGTCGGGTTGTAGAGACCCCAGGTGATGTGCCAGCCCGGACTGAAGTCCTGGAACTCCGCGTTGCCATCGGTGGTCGGCGTCCCCAGTGTAAAGGTGTGGTAACGGGCGGCCCCCGCCCCGACCTCGGGTGTGAGCGGGGTGATGATCGATTCCACGCCCTGGTCCTCGATGGCGTCGAGCATGGCGTCGGCGATGTCGCCCAGCGCCTCGTCCCAGGACACCGCTTCGAACTGTCCCTTGCCCCGCTCACCGACCCGCTTGAGGGGCTCGGTCACGCGGTCGGGGGAGTAGTGGCAGTGGCTCCAGCAGGCGCCCTTCTGGCACCCCATCGGGTTCAGGTCGGGCACTCCGGGCTCGGTCGGAGACCACAGGGCCGACTGCTCCTCGCGGACGATCTTGTCGCCCTTGGTGTAGACGCGGAAGGAACAGCCGCCCGGGTAGCAGTCCACCGAGTGGCTGCCGAAGGTCACCTTGTCCCAGGTCCACTTCTCGCGATACCGATTCGCCCATGCTCCAGAAGGTCCCGCCACCGCTGTTCTCCTCTACCGGCCCTGAACCGCACAGCCCAGCTCCGCGACGACCGGAAACGATCGACGCAGGCCCGCTGCCAGATCACTCCGCCGCGCCGAGCAATCGGGTCCGAGTTCTCCTGTCCGAACGGACAGGAAGGGTTGTCCTACCGTCCCTTTATGCGGGCTCTGGCCGGGCTGCGGTATGACCACGGTCATGTCTCGGGGAGACCGTCTCGGCGCTCTCCGGTCCGAGGGCCGCGAATCTGCAGCGCTTTCGGCTAACTGACCTTCTCTACGTCCACCCGTACCGCCCGGTCCGCCGGAATCGGCTGCCACGAGAAGCCGCGGTACTTGAGGTGTCCGTAGTTGCCGACCATGCCCAGGTGCTTCACGTGTCCGGGCTCCAGATCGGCCTGGCTGTACCAGTTCTCGTGCATGTAGGGCTCGAAGCCGTTGTACAGGATCACCTGGCCCGGCCGGCAGGACGGTGTGATCTTGGCGGCGAGCAGACAGTCCCCGACGTCGCTGACCAGCTTCACCTGCTCGCCGTTCTCGACGCCCAGATCCGCCGCGTCCTTGTCGTTGAGGAACACGATGGGCTCGCCCCGGTAGGTATTCTGGATGATGTTGTTGGTCAGATTCATCGAGTGGATGCTCCAGCGGTTGTGTCCGCTGGTCATCTCGAAGCGGCGGTTCCGTCCCCCGTGTCCGGGCGGCGGCTCCTTGTGCGTCGCCAGCTCCTCCCCCGCCTCCAGGAACCACTCGTGATCGATGTAGAACTGGGCGCGCCGGACCAGGGTGTCGTAGGGGACCTTGTCCTCGGTGTGCCAGCGCAGCGGGTTGTGCACCTCGTCGGGCTTGATCGTCGATCCCTGGGAGATGCCGTGGCCCACCATTCCCCAGCCGGTGAAGCGCACCTGGCCCTTCTCGCGCAGCGTCTGGAGCGTGGTCCCCTTGGGCAGGACCCCGTAGACCGCGCTGTCCTTGATTTCCTCCTCCTGGTACTTCTCCACGTCGCGCACCGCTCCGCCCAGCGTGGCGGCGTCCACCAGGCCGACCAGGCTGCGCACGGTCCCGTTGCTGTCCGTGAACTCCTTCATGCCGCGCGCCGCAGCCCGCTCCTCGATCTTCTCGACCAGGCGAAGGCCGATTTCCTGGTCGGGCAGAGAGTTCCCGAGCGGCGGAGTGGCGTGATCGCAGAGCACGTAGTTCAGGTGATGCACCGAGGGCATGCTGTTGCCGAGCTTCTCGTAGTGCTGGGCGGCCGGAAGGATGTAGTCCGAGTAGAGCCCGGTCGTCGTGATCCGGTAGTCGCAGGAGACGATCATCTTGAGCTTCGGCCAGACGTGCTTCAGAAGCAGCTTCTGTCCGCCCCGCTGACGGCGCAGCAGGTTGCCGCCGGATTCGAACAGCACCCGTGGCTCGACCTTCTCGTAGAGCTTGGTGCTGGAGGGGTTCCACCAGCCCTTCTCCAGCGCCTCCTCCAGGTACTCGCCGAAGCTGCGCTTCATCGAGGGGTCGTTGTTCTCCGGGTCGTTCCAGCGCTCCTTGTACCCGTACTGGTAGTACCAGAGGAACGCGGGCGGCATCATCATCCCCATTCCGCCGAGCTCGCCCGCCTCCTCCGCCACGCGGTTCTGGATCATCTCCGCCGTCATGGTCGGGTCCTGGGCCGTGACGAGGCGCCGCATCGCGATCATGCTGGCGATCAGCTTCTGGGCCTCCTCCTGGCCGGGGCCTTCCTTGCGGGACATGAAGGAGCCGCCGTCCCACCCCATGACCGCCCAGGAGCGGGTGCCGGTTCCCTTCTTGCCCCAGTTGGCGGTGAGACCCAGCGAGCAGCGCCATCGCCCGCTCCATCAGATCCCCGTGGTAGTACTTGCCCGAGTTCCAGCCGATGAAGATCTTGGTCTTTCGGGTCGCCACCTTCCGCGCCAGCTTGCGGATGTTCTCCGGATGGATTTCGCAGATCTCACCCGCCTTCTCCGGGGTGTAGTCCTCCAGGTGACGTTGCAGGCGCACGAAGACCGGCTCCACCTCCACCGTCGTCATGTCCTTGAGCAGTACCGAGTAGCTCCCCTCCAGCGCGGGATCCACGCCGGTGGTCGCCAGCGTCCCGCGCGGCGCCGGGGTCAGCGTCCCGGTCAGCGTGTCCCACCAGAAGAACTGGTCCTCGCGCTCCCCTTCCACCACGTCGGATCCGCGCAGGAAGCGGCCGTTGTCCTTGCGCACCAGCAGCGGGAGATCCGTCTGCTCCTGCACGAAACGCTTCTTGTACAAGCCGGCGTCGATGATCACCTTGCACATCGCCAGCGCCAGCGCCGCATCGGTGCCGATCCGGATCGGCTGGTGGTTGTCCGCGTGAATCGCCGAGGGGCTGTAGTCCGGGGCGATCGTCACTACCTCGCCGCCGTTGTATCGGGACTCGGCCACGAAGTGGTACCACTGGATGTTGGTGTAGACCGGGTTCGCGTGCCAGATCAGCGTCAAGCTCGGCCAGGAACCAGTCGTCCATGCTCGCGGTCGGGTTGTAGAGACCCCAGGTGATGTGCCAGCCCGGACTGAAGTCCTGGAACTCCGCGTTGCCATCGGTGGTCGGCGTGCCCAACATATAGGTGTGTTGGCGGGCGGCCCCCGCCCCGACCTCGGGTGTGAGCGGGGTGATGATCGATTCCACGCCCTGGTCCTCGATGGCGTCGAGCATGGCGTCGGCGATGTCGCCCAGCGCCTCGTCCCAGGAGACCGCTTCGAACTGTCCCTTGCCCCGCTCACCGACCCGCTTGAGGGGCTCGGTCACGCGGTCGGGGGAGTAGTGGCAGTGGCTCCAGCAGGCGCCCTTCTGGCACCCCATCGGGTTCAGGTCGGGCACTCCGGGCTCGGTCGGAGACCACAGGGCCGACTGCTCCTCGCGGACGATCTTGTCGCCCTTGGTGTAGACGCGGAAGGAACAGCCGCCCGGGTAGCAGTCCACCGAGTGGCTGCCGAAGGTCACCTTGTCCCAGGTCCACTTCTCGCGATACCGATTCGCCCATGCTCCAGAAGGTCCCGCCACCACCGTTCTCCTCTACCGGTCAGGGTTCTCCCGTTCAGATATGGAGGCTCCGGCCGGGTTGCGGTATGACCACGGTCATGTCTCGGGGAGAGGGCCGATCGAGCGCCGGGGTGGGATCTCGGCAGCCAGGACTCGTGGACCAGATCAATCTCGAACATCGGCGCGCCCTCGAGCGCGCCAACGCGAGTGTCGCGGCGGACGCGGAGCGGGCGGCGTCCGATCCCAGTCGTCCCATCTACCATCTGACCAGCCCCGCACACTGGATCAACGACCCCAACGGGCCCGTCTACTACGACGGCGAATACCACCTGTTCTTCCAGCACAATCCCTTTGGCAGCGAGTGGGGAAACATGAGCTGGGGACACGCGGTGAGCCAGGATCTGGTCCGCTGGGAGCACCTTCCCATTGCGCTGGCTCCGGGTCCCGGAAGCTACGACGAGGACGGGATCTTCTCCGGCTGCTGCGTGATCCACGACGGCGTTCCGACGATTCTCTACACGGGCGTCTCTCCGGAGTGCCAGTGCATCGCGACCAGTCGAGGATCGTCTGCGGAGCTGGATCAAGCACGCCGGGAATCCGGTGATTTCGACGCCTCCGCGCGGCGATCTGGAGGGCTTTCGCGACCCCTTCTGCTGGAGAGACGGCGAGTCGTGGTACATGGCCCTGGGAGGTGGGATCCGGGGACAGGGCGGATGCGTGCTGCTGTATCGCTCGCCGGATCTCCGTGACTGGACCTATCTCGGACCCCTCTTCCAGGGCGCGACCGGCGTGATGGAGTGCCCGAACTTCTTTCCTCTGGGTGACAAGTGGCTGCTCTGCGTTTCGCCCTTCGCCCAGGTCATCTACGCGATGGGCGACTTCGCGGAGCATCGCTTCAGGCCGGAGACCGAGTGGCTCCCGATGGATCTCGGTCGCCGCGAGGACTTCTACGCTCCGAACTCCATGCTCGATCCGCAGGGGAGGCGCATCCAGTGGGGATGGGTGCAGGTCGGCCCAGCAGGTGCCTGCTGGAGGGGCGTGCTCACGCTTCCGCGCGTGCTCAGCCTGCGCGGGGACGGAGAGCTGGGAATCGAGCCTCTCCCGGAGCTGGCTCGGCTCCGAAAACGCCACCAGAGGTGGGAGAACATCGCCCTCCCGAAGGACCAGCCCACGATCCTGATGGACCTGCCCTCGGACACGGTGGAAATCTGCGCCGAGTTCGAGCTGGGAGAAGCGCGTGAGGTGGGTCTGACCCTCGGTGACATCGCTCCTGGCCGGAGGCAGATCGCAGTCGCCTATGACCGCGAGGCGGGCCGGCTCAGCTGCGCGGAGCGGTCCGGGGAGTTCCGGGTGCTCCCGGGAGAGGGCCGGCTGGAGCTGCGGATCTTTCTCGACCGCTCGGTGGTGGAGATCTACGCCAACGGTCGCGTCGCGCTCACCGCCGGCGGAGACTGGCTCGGCGTCGGGGAGGGAGCGCTCGAGTCCGAAGCAGGGCGCCCCCTGACCCTTCTCGCGCGAGGGGAAGGGGCTCTCGCCTCGGCCGTGGACCTCTGGGAGATGGAGTCGATCTGGGCGTGAAGTCCGGAGGTGCCCCCGCCCTCAGCTCGGATCGCCCTCGAGCTCGACGAGCGCGTCGACGACCACCGGATCGGCGCCGGAGAGGATCAGGGGGTTCACGTCGATCGACAGCACGTCGGGTCGGGCTTCGCCGATGCGTCCCAGCGCCTCGAGGATCTGCCCCAGCTTGGCGATGTCGGCCTCCGGCTCGCCCCGGAACGCGTCCAGGATCTTGTGATGGCGAAGCGCGCGCATCAGGTCCTCTGCGTCGTTCTCTGCCAGCGGGGCGACGGCGAACGCGACGTCACCGATCAGCTCTGCGAACACGCCGCCCAGGCCGAACATCACGCACGGGCCGAACTGCGGGTCGCGCAGCAGACCCGCGATCAGCTCGCGTCTCCCGGAGACCATCGCCTGGACCAGCACGCCCGCGTCGCCCTCGTCGGGCCCGCGCTGGGCCAGCAGGTCTTCGGCGTGTTGCCGCACGTCCTCGGCGTCGCCCACGTCGAGGCGCACCAGGTTTCGCTCGGTCTTGTGGGCGATGCCGCGGCCGCAGAGCTTCAGTGCGACGGGGTATCCCTGCTCTTCGGCGGCCTGCACCGCCTCCTCCGCGGAGGAGACCAGTCGCTCCTGGGGAATCGGAATGCCGGCGTCCGCCAGCAGCTGCTTCGACTCGTATTCGGAGAGGGTGTGTGTCATGGCGCCCGCAGAATAACGAGGTCCGGCGCAAAGGCCAAGGCGGCTGGATCCCTAACGGGATCGGCGAGTTTCGGCGTAGGAGCAGAGCGCCTTCATGGCCCGGGCACAGGTCTCGGGGGACTCGTAGAAGGGGATCTTGCCGCGCGAGAGAATCTGGTAGGTCGCCGTATTCCTGATCTCCCGCCTGGCGAAGGCCAGAACCGGCTTCTGATACTTGCCGGGGATGTCCGCAATGATGTTGCAGCACTCCACCAGCCCCTTCATGGCATCCAATGACGAGGTTCGCTGGAAACCACCGTAGGGCGGCATGATGATCAGGCCGTCGATGTAGTCCTGCTTGGCGAGGATCTCGATGGCTGCGCCGTAGTCGAGGTGCGTCTTGCGGGCGATCAGGTCGAGGGGGTTCAGGGGTGATGGCGAGAACTCGCGTACGTGCCCGAGCACTTCGCGCTGGGCTTCCTCGTCGAGAACCGGGACTTCGAGGCCCACCTTTGCGCAGGCCTCCGCAGTCACCACGCAGAAGCCGCCGCCTCCGGAGGCGATGCCGACCCGGTTGCCCGGCGGGAGGGGCTGATGGGCGAGTGTGTCGGCGAAGTCGAACATCTCCAGCATGTCGTCACAGACCTGCACACCCGCCTGGCGGCACGCCGCGTCGAAGAGCTGAGTGCTGCCGGTGAGCGATGCCGTATGGGTCGATGCGGCGCGCGACCCGGCTTCCGTGCGCCCCACCTTGTAGGCCAGCACCGGCTTTCGGGCCGTTGCCTTGCGCGCCGCCTCCAGGAAGCGCCTGCCGTCCTTCAGTCCTTCCAGGTAGAGCGCCACGACCTTGGTGTCGTCGTCGTCGGCCAGATACTCGAGATAGTCGCAGACCTCCAGGTTCGCCTGGTTGCCCGAGGTCACGATCTTGGAGAATCCGTATCCCTTGGACTCCGAGACTTCGAACATGTAGTCGCCCATGGTTCCGCTCTGCGATACGAAGGCGATCGGGCCGCGCTTCACCAGGTTCCAGAAGGTGAGATTCAGCCGGGCGGCCGAGGTCCAGAGGCCGTTGCAGTTCGGGCCCACGAAGCGGATGCCGCTCTCCCGGGAGATCTGCACCAGCTCCTCCTGAAGCCTGGCCCCCTCGGCCCCCACCTCGGCGAAGCCGGCGGTGATGATGACCGCGCCGCCCACCTTCTTCTCCGCACACTGCCGAAACACGTCCACCACCTGGCTCGCGTTCACCACGATGACGGCGAGATCGATGGGCCCCGGTACCTCGACCACGCTCTTGTAGGCCTTGAGTCCGTGAACGAGCTCGTCCTTCGGATGGATCGGGTACACTTCTCCGCGGAACTGGCTCCAGTTCAAGACGTTGTACATCGTCTCGTAGCCCCAGCGATCCTGGCGGTTGGAGGCACCGACGACGGCGACGGAGCGCGGGCGAAAGATCGGATCCAGCTGGTCTTTGATCGTGGGCGGCATCTTGGGCAACTCCGGAGAATCCGGGCACGGCTCGAAGAGGGAACCTCAGGCGGGCGGTAACCTAAGTTCCAGGGCGATCCGCGTCAAGGAGCCGAGCTGCGATCGCGCAGATCCGATCAGAGACTGCTTCGGGACCCGTGCCTCGCCAGGAATTCGTTGTAGCGGATGATCGCTCCGAGGGCGCGCACGGCGCGGTGAAGCGTGTCGAAGACGGGGATGCCGCGCTCCAGATACCATTCGCGATATTTCCGACGCACCCTTTCGACGTCCATCGCATCGCTCGAAGTCGTGGGCGCCGGCATGGTCACCAGGAAGGGCTTGGCGCTGGCCTTCCGGACCGAAGGGATCACCTGGGCCGCTGCTTCGACGAAATCCGGCGAATGGCTGCCCACCTCGTGCTGAACGATGACGGCGTCGATGCGGTCGCTGGCCGCGACGGCCTCGAGGATGGGTTTCACGGTGGGGAGCAGGAATACGGGAGGACCGGTGTCGAGAGGATTTCCCACGGTGTTTCCAGTGGCGGGCAGCAGCGCGCGAATCGTCTCCTGGGTCTCGACTCGAGAACTCGGGCATCGAGAGGCCAGCGGGATCGAGTTCGTCACAGGCCGCTACCGTGATCGCCCCGCCGCCGCTGACGACGGAGACTCGCCTTCCCCGGAAATCGGGCAGGTGCAGAAACCCGACCATGAGATCGATCATCTCGTCGATGCCCACCACGGGGATGACACCGGTCTGGCGCAAGAACCCCTCCCAGATCCGTTGGCTGCCGCCCAGCGAGGCGGTGTGGCTGGCCACCGCGCGACTGCCGAGCGCGGTGAGTCCGCCCTTCCAGATGAAGATCGGCTTGCGGAGCGAGGTGCTTCTCGCGACCTCGAAGAGGCGCCTGCCGTCACGGACGCCCTCGATGTAGGCGCCCACCATCCGGGTCTGGTCGTCGGCTCCGAAGTAGGAGAGGATAGTCGGTCTCGTTGAGGTCGCAGGCGTTGCCGTAGCTCACGGCCTTGCTGAAGCGGATTCCGAGGCCCATCGCCTTGCGGACCAGAAAGGAAGTCAGGCCACCGCTCTGGGCCAGGAGGCCCACCGGGCCACTCTCGCTGGGGAAGTCGGGGCCCGGAAGCACCGTGAGCGCGCTCTCCGGGCTGTAGATCCCGAAGCAATTGGGGCCCACGATCCTGATTCCGCTCTCGCGCGCGATCTGGGCGATCTGCTCTTCCCAGCGCGCGCCCTCTGCGGAACCGCTCTCCCGGAAGCCCGCGGTCAGGATCTGTACGGCGCGCACGCCCTTCTCCGCGCAGTCTGCGAGGGTCCGCACCACGTGGGGAGCGGCGACGACGACGATCGCCATGTCCACCTTCTCGGGAATGTCCTGTACCCGCGCGTAGGCCCTGTCGCCGTCGACTTCCGTCACGCTGGGGTTCACCGCGTAGAGTCCGCCCTGGTAACGCCGCGCCTTCAGGGACGCGTAGGTCCGGCCTCCGAACTTGGTGATGTCGTTGGAGGCGCCGACGACGGCGACGGAGCGGGGATGGAAGAGGGGCTCGAAGTCGTTCGGATTCGTCAAGGTAAACTCTCCGTTTCCTCCATTTGATAGTGGATCTCCGAAGCTTCGTCCCGCCTCGCGATCCGGGCTAAACTGGGAATGCTCGAGCCAGTGCGGGTCCATCGGTCGGCCCCACGGAGACGAGGTGGCGTGGGGGAGGAGTGATGACGGAGCAGAGCCCGGAAGCGATCGTCGAAAGAGCCAGTCAGCTGGCCGCGGAGTACGAGAAGACCTGCACCGGCTGCGCGCAATCCGCGGTGGCGGGCCTGCTGGATGCGTTCGAGATCGCCGGCGAAGATGTCTTCAAGGCCGCCAGTGGTCTGGCCGACGGAATCGGGCTGACGGGCGACGGATCCTGCGGCTCCCTCACCGGTTGCGCCATGGTGATCGGGTTGATCTTCGGCAGGGATCGCAAGGACCATCGGGACATGATGAAGCCGATGCAGTCCTACCTCCTCTGCAAGGAGCTTCACGAGGAAATCATCCGGGAGTACGGAAGCTGCCGCTGCCACGACATCCAGCAGAAGATCATGGGCCGGACCTACAACCTGCTCGATCCCAAGGAGCTCGAAGAGGCCATGAAGGAGGGAATGCTCGAGCACTGCGCGGGCGTCGTCGGACGCACGACGCGAAAGGCTGCCGAGCTGATCCTGAGGGAGCGGCCATTCGAAGCCATTCGGTCGCAGACCGGCGGATGATCCGTTTTCTGCTGCGCCGGTTTTCTGGTGCGGGTCGTTCGCGCCGCGATCGCGGCGCGCTCGGCGCCACGCGGCTGATGGTGATCTCGATCGCCCTCTCTTCCGGCTCCGCGGCCTACGCGGACGACTTCTTCGAGATCGACCACATCGCGAATCAGGGACGCAGCGTCGCCGTGGAGTTCGCCGAGCTGAACGGCGACGCGCGCACCGATCTGATGGTGGTGACGCTGATCGGCATCCCGCCCGAGGAGAAGCGCAGTGTGCGCGTCTATCTCCAGAAGCCGGACGGATCGCTCCCACGCACTCCCGATCACACCATCGAGATGCCGCAGTGGAGCGCGGTCTACGACCTTGCGGACCTGAAGGAGAGCCCGGGCCAGGAGCTGGTGCTGCTGCGTCCCGACGGCGTGACCCTGCTCTCCCTCGCCGACGCGTCGGGCCGCAGCTGGCACCTCCCGGTTCCGGGCCCCACGACGCTGGGTCTGAGCGACGACGAGCGCGGCTTCGGGTCCTTTCCGCTGGTCTATCGGGACTTCGGTCCCGAGCCCTGGCTGCTGGTCCCGCAGATCGGCCAGCTCCTGGCCCTCTCACCCGAAGGGGATGTGCGGGCGCGCCTCGAGACGCCGCGCCGCGCCAACTACTTCATCGCCCCCCAGTCGGGTCTCGTCTCCGTCGAGAGCGACCTCCAGGTCTTCGTCGATGCTCCCAAGCTGTCCGTGGGAGACGTCGACGGCGACGGACGCGCGGACGTCGTCCTTTCCACGCGCCACGAGATCTGGCGTCTACTTGCGCAGGGAGGACGGGAGCCTGCCCACGGCGCCGGATCGCAGGCTCGCCCTGCACCTCCTCACCCCGCGCGACCACATCCGCGGCTCCGGAGGCGTTGCGAGCATGGCCAAGGACATCGACGGCGACGAGAAGCTCGACCTGCTCGTCTCGCACGTGGCGGGGAACTTCTCCAATGCGTCCAGCACCACCTATCTCCACATGAATCGCGGCGGCGGCTGGAATCTCGAAGAGCCCGACCAGGTCTTCCACTCGAAGGCGCAGCCTGGAAGCCGACGCACTGCTCGACACTGGACGGGGACGGCCGCACCGAGCTCCTGCGCATGGAGTTCCGCTTCAGCTTGCTCGAGGTCGTGGAGTTCCTCCTGACCCGGGAGGTCGACATCCAGGTCGCCATCCACCGCTACGATCCCGATCGGGGCTTCGAGGAGAAGCCGTGGGTGAAGACCCAGATGGAGCTTCCCGTCAGCTTCGACACCTTTCGCCTTGCCGGCTTCATTCCCATCGGCGACGTCGACCTCAACGGGGATGGCTTCCCCGACTTCGTCCGCTCGGGAGGCGGCGATGCGATCGAGATCTCACTCGGCGGAGGCGAGCATCCGTTCGCCAGGCAGGGCTACCGCCAGGAGCTCCCCACCGCCGGCGTGATCCGCTTCGGCGATCTCGATGGCGACGGTCTGCTGGACTTCGTCCTCTTCGATCCGCACAATTTCAACGTTCCGGTGCGCGTGGGGCGAAACCTCGGAAAACTGCCCGGGACGCCCTCCCACCGCACCGGAGCGCGCGAGGAGACACCGCGGCGGATCGAGACTCGACGCCGCAGTAGACTCGGTGGCAGCGCGGATGGAGGAATCGAGATGGCCGAACGTGTCTGTCCCTGGTGGGTGGGCTATCTGCTCGCCAGTCCCGATCCGACGCTGGTGCGAGAAACCCGAAGAGGTGCTCGGTCCATACCTGACGAGCGGCGCGACCGCGTTGGATGTCGGGTGCGCGATGGGATTCTTCAGCCTTCCAATGGCCGAGCTGGTCGGTCCCAGCGGACGCGTCATCTGCGTCGACCTTCAGGAGCGGATGATCCGATCGCTGCGCAAGCGTGCGGCTCGCGCCGGCGTCTCGGATCGGATCGAAACCCGCGTCTGCTCGGCGAGTAGCCTCGGTCTTCGGGATCTGGAGGGCGAGATCGACTTTGCCCTGGCCTATGCCGTGGTGCACGAGGTCCCGGACGCGGCGCCGTTCCTGGCGGAGATCGCAGAGGCGCTGGCTCCCGGAGGCCGTTTCCTGATCGCCGAACCGCGCGGCCACGTCTCCGAAGAAGCGCTCGAAGAGACGACGGCGGCCGCCCGGAAGGCGGGCCTTTCGGTCATCGACCGTCCCGACATCAAGAGAAGCCGCTCGGTTCTGTTGGAGAAGCCTCGGTAGCCGGTAGCTCTACGACGGCACCGAGCATGTCTCCGCGCTACGTCGACTGCATCCCGGTTCAGCGGTCCGCGGTCTTCTCCGGGGCGGTCTTGGCTGGCGTCGTCTTCTTCCGGGTGGTCTTCTTGCGCGCAACAGTCTTCCGCTGTGGCTCCACGGCCTTCTCCAGCCGCCGGAGCACCTTTACCGCGTCGCGGCGAATCTGGTCCTCGATCCGGTTCCAGCGGTCCTCGCGCTCCTTGCGGGCCCTGTCGATCTGGCGCTGGAACTTGTTCAGGTTCCGGCGCAGGTCGCGCGCCACGCTCGCGAGATTCTTCGGCAACCTCTTCTCGAGCTGCCGGAGCGAGTCGTCGAGCGCCGCCTGGGCCTGCTCTCGAGGGCTCTTCCGGCTCGTCGCCTTCTTGCGGGTGGTCTTGGCTCGTGCGGTTTGCTTCTTTCCTGCGACCATCTCTCGTCGCTCCTCCGCGTCTGATCCCCCCCACCGTATTTTCCGTCACGAGATGCCCCGGACGCAAGGAGATCCTGGCTGACCCGTGGGACGGCCCCCACGGTGGCCGTCATGGCAGCCGGGCGGTGAACGTCAACGCCGCCGGCGATGCACCCAGATGAGCGGGGGCAGCAGCAAGGCCAGCTCGATACCCAGGCCGCAGCTCGACGGCGCCTCGCCATCTCTCCACGGCGCGGCGACGCAGTCGGGGTCCGGCCCGGCGGGATCCGCGTGGCCGTTGGCAGAGAGGCCGGCGTCGTAGTCCATCTGCCCGTCCTCCTCGTTCTCGATGCCGTCCTGGCACTGGGGGCTCTCGGTGCTCCAGGTGTGGCTCCCGCACCCCGGATCTCCCTCTCCGGCGGGTAGCGTGGTCTCGTCGCCAGGATCGGCGAAGGTCACCGGATCGAAATCGACCCTGCCGTCGCCATCGTTGTCGATGCCGTCGTCGCAGGGAAGCGAATCCGAAGTCTCGAACGGATCCAGCGGATCGTCACAGCCCAGATCATCCGGATAGTCGACGAATCCGTCGCCGTCCTGGTCGATACCGTCGTCGCAGGCCGGAACGTTCGCAATTGCATCGATCTGGTCGAGGTAGAAGGAGAGGTCGCCGGCATAGGTGAGGTTGTCGTAGAGCGCGGCGCGGTCGTTGCATTCTCCCAAGGTGCTGATCGCGGTGATGATGCCCGCGAGCTCCCAGGTTGCCCCGTTCTTGACGAAGACGGCGCCGCCGGAGTCGCCATTCGCAGCCTGGGCCTCGTGGTCCGTCTGGGCAGACTCGTTGAACTCGGTGGAGAAGGCGCGTGTCAACGTTCCGGAGATCGACAGGTTGATGCCCTTCCGCTCGACGGCGTTGGTGCCCCAGCGCATGGCTTTCGCCGCTCCCCAGAGCCAGCCCTGTCGGAGGGGGTAGCAGGCCGAGGTTTCTGCGCCCCGGTCGAAACCGCGCCCGATCATGACGACGTCCGTACCAGGGAGCGGCGCGGACGCGGAGATCTCGACGTCGGGAAGGCCGGGGTCACGCAGGATCTGGAAGAGCGCCAGATCGGCGTTCGAGTCGGTCGTCTGGAGCTGTACCTTCGAGCCAGGGACCGGTTCGTAGACGTCGCTGCCGATGATCATGTTTCGCGCGCCCACGTGGTTCGCCGTCAGGACCCAGCCGTTCCCGAGGTAGACCCCCGTGAGCCCAGTGAGGTTGACGACGTTGTCCCAGCCCGGGTCGTCCGGCGGCGCCGAGGTGTTTCCCGTGCCGTTCCCCGACGCGATGATCACGGCCGCGGCCGGTGCACCCCATGCCAGTGCAAGAGCGACCGCCATACCGAGCAGCGCCCGCATGTTCCCTCCTCTGACCGAGTCTCCCCTGGCAGCCGTAGCAAGAAGCTGGCCAGGCCTCTGCGGCGCCCTGCTGCGGTACCAGAGCCCATTGCCTGGCGGCAATGGAAGTCCTTTTCCGTCTATCGGAAAACGCGTTCCCTCTTACGATCGGCCAGTTGCCCCCTCCGCTGGAGCCCCTGGGGCAGACCTCCCCAGGCGAGCAGCCACCCGACCCGCTTGCGCATCATCGGGCTCTCCCTATTGGTCGCGCGAACTCTGAGAGCGGAATTCTCACCGACCTGCACCCGATCCCGGGCTCCGGGATCGTCGGCAGAACCGTCCCCAAGCCCAAGATTTCGTGACGATTCTCGCCGCGCCGGGCCCCTCAGGGCCGGCTCTTGATCCGGGCGTAGCGGGTCAGGGCGGACATGGCGAGGGCGCATTCCTGGGGCGTGTCGTACATCGGGATCCCGCCTTGCCGCAGAAGCTCGACGACGGTCTCGGATGGCATCAGCTTCTGGGTGATGATCGGCTTGCCGTACTTCTCGGGGATGCGAGCGAATTGGTCGGCAGCCGTGATCACCTCCTTCTTGCGCTCGGCGTGGGACGAGGACTTGAAGCTGCTCTCTCTCGGCACGTTGGTGATGATGCCATCGATGTAGTCGAGGGATGCGATCTTCTCGATCACGTTGACCTCGTCACTGGTGTCCATTGCTCCCGCCGCGAAGTCCACGGGATTTCTCGGAATCGGGGCGTGCGGTGGCAGGAGTTTCTTCAGATCGAGCTTGTCCTGGTCAGCGAATTCGGGCACGTCGATGCCGAGTGCCGCCAGGTTGTCGACGGTGGCGACCCCCTGTCCGCCATTGCCGACCACGGCAATCCGGTCTCCTCCGGGCAGCGGCTGACTGAGCAGCGCCTCGGCCATCAGGAAGAGGTGCTCGAGCTGGGAGACCCGGATCAGTCCGGCCTGCCGGCAGACGGCGTCGAAGATGCTGTCTTCGCCCGCGATCGAGGCCGTGTGCGACAGGGTCGCCCTCGCTCCCGGCGCCGATCGTCCTCCCTTCAACACCACGATCGGTTTCAGCCGTGAGACTTCTCTCGCCACCTCGAGAAACCTGCGGCCTTCCTTCAGGCCTTCCAGATAGAGTCGCGATGACCCGGGTATCGTCGTCGCTGCTCAGGTACGCCAGGTAGTCCGCGGCGGTGAGGTCGGCCTGGTTGCCCATGGCGACGAACTTGCTCAGGCCGAAACCCTTGCTCAAGGTCGCGTGGATGGCCGCCCCTCCGAACATGCCGCTCTGGCTGATCATGGCGAGGCTCCCCGGCAAGGGAGTCGGGAGAGGGGAGGCGTTCAGTCCGACGGCGGATGTCCACATCCCGTTTCCGTTGGGGCCGATGAATCGCAGTCCACCTTCCCGTGCGATTCGGACGGTTTCCCGTTCGAGAGCCCTCCCTCGCTCGCCTGTCTCGGCGAAGTCGGCGGAGATGACGACCGCTCCCTTGATGCCCTTCTCCACGCAGCTCTTCATGGTTGCCGGGATCTCTGCGGCGGGGATCGTGAAGATGGCCAGATCGACGGGATCGGGGATCTCCAGGACATCTCGATAGGCACGCAGACCCGAGATCTCCGTTTCTTTCGGATTGACCGGATAGATGCGGCCGCGAAAGGCGCAGGAGAGAGTGCGGCCGAGCACCATGCCCCCCCATTTCGAGGGGTTGTTGCTTGCACCGATCAGCGCCAGAGACTTCGGCTTGAAAATCGGGTCCAGCTGAGCAACGACGTTCTCCGACATCCGCACCTCCGCGGCTGATTCTAACCAAGATCTGCGGAGAGACCCTGCGGTGAGAAATCTTGGTGGCCCGCAGCCGCGCCGTCGCCGGCTTGCGCTGGCGCTCGGTTCGCGAGACGATGCACCCACTGTCTCTACAGCGGTCGGAATCAGGAGGGGTCGATTGAGCTACGCGTTCGGAGACTCCGAGCTCGCGTCGGCCCGGCTCGAGATGGTGGCGCGCGTCTTCGGTCCCGCGACTCGGGTGTTGTTGCGGGAGGCGGGCCCGGGCGCGAGGAATCTCGGGGTCGATCTCGGCTGCGGGCCGGGTCACAGCACGGCGCTGCTCTCCGAAGTCCTGCAATGCCGGCGCACGGTCGGGCTCGATCTCTCCGCCGAGTTCATCGAACGCGCCGGTTGCTTTGCCTCCGAACGAGTTGCCTTCCGCGTTCACGATGTGAACGTCGTCCCGTTTCCGGTGGGCCCCGCAGATCTCCTCTACTGCCGCCTTCTCCTGACGCACCTTCGCGATCCGATACAGGCGATCGAGAGTTGGGCAACGCAGCTGGTTCCGGGAGGACTTCTGATGGTGGAGGAGGTGGAGTCCATCGCGACGAACTCTCCCGCACTCGAGCGATACCTGGAGATCCTCGACCAGATGCTCCGGAGCCAGTCGAACCGGCTCTACATCGGCTCGGAGCTGGAGAGCTCACCGGTTCCCCAGCCCCTCGCGAAACGGAAGAGCCGGATCCTCGAGTTTCCCGTCTTCCCCTCCGACGCGGCGGCCATGTTTGCGATGAACCTCCGGACCTGGCGCGATCATCCCTTCGTTCGGGAGCACGTCGAGGAACAGGAGATCGCGCGGCTCGAGCGAGATCTCGACGCCTTGCGGAACCAAGCTCACCCCAGCGTCGGGATCGTCTGGAAGCTGCGACACCTCATCTACCAGCGGAACTGAGCAGGCTGATCAAGCCGCCTTTCCGAACTCGAGGCTGGCCGCAGCGAAGGCTTCCATGTTCTCGGGCTTGGCGTCGATCGGAGCGTCACAGCCGGGGCACAGGATCAGACCGGTGGGGCCCACGTCGCGGGCCAGGTCGCGCACGTAGGCGTAGACCTTGTCGGGGGTTCCGGTGGAGAGGAGGGGAGCGGGAACGTCGCCCATGATCGCCATGTGATCTCCCAGGATCTCCTTGGCCCGGCGAATGTCCGTCCAGCCGTCCAGATTCAGGATGCAGCGCCTGGCCGGAAGCTCGCGCAGCCGGGAGAGGTCGCGGTTCCAGTCGTGGTCGAAGTGCAGCACCGAGACGATGTCGTTCTCGGCGAGTCGGGTGACCATCTCCAGGTAGTAGGGAAAGACGAACTCATTCCACATTCTTCGGAGACAGCATGGCGCTGGCCGCCCGCCAGCCACCCACCCACACCGCCGGTACCCCGGATCGACGAGCCCCGTCCACACCGATCTGGATCAGTCCGGGCTGCATCGCGTCGAGGGCGGCCTTCACCTTGTCGGGAATCCGATAGAGATCGAGAAAGAACTCCTCCATGGAGCGCCCGCCGCAGAGACACTCGAATGGGATCGTGGTTCCGCCGCCGGAGACGGGGACGTAGCCCCGCTCCTGGCATCGCTGCACGACGCCGGTGAGGTTGTTCCCCATCCAGGTGGCGTTGGCTGCGAGCTCGGCCGGATCGATGACGCGCGGCATGTACTCTGCCAGAAACGCCAGCCAGCCGCGATCGATGATGGTGTCGTAGTCGTCGACGGTCATCACCTCGGCCTCGTCCACCTGCCAGAGGCTGTCGTCGGGCAGATCCCGGCCCGGCACCGCAACGCGAGACAGCCAGGCCGCGCTGAGAGCGACGCTGATGCGCCCGGCGGGAAGGGAGTTGATGCCGTCGAACTCTCCGCCCAGTCGATCCATCGCCGCCAGGGTCACATCGACGCGGAGGTCCGGGTCGGCGCAGAACTCCGCCATGGATACGCCCATGTAGCGGGGCGCGAATGCGGTGCCCATGAAGACGAAGGGAATCCGATCCACCGGCTGTAGCTCGATCGTCCTGCGGATCCGCGCGAGTCGCTCCGGGTACAGGGGGTGTCCGTCACTCATCATGGAGATCTTGCCCGGGTTCGCGTCCCGCGTCCAGCGGGAGCCCCGCGGGCCTCCCGTCACCTCCTCGCTACGAGCTGGAGAGAAATGCAGGCTAGGATAAGCGAGGGGAATCTGAGAGAATCCGAAAGATGAAGAGACAGCGTGGATCGGGGACTGAAGCTCGCTGTCGCGGGCAAGGGTGGCAGTGGGCAAGTCCACCATCGCCGCCGCGCTGGCGCTGCTCCTGGCACGCAGGGGGCGGAAGGTGCTGGCGGTGGACGCCGACCCCGACGCCAACCTCGCCAACGCCCTCGGCGTTTCCGCCGAGAGGCAGCGCGAGATCATCCCGATCTCCCAGCACCGGGCGCTGATCGAGGAGCGCACCGGCGCCCGGGTCGGACAGTACGGGCAGATCTTCAAGATGAACCCGGAGGTATCGGACATCGCCCGCGACTACGCTTGCGTCCACGACGGAGTGGCGATCCTGGTGCTCGGAGCGATCGAGGCGGGAGGCTCGGGGTGCGCCTGCCCGGAGGGCGTATTGATTCGGGCGCTGGTGACCGATCTGGTGCTCTACAGGGACGAGGCGCTGGTGATGGATTGCGAGGCTGGCGTCGAGCACCTGGGGCGCGCCACGGCCCGTGGGGTCGACGCGATGCTGGTGGTGGTGGAGCCCGGGCGCGGGTCGCTGGACTGCGCCGCCCGGATCTTCCGGATGGCGGAGGAGATCGGCCTGGAGGACCTGCCGGTGGTCGCCAACAAGGTCGCCTCGCCCGATGACGAGCAGTTCGTGCGCGAGGGGCTGCCGGGTCGGGAGATCCTCGCCTGCATTCCCTTCTCCGAGGCGATTCGACGCGCAGACCGCGCTGGCGTCTCGGTGCTGGAGGGTGCTGCGACGACGTGTCGGCGCGGCTCGACGCGTCCTGCGGGCGCTCGAAGGGGAGGGCGCCTCGTGACGGACCCGGCGCGGGAGAGTCTCATGCGCCTGATGGCGGAGATCGAGGAGCTGGAGGAGAGCGTGGAGAATCTGCAGCAGCAGCTTCGCGCCTCGAGCGGAGCCGAAGATTCGCGGAGTCGAGAAGCCAGGCAGCGGGAGCTGCGCGAACTCCTGGAGCGGCTCGAGGAGAAGAGCAGCGAGCTGACCCGGATCAGCAACGCCTGCAGGCGACCGCATTCGAACGTGTGAGAAGGGAGAGCAGATGGGATTCCGGCCCAGGTGCATGGCGACCGCGGTGGGCAGCATGCCCCACGACGACGCGGCGAAGGCACTCGACGTGGTTCTGGCGACACATCCCCGAGGCGCCGATCTGGCCGCAGCTCTCGGGCCGAGGACTGAACGAGCAGATGGAGGTGCAGTTCTCCGAGGGTATTCCTTGTCGGGTGATCGACCGGGAGAAGGGCCGAATGTACTTCGACACCTCGGGTGACTACTCCGAGGCGTTCGCCGAATTCTACGAGGCGTACATGGCGGCCATGGATCCCGACGAGGGAACGGGCGATTGCTCGGCGATGGCGATTTCGCCCGACTACGCCGCTGGGCTCTACGCTCTCGAGGAGCGGCTGAAGGCCGAGGGCGGAAGACGCCCGGTGGTGAAGTGCCACACCACCGGTCCCTGTACCTTTGCACTCGCCACCGTGGACGAGAACAAGCGGGCGCTCTACTACAACGAGGAGTTCCGCGACGTGATCGTCAAGGCGATGGCGATGAAGTGCCGCTGGCAGATCCAGATGCTCCGGCCCTACGCGGAAGACGTCATCTGCACCGTCGACGAGCCCATTCTCTCTGCCTTCGGAAGCTCCACCTACGTCTCCGTGCAGCGCGACGACGTGGTGGCGATGCTGGCCGAGGTGATCGACGCGATCCACGGCGACGGCGCGATCGCCGGGGTTCACTGCTGCGGAAACACCGAGTGGAGCATCTTGATGGACGCCGGTGTCGACATGGTGAGCTTCGACGCCTTCGAATTCGGCGAGACGATCGCCATGTACCCCGACCACGTGAAGCGGCACCTGGAAGAGGACAAGACCCTCGCCTGGGGCGTCGTGCCCACCGGGGCGGCACTCCGCGAACAGACGGTCGATACCCTGATCGCCCACTACGAGAGCATGGTGGACCACCTGGTGGAGAAGGCCGGCGTCGATCCGCAGCGGGTGCGCGAGCAGACGCTTCTCACCGGCTCCTGTGGCACCGGCTCGATGCAGATGGCCGACGCCGAGAGGGTGTTCGAGCTCACCGCCGCGACCGCGTCGGCTCTCCGAGCGCTCGGGTACGGATGGATGTCCTACACGGTCGCGATTACGGGAAAGGGCGGGGTCGGCAAGACGACGCTGGCGTCGCTGCTGGTGACGCGGCTGATCGCTCGCGGCTGCGCACCGGTGCTGGCGATCGACGCCGATCCGAACACCTGCCTCGACTCGGCGCTCGGGCCTCGAGGTCGAGAAGACCGTCGGGGCGGTTCGCGAGGAAGCGCGGGAGCTGGCCGGACGTGGCCTGGCTGCGGGCGTTTCCAAGCGGGAAGCTCTGGAGCTCAGGATCGCCGAGAGCATGGTGGAAGACGGAGGGCTTCGACCTGATCGCCATGGGGCGTCCGGAAGGCCCGGGCTGCTACTGTTACGCGAACAACGTACTCCGAGAGGTCATCGCGCAGATCGCCGAGAACTATCCCTACCTCGTGCTCGACAACGAAGCGGGCCTGGAGAACCTCTCGCGACGCATCCTGCGGCGGGTCGATCTGCTGATCATGGTGGCCGACCCGTCGAAGCGCGGGCTCGACACGGTGGGACGGCTGTACGATCTGGCCTCCGAGATGGCGATTCGCCACGAGCGGCTCGCCATCGTCGTCAATCGACTGCGGGGTCGCGATCTTCCCGAAGCGGCCTCGGCGCTGAAAGAGAGAACTGGAGCAGATTGCGTGGTTGCACTACCCGAGGACGAGACGCTCGCGGAGCTGGGCGAGCGCGGTGAGGCGCTGGCGCGGCTTCCCGAGGACAATCCGGTCGTCGAGAAGCTCGACCGCTTCTCGGCGAGGCTGGGCTCGAGGCGACGAGCGCCGGG
The DNA here is from genome assembly GCA_963722885.1 of uncultured delta proteobacterium. Lineage (GTDB taxonomy): Bacteria > Myxococcota_A > UBA9160 > UBA9160 > UBA6930 > CAVXZE01. The sequence continues at coordinate 164,108 of CAVROS010000007.1, forward strand.
GCAGCTCGCTAGCCTGCTCGGACGACATTCGGGGCGTTGGCTCGGACCGGCAGAGCCGCGAGGCCGGGACATTGGTGGGAGGACGCCGCATGGCGAAGAGCATCGAACGGAGGAGGCCGGAGGAGCGGGTCACGGACCCGGCCTCGGTCGAGATGCTGAGGAAGGCCGAGGCCGAAGGCGCCAGCACCTGCTTCGACCGCATGGACACCCAGACCAACCAGTGTCGCTTCGGCAAGAGCGGTCTGTGCTGTCGCATCTGTCACATGGGGCCGTGCCGGATCACGGCGAAGTCGCCCCGAGGGGTCTGCGGCGCGGACGCCGATACGGTGGTCGCCCGGAACTATCTTCGCGAGGTCGCCTCCGGCGCCGCCGCCCATGCCGACCACGGGCGACACCTGGCCCTCCTGCTCTTGAAGGTCGCCGAGGGCGACGGCGGCGGCTACGAGATCAGGGACGAGCGGGCGCTGCGCCGGAACGCCCGCAGATACGGAATCGAAGAGGCCGGCCGCAGCAAGGAGGAGGTGGCGCGCGACCTCGCCCTGCTGATGATCGACGAGTTCGCCCGTCAGAGCGGACCGCTCGCCACACTCGCTCTCGCGCCGCTCAAGCGCCAGGGGGTGTGGAGCAGCCGCGGCGTCGAACCGAACGGGCATCGACCGCACGGTGGTCGAGTGCCTGCACCGCTCCACCATGGGCGTCGACCACGACTACCGGAGCGTGCTGACCCACGCGCTGCGCACCGCACTCGCCGACGGCTGGGGCGGCTCGCGCATCGCGTCGATCGTCGGTGACATCTTGTTCGGCACGCCGCAGCCCATCAGCGGCCAGGTCAACCTGGGCGTTCTCGGGGAGAACACCGTCAACATCGTGGTGCACGGGCACGAGCCGGTGGTGTCGGAGATGCTGGCCGTCGCCTCGCGAGATCCGGAGATCGTGGAAGCGGCAAGGGATGCCGGTGCGGAAGGCGTGACGCTCGCCGGGATCTGTTGCACCGCCAACGAGGTTCTCATGCGTCACGGCATTCCGATCGCAGGGAACTTCCTGCAGCAGGAGCTGGCCATCATCACCGGTGCCGTCGAAGTGATGATCACCGACGTGCAGTGCTGCATGCCGAGCCTTCCCGAGGTCGCCAGCGCGTACCACACCGAGATCATCGCCACCAGCGAGATCGCCCGCACGGTTGGCTCCACCCACCACAGCTTCGACAAGGACAACGCCCTCGAGAGCGCCAAGAGCCTGATCCGGCGCGCCATCGACAACTACCAGAGCCGCGACCGCGCCAAGATGGCGATTCCCGATCACCGGACGCCCCTGGTGGGTGGCTTCAGCGTCGAGGCGATCAGGTACATGCTCGGCGGCTCCTTCCGCGCGTCGTTTCGCCCGCTGAACGACGCGATCATGCAGGGTCGGATCCAGGGTGTCTGTGGAATCGTCGGCTGCAACAATCCCAAGACCCGGATGGACGAGTACATCAACACCCTGACCCGCGAACTGGTGAAACGCGACGTCCTGGTGCTCAAGACCGGCTGCGCCGCCATCGCATCGGCCAAGCAGGGGATGCTGACCCCCGAGGCGGCGCTCTCCCAGGCGGGTCCGGGCCTGCGCGAGGTCTGTGAGGCGGTGGGCATGCCGCCGGTGCTGCACATGGGAAGCTGCGTCGACAACTCGCGCATTCTCGAGGCCGGCAGCGAGATCGTCGCGGAAGGCGGCCTGGGCGACGACCTCTCGGACATCCCGGCGGTGGGGGTCGCCCCCGAGTGGATGAGCGAGAAGGCGGTCGCGATCGGCTGCTACTTCGTCGCTTCCGGCATCGACGTCGTCCTGGGCCACCCCTTCCACGTCGCGGGATCCGAGAACGTGAGCCGATTCCTGGGCGAGGAGACCCGGGAGCTCTTCGGGGCTTCCTTCCACGTGCATCCCGAGCCGCACGAGGCCGCCGAGAAGATCATGGATCTGCTCGGGCGCAGGCGCCGCTCGCTCGGAATCGACAAGAAGGCCGAGCGCAAGCTGATGGACATGAAGGACCGGAGAGAGATTCGTGTCTAAGCTGATCTGCGCCAGCGCCATCGACGGAGCGGTGAGATGGGTGGCGCGCGCCGAGGCCGCGCTGGGCGACGCCATCGAGGCGAAGGGCGAGGGCGCAGCCGTCGGCTTCGGAAACACCGCCTACTTCCTGCCGATCATCTATTCGCTGACAGAAGAGAAGGTGGAGACGCTCGGCGACTGCAGGAGAATCCTGAAACGCGCCCGGGCGCTGCTTCCGGAGAGGCCGTCGGAGCAGACCTGGCTTCCCTACCTCGGCAACACCCTCGACGCCGGCGCGGCGGCGCTGTTCGCCTGCGAGATCATCGAGGCCTGCAAGTGTCTGGTCGGTCCCGATCCCGTGGAAGACATCTGGCTGGGGGCCGCCTCGGACATCGTCCTGCGCGAGCGCGGCATCGAGTTCGTCGACGGAACCGCGCCCGGCTTTGCCGCGATCACGGGCGCCGCGCCCTCCAATGAGATCGCGGTCCGGATCGCGCGCGAGCTGCAGGAGAAGAGCCTCTACGTCTTCATGGCCGGCAGCTGCGACGGCAGGCAATTCGCCGAGCAGTTGGCCGAGGAGGGCGTGCAGCTGGGCTGGGAGACGCGGCTGGTCCCCTTCGGCCGCGACGTCTCCGCTCTCGTCTACGCCCTCGGCTTCGCCAACCGGGTGGCGCTCTCCTTCGGCGGCATCCAGCCCGGCGACTACGCTGCCAACCTCGAGTACAACAAGGACCGCGTCTTCGCCTTCGTACTCGCCTTCGGGGAGGTGGACGCGGAGAAGTACGCGGCGGCAGCGGGCGCCCTCAACTACGGCTTCCCCGTCATCGCCGACACCGACATCCCGCAGATCCTGCCGACCGGGATCTGCACCTACGAGCACGTGGTGTCCAGCGTGCCGTACGAGACGATGGTCGAGAAGGCGCTCGAGGTGCGCGGCTGCAAGGTGCGGGTCTCCCAGGTGCCGGTGCCGGTATCCTTCGGGCCGGCCTTCGAAGGGGAGCACATCCGCAAGGCCGACGTCCGCGTCGAGTTCGGCGGAAACAAGACCTCCGCCTTCGAGTTCCTCACCTCGGTCGAGCTCGACGAGATCGACGACGGGGAGATCGAGATCATCGGGCCCGACATCGATGCGGTGGAAGAGGGAACGGCCCTTCCGCTGGGGATCTGGGTGGAGGTGGCCGGCCGCAAGATGCAGGCGGACTTCGAGCCGATCCTCGAGCGCCAGATCCATCACTTCCTGAACGGCGCCGCCGGCATCTGGCACATGGGACAGCGCGATATCGTCTGGACCCGCGTCTCCAAGGAGGGCTTCCAGAAGGGACTGCGGCTCGAGCACTACGGAAGGATTCTTCACGCCAAGCTGCTCGGCGAGTACCCCGCGCTCGTCGACAAGGTCAAGGTGACGCTGATCACCGAAGCCGAGGAGGTGGAACGGCGAATCGCGGTCGCCCGCGCGGTGTACGACGAACGCAACCGGCGGCTGGAGACGCTGACCGACGAGTCGGTGGACACCTTCTACTCCTGTCTGCTCTGCCAGTCCTTTGCGCCGAATCACGTCTGCATCATCAGCCCCGAGCGACTGGGACTCTGCGGAGCCTACAACTGGCTCGACGGGAGGGCGGCCTACGAGATCGACGAGACCGGACCCAACCAGCCGGTTGCGAAGGGCGAGTGCCTCGACGCGGTCAAGGGTGTCTTCCAGAACGTGAACGACTACGTCCACACCCAGAGCCACGGGGAGATCGAGGCGATCTGCACCTATTCGATCATGGACCGTCCGATGACGAGCTGCGGCTGCTTCGAGGTGATCTGCGGCTACGTGCCCGAGTGCAACGGCGTGATGGTGGTGAACCGCGAGTACGAGGGCGATACGCCGGTCGGCATGAGCTTCTCGAGCCTGGCGGGATCGGTCGGCGGCGGCCAGCAGACGCCGGGCTTCATGGGCTGCGGGAAGGTATTCCTGAGCAGCCAGAAGTTCCTCCTCGCCGAAGGCGGGCAGAGACGCCTGGTCTGGATGCCGAAGGAGTTGAAGGATCTGCTGGGTGAGGATCTCCGGGTCTGCCTGGAGCGCCAGGGAGCGCCGGAGATCGTCGACAAGATCGCCGACGAGACCATCGCCATCGACCCCCAGGAGATCCGCGCCCACATGGAGAGGTGCGGACATCCGGCCCTGGAGATGGACGACATGGGTGTCCACGCCCAGAGCGAAGCCGCGCGCGAGGAGAAGGCGGACCAAGAGGAGCCAGCGCTGGTGGCGGTGCGCCCGAGTGCGGCGGACGTGGAGGGGCCCGAGGCGACGCCGCAGCGCGCTCCTGCCCGATGCGATCGAACAGCTCAAGGCCGCGATCGCGGAGGAGCTCAAGCAGGAGATCCGGGCATCCCTCAAGCGCGAGATCGTCGGCGAGATCATCGGAACCCTGTCCGAGAAGTTTCTGGGCGCTGCGGATCCGGCATCCACCGGGGCCGCCGCGGCGGCGGCGATCAGCGAGCCGCTACGGCGGTCGAATCGTCTCCGCCCGGCGCCCCGCTCGCCCAGCGCGAGGGCGCGCCTGGCGGAGGTGGAGGCCTTCCCGATCGAGAGGGATCGCTGTGAGATGCCGGTCTGGACGGCCACCCTCGGGGCGACCCGCGAGCAGGGAGGCACGCGCGGGAGGACCTGCCGGATCGGAGGCGCCACCGCCATGCCCTTCCACCTGTGGGAAGGCGAGATGCCGAACCGCCCCCTGGTGGCGATGGAAGTGTTCGACCTGGTCAGCGAGAAGTATCCACCGGTGCTGCGCGAGATCTACGCCGGGGTGCTGGACGATCCGGCCGAGATGGCCCGGAACTGCGTAGAGGAGAGCGGCGCGGATCTGATCAGCGTGCGCCTGGAGGGCACCCATCCGGAGAAGGGCAAACCGAAGCCCCGAGCAGGCGGTGGAGGTGGTGCAGTCGGTTCTCGAGGCCGTCGATGTGCCCTTGATCGTCACCGGCCACAATCACTTCGACACGTCAACCAGGTGATGAAGGCGGTGGCGAAGGCGTGCGAGGGCGAGAATCTCCTGCTCAACTGGGTCGAGAGAGACAACTACCGAACCATTGCCGGTGCGGCGCTCGCCTACGGTCATTCGATCGTCGCGCAGAGCCCCATCGACGTGAACATCGCCAAGCAGCTGAACATCCTGCTGACCGACATCGGTGCCAAGCGGGAGCAGATCGTGATCGACCCGATGGCCGGCGCGATGGGTTACGGGCTGGAGTACAGCTACTCGGTGATGGAACGCATCCGGATGAGCGGGCTCCGAGGCGACGAGATGCTGGCCGGCCCCATGATCGTCGCGCCCGGCGCCGAGTGCGCCAAGATCAAGGAGTGGAAGGCGCCCGAGAGCGACTTCCCCGCCTGGGGCGATCTGGCCAGGCGCGCCGCGGCCTGGGAGCTGGCCGGCGCGATCAGCCTGCTCTACGCCGGCGCCGACCTCTTGATCCTCTACCACCCCGAGGCGGTGACGGCGACGAAGAGGGCGATCGACCGGCTGATGGACGCGGTGGGCTGAGTCATGGCGCTCACGGGCCTGCAGATCCAGAAGCTGCTTCCGAAGACCAACTGCAAGGAGTGCGGCTCGAATACCTGCCTCGCCTTCGCCATGAAGCTGGCTGCGAGGAAGGCGGAGATCTCGCAGTGTCCCGACGCCTCCGACGAGGCGAAGCGCGTCCTGGGCGAGGCGTACGAGCCTCCGGTGAGGGGCGTGAGGCTTGGACCCGATGGCTCCTTGAAGCTCGGCGAGGAGACCGTGCTCTATCGCCACGAGCGGACCTTCGTCAATCAGACCGCCCTCGCCGTCAACCTGAACGACTCCGACGAGACTGCGTCGGTGGATGCCGTGCTCGAGGCGGTGCGGGAGTACGCGCTCGAGCGCGTGGGTGAGGTCCTGCGCATCGACATGGTGGCGGTGTCACAGAAGGGATCGGACCCGAGGCGTTCGCAGCCCTGGCAGGCCGGGCGTGGAAGGAGACGCGCAGGCCCCTGGTGCTGCGAAGCGGGGACCCGGAGGCGCTCGAAGCGGCCGCCAGGGCGGTGCGGGGGTCGCACAGCGTGCTCGCTGCGGCCAACCCCGAGACCGCCGATTCGCTCTGGCCCGTCGCCAGGGACAACCAGCACGCCCTGGCCGTCACCGCTCCCGACCTCGATCAGCTGGTGGCGCTGACGGGGAGGATCAAGGACGCCGGCTTCAACGATCTGCTTCTGCAGCTCCAGACCTCCTCCCTCGCCGAGGCTTTCCAGACCAATTCCATCGCCCGGCGGGCGGCGCTCAGGCAGAACTACAGGCCGCTGGGGTATCCGCTGCTCCGCTTCATCGAGAGCGAAGATCTCCTCGAAGGGACGGTAGAGGCGGTCAACGAGATCGACAAGTACGGCGGCATCTGTGTGCTGCCGAGGTTCGACGCCGCGCAGATCGCCTCTCTGATGACGCTGCGGCTCAATATCTACACCGACCCGCAGAAGCCGATCCAGGTCGAGCCAAAGCTCTATCCGATCGGCGAGCCGACCGCCGATTCGCCGATCTTCCTGACCACCAACTTCTCCCTGACCTACTTCGTGGTTTCGGGAGAGATCGAGAACGCCGGGATCAGCGCGTGGCTGGTGGTTCCCGAGTGCGAGGGCATGAGCGTGCTCACCGCCTGGGCGGCCGGGAAGCTCTCCGGCGCGAGCGTCGCCCAGTTCTGCAGGGAGATCGAGCTGGAAGAGCGGGTGACGCGGCGCGACATCATCATTCCCGGCTACGTCGCCCAGATCAGCGGCGAGCTCGAGGAGAATCTCCCGGGCTGGACCGTGGTGGTCGGCCCGCAGGAGGCGTCGGAGCTCGATGTCTTCATCAAGGCCCGTGTGGCATAGCGCACCGCTAGCACGAGCTGGCCTGATGCCCACGCGTCGAATTCCTGCCCTCGGGGCTCTCCGTCGAAGTGCCGCCGGGCACGGAGCTCCTCGAGGCGATCCGGCAGGCCGGAATCGATCTCGACGCCTCTTGCGGCGGGCAGGGGACCTGTGGCGCATGCCTGGTTCGCGTCGTCGCCGGGCGGGTCGAACCCAGCGCTTCACCGCCCGTCGGGGATCTCGATTCCGGCTACGTCCAGGCCTGCACCACCCGCGTCCTCGATGCCCGGGTGACCGTGGAGGTGCCCGAGCAGGCCGGGCGAGAAGACGGCCGTCTGATCGGCGAAGACGCCGAGCGGCTTCTCCTCGAAGACCTGCTGCCCGGAGGCTGGGATCTCGATCCCCTCGCCGCCAAGCGTCTGCTCCGGGTGCCGCCCGCCCGGCTCCAGGACGGGCTCTCCGATCTCGATCGCGTCGAAGCGCGCGCTGTCGGAGCTGTCGGAGGAGTGGGGCGCGCGGGAGGTGGTGCACACGCTCTCGGCGATGCGGGCCACCGCCGAGGCGCTGCGGGCTTCTGACGGGCTGGCGACCGTGACGCTGATTCGCGAGCCCGGTCGCCTGCAACTCATCGGCATCGAAGCCGGGAACCGAACCTCGAGCGTCCACGGGATCGTCGTCGACCTCGGTACCACGACGGTGGCGGTCCAGCTCGTCGACCTGGGCACGGGACGGATCCTCGCCACGCGGACGGACTACAACGCCCAGATACCCTGCGGCCTGGATGTGATCAGCCGGATCAACTACGCCCGAAGGGCCGGCGGGCTCGAGGAGCTGCGCCGGCGGGCGGTGGATACGATCAACCGGCTGATCCACAAGCTGGCCGACGGCCAGGAGATCCAGGCATCGGAGATCGTGAGCGCCGTGATCTCCGGCAATACCACCATGATCCACCTGCTGCTGGGGCTCCCGCCGGAGTACATCCGGCTGGAGCCCTATTCGCCGACGTTGCTCGAGTCGCCTCCTCTCCGGGCCGCCGAAATCGACCTCGACATCGACCCGTACGCCGGTGTCTTCCTGTCCCCGTGCGTGGGAAGCTACATGGGCGGTGACATCACGGCCGGACTGCTGTGCACCGATCTGGCGACGGATGCGGCCGAGGTCAGTCTCTTCATCGACATCGGCACCAACGGCGAGCTGGTGATGGGCAATGCCGAGTTCCTGGTCGGCTGCGCCTGCTCGGCCGGGCCCGCGTTCGAGGGAGGAGGAATCGACTGCGGCATGCGCGCGGCCCCCGGCGCGATCGAACGGGTGGAGGTCGACCCCGAAACCGGGCGGGCGCACTGCTCCACCATCGGTGACGTCGCGCCGCGCGGGCTCTGCGGATCCGGAATCATCGACCTGCTGGCGAACCTGCTGCTCACGGGCTGGATCGATCCGGCGGGGAAGCTCGACCGCTCGCGTTCCAGCCCCTTCATCGAGACCGACGGCAAGCGCGCGCGCTACCTGCTCGCGCCGGCGGAAGAGAGCCCGACGCGCAAGCCGATCGCGATCAGCGAGGCGGGGATCGAGAACATGCTCCGCGCCAAGGCGGCGGTCTACTCGGCCTCCTCGCTGATGCTGGAGCAGATCGGGCTCGCCTGGTCGGATCTCGCCAAGATCTACATCGCCGGGGGCTTCGGCCGCTTCCTCGACCTGGAGAAGGCCATCGTGATCGGCCTGATCCCGGATCTCCCGCGCGAGAAGTTCCACTACATCGGCAACGCCTCGCTGATGGGCTCCTACCTGTGCGCCGTCTCCAGCGAGTTCCGCCGGCGCCAGCTCGACCTGGCCCGCCGCATGACCAACATCGAGCTCAGCGCCGATCCGGCCTACATGGAGCACTACACCGGAGCGCTCTTCCTTCCCCACACGGACCTGGGCAATTTTCCGTCGGTGGCCGGCGCGGTGGCAAAGGCGCGAGCGCGAGGACGGGAATCGCGCTAGCGGGTGAAGATGTGGACGCCGGTGGCGCCGCCGAAGCCCTGGCAGTGGGTCAGGCCGATCCGGGCGTCGCGCACCTGTCGCTCGCCCGCCTCGCCCCGCAGCTGGGTGACGATCTCGAAGACCTGGGCGACTCCCGTGGCTCCCAGCGGGTGTCCCTTGGCCAGAAGGCCGCCGCTCGGGTTGACGGTCACCTGTCCGCCGATGGCGCTCATGCCCTCTTCGATGAACCGGCCCCCCTCGCCGCGCTCGCAGAATCCGAGGTTCTCGTAGTGAAGGATCTCGGCAATCGCGAAGCAGTCGTGCAGCTCGCAGACCTCGATCTTCTCCGGCTTGACCCCGGCGAGATCGTAGGCCGTCCCCGAAGCGCGTGTCGTTGATCTCCACGACGGCGTGTAGGGGGTCGCCGGTGGTGTTGGCCGCCTCGGAGACCAGCGTGGAGGCCAGGATCTGGATCGCTTCACCCTCGGCCTGACGGGCGACGTCCTCGCTGCAGAGCAGGGCCGCGGCCGAGCCCGAGCCGGTGGGGCAGCACATCAGCAGGGTCAGCGGATCGGCGATCTCGCGCGCCTCCAGCACCTGCTGCACCGTGACCTCTTCCCGGTACTGGGCGCGCGGGTTGAGGGCGCCGTGATGGTGGTTCTTCACACCGACCTTCGCCATCTGCTCCACGGTGGTTCCGAAGCGCCGGCTGTGCTCCCGAAACAGGCCCGCGAAGAGGCTGGGGAAGGGCGGCGGGGGCTTCTTGCTCTGCTCCTGCTTCGGCGGCTGGGCATCGGACTTCTCGCCCGGGGTCTTGGGCATCGGAAGGGCCCCGCGCCCCATTCTCTCGAAGCCGACGGCGAGAGCGACGTCGGCCAGGCCCGAGGCGACCTGCATGTAGGCCCCGCGGAAGGCCGTGGTGCCGCTCGCGCAGGCGTTCTCGACGTTCATCACCGGGATTCCGCTCTGCCCCACGGCGCCGACCACCTTCTGTCCGGCGGTGGATCCCTGGGCGACGTGGCCACACCAGGCGGCCTCCACCGCATCGAAGGGCAGGCCGGCGTCCTCCAGCGCGTCGCGAATCGCCCAGCTGCCCAGGTCGACGACCGTCTTTCCCTCATGGCGCGCGAACGGCGTCATTCCGACGCCGACGACGTAGACATCCCTCAGCTTGGGCGGGGTCTTGGGCATGGGCTCTTCTCCCTCCTTGCTCGCTCGAGTCGAGGAGCGGAGAGTCGATTATACGCGCAGAGCTCCTTTCCCTCAAAATGCCACTGGCGGATGCGCGGGTGGCGGCTGCAAGGGCCCCGAGCGACAATCCCCCGACGCTGGCCGGCGACGCCGCTTCTCCGGCTTCCCTGGTCGGCCTGGAGGAGAGCGCATGAGCGCACGGGATCTGGGATTCGACGAGAGCCGCCTGGAGCGACTGGTCCAGACCATCGAGGCCGACGTCGACGCGGAGCGCTACGACGGAGCCGCGGTGGTGGTTGCGCGGCGCGGCGAGATCGCCCTCCACGAGGCGGTCGGATTCGCCGAGCGGGCGAGCGAGCGTCGGGCGCGCACCGATGACGTCTTCTGCCTCTTCTCCGTCACCAAGACCTTCACTGCCGCGGCCGTACTCGCCCGGGTCGATCGCGGTGAGATCCAGCTCACCACCCCCGTGGCAGAGGTGATTCCCGAGTTCGGCGTCAAGGGCAAGCAGCGGGTCACGGTGGCGCATCTCCTCACCCAGACCGGGGGGATGTCGTCGGAGATGCCGCCGCTTTCGCCGGACAAGCTCGGGGACCTGGAGGCGATGGCGGCCGCCGTCTCCGATCAACCCCTCCTCTCCGCGCCCGGGCGCCTGGTCAGCTACAGCCCGATCGGAGCCCATGCCGTCCTCGGAGAGCTGGTGCGTCGCCTGGACGGAGGCGCGCGCCCCTTCCGTCAGATCCTGGCGGACGAGTTCTTCACGCCGCTCGGGATGAAGGACACCGCTCTCGGCCTGCGCGCGGATCTGGCCGCGCGCAAGGTCCCGGTCGTGGTTCGCGATCGGAGCCCGGGCCTCTTCGTGCCCGAGCTGCTCGAGGCCATGAACGTTCTGCTCGACGAGAAGACGGAGATCCCGGGAGGGGGAGGCGTCGCGACGGCCTACGACGTCTACCGTTGGGCAGAGACGCTGCGCCGCGGCGGGGAGCTGGACGGCGTGCGGATCCTCTCTCCCGCGCTCCTGGACCTCGCCACCCGGAACCACACCGGCGCGGAGCCGAATCATCTCTTCGACTACATGCGCGAGCACCGGGGATGGGACGAGTTTCCCGCAGTGCTGGGGCTCGGCTTCTTCCTGCGCGGCGAGGGCATCTTCCAGACGCCCTTCGGGCTCACCACCTCGCCGCGCACCTTTGGCGGCCTCGGCGCGGGCTCGACGATGTTCTGGGTCGATCCGCAGCGGGAGATCGTCTTCGTCTGCCTGACCGCGGGGCTGCTGGAGGAATCGAACAACTTCGACCGCCTCCAGCAGCTCTCGGATCTGGTGCTCTCGGCTCTCGTCGACTGAGGAGAGCGGTCCTCGACGATGCCGAAGGAGACGATGACGGCGCGCGAGCGCTGGCTGGCTGTCCTCACATGGTGAGAAGCCGGATCGGCTTCCGATGGACTACTGGGCCACCGGCGAGGCCAACACCCGGCTCATGAAGCACCTGGGATGTGGGGGCCTCGAGGACCTCTACCAGCGTCTGCACCTCGACGTGCCCGTTTACGTGGGGCCGACATACGAGGGGCCTCGACTCCCGCCGGGTGAGGATACCTTTGGCTGCCGATACCAGGCGGCCGACTACGGAAGCGGGAAGTATCTCGAGTGCACCCATCATCCACTGGCCGAGTTTCAGACGCTCGACGAGATCGAGCGCGGCTACGACCGCTGGCCCGACCCCGATTGGTACGACTACTCGGTGATTCCGAGCCAGGTCCAGGGAAAGGAGACGCGCCCGATCCGCGGCGGGGGATCGGAGCCGTTCCTGACCTACACGTTCTTGCGTGGGCAGGAGCAGGCCCTGATCGACCTGCTGGACAACCCCGAGATGGTGCACTTCTGCCTCGATCGGCTGTTCGACTTCTGCTACGAGAACACGCGACGCATCTACGAGCAATTCCCCGGTCAGGTCCTGCTCAGCTACGTCTCAGAGGACATGGGGAGCCAGAAGGGCCTGCTGTATTCGCCCGCGCACATCCGCGAATTCCTGATTCCTCGGATGAAGCGGATGATCGACCTGGTTCACCAAGCTGGAGCTTTCGTATTCCATCACAACGACGGAGCGATCCGGAAGATCATTCCCGACATGATCGATGCCGGGATCGACATCCTGAACCCCGTCCAGTGGCGATGCGCCGGTATGGAGAGAGAGGGTCTCGAGCGAGATTTCGGGGACGATCTGGTCTTCCACGGCGCCGTGGACAACCAACAGACGCTGGCCTTTGGCTCCCCCGAGGACGTCCGTCGGGAAGTTCTCGACAATCTCCGTATCCTCGGGCAAGGCGGCGGGTATATACTGGCCCCGTGTCACAACATTCAGGCGATCAGCCCGCCTGAGAACATCGTGGCGATGTACGAAACGGGCTACGAGCACGGTTGGACGTAGTCCGCCGAGGCGCCGGAGGGGTGGTGGGGATGTCTCAGGAAAGCGTGACGAGCAGCGGCAAGCGCGGCTCACTGTCCGGATGGATCGTCGCCGCCGCATGGCTTCTGACGTTCGTGGCGGGGTACTTCGGCACTCGGGGAGTTCCTCTCCCGGATGCTCGAGGGAATTCTGCCGGGGCAGATCTCGAAGCCGCTGATCGCGATTCCAGTGCTGGCGTTGATCGTCTCCCTCGCCCTCACCGTCGTCTGGGCGCGCCGACTCCCCGCCCGCGCCGCGGGCGCTCCGGAAGGCGTGGAAGCACCATCCGGCCGTCGCCGCTTCCTCGCCGGGACGGCCGCGAGCCTGGGCGGGATGCTGGGCGTGGGCGCGCGCCAGCTTCGCGCGCTTCTCTCCCTGGCTCACCGTGACGCAAGCCGATGGCCGACGCGGAGGCGCCCACCGAGGACCCGAGCCCGCAGGCGGCGTGGACGGGGCTCCCGCATCCAGGAGTACCGGCGGCTCGGGCGCACCGAGGCGCGGATCTCCGACATCTCCCTCGGATCGACCAAGATCCGCGCCGAGAAGGGTGGCGAGGAGATCGCCCGGCGCCTGATCGAGCTGGGCGTCAACTACTTCGACACCGCGCCGGACTACGCGGAGTCGGGCTCCGAGCTGCTCCTCGGTCGCGCGATGAAGGGGCACCGGGACAAGATGTTCATCGCCACCAAGTTCTGCACGCCGCAGGGACACCTCGCGCCGAGCGCGAGCGTCCGCGACCACATGGACGTGGTCGAGGCGAGCCTCGAGCGCCTGCAGACCGACTACGTGGACCTCGTGCACATCCACGCCTGCAACTCGGTGGAGCGGCTGCTCGCCCCGAATACCCACGAGGCCTTCGACCGCCTGAAGGAGCAGGGGAAGGTGCGCTTCCTGGGCTTCTCGTCGCACACGCCGCGGATGGAGGAGATCGCGACCGCCGCGATCGACAGTGGCCGGTTCGACGTGATGATGCTCGCCTACCACTACGGCTCGTGGCCGCTACTGGGCGAGATCATCGACCGCGCGGCGGAGAACGACGTCGGTGTCGTCGCCATGAAGACGCTCAAGGGCGCGCGACATCGCGGTCTGCTCGAGAACCGGGAGGAGGCGGACACGTACACCCAGGCCGCCTTCAAGTGGGTGCTCAGCAACCCCAACGTCTCCGGCCTGGTGATCTCGTTCTACGACCCCCAACACGTGGACGAGTACCTGTACGCCTCGGGGCAGCGGCCGACCGCAAGGGACCTCGCACTGCTCGAGAAGTACGACCGGCTGAACGCCGCGCGCCACTGCTACCAGCACTGCGGGGCGTGCCTGGATTCGTGCCCGGCGGGCCTGGCCATCGACGACGTGCTCCGGTACCGCATGTACTTCGAGGACTACGGCGACGAGAAGGAGGCGATGCGTCTCTACGCCAAGCTCGAGCGGCAGGCGGACGCCTGCTTCGGTTGCAGCGCTCCCTGCACCGGCGCCTGCCCGCACGGCTTGCCGATCCAGGAGCGCACCAGCGGCGCGCACCGTCTCCTGACCCTGGCCTGAGTCCGTCGCGAGCAGCGTCAGGCGCGTCCAGAGCTTCACGGGCGACGGAAACGAGGGTATTGACCCACATCTTATCCGCACTCGAAGGAAGCCGAGCGTCTCCGCGACGAATCGAACTCTGCCCTGGAGAACTGGTCGGACCGCATTGAAACTGATAAACCCTTGCCTGTTCACCCCGCCGATAGGTGGGGGCAAACGCGGCAGGAGGGGTCATGAGGGGAGCTTCTGCGGTTCGTTGTGTTGGTGGTGCCATCTGCGCGCTCGCTGCGCTGACTGTCTTGGGGGCGCCGGCTGCTGCGCTCGAGTTCTGGGACGGACGGCTCGCGATTCACGGCTTCTACGGCATGCAGGTCCGATCCATCGCCAACAACTTCGACTACCAGGACGGCTGGGATCTCACCCAGTGGTATCACATCCTGAACCTGGAGATCGAGGCGGACATCGCCCCCGACGGTGTCGGTCCCTTCGACTTGATCTCGGCCTTCGGCCGCATCGAGGTCCGCTACGACTGCGTGTGGACCCGCGGCTGCGGCATCTTCTCCTCGGCGGATACCTACGGCGACCGCGCCAAGAGGCTTCCCGAAGCGGCTGCTGGACGGCCGGCGCACCGGCTACAGCCTGCAGGCGTACAACGGCGATACCAGGCGTTTCCGGCAGTACTCGGACCCGTCGCAGTTGAGCTTCAACCTGAGGGACATCCCCGAGCCCTCTCGCCAGCCGCTCACCTTCTCCTACATCCCCGGCCTCGAGAATCTCTCCGCCAGCAAGGGTCCGGACGGCGAGCTCGGGACCGAGGACGACCCTTTCCCCTACTACACCTACGGCTTCATGGACCCGAAGAAGTGCCTGTTCGGCGTCCAGAGGATGAAGGGGAACGTCGAGCTGGTGGGGGGCCGGAACCTCCCCCACACACCCGGCTGCGAGATCATCCCGGCCGCTGCCATGGCCGACAAGGCGAATCCCCTCAGCCCCATCGACTACAACCCGGTCCTCGGTGGTATCGGGGGCGGCACTCTGCCGCTCCGGCCCGCGCCGAAGCTCCTCGCCGGGCCTCGCAAGGGCCGCGGGGACGTGGCCCAGGGCCTGTGGCTGCCCAACCACGAAGCTCGCCGAGATGTACCGGAAGGACAAGTTCGGGAGCTTCGACCAGAACTTCAGCCAGGACGAGCTGGCCTGGAACCGCGGCGCGAGCCAGCAGGACGAGAAGGAGCTGAAGGAGCTCTACGCCGACATCGAGCTCTTCGACAGCCGGCTCTGGCTGCGGATCGGCAAGCAGAACATCGTCTGGGGCAAGACGGAGCTGTTCCGCACCACCGACCAGTTCAATCCCCAGGATCTCGCTCTCGGCTCGCTGACGAGCCTGGAGGAGTCCCGGATCGGCCTCTGGGCGCTGCGGGCGGTCTGGTCCTTCTACAACGTCGGGCCTCTCGAGGACGTTCGCCTCGAGCTGGCGATGAACTACGACGAGTTCGAGCCGACCGACCTCGGCCGCTGCGGCGAGCCCTACGCGCCGCTTCCGGTCTGCGACAAGACCTGGGGTCTGATGGCCCACGGGTTCACCCGGCCGCGATCGCGGGGGAGGTGAGGCCTTCGAATCCCTGGAACAGCTGGTCGGGGATCGAGGTGGGCGGCCGTCTGGAGTGGCGTTACGACCGCTTCAGCTTCGCCATCACCGACTTCTACGGCTACAACGACGGGGCCTACGTGGACCCGATCTTCAGCTACAGCCGCAACGTGGATCCGCTCTCGGGCCGGCCTCGCCATACGATGTCCACGGGTCCCTGCCGGACCGGCAAGGAGGCGAGCTGCCTGACCGAGAAGAATGCGCTGACCCACCACAGCGTGAACCAGCAGAATTTCCACTTCATCTGCGCCACCAGCATCGGCTTCAACGCCCTCGACACCACCGCCTGCGGCCAGACCGTCTACAACAGCCAGAACCTGGCGGACCCGACCAACGCCCTCTCGCCCACGGTGGCCGTGGCGGTCGGCCTGGGCCTGTCGGGTCAGGATCCCGACGCGGCCTTCGGGATCACCGGCGGAGCGATCTTCCTCGCCCTGGCCGGCGTACGGCCCGCGGAGCGCTCAGGCCCAGGTGCGCGCCATGACGGCTGGCAACACCCTCCCGAACGTCTACCCGAACGGCGTCCGTGACTCCCCTGGTTCCGCTCGTCGTGGATCCCAACGACGGCCCCGCCGATGAATCACCCCAATCGCGTTGCAGAACATCTTCGCCCCGTACGGGATCTCGCCGGTTCTGACCGACGAGCAGGAGGCGCTGCTGGGCTGCGGTCCCTTCTACGGCACCAACTGCGACATCGACGGGATGGACATGATGAACTCCGAGGCCAGCGCGTCGACGCAGTCCTGGCCGCATCTTCGAGGGAACCTTCGTACAGGGGAGCGTGCCGTTCACGACGGACGGCTCGAGTGAGCCAGCCCGGCACGGTGGGCTTCCAGGGCGGCCCGGTCTGTACCCGCTACGAGGGTGGCAAGACCTTCATCCTGCCCGGCTGCCGGGGGCCGGGGACCACGGCTACAACATCAACGTCGACGGCTCCACCTTCGGGGACGATGCGTCGCCGCGATCCCCGGGCAATACCAGCGCGTCCATCCCTTCACCGGACAGCAGTGGCACAGCGAGATGTCGATCGTCTCCTGGAACATGCTGATGGTCATTGCGGCGCTCTCGCTTCCCGAGGATCCCAACAACCCGCAGGACGACGAGTTCGCTCCGGAGCGAGCCCTTCCGCACCAACGGCTGCTCCTTCGCCGCGCCGGCCTACTGCGGCAACGTCTCCGCCTACGACGCCATCAGCGGAGTGCGGCGGAACGCGGTCATCGCCGGCGGCAACGGCGAATTCGGACGCCGGGACTTCACCTGGCACGGCGGGGGCGATCTGGCGCTTCGCTACGAGAAGCGCAACGTGCTCGGCTTCTCGATGGACTTTGCCGAGGACTTCAGCAAGTCGAACTGGGGCATGGAGTTCACCTGGATCGAGGGGCTGCCCTTCACCAACCACAACAGTTTCGACCAACACCAGCATGGCGGACACCTACAACCTGACGCTGTCGGTGGACCGCCCCACCTTCGTGAACTTCCTGAACCAGAACCGGACCATGTTCTTCAACATCGCAGTGGTTCTTCCAGTACGTGAACGGCTACGAGAGGGGATTCACCAGCAACGGCCCCTTCAACGTGCTGGCGACCTTCTCGGTCAGCACCGGCTACTTCCAGGATCGCCTGCTTCCCAGCGTCACCTTCGTCTACGACTTCGGGTCGGTTTCGGGGGCCATCTTGCCGGAGGTGACCTACCGCCTGACGGAGAACTTCTCGGCGTCCGTGGGTATGGCCGGATTCTTCGGGAGCTTCCAGAAGAGGGTGGCTCCGCTCTATCAGAATTCGCTGGACAACCGGGCCGGTCGCGGCGATTACCGCAGCTTCGTGGAGAATGGGCTCGCGGCGATTCGAGAGCGCGACGAGCTCTGGCTGCGCATCCGCTACACGTTCTAGGCAAGCGCGGCCCGCCAGAGGCGGGCCGCGCGCGCAGTGAGCCGTAGGCGAACGAAGTTCACAAGGCTGGGCCGCCGAGTTGGCTACTTCGCCTGCTCGATGGTGATCCGGACGGGCCCTCAGCTCTTGAGGGCCGCCTTGTGGAGAGATTCGAACTCCTCGTGCAGGCCCTTCACCATGCTGTGGAGGTCGGGCAGGGCGTCCCAGTCCGCGTTGAGGCCCCAGTAGAGCCCCCCGTCGTAGCTGAAGAGTGCGACTCCGAGGCCCTGATTGCCAGCCAGCGGCACCAGCGGATAGATCTCCTGCATGCGCGCGCCGAGCAGGTAGACGGGAAACTGGGGTCCGGGAACGTTGGTCACCACGACGTTGAAGGAGCGCTGCCAGGTCGCGATGCGCGCGAAGAAGAGGAAGAGTGACGAGAGCGTGCTGTTGCTCAGCGACTCGAAGAACTCCACTCCCGCGCGCTGCGATGACTTCTTGAGGCGGGTGGTGATCTGCAGCACCCGATCGAATCGCTTGCGCGGATCCTGTTCGTCGATGGGGAGATCCGCCAGCAGCATCACGACTCGATTGCCCGCGCTTCCGAGCTCGGCGCGGGTGCGAATGCTCATGGGCACCTGAGCGCGGAAGACCGCTCCCTCCACCTCGATCCCGCGCTGCCGCAGGAAACGGCCGATCGCTCCCGCCGCGGTGGCCAGCACCACGTCGTTCACGGTCCCACCGAGCTTCGTCTTCACCTCCTTCACCGCCTCGAGATCGATCCCGGCCCAGTCGAAGCGCCGGTGCGGGCCGATGTCCGGATTCAGGGGAGTCGATGCGGTGGGCCGGAGCCCGGTGGTCAGGACCTCGCTGAGTCCGCGGGCGATCTCCTCCAGATCGCCGAGCATCTCGCGAGGCTTCCCGAGGGCGCTCCCCGCCGAGCGGACGGCCGAGAGTGGCCAGGAAGCGCGGTGGAGCAATTCCTTCCCGATCAGCCGCCGCCGGCTCGGGGACGGCCTCGGGTACCACGAGCAGGCCGGCTCCAGGGTCGGGTCGGGATCGGCGCGGAGCATGCCCGCCAGAAGATCGAGACCCGAGATTCCGTCCACCATGCAGTGGTGGGCCTTGGCGATGATGGCGAAGCGATTGTCCTCGATCCCCTCGATCACCCACATCTCCCAGAGGGGTTTCCCGCGGTCGAGCTTCTGGGACAGGATTCGTCCGGCGAGGCGCTTGAGCAGTCGGATGTCTCCGGGACGGGGCAGGCTGGTGTGGCGCACGTGGAAGCTCAGGTTGAATCGCTCGTCGTCCACCCACACCGGATGCCCGAAGAGGGGAATCCACGACAGCTTCTGCCGGAAGCGGGGGCTGTTCGGGAGTGCCGCCTCGACGACGGAGCGGATGCGATCGATCTCGAGCTCCCCGTCTGTGTTCAAGAGCGGGGCGGCGTCGAAGAGCGCCACGGCACCCACGTGCATGTGCACGTGGGTCTCCTCCAGGTCCAGAAACATGGCGTCCAGAGCGGTGAGGCGATCGTAGTGTTGGTAGGCCATGAATCACCTCCAGATGGCACCGCGCGCTTCCAGGCGCGGACGCAGCCGGATCGGGCTCTCTACTCGAACTCCTTCGGCACCGCGCAAATCATCACGAACGGCTCATCCTTCGATTCGTTCCTGTACTGGTGTTTTTCATTGGGAAGGACCAGAGCGAAATCGCCCTTCTTGACCTCGCGCTCGGCGCCGCTCTCCTCGATCAGCGTGCCATGACCTTCGATCACGTAGTTCAGGTGCTCGTACGGGTGTTGGTGGTAGGGGGTGTGACCGCTGGGATCGAGGCTGAATACGCGGAACGAGTACGCCGGTGAGCCGTCGTTCTGACCCAGGGGTATCTGCTTGCAGACATCCTTCGCGCCTTCCATGTCCACCTTGTTCCGGGTGATCTGGTCCAGGCTGATGATCTTCATCTCGAAGCCTCCATTGAGACGGACTTGGGATTGATCCTCTGTCGCTGTTGGGGGGGCTCCGCCAGTCCAAGGCCGTCATAGGATGCGTACTCCTGAAAAGACATCTGTTGCTCCTCCGCTTCTGCTGGCGCCACAGGCCCTGGCCCGCCGGTGGCTCTCCACGATAGCCCAGCGGGTGGACAGGCGCGGGAAGATCGACCGCGAGGCCCCGGGGTATGATGGCCGTCATAGCCGTTCGTGGATTCCCCGGCGTAGGATCGTCTCGCTGCGCCCGAGAACAGGAGCTCGCTGGTGAACTTCAGATTCGCCAAGGCCGGGTGGCTGGCCGCCGCGCTTGCCGGCGCCGCATTGGCCGCGCTCGTCTCCTCCGCCGCCGACGAGATGCGTGTCTGCGATCAGGCCCGAGGCCGGCAGGTCTTCGTGAAATGCCAGGTCTGCCACACGGCCGAAGCCGGAGGTCCGCACGTGGTCGGTCCCAACCTGCACGGGGTGATCGGGCGAAAGGCGGGCACCGCCCCCGGCTTCAACTACTCCCACGCGTTTCAGGATGCCGACTTCACCTGGGACCGCGAGAAGCTCGATCGGTACCTCGCGGACCCTGCGGCATTCGTCGACAGCAACTGGATGCCGTTCACCGGACTCAAGCGGAGTGAGGATCGGCAGGACATCATCTGCTTCCTGGAGGACCAGGCCAGTGAGTGATCGGAAGACAGACTCGAGCGGCGGGCGCTGGACGCGGCGGCAGTTCGTACGCAACACCGGTCTCGGAGCGCTGGCCGCGACCGGACTCGCGGGCGGGAAGACCGCTTCCGGTGCAGAGCCGGAAGCGGAAGAGGAGCCTCGGGCCGGTGGATCCGGTGCTTCCCCCGATTACGACGCGATCGTCCTGGGGGCCGGGTTCGCTGGCGTGACGGCCGCCCGGGAGCTGCGCATGAGCGGGCTTCGCGTGCTGCTCCTCGAGGCGCGTCCGCGCATCGGCGGACGGACCTTCACCTCGGAGGTCGGAGGGCACCAGGTCGAGCTGGGGGGCGCCTTCGTCCACTGGACCCAGCCGCACGTCTGGGCCGAGATCACCCGCTACGGGCTCGAGATCGAGGAGCCCGCGCTCACGGCGCCCCCGCGGACTGCCTGGGTGACCTCTGGCGAGCTCCGGGAGGGATCCCTCGACGATCTCTCCCTGCTGGGCTTCCGCGGCGCCGGGGCCTTCTTCTTCGACGCGATGCAGCTCATGCCGCGCCCCCACGATCAACTCTTCGTGCCCGGCGTCGCGGAGGTGGATCACCTGTCGGTCGCGGATCGCCTCGACGGGCTGCGTCTTCCAGAAGATCAGCGGGACGTCATCGACGCCATCTTCGCCACCTCCTGCCACTGCGATCCATCGGAGGCGGCCATGCTCGAGATGCACCGCTGGTACACACTGCCGGGCGCGACCCTCCCGGCCTACATGGACTCGGTCGGCCGCTACTGGCTCCGCGGTGGCACCAAGACGCTGATCGAGGGGATCCTCGCCGACGGGCGGCCCGAGCTTCGCCTCTCCACCGCGGTGAAGTCGGTCCGACAGGATGGCGATCAGGTGATCGTCACCACCGATGGTGGGGAGACGGTCTCGGCCCGGGCCGTCGTGGTCACCTCCCCGCTGAACGTCCTGAACCAGATCGAGTTCTCGCCTGCCCTCTCCTCGGAGAAGCGGGCTGCCGCCAAGGAGGGTCATGCCGGGAGTGGCGTGAAGCTCCACATCCGGGTCCGGGGCCCGATCGGGGCCTTCAGCGGGGTTGCGCCGTGGCCGGCCCCGCTGAGCTCGCTCATGACCGAGTTCTCGGACGCGGATGGGACCGTGTTCACCGCGTTCGGACCCAGCGGCAAGCTGATCGACATCAACGACGACGAGGCGATCCAGAACGCCGTGCGTCGGCTCCTCCCCGGGGCGGAGGTCGAGTGGGCGGTCGGCTACGACTGGAATGCCGATTCCTACGCGCGCGGCACCTGGTGCGTCTTCCGGCCGGGTCAGCTCACCCGATATCTGCGGGAGCTGCAGCGACCGGAGGGACGGGTCTTCTACGCGAGCGGTGACAACGCCAACGGGTGGCGGGGATTCATCGACGGCGCCATCGAGAGCGGCCTGCGCGCTGGCCGCGAAGTCGCCGCGGCGTTGGGTTGAGAGGTAGCGAAATGTCTGGACGCTGGAAGTGGATCGCACTCGTCCTGCTGCTGCTGGTCGCGGGAATGGCCTACTACTCGGTGCGGCCCATCCTGCACCAGGCGGGAGCGGCCACGGAGTACGTGGCCAGGCGGGCCTGCCTGTGTGTCTACGTCAGCGAGCGCAGCCTGGCGCGCTGCCTGGTCGAGATGGAAGACATGGTGGCGCAGGTCGATGCGGAGCTCCTCGAGGAAGAGAAGGCGGTTCGCGCCTGGATCTCGTTCGTCGCCGAACGCACCGCCCGCTACGACGGAAGCTCCGCCTGCATGGTGGACTGAGATACTCCCGGTCCCGGGTGGGCTTCGCCGTTACTCGTAGGCCCAGATGTCGGTGAAGAGGCAGACGAGGGCCACGAAGACCAGCATCGCGATCCCACAGAATGTGAAGGCGCCGAGCGCCCCCAGCTGGCCGGCGAGGAAGCCCGCGAGCGGTGAGCCCAGTGTGCTGGCCCCCATCGCGCCCAGCATCTGGACCGAGAGCACCCGCGCCCGGTGTGCGTCGCTGGCGATCTCCTGGAAGATGGTCCGAGTGGAGCTGATGAAGAATGCGCCGCAGATCCCCCAGACGGTGCCCGCCAGGAGCGTCGCGGCGAAGGGGATCCCGGCGGAGATCACGAGCAGGCTGAGGGCGGCCGTTGCTTGCGCCAGCGCGATCGCCCGGCCCGGGCGTCGCACATGGCCGCGGCGCCACAGCAGGATCAGTCCCAGGATGGAGCCGGCCGGAAAGGTCATGTAGATCAGGCTCAGCTCGCCGACGTCACCGCCGAAGTACTCGCGGTTCAGGAGCGGGAAGACCACGAAGTAGGGCCCTGCGAAGAACAGACCGACCCCCATCGCCAGCAGCCAGGCGGGGCGCAGAACGGGGGACCGGACCACTTCGCGGATCCCTTCGAGGAGTTCCGACGGTCGGATCCGCTCGGTGCGGTGGGCTCGCGGGGAGGCGCTGCGCGGGATTCGGGCGAACCCCAGGGCTCCGACCAGGAAGAGCAGGCTCTCGAGCGTCAGGGTCGTCGGGCTTCCCAGGTATCGCGCCGAGCCCGCCAGCAGCTGGCCGACTCCCTGCCCGATGAACTGGATCAGCGTGATGCCGGTGACCGCCCGCATCAGGTTGCTGCCGGCTACGTCGTAGAGCAGCGCGTCGCGCGCCGGGAAGGCGAGCGCCGAGACCGTTCCCATGGTGACCGCAAAGGCGATGACCAGCGAGAAGCTGAGTGCGCCCGCCCAGACGCGCCGCCGCCAGCGCGGCGGCCAGGCCGCCCGCCGCAAGCTGCAAGCCACACCAGCAGGCGACGCCGGTCGACCCGGTCGGCGACGGCGCCGCCGATCAGCAGGAAGAAGAGAGCCGGAAACATCAACGCCATCTGTGCGATGCCCACCAGCTCCTCGCTCGCCCGCAGCTCTCCGACGACGAGCCACGAGAACAGCACCTGCAGCATCCCCCAGCCGCCGAACCACAGACCGGTTCCGAAGGTGAAATTGCGATAGGCGCGCGGGGTCGAGACGGAAGAGGAGGCCGGCACGGGGGCATCGGGAGGAGCGTCGAGGGGGAGCATGGAGGCCCGCTATGCGGCGGGGCTCGCGAACCGATCCACGAAAATCGTGGGGTTCTGACAGCGGTAGATGAAGCTGGCCGGCCAGTCGGAGGTGAAATCCGCGCAGCGACGAAGACGCGACACCGCAGCGCGTTTCTCCTCTCCCGTCATCACCAGGACCACGCGGCGGGACTGTTCGACGATCGTGCCCAGCCCCACGCTCACGCCGAGCGTCGGTACCTCATCGAGAGCCCCGAAGTCCGGAAAGGTCTCCAGGTTGTCGCAGCGGGTGGCCGCGCTGAGCTGGATCACCCGGGTTCGCGTGGCGAGGGTGGTTCCGACCGGATTGAAGGCGACGTGACCGTCCGACGCGCCCGCCGCCACCAGAAAGAGATCGATCCCGCCGGCGGCCTGGAGACGCGCTTCGTACGCCATCGGTTCGTCGGGCTCGGGAAACCAGAGGTTCTCCAGCGGGATCCGCCGGTCCGGAGGCAGGCCCTGGTTGATGCGCCCGAGAATCTCCCGACGGCCGTATCCGCGGCAGCTGTAGTGCGCATCGGCAGGACACAGCTCTGGACCCCCCGGAGCCGGGACCAGGTACTCGTCCATCATCGCAGCGACGAACTGGGAGAGGTCGGCACCCCGTGCGGCCGCGAGATCTGCAAGGGCCGCATAGGTGCTGCGAAGGCTTCGCCCCGCCGGACAGCCCAGCAGGTAGCTCCGCCCCTCCTCGCGCGCCGTCTCGGCCTCCTCCAGGATTTCCCGGGCGAGCGCCTCTCCCAGAGCTTCGGCATCGGGAAAGGCTGCCACCGGAACCCCGCGCTCACCCGCTCCGAACCGAAGCCGGCTACGGGGCATGCCGAAGCCACGAGAAGGGTAAGATAGGGGCGCCGGATCGCGCCCGATATCGCGGCGAAGCTCCGTGCAGAAGGGAGTAGGCCATGAACATACTCGCGGTATACGCACATCCCGACGATGCCGAGTTCCTCGCGAGCGGGAGTATGGCCAAGTGGGCCGAGGAAGGCCATCAGGTGTACGCGATTTCCGCGACCGACGGGAGCATGGGAACCAAGATCATCGGCCGAACCCGGGCCGAGGTCGCCGAGCGGCGCAGGGGCGAACTCACCCGGGCGATGGAGGTGATCGGTGGACACGAACCGGTCGGCTTCTGGTTCCCCGACGGGTCGCTCCGCAGTCATGGCGAGGAGCTGAAGGAGAAGCTCGCCTTCTGGGTGCGCAAGCTTCGAGCAGACCGAATCGTCACCTTGGATCCCTGGCTGAGCTACGAGATCCATCCCGACCACATCACCGTCGGAAGGATCGCTTCGGAGGTCGCGGTGTTCACCTGCTTCCCACTGTATTTCCCGGACCAGATCGAAGCGGGGCTGGACCCCCACCAGCCCGAGGAGGTCTGGTACATGATGCCGACGGAGCGAGCGCCGAATCGGATCGTGGACATTGGAGACACCTTCGAGAAGAAGGTCCAGAGCATCCTCTGTCACCAGTCCCAGGTCGAGATGCTGGCCGATTGGTTTCTCGCGGATGCGGATCCTCTGAGCTTGACCGCGGATGAGAAGCAGCAGCTGGCTTCGGGGGTTCACGATCTGATCCGGACCATGGCGTCCGGGATCGGGCAGAGGTACCAGATCGATCTCGCCGAGGCGTTTCACGCGGTTCGGTGTGGTCCGGGGCATCTCGATGTCGTAGGGGAGATCACCACCCAGCTGCTCGAGAGGATGTCGAGCAACGCCGAGGTCCACTAGATGCGGGCTTCGGGTGCGGGTGACGGGCACTTCTGATGCGCGAGGCGGTGGCGATCGGAGTCGATATCGGGGGAACCACGATCTCCGTCGGAGTGGTTCGCGAATCCGGCCGCATCGAGCGGCGGCGGGTCTTCCCGACCGAGCCGGAAAAGGGTTTCCTGGAGGCCGTGGAGAAGATCGCACGCGCGATCGACGAACTCCTGGAGTCGGCGGGGTGCAGGCGAGAAGAGCTCGTCGGCCTGGGCATCGGATGCGCCGGCCCCGTGAACCCCGTGACAGGCACCATCCATAACCCATTCACCTTGCCCGGATGGGAAGGCGCGAACCCGGTGCGCGTCCTGGGAGAGAGATTCGGTGTCCCCGCCCATCTCGAGAACGATGCCGACGCCGCCGTGCTCGGTGAGGCGTGTGCTGGCTCTGCCCGTTCGCTTCGGGAAGTCGTGATGCTGACATTCGGAACGGGGGTGGGCGGGGGAGCCCTGGTCGGAGGGCGAGTCTACCGGGGCATGAATGGCGAACACCCGGAGATCGGCCACATCCTCGTCGATCCGGAGGGTCCGGAGTGCTACTGCGGAATGCGGGGATGCCTGGAGAGTCTCGCCTCCGGTACCGCGCTCGCGAAGGCGGGGCGGGCCCAGGGATTCGGAGACGCCGCAGAGGTCTTCGAGAGAGCCGGCGCGGGGGACCAGAGCGCCTCGTTGCTGGTCGAACGCGCCGCCCAGGCCGTCGCTTCCGCCTTCTGGACGATTCTGCACACCTTCGTGCCACAGATGGTCGTCTTCGGCGGCGGACTGATGGAGCGCCAATTCGAGTTCTTCGTTCCGGCGCTGCGCGAAAAGGTTCGTCTGGCGGAAACTGCCTGGGGACAGCGGTTCCAGTTCTCCAGAGCGGAGCTCGGGAACGACGCCGGGGTGGTAGGCGCTGCCTTTCGGGCCCTCCGAGGAGACGAGCTCCGCTGATTCGAGTTGCCTGCCCCGGGGGGCGAAGGCCCGCATCGCCCCGATCCAGGCTTCGCTAGCCTGGGGCGACGCAGACGCACCCCTTGCTCACTGGAACTCTCGAGGAGAGGCCGAACCGGTTCAAGTCATGGCTGATTACAAGGAAGGCATCAAGAAAGAAGTCGCCGAGATCAAGTTCCTGATTCACGACCTGCGCGTGGAGCGCTTCATCAACGAAGTGATTCACTTTCACGTGACGCTCAACACGGATCTGGAGATCTACAGCATCGACCAGGCGCAGGTCCTGCACGGCGAAGACCTGCAGGTGCTGAAGGAGCAGGCCGTCAACCTGCGGAAGGCCTTCCAGAACTACTCCAACGCCGTGAGGAACTTCTCGCCGGACCGGACCATTCTGCTGACCGGCCGGAAGTACATCGACACCATCTACTCCCTCTGCGCGCTGATCCTGAATCCACTCTGGGGCCGGATCGACAAGGTCATGGACTTCCTGCCCCAGGACTCGCGCTCGGTCGGCTCGCGCCTGCTCTACCGGAACTGCGTCAACTGGATCGGTGGGGTGCAGCGCCGGATCCAGCATTTCCTCGACGAGCAGGCAACCGGGCAGGTGCGCGAGGAGTTCGACATCGCGGCCGAGATCGAAGAGCTCACCCGCAACGTCATCCACGGCTACGTCATGGAGAAGAGCGCCGCGCGCGTCGATCTCCAGCTCGGTCAGCTGGATTCCGCCGTGTTGTCCGGAAACCTGCCGCGCTTCCGCCGCATGTACTTCAACCTGATCATGAACGCGGTCGACGCCATGAGTCAGCAGAAGGTCGGCATCCTCCGCACCACCGCCTGTGTCGAAGGAGAACCGGGTGGTCATGCAGGTGAGCGACGACGGCTCGGGAATGACGCCGGAGAAGAAGCAGCAGCTGCTGACCGACAAGGAATCACTGGACGGAGAGCTCCACTCACTTGGGTTCGTCTTCGTCAGGCAGACGGTCGAGGAGTTCCAGGGGGAGCTCTCCATCGACTCCGAGCTGGGCAAGGGCACCGCGATCACGATCCGCTTCCCCCACCTGCCCGGCAAGACGGTGACTCGCAGAGGGCCTTCGAGCCGCGAGGAGTACGGCCAAAGCCCCCAGGTCGAGCAGCCCCAGGGAGAGCCGGCTGTCACACCCGTCACCGCGCCCGCTTCCTCTGGCGCCTCTTCCACAGGAGAGGCCGAGAGCGCCCCGGGAAGCGACAAGTGCGTGTCCTACGGGAAGCTGGTTCTCGAAGACTACCAGGCATCTCGGGCCCAGTTCCCCGGCGCGATCTTCGCCATCGCGGTTACCGAAGACGACGAGGTCGACTGTTTCACCCACAAGCCGTACGAGCGCCACTGGAACATCACCCACGAAGACCTCTCGCCGATGCTCTACCAAGCGACGGTGCGCGGCCGTCTGGAGGAGGACGACCAGAAGAATCCGGTCCTGATTCTGAAGCCCCCGCAGAGCGTGGCCGAGTACTTCGACCTGAAGGAAGTGCCGCAGGGCGAGAGGAGCGCCGCCAGGCACCTGCAGATGGTGCAGGACGAGTACATCCGCGTCGCGCGCAAGCTGATCGAGACCGGCCTGCCCCCTGAGACCGGAATCCTCCTCGCCGATGCGCAGCGTTTCTTCCCGGAAAAGGCCGAGCTGCAAGGCGACGACCCCTTCCCGCTGGAGCGACTCGCAAACCAGGAGCTGGTATCCGGGGGAAAGAGCTAGCACGGCAGAGGCTAGATCTGCAGCAGGTAGACCCAGAACGCGACCGCCGCCAGGGCGTAGATCAGGCCGCCCAACGCCACGGTTTTCTTCAATGCCGACGTCCTGAACAGCCTTACCAGAGGCGGCTGATAGAGCCACTCGCGAACCCTCTGAGCGAATCTGGCCCCGCCGATCCGCTCCGGAATCCGCTTCAGGTTCCCGAGAATCCTCAGCGTCAGCGTACCGCGCGGGCCCAGACAGTCGCGAAACTCCTCGATCGTCATGTCGCGTTCCACTACGATTCTGGGGAGCGCCATCAGGCTCGAGAGTCCACTCGCCGAGCCCTTGTTGTTGGCGCACACCGTGCGGTAGCCGGCCTCCCTGGCAAATCTGCGGATCTTCCTGCTGTAACCGGCCCTCGGGATCGCCAGGTGATTCACCGCCTTGCCGGTGATCTCCTCGAGTTGCCCCTTCGAAGCCGTGAGTTCTCTCCTCACGCCGTCGTCATCGAGCTCGGTCAGGATGCAGTGCGTCAGACCATGGGACTGGATGGAGATGCGGTTCTCGCTCATCTCCCGGATCTGCGCTCCCGAGAGAAACGCGTCGATTCCCTCGATCAGCTGCTGGCTCTCGGCATCTGGCTCCGGCGCCACGAAGATCGTCGCGCAGAGGCCGTTCCTTCGCAGCTCGGGATAGGCGAGCGTGTAGTTGCTCTCGTAGCCGTCGTCGAAGGTGATGAGGATCGGCTTGGTCGGTAGCGGTGCTCTCCCTGCTCGAATCTGCAGGTACTCGTCGAGATCCAGCGTCCTGTACCCGGATTCCTTCAGCGAAGCCATCTGCGCGGCAAAGGAGTCGTCGTAGACGGTCCAGATCATCTCCTCATCACTTACCGATCCCTCTCTTGCAGCGCTGCGCCGGATCAGGCGATGGTAGAGGAGGATCGGCACCCGATCGCCTCGATACTCGCGGACGACACAGGAGAAAAGCCACGCCAGGAGCAGGACAGGCAGCACCAGGAACAGGAATACTTCCAGGCCACAGCGCCGCCGTCACCGAATCGGCTCCCACGTCTTCATCCCGCCGCTTCGCAGCCAGCGGACGATCCCCACGCACATGCCCGCATTCCCCACCAGGAAGAAAGCCAGACTGGACGCGCCGGGAATCTTCCTCTCCGATTCCTCGGTGACGACTCCAGTGACCGAGAGGGCCAGGAGCGCGAGCTGGATCACCGCAAGAGTAGCGTACAGCGGTCCCTGAGGGATCAGGATCAGGTTGGTGACGAGCGCCAGGAGGAGCAGCGGTCCGAGCCACCAGCGGAGGAACTTGTGGCTCACCATCTGAAAGAGATACGCGAAGCATCTTGCGCCGATCAGCTCCTTGACGATGTACCCGATCATCGAGTTGTGGAGAATGCCGTTACGGATCCGGGCCTGGTACTCGTCTCGAAAGCGCGTGCGTGATCGCTCCAGGCCGACGGCGTCGTTTTCGTAGATCACCCGGTAGCCCTGGGCCACCGTGTGCACCGGATTGGAGAGGTCGGGTGTGAACTCCGGAGCGGCAGGGCGAAACAGCTCCTTTCGGAGAGCGTGGATGGCACCGCTCACCGAGGTGATGGAGCCGAAGCGTCCGTCGGCTCTCCGAACCGCGATGGCAAAGCGCTGATAGACGCGGAAACCGCTCGACGCGACGTCTTCCCCGTAGTGATAGGCGACGCGTCCACCCACGCATCCGACGCCGGGATCTGCGAAGCTCGCCGCGAGTTCCCGCAGGCTATCGGGGGCGTACACCGTGGTGGCGTCGGAGAAGACCAGGATCTCCCCGTTTGCGGCGGAGACGGCCTCGTTCAGGGTAGCGGTCTTTCCGACACGGCCCTCGCAGCGGTGCAGCCGGACTCCCCGGTCCGAGAACGAGCGCACGATCTCGGTGGTTCGATCGGTGGAACCGTCGTCTGCGACGAGGATCTCGAGCTTGTCTTCAGGATAGTCGAGGGCGAGCGACTGCTCGATCTTCTCGGCGATCGCATCCTCCTCGTTGTACGCCGCGATGATCAGGGTCATCGTGGGCGTGAGCTCCGCCTTCTCCGGATCTCTACGCCAGATGGTTCCCAGCAGCAGCGCGAGCAGCGGGTATCCCACCATTGTGTAGGAGATCAGAAATGCAGAGAACCAGAATGCGACTTCGACAGCACACATCAGCGGTCCCGAACGATAGGATGGCGTCCCTGGTCATCCAACGTCAAAATCACCCCAGGTGAAGTGCCAGTTGCTGCGTTCAGCCATCACGACTTTCGAGAACTTGGAGGGGTCTGCTTCCACCACGGGATGATAATCTCTGGAGTTGAAACGGCTCGGTACGGGCAAGAACCCCGCTCGTCTCAGCACGCCGTAGTACGGAGAGTGCTTCACCATCAGACAGCCGACGGCATCGACCTGATCCTCGTACAGGTAGCGGATGGCCTCACTCACCAGGGAGCCAGCGTCAGCGGTGTCTCCCTTCGTCGATAGTTCCATGATCAGACCTATCGAGAGATCGAACATCTGGAGAGCGCGCCGCACGACGACGTACCCCGTCAACTCCTTCTTTCTATACGCTGCGAACAGAGCATACTTCTCGCCGGGTCTGTCGCGGTATCGGTAGTTCAGATATTTCTGATCCCGAACCAATGAGAACGTTCGCTGTCGCGATTCTTCTTCCCAAAGCCGGTCGAACTGGTCGTCGAAACCGTCGATCCTCTCGATCGCGAGATCACCGGCCTGGGGCGGCGGCCTCCGTTGACGGGTTCCGGGAAGGAACCTCGAAACGCGATCCGCCGAGGATTGCAGCCGCCGGCTGCGGACAACTCTGGAGAGGAGACCTCC
Organism: uncultured delta proteobacterium; assembly: GCA_963722885.1. Lineage (GTDB taxonomy): Bacteria > Myxococcota_A > UBA9160 > UBA9160 > UBA6930 > CAVXZE01. The sequence goes on from CAVROS010000007.1 coordinate 194,594, forward strand.
CAGCCGCAGGGGCTTTGCCAGCAGCGGGATCGGGCCGACGTCCAAGAAGCCGAGCTTCAGGAAGGCAGCGTAGGTATGCCTGTGTATCCCCGGAAACGAGAGCGCGAGGTGGATTCCCTCGGCGCGCAAACGACGGATCCCTTCGCGCATCAGACCGGACCAGATCCCGAGCCGCCGGAAGTCCGGATGAACCATGCCGTCTACGGTCAAGACAGATCGCCAGACGTCGTTCAGGATCTTGACTTCTCTAAAGGGATAGATTCGGAGGCCGACGATCCTCCCTTGGCTCTCAGCCAGGTAGATGCGCGCGGGTCCCAGCGGAGAACGCTCGAACTTCCAGACCCAGTCGTCCTCGGGAAAGGCCTCCCCATAGACGTCCGTTCTGAGCTGGAACACTTCCTCCCGGTCGCTGGGAGAGTACTCTCTCAGCGACCACTCTCGATCGGTGCCCGACGAGTCGGTCCGCGGCATGGGGCTAGCGTACTCCGCAAAGCTCAATCTCGCCGCCGCCGAGCCCATGTCAGACGCAGTACGGGCAGGAGCAGGAGCAGCTCGACTCCCAGACCGCAGTCGCTGCAGCGCTCCTTCTCGCAGTTGCGGAACGCGGTCGTGCAGTTCGGGTCCGAATCTGCGACGCCGTCCGCATCGGGGTCGCTCACCCCTGCCGGACAGCTTCCACCCGAGCACTCGCCATGGATCGTCTCGCCCCCGTCGAAGTCGATCAGGCCATCCTGGGCGGGATCGTTGTCGATGCCGTCCTGGCACTGGGGTGCTTCGAGGTTCGACTCCGCGTCACGGCAGCCGGGGTCGTTGGGAAAGTCCGTGAAGCCGTCTCCGTCGTTGTCGAAGCCGTCGCTGCAGTCCGCTACGGGGTATTCGGCACGGAATCCGAAGTCCGATATCACGAGCTCGGCCTCCTCGCCGTCCGTCGGAGGCAACCCATCGACCAGCCAGAAGTTGATGCGTGGGGTCTCACCCCCCGCCGGCGGGATGTCGGCCCCCGTGTAGGACCAGCTGGCGATCATGCCACCAGCGCCCGGATAGGTCCTGAACGGTCCGTAGTAGCTGGTAAAGTCGATTCGGTCGGGCGCCCAGCGAATCACGTGGGTGGTGGGATCGGCGGGGCCCGGGTAGTCGACGTCGAAGCGGTAGCGGTTTCCGGGAGCGTCCCACGGCTGAATCACGTACTGGGCGTTCTGACTCTGCGGATCCTTCCACCGGCCGAACTCGATGTCGATCTCGCGGTAGTGATGCTCCGGGGCATCCCCATCCCAGAGGAACAAGCCCGCTACGATGTCCGGGTCCAGCTGGTCCACACGGGTCTCCACGGTGAATACGTAGGTCCCGTTTCCGAAAGACTCCTTGGCGACGATCTCGGTGCAATACCAGAGGCCGTCTCTCTTGACGATCTTCATGTGAAGATGGCCACTGCTGTCGACCCAGACATCCTCGGGAGCTTCCGAGAAGTGGTTTGGACCCGGACCGAATGGCTCGCCGCTGCTCTTCACGTACCAGTCGTGGCCAGCGAAACGGATCTCCCGCGAGGGCACCAGCCGCAGGTTGTCCAGGTAGAGGGTGCCGTCATCGCCAGCGAGATGCTCGAAGAGCAGGGCCCAGATGTGGTCCAGGTTCTCGTCTTCTCGATGGAAGACGTTCATCGCGACCGTGATCCACTGGTGGGTGACGGCAGGGACCGGAGAGCCCGGGATCCATTCGAAGATGTCGTCCCAGATACCTGCGGTTTCGGGGAGCGCGGAGGGGGTGGCGATGAAGACGTCCACCAGGATCCAGGAGTGGCCCGCCAGGTCGAAGGTCGGGCCGGACCACTGATGTTTCACCTCCACCTTGCGGTCCGCCTCGCCGACCCACTCGATCTTCACGACGTGGGAGCCTTCGGTCGCCGCAGGAACCCCTCCCACTCCTCCGAGCGTCGGCCAGACGACAGACATTCCGGGATCCGGCGAGCTGAGCGTCAGATCGGTCTCGGATGGCTCGTAGCTCGCGAGGAGATCGGACCCCGCGGGCCCGGCGACGAGCAGTAGCAGGATCGAGCCGGTGAGGAATCGCAAGCCTCTGAGAAATCTCTGGAATCCAGTCGTTGTCGGGGTCTCGGGGGTCATGCCAACGAGCCTCTCGTTCGCGCGGAAACTGCTCGGTTTCTGGGGGGTGGGGTGAGCCACGACGGGTCGCCACCAGATGCTGGGAAGTATTGAGGGGATTGAGCCACGGTCGCCGCCCTGCTATGGATTCCGTTGATCCGTCCGGGCGGGACTTGCGCACGATGCCTTCGATGAAGTCCTCGGAGCGCTCCATGAGAATAGCTGGCGCCGCCCCGCCTGTCGCGGGCTGTTGCCGTGCGGCGCGCGACACGAGTCCCGCGAGCGCGGAGAACGCCGGGAATCCGACGGATTGCGGCGGGCTGTAGACTCGGGCTGTCTAG
>CAVROS010000008.1:0-297729 GCA_963722885.1 uncultured delta proteobacterium
TCTATAAAGCAGTCAGATCCCCCGACAGCCGCGCTGAACCGCCCCGGGTTTGGTGCGCCGTGCAAAGGCGCCGATTCTCAGTGGGTGCAAGTCCCACCCGGCAACTGGTCGCTCCAGCCGGTAGCAATCGGAGCGGTCGTGGATGTGACAAGACGGCCGAAGCCTCTGGTGCAACGGGTCGCCTTGGGTGACCTAGCGAGCGCGCAGGCCGGAACGTGAGTGAACGCTGAGCAGGCCTCGAAACCGGTGATGTGGGAGCCGACCCACCCAAACCATGGGGAAGGCCGACTCATCTGCCCCTGCGGTCAGAGACTGCAAGCAGTGGCGGGAAGTTCCGAGTGTTTGACCGGGACAGCTATCAACACCAGCGTCACTTCTTCGGAGGCGACGGTTTGGCCCGCAGCTCAACCTGTACGCTCGCCTCGCTTCGATTACCCGAGTAGTCCTCCGCAAACACCGTGATATCGACGATCTCGTCGCCTTTCGATGTTGATCGCGAAAGGTTGATATTGAATTTCCGCGAATCACCTGGGTAAGACATCTCGAGCGCCCGCCCGAGGAACACCTCGTACGATGAGATATCCGGATCGACCGTATCAACGATCGAAACATCGAGGTCGATTTTGCCGGACTTGATGAGCTCGCCGGGGAGCGGAGACAGAATCTCGATCACTGGGGGCGTCGTATCGCTGACGCAGACTCCTATCTCGGTATCCTGGGTGTTGCCGCTGAGCGGCTCGGTTATCGATGCGGCGATCTTGACGGTCTCGTTCACGGCGACCGGCGCCTCGAACGTTGATTCCGAACCATTGACGCCCGTCGACGTCATCCAGCTGTAGGTCACGACTTCCGGATTGGAGTTCATCAGGCTGAAGCTCAACAGCGCGCCGTCCGGATCAGTCGCTTCGACACAACCTTCGAAGTTCAGTGCCTGATCGAGGAGAATCTTGATCGGGATCAGGCTGTAACCGACGAAACTGACGAAGCCGCCGCTGGACGCCGCCCTGAAATAGCGAATGTTCTGCAGATCCGAGTCCATGATGAACACGTCACCGGAACGCGAGCTGGAGATCACGGTACCGTCTTCCGCGACGTCGACGTCGTAGAGGCTGCACGAGTAACCCAAACCACAGATACTGGTCTGGGCAGTCACATTACCTGCCTGATCGATCTTCTGTATGTCACCGTCCCAGTCGGCGATGAACATCTCGCCGATCTCATTCACCGCGATCGCACGATGCGCCGTGTGTCCGAAGATGTCCGCGAGGCTGACGTCACCGATATGTGTCAGTTTTTCCGGATTATACACCTTGACGTACCGCCCGCCGGGACTGCCACCCGGGAACAGCGCGTATAGCTTTCCGTCCAGTCCCAGGTTGACGTCGATAACCCCTTCGCCCACTTCGATCTCGACCGATGCCATGCTGTCGAGATCGAATCGCACGACACCCTCAGGATTGTTGTAGTCAGGCCCCATGTCCGACAGAAACGCGTAATCCTCGTTCGCGGCAATACCACCGTAGCTGCTGTTGTTGATGGTCCACAGGCCCGGGTCCTTGCGATGTGTCCACGTGTTCGTGTTGATGTCGAGGATGCTCAGGTATGGGTCGAACGTACCGTTGTAGACTAGTATGTAAGAGCGATTCAGTACGACGATGTCGCGTGCGTACTCGGTGGATCGCCAGTCGGGAACCGGGGCCGGTATCGAGAACGTCTGTACGACCTGGCCGCTCTGCGTGTATTCGTAAATCGTGCCACGGGACTGGAAGACGAGATTGCCCTCGGTCAACGGTGCCGCGATTGCAGAAGTCGTTCCCGCAACAAATAGAACCACTGCCGCGCCCCAAGTGGTGATGTTCATGCCCTTCCCCCAACAGTATTTCGGAATGTTTTCGCTGCTGCGTTTCAGGACATTGTGAAGTGGAGGCGCTGCAACTGCAACGCACCGAAATCAGCATGTCGCGCCTGAATGGGTTTCAAGAGCTCGCGGGTTCAGGCTCCGCCAGCCCGGATTCCGCCTGCATTCGGTCGCCAACGGGTGTGCCACTTTTTCTGCGTGCAGGCCAGATTTCTCACTCCGCGCCCCCAGAGCGCCCCGGGTCAGGCTAGTAAGTCCTTGATTTCTTTGACTCGACGCCCTTCTTGCTGCGGGTTCGATTCCCGCCGCCTACACCATTCCTTTTTTAAACCAAATACTTATCTCCGATAGTTGCGTACGCCTCGGAACCCGCGTCCGCCTTCCAAGAAGAGTAATGAAAGCGGACCTTTGGAAGCGCATTTGCCGGAGGTCAAGTGGGCCAGCGCCTCGGGACTTCCGCTGAGCGCGATTGCCTCGCCATCGGTTGCGGCTGGGCACCGCCGCGCCGGCAACGCTGCTGTCGGGAATACCCATTCGTGGACGTCCGAGTTCAGACCGAGCAGGACCGCCTGCCGCTGCCAACCCCACAAGTCTGGCAGGTAAGAGCACAGTCGTACCGGGCTCGGGATCAGCGCGACGCGGAACGCGGCACCGCCCGGCGCTTCGAAATTGGCAAGCGCGTCGTAGCGGACTCCTGCAGAGAGGTTGTCTGGGGCGCCGTAGGGGCTGTCGTGCCAACCACGCCATCCTAGCTGCTGAACGGCACCGGCGGAGACCGCTAGCTTATGACGTCGGCTGGCCGGCACGTTCCACGGCTGAGGACACACTTCGACAGGTGGCGTTGTTTTCACCAGAATCGCGTTTTCGGGATGGATAGCCAGGTCGACGCCGCCAAGGGCCAGGGGCGAAACCGCGTCTGCACGGCCTGAGGACACCTTTCAGGGAGATACTGTTGAACGGGCGCGTACACATCGACACCGACCGGGACTCGGTCCGTTTCGACCGGATGATCTTCGGGCAGTTTCTGGAGCATTTTCACCGGCAGGTCTACGGCGGCGTCTTCGAGCCGGGATCGCTGCTTTCCGACGAGCGCGGTTTCCGAACAGACGTCATCGAGGCGCTGCGCGAGCTTCGCGTTCCCATCGTCCGCTGGCCCGGTGGGTGTTTCGTGAGCGCCTACCACTGGAAGGAAGGCGTCGGACCCGCCCGGCGGCCCGTCTACGACAAGGCCTGGTACGTGGAGGAGCCCAACACCTTCGGCACGGACGAATTCGTGGCCTGGTGCCGGGCGATCGGAGCCGAGCCATACATCTGCACCAACGCCGGGAGCGGGGACGAAGAGGAGATGAGCGACTGGGTGGAGTACTGCAACGGCTCCCTCGGCCGGTGGGCCGCCGCGCGGCGGGAAAACGGGTACGGCGAACCGCACAACGTCCGTCTCTGGAGCATCGGGAACGAGAACTACGGGGGTCACGAAATAGGGGCGAAGAAGGCGTCCGCCTGGCCCGGCTTCGTGGCGGAATCGGCCAAGATGATGACAGCGCGCCGATCCGACCATCCGTCTGCTCGCCGCGGCGCTTCCCGATCCGGACTGGACGCTGCCCCTGCTTCGCGAAGCGGGACCGTGGCTGTCCGCCATTTCCATCCACGGCTACTGGGACGCCCTGTGGCAGGAAAATCGTCCGTCGGATTACGCTGCGTGCATGCTCCGGTCCACAGCGCCGGAGGCGATGATCCGGAAGGCGGAGAGCGTGATTCACGTCGCCGGCCTGGACGGAAAGGTGACCCTTGCCTTTGACGAGTGGAACCTGCGGGGGTGGCATCATCCGCCGCTGCGCGGCGCCCTGTTCGCGGACGTGCCTGCGCGGGACAAGAACGACATCAACGCCACGTACACCATGGCCGACGCCCTTTTCTCTGCTTGCTTCTTACACGGCTGCCTGCGTCACGCGAAGACCGTCCGCATGGCCTGCATGGCGCCGGTCGTGAACGCGCGCGGCCCGCTGTACGTGCACCCCGGCGGGATCGTGAAACGGACCACCTTCCACGTCATGAAGATGTATTCGGACCGGCTCGCCCCGAACGTGATCGACTGCTGGCACGACGGCGACCTCTTCGAGAGCGAAGAGGGATCCGTTCCGGCGCTCGACGCCGTCGCCACGGCCGACGACGAGCGAAAGCGCATTGTCCTTGCCCTGGTGAACCGCCACCCGGAGAAAGAACTCCGGTGCCGGGTGCGCGTGAATGGGCGCGCGCCGGCCGGCGCGGCCGAGGCCGTTGTTCTTGCCGGCGACGGCCCGAACGCCTTCAACGACGTGGAGGCCCCGCATCGCGTCGCCCCCGAGACCGTGGCGCTCGAGCTTTCAGGAGGGCGCGGTGGCGTTGAGGCCCCACTCGATCACGATCTGCGACCTGCCCGCCGTCTAGTCCGGACTTCTCACACACCCTGAAGGACATGCAGGGCATGAAGGTGGAAGAGAATTCCGAACAGGGATCCTATTTCGCGCCGGCTTCCAGGTCGATGAGGAGGATTCCCGCGCTGTAGCCCGGCCAACCCCCACGGGCGGCGGTCGCTGTGAGCGCCCATCGACCTCCTGGGGAGAACACGGGTTCGTGTGGAGAGACCGCGTTCGGTTCCGGTGACGATTCGGTAGGCCCCTGTCGCCAGGTCGTACAGGTACAGGAACCAGCTTGCTCCGGGTTCGCCGATCGAGGAGTCCGACACTTCCACGAACGCTGAGTCACCCGAAGGGTGGGCCCCCTCCCACTCGTCGTATCCACCCCCTAGCGGGTGGGCCATCTTGGCGAAGCTACCATCGGCCATGTCGACCACGATCCTGTCACTGAAGCCGTCGACGATGCCGTAGGCACTGACGAGCAGGGATTCGTCGGAAGGGCCGACGAAGTCCTGGGGTTCGAGGAATACGGCTCCGACGTTCCACTTGGAGATGACCTCTCGTTCCTCTTCGAGGCGGGGAACTCCTTCCGAGTCGTAAGCGATGCGGCCAGTTCGGATGGAGGTTGGTTGGCACAGATAGCGAAACCCTGTTGCCAGGAGAGCGATCGAGCCATCCGGATTCCGCACGTAGAAGGGAACGTTGGTCGTCGACCACGCGATCTGCATCGTCTCTCGCGAGACGGCAATCCCTTCCCACGCATTGCGGTGAAGCGGAAGGGGTTCGTTATCAAACGGTCGGCGTAGAACGAAGAGATCACCGTTGAACATTCCAGCATCGTGCGGGTCCAGCGGGTTCCCCGGAGGGGGTGAGCCGGTCGATGGCCCGAGAAGCAGGAGATCCCCGTTCGAGAGCACCTGTACGCGCGTGAAGCCCGCATGGGAGAAATGGCCCGTGAGCCGATCGATCGCTCCGGATTCGACATCCATTCGGAACACGTCACCGACGAGGTTGCTGACGAATACGAAGCTCGTCGGATTCAGCCACTGAGGCTTGGTTCCCCAGTTCGTCAAGAGCGACCACCCCGTCGGGAAGTCGGCGGCGGTCTCGCAGTGGTCCGGTTGTCCGGCGCTTGCGTGATGGGTCACACGAGCTGGGTGGCTCTCGGCGGTGCAAGAATCGAACACGGTCAGCGACCGTCTGTCCGGCTCATCAGCTCCCGCGGAGGCAAGCCACACCAGCGTCATGACCAGAACGACGATGTGGCCCATCGCAAGCTTGAGCTCTCTCATCGCATCTCTCGCGCTAGCCGCCGAGTGGGTTCTCCCAACGAAGGCCGGGGAACCTGGCGGAGTCGCCATCCGTCGACGCGAGGATCAGTTGCGGGCAGAAGGAAGAAAAAGCTGCCGAGACGTTCTGTAGATATTGGCGACAGCACGGACGTTCTCTCTGGATCCCTTACAACGGTGAATCGGCAGAAGCTCGGATTTGCGTTGGTGAAGGCAAACGTGGAAGTGTCGAGATTGGGTGCCAAAACGATATTTCGCCGAGAATCACTCACAGCTGCGCCAGAGTCGCCGATGATCTCAATACGGACCGTGACGTCCTTCTTTCCCACGTTGCTGATCACGCAGGTAAGGGAGGCGTCGACGAAGTTGTTGGGAGGGGAGAACAGGACACTAGCCGCTTGTGCCTCATGAACGAGCGTGAACACGAGACCGACTGCGACCAGAGTTCTGGAGACCGTCGCGTCTCCCTCCCCACGCTCATCGACACCGCCAACGCGCCGATACCGGCTCGATCGAGATTGCCCGGACGACCGGGCTGAAGCCCGCTTCGCCTCAATGTATAGCGCCGTTCATCGCGAAGAGTCTTCCCGGAGCGGGCTCTGCAGCGCTGGATCGCGGAGGACGTGGGTGCCCAGGGATCGCCTTCGGCAAACGCCCCTCTTGCCGAACCCGCGCAACGGCAGGATCTGGGCGCACGAGGCACTCCAGCGCGTCTGGCGGGAGGCGCCCAGCCTCCCGCCGAGATTCCCCGCTCGCGAAACCATGCTAATGCCGTTTGATGCTCGCTGCGCGCTACTCGGAGGACATCGATTTCCTCCAGACGACGCCCGACCAGCCCGTCCACCTGTACCGAAACACGATCGGTTTCGATGGGGCACTCGAAGCGCTCGTAGGGTGAGCGGCTCTCAGTGGCGGAGCAGGCGACCCAGGTTCCGAGTAGCCAGGGGAGGTCGCATACCACGACGGACTCTGGATTCCACCACCTCATTCGATCTCGATAGCAGGTGCGTCGTTCGGCGCCGATGGCGTCGGCCAGGCTTCCAGATCCTGGCCATCTCGGCGGTTCGGCTGCGACGTGAGCTTGACCTCGAACACCAGCGCGGGTCGCCCGTCTCGAGGAGGAGATCAACTCGTGTCCGTCGTGGGTCCGGAGGTAGTAGGGTTCTGCTCGGTAGCCCATGGCCTCGAGGTGGGTGAGAATCTGCTCGATCACATGGCACTCGAAGCTTGCGCCTACCCAGGGTTGTCCGAGCAGCACGCTCTCGCTTTCGAAGCCCAGCAGAGCGTGAGCCCGGCCGCCGTCCCGCCAATAGAGCTTGGGCGGCTGGGCCAGTCGCTTCTCGAGATCGGTGTGGTCGGGGGGTAGACGAGGAGGAGATAGGCGCCTTCGAGGAAATCGACGTAGCGAACCGGGTCTTGCCATCGAGGCCAAGGCTCCGGCCGAGGGCCGCGCCATTCCACGTCTGCCGAGCGGCTACCGCCAGCATTCGCATCAGGCGCAGGGTGACGCGAGGCGCTGCCGGCAGGCCCCACATCGGGAGGTCGTGCTGGGCAAGGAGCTGCAGGTAGTCCGTCTGCCAACGCGGGAAGCGCGATGGGCGCAGGATTCCTCCATCCGGGTAGCCCCCGGTCAGCCAGAGGCGTCGCCGCTGCGCGTCGGTCTCGAGTTCCTGCCAGAGAAAGGGGCTTAGCTCGATGCGCGCGACGTCCGGTCAGGGCCTCGGACACGGACTTCATCAGTGCTGGGGATACCGAACGAGGAGCAAGAAGCGACCCGCGCGTTTGCGGTCGGTATCGATTGCCGCCCGCAGGCGCGGGAAGATGTCGGGAAAGGCCTGAGCCTCGTCGAGACGAGCAGCCGTTTCGACCGCAAGCGCTCGTTCCCACTCGAGGTCGAGGTCGAAGCCTCGCGGATTCCAGTTCGAGATCGAAGTACGTCCCGCCCAGGCAACGTGCCGGCGTCCTCTTCGATGGCGGGGGCCGAGTAGGGCCGCCGCAGGCTGGTTGCGCAAGGTCGAGGGCAGGTTTCGTACGGCAAGGCATGAAAGCATTTCATGAAGATCAGGAATCCGTTCCTGATTGCAAGGGCGTCGATGTGGCGGGGGCTCTCCGCGAGGGGATCCGCGTAGTACACACCGTCAGCACCAGCGAGGACGGCTCCGCCTGGGCGCGTGCGGCCTCTCCTCGTCGGTCCGACTACTCATCGTCTCGCTCCCCGGGCCTTCCTTTCCGGCGAGCGCCCCGTCCGCGCTTCGCCTTCGATTCTTGAGTACGCCCGTTCTTGCGGTGGGTTCGATTCCCGCCGCCTCCACCAGATCAATCCTCAACTTCAGCTGGCTAGCAGAAGAGCAACTGGCAAGGAGCACTACCGGAGCGACGTGAGCGCTCTGACGGCAGCCGATGAGCGCCTTCTCATCCTGACGGACGGGACCGCTCGCTCTGCCAGGAGGGGTGCAGCTGCCTGGCGTCGGCGAGGAAGTCGAGGAGTACGCTGCGCAGGGCTTCGTCGGTCGTCCTGCGCATGGAGGATTTCATGAATGCGCCGCCTCCGAACGCCACCGGCGCGAAGTGGCCCCGGCCCTTTCCCCGATACTCCCTGGTGAACACGAGATCAGCCTCGTTCATCACCTCGAACCTCAAACCCAAGCGCGCTTCGAAGTTCTCTACGTAGAACTCGACGAGGTGGATGGTGATGACGAGGTCGTCTCCTTCGTCGAAGGTGGATTGGAGGTAGGCCTCCGAATAGCGGACGAGTGCCTCACCCAGGTAGATGGTGTAGGGCTTCGAGCGCCCAGCCGCGCGGCTCTCTACCGCGTACGTGGTTGAGGCGCCGCGGGGCGTCACCTGGATGCGCGCGCGGGCCGGGATCGAATCGAGGGACTGCGGCCCGCTGGGTTCTAGATGGATGGTATGGTCGCGTACCAGCCACGAGGTGTAGCAACCCGATCCGAGGGTGGAGACGGCCCCGATCAGTACGACGATCCACCACAGGCGACACCCGGCTCCAATCGTCATTCGGTCGATGTTTGCCTCCTCTTGGGGGAGCTCCATCGATCGCGGCCTTCCTACTTCTTGACCAGTTCGACACGCCGGTTCAGGGCCCTTCCGGCGTCGGTGTCGTTCGGGGCGACGGGCGCCAGCGGACCGACGCCGCCGGGCGCCAGCCGGTCGCGCGCGATTCCGTGTTCGGCCACCAACGCCTCGACCACGGCGGCCGCGCGCGCCTGGGAAAGCTGCATGTTGTGGGCGAGCGATCCCACCATGTCCGTGTGCCCGACGACGTGGACGCTCAATCCCGGATTCCCCTGGAGAAGCTTGGCGACCTCCGTCAGCGCCGCCTGCGACTGGGGCTTGATCACGGCCTTGTCGGTGTCGAAGTAGATGCCGTAGACGGCGACGTGGCCGGTGCGGTCGATGTCGGCGCGCAGCGCCTCGGCATCCGCGACGACCTCCTGCTCCATGATCTCCTTCTCGACGATGCGGAGCTCGTAGCGGCTACCGGCGCCGGGAGCGATCTCGATCCAGACCTCCTGGTCGGCGGACGTGAGCTCGATGGTGGCCGAGTACTGGTCCTCGTATCGGATCTCTCCCCCGATCCTCTGGAGGGCGTCGGTGTGGTTGCGGATGATCTGGAGATTGCTCGTCTGGGGAGCACCGTCCTGGATGTAGTACTCCTTGAAGGTGAAGCGGCCCTCGGCGGTGACCTTGCCCTCGTTGGTGATGAATTGATAGCTGCCGAAGACCTCCTCCCTGCAATTCAGGATGTAGAAGTCCTTCATGCGGGTCAGCAGCGGGTGGTCGTGGCACCCCTCTGCATCCGGCCTCGGCTCGGCACTTGCCGCGAGGCACACGAAGATCAGGAGCGCCGAGAATCCGAGCGTCCGTCCGATGCGGTTCATGGTCCTTCCTCCCTTGCTACCAGCCCCAGCCGAAGGCCTCGAGCTGCCCGAGGCGTTCTCGGGGCCCGGCCAGGTCGAGTCCCTCGTCCTGGCAGAAATCCTCGAGGAAGCCCAGCAGGATCCGCGCCGAGACGAGGTAGGCGCTGAGCTCACTCTGGCCCATGGACTGGATCTTGGCCTTGTTGTCCGTCGGGGTGAATCGCGCCTTGTCTCCCTGGCACTGGGAGACGTGCTCCTTTTCATGGCGGATCGTCGCTTCGGTGACGATTTCAGGCTCGCAAGCCTTGGCCTGCTGCTCCTCGTAGGCTTGGATTGCTTCGTCCCCGCGCAGCAGCTTCGACCCGTCTCCTTCGCCTGCGACGCGCACGATCTCGCAGTTCTTGTCTACCGCCAGCGGGAAGCTCTTCTCGACGGAGCCCTCCTGGCCCGAGCCCGCCGGCTTGCCGGTGAACGTCTGCTTGATCTGCCAGTCGATCTTCTTGTCGTAGTCGCCGGGGTCGGAGGCGAAGTCACGCAGCCCCCGATCGGCGTAGGCCTCGGCAGCCGCCAGCTCGAACAGGAGGTTCTGGTAGACCTCGGGGCAGGGGCTGGTGGCCTCGAAGCTCCAGGAAGCCGTGGTCTTCTCCCCGTACTGCGTCTTCTTCTTGGCCTCGACCTCGCTGTAGGTGAAGGTGGGTTTCTCGATCCGGTCCTTCGCGATCTTGCCCTTGCCCATCACCACCTGGGGGCGTCGCATAGGCTGGAAGTAGATCCAGGTCTTGCGTCCGTCCGCCGACTTCTCGACCCGGGCCGGCTGATCTGGGGCAACGGTGCGGGTGTGGCTTTCGAGGATCTTGGTCTTCTGGGTGCAGGCGTCGTGGTCCTTGTCCACCTCGTCCTGCTCGAGCGACGCCATCGTGTCGTGACCGGCGTGGAGCTGGTAGCCCATGCCCGGCACCAGCGTCAACATGACGGTGGCGCCCTTCTCCACCGGGACCGAGCCCTTGCCAGTGTAGATGGAAATCCGCTCTCGCACAGTGCGCTCGCTCCAGCTACCCGGCGAGACGTACTGCATGGGCGCCCTTCCGGACGGGTCGTTCGGATCGCACCCTGACCTGGCACTGGTCGCCTTCTTCTCGAGGTCCCGCTTCTCGGAGAGATCTCTCGTGACGGCGGTCACAGCGAGCTGGCCTGCCGCACCGCAGGCTTTGATCTGGAGTACGTCCGAAAGTTTTCGCGTATGGTGGAAGGTGTAGCTGCTGTTCTCCCTGATCTGCTCGTCCGAGATCTCCTGCGACCCTTTGAGAACGACGTCGACCTGGCCCTTCCAGATGCGGACGTCGGAGCGGCGGGGATTCCATCCCTGTGCGCTCCCGAGGACCGCACCCAGGCTCACCCCCCCGATGAACGCGGCCGCCACCAGGCGTGCTCCCCACATGGGTGCCCCCTCCCAACGATCGCACAAAGCCACCTGAGGCTCCTTTCGGCAGGCCCTATAGTTACATGCCCGACTGGTCGATTCTCCAGAAATGTCACGCTCGCTGGTGAGCGCTGCGGAGCGGCGGCTCCGACTCCGAGCATTTTACGTGGCCTGGGTCTTCTCGTGAACCCCAGGGGCGAAGGTTATCTTGACCGCGTCAGCTCCAAGGCCGGGCGTTGCCCGGCAGGGGACGCGCCTGGAGAGATGCATGATGACTGATGCGATACAGGCAGCGAGTGTCCGCGAGGTAAGAGCGTCCGCCGCTGGTCCGGGCCGGGCGATTTCGGCGCTTCGTCTGCTTGGCGCGTCGCTGACCGCGATCATGGTCTTCGCCGTGGCGGGGCCGGTGAGTGCCCGCATGGGCGAGGATCCGATCAGCCGCCAGGAAGCAGTACAGCCACTCTCGTCGGTTGCGGTTGTGGACTTGCCTGCACTCAACGTGAGCGCCAGGATTGCCGCGGACCGCGAGGAGCAGCCTCCCGGACCGGTGCGGTTCGCGGTGCCCCACGAGGTGAATCTGACGCCCTCGACCCACGGGACCTGGGAGGAGCTTGCCGATGGTGGGCGTCTCTGGCGTCTGCGGGTGTCCTCGGCAGGTGCGACCGACCTCAATTTCGGCTTCACGCGCTATTGGCTGCCGCCGGGCGCAACCCTCCACATCCTGAGCGGGGAGGAGAACTACTTCCAGGGCCCTTACACCGATGGGGACAACAAGCCGCACGGCCAGCTCTGGACTCCGGTGGTTCCGGGCGAACGCGCGGTCCTCGAGCTCTACGTTCCGCCGCACGCCACGGTTCAGCCGGACATGGTGCTCTCCAGAATCGGCCTGGGCTACCGCGACCTGTTCGGGAGGCTGGCCACCAGGAACACCAAGGCCGCCTCCTGCAATGTCGACGTGATCTGCCCCGCGGCGGATGCCTGGCGGGACGAAGCTCAGAGCGTTGGAGCCTACTCCACCGGGGGATCGATCTTCTGCACGGGCACGCTGATCATGGACGCGCTCGGAAGCTTCCGGCCCTTCTTCCTGACGGCCAGTCATTGCGGGTTGAACTCATCCAATGCCTCGAGCGTCGTCGTCTACTGGAACTTCGAATCTCCCAGCTGCGGTGACCTCTGCTGCGGATCGCTGGCAGACAACCAGACCGGGGCGACCTTCCTCGCATCTGAGTCCGATGTCGATTTCGCTCTCATCGAGCTGGATTCCGCTCCCGATCCAACCTTCCAGGTCTGCTACGCGGGCTGGGATCGATCCGGCGCGACTCCCTCGGCCAGTGTCGGCATCCACCATCCCAACGGTGACGAGAAGGCCATCAGCTTTGATGATGATTCCCTGAGTGTAAGCGGCGACTGCTCCTGGTCCTGTGTCCACAACAAGTGTGAGACCGGCGTGGCTCTCAGCCCGTTGTGCGATCCCTGCGTGGCCACCGTCTGCGCCGTCAATCCCTATTGCTGCGGAATCCAGTGGGATAGCCAATGCGTCAGCCGGGTCTCCAGCGTATGCGGTCCCCTCTGTGACACTCACTGGATCGTCGATGGCTGGGAATCGGGCACGACGGAGGAGGGATCTTCTGGATCCGGTCTGTGGGATGGCAGTACGCACAAGCTGGTAGGTTTCCTGACGGGTGGCGAATCGACATGCGCCAGTCCAGCCAACTCCGACTGCTACGGGAGATTCTCCGTCGCGTGGGACAGAGGATCGTCGGCTTCGGAGCGCTTGAGTGACTGGCTGGATCCCGGCGACACGGCGGCCGTGACCGTTTCCGGATCGTGTGGGGGCGAGCCGACTTCGACGCCCACTCCGGCTGCAACGCCGATGGCCACGCCCACGCCCACGCCGACACCCACGCCGACACCTACGCCTGTACTGAACAAGGGCGAGCGGGCGTGCATCAACACGATGAACAAGAGCGGCCAGAAGGTCGACAAGGCGCAGCTCAAGGAAAACGAGAAGTGCCTGAGTGATCACCAGAAGGGCAAGCTGGCTCCGATGAGCGTCGAGGCATGCACGACCGCCGATCGCAAGGGCAGGGTGCAGAAAGCGCGGGACAAGACGGTGGCGGGTGAAGAGAAGAAGTGTGACAGGCTCCCCGCTCCCCCGCCCTTCGCCTACACCGACTCGGCGACCGTGAACGATGCCGCCGTGGCCCGTCCTCTGGCGCTGATCCACACCGTTTTCGGCGACCCGATAGACGACGCCGACCTCTCCACGAAGGCCGACGACAAGGAAACGGCCACTTGCCAGAAGGTGATGCTCCAGCGAGCCGACCAGCTCGAAGACGCCGTTCTCAAGGAGATCAACAAGGCCAAGAAGAACGCCATCAAGACGCCGGCAATCGACGATGCTGCGTCGCTGGAGGCGGCTCTGACAGCGGCCCTCTCTTCGAGCAACAAGATTCGAAAGCAAGAAGGTCAGCTCGCGCAGAAGGTCGAGAGCCAGTGCTCTGGGCTCGTCGCCCTCCCGAGCGCGATCTTCCCCGGTTTCTGTGCGGACGACTCGCTGGCCACAGTCGAGGACTGCGTGATCGCAGCGGCGCGCTGCGTGGCGTGCTTGAAGATCAACGCGTTCGATGCCTTGGCCCTCGACTGCGACCAGGTGGACGACGGGAACGCCAACGGGAGCTGTCCACCGGCGGCTCCCTGAGGAAGGGAAATCCTAGGGGCGACCGGCTCGCGAAGGCGCAGGCTCGGTGCAACTTCACCGCAAGACGCCCGCAGGTGCATCGGATCAGGCTAAAGATCCAGGGCCCCGGGGCCGATGAACTGAGCATGACCCTCCACTCGCGCCACGATTCCCTTCGAGGGTTTCTGCGCGCCGCGGTGCTGCCTGCCGCGATCGCCGCTCGGCCTGCTCGCGCTGGTGGCCGTTCCGCGCGCCGCCGAGGCGCTTCCGGTGGGCGATCTCTGGGTCTCGGAGGTCATGTACAACCCGACGGGCTGGAACGACGACGGGAGCGAGTGGGTGGAGCTCTTCAACGCGGGCTCCACGGACATCGACCTCTCGACCTACAGCCTGGGCTGGGGTGGCGCGGACTACACGACCGGGGTCGTCCAGCTCACGGGTACGATCCTTTCCGGGCAGTACTTCGTGGTGGGCGGGCCCACCAGCGACGCCGGCAACGGCAACCCCATCTACGATCAGGTCGAAAACTTCGACCCCAATCTCGAGAACGGCATCTGGGCCTCCGGTGGCGTCGCGCTCTTCGACGTGGTCGCGGCCAGCGTGAATGCGGCGACCGTGCCGGTGCACGCAGTCATCTACGGCGGACTGTTCGTGGGCAACGACAATGGCCTGATCGACGAGACCGGCGCGCCCGGCGCCGTGAACGCTCCCTTCGTCGGGGGCGGCTCGAGCGTCGAGTTCAACGGCGTGGACTTTGCAGCTCAGGATACGCCCAGCGCGGGCAGCGGAGGCCTCGTCCCCGTTCCCGAGGCGACGCCGTCCCTGCTGATGGTGCTGGGGCTCGCGGGCCTGGCCGCCAAGGGCAGCTCCCGCAATCGGGCGATCCGCTAGCGCGCATTTCTCAGCACCTCGTTGTCCTCGAGATCCATACCTGCGCGCGTGATCCCGCTCTCCACCTGAAGGGCGCTACCATGCGCCTCATGAAGGTACTCCTGAGCTTTCTTACGACGACCGTGATCGGCGGCCTGCTGGTACTGGTCCCCGTGGCTCTGCTCGTGTTCGTTCTCGGCGACGTGCTCGCCATGGTGGTGGAGCTCGTGGCACCGGTCGCCGATCTTCTTCCGGTGGAGAGCCTGGGCGGGGATGGCGTCGCCACCATCGTGGCGCTCGCGCTCATCTTCGCCTTCTGCTTCCTGGTCGGGCTCGTGGCGCGCACCACCATCGGGTCGCGGGCGGGCGGTTGGGTCGAGGGTGCGGTGCTTCGACGCGTTCCGGCCTACGGGATGCTGAAGACACTCTCGCAGCAGTTCGTCGGGGCGGGAACGGAGAACCAGTCCATGTTCGTGCCGGCCGTGCTCTCGCTGCCCCAGGACTCACTGCAGCTCGTCTACGTGATCGAGGAGCACGACAACGGCTTCTCCACCGTGATGATCCCCTCCGTGCCGGCAGCGCTCGCGGGCCCCCTGCAGTACGTCCGGAACGAGCGTCTGCGCAAGCTCGAGGTGCCGCTGGCGCGGGTGGTGCAGAGCCTCCAGGGTTGCGGGATTGGCGCCGGGCCGCTCTTCGCCCCGGACACCAGCGCCCCTCCCGCCGCGTCCTGAGCACCGGCGCTTCGGTGCTCTCCTCGATGCGGCTGCACTGTGTCTCGGGATTGGCTCTGGTGGCGGTTCTGACGATCCTGTGCGGGTGCACCTGGGGAAGGGCTCCGAGCCGGGGAGACGAGGATTCGCCCTCCCGGACCGGACGAGAGGACGGCGGGCCGACCTTCTACCAGGAGTACGAGGTCGACGTTCCGGCGCGTCCCGTGGACCCGATCCGACCGGCCTATCCTTCGCGGCTTCGCGCGCTTGGCGTCGAGGGCGAGGTGGAAGCGCGTGTGATCGTCCTGTCGGACGGCTCGGTGGGCGGTGCCCGGCTGGTGACGAGCACTCACGACGACTTCACCGTCGCGGTGCGCGAGGCGCTGCGCGGAGCGCGCTTCCACCCGGCCCGCCGCCGCGGCAAGCCCGTCTCGTCGTGGGTCACGGTGAGGCTGCACTTTCGCCTCGAGGAGTAGCCCCGGCGCGGAGGACGGCGCGCTAGTCTGTACCCGGGCCGTACCTGCCCAGGAGGTCGTCGGTGGCTCGCGTCCGACTGCGGATCTATCTCGGCGAGGACGAGCGCAAGCTCGGACCGGGCAAGATCCAGCTCCTCGAGGCGATTCGGGAGCATGGGTCCATCTCGGCCGCGGCCCGGTCCATGGGCATGGCCTACCGGCACGCGTGGGAGCTGGTCGACGACCTGAACCGCTGCTTCCAGAGTCCGGTGGTCGCAGCCTCCACCGGCGGCCGTGCGGGCGGCGGGGCGGAGATCACGCCGCTCGGCGAAGAGCTGATTCGACGCTTTCACGCCATGGAGAGGGCGACGCGCCGCGCCATCGGCCGCGACCTCGACGCCCTCGATGCGAAGCTCGCCGCGGGGGTCCGCTCCACCCGCGCTGGCAAGGGCCGCACGCGGGAGCGCTGAGGCCTCGGGCATCACCTGCACCGGCTCTTGGCGCCTGTCCGGCGGGGTGGTTATGTTCATACGGGAATAGCGCGCTCTCTGAACTGGGCAGGAGACTGGTGATGCTGGGATGGCGCCTGCTTGTGATCTGTACGATCGGACCGACTCTCGCGCTCACTGGGATCGCTACGGCCGGTTCCCCGGCGCCGCCCGGTCCCGTCTACGAGGAGACGGTGACCTCCGAGCGGGACGTGGTCGAGGATGTGGTCACGACGCGGCGCGTGGACGAGGAGGACATCCGCCAGGAGAGCGCGCGAACGCTGGACGAGGCGCTGGTGCGCCAGCCCGGCGTCATCGTCCGCACTGGCGCCGACGGCGTGCCGCGGATCGACATGCGGGGGCTTCGCACCCGCCACGTGCTGCTGCTCGTCGACGGCATCCCGGTCAGGAGTACCAACGACGGGCAGTTCGACCCCACGCTGATTCCGACGGAGATCATCGACGACGTCAAGCTCTCCTACGGCAACAGCTCGGTGCTGTACGGCGATGGCCCGATCGGAGGCGTGCTCCAGATCCGCACTCGCCGAGGCGAGGAGGGGCTCCACGGCAGCCTGGCCGGCGACGTGCGGCAGCGCGACCAGTTCCTGGGCCAGGCGACGGCTTCCGGCGCTACCCGCAACCTGGACGTCTTCGTGGCCGGGAGCGCATTCGACAGCGACGGCTTCCCTGTGTCGGGCGACTTCGACTCGACGCCCTTCCAGAACGCCTCGCTGCGTGAGAACTCCGACCGGGAGCGGCAGAACGCCTTCGCGCGGGTCGGCTGGATGCCCACCGAACACTCGAAGCTGGGAATGACCGCGGACTATCGCCGCGGCAATTTCGGTGTTCCCTGGAGCGTGTACGATCAGTCCGATCCCTTCGCCCGTCGCCCTCGATTCGAGCGCGTCGAAGATTTCGAAGGGTTCTCGTCCCAGATCTCCTACCAATGGGCGCCGAGCGATCCCCTGGAGCTGCGCTCCTGGGCCTACGTGAATCGACAAAGCGAAGACCGGCACCGCTACGACGACTCGGACCTCGATTCGATGCTGAACAAGGGCACGTTCAAGGAGAAGGGAGTCTCCTTCGTCACGGGGGGAGCGCTGCACGGACGCTACGACCTGGGCCGCTTCGGCGCGGTGCGCGCCGCGTTCAACGGCCGCTACGAGAATTTCGACGCCAGCGGACGCATTCGCGACCTCGCAGTCACCCAGACCATACCGTCACCCGGTGGCGGCGGTGGCGGTGGCGGCGGCGGTGGCGGTGGCGGCGGAGAGCAGCGCCGCGGACCACGGTCACCACGTACGATTTTCGTCCCATCGACGAGTACCACCACCTGGCTGCCTACTCGCTGGGGGTCGAGTACGAGCTCGAATCCGACGGAGAGTTCGGGGGTGGTGCTCGGCTACGCCCAGAACTGGCTCGACGCCGAGGACGGAAAGAGCGACACCGAGGGCACCTTTCTCGCGGGCGGGTTCGTCGACTTCCACACCCGAACGCGCCTGCGCGGGTCGGTGGCTCGCAAGATCCGCTTCCCTTCGCTCCGCCAGCTCTACGAGATCGACAACGGCAACCCGGATCTCGACTCCGAGCGCTCCTACAGCTTCGAAGTCGGCATCGAGCAGGATCTTCCATGGCAGACGCGGCTCGCGCTCACGGGCTTCCAGATGGAGCTGTATGGCTTCATCGAGCGCATCGGCGACGAGCCCTTCGAGAACCGCGAGCGTCTGCGGATGCGTGGCTTCGAGGTGACCGCCGCCAGCCGGCCTTGGGAGCCGCTCTTCCTCGGCCTGGGCTATACGTTCCTCGACGCCCGCGACATCGATGACGACTCTCCCTTCGACGAGCTCCAGAGCCGGCCTCGGCACAAGCTCGACGCCGAAGCGCGCTACACATTCCCATGGGGTACCGTGGGACGGGTTGCGGTCAGCTACGTGGTGAGCACCTTCGTGTACACGCGCAACGAGCCGTTTCTCCAAGGGGAGCTCGACAACTTCACGCTGGTGGACTTCAAGCTGACCCAGCCGCTCTGGGAGGGCCGGCTGAACCTCTACGCCGGCGTGGACAACCTGCTCGATGAGGACTGGACGCTGAACTACGGGTTCCCGCAGGCGGGTAGGACGATCTACGGTGGCGCCGAGCTGCGCTTCTGAGCCGCAGGAGGCTCTCGAGCTCCGAGCCTTCGCCTATTCCTGGCCGGGCGCGATCGCCCCTGGCCTCGTCGGTGTCGATCTGCGCATTCGTCCCGGGGAGTGCGTCTGGCTCGGCGGCCCCTCGGGCGCGGGAAAGACGACGCTGCTGCGGGCGATCGCCGGCGTGCTCCCGGAGGCGGGGTGCCGAGGCGGGCAGATCCGCGTGGAGGGGGAAAGACCGGCGCTGCTGTTCCAGAACGTCGAGACCCAGCTCCTCTGCACGACAGTCGCCGACGAGGTGGCGTTCGGACTCGAGCTACGGGACATCCCCGGGCCGGATCGGGACCAGCGCGTCGCCGCTGCACTGGAAGCCCTCGGCCTCGCGGCTTTTCTGCACCGCCCCGTGGGCGATCTCTCAGCGGGTGAGAAGCAGCGCGTGGTCCTGGCGGCGCTGCTCGCGCTGGAGCCGGGGCTCCTGCTCCTCGACGAGCCGGCGAGTCAGCTCGACGCTCCCGGTCGCCGACGCCTGGTCGGGTGTCTTCACGACTTGAAGGACCGCGGTCACGCGGTGCTTCTGGCCGACCACCTCTTCGAGCCCTACGCGGAGCTCGCCGACCGCTGCGTCGCGCTCAAGGAAGGGCGGCTGGTACCGACGGACGGGCCGTTGGAGCCGCCCCCGGCGACGGGGAATCTGCCGCCGCCGGCTGAAGCGGAGGCCGCGCTCGCGATCGAGAGGCTCTGGGTGCGCGACGCCGCGGGACGAGATCTGTTGCGGGACGTCTCGCTCGACGTCGCTCCGGGCGAGCGCGTCCACCTCTACGGGGCGAACGGCTCGGGGAAGACCACCCTGCTGCGCGCGGCGGCGGGTCTGGTCCAGCCCGCGCAGGGTCGTGTGCGCACGGCGGGCCTTCGGCCGAGTGCCGCTGCGCCGCTCGTCGGTCGGGTGGGGATGCTCTTCCAGAACCCGGAGCGGAATCTCTTCGAGCGGACCGTGCAGGAGGAGGTCGCCTTCGCGCTCCGGCGGATGGGATGGCCGCGGCGCCGGATCGAGGCGCGGGTGGCCGAGGTGCTCGATCGCTGCGCCCTTTCACAGCTGCGCGAGCGGTCTCCGCTGCGCCTCTCCTTCGGTGAACAGCATCGCGTGGCGCTCGCCTCGGTGCTGGCGCCCGCCCCGGAGGTCCTCTTGCTGGACGAGCCCTTCGCCGGCCTCGACCTCGAGAGTCGCCATCGGCTGCTGGAGATGCTGGCACGCGAGCAGCGACGCCGGGGCATCGCGATCGTGGTGGCGTCCCACGACGAGCTTCCGGCTTCCGGCTGGGCCCACCGGCGCCTGGAGCTGGCGGATGGAGCGCTGACCGATGGCTGACGCGGCTCTCCGGTCCCTGCCCGGTCACGCCTTTCACTACCGCGACACCGGCTCCTGGCTCCATCGCCTCGGCGGAGGTTGGAAGCTCCTGGGGGTCGCGCTCGCGGGCGGAGCCGCGGTGGCGGCGCGCGAGCCGGCGCTGCTCGCGATTCTTCTCGCAGCCTACGCGGCGGGCTACCGCTCGGCCGGTCTCACGATGGCGGAGCTCTGGCAGGACACTCGCTGGCTGGTGGTGCAGGGCGGAATCGTGGTGGGCCTCTACGTGCTGCGCGACGGTCCGGGAGGAGCCGGCGCCGGGCTGCGAACCGCGCTGCAGCTGGCTCTCTTCTTCCTGCCCGGCGCGCTGCTGCTGCGGACCACTCCCTCCTCCCAGATCCTCGACGCGATGCGCGACCGCCTGCCCCGACGCCTCGCTTTTGGCCTGGCCACGAGTCTGCGCCTGCTCCCCGCCTTCGCCCGCGAGCTTCACGAGATCTGGATGGCGCAGCGCCTGCGGGGCGCGCACCTCTCGCCCCGGGAACTCTGGCGGCCGCGGGCCTGGCGGGACTGGGTCGCGTGCGTGGGGCTTCCCCTCACCGTGCGGGCGATCCGCATGGCCGAGGAGGCGGCACTGGCTGCCGAGGTGAGGGGCCTGCCGCCCCGCGAGGAGGAGACGGCGTGACGGGGACCGCGTGGCTGGTCGGGATCGACGATACCGACAACGCCGAGAGCATCGGCACCGGACGCCTGGCGCGGATGCTCGCCGAGCACCTCGAGTCTCGGGAGCTGCTGACGGACACCAGCGTCACGCGCCACCAGTTCCTCGTCCATCCGGACATCCCCTACACGTCTCACAACAGCTCCGCCTGCATCGGCGGCCTCTCCGCGGGTGCGAGCCGCGCGGCGCTGGCCGAGGTCGCTCGCGGCTTCCTGCGCGACCACTTCCACGATGGGGCCAACCCGGGCCTTTGCGTCTGCGCGGCGGAGGCGGTGCCCGATGCTCTCGTCGTGCTGGGCAAGCGGGCGCAGCAGGAGGTCCTCCGGCTCGACGAGTTCGACCGGATCGTGGCCGCAGCGAAGCTCGAGCTCTGGTGGAGCGGTGAGACGGGGCAGGGGAGGATCGGCGCCGCATCGGGTGTCGCTCTTCGCAGCACGGGTGAGGACGGCCGCTTCATCGCGCTCCGCGGCATCCGCGATCTCGAGGGAAGGCTTCGCGTTGGCGACGTCCTGGCCCGCTCGGGCGGTGGAATCCGTCGAGGCCGAGGACGGCACGGTGCTCGCCTCGACCGAGGTCGTCGATACCCGGGACTGGGTGCGCCCGGCGCTTCGAGGCGGCCTTCCCGTCCTCCGAGTGCGGCCCGACGGAGGGAGCTGGGTGCCCGCCGAGCGTCGCTCGAAGGAGCGCTGATGCGGGGGCCCGTCGCCGCGCTGCGCCGGCTCGAGACGCGCGAGGCGTTGCTTCTCGCCTTCTTCGCCATCTTCATCGTGCTGGCCAAGGCGGCGCTGCGCTGGCACCTGCACGTCCCCGGTCACGTCATGTTCGCGACGGCGCTCTTCTTGCTGCTCGCCCGCGCCTGCGTTCCGCGCGCGGGAGCCGCAACGGGGGTCGGGCTCCTCGCCGGGCTCGTCTGCGCGGCCCTCGGCATGGGCAAGGGCGGGCCGCTCATCGTCATCAGGCTGGTGCTCCCCGGTCTGGTGGTGGACGCCGGCGCCGCGCTTCCGCGCTGGTCTCTACCCGAAACCGCGCGTGGGGTGATTCTCGGCGCCGTCGCGGGTGCGTCGGATTTCTTTCCCGCAGCGGCCTTCGAGCTCCTCGCGGGAGTGCCGGTGGGAATCGTGGTACAGCACGCGGCGCTCTCGGCCGGCGGCAAGGCCGCCTTCGGGGCGCTCGGCGGATGGGCCGCCGTCGCCATCATTCGCCGACTCCGCGATCACGGAATCATCGGGGACGAGGCTGCGCGTCCACTGGCGTAGCACCGCGGGCGGTTCGGGTGACGCCAGTGCGTTCGGGATCTGGATCGCTGCTGACCTGTGCGACGTATCCCAACGAACGCAGGCGTTCGAGCAGTGCTTCGTCGTCGGATCCCGGCTGGTCTTCGCCGCAGAAGAGTGCAGCCAGCGCGATCGCGGCTATCGCCACGATCGCCTGAGATCTTCTGAGTCCGATCACACTAGGAAGCCGCACCGTGCCGCAGCACCCGGCCGGGGCGCACGTCGCGCTGCACGCCAGCCTCCACGGCCACGCGGCCGTTGATCAGCACCCAGTCGATTCCGGCGGGATGTTGGCGCGGCTCCTGGTACGTCGCCACGTCCTCGATCGTCTCGGGATCGAAGACCACGATGTCGGCGAACTTTCCGGCGGCGATCTCTCCGCGATCCAGGAGCCGGAACTTGGCGGCGGATTGGCCGGTCATCTTGTGAACGCCCTCTTCGAGCGTGACCACACCTCGCTCGCGCGCGTATTCCCCCAGGACGCGCGCGAAGGTTCCGTACGCGCGCGGGTGCGGCTGGCCCGAGTCGGACTCGATTCCGTCAGATCCGATCATCGTCTGCGGATGACGCATCACCGTGTCGACATCCTCCTGACACATGCCGAAGCCGACGACCGTGATCGCGCCCTCCTCGCTCTCGTTGAGCCCCTTCGCACAGTCGAGGAGGGTCTGTCCACGTTCCTCCGCCACCTCGTGTGCGTACCGCCCGACCAGTGACTTGTCGAACCGCGCGCCGGAGATGAGGACGGGTGTCTCGGGAAACCGCTCGACCTCGGGGAGAAGGGGTCCGAGGATCGTGCTGAACGCCGTGTAGGGATAGACGTCACAGTCGATGTCGAGCCCGGAATCACGCGCAGCGTCGAGCATGGTGAGGGACTCGGTCACCTTGCCCCAGTTCGGCTTTCCCACGGCCTTGTGATGCGAGATCTGCACGGGCACGCCGGCCTCCTCGCCGATCAGGATCGCCTCCTCCAACGATTCGAGCAGGTCGTCGTCCTCGTTGCGCATGTGTGTGGCGTACATGCCGTCGTACTCAGCGACGACTTTCGTCAACTCGGTCAACTCCTTGCGATCCGCGAAGCTTCCCGGCGGGTACATGAGGCCCGTGGAGATGCCGATGGCGCCGGCCTCCATCGCCGCCGAGAGATACCTCTGCATCGCCTGCATCTCCCGGGAGTCGGCGCGGCGGTTCTCCATGCCCATCACCGCCATCCGGATCGTGCCCTGGCCGGCCAGGCTCTTCAGGTTCGGCGCCACGCCGTCGGTTTCGTAGACGTGCAGCAGGTCTTCGAACTCGTTCCAGCGGATGTTCACGGTGCCGAGTACGTGCTGCAGGAGGTTCTCGAAGAACATGCGGACGGTGTCGTTCACCGGAGCCGGTGAGAGGGCGCAGTTGCCGATGATGTTGGTGGTCACGCCCTGCATGACCTTCTCCGGGTTCAGCGGGTCACGCAGCAGCACGAAGTCGCTGTGCGCGTGCGCGTCGATGAAGCCGGGCGCGACGATTCTTCCGGCGGCGTCGATGGTGCGGCCCGCCTGCTCGGGCAGCTCGCCCACCGCCACGATTCGATCGTCCGTGATTCCGACGTCGGCGCGCACGCCCGGCGCCCCCGTGCCGTCCACCACCGTGCCGTTGATGATCGCGATATCCATGGCTTCTCCTCAACGGGGACGTTGTTGAATATTCAATTGCTTCGCCAGACCCAGGGTCCGCGAAATTGAACCTTCAACAACGTCCCCGCTCCTGGTAGGCTGGGGCTCATGACGAGACTTCTGGACGTGAAGACCGCAAGGCGGGTTCTCCTGGCGTCCTTCGTTGCCGGGCTGCTGTTTCTCCTTCCGGATCCTGCAGCGACCGCGGCACCACCGCCCAGCTTCGTGGTGATCCTGGCCGATGACATGGGCTACTCGGACATCGGGAGCTATGGCGGCGAGATCGCGACCCCGCACCTCGACGGGCTGGCCGCCGCCGGGCTTCGCTTCACCGAGTTCTACAACACGGCCCGGTGCAGCCCGACCCGCGCCGCGCTGCTGACCGGCGTCTACCCCCACGAGGCAGGTATGGGCTTCCTGCCGGTCGCCCGGCATCCGCCCGGATACACGGGCGCCCTGGCCGACGACGTGACGACGATCCCAGAAGCCCTGGAGGGCGCGGGCTATCGGAGCTACCTGGCCGGCAAGTGGCACCTCTCGGACCAGATGGTGGAGACGGCCGGTGATGAGGCGCGCATCTCCAAGGCGAGCTGGCCCATCGCCCGCGGCTTCGACCGCTTCTACGGCACCATCGCCGGCGCCGGGAACTACTTCTTTCCGATCAGCCTGGTGGAGGACGAGCGCCCGATTGCGTCCCAGGGTGACGACTACTACTACACCGACGCCGTCAGCGAGCGTGCCGCGGCCTTCGTGCGCGAGCACGCGGCGCGTCATCCGGACCAGCCCTTCTTCCTGTACGTCGCCTACACCGCGCCCCACTGGCCGCTTCACGCCCGGGAGGAGGATATTTCCCGCTACCGCGGCCGCTACGACGGGGGCTGGGACGTCTTGCGCGAGGAGCGGCACGCCCGAATGCTCGATCTCGGCGTGGTGGATCGGCGCTGGCCGCTCTCGCCTCGCGATCCGGAGGCCCCGTCCTGGGACGAGGCGGAGAATAAAGCCTGGCAGGCCCGACGCATGGAGGTCTACGCCGCCCAGGTCGAGGTGATGGACCGGGGCATCGGTCAGATCGTCTCCGCGCTGGACGAGACCGGCGTTCTCGACGATACGCTGCTGCTCTTCCTCTCGGACAACGGGGCCTGCGCGGAGGAGCTCTGGGACCCTCCGGGCTGGGTGCGCCGCTTCCTTCCCCTGGCCTTTCGCGCGCCGGCGCGTGACGGGCGCCCGGTGCAGCGCGGCAACGATCCGGCGGTGATGCCGGGCGCGGAGCACACCTTCCAGAGCTACGGGCTTCCCTGGGCGAACGCCTCGAATACGCCTTTCCGTTTCTACAAGCAGCGGGTTCATGAAGGGGGTATCGCGACACCGCTGATCGCCCACTGGCCGGCGGGCCTCGGAACCGCGCCCGGCGCGCAGAGCGACGCACCGGGCCACGTGGTGGATCTGATGCCGACGCTTCTCGAGCTCGCCGGCGCCTCTCATCCCGGGACGCGCGAGGGGCGGCCCACCCGTGAGCTCCGCGGAGAGAGCCTGGTGCCGGTGCTGCGCGGCGGCGGTCTGGAGCGGGGACCGATCTTCTGGGAGCACCAGGGCAACCGCGCGGTTCGGGAAGGGCGCTGGAAGCTGGTCTCCCGCTGGCGCCGGGGCTGGGAGCTCTACGACATGGAGGCGGACCGGACCGAGCTTCGGAACCTGGCCGCGGAGCATCCCGAGCGCGTTCGCGAGCTGACCGCCCTGTACGAGGAATGGGCGGAGGGCGCAGGAGTGGCTCCTTGGCCCTGGGTGATCCGCCCCTTCCGGCGGGGGGTCGCGGCCCTGGGTCTGTTCGTTCTGGCAGCCTCGGTCCTGGTCTTCGCATGGCTGCGGCGACGGCGGATGGTGAAGTAGGTTGCTGATTCGCGCTCGCATAGCGGGCGACGAGAGCGGAACCCGAGAGACGATGGAGCTTTTCGGGACCTGGTATCAGGGTTCCTACTGAGGGTGGAGACACGCATGCCTTTGTCCACGAGCGATCGGATGACTTCTCGCGAGCGCGTGCGCGCGACCGTTCAGGGCCTTCCGGTGGACCGCGTTCCGGTGATGACCTGGCTGAACCCCCACGCAGCCTGCCGAATGATGGCGGAGTTCCACCCGGCGACGGACCAGGTCCGAAACGCCGCGTGCCGATCGGCCTGGGAGGATTTCTCCAAGAAGCAGGGAAGCCTCCCTGAGGATCTCCGGGCCTTCATGCCGCTTCTCTACTCCGGGTTCGCCAACCGGGAGTACGCGCTGGACATCGGTTCGGACCTGGCCGCGCTGGGGATTCCGATCGAAGACGTCGGCGCGAAGATCTCCGGCGATGGTGAGCCGCTCCGCATCCGGGACGCCTTCGGTTCGGTTCGGGGCATGGTCAGCGTCTACCTCGAGGTGCTCGAGCCCGCGGTCAAGAGCATCGAGGACCTGGTCGAGCTGCCTCTCCCCGACGTCTCCGCTGAGAGGCCCTACCAGGCGATTCGGCAGTTCCGAGCCGAGCATCCCGAGGCGTGCCTGTACGGTGAGAGCTTCGGCGCCCAGGATCTCCCCTCGACGAATCTCTGGGAGATGTCCCAGTTCATGCTGGCCCTCTATGATTTCCCCGACGAGGTGAAGCGGTTCCAGGCTCGTTTCAGCGAGCGCATGATCGCGATGTCGCGGAATATGGTGGAGGCGGGTGCCGACGTCATCGTGATCTACGACGACTACGGAACCACGGGTGCTCCGCTCACCTCGGTGGAGATGTGGAAGGAGTTCACCTATCCCCATTTGAAGAAGCACATCGAGGCGGTCCACGACGCGGGAGCCCTGGCCATGCTCCACTCGTGTGGGTATCAGATGCCGTTTCTCGAGTACTACGTCGAGGCCGAGCTCGATATCCTGCAGAGCTTTCAGCCGAAAGCCGGAAACGATTTTCGGCAGGCTCACGGCGAGTTTGGCGATCGACTGACCTTCTGCACCGGCGTCGACGTGCAGCGGGGCGAGATGATGACGCCGGAAGAGCTCAGGGAGGACATCCTCCGCGCCTACCGCATCGGGGGCCGCAACGGCCGGCACATCCTCGGCTACACCCACATGCTCCAGTACACCATGCCCGCCGAGAATCTGGAGATGCTCCTACGCACCGTGCGCGAGATCCAGGAGGGCCTCCACGATGGCGAATAGATCCTTCGTCCCGATCCATTCGAACCGCATTTCCCGACTTGGATTCGAGTCGTTACAGTATCCGCTGGATTCCGGCCTGGATCTGCAGGGCGAGACGAGTCGAGAGCTGTGGGTCCTCGGGAGGTTCTCGCTGTGACCCGATTCTCGAAGCTGCTCGTGATCGCCGAATCTCCGGTGTTTCGGGAGGTGCTGGGCGGCGTCCTGGGCTCTCACGCCGATCAGGTTCTCACTGCGGCCAGCTGCACGGATGGGACGCCAGCGGATCGCGGAACACGCCGACATCTCCCTGGTGCTCTCCGAGACCATCATGTCCGATGGCGACGGCTTCCAGCTGCTGGAATACGTTGCCTCCCTCGGCGACCCCAAGCCCGCTGTGATCCTGTTGGCGGCACGGCCCTCGGAAGAGGAGGCCAGGCGCGCCGCCAACATGGGTGCGATCGGGTATCTGGAGAAACCCATCTCGCTGCAGGAGATCTATCGGCTGTGGAAGGAGACCGGGGAGACGACCCAGGAGGCCGCACGCCGGGTTCGATCGCTGGGGCGGGCGCTGCTGATCGACCCGAGCGATCCTGAAACGGGCCGGAACGGGGTCTCCCATCTGGCTTGGGACATCCGCAACGTGAGCCTCAGTGGGGCGTTCCTCGAAACCAAAGCCCCTCTCCCGGTCAGCACGGAGTTTCACCTCGCCCTCGCCCTGGGAAGCGCGACGGGCCGTGTCAAGGCCCAGGTGGTTCGCGTGCAGGAGCCTTCCTGGAGGTGCGTGGGTGGCGTGGGGATCGTCTTCAGCGATTTCGGCAACGGCACCGAGCAGCTGCTCTCCGACTACATCGCGGAGAACACAGGTGGTTCGGTCGATCTCGACGCCCCGAAGCTCGCGCCGGACAACTGAGGAGCCCGGGCTAGTCTTCCCACTCGGCGGCCTCGAAGTCGGCCATGCTGCGCTGGCGGACCGCGTCCAGGTAGTCGAGCAACTCCTTCTCCACCGCCGGCTCCAGCTGGCGCGGTTCGTGCTTCGCGAGGATCTCGCGAACTCGCTCGCTCGCCAGGTCCATGGCCGTCTTCGAACCCTTCTTCTCCCAGGTCTCCCGGGTATCCCTCCGCAGCAGCTTCGAGAAGAAATACTCCTGCCGGCAGTGCTCGGCAGTATGGATCTTGTCCAGGTACTGGCCCTGCCAGCCCACCTCTTTGATCAGGTCCAGGGCGAGGGTCTCGTCGTTCACCTCGATCCCGCGTGCCAGCCGGAGTGCCATCCCACAGAGCGCGTCGTCCAGGACCAGCAGCGGGTGGCTCGCGGCCATGCTCGACTCGATGGTGCCTCCGCAGGTGATGAAGTGGACACCGGCCTGGACCGCGGGAAGCAAGGTGCCGGCCCGTTCCAGCATGCACTGGGCGTCCAGAGTATTGGAGGCCGTGGCGCCGCCGACGCTGCGGCAGGGGACACCGTAGTAGCGGGCAATCTGCGCCACCGCGGCGGTGATCAGGCTGGTCTCGATCGATCCGAGAGCGACGTTTCCGGTGGCCATGTCGGTGATGGTGGAGACGGTCCCGTACAGCACCGGCGTGCCCGGAGCGATCAGCTGAGCGAGGGTGAGGTGGGCGAGGATCTCGGCGTTCTGTTGGGCCAGCAGTCCGGCCAGCGTCGCGGGGGCGGTGGCGCCGGCCATCGCCTCCGGCGACATCGCCAGGGGCTGGCGATACTCGGCCCAGACGTACATGCCCTCCAGCTGGAGCTTGATCATCTGGAGCGGATTCATCACCGAGCAGATCCCGAACATGCGCGGGCGTTTCTTCAGCTCCTCCTTTCCGCCCACCACGATCGACGCCATCCGCATCATGTCCTCGGTGGGCATGACGCCGTAGGTTCCCATTCCGAAGGATTTGTGGGAGTTCTGCGCCCAGGCCACCATCGCCTCGGCGTGGATGGTGGTCATGGGGACGTCGTTGGGCCAGAGGTCCATCTGGCTGTTGTCGATGTGATCCAGTGCATCGATCAGCCGCAGGTGGTTGCGGACGTCATCCAGGGTGGTGGGGCGGACCTCTCCCGTCTCCGTATCCACGATCTTGGTCGGAGTGCCCAGCCCGGCGAAGTTGATCCGGTCGGTTCCGATCTCCATCTGGAACTCCGGATCCGCGCCGTACAGGGTGAAGCTCTTCGGTGCATTCGCGAGGGCCGAGCGCACCACCTCTTCGGGAATGCGCACCGAGCGGGCCGTCTCATCGACGTGCGCTCCCGCCTCTCGAAAGGTGTCCCTCGCCCTCTTGAGGTCCACCCGAAGCCCCACGCTTCCCAGGATGTTCATGGAGGTGGCGTGGATCTGCTCGACCTCTGCCGCGCTCAGTACCTCGAAATGTGCCGGTCTCATCTCGCTCCCTCACCGCTCGTCATCGCACTGCAGGCGTCCGGTGGACAATACCCCGCTCCGCCGGCGAAGGCCGGCACCGGTGACCACTCTGATTCGTTTCGCTGCAGGCTCGTAAGTCACTGATTTCCCTTGGCTCGCGGCTTCGAGACCGCTCTCCGCCAGCCGTGGGCGGAGGGCCCGATTTCTGCCCGGACCGGGCTTTGTTAGAGTCAGACGACTCGTTCTTCAAGGAGGTACATCATGGCTGGAGCGGAAGGTGACCGCCTCATCCGCGTCGACATGTCGAAGCAGACGGTATCCATCGAACCCTTCCCCGAGGAGTGGAAGCGCCTGGGCGGACGGGCACTCTCGGCCAAGATCCTGGTCAGCGAGTGCGATCCCGCCTGTGATCCTCTCGGGCCCGACAACGTGCTGGTGATGGCGCCCGGCGTGCTGGCCGGGACGGCGGCCCCGACCTCGGGCCGTATCTCCTTCGGCGGCAAGAGCCCTCTCACAGGCGGCATCAAGGAGACCAACTCGGGCGGCAATCCGGGTCAGCACCTGATGAAGCTCGGATACCGCGCCGTGATCGTGACCGGCAAGCCGGCGGATCCCGAGAAGCGCTACGGCCTGGAGGTCACGGCGAAGGGCGCGGAGCTCGTCGAGGCCGACCGAGTACAAGGGCCTCTGGAACTACCCGCTCTGCGAGAAGCTGTGCGAGCGGTATGCCAAGACGGCCTCCTTCATCTCGATCGGACCGGCCGGCGAGCTCCAGCTCACCGGGGCCTCGATCGCGACGACCGACCAGGACCACCGCTACCCCAACCGCCACGCCGGCCGCGGCGGGATGGGCGCGGTGATGGGGAGCAAGGGCCTCAAGTACGTGGCGGTCAATCCGGGCAAGACGCGCATGCGCCAGGCTGCAGACGCGCGCGGCTTCACCGCCCACAGCAAGCAGGTCGCGAAGGCCTACCTCGACGGCCCGAAGATGTTCCAGGCAGGGACGAGCGGGTTCGTCGGCACCGCCAACATGCTGAACTGCTTTCCGCACAAGAATCGCACCGAAGGCCAGTCGCCCGACGTCGAGGGTCTGGAAGGCCAGCGCATCATCGAGAGCTTCGCGAAGCGCGGCGGGCGCATGCACAACTGCCTGACCGGATGCGTGGTGAAGTGCAGCAACGTCGTCCACGACGCCGATGGCAACTACAAGACCTCGGGCCTCGAGTTCGAGACGCTGACGCTGTTCGGCTCCAACCTCGCTCTCAAGAGCTGGGAGGACGTGGCGGAGATGGATCGGCTCTGCGACGACATCGGCCTCGACACCATCGAGACCGGTGCCGCCGTCGGCGTCCTGATGGATTCGGGCGGCCTGGAGTGGGGCGACGTCGAGGGCGTCAAGCGCGTGGTCCGGGAGATCGCGGAGGGCACCGAGCTGGGCAGGGCGCTCGGCAACGGCGCCGTCGCGACCGGCAAGATGCGCGGCCACCATCGGGTGCCCGCCGTCAAGGGCCAGGCGCTTCCGGCCTGGGATCCGCGGCCGCTCAAGGCGACCGGGGTCACCTACGCCACCAGTCCGATGGGCGCCGACCACACCGCGGGGCTGATCATCAACCCCGGCCTCCAGCCGGAGGACTTCGCCCGGGCCTCCCAGGAGTCGCAGCTGGCGAACGCCGTGTGCGATTCCTCGGGCTTCTGCCAGTTCCTGCAGCCCACCTTGGACACGATGCGCGAGGCAATGGGACTCTTCCTGGGCGAGGAGATCAGTCGCCAGGAGATCGCGGATCTGGGCTGGCAGTGTCTGGAGGACGAGTGGGAGTTCAACCGCCGCGCGGGCTTCGACGTCGCCGACGACGATCTTCCCGCGTGCCTGCGCGACGAGGGGATCGGCCCCGATCACGTGCTCAAGTTCGACGTCAGCAAGGACGTCATCGCGCAGGCGAAGGTCCGCTTCCCCGTGCGCGACGAGCTCTTCGTGGAGGTGAGGGCGGGGGGCTGATCAGAGCGGACAGACCGGCGCGATCGACGCTTAGCGGGCCCCGAGGAGCGCGCCTGCCGTCTTCTCGATGAAGGCGATCAGGTCCTCCGCGTTGCCCGCGAGCGCGAGCGGCACCAGGCGCTCGACGCCCAGGTCCTCGAAGCGGCGCACGGCGTCGGCGTCGAGGGGCACCGACGGTGTGACACTGATCTCGAGCGGCCCCAGCTCCGGCGGGCGCTCGACCTGCTGCTGCGCTGCCCGCAGTCCCGCGACACAGGTCGCCGTAGCGTCGACGTCGAGCGCGAATCCATACCAGCCGTTGCCTTGGCGCACGGCTCGGCGCAGCGCAGGAGGGCTCATCCCGCCGACGACGATCGGCGGATGCGGCTCTTGAACCGGCCGCGGCTGTGCGTCGATACCACCGAACGAGACGAAGCGGCCCTCGAAGCGTGGCGCTTCCTGGGTCCAGAGCGCCCGGATCACCTCGATGTACTCGTCGGTGCGCTCGCCCCGGTCTTCGAAGGGCGCCCCGAGCGCCTCGAACTCGGCTTGGAGATAGCCGGCGCCGATGCCGAAGACCAGCCGCCCGCCGGAGAGGACGTCGACGCTCGCCAGCTCCTTGGCGAGCACGAGCGGGTTGCGCTGCGGGAGGATGATGATGCCGGTGGCCAGCAGGAGGGTTCGGGTGTGTGCCGCCAGGTAGGCGAGAGAGACCGCCGGGTCGAGTAGCCGGGTCTGCGCGGGTACGGGGGAGGGCGGCACCTGCGGATCGGGCAACACCACGTGCTCTGCAGTCCACACCGATTCGAAGCCCGCTTCCTCGGCCGCCTTCGCCACCGAAGCGGCCGTCTCCGGATCCGCGCAAGGGCCCAGGTTGATTCCGTAGAGGCCGAGCTTCATCTGTGTCTCCCCAAGCTTGTGACTCGACGCAATCCGCCTCTATCCTACTGCCTGTGGATTCAGAGACCAGAGCTCCTGTGACGAAAGCGCCCTGGTGCCTCTTGGGAATCCTCCTCTGCGTCTTCCTTCTCTACGCTCCCGGCCTGGAAAGGTGGGTCCAGGGAGACGACTTCTTCAAGTACCAGCGCTCCATCGATCACGGATTCGAGATCTTCCGGGGCGAGCCCTTCTTCTTCCGGCCGCTGGAGAACTTCGTCCATGCCGTGAACCTCTTCCTCGTCGGGCCGGATTCCAACGTGGTGAGCCTGGGAGTCAGCATGGCGGGGTTCCTGATCTCGGCTTGCCTGATCTTTGCCATCGCCCGCCGGCTCGCGCCAGACCGTCGCGCCTACCCACTGCTCGCTGCGGGCTACTTCGCGTTTCACTCGTCTGCGGTCTCATCCGTCGTCCAGATCGACACGATCAGCCAGCAGTACGCCACGGTCTTTGCTCTGGCCGCGCTGCTCTGGTCGATCAGCGGTTCCGCGAGAGGGCAGAGCGTGCATTTCGCCGGTCTGGTGCTCCTGTGGTTCCTGTGCCTGGTCTCGAAGGAGACGAGCTTCGGCCTGGTTTTCGCATGCCCGCTCGCCGTCCTCTTCCTGAAGGAGATCTGCCCGGCGCTGGAGAGATTCTCGATCCGGAAGCTCCTGCTGCTGGGGATGAGCGCCAGCGTGGTGGCGCTGGCGCTCTACCTTCTCGCGCGAAGTGGATCCGATGCCAACATGACTCTGGACCGGATCATGAGCATCCGGGAAGGAACGCGCTATCGGCCGAGTTTCAACCCGATCGCGCTCTTCGAGAATGCCTTCCAGCTCACGGCGGTCACCTCCTACCTCGGCAGCTCCTTGGACGTGTTTCCGAACATCAGACTGCCCCGTCTGGTCCTCTCGTCGTCGATGACCCTGGTCGCCGCTGCGATCAGTCTCTGGGGTCTGCTGGGGCTGGTATCGGGCAGTTACGGGGTGGCAGAGGCGGAGCGCGGATCGAACCGGGCGACGCTCGTCGCTCTCGTGCTGCTCTGCGGGGGCTCCCTGGTGCCCACGATCGCAGTCGGGAAGCTCTCCGAGCTCTACTCCTATGCACTATTGCCCTTCGTGGCTCTGACCCTGGGGTACCTGCTGACACTGGGCTGGGAACGGCTGTCCGGCTCCGGTCTCGCCTGGCGCGCGGCCCCTTGGGTTGCGGTCGTGGGGATGGCGGCTTGGATGGCCGTCGGAGTCGAGGAGAAAGTCGAGCGGGCGGTCCGACTCAGTGACCGCTCGCGGGAGATCTTCCTCGCATTGGAGAAACAGATCGGGGAGACATCACCCGGGAAGCAGTTGACGCTCTGCCCGGAGAAGGCCGGTACGGCGGGGCCCGAGTACAGCATCTTCTTCAGATCCGACACGGCCCTGGCCGCCCAGATGCTGCCCTATCTCTCGCGGCGCCACCCCCAGAGAGAGATCCGAATGGAGCCGGCGCCCGGCTGTACGCCCCTCCCCGTTGCCGCACGCGACTGGTGATCGGAGCCCTCGCTGCGCGCTTCCGAGGTCAGAACCCCATGTAGTGCACCAGCTCCTTGGTCATGTCCACCAGATCCTCGACGTAGACGAACTCGTCGGCGGCGTGAGCGCGGAGATCGGTCGCCCGGATCGGTCCGAAGCCCGCCACCCCGACCTTCTCCGGCTGGAGCGCGCCGATGACGAAGCCGAGATCGGTCGATCCGCTGATGCCCCCGAAGAGGAAATCCCCGTAACCCTTGACCGCTCTCTTCGCCTCCATCGCCTTCTTCGTCGCCGGAAGCTCCGGATCGCACTCCATCGGCGGATACGAGTGGACGACGCGGACGGTGAGGTCTTCCAGATCTGATCTCTCCCGACCTCTCCGGATGGCCTCCTCGGTCTCGGAGACGATGTCTTCGTAGCGCTCGTCGACGATGTAGCGGCGGTTGATGGTGAGCTCGCACACGCCCGGCACGATGTTCTCCTTGGTGCCACCGCCGATGATGGCGAGATTGAACATGGGCGTCATCTTGTCGTAGGGGCAGTCCGGCAACGGGAAGGTCGCGATTCGCGACAAGCGCTGTTCCACCTCCTTCTTCAGGAGGATCAGCTCGTCGAGCACGGGCACCAACTCTTCGATTGCGTTCACACCGAGGTAGTTCATCCCGGAATGGCAGCTCCTGCCCACCGCCTTCAGGTCGAACCGGATCGAGCCCGCGGCACCCACCACCACGATCGGCTCCATGGCGCCGAGCTCGAGCCAGATCAGGTGGTTGGAGAAGTAGCCCTCTTCGGCGAGATATCGCGCGCCCGGGTAGACACCGAGCTCCTCGTCGGTGCAGAGATTGCAGCCGACCGAGTAGTGCGGCTCGATTCCCATCTCGGTGAGCACCTTCATCGCCCCGAGAAAGCTGGCGATCGAGCCCTTCATGTCGACGGTTCCCCGCCCGTAGAGCTTCCCGTCGATCGAGCTCACCGCCGAAGGGATCGCGCGTCCACGGCTCGTCGATGGGAACCACGTCCATGTGGGCGTAGGCCGTGGCTTTGGGCTTGTCGAGCTCGAGATCGGCGACCAGGTTGACGCGCGGTCCCGAGAGCTCCCAGGGCATCTGGGCGACCCGGTCTTCGGGGAGTGTCACCCTCCGGGTGGTGAATCCGAACTTCGCGAATTCGGGCTCGACGACGTCGATCAGCTTCTCGTAGTTCTCCCCCGGCGGAACCGAGGTATCGACGGCGATCAGCTTCCGCAAGGTGTCGATGAGATAGTCCTCCGTCTCCTCGACCTTCTTGAACGCATCCTGGTAGCTCATCTAACCCTCCATCGGTCCACCCGCCCCCATCGGCCGGCCTGATCTTACACCATCTTCCCGCGAGTTGATGATGCGGGTTGACGCACCAGCCCTTATCATCCGAGGCAGCACGCTGACCACACGCCGGGGGCAGCGAAGAAACCGAGCGGAGCTTTCCATGCATCTTCAACTGCTACTGGTTCCTTTGATCCTGGTCGGAACCTGGATCACCTGGAGGGCGCGCAACCGGGAGGACTACCGCACCGTCGCGATCTTCCAGCCGGTGACGACCGTGCTGACGGTGGCGGTGGCGGCGCTCGGGCTGTTGACGCCCAGCGCGAATCCGGGCTTTACGGCCTGGATCCTGGCGGGGCTCGGCCTCTCGCTGGCAGGGGACGTGTTCAACATCAACATGACCCGCGACGAGATCCTGTACCCGGCGCTGATCGTCTTCCTGGTCGCCTATCTCGTCTACCCGGTCGGCATCACCGTCTACGACGGATTCCACTCGCGAGGACATCGCCGTAGCCGCCCTGCTCCTGCTGGTCTGGGCGGCCGTCGTGGCCCATCTGTGGAAGCACCTGGGGACCCGCTGGCGCCTTCCAGCGATGGCCTACACCATGGTGATGCTGTTCATGGTGAGTCGGGGGATCGGCACCTTCTTCGGTGATGTCTTCAGCACCACTCAGGCCGTGCTCCTGTCGGCCGGAACTTCGATGCTCTTCGTGGCCGACGTCGAGTACTCGATTCACCGCTTCAAGCGACCATTCCAGACGATCTACGGTCCGCTTCTCTACCCCACCGGACAGCTTGCCATCGCTCTCAGCACCTCCTACTTCCCCGTCACCTGAGGGGTTTCGGCGCTCGCTTCGCGAGGGCTGCGCGATCATCGTCGGGAGAAGTTGCTATCCTGGCGGGTCGACCTTGCCGGCATGGCGAGCCAGTTCATCGATGCCCAGGGCGAGAGCAGATCGGCCGCCGTCGGGAAGGGATCTAGCAGCCATCGGGACAGGAACGCACCGGGAAGAGAGACGAGCAGGGATGGAAACGGGACCCTTCGACATCGACACCTCGGGAATCGAATTCTTCTACCACCCGAGGTCCATCGCGATCGTCGGCGCATCGAAAAAATCGCAGAAGCCGGGTGGCAGGCCGATGAGAGCTCTTCGAAAGAGGGGTTACGCGGGCAAGGTCTACCCCATCAATCCCAGCTACAGGAAAGTCGAGGGGTACAAGTGCTACCCGACGCTCCTGGACGTGCCCGGCGAAGTCGACATGGTCATCATCAGTCTCCCGGCCGAGTCGGTGCTGGATGTCCTCCAGCAATGCGCGGCGAAGGACGTGAAGGTGGTGGTGATCTTCAGCGCGGGCTTCGCGGAGGTGGGCGCCGAAGGCATCGCGATGCAGGAACAGGTCCGTGATCTGGCGAGGGCGAACAACATCCGGCTCCTGGGGCCCAACAGTCTGGGTGTGATCAACGCGACGAACTCCGCCACGGCTTCCTTCGCCTTCATCGCCGATCTCGAACCGGTCACCCCCGGCACAGTGGGCTTCGTCTCACAGAGTGGCGCCTTCGGGGCGATGATGTACGCGCAGGCGACCGAGGTCGGGGTGGGATGCAGCTCCTTCACGAGTGTGGGAAACGAGGCGGACGCCGAGTTCTCGGATTTCGTGGGATACCTGCTCGATTCACCGGATACCCAGGTGATCGGCGGGTACCTCGAGGGCGCCAAGGACGGCGACAAGCTTCGCCGGGTCGCCGAGAAGGCGCTCCGGATGAAGAAGCCGATCCTGATCCTCAAGGTGGGCCGCACCGGAGCGGGAGCCAGGGCCGCCTCCTCTCATACCGGCTCTCTGGCCGGAGATGATCAGATCTACGATGCCTTCTTTCGGCAGGTGGGGATCGTTCGCATCGAGGCCCTCCCCGATCTGACCGCGTTCGCGATCCTGCACCGCAGCGGAAAGGAGTGTCCGGGACGAAGAGTGGCGATCCTCGGGGGATCCGGAGGGCAGGGAGTGCTGCTCGCGGACCGGTGCGAGCGGCTGGGTCTCTCCGTGCCCGAAATCACCGGGGCGACTCGCGAGAGGCTCGAGAAGTGCCTTCCGGATTTCGCCTCTGCCAGGAACCCGATCGATCTCACCGCTCAGGGCGGAAGGGACACCAGCACATGGGGGAAGTGCCTCCGAGCGCTCGTGGACGACCCGGGCATCGACGTGGTGCTGGCGCAGGCCTTCTTCCGCGAAGAGGTCGGCATGAGGGTCGCGGAAGAGCTGGTCGAGATCTGCCAGTCGACGCCAAAGCTGGTCGTGCTCATGATGCACCATCGAGACGATTCCGAATTCGTCCGCAAGTGCATCGCGCTGGTCGAGGGCGCGGGAATTCCGATCCTGGGGGATGGCCTCCAGGCGGCGGAGGCGGTGGCGAAGCTGTGCTGGTATCACGAGAAGGTGAGCCAGGTGCGCGATGCCGAATCCCGGCTACCGCAGATCCTTCCCGGTGAAGGAGTCGATGCCCTGATCCGATCCTCGGATCCGCTCTCCGAGTTCCAGTGCAAGCGAATCCTGAGCTGCTACGGAATCCCGATCACCAGCGAGGGTCTCGCCACCGACGCGGAGGTGGCCGTGGAGCAGGCGCGCGAGCTGGGTTACCCGGTCGCACTCAAGATCCAATCGGGAGAGATCCTGCACAAGACCGAGGCCGGAGGGATCCGCCTGGACCTCGAATCCGACGACGACGTGCGCGCCGCCTATCAGGAGGTCGTGGCCAACGCGAGGCGATTCTCGCCGGACGCCGCGGTCCAGGGTGTCCTGGTGCAGGAGATGCTGAAGGACGGTGTCGAGGTGATCATCGGGACGACCAGGGATCCGGTCTTTGGTCACGTGATCATGTTCGGCCTGGGAGGCATCTTCGTCGAGGCGCTCCGAGACGTCTCGTTCCGGATCGCTCCGGTGACGCGCAGGGATGCGGAGGAGATGATCCAGGAGATCAAGGGCTACCGCGTGCTGCAGGGCATGCGGGGGAAGCCGCCGGCGGACGTCGATGCGATCGTCGACGCGATCCTGCGGGTGTCGCAGCTGGTGACGGACTACGCAGACGAAATCGAGGAGCTGGACATCAACCCGCTGGTGGTGTTCTCGGAAGGGGCGAAGGCCGTGGACGCGTTGGTGACGAGGAGGCGGTGATGAGTGAAGAAGAGACCCTGGACTACATCCCCGAGGACCTGTCCGACGAGAACAAGCAGAGGCTTCGTGAGCTGACCGTGGAGTCGGAGCCGGAGCCGGCGTCCTTGGAGGTGAATGAGTACCTGATCCGCCATTGGTGCGAGACGCTGGAGGATGGAAACCCTCTCTACATGGATGGCGACTACGCCAGGTCGAGGGGGTTCCGCGGCGTGGTGGCCCCCCCCGGCTCGTTCATGACCGCCTTCGCCATGCCGTTCCGCTGGCCCTGGCCTCCCGGTGGACGCGAGCCCGCTCCCCACATCCACTACGACATCAAGGCGGCGCTCGACCTTCCGGTGGGGATCATCAACAAGATCGACGTGGAGCTGGGTGTGCCCCTCCAGCTGGGCGACCGTCTGAGCGTGAGCCAGCGATTGGTCTCGGTTACGCCTCCCAAGAAGACGCGCCTCGGCGAAGGCCACTTCTGGACCATGGACAGGATCTATCGCAACCAGGATGGAGAGCTGGTGGCCCGGGAGAGGATGAGCGCCTTTGGCTACGGGCGCGAGCAGGGAACCCAGCAGGCTGCGGCTGCCGGCGGGGGCGGATGGAGCCCGGCCGTCGAGGAGATGATCCAGGGGGAGACGACCGGATACCAGCCCCAGGAGTTCCGGCAGCGCCTCTGGGAAGACGTCGAGGAAGGCGAGGAGCTTCCCGAGCTGGTCATGCCCATCACGCTGACTCGCTGCGTCTACCTGGCCTCGGCCACTCGCGACTTCTCTCCCCAGCACTCCAATCGGGACTACGCCCAGGAGCAGTCGAAGACCAAGGACGTCTTCGTCAACACGCCGTTCAACATCGGCATGGTCGCTCGCTTCATGACGGACTGGGGCGGGCCGGAGAGCACCGTCCGCCGGGTGCAGGTTCACATGCGGCAGAACGTCTGTGCGGGCGACGACATGATCATCACCGGAAAGGTGACCCGCAAGTACGTCGAGGACGGGGACCACCGCGTCGATCTGGACGTCATGATCTCGACCGGGGACGGGCCCGCGACACCCTCCGGCGGAACTCTGTCGCTGCCCAGTCGCAGCGCCGCCGGATAGACGCCTCGCGCCCGTCAGCCGACGACGGATCGGGGCTCGGAGCAGGGGGCACCATGCGAGTCGAAATGACGATGCTGAGTCCCGAGACGGAGCAGTACGCCGGCAAGGGTGACGGGGGCGTGAGCATCGCCGGGATCGCGGCGGTCGCCCGAAAGGTGGAGGAGCTGGGATTCGACGGTGCGACCGTGCCGGAGGCCGGTCACGATCCCTACCTGCCGCTGGCCATCGTCGCCGAGCACACCCGGCGCATCGTCCTCGGCACCAACGTGGCGATCTCCTTTCCCCGCAGCCCGATGGTGACGGCACAGCTCGCCTGGGACCTGCAGCAGCTCTCCGGGGGCCGCTTCCAGCTGGGACTCGGCACGCAGGTGAAGGGCCACAACGAGCGCCGCTACGCCGCCCCCTGGACGGCGCCGCCGGGACCCCGCATGCGGGATTACATCCTCTGCCTGAAGGCCATGTTCGAGAGCTTCCAGAACCCCCGGAAGCCCGTCTACTTCAGCGGAGAGCACTATCAGTTCACCATGATGCCGCCGTTCTTCAATCCGGGGCCCATCGAGCATCCGCGGATCCCGATCTACCTCGCCGCGGTCAACACCTACATGGCACGCCTCGGTGGCGAGCTCTGCGACGGCCTCCGCATCCACCCCATATCGACGTTCCGACACGGGAGAGAGGTCCTGCTTCCCACCATCCGGGAAGGCGCC
Organism: uncultured delta proteobacterium; assembly: GCA_963722885.1. GTDB lineage: Bacteria > Myxococcota_A > UBA9160 > UBA9160 > UBA6930 > CAVXZE01. Next base: position 39,341 of record CAVROS010000008.1, read on the forward strand.
GGACGAGCTGGCCGCGACCTCTCGGAGATCGACGTGGTCGGATCTCCCTTCCTGGCCGTGAGCAAGGACGAGCGGGGGCTCGAGGCGGCCAAGGCGGCGGTGAGGCAGCGCATCTCCTTCTACGCCTCCACGCGCACCTATCACTCGGTGCTGGATTTCCACGGATGGAGCGATCTCGGTGTGGAGCTGCACCGGCTTTCCCTGGAGGGCAAGTGGCGGGAGATGCCCGAGCTGATCAGCGATGAGATGCTGGAGGAGTTCGCCATCGTCGCGGTCGGCGACGAGCTGGCACCCAAGCTCCGGGAGCGCAGCGAGGGTGTCTTCACGACCATTCTTCTGGACGGCGCGAGCGCACTGCAGGAGGATGAGGAGTGGCTCCGCGCCACCATCGAGGCGCTCCAGCAAGGTTAGGAACTCATGAGCAGCGCACTGGAAGGCATCCGAGTGGTAGACCTGACCAATGTCGGCCCGGGGGCCCACTGCACCCGGATTCTCGCCGATCTCGGCGCAGACGTGGTGCGGATCGTCGAGGCGCGGTCCGTGATCGAGAAGCGCGGCCGGCGGCAATGGAAGGCGCCCACCTGGGCCTATGGAATGAGGCGCAACACCAGACCGCTGGGCCTGGACCTCAAGAGCGAACGCGGCCTGGAGGTGTTCTTCAGGCTCCTGGAGAAGGCCGACGTCCTGATGGTGGGGCTCCGGCCTTCCGCCGCCGAACGGCTCGGCGTGCACTACGACGCCGTCAGCAGGGCGAATCCCCGGGTCATCTACTGCTCCCTCACCGGCTTTGGCGCGGACGGGCCCTATCGAGATCTCGCCGGCCACGACATCAACTATCAATCCATCGGCGGCACGGTGGGCATGACCGGACCGGCCGGCGGACCGCCAATGATCCCCGGCGCTACGGCGGCCGACAGCGCCGGCGGGGGCATGCAGGCGGCGATCGCGATTCTGGCAGCCGTGATCGCCCGGCAGGGGACGGGGAAGGGGCAGTTCCTCGACGTCGCGGCCACCGACGGCATCGTCAACATGGTCTCCCTGGCCATCGACGAGTACCTCTGCACCGGAGAGGAGCCGAAGCGGGGTGAGACGCTTCTCACCGGCCTCCACCCCTGGTACAACATCTACCAAACCGAGGATGGGAAGTACATCAGTGTCGGCGCCATCGAGCCGCAGTTCTACGCGAATCTCTGCCGCTTGTTGGACCTCGAGGACCTGATTCCGCATCAGTACGCGGAGGGCGAGAAGAAGGAGGAGATCTTCGGGCGTTTCCGCCAGGTCTTCCGGACGAAGACCCGGGACGAGTGGGTGTCGTTGCTGATGGAGGCCGACACCTGCACGTCTCCGGTGTACTCGATCTCCGAGCTGGTTTCCGACCGCAATCTGCTGCACCGCGAGATGATCGTGGAGGTGGATCACCCGCAGCAGGGCAAGATGAAGCAGGCCGGGGTCATGATCAAGCTCTCCGCGACACCGGGTCGGATCAAGCACGTGGATCCCCAGCCCGAAGCGTTCACCGAGGCGATCCTCGGCGAAGCGGGCTACTCGCAGGCGGCAATCGCCGAGCTGCGCGAGGCGGGGGTCGTGGACTAGGTGGTCACGGGCTGGATCTTCAACATCCAGCGCTTCAGTGTGCAGGACGGACCGGGGATCCGGACCACGGTCTTCATGAAGGGATGTCCTCTGACCTGCCCGTGGTGCTCGAATCCCGAGTCGCAGAAGTCCCATCCCGAGCTCGCACACGTGGATTCGCTGTGCGATGGCTGCGGCCGCTGCCTCCCGGTCTGCGAGCCGAAGGCGATCTCGCTGGAGGGCGAGAGAGTCAGGGTCGACAGGAGCCTCTGCGACAACTGTGGCCGCTGCGTGGAGGTCTGTGCGCCCGGCTCGCTCAAGATGTTCGGAAGTGAGATCTCCGTCGAGGAGGCGCTGCGGGAGATCGAGAAGGACGCTCCCTACTACCGCAACTCGAAGGGAGGGGTCACCGCCTCCGGCGGCGAGCCCCTCCGTCAGCCGCGCTTCGTGGCGTCGCTCTTCAGAGCGCTGCCGGGAGTCGGGGATTCACACCGCGTTGGACACCTGCGGATACGCGCCCCGCGATGCACTGCAGAGCGTTCTCGAGCACACCGACCTGGTGCTCTACGACCTGAAGCTGGTCGACGACCAGCGGCACATCGAGATCCTCGAGACCTCGAATCACCCGATCCTGGACAATGCGAGATTCGTCGCCGGCAGTGGAGTTCCGCTCATCATTCGGATTCCCCTGGTTCCGGGCTTCACCGAGACGGAGGAGAACATCCGCGCCGTCGTCCGCTTCATCGAAGACGTGGGTGAGGGCGTCACCGCCATCCACGTCCTGCCCTATCATCGCTTCGGCCTGGACAAGTACCCGATGCTGGATCGGGACTATGAGCTGGGCGAGCTCACGCCCCTGCCCGAAGAGCGGATCCGGGCGGTCGTCGAGAGCCTCGGCGAGCTTGGCCTGGACTGCGAGATCATCCGCTGAGTTCGCCGCGGCAGTGGCGCAGTGGATGATTCACTGCTGGGTCTCGCGAAGATCGCGTCTCAGCTTCCGTACTTCGCTGGATCGATCGCGAACGCCAGGCCCTCGAGCCGTTCGCCGCGCTCTCGGCGGCTCTGGTTCTGGCGCGCCCGCTCTCTCATCAGACCCAGGGCTGCGACGTCGTCGAGGCCGGAGGTGTCGGATCCGAGATGCTCCTGGAGCAGCTCGCAGCGCAGCGCGCGTGCCGTCGGGCGGTGCCAGAAGGAGGCGTTCAGCTCCGTGTCGCCGAAGAACGAGCGGTCGGCGACGTTGGTCGAGCCGATCGTCGCCCAGGCGTCGTCGACCAACATGATCTTGGCGTGCACGTAGACGTCGTAGTAGCCGCCCGCCTTCGCGTTGGAGGCGATCCCCGCCAGCAGGAAGTGATCGAAGTCGCCGAGGGATGCAACGAGGTCGAAGAACGGCTTGACAGCGGGGATCTTGCGCGCCGCCCGGTACTCCGGATGGGCGTTTCCCGGCACCAGGAAGACGACCGCCACTCCACGTTCGAGCGCGGCCTTGAGATGCCCGACGATCTTGGGTGAGCCGATCGCCTGGTCCTCGAGGTAGATGGTGCGCTCCGCTCGGTCGATGGCCGCGATGTACTGATCGAAGACGCTGAACTCGCCGCTGCCGATCGCGAATCGCTCACCCCCCGGTGGCGCCGTGCCGTCTCTGTAGCGGCCGGCCCGGACGGTCCGCGTGAGCTGTACCACCGCGTCGCCGGCCGGAGGCGATGCCACCCCTGGAAAGGAAAGACCGCCGGGGCTCGCGTCGGCGGGCCAGACCCCGTCGGTACGGTCTCGCTCACTGGCCTCGTTCCAGCGCTGCACGAAGTTGTGATGGATGTCCGTCACCGCCGGGCCCTGGAGCTCGACGTAGACGTCGTGGATGTCGCCCTCCTCCCGAGGGCTGTGCCCGGGCGGCGCGACCGAAGCCCTCTCCAGATTGATGCCCCCCACGAAGCCGACCTCGCCCTCGAGTCCGGCGTCGATCAGCCAGCTCTTCTGATGCTGACAGTCCCCTGCGGGCAGGCTGTCCCAGCGCGCCAGGAAGCGCGAATCCCGCTCCGCGAGCCAGCGGCGCTCCTCCTCGCTGCCCTCGAAGTACGCGCCGGTTTCCAGCGGATTGAGCTCGACGGGCCGCCAGAAGATCACTCGCACGTCGATCCCCCGTGCGGCGGCTCGGTCCAGCACGTCGAAGAAGCTTCCACGGCCGTCCGGCATCTGCATGTCCAGCTCGATGAAGGCGACCGTGATCCAGACCCGGCTTCGCGCCGCCTCGACGGCCTCGCAGATGCGGCGGAAGGCCGGCTCGCCGTCCACCAGCGGCCTCACCCTGCAGCCTTCGCGAAGCGGGTAGCTGCCGGAGTTCACGTGGGGAATGTGGGCTGCGTCGCGGATCATCGCGGCTTCCTCCTCGCCGATTCTGGGCCAGAGTCCTAGCACAGCCGCGAGGGTCTCCGGGCGTCGAACCGACCCTGGGGAGGCGAATCTGGGGAACTCTCCTCGAGGATCGCTACCTCTCCGCGCCGAGGAGCCAGCGCCGGAGGACCTCCGAGAGCTGCTCCAGCTTCACGGGCTTCCAGAGGTGATCGTCCATTCCCGACCTGAAGCCGTCCTCGCGATCGGGTTGGTTCGCGGCGCCCGTGAGGGCGATGATGGGTGTCCGGTGGCCGCCGCGCTCATGAGCGCGCATCGCGGCGGTGGCCTGGTGTCCGTCCATCTGCGGCATGTGCAGATCCATCAACACGAGGTCGTAGGACCTCTCCTGGAAGAGGCGGATGGCCTCCCGCCCGCTGGATGCGACCTCGGTGTGTGGGCCCAGGGTGGAGAGCATGCGAAACAGCACATTTCGAACCATCTCGTCGTCGTCCACCAGCAGCACGCGGTACTCCTCCAGGGAGCTCTCTTCAGCGGGAGCGGATCGGGTGCTGGACTCTTCGGGGGAGGGTAGGGGGGAGCGCGCCTCGCTCGACTCGTCTTCCGGGAGCGGAAGCTCGAACCAGAAGGTGGAGCCCTCTTCCAGCTGGCTGGCTGCTCCAATTTCTCCGCCCATCTCGGCCACCAGGCGGCGGCAGATCGCCAGACCGAGTCCAGTGCCGGTGAAGCTCCGAGTCGTGGACATGTCGAGCTGGGTGAAATCCTCGAAGATGCGGGGGATCGACTGCTCTGGGATGCCGATGCCGGTGTCTTCCACCTCGAAGCGGATCAGCGTCGATGGTTCCGGATCGAGGCGGGGTGTGACGCGGATCCGGATCGAGCCGGCCTCAGTGAACTTGATTGCGTTGCTCACCAGGTTCCACAGGATCTGTCGGACTCGCACCGGATCGCCTCTCACCCGCTCCGGCAGGGCGGGCGACGAGTCGAGCGAGAGAGAGAGCCCCTTCTTCACCGCTCGTCCCCGGAAGAGCCACACCACCTCCTCGACGAGGCTGGAGAGATCGAAGCTCTGCATCTGGAGTGTCAGCTCCCCAGCCTCGATCTTCGAGTAGTCGAGAATGTCGTTGATGATGGTGAGCAGGGTGGAGGCCGAGGAGCGCACGATTTCGATCAGCTCGCGCTGCTCGGGAGACAGGTTCGTCTCGCAGAGCAGCTCTGCCGTCCCCATCAGTCCGGTCATGGGTGTCCGGATCTCGTGGCTGATGGTGGCGAGGAAGGCATTCTTGGCGCGCGATGCCGCTTCCGCAGCCCGGGTGGCTTCGCGGAGCTCCAGCATCGTCTCTTCCTGCTTTTTCGCCTGGTCCAGGGCCACCTGCTCGTGCACCACGAGGAGCTCCTCGAGCGCCACGAGGCGCTCGGGAAGGTTCGAGAACTCCCGTCGGGTCCGGCTCTGCCGGGAGCTCGTGACCGGTGCCGCTCCCCGCTCGGGGATCTCGAAGAGGGGGCCGTTCTCGAAAGGCAGCAGGGCCTGCTTCACGTGGAGCGCCAGTCCGCTGAAGCGCTCGGCCACCACTCGGGGAACCTCGACCTTCGAGAAGAGGATCACCACGCAGAGCTCCCCATTGGGGAGGAGCCCGCCGGTTCCCACCACCGACCGGATACCGTTCGGGCGCACGAAATCGCGCTGATCCGGGACGAACGGACTGCCCTCCGCCGTCGGCACGTAGAAGACACTGAAGCGCTTCTCGGCCGGCTGGACCAGCACCTCCGAACGGGTTCGCACCACCGAGGCCAGATCCAATCCCAGCTGTCGGATCACCTGGGAGACCATCGGCAACCGCTCGACAACCCGCTCGCTCGGGAGCGGGATGGCCCTGTGACGCACCGAATCCTGCCTGGCGTTCCACTCGGGCTGATCGCCCCGGGTCGCGAAGAGGGTGAGGCAGGGCAGGCCTGGACGGGCTGGGCGATCTCCGAGCAGGCGAAGCGCGAATGCCTGGCCATCGGGATCGAGATCCTCGAGGGCGGTGGTCTTGAAAAGTCGCACCAGCGCCAGCGAGGGGGTCCCGCTCCCCGGATCCACGAAGCGCTCGTAGAGGTGATCCGCGATGCGGTTCGCGGTCTCCTCCATCGAGCTGGCCCCCTGCCCCAGTCGGCGGAGCGCAGCGCCGCACTCGATCATCTGGCTCATCGGGAAGGTCGTGAGGTCGTACACGCGAGACCTCGACGTCGATGCCTCGAGGATACACCGATTCTCCTGCCGAAAGAAGCCGTCTTTGGCATGATCTGGGCAGCCAGGGTGAGGCATGAACGAGATCGACGACGACGGACCCTTCTCCGCGCCGGTGCGGCTCCCGATGGAGGATCGCCTGGATCTGCACGCCTTCCGGCCTTCCGAGATCGCGGAGGTGGTGGATGCCTATCTAGAGGCGGCCCTGGAGGCCGGCTACCGCGAGGTGCGCCTGATCCACGGCCGCGGCAAGGGCGTCCAGCGCGCTCGCGTGCAGAGACTGCTCGCCCGCGACCGCCGCGTCGAGCATTTTGCGGATGCGCCCCCCGGTCGCGGTGGCTGGGGCGCCACGCTGGTCTGGCTCCGCACCGCCTAGCTATTCTTCCAGGTAGTCGATGGCGTCCTCTGCCGCCTCCCGCACCTCCGGATCCGGGTGCTGGAGCAGCTTCTCCAGGTTCCCGATCACGTTGTGGTCGGCGGAGTACTCGAGGCTGTCGATCGCCTCCAGGACGACTTCCGAATTCGGGTCGTTGAGCGCCGTGACTAGCCCGTTGATCGCCTCGGGCGCCTCGGAGTCCCCGAGCTGGCTCACCGCGGCCATGCGCACCTCGGGGTCGGGGTCGTCGGTCACCACTTCGAGCAGGTACTGCAGGCCCGGACCTTCGGGCTCGATGTCGAGGACGGCATCGGACCGCTCCTCGGGATCGGGATTCTTCAGTCCTTCGAGCGCCAGGGCGAGATCCTCCTCGTCCTGGTAGTCATAGTCGTCGTCGCCGGACCGCCGCTCCACGTCCGCAGGGGGCCGCGCCTTCCTCGGAGTCGATTCCTCAGCCGACTCGCGGTCGCCGGGAGGGGGTGGCCGCTCGGCAGCCGGCGGGGCCGGCGACTCGATCGCACGGCGGGCGGTCGCCGGGGCGGGCGGCGTGGTTTCGTCTCCCTCGTCGGAGCTGCACCCGGCCGCCCCGATCGCGATAGCCAGGAGCCCGACGGAGATCCAGAGATGCGGCTGGAGTCGGATCTGAAATTTCTGAGAATGCATGGCGGGCGAAAAGCTAGCGCAGTTTCTCGGGGCCGGCTCAGCGGTCGGAGTCGACGAAGATGGGCGAAGACACCGAGCCGATCGGACGGCGGGGAACCCGCGCGTCGTCGGCTTTGCGCATGGCCGATCGCTCCTACTCGCCGGTGATCGTGACCAGTACGCGGCGTGTCCGGCGCGGGCCATCGAAATCACACAGAAAAACGTCTTGCCACCGGGACAGTGCGAGCGCGCCGTCGCGGACCGGAATCGCCTCGCTCGGGCCGACGATCCCCGCCTGGATGTGGGCCGCGGCGTTGTCGTCGATGCGGTCGTGGCGCCAGCCTCCTGCGGGGATCAGCCGGTCGAGACAGTCGAGGATGTCCTCGGGCACCTGGGGGTCGTCATTCTCCTGGATCATCAAGGCCGCTGTCGCCCCGTGAGCGTAGAGAGCGCAGAGACCCGAATCGATTCCCGACTTGCGGACCTCCTCCCGTGCGGCTTCCGTGATGTCGACGAACTCGCGCGGGCGGCGGGTCGCAACCTGGATCGTGGACGTGTAGACCTTCATGCCTTCTCCCTGGTCGACGGAGAGATCGAATTCGATCCGAAGGGGACCGTAGAGAAGAGAGCCCTGCGGGCAAGGCCACCGATCGCGCGACCTCACCCGCAGGGTTTTCGAATCCGGTGAACCCCAGCCCTGGCCCGTCTTGCCCGGCTCGTGGCTCCGAGGTCCAGGGCGCGCAATCAAGGCTCGTAGAGGGTCATCTTGGCCGTGAGCTTGCCCTTGGAGCTACCGATGCCCGTGTCGATCCAGGCCTTGACCGAGAGCTTCATCTTGATGGAGCTCCGGTTTCCGTTCTTGCCGGGACTCAGCTTCGCCTTGAGCTTGATGCTCCAAGGATCGATCACGACGTCCACCCAGCCGGGATTCATCCCGATCTTGATCGTCTCGTTCCACACCAGGTCGGCCATCTGGTCCTCGAGGATCTCGATCGAGCTGTTGTCGAGAGCCATGTAGAGATTCTTGCCATCCTGGCTGATCGACCCGGTGAGCGTGGTTCCCTTGGGGTCGATGTAGGTGAACGTCCCATTCGATTCGATGGCCATCTGCGAGGTTCCTTCCCAGGACACCTTGCCGAGCTTCTTGGCGGAAGCCTTGAAGACCGTATGGCCCATCCACTCCGAGACGCCGCCGACGCCATTCTCCCGGTAGCTACCGACCAGCACGACACCCGAGAACGCCGCGTAGCCGCGGACCATCACGTACCAGTCGCCGCCACTCGGCGAATCGAAGGAGCAGCTCTCGTCGTTCCCGGCGAGCCAGGGACGGCAGTCGTAGCTGAGCGTCGTCGGCTGGGCGCCGCGCTTCACGTAGAGATCCGCATCGCCGGAGCCACCGCTGGTCTCGAAGGTCAGCTGATCGGCACTGGCGGGCACCTGCAGCCTGAAGTGGAGCTCGTCACTCTCGGATCCCGCCAGTCCGTACACAGGTACGTCGTTCTGGAGCTCGGTGATGCCACTCCCACCGCCCCCCTGGTAGCTGCCGACCAGCGTGACGCCGGAAAAGGAGACGAAGCCATAGACCATCGCGTACCAGTCACCTGCGCCCGGCGAATCGAGAGAGCAGGTCTCGCTATTCCCAGGGGTAAAGGGGCGGCAGTCGTAGCTGCCGAAGGTCGGCTCGCTACCGCGCTTCAGGTACAGATCGACGTCGCCAGTGCCACCGCTGGTCTCGAAGGTCAGCTCATCGACGCCGGCGGGCACCTGCAGCCGGAAGTGGAGCTCGTCAGCCTGAGTCCCCGTCAGGCCGTACACCGGTACGCCATTCTGGAGCTCGGTCACACCGCCCCCACCGCCACCGCCGTAGAGAGCGGCGATGCCTCCGAGATCGCCTTGGGAGAGACCGTCTCGCTGGCCGATCACCGCACCAGCCTGCGTCGGTACGATGGTGGGCTGTCCGTTCGTGGAAAAAGCGTACGCTGAGTAATGCATGATCGAGTCGTAGTCGTAGGGACCGGAGTCGGCCCCGTATCCCGCCGAGTACTTCTCGAAGTTGTGTTCGTGGCCCTGATCGATGTTGTCCCACTGGATTCTGATGTAGTCGTCGCGGTCATTGCGCGACTGCTCGTGCCAGAGACCGGTGGCGTGACCGATCTCGTGGATCACTGCTCCCGTGTAGCAGCCGCTCGCGAGACCGATGTCCTGAACGCCTCCGGTTCTCCCCACGTAGGACCAGCAGCCGTCGGCGGGAATGAACCGGATGTAGTCCGTCTGGGTGGTCCTCGGCACCAGAGTCACTCCCGTGACGGCCGTCTTGCCGTTCCAGTGTGAAATCGCGTCATGGACCCGTCCCTGATTCGGGAAGGACGAATCGATCACATAGGGCATGACCCCGTCGGGCCAGGTGTCGTAGGGGCCCGCAATGATGGCGCTCTTCAGGACCGCATCGCCGCTCACCGCGGACAGGACCTCGACCACCATGTCGCCCTGGTAGACCGGCTTCCCGTCGACCCATTCGAACTTGGCCCACATCGCTCCCTCGGGCCCGCGGATCCAGCCCTCGTCCGAGGTGCAGGTGGCGCTGGCGTCTCCCTGACACGCCACCTCCTGTGCAGCGGCGGACCCCGCCAGAAGGATCGCCGTCCATGCCAGAAGCAGTGAGATGGTGATCGCGTTTCGAAGTGCCATTCTTCGTTTCCCCTCGTGGTGGCGGCCTCTCCCGGCCGTTCCGATTGCCACGAGGAAACCACGCCGCGCGGGGCGGGAGGTGTGAACCGCTTCACACCCCGAAGCACGATCCCGATTTTCCTGGAAGTGGGGGCGCGGGGAGCCATCGGACCCCGGCCGGGCACGGGTCACCCGAAAACGCCGCATTTTCGCGACGTTCAGTGGTCGAATCGCACTGCGGGCGGTGTGAACGGGTTCACACCTGGCGGGTCTCCATGGGCCGGCTCGCGTGCTCTCACCCGCCGATCACGCCGCCCTCTACGCCGGCTCCCGTGGAAAGAGCGAGGTGGCCAGCTCTTGAATGCGCTCCTGATCGAGGCCGCGCGTCGCCGTCTCCAGGTGATCGCGGGAATCGTCCAGGCTGCGCAGAAGCGCCGGGAGATCGCTCTTGCGGGCAGCGTTCGAGCTACCCCCAAGGACTAAGTGGGCTCTGAGGGGGAAACGTTTCGTCGGAAAACAGCCACAGCCGCCAGATTGCCCCCAGGGGCATAACGAGGGCCGGTCAGAGGTGCCCAGCTCTACCAGTGAGTCAACCGCCAGCACAACAAAATGGGGTGAAATAGCTACATCTATCGTTCTGGGAGAGCCCTCTGATACCATGGGCAGTAGCGGCCATCAGCTTTCGGCGACCTTCACTTTGCGTTCTCGATGCGGTCTTCGCGGGCGTCGGCGAAATGAGGGAGGTGGGAAATGCATGGATGGACGCTGCTGGTGATCGCGCTTCTGCTGGTGGGAGTCGCCGTTGCGGCGCCCCCGCCGGAAGCGCCGCCACAGCCGGAAGTCTCAGTGCAGGAGGGCGATGCGTCTGGCGCGCTGCCTGAGACAGCGATCTCCGGGCTCGAGGAGAGCAACGCCGCACTCCTGAAGAGGCACAGCGAGATCTGGGATCTGATGGGCCTGTCCGCAGGGGCCAAGGAGGGGCTGAACGAAACCGTTGTCTCCATCAATGCGGGCATCCACAAGCGCAGCAGCGAGCGGCCGGAAGCCTTCGAGAAAGCGACGGCGAGAAGACGAAGCGATGGACCACTCACTTACGAGGACTTCGTGTCGAGTCACAAGAGGCGGTTCGCGCTGCTCGAGATCAGCGGACCGACTCAGGCGGAGCTGCTCGCGGCCCTGGACTTCACCTGGAAGGCGCTGCACGATCCGGAAGTTCCCAGCGAGAAGCGCGAGGCGGCGGAGAAGATCCGTGAGCTGATGACGACGATGGGGGGGCCGCCGCCCTGCTGCGACGACAGCATCTTCGAGCGAGCGGGGATGGCGGACTGAGCGAGCTCTCTCGAGACCCGGAACTGTGACTGGCGTGTTGTATTCTGCTGCGACATGGCTGGCGAACTCCCCCGACTCGACCTGACGCTCAAAGAGACGGACGCTCTCTCCGAGGCGGAGCGGGGAGCGCTGCTCGCGCTGTTCCGGTCGAGCTACCGGCAGGCTAATCCCGCCTTCCTGGAGAAGTCTCTGGAGACACTCCGCTGGGCCGCTCTCGCTCATCAGGAAGGGAGGCCGGTCGGGTTTGGGCTCGGCGAGACGCGGGTGATGGATCTACCCCGTCTCCCGGCACAGGTCGTCAGTCTGGCCGGCATCTGCTGCGTTCGGGGTGAGCTTCGCCGCCGCGGCCTCTTCGGCAGGCTCGAACAGCTGGTGCTGGGCGCTCAGCAGGTGCCCGCGGCACCGCGCCGGCTCTACTGCGGACGAATGGCCCATCCCGCGGCGCTGCGGACGATCGCGCGCATCCCGACGGTGGTGCCGAAAGCGGGACACCCTCCCACTCCCTGGCAGCGGGAAGTGGGCCAGGCCATCGCCGAGGCCTACGGCGTCCATGGCTTCGATCCGGAGACCTTCGTCTGCATCGGCCCCGGCGAGCCGATCGGCTACCCGGACATCGAGTTCGACGTCGAGCCCCACGAGTGGGAGCTCTTCGAGCCGGTCGATCGCGATCGCGGCGACGCCCTGCTCGCGATCGCCTGGGCGCCGGACGTTCCCCCGGGCTGGTAGCGGGCCCGGCGAATCCCGGCCGGTTGGCCTTCGCGTCGGTATCTGGCGCGGAAACCCTCGCTCAGCCGCTGCGCGAGGCCGAGGAGTTCCCAGGGACCCACCGGTATCCGCTCAACGCCAGGCAGAGGATCGTGGTTCCGTAGAAGATCCAGACGAAGTTGAATGCGACATCCGAGATCAGTCCGAGCTGGACATTGTAGGTCTCTCCGACGACCTCGGTGATGAACCAACACGTCGTGGCGATGCTGACCATCCACGCGTTGTGCTTCGGATAGAGCTCGAAGCGGACCGTCTCCCACGCGACCCACATCGAAATCGCCACCACCGAGGAGTAGACGAGTCCCAGCAGCAGGTGGCCGACCTGGACCATCGGCTTCGAGTAGCGGAACCACCGCCGCCGTGAATGACGCCCCGAGCAGGATGGGAAGCCACAGGAACGACCATGCTGCTGTCATGCCTCTCTCCCTCCGGAACTGGGAGCGAAGGTAGGGGAAGCCTCTTCCGTGTCTGACGATGAGCAGGAGGTGCGCGATGATCGAAAGCACCCCGCCGATCATGAAGGCGGGAGATGCCACGCTCATGCTCGGCGAGAAGACGACGAGGCTCATGAGGATGTCGACGGGAACGATACAAGCGAACGCGATGAGCAGCAGAAGAGTGTCTCTTCGATCGATACCGTCCCGTCCGACCAGCACTACGAGAATCAGACAGATGAGGGACGTGACCGGTTTCGCCACACCCGCATAGATCGTCTCGATTCCGAACAGGAAGATCATCCAGTCGACCGCGATGTAGGAGCCCGCGATCAACAAGATCAACCCGACCAGAGCGAAGACCAGTACGCGTTTCTTCGACTCCAACATCATCGAGTGGCTTCGTTGGCGAGATGGGAAGAGTGAGAGCCCTCCGTGCCGCAGACGAGGTTGGCCTTGCGGATGGGAATCGCGTAGGTGGGGCAGGCGCGGTGGCATTCGCCACAGCGGATGCATTGGTCGCTTTCGATCCAGATGTAGGTGGCATCGGACGCGGTGGCCGACTTGATGTGGCCGGTCGGCGCCCCGTCCGCATCGACGAATAGACGCGTCAGCTGATGGATGCAGGCGCGCGGCGAGACCTTGATGCACCAGTCGCAGTGGATGCACTGGTCCTGATCGATCTCGAATTTGTAGTTGCAGAGGTAACAGCGAAGTGCGTTGACTTCGATCTCCTGGGCGTTGTAGCCCAGGTCGACTTCTTCGTTGCCCTGGCGCTGTTCGAGAGGCAGCGTGCGCATGTGCGCCGGGGTGTAGAGGTCGTGATCGCGCAGTCGACCGGTTTCGTCCGCCTCCTCGATCTCGACCCACTGGTGCACGCGTTGCCGGCCCATCAGGAACTGGTCGATGGCGCCAGCGGCGTCCTTGGCGTCGGCCACGGCGTGGATCACATCCAGCGGCCCGGTATGGAAATCGCCGCTCACGAAGATCTTCTCGTCGTTGGTGCGGTTTCCCTCCGTGATCTCGACGCCCTCGGGCAGGATTTCCAGCGTGCTGGTCTGGCCCACCGCGTAGATCAAGGTGTCGCAGGGGACTTCATAGTCGCTTCCCGGAACCCGATGTACGGGAGGTTTGCTCCCGTCTTCCGGTTCGTCGCCGAGCACGTTGCGGTCGAAGACAACCGCCTTGACCTGACCTTCCTCGCAGCGGACCCGCGCGGGGTTCACCAGAGTGCCGACGTCGATTCCCTCCAGACGAAGCTGCCAGATCTCGTCGGGGCTGGCCGACATGTGCTCCTCGCCCCGCCGGTACATGATGGCGGTCACGCGATGCCCTTCGCCCAGCAGGCGTCGGGACGCGCGGGCGCAGTCCACCGCGGTGAATCCGCCGCCGATGATGACCGCGTCACCGCTCACCGGGATCGGATCGCCCGCGTTGTAGCGCTTGATGAAGTCGTAGCCGCTGATGGCGTTCGCGCCCTCCTCCAGGCCCTCGATCTCGAGCTTGATGCCCCGGATCGCGCCGGCGGCGACGAGCACAGCGTCGTACTCGGCGGTCATCTCGACCAGGCGCTCGCGGTCGACGTGTTCCCCGAGATGCACCTCGATGCCGCTGTCGACGATCGCCTGGATCTCCTCGCGCACGACGTCGCGCGGGAGCCGAAACTCCGGAATGCCCCAGGCCATCTGACCCCCGAGCACCGCTTCGCGTTCGAAGATCTCGACGCCGTGACCAAGCCGCTTGAGTTCCCGTCCAGCGCAGAGACCGGCGGGACCGCCGCCGATGATGGCGATTCGCTTGTCCGTGGGTTCCTCGAACCACGGTGGGAGCGGCTGCGCGGCTCGTGACTTGCTGTCCGCCGCCGCTCGCTTCAGATGGCAGATCGTCACCGGGCCGTTGGTGTTCGTCCACTGGTGACGACAGGCGGGCTCGCACGGCCGGGTGCAGACGCGGCCGAGCACACCGGGGAAGACGTTGTCCTCCTGATTGATGCGATAGGAGGCGTCCGGGTTCTCGAGCACCAACTGGCGGATGTACTCGGGCACGTTCGTTCCGGTGGGACAGGCCGCCTGACACGGAATGTCGCGGGCCATCGTCTTTCGATCCAGCGCGGCGCGGCCGCTTCCGGTTTGGACCGAGAACTCCGCCGGCCTGGGCGCGTGGTCGTACTCGATGTGCAGCGCCTCGATGGCCCGGCGATACGGCTCCATTCCGGAGGCGGAAGAATTCCCCGCCCCTCGCCTCCACACCGCAGCCGCCAGGGTTTCATCGCCTTCGCGGGTTTCCAGGAATGCACCGAGCACTGCCTCGACCACGCGCGGGCAATCTTCCGTCTTGAACTCGCCGAGCGGCTGGGCCAATCGATCCTCCGTACCGCCCAGACGGATTTCGTAACCCTCCGCCGAGCCCTGAGCTTCGCGAATGCGCATGCCGCGAAGACCGATGTCGGCGATGTAGTACGGCGAGCAGGCATTGGGGCAACCGGTGATATTGATCAGAGCCTTGTCGCGAATCGCCTGGTACCGCTCCCGTTTGACGAGGCTCTGCAACATGTCGTACAGACGACGCGTTTCCGAAACGGCAAGTGGGCAGTAGGTGGTCCCGACGCACGGCACGATGTCGTCGATTCCGAAGAAGGCTCCCTTGGCGATTGGCAGAGCGTCGACCTCGGCTTCGAGTTCGGCCCGCTTTCCCGGGTCTACGCCGTGGATCTCGAAGTTCTGGCGGTTGGTGGTGTAGACGTACTTGTCGCCGTAGCGCTCGCTGAGTTCGGCGATGTGCTTGAGCGAGTGAAAGTCGATCTCGCCCTTGGGCACCATGATCCGAACGATGGCCTTGCCATCGTCGCCGCAAGGGCGCGCTTCGGCCAGCGGGCGAACCGGGACCGACGGACCGCAGTCTTCCACGAACGCGGCTTCGAAGTCGCCGTGGTCGACGCCTTCGGCGTCCATGAACTGCTCGACGATCCCGCGGCACTCGTCGATGCCCCGACGCTCGACGACGACCTTCAGCCGCGCCATGGTGCGGTCGAATCGTTCGCCATGATCGCGGTACATCAGCGCGATGGCGCGACACAGGGGCTGGATCTTGTCTCTCGGTACGAATCCGTACAGCAGCTCTCCCACTTGCGGACGCCAACCCATCCCGCCGCCGATGTGCACCCGAAAACCGGTCTCCTCGCCGCCATCGTGACGCTGGCGGACGATGGCGACCACCCCGACGCAGTTGATCAGCGGTTGACCGCAGTTGCCCTGGCAGCCCGAGTAGGTGACCTTGAACTTGCGCGGCAGGTTGTCGAGATCGCGGCAAGAGCCGATGAACTCGCCCGTCCTGCGCGCATAGGGTAGGACGTCGAAGCGCCGGTGCGGGCACACCGACGCCCAGGGGCAGGCGGCGGTGTTGCGGATGTTGTCGCCGCAGCCGTGCAGGGTGGTCAAGCTGTACCCGGCCAGCTCGCGCATCATCGGTGCGATATCGCCGAGCCGGAGGTAGTGCATCTGCAGTGCCTGCCGTGTGGTCAGGCAGATGCGGCCTTGCGCGTGAGCCTCGATGATCTTCGACAGCCCGCGGACCTGGGAGGTGGTCAGGACGCCTCCCGGTACGACGATACGGGCCATGAAGTAATTGGGATGGCGCGTGGTGTAGATGCCGTAGGCCTTGGCGATCTTCGATTCCTCGAGGGTCATCTTGCCGTGGCGCGCGATTTCATCGAAATCGAGCAGCAAGCCCCCCTCCTTGACGACCTCGTCATCACTGCGCCGGAGATTGGTGATGCGGCGCTGCATGCGATTCCTCCCTTGCGACCCGGATTGCCTCGAATTTCCACGGCCGCGTCGTCCCGCTTCAGAGGAGGCTACTCCGAGAGAGCTTCTGTCGCTCGGCTGCGTCGGGCGAGGGCCTCCTCTGAACGTCTCAGATGAAACCAGTGCTCAGGTAGCGTTCGCCGGTATCGCAGATGATGGTGACGACGCGCTTTCCGGCGTTGGCAGGCTGGCTCGCGATCTCACGTGCGGCGTAGACGTTGGCGCCGGCGGAGATCCCGGCCAGGATTCCCTCGGTCCTGGCGAGCTGCTTCGCCGTGGCGATGGCGTCGTCGTTGCCGACCCGAATCACCTGATCCACGATGTCGCCATCGTAGATGCTGGGAACGAAACCGGCGCCGATGCCTTCGATCAGATGCGGCCCGGGGCGACCACCCGAGAGCACGGACGAATCGGCTGGTTCGACGGCGACCAGCCGGATCTGCGGATTCTGCTCCTTCAGGTAACGCCCCCCACCGGAGATGGTGCCGCCCGTGCCCACGCCGGCCACCAGGTAGTCGAGCTTGCCACCGGTATCGCGCCAGATTTCGGGACCGGTGGTGCGGTAGTGGATCTCTGGATTGGCGGGATTGTCGAACTGATGTGGGATGAACGAGCCCGGAATTTCCTTCTGCAATCGGGTCGCGCGCTCGACGGCCCCCCGCATTCCCTCCTTGCCCGGAGTCAGGACGACCTCCGCGCCCAGGATGGTCAGAATCCTGCGACGCTCGGCGCTCATCGTGTCCGGCATGGTGAGGATCAGGCGATAACCCTTGACGCGTGCAACCCACGCCAGGGCGATGCCCGTGTTGCCCGAAGTCGGCTCGATGATCGTCCCGCCCGGCTGGAGCAAGCCGTCCCGTTCCGCCTGCTCGATCATGCCCAGACCGATCCGATCCTTGACGCTGGCCAGAGGGTTGCGCGTCTCCAGCTTGCCTACGATCTCGCCCGGCAAGCCCTCGCCATAGCGGCTGAGCCGCACCAGCGGCGTGGCACCGATCAGCTCACACAGGCTGTCCGCGATTTCTTCAGTCATGATGGGTTCGGTCCGTCGTCTCCAGTCCGTCGTGCTCGCCGCCTTCCAAGCCGCGACCGACTCGGCTGGTGCTCACGGGTCTGCGGAAAGAGCGCGATGATACAGGCGGGATCGGCAGTTGCGCCCCCCAGCTCCCCAAGCCGTGCAATTCCAAGTGATTCCGGTTACTTATAGCCTAGCCGCGGCCCCGTGGGCGCGATCTCGCGAAGGAGGGTGAAGGGTGTCCAGAACGTTGCTGAGAGTCGTGCTCTGCCTGGGGATGGCGGCGATCCCGGCCGAGGCCGCGGAGCTTCCGGGCACCGGAGCGGACGCCGGCAGGACCGTGGTGTACCGCGACACCTGGGGAGTGCCGCACATCTACGCGCCCACGATCGAGGCGGGCCTCTACGCTCAAGGATGGGCTCAGGCCCAGGATCGTCCCCACGAGTTGCTCAAGAACTTCAAGCGCGCTCTCGGAGAAGCCGCCGAGCTCGATGGCCCGGCGGCGCTTCCCTTCGACATGGTGTCGCGGGTGTGGGACCACCATGGGACGGCTCGACGCCACGCCGACCGGGTCCGTCCCACCGTTCGCAGACACATCCAAGCCTACGCCCGCGGCATGCAGGACTACTACGCTGCTCACCCGGAGGATGTACCCGAGTGGTGGGCCGGCCGGGAAATCGACGAGTACCTGATCGTCGCCTTCGGACGGCTCTTTCTCTACGCGTGGTCGATCGAGCAGGTGTTCGCCGACCTTCGGCGCGCTGGCATCGACCCCGGCTTTGGCGATTACCACCACGGCTCGAACCAGTGGGTCGTCTCACCGAGCCGAACCGCCGATGGCGCCGCGATCCTCCTGATCGATCCGCACCTCTCCTGGTGGGATCTGTCGCGCTTCTGGGAGTTCCGCATCCATGCGGGCGAGCTGCACGGTAGTGGCTTCACCTTGCCGGGATCGCCCTACATCGGACTCGGTCACACCGACCATCTCGCCTGGGCGATGACCACCGGAGGTCCCGACACCGCTGACGTCTACGAGCTCACTCTCGATCCGGAGGATCCGACCCGCTACATCCACGACGGTGAGTGGAAGAGCATGACCCGAAGGGAGTTCACGATCCGAGTGAAGGGTGAGGGGGAACGGTCGTTCCGCACCTGGGAGTCGCACTACGGGCCCGTCATCGCCAGGAAGGACGGAAAGGCATACGCTGCCAGGACCGCCTATGCCGATTCCGTGGGCGCCTCCGAAGCGTGGTTCGAGCTCAACATGGCCACCGACTACCGAGGCGCACAGCGAGCGATGGCGATGCTGCAGCTGTTTCCCCAGAACCTGATGCTGGCCGACA
Source organism: uncultured delta proteobacterium (assembly GCA_963722885.1). GTDB lineage: Bacteria > Myxococcota_A > UBA9160 > UBA9160 > UBA6930 > CAVXZE01. Next base: position 57,866 of record CAVROS010000008.1, read on the forward strand.
CCTCCGGAAACATCTACTACCAGCGCACCGGACGCGTGCCGAGACGTCCCGAGGGATTCGACTGGTCGCGACCGGTGGATGGCTCGACCTCCGCCACGGAGTGGAAGGGATTTCACGGCGCGGAAGATCTGGTGCAGGTGCTCAATCCCGCGACCGGATACATGCAGAACTGCAACATTCCCCCGGATGCCATGTTTCCCGGCAACCCGCTCGGGATCGATCGGTATCCGGAGTACCTGTATGGCGATCTCATCTACGGACCCCGAAGTGGCTGGACGAACCAGCGTGGAGCTCGCTCGGTGAAAATTCTCTCCGGAGACGCGTCCGTGACCACGGAGGAGGCGATCGCCTACGCTTTGGACGTGCATCCCTACGGAGTGGAGCAGTGGCAGAGCGTGCTTCATCGGGCGGACGAGCAGCACGGCGACGCGCTCAAGTCCGATCCGGACTACGTGGCTGGACTGGAGGGCCTGCTGGCCTGGGACGGGGAGATGGCGCGAGACTCGGCGGGGGCGCTCGAGTACTACTACTGGCGGAGTCAGCTCCTCGACGAACCTGGCCGCGAGGCCGTCACCGCGATCGAGCAGAGCATCGACTTTCTTCTGGCGCCGCTCGGTCTGGCTCGCGACGAGCGGTCGGTCTCCCCCGAGCAGCTGCGTGCGCTCGCGGCTGCGGTGGCGCCGGCGATGCGCCGCCTGCGCTCGGACCACGGCTCCCTCTCCGTCGTGTGGGGGGACAAGTTTCGTGTCGGCCGGGACGAGATGTCGTGGCCGGTTGGGGGTGGAAGCCTGGGGGAGATCGGAATGCGCACCCTGCGCTCGGTGGGCTACGGACCCGAGCGGCAGGACCACGAGCGCTGGGGGCAGAGCGGACAGACGTCCACACAGGTCGTCGTGCTGAGTTCACCGCCGCGGAGCTGGACCTATGTGCCCATCGGTCAGAGCGATCGTCCCGACTCGCCGCACTATCGGGACCAGGCCGAACGCCTCTTCAGCAAGCGCCGCCTGAAGCCCAGCTGGTGGCAGCCAGCGGAGCTGGCCGAGCACATCGCCTCTCGAACCGTGCTGGTCGGCGCGCCGGACGCCCCGGGTGAGTAGGATGCCTGCCCTGCAAGCCATCCTGTCCCTCCTCGAGAAGAGCGCCGTCGGCTACCGCCAGCTCGCCCACGAGCCCACGCCTACCTCCGAAGATTCCGCCCGTGTCCGAGGCGAGCCGCTCGCGGTGGGCGGCAAGGCTCTGATCATCAAGGCCGCCGACCGCTACGTCGTGCTCGTCATCAGCGCCGCTCGCCGGCTCGATTCCGGAAAGCTCAAGAGGGCACTCGGCGTCAAGAAGACCCGGTTTGCCACCGCCGAGGAGCTCCTCGATCTCACCGGCCTGGCCCCCGGCGCCGTCCCGCCGTTCGGCGCCCCCATCCTTCCTCTCCCTCTCTACGTGGACGCGTCCGTTCTCGCGAACGAGCGGATCGCCTTCAATGCTGGAAGTCTTACCGACTCGGTCATCATGTCGGTCGACGACTACCGGCGCATCGCGTCGATCGAAGAGGTGATCGACGTGGCCCGGAACGACTGAGATCCGTGGAGATCAGACGCATCATGCTCGAGAACCTCAGCATCCGAAACAAGCTCTTTCTGATCGTGCTCGGGTTGTCCGTGCCAGCGTTGATTCTCGTCGGAGCTCTCGGCTACCTCAGCGGCAGAGCTGCTGTCGAGCTCACCACCTTCCATCACCTGACATCGGTCCGCTCCTCCAAAGCCAACCAGCTCGCGAGCTACTTTCACCAGCTCCGAATCGAGACCGCAGCCATCGCGCAGAGTCGGATCGTCGTCGAAGCCCTCCGCGAGTTCAGTCCCGCTTACGACGACTTGAGGCAGACCCCGATTGGCCGCGATCCGCAAAGCGCACTGACGGCGTACTACACCGACACGTTCTTGCCGACGCTCAATGTCTACTCGGACGAGACGACTGCACTCGATACCGTGCTGCCTACGTCGAAGGCGGCACAGTACCTCCAGTACTTCTACATCGCCGACAACCCGCACCCGCTCGGAGAGAAGGGCGGACTGGGTTCTGCTCGAGACGGCAGTACCTACAGCGATGTTCACCGCAGGCTGCATCTCGAGATCCAGGCTCTGGCAGATCGCTTCGGCTTCTACGACCTGTTGCTGGTGAACACCTCCGGAGACGTGGTCTACTCGGTCTCCAAGGAGGCCGACTTCGCAACCAACCTGCGCGACGGACCCTATCGGAGCTCGAACCTGGCGGCGGTATTCTCCGCCGCCCTGGACGCGCCTTCCGGCGACGACCCGCAACTCGTCGACTTCACCATGTATCGACCGTCGTTCAACGCGCCGGCCGCCTTCGTCGCCACCCCGGTCGAGGGTGAGGGCCGGCGCATTGGTGTGCTGGTAGTCCAGATACCGGCCGCCGAGATCGATCACGTCATGACCGGCGGCCGGACCTGGCGTGCCGACGGACTCGGGGAGACCGGCGAGACCTACCTGGTGGGATCCGACTTCCTGATGCGCTCGAACTCTCGCTTCTTCTTCGAGGACCCTGCCGGCTTCCTTTCTGCACAGCGGTCAGCCGGCGCCCTGGCCGTCGACATCAAGCGCATCGAGGACTTCGACACCACGATTCTCCTACAGAAGGTGCGAACCGAAGCAGCTGAGGCGGCGCTCTCGGGAACGACCGATACCAGAGTCAGCATCGACTACCGTGGCGTTCCGGTCTTGACCTCGTATGCCCCGCTCCCCATCGAAGGTCTCCGCTGGGCGGTACTTTCGGAGATCGATGCCGACGAGGCTCTTGCTCCGATTCGTCGATTCACTCGCAACCTGGCTCTCAGTCTGGGTGGCATTGCGCTCCTGGTGCTGCCGCTGTCGTGGCTCCTGGCGCGGCGGTTCGTGGCACCGATCGTGGCTCTCGAAAGCGCGGCGCAGCGATTCGCGGACGGCGACCAGCAGGTGGAGGTACCGACCCGCAGCGGCGACGAGCTCGGCAGATTGTCGAGATCGTTCAACCAGATGGTGGTGGCCATCCGCCGACAGACCGAGGCGCTGATCCGAAACAGCGAGGAACTCGAGAGCATCAGGAGCGTGATCGTGCGCTGGGACCCGAGCGGCGAGATCCTCTTCGTAAACCCGTACGGTCGGGAGCTGTTCGGTTTCGAAGAGGGAGATCTGGCGGGACGTTCGGTCGTCGGCACGATCGTTTCGGATTCCGAGCGGTCGCAGCAGTATTTGCGCCAGCTGATCGAAGGGATCGTCGACGACCCGGCGAGCTACGAGAACGAAGAGGGCGAGAGCTTTCGAGAGAACGGCGAGTCCATACGGATGGCTTGGCGCAACAAACCGGTCCTCGATGACGACGGCGAGCTACGCGAGATCCTCACGATCGGTATCGACATCACCGAGCGGCATCGTATCGAGCAACAGATCAAGGAGCAGAAGGATCTGCTGGAGGACACCCTCGAATCCCTGACCCATCCCTTCTACGTCATCGACGTCAACGACTACTCGATCGAGGTCGCGAACTCGGCCGCCCGGCGGCTCGGCATCTCCGGAGCGTCTACCTGCCATGCGCTCACTCACGACAGCCCTCATCCCTGTGACAGCCGTGAAGATCCCTGCCCGCTCGAGGAGATCAAGAGGACGGGAGAGCCGGTGGCGGTGGAGCACATCCACCGTGACGCCGAGGGCAACCGGAGGTTCGTCGAGGTCCACGGCTACCCGATCTTCGACAGCGAGGGAACTCTGGTCAAGATGATCGAGTACTCCCTCGACATCACCGACCGCAAGGCGATGGAGCTCGATCTGGCCGCGGCCCGGGATGCCGCAGAAGCGGCCAACCGTGCCAAGAGCGCGTTTCTCGCCAACATGAGCCACGAGCTGCGGACACCGATGAACGCGATCATCGGCTACTCGGAAATGCTGGCCGAGGACGCGGAGGAAGAAGGCCACCAAGAGATGGTCCCGGACCTGAAGAAGGTCACCTCTGCTGGCAAGCACCTGCTGGCCCTCATCAACGACATCCTCGACCTCTCCAAGATCGAGGCGGGAAGAATGGACCTCTACCTCGAACGGTTCAGCTTGCGCCAGATGCTCGAGGAGGCCTTGGCCACCGTCGCGCCCCTGGTGGCCAAGAACCACAACCAGCTCGTGGTCAGCTTTGGCGACGACCTGGGAGAAATCCGCGCCGATCTGACCAAGCTCAGACAGACTCTCTTCAACCTTCTCTCCAACGCCGCCAAGTTCACCGAGAACGGCACCATCACCCTCACGGCGACGCGCGAGCAACGGCAGGGCGCCGACTGGATCACGATCCAGGTCTCGGACACCGGAATCGGCATCGCGGAGGACAAGCTGCCGCAGGTCTTCGAGGAGTTCTCCCAGGCCGACGGCTCCACCACCCGCGACTACGGCGGCACCGGCCTCGGTCTCTCGATCAGCCAGCGGTTCTGCAGGATGATGGGCGGCGTCCTCAGCGTCGCGAGCGAGCTCGGCGAGGGGTCGACCTTTACCATCCAGCTCCCGGCCGCGGTGGATGCCCTCGAGGCTGCGAAGGCAGTGACCGGGTCCGAGGAGAGGAGGTCCGACGCGATTCCGGAAGGCGTGCATCCGATTCTCGTCATCGACGACGACGCCGACTCCCGCGACCTCCTGCAGCGAGCCTTCGAAGCCGACGGCTTCGTGGTGGTGACCGCTGCGAGCGGCGAAGAGGGCCTCGATCTCGCCCGTCGGTTGCGACCGGCGTTCATCACCCTGGACGTCATGATGCCCGGGATGGACGGCTGGGCCGTGCTCAAGGAGGTCAAGGCCGATCCGGCTCTCAGTCAGATTCCCGTGGCGATGATCAGCATCGTGGGCGAGGAGGACATCGGTTATTCCCTCGGCGCCGTCGAGCATCTGATCAAGCCCGTCGACCGCGACAAGTTGCGGGAGCTGGCGAACCTCTACGCCCAGCCGAGCGGCGGCGGCCACGCCCTCGTCGTCGATGACGACGAGACCATCCGTACGCTCTTCCGGCGCGCACTGGAAGGCGACCGCTGGACCGTGGTGGAAGCCGAGAACGGCGCGGCGGCCCTTCAGCGGGTCTCCGACAGGAAACCCGATCTGATTCTGCTGGATCTGATGATGCCGATCATGGATGGCTTCGAGTTCCTGGTGGAGCTCCGCAAGGTGGACGACGCCGCAGCGATTCCGGTCATCGTGGTGACTGCCAAGGATCTCACCGAGGAGGACCAGCGTTGCCTCTCAGGTGGTGTTGCACGCATCGTTCAAAAGGGTGCATTGACGCGACAGGAGCTCCTGGCACAAGTGCGATCGCTGGTGGCCCGCCACTGCGCGCCGGAGGGAGATGCAGCTAGCACCGCCCTCTCTTTGGCGGCTCTCTGTAGTAGCTCTGCAGCTCACGGTACACCCGCTTGGGCTTCCTCTTCCCGGGTGACCACACCTTTCAGCACATGGCCGGGAACCAGACTCTTCTCGAACCAGGGGCTGGGGTGGTGGAAGTCTGCGAAAATCCACGGGGAGATCCCGGCCACGTATTCCTTCTCCTGGGCGATCTCCCAGTATCTACGGTACAGCTCGACCTGGTAGTCCTCCGAATGGGTCTTGCCGTAGGCGCCGTAGGCAAAAACGCCTTCTTCCTGCCGTGGATTCCACACGCCGTCTTCGTCGGTCCGTCCCAGGGCTGCATCGGCGCCGAACTCGGAGAGGATGATGGGCTTGTCGGGGAAACGCTCATGGAGTCTCTCGAGGTGATCCCTCATCTCCTCCGCTTCTCCGTAGAACCATCCGTAGTAGGCGTTCACGCAGATGACGTCCATGTACTTCGCGGACATCCGGTTGTCATCGAAGGGTTTCGCGTCATAGGTGAATTCGCACATGGTCACGGGACGGGTCGGATCGAAGCCCGTGACGACATCCCTCATCCAGTCGAATACCCTCGCGGCCCGATCGAATAGGGAGTAGCACTCGTTTCCCACACTCCAGAGGATCACCGCCGGATTGTTCCGGTCCCGCTCGACCATCTCGATCAACCCCTGTTGGGCGCTTCGCAACAGCGTCTCATTCTGGAGATGGGCCATACCGAAGTGCTTCAAGGGGAACTCCCGGATGCGGCCCCCCTCTTCGAACCACTGGGTAAAACCCATCCCCACGCTGTAGTAGGGAATCTCTTCACTCAGCAGGATGCCCTTGTCCCGGGCCTGGATCAGCTCCTTGATGTCATGGGGATAGTGGGCCATGCGGATGTAGTTGGCTCCCATCTCCTCGATCAGCGTCAGGTCACGGTCCACCGTCTCCCGGCTCTGGGTTGCGCCGAGGTCGGGATCGTCCTCGTGGCGGGCGATGCCTTTCAGGAAGATGGATTCCCCGTTCAGAAGGATGCGGGGGCCATCGATTTCGATACTCCGGATTCCGGTCTTGACCGTCAGCTTCTGGACGGTGTCGGCGGTGCTCAGGGTAACGTGCAGGGCATACAGATCGGGCGAATCCGTCGACCACAGCCGGGGATCGGGCAGCGGCAGCTCCCAGGAATGGACACTCACGGATTCGGCGGCTTCGGTGCTCTTCTGGTGCTCCTGGCAGATCCGATTTCCGTCCGGATCCGCGAGATCCACCTGCAGATCATATCCCTCGTGCATCTCGTGGTGATGGAGACCCAGACAAACCTCCAACCTCGCGTGCTTCTCTGCAAGGACGGGATTTGCCGCCACCTTGAAGACGTACTGGCGCGGAACCGACTCGATTCGCACATCCCGGTAGATCCCGCCGTAGATTCCCCAGGCGTGGGTGTGCCGCCGCCTGGTTCTTGGCGGCATGCTGGTATGGGTCAGCCTGTTGTCGGCCCTCACCACCATGACGTTTTTTTCGCCGGGGCGGAGGCAGGCTGTCACATCGAAGTAGCAGGGGGTGTAACCGCCTTCTCTATCTCCGATATGTCGCCCGTTGATCCAGATGCTGCAGCGGGACAGGATCCCTTCGAAGCAGAGACGCTGAAAGGTGTTGGGAGAGAAGTCCAGCTCTGGCACGAGGATGCGGGCAAACCAGGTGACGCCTTGATGTCCCCGGAAGCGTCCGTTGAACCGGTTGTATGTGCAGGGAATCTCCGCGTCCATCCATTCCGGTCCAAAGTTCGTGGTGTCCTGCCACTTCTCGGCCCGGCCGGTCTCGTCTCCTGTCGAAGCGCATCTTCCAGGCTCCATGGAGTATCTGGACCGTGTGGCTCGATTCGTCCATGTAGGTGGGATACGGCAATCCGCCGGACCAGAGCACCGGCATGCCGTCTACCCGGCCGACGCGAAAACTCCTTCCCGCTGCGCCCTCTCCCGGGGGCAGGCTGAGTTCTCGCCGAAGTCCGAACAGATAGAGAGAACCCTGGAAGACCTTCAGCCAGAGCACAGCCAGTCTGAAGAGAGTTTCCAGGAGGTACTTCTTGAATGATCCCATCGGGCACAGCTCGGCTGCTCAGCTTCCTCCTCGTGGGCGCGTCGGCGTGTGGCGCAGGAAGTCGAGATCGCAGCCGAGGTCCGCCTGGAGGACCTCTTCCCGGTAGAGTCGGGCGTAGCCGCGTTTCGGGGGCGCAAAGCTCTCCGCGCCGCGACTGGCCAGCTCGGATTCGGGGACGAGGAGATCGAGGCGCCGCTCGGCGACGCTGATGCGGATGCGGTCTCCGGTGCGAACCGCGGCGAGGGGGCCGCCGCTGGCGGCGTCGGGGGCGACGTGGAGCACCACCGTGCCGAAGGCGGTGCCGCTCATCCGCGCGTCCGAGATGCGCAGCATGTCGCGGACACCGGAGCGGGCGAGCTTGGTCGGAATCGGCAGGTAGCCGGCCTCGGGCATGCCCGAGGGGCTGGTCGGACCGGCGTTTCTCAGCACCAGGATGTCCTCGGCACAGACGTCGAGCTCGAGGATCGTCGATGCGCGCCGCCAGATCCTCGAGAGAGGAAAACACCAGTGCACGCCCCTCGTGTTCGAAGAGCTCCGAGCTCGCCGCCGAGCGCTTGAGGATGGCGCCGCGAGGTGCCAGGGAGCCGAACAGTGCCACCAGGCCGCCTCGTTCCTGCACCGGCTCGGCGAGCGGGCGTATCACCTCCCTGTCCACGTAGCCGCCATCTCCAGCCAGCCGATCCCCGAGAGTGTCGCCCGTGACCGTGGCGCAGTCGAGGTGCAGCAGCGAGCGCAGCTCGCGCAGCACGGCGCCGATTCCACCGGCGGCGAAGAGATCCTCCATGTAGTGCGGGCCGGTGGGCTTGAGGTCGACCAGCACCGGGGTGGCATCGGAGAGCTGGTTCAGCCGTCGAAGGTCCACGTCGATCCCCGCCCGCCCGGCGATGGCGGTGAGATGGATGATCGCGTTGGTCGAGCCGCCGATCGCAAGCATCACCCGGAGTGCGTTCTCGACGCTCTCCGGCGTGATGATGCGGTCGGGGGTCCGCCCCTTGCGCCCCATCTCGACGGCGGTGGCGCCAGAGGCCTCGGCGGCGCGCAGGCGGTCGGCGTGCACGGCCGGAATGGCGGCGGTGCCCGGCAGCATCATCCCGAGCGTTTCGGCGATGGCCGCCATCGTGCTCGCGGTGCCCATCACGCCGCAGGTGCCGGCGGTGGTGGCGAGCTTCTCCTCCACCGCCTCGATCTCGTCCTGCTGAATCTCGCCAGCGCGAAACAGGCCCCAGAAGCGCCGGCAGTCGGTGCACGCGCCCAGTCTCTCCCCGCGGTGGCGGCTGGTCAGCATCGGGCCCGCCACCACCTGGATCGCCGGCCGGCCGGCGGAGATCGCACCCATCAGCTGGGCGGGAACCGTCTTGTCACAGCCGCCCAGCAGTACCACCGCGTCCATCGGCTGGGCGCGGATCATCTCCTCGGTGTCCATCGCCATCAGGTTGCGGAACATCAGGCTGGTGGGAGCGAGGAACACCTCTCCCAGGGAGATGGTGGGGAAGGCGAGGGGAAGGCCGCCGGCGGCGAGAACTCCCCTCTTGACGGCTTCCACCAGCTCCGGGAAGTGACGATGGCAGTTGTTGAAATCGCTGGCCGTGTCGATGATGCCGACGACCGGGCGCTCGAGCATCTCCCGGGAGTACCCCATCGACCGCGCGAAGGAGCGCCTCAGGTACAGGGCGAAGTCGGGATCCCCATAGCTGGTCAGCCCGTCGGCGAGACCGCCTTTGCCGGACATCTCAGATCACCGTCTTCACGGTCTTCGCCTCGAGGTACTCCCGGATGCCGCCGAAGGGGGCCTCCGACGCCTGCCGCCAGCGGCCGTCGATGAAGAGTCCGTAGGATTCGTACATGAGCCTCGAGCCTCGCTTCAGAGGAGCTGGGAGTGATAGCGCTCCTGGACCTCGTCACACCAGTCTCCGACGTTCCAACGTCCGTAGGCGCCCATGCCGCCGAGCGGATCGCTTCCCCAGTAGACGGGAACGTGGATCAGGGAGAGGCCCTGGTGAGCGTGGGCCTTCGACAGCGCCGCCTTCAGACTGGCGCCGTCGAAACCGCCGAAGAGCGCGTTGACACCGCCGATCGCCCCGGCGAGCGCGACGTAGTCCACGGCGACGCTGTCGTGGGTGGCGAAGTCCTGGCCGTACTGGTCGATCTGCAGGCTGGAGATCGCCGCCATGCGCCGGTTGTCGAGCACCACCACGACACCCCGAACCCGATGGGCGATGCCGTCGACGAGGATCTGCGGATTCATCAGGAAGGAGCCGTCTCCGGTCAGGGCGATGCAGTAGCGTGGCTCTTCGGCGATGGCCGAGGCCAGAAGCGCGCTCGCCGCAAAGCCCATGTAGGAGGCGCCGGTGTCGGTGTAGGTCTGGCCGGGTGCGTCGTCGGCGACGATCTGGAAGCCGTTGGCCTGTACGTCGCCCGCGTCGAAGTACTTGACGGCACCGACGCTTCGCGCGAACCCGTCGATGATCCCGATGGCCGACGGCTGCGTGAGGACCGGTCGACCCCAGACCGGATCGTCGAGCGGGGCGGCGCTGCAGCGCTCCTCTCGCAGCTCCGCCCAGCGGGCCTTCTGCTCCGCGCAGGCGTCGAGCCACGGTGCTCGGTCCTCGACGGCGGGAAGGCTACCGCTCTCGAGCGCGGCGACGAGTCGTTCGACGACCGCGTCGATCGAGCCGACCAGGGCGATGGTCCGGTTGTAGTGGGCCGCGTCCGCACGGTCGCCGTTGATGTTGATCACGGCCTCGGCCTTTTCGAAGCCGGTCCCGGAGCAATCGGCCTGACAGACGGCGCGGGAGCCGACCACGATCACCAGGTTCGCGTTGGCCATCGCGAAGTTCCCGCTCAGGGTCCCCTTGCTGCCTCCCACGTGCATGTTGCGGGGATGGGCGTCGGGAAGCACGCCGAGCGCACCGGGAGAGAGGACGGCGACACCTCCGGTGGCGCTGACCAGTGCCTCGACGGCTGCGGGGTAGCGCCGCGCACCTCCTCCGACCTTGATCGCCACGCTTCGGTGGCGGTGGATCAGGTCAGCGGCGGCTCGGTAGGAGGCATCGTCCAGCGGTCCTACCCGGTCGGGCTCCGGGCGGCCGGGCAGAGCCGCCAGATTGAGGCGGGGAATCCGCTTGGGCTGGACGTTCATGGGGAATTGAACGTAGAAGGGCCCTGCCATGAACGGATGGTGGACGCGGGTGGCGCCACGGCGAAGGCAATCGCGCAGCGAATCCGGATCGTAGAGGGTGAACGATTCTCCCATGACACTGGTAAGCCGTCCGAAGAGGTGCTGCTCGCGTTTTGGCACCTGCTGCATGTTGTAGCCCTCGCCGTGCGTGGTCTCGTCACCGTAGATGTGCCAGACGCCGACTCCGTTGGAGGCGCTGGCCAACGATCCGGCCAGAGCCTGGAGGGCGCCGGGGCCGATCGACGTGACGACGGCCGGCGTCTCACCGTAGTGCCAGCGGAGCGCGGTCGCGGCGTGAGCCATGGCCACCTCGTTGCGGCACTGGAAGGTGCGCACCACGCCCTCCTCCTGATAGACGCGCAGCACCTCGGCGAGCGCAGTGCTGCCGTGCCCGAGGATGACCAGGTACTTGGTGACACCCTGTCCGAGCAGCCCGAGCACCAGCCCCTCCGCCGTGGTGACGTCGGCGACTGGCGGGCAGGGCGCCGGCTCCGAGAGCGCCCTCGACCGTTCGATGGGCTCGAATCGCGCGAGCCCGCGACTGCGCCGTCGATGTGGTCACGGTCACCTCCTCCTGGCCCGCTTCGCCAGAGCCGCGAAGTCGGGAATGTATCCCAGCCCGAACCTGCCGCTAGGAGAGGGCCCGCCGGGCCCTCGAGGCCGCCGCGTCGCGTCGGAGGCGGGTGGTCTACAGTAGGGCTTCGAGGAGGAGCCGACATGGCCGAGACACCCGCGATCCACGATCTCCGCTTGATGACCAGCCCCGAGGTAGAGGCCGCCCTGCCGGGGATCGGCTGCCTGCTGCTGCCGGTCGGCTCCTGCGAGCAACACGGGCCAAACCTCGCTCTCGCCGCGGACGCCGCGCAGGCGGCGGCCTACGCCCGGCTGCTCGCCCGGGCCATGCATCCGCGGCTGGCGGTGGCGCCCACCATCAACTACGGGCTCTCGGAGCACCACATGCACTTCGCCGGATCGACCACCCTCACCGCGGAGACCTTCATCAATCTCTGTGTCGACGTGGCCGTCGGGTTCGCCCGCCACGGACTCCGCCACGTGCTGTTCGTGAACGGCCACGGGGGGAACGACGCCGCGCTCTCCATCGCCTGTGACAGACTGCACGGGGAGCACGGGATGCAGGCGGCGCACGCTACCGCCGCGCTGGTCGGCGCGGCGGAGCAGGCCGCGAAGATCCATCAGGGACGCGACGTGGGTCACGGCTGCGAGTTCGAGGTGAGCAGCGGCATGCACCTCTGCCCGGAAGTGGTGCGCGAAGCGGCACTGACGCCGGGCGACCTCGTCGAAAACACGGTGCGCCACACGCGAGCACTCGGATCGCTCATCCATCGCTCCTACCACTGGGAGGAACGGACGCGCAACGGCGTGCTGGGCGACGCGGCGGCGGCCGCCAGCGCCGCGGACGGCCGTGAGATGACCGAGCGCGGTCTGCGAATTCTGTGCGAGTTCCTGGAGGATTTCATGGCCCTGCCGGTTCCCGGAACGTAGCACGGGTTTCATGCGGTCCGGAGTTGGCGACGGAGGAGGAACAGATGACCTGCGAGACGATCCTGCTGGACGTAAGGGCGAACCGGGCCGCGGCCCGCCGCGGGAGGTTGCGCCGGCTGAGTCTCGGCGGCGGCTGGAAGTTCTGTCGAGTCGGGGCTCGCCGCAGCCGGCCGGCCACTGTGCCCGGGAGCGTACACGCCGATCTCCTGGCACTGGGAGAGATCGAAGACCCGTTCTTCCGCGAGAACGAGAAGGATCTGCAGTGGATCGGCGAGCTGGATCCGGGGACCGCCTACTGGCCGGCGAGTCCTCACACCCCAGGTCCCCTGGAAGTCCGCAAGGACGCCAATGACCCGTCTCGCGGTAACGCCCATCTCTGGGGCGTCTGGCACGGGAACCAACCCTTCGAGTGGTACAGGAGCTGCGAGCATCGCTTCAACAGCGAGTTCGGGTTTCAGAGCTTTCCCGAGCCGCGCACGGTGGCGAGCTTCACGGAGCCCGCCGATCGAAACATCACCAGCCCGGTGATGGAGCATCACCAGCGCAGCGGCATCGGCAACACCACCATCGTCCGCTACATGCTGGAATGGTTCCGCATGCCCACCTCCTTCGAGAAGACTCTATGGCTGAGCCAGATTCTCCAGGGTCTCGCGGTCCAGTACGCGGTGGAGCACTGGCGTCGCTGCATGCCGCGTGGCATGGGGACCCTCTACTGGCAGCTCAACGACTGCTGGCCGGTCGCCAGCTGGTCCTCCATCGACTCCGAGGGCCGCTGGAAGGCCCTGCACTACCTCGCCCGGCGATTCTACGCACCGGTGCTCGTCTCCGGCGTGGAAGACCTGAAGCTGGGGAAGCTCGCGATCCACTTGACCAGCGACCTCCTGAAGAGCTGCTCGGGGAAGCTCCAGTGGGCGGCGACCCGGGTGAGCGGGGAGCGTGTCGCGGGCGGTTCGAGAGAGGTTCGCATCGCACCCGGTCGAAGCCGGCGCGTGCAGAGCCTCGACCTCCGTCGCCTGCTGGAAGCTCACGGCGAGCGCGATCTCCTGGTCTGGCTCGAGTTCGCGGGCGATGGCCCGGTTCGCTCCGAAAATCTCGTCGCTTTCGTCCGGCCCAAGGCGATGGAGCTCGGAGATCCGCAAATCGACTGGTCCGCCGAACGCGCGGCGGACGGCGGGTTCGAGCTGAAGCTTCGCACGCAGCGCCCCGCACTCTGGACCTGGGTCGAAGCAGAAGGCTGCGACCTGCGTCTCTCCGACAACTTCTTCCACCTGCGGCCGGGTCGATCCAAGAAGCTCGCCTTGCGTCCGGAGAGTCCTCTGTCGCTCACGCAGCTGCGGCGCAGGCTTCGCGTGAAGAGTCTCGTCGACACCTACGACGATCCGGAATAGCGGCCAGCGCTCCGGACCCGCTAGCTCACGCGTCGCCATCGCTGGCGACGGCCGCTACCAGGGCGAGGTCGCTCTCGCGCACCGAGCCGGTGTCGAAATTCCGCGCCGCGGCGGCCATCCGTGTGAGAGCCGCGCCCGTGGCCATCGGCGGCTTGGCATCCCCCTTCCGGGCCCGGTGGAAGCGCACCGGGTTGATGCGAGCCACCACGTAGTTGCGGAGATAGGGAGATTTGAAGCCGCGCTTCCGCAGCTCCTCGACGATGTGCTTCACCGAGGCATCGATCTCGATCAACCGCGCGGCCCAGCCCGCCCGCTCGCGCAGGCTCGCTGCCAGGGTGCGCTCGCTCCACCGGTCCACCTTCTTGAGGAAGGGACTGTAGGCGCCGCCGCCGAAGCGCTTGTTCTCCTCGTAGGCGAGGCCCAGCGTCAGGAGCTGGGGCTCCTCGAACTCGGCGAAGAATTCCGATTCCTTGGCGCGTTTTCGGCGCGACGCGAGCTCGCTGAAACGGGGTGGGCTCGACCGAGCCGATCGGGAGCGAGGCCAGAAGCAGGGGCCGGCCGGAGAGCGGCTCGCGGTAGGCTCCGATGGCCGCTCCGCCGCCGGCCTGCACCTCGGCCACCAGAGGGGCCACCTCGGGTGAGGTGAGCTCGAGCAGGATCTCGGTCGCCTTGCAGCCCCCGCTTCTCTGTGCGCACGGTGATCCGCTTGCGTGCCGACGCCTTCTTGCGAGGGCCCGACTGGCGCCGGGCCTTGCGCTTCGCCTTCTTCCCGCCAGTCTTCTTCGCCGCCATGGTCCGATTCTAGCCCGGATCCACGGGGATCCGTGAGACGGGGGATCAGCTTTCGGAGCTGGCGGGCAGGCGAATCGTGAACTCGGCTCCCTCACCCTCCTCCGACTGGAGCTCCAACACACCGCGATGCTCACGGATGATGTCGTAGGTGATGGCGAGCCCCAGTCCAGTGCCCTCTCCCAGGGCCTTGGTGGTGAAGAAGGGGTCGAAGATGCGATTGCGGAGCGCTCTGGGGATCCCCGGCCCATCATCGGAGACGCGTATTTCGACGCCGTCGTCGCGGGCTCGAGTCACCACCCGCACGGTCCCGCCGCCCTGCTGCGAGACTGCCTGAAGAGCATTGATCGCCAGGTTCAGTACCGCCTGGACCAGGTGCTCGTAGGAGCCTTGGATGGGTGGAAGCCGATCGGCGGGTTCGAAGTGCAGCTCGACAGAGGGCAGCCGATGGAGCGCTGCCATCTTGAGGGCGTCGCCCGTGACGGCGTTCACCTCCACATCGCCGAGCTCGCCTCGAGAAAGGCTCGCGAAGCGGCGCATGCGATCGACGATGCCGCTGATTCGCTGGACTCCGTCGACGCTCTCCGCAATCACCATCCGAAGCTCTTCGATCTCCTCCGACTTCTCCCCGGAGAGACTGGCGAGCTGCTCCCCGACCGATTCGACGGTGCATTCGATCTGGCTCAGGTTCGAGCACACGAAGGCCAGGGGGTTGCTCACCTCGTGAGCGACTCCAGCGGCGAGTTTCGCCGCGGTTTCCAGGCGCTGGGTCTGGCGCAGAAAGTTCTCGTGGCGGCGTCGCTCGGTCCGGTCTCGCAAGACGGCGTAGATCCCCAGAGGCTCACCATCGTCCCCCCGAACGCAGTCGGCGCTCACTTCGATGGCTCGATCAGCGCCCGTGCGGAACTCGTTCAGGAGTGGATCGCCACCGGAAGCCAGGGACGAGACGAGTCTCTCGATCTCGTCCTCCTCGACGCCGACCGCCGCTTCTGCCATCACGCTCCAGACGGGGCGCCGTAGCAGCGTTGCTGCGGAGGTCTGGAGAATCGTTTCGGTGGCCGGGTTCAGATCGAGGATCCGTCCGTCGAGATCCGCGACGAGCACACCATCGGTGAGATGCTCGATCACGTGGCGCCGGGCGAGCGGAAGAGTATCGAGGATGCGGTAGCGCCAGTTCAGTACGAAGAGCAGACAGACCGAGACGCCCATCCCCATCGGCGTGAAATCGAGATCCATGCTGGTGAGGGCCGCACTCGCGACCATGGGACCGAGAGCCGCCGTTCCCAGCGCGACGCCTCGCCCCAGCTGCTGGTTGACTACCAGCCGAAACGCCGATGAGAGGTAGAGGCTGATCCCGCCAGCGACGAGCACGAGGGCCCAGCACAGGGTGACCCAGAAGAGCGGAGCGGCGAAGGCGAAGCCATCGATCTGCCCCATGGCGTGGTGCCCGAAGCCATGGACGAAGAGATGGTGGCTCGAGTTCGTGAGCACCACCAGCACGCTGAGGGCAGAGGGAACGATCACGGCCGCCTGGAATCCGGGTCTGCTCTCGAACGAGCGGCTCCGCGTGAAGCGGTCCGCAAGCAGCAGCCAGAGTGGGGGGATGGAGAAGGCCCCTGCGAAGCCGAGCATCAGGGCGGTTTCCTGCTGCTGCGGGTCGGGGAGCAGATGCCAGAGTCCCAGGCCGACCGCCCACAGCATCATCGAAAGCATCAGGGCAATGACCAGCCAGTGAATCACAGTGCGCTCTCGCCGGAGGCCCACGTAGAGGGTCATGGCGGCCACTGCGAATGCGGTGAGAAGGGACAGGTAGACCTGGGGGTGCATGCTCTCCTCGCGCGGCGGCTGGTACCGTATCGGGTCTCCAGCCGAGTCTGTTTAGGCGAGGGAGGCACCGAGAGAAGAAGGATTCTCTCTTCGATTGGCTCCCCGCTCGCCAGGCCGGGCACAGACGACGGCTTACCATCCCAGTGGAATTGACACAGCCTGATGAGAATTCGGGGAGGATCCGGCCCGGCCCGTTGGAATCCATCTCTCGGATTGATAGCTTCGAGCGATGCCTCGACGAGTCACCGGTATCGCCCACGCCCGGGCCGGTCTGCTTGGCAACCCCTCGGACCAATACGGAGGCAAGACCATCGCCTTCTCGATCCGAGACTTCTGTGCCCGCGTGACCATCGAGGGCGCCGACCGCTTCGCGATTCGGCACGGCTCTTCGGATCTGATCGAGTTTCCCTCGTTCCTCGAAGCGAGCGAGACCTTTCGCGAGCGGGGCTGCGACGACGGCATCCGGCTCCTGCGCGCCGCGGTCCGCCGCTTCGCGGATCGCTGGGAGGGGATGAAGGAGCCGGCGAAGGACGACCCGCTTCTGCGCTTCGAGATGCGTTACGAAACCAGCATTCCCCGACAGGTGGGTCTGGGGGGATCCAGCGCCATCGTCGTGGCAGCTCTACGCGCGCTGATGGCGTGGTTCGAGACGACCATCGATCCGGCTGCGCTCGCGGAACTCGCGCTGGCGGCGGAGGCCGAAGACCTCGGGATCACAGCGGGCGCCATGGACCGCGTGATCCAGTGTTACGAGGGAGTGATGCTGATGGATCTTCGCGAGCCGCGGACCGCCGCCTCCTACACGCGTCTCGGCCCCGAATCTCTGCCGCCGCTCTTCGTCGCCTGGAATCCCCGCGGCGGTCGGGCCTCGGGGCGCATCCACGCAGGGGTGCGACGCCGCTGGGAGGAGGGAGACGAGGAGGTGCACCGGGAAATGGCGGTGCTCCGCGAGCTGGTGGATTCGGGCTCGGCGTGCCTCCGGCGCGGCGACCACGCCGTCTTTCGCGAGCTCATGAATCGGAACTTCGAGATCCGGGCACAGCTCTTCCCGATATCGAAGGCCAACCGCGAAATGGTCGAGATCGGGAGGTCTTTCGGCGCGGGAGTCAAGCTCTGCGGGTCTGGCGGAGCGGTCGTCGGCGCTCTGGCCGATGCCGGAGAGTTCTCGGAGATCGAGAAGGCGTATGGCCACGCGGGGTACCGGGTGATCCGCCCGGAAGTCTACTCGCCGCTCGAGGATCCCGGAGTGGCGTGAAGTCCATTGCTCCCCTGGGTGTTATCCTGGGATCGATGCGCTCGCCGGCGAGGGGTAGGGGTGCAATGGACCTGCAGATGGCGAGGCGCGGCAGGGAGGAAGCGCGATGGCGGATGTGATTCGCTACGGGATCATCGGCACCGGAATGATGGGTTGCGAGCACATTCGCAACATCATGGAGATCGATGACGCCAGAGTCGTGGCGATCTCCGATCCCGATGAGAGGTCGCGTGGATGGGGTTTTGTCTGCAGCGGCGAGGATCCCGATCTGGGAGTCTATCCAGACCACCGCGAGATGCTCGAGCGGGCGGACATCGACGTGGTCCTGGTCGCCTCTCCAAACCATACACACGCGCGGGTGATGGCCGATGTCTTCGCGACGGACAAGCACGTGATGCTGGAGAAGCCCATGTGCACGACGATCGAGGACTGCCGTACCGTGGTGCAGGGGGCGGCGTCTCATCCGGGTGTGGTCTGGGTCGCGATGGAGTACCGCTACCTGACGCCGGCGGCGCGCTTTCTGCGAGAGATCGCCGAGGGCCGCGTGGGCGAGCTGAAGATGCTCTCGATTCGCGAGCACCGACATCCGTTTCTTCCCAAGGTGGGAGACTGGAACCGCTTCAACCGCAACACCGGCGGCACCCTCGTCGAGAAATGCTGTCACTTCTTCGATTTGATGAACCTCGCGATCGGCGCGATGCCGGTGCGGGTCTACGGTTCGGGTGGCCAGGACGTGAATCACCTGGACGAACTCTACGACGGCGAGACGCCCGACATTCTCGACAACGCGTACGTGATCGTCGACTACCAGAACGGATGCCGAGCCCACCTCGACCTGTGCATGTTTGCGGAGTCGAGCCGCAACGAGCAGGAGCTGGTGGCGACGGGCCCCGGGGGCAAGCTCGAGTGCTTCATTCCGGAGGGGACCATCAGGATCGGCACCCGAAAGTTCAAGGACTTCAAGGAGATCGAGGTGGGCCCGGATGAACGGGTGCGCTACCAGGGGTTCCACCACGGAGCGAGCTACCTGGAGCATCTCGACTTTCTCGATGCCATCCGAGCTGGCAGGCCGCCTCTCGTGACCGCCACGGATGGCATGCTCGCGGTGGCGGTCGGCGTTGCGGCGCACCGCTCGATCGACGAGGGACGCCCGGTCACGATCGCGGAGCTCGGTCTCGCCTAGGACTTCTTCATGACCGAACCCTCCTGGCCCTCCTACCTCGCGCTTCACGAGTCCGGTGAGCTGGTGCGCCGCGCGGAGGAAGCGGTCGAGTCGCTCGCGAGCTGTGCGGTCTGCCCCCGCAACTGCGGTGTGAACCGATTGGAGGATCAGGCTCAGGTCTGCAACACAGGCCGTCTGGCGCGGGTGTCTTCGTACTTTCCGCACCTCGGGGAGGAGGACCCCCTGCGCGGCTGGAGCGGCTCGGGGACGATCTTCTTCTCCTTCTGCAATCTGAAGTGCGTGTTCTGTCAGAATCACGACATCTCGCAGGCGGGGGAGGGAGTCGAAGTCGAGCCCGCCCAGCTTGCCGCCATGATGCTGGACCTGCAGCGAGTGGGCTGTCACAACATCAACTTCGTCACTCCCGAGCACGTGGTTCCGCAGATTTTCGAGGCATTGCCGCTGGCCATCGACGGCGGGCTGCGCCTGCCGATCGTCTACAACACCAGCGCCTACGACTCGATGGAGAGCCTGGGTTGGCTGGACGGCGTCGTCGACATCTACATGCCCGACTTCAAGCTATGGGAGAGGAACTCTGCCCTCCGCTTCCTGAAGGCCAAGGACTACCCGGAGGTCGCCCGCCGGGTGCTCCTGGAGATGCACCGCCAGGTGGGTCCCCTGGAGATCGACGCGCGGGGTCTTGCCCGTCGGGGCGTGTTGGTGCGGCATCTGGTCATGCCCGGTCTCCTGGAGGAGAGCGAGGCGATCTTCCGTTTTCTGAGTGAAGAGCTCTCCCCGGACTGCTACGTGAACGTGATGGGTCAGTACCGCCCCGAATTCCAGACGGTGAAGTACCCGGAGATCCATCGGCGACCGACCGCTGAGGAGATGTCCGAGGCCCGGCGGTTGTTTCACCAGGCGGGTCTCCACCGCATCGACGACCGCGGCCCGATCCGACGAGGCCCGTCAGGCTAGTCGTCCCCGGGGATCAGAGGTAGCGGTTCACCAGGTTCTCGAGCCACTCCTGGCGACCCGAAACCGGCTGGGGATCGAGGTCTCCATCGCGTACGCGCTCGGAGAGGCTCTGGAGGCCGTGCTCTCCCGCCAGGATTTCGCGCCCCAGCGCACCCTCCCAGCCCGCGTAACGCTGCTCGACGAAGGCGGCGAGGCGACCTTCCTCGATGATCTTCGCAGCGCCCAGCAGACCGCGGGCAAGGGTGTCGATCCCGCCGATGTGGGCGTGGAAGAGGTCGAGGGGATCCAGGCTCTGCCGGCGAAGCTTCGCGTCGAAGTTGAATCCGCCGGTGCCGAGACCTCCGCCGCGCAGGATCGTGTAGAGGGCGAGCGTCGCCTCCTCGGGATTGTTGGGGAACTGATCGGTGTCCCAGCCGAGCAGAGGGTCGCCGCGGTTGATGTCCACGCTTCCAAACAGGTCGTTGGCGAGGGCGAAGGCCAGCTCGTGCTGGAAGCTGTGCCCCGCCAGGGTCGCGTGATTGACCTCGATGTTGAGCTTGATCTCGCCAGCTAGATCGAACTTCTGCAGGAAGGCGTACACGGCCGCCGCATCGAAGTCGTACTGGTGCTTGGTCGGCTCCATCGGCTTGGGCTCGATCAGGATCGTGCCCGGAAAGCCGATCTTGTGCTTGTGCTCGACCACCATCTGCATGAATCGCCCCAGCTGCTCCATCTCGCGTCGCAGATCGGTATTGAGGAGAGTGTCGTATCCCTCCCGGCCGCCCCAGAGCACGTAGTTCGCGCCGCCGAGCCGATGAGTCGCCTCCATCGCACTCTTCACCTGTGCAGCGGCGAATGCGAAGATCTCCGGATCGGGGTTGGTGGCCGCACCCGCCGCGTAGCGGGGATGTCCGAAAAGGTTGGCGGTGCCCCAGAGCAGCTTCACTCCCGAGCGTGTCATCTCGGCCTGCGCACTCTCGATCATGTGCTCCAGGTTGGACTGGGTCTCGGCCACCGAAGGGCCTTCGGGGGCGAGGTCGCGATCGTGAAAGGTGAAGAAGGGGGCGCCCAGCTTCTCGAAGAGCTCGAATGCGACCGACAGCTTGTGCTCCGCGAGCTCCAGGGGCGTCCCTCCCTCGAACCAGGGGCGCGCGAAGCACCCCGCGCCAAACACGTCGTCACCAGGCCAGCAGAAGCTGTGCCAGTAGCAGACCGAGAAGCGCAGCTGCTCACGCATCGACCTTCCGAGCACGGATCGCTCGGCGTCGTAGAAGCGATAGGCGACGGGATTCTCGGAGTCCGGACCCTCGTGGGTGACGGCCTCGATCTCGGGGAAGAAGGGTTCGCTCATCCGGGGTCTCCTCACCTGCGCGGCGCGCATCAGTCGGGCCGGGGGAAGTGCTCCCGCAGGGCTTTGTAGAGTTCGCGGTAGCGCTGCCGCCGCTCGGCGCAGCGCTGGCTCAGCTCGGGGTCGGGCTCGACAATATCGTCGATCGGTGCCACCGTGCAGACCTGCTCCACCGACTCGCCGCTCGCCGCCAGACGCGCCAGCCTCGCGGCTCCGAAGGCGGGTCCCACCTCGCCGCCCGCGGTGTAGGCGAGCGGTCGCCCCAGAGCGGACGCCAGGATCCGGCCCCAGTAGCGGGAGCGGGCGCCGCCGCCGATCACCGCCACCGATTCGATCACCGTGCCCGCCTCCAGCAGCGCATCCTGTCCGTCGGCAAAGGCGAAGGCCACGCCTTCGAGGACGGCGCGGCCGAGAGCTGCCCGATCGGTGTCGTGGGTGAGGCCGAAGAAGACCCCCTGCGCGTGGGGGTCGTTGTGCGGGGTCCGCTCGCCCGAGAGATAGGGCAGGAACAGTGGTGCGTCCTGCCCGCCATCGCCGCTCGCTTCGATCTCGGCGAGCAGGCTCGCCTCGTCCCGGGCTCCGGAGAGGCGCGCGACCCAGCCCACACAGCTGGCGGCGCTCAGGATCACGGACATCTGGTGCCAGCGTTCGGGCAGACAGTGACAGAAGGCGTGAACACCACTCGCCGGGTTCGGTGCGAAGGCGTCCGAAGCTGCGAAGTAGACGCCCGAGGTGCCCAGCGAGAGCAGCGCCTGACCGGGCTCGACCACACCCACGCCCACGGCGCCCGCCGCGTTGTCGCCGGCCCCCCCGGCGATCACCGTTTCGGAGCGCAGCCCCCATTCATCGGCGAGGTTCGCTCGCAGCTGTCCGGTCGCCTGGGAGCCCTCGTGCAGGCGAGGCATCGCCTCGATGCTCAGACCGGTCGCCTCGAGCAGCACCTCGGACCAGCTGCGTCCAGCGACGTCGAGCCACAGCGTGCCGGCCGCATCCGACATCTCCGATGCGTGGTCTCCCGAGAGCCGGAGTCGCAGGTAGTCCTTGGGCAGCAGGACCTTGGCCACACCCGCAAACGTCTCCGGCTCGTGCTTCGCCAGCCAGATCAGCTTGGGTGCGGTGAACCCCGGCATGACGGCATTGCCGGTGATCGCGGTGATCGCGGGGACCCGACGCTCGAGCTCCGCGCAGGCTTCCGCGCTGCGGCCGTCGTTCCAGAGGATCGCCGGCCGCAGCACCCGGTCTCGGTCGTCGAGCAGCGTGGCGCCGTGCATCTGGCCGGAGAGGCCGATCCCGCGCACGGCAGCGAGCTCGCGGGAATGGCTTCGACGGAGCTCGTCGATGGCCGCGCAGGTCGCCTGCCACCAGCTCTCTGGATCCTGTTCGGACCAGAGCGGCCGGGGTCGCTGAACCTCCAGAGGAGCCGAGGCCTGCGCGATCGGCCGCTGGTCCTCCCCTACCAGCAGAAGCTTCACTCCCGAGGTGCCGAGGTCGATCCCCAGGTACAACCTGCGCCCTCCCTGAGGCCCGCTCGGCCGATCCGCTCAGACCTTCTCCACGTCCACCCGAACCGCGCGGTCCGCGGGGATCGGCTGCCAGGACAGCATCCGATACTTCAGGTGCCCGTAGTTGCCCACCAGGCCCAGGTGCTTGACGTGACCCGGCTCGAGGTCCGCCTGGCTGTACCAGTTCTCGTGCTGGTAGGGCTCGAAACCGTTGTAGAGGATGACCTGGCGCGGCCGCACCGAGGGCGAGATCTTTGCGGCGATCAGCGTGTCGCCCACGTCGCTGACCAGCCTGACCTGCTCCCCGTTCTCGACCCCGAGCTCCGCCGCGTCTGCATCGTTGATGAAGACGAAGGGCTCCCCCCGGTGGGTGTTCTGGATG
Organism: uncultured delta proteobacterium; assembly: GCA_963722885.1. Taxonomy (GTDB): domain Bacteria; phylum Myxococcota_A; class UBA9160; order UBA9160; family UBA6930; genus CAVXZE01. The sequence continues at coordinate 80,608 of CAVROS010000008.1, forward strand.
ATGTTGTTGGTCATGTTCATCGAGTGGATGCTCCAGCGGTTGTGGCCGCTGGTCATCTCGAAGCGGCGACCGCGTCCCCCGTGTCCGGGCGGCGGCTCCTTGTGGGTCGGGAGCTCTTCGCCGGCCTCCAGGAACCACTCGTGGTCGATGTAGTACTGGGCCCTCCGCACCATCGTGTCGTAGGGAATCTTGTCCTCGGTGTGCCAGCGCAGCGGATTGTGCACCTCGTCCGGCTGGAGGGTGGAGGCCTGGGAGATCCCATGCCCGGCCATCCCCCAGTTGGCGAAGCGCACCGCACCCTTCTCGCGCATCGTCTCGAGGCTGGTTCCCTTGGGCAGCATGCCGTAGACGGCGTTGTCGCGAATCACCTCGTCGTAGCGCTTCTCGGGATCGCGGACCGCGCCGCCGAGCGTTGCCTGGTCCAGGATTCCCACCAGACTCCGCGTGTTGCCGCTGCGGTCGGTGAACTCGGTCATCCCCCGCGCCGCCGCGCGCTCTTCGATCTTCTCCACCATTCGAATGCCGATCTCGATGTCCGGGAGCGAATCTGCCTGCCGGGGGCGTGGCGTGGTCGGCCGAGCACCAGGTTCAGGTGGTGCACCGAGGGCATGCTGATGCCGAGCTTCTCGTAGTGCTGGGCCGCGGGCAGGATGTAGTCGGAATGGAGGCCGGTGGTGGTGATGCGGTAGTCGACCGAGACGATCATCTTGAGCTTGGGCCAGAGATGCTCGAGCAGGAGCTTCTGTCCACCCCGCTGGCGGCGCAGCAGATTGCCGCCGGCCTCGAAGAGCACCCGGGGCTCCACATTCTGGTAGGCCTTCGCGAAGGTCTCACCCCACCAACCCTTCTCGACCGCTTCGTTCAGATACTCGTCGAAGCTCCGCTTCATGGTGGGGTCGTTGTTCTCGGGATCGTTCCAGCGCTCCTTGTAGCCGTACTGGTGGTACCAGAGGAATGCGGGCGGCATCATGCGCCCCTGGCCGCCGAGCTCCACGGCCATCTGCGCCGCCTTGTTCTGGATCATCTCCGCGGTCATGGTCGGATCCTCGGAGGCGATCATGCGGCGCATGGCGATCATGCCCGCAATCAGCTTCTGCGCCTCCTCCTGACCGGGACCCTCCTTGCGGATCATGAACGACTGACCGTCCATTCCCATGATCGCCCAGGAGCGGGTGCCGGTTCCCTTCTTGCCCCAGTTGGCGGTGAGACCCAGGAGCAGCGCCATCGCCCGCTCCATCAGGTCCCCGTGGTAGTACTTGCCCGAGTTCCAGCCGATGAAGATCTTGGTCTTTCGGGTCGCCACCTTCCGCGCCAGCTTGCGGATGTTCTCCGGGTGGATTCCGCAGATCTCACCCGCCTTCTCCGGCGTGTAGTCCTCCAGGTGACGTTGCAGGCGCACGAAGACGGGCTCCACCTCCACCGTGGTCAGGTCCTTGAGCAGCACCGAGTAGCTGCCCTCCAGGGCCGGATCGAAGCCCGTGATCGCCAGCGTGTGGCGCGGAGCGGGAACCAGGGTGCCCGAGGAGACATCCCACCAGAAGAACTGATCCTCCCGCTCCCCTTCGTACACCTCGTTTCCGCGCAGAAATCGCCCGTTGTCCTTGCGCACCAGCAGCGGAAGGTCGGTCTGCTCCTGCACGAAACGCTTCTGGTAGAAGCCGGCGTCGATGATCACCTTGCACATCGCCAGGGCGAGCGCCGCATCGGTGCCGATCCGGATCGGCTGGTGGTTGTCCGCGTGAATCGCCGAGGGGCTGTAGTCCGGGGCGATCGTCACCACCTCGCCGCCGTTGTATCGGGACTCGGCGACGTAGTGGTACCAGTGGATGTTGGTGTAGACCGGGTTGGCGTGCCAGATCAGCGTCAGATCCGCCAGGAACCAGTCGTCCATGCTGGACGTCGGGTTGTAGAGTCCCCAGGTCACGTGCCAGCCGGGGCTGAAGTCCTGGAACTCCGCGTTGCCGTCGGTGGTGGGAGTCCCGAGCAGCTGACCCCAGAAGCGGGCCGCCCCCGCACCCACTTCCGGTGTCATCGGGGTGATGATGGAATCGGGGCCGGGGTCTTCGATGGCGTCGAGGACGGCGTCGGCGATGTGCGGTGAGTGCTTCGTCCCAGGAGACCTCCTCGAACTTGCCCTCGCCGCGCTCGCCGACCCGCTTGAGCGGATGGGTGACGCGGTCGGGCGAGTAGTGGCAGTGGCTCCAGCAGGCGCCCTTCTGGCAGCCCATCGGGTTCATGTCCGGAATCCCGGGCTCGACCGGAGAGAAGATCCCGGCCTGCTCTTCGCGGACGATCCTCCCGTCCTTGGTGTAGACGCGGAAGGGGCAGCCGCCGGGGTAGCAGTCCACCGAGTGGGTTCCCCAGGTCACCGAATCCCACGACCACTTTTCCCGGTATCGCTTCGCCCAGTTCCCCTGCGTCGCTGCCATGGTCGCTCTCCTTTGCTTGTCCGGCCCTTCTCCACCTGCGGTGAAGCCTGATTGCCCCTGCGGGGAGCAACCTGCTGCCAGCGTATCGCAGCAGCATCGGACGGACCATCGGGAAATTGCAGGCAGACTCTCCGGCTGCACCTCTAGCTGCCGCCGCGCTTGAGCCTCTCCAGGGTCTCGTGCTCGGGACGCCGCTTGTAGAAATCGTCGAGCGGGTAGCAGCCCGACACCAATCCGTTTCGGGGAGCGCTGGTGCAGTCGCTGAAGGTCCGGCAGAGGAGGCGCCGCTCCAGCGGCCGGCCCGCCATCACGTCGGCGGGCAGTTGCGGGTAGGAGAGCGCCATTCGCCCCAGCCCCACCGCGTCGAACCATCCCTCGCGCACGCAGGCCTGGGCGGCGTGGGGAAGGTAGTCCTGGAGATAGGTCCAGCCGGTCGAGACGATGACCGCCTCGGGCACCTCCCGCTTGATGGTGCGGGCGGCCTGGAGCAGCCGAGCCACCCCGACCAGCGGATCCTCCGGCGGTGCGTATCCGTCGCTGGGTGGGAAGGCGGCAGGGCGCTGGATGTGGGGCACGTAGTAGGGGCTGCCGGCGCTGATGTTGAACCAGCGCACGCCGGCTTCCACCAGGGAGCGCACCAGGGCGACCGTCTCGCGCAGGTCGCTCTGCTCCGGCGCCTCCGGATCGACGCCAAAGCCCAGGTCGTAGGGGCGCGGGTGAGGCTCGGCAACGCCCTTGCCGAGGCGACGGCCCCGCTTCGGGTCGGCTTCCTCGGCGTTCGCCGGGCGATGCGGCACCCGGTCGAACGCCGAGAGCCGAACTCCCACGGCGAGGCCAGGGGCGGCATCGCGCACCGCATCGAGGATCTCGAAGCAGAGACGGGTGCGGTCTTCCAGCCGGGGGCCCCCGAAGCGGCCCGGTCGATGGCGCGCGGCGAGGAATTCGTGGAGCAGGTAGCCGTGGCAGTGCTTCAGGTCGACGAAGTCGAAGCCCTCGGCCTGGGCGAGAGCAGCGGCCCGGGCGTAGTCGTCGATCAGCTCCTCGAGCTCCCCATCCTCCCACACCGCGGTGTCGTCGGTGACGCCGACGCGCGGATCGAGAAGGGGGTGCCGGAAGGCGATGCGCGGCGCCGGTCCCGCCTCGGTGGGCCGCGACCAGCGACCGCTGTGGGTGAGCTGCAGGCCGACCAGCGGCGGGCGTTCCAGTTTCCGGAGCCGCACCGCTCTCCACCGCGAGCTTTGCGGCCTCGAGCAGCTCGCGCCGCAGCGCCCCGATGGCCGCCGCGGTCTTCGCGTTGATCAGCAGCTGGTTGGGGTTGGCGCGTCCGTCGGCGCGCACCGCCGTCGCCTCGCCGCCCCAGATCCAGCCCGCCCCCGATTCCCCGAAGCGCCGCCAGCGCCTCCGGGTGAGCTCCGTGGGCATTCCCTCGTGGGTTCCGTCCCAGCCCTCCATCGGATGGATCACCCAGCGGTTCTCGACCCGCGGGCCTCCCGCCGTCGGAGCCTCCCGGCGCGGAGGAGGGCAGAGGGAGCGCCTGGGCCAGCGGCGAGTCGGGAGCGGAGAGGATTTCGTCGTCGCAGGGGAGGGGACAGCCGAGCTCCTCGAGCCGCGCTCGCAGGCCCGCGGCGCCCGGCAGCGATGCCACCCGAGGAAACCGCACGCTCACGGCCCGCGCTCCCTCGATGGCGCCTCGGCCCTCACCAGCTTCAAGTGCGCCTGGCTCTCCCTGCGAATCTGCTCCCAGTCGTAGTGCATGGGAACCAGCCTTCCTCGACGCCACTCTTCGTACATGTCTCCGTAGTGCGGAGAGAGGGGCCAGCCGCTCTCCCCGGTGTCGATGCCAAACTCGGCATCCTCGAGGTTCGAGAGATCGGCGACGAAGCGAAAGGCCGGGCCCGCGACCACCCTGAAGCTCTCGGCAGCGGCGCCGAGATTGAAGTGCGCCTTCCATACCGAGTCCAGACCGCCGGGGAGCTCGACCTTCTCCAGATTCATGAAGCCGAGGATGCTCCTGCCGCCGAAGAGGTGCCTCGGGTGGAGGAAGTGGTAGGCGCCCCACCGCCACTCGCCGAGGTCACCGCCCAGCTCGCGCTGGAGCTTCGCCACCGCATCCCGAAACGCCTCGCGCACGACGGCGCCGCGGTCTTCCTTCTTCTCCGTGGAGAGGTCGTCCCAGACGATGTGATCCTCGTCCTCGAACCAGAGATCCACGACGTTGGTCGAGTAGCGCTGCTTCAGGAACACGTGCATGACCGAGTCCGATACTTTGTTCTCCAGTGCTCGGACGATGGCCGCGCGATAGACGGAGTAGAACAGCAACGCTCCCACCGAGTCGGAATCGGCGAAGTGGTCCCACTTCCGCAGCTCGACCAGGGCCTTTCTCTCGATCTCGTTGAGCTTCGCATCCTTCACGAGCTCCCCGAGGATGTGGGGAAGCACCGCGCGTGCCCTCAGGATCTTGGTGTCGAGCTGGATGCTTCCGATCGAAGTCCCGGTCGTGCCTGTCGGTCGCCAGGATTCTCTCGATCGCCCGGTCGGATCGATAGGAGGGTGCGCTGTCGACGTGAAAGAGGGGCCTGTGGTGGTAGGGGCTCACCACCTTGTTGTTGGTGTTCACGATGTAGCCGCTCTCGGGGTCGCGAAGTCGCGGCATGTCCTCCGCTCCGGTCCAGCCCGCCCACTCGTATCTCCCCAGCCAGCCCGGCGCGGGAAAGGTGCCTCGATGGTGATTCCGGATGGGTACCGATCCGGTGCTGAAGAAGGCGATCTGGCCTTCCGTGTCGGCGGCCATGATGTTCTGTACCGGGCTGGGGATCTGCATCAAGCTGTTCCGCAGCTCTTCCATGCGTCGCCGATCGGTTGGCCCGGTAGAGGTGCCCGATGCTGCGCTGGACCTGGGGCAGCTCCCATCGGATCGACACCAGAGGCGAGCCGTCGGGGAGGTACTCCGGGTACATGTCGTTGAGCAGCGGACCGTTGCAGGTGCGCCGAAGCGGGAAGCTGCGCTCCTCGAAGTCGTCGCCGTCCCGCACCCGGATCACGACCTGGTTCTCCTCCAGGCGGCAGTCGCGGGTCTCGTTCAGCACGAAGCCGTCGCGCTGGGGATCCTCCCGCTCCAGCACCAGATCGACCACGTCGGCCACGGCCGAGGTCGCTCCCCAGGCGATCCTTCCGTTGTGCCCTCCGACCAGGAAGGGCAGGCCCGGCATGGTCACGCCCACCGCGTCCAGCTGCGGCGTCTTGATGTGCTGCAGGAAGAGCAGCGACGGCAGCATGTGGGAGAGGTGCATGTCGTTGGAGAGAATGGGCATGCCGCTTTCGCTGCGCTCTCCCGACACCACCCAGGCGTTGGATGCGGAGGGACGGAGCTCCGCCAGGGAGCCCAGGGCGAATCCGCCCGGCTCGCTCTTCCCGCGGGCGATCCTCTCGAGGTCGGGTCCCGCCGGGAAGAGGTCGACGATCTCCGGGGCGATGGCCGGGGGCAGCTCTTCGGGCTCTCCCGACAGCGGCGATGGTCGGGGTTCCGCCGATGGGATCGTTGGGGTAGATGGCGTCTGCATTCTCGAGGCCGAGATGGAGCGCCAGGGACAGCCGGACCGCCTCCTGCTCCCAGTTGTGCGTGATCGACCAGGACTGGACGAGTGCCACCATCAGGCAGTCGCTGGGCGTCCAGGGCTCCGGCGCTACGCCCAGGATCGCGTACTCCAGCGGAGGATGGCGATCGAGGGCCTGGTTCACGCCATCGCTGAAGGCTCGAATGATCTCGCGATCGAACTCCGGCATCCGGTCCGGGTCGAGCCGAGATCGCTCCTCGAAGCCCCATCCCCGCATCGCCAGGTCGAACTCGACCGTGGTGCTGAACAGGATCTTCTGCTCGCCCACCAGCTCCGAGATCCGACCCTGACCGAAGCGCCGCAGCACGTCGAGCTGGAAGAACCGGTACCGCGACTGGACGAATCCGACCGCGCGAGCCAGGTCGGTCGCATTGGCAGCCTCGATGTGCGGGATTCCGTAGTCGTCGAAGTAGACGTCGACGTCGGCGCTGAGCCGTTCCAGACGGAGCGACTCGTCCCGGTTCACCGGATGGCTGGGTCGGATCCGATAGGAGAGGATCGGACCCAGGGGCGTGACCTGGAGGACGACGAGGGTCAGTAGGAGTGCGGCGACCAGCGCGGCGGCTGCCAGCCTCTTCACTGTCTTCATTGTGGTTGGATTTCGGCCTCCCGGAGGCAGACTGGGGCGAGACCCAGGCGGTTCGCATTCTATCAGGAATGCAACATCTCGAGTATTCTCTCGCGATGCTGGAAGACGCGAGCAAGGTGGTCGCCGTCACCGGTGCGACCTCGGGGATGGGCAAGGCCTGTGCCGAGGAGCTCAGCGCCGCGGGACACCGGGTGTACGGCACGGTTTATGGGATGGAGATGGACCCGGCGTGGAAGGACCTGCCCTACACGCTGATCCCGTGCGACATCACCGAGCAGCAGGCCGTGGCGGCCTTCTACAGCCGGATCCAGGCGGAGGCGAAGCGGATCGACGTCCTGGTCAACTGTGCGGGCTTTGCCTTCGAAGGGGGCGTGGAAGACACCACGGTGGAGGAGGCCAAGCTCCAGTTCGAAGTCAACTTCTTCGGCACGCATCGAATGATCCGAGAGGTACTGCCCATCATGCGCCGACAGGGAGGCGGCAGGATCATCACCATCAGCTCCTTCGCCGGCCAGGTTCCGGCGATACCGTTTCAGGGCTTCTACAGCATGAGCAAGAAGGCCCTCGACGGTCTGACCGAGGCGCTTCGGATCGAGTGCAAGGCCTTTGGAGTGCAGGCGACGAGCATCAATCCAGGGGATGTCAAGACCGACTTCACGGGTCATCGGGTGAGAGCCGCCGCCCTCACTCCCGAATCGCCCTACTACGAGCAATCCACCGCGAGCATCGACGTGATGAAGGCGAGCGAGATGAGCTCGCAAGGACCGGAGGTCATCGGCCGCCTGGTGTGCGAACTCGTCGAGAAGAGAAGACTCAAGCCGAGGTACCTGGTCGAGCCGAAGTACAAGATGCTGCTCTTCTTGATGCGATTCATGTCGATTGCGAGAGTCGAGAAGCTGATCGAGTCCGTTTACTGCCGAAGCAAGAGAGTGGAGGGATCTTCATGAGTGAGCAGCGATGCCGTGAATCCTTACGCGCCGAACGCGGCTGCGGGGATCAAGAAGCAGATGATGAAGGAGATCGGGATCGACGACATCATGGAGCTCTACGAGGAGATCCCCGATCGGCTCCGCTTCCAGGGAAGAATGAATCTGCCCGAACCGATCCGGGACGAGTACTCGATCAAGAGGCACCTGGAGCGGCTGCTGGATCGGAACCGCAACTGCTCCGATCACCTGAGTTTCCTGGGTGCCGGCTGTGCGCAGCATTTCGTGCCGGCGGTATGCGACGAGATCAACGGCCGGGGAGAGTTTCTCACCGCCTATTCGGGCTTCTTCTGGGCCGACCACGGCAAGTGGCAGGCGTGGTTCGAGTACTCGAGCATGATGGGGGAGCTGCTCGACATGGACTTCCTCGGGCTTCCCCAATACGACGGTAGCCAGGCTGCGGCGACCTCCCTTCGCATGGCCTCCGGTCTGACCGGCCGCAAGCAGGTGCTGCTGCCGAAGTCGATGAATCCCGAAGTGTTGACGGTGTCGAGGAACTACTCGAGCGCGGTCTCCGAGCCGCTGATCGATATCGAGCTGGTCGCCTTCGATCCGAAGACGGGTCTGCTCGATCTCGCAGACCTGAAGTCGAAGATCTCCTCCGAGACCGCGGCGGTGTACATCGAGAATCCCACCTATCTCGGCGTGATCGAGACGCAGGCCGAAAGAGATCGGGGCGATCGCGCGGGAGAACGGAGCCGAGTTCATCGTCTACGCGGATCCCATCTCCCTCGGCGTGCTCGCACCCCCCGCCCAGTACGGCGCCACCATCGCCTGCGGAGACTTTCATCCGCTGGGGCTCCACATGCAGTGCGGTGGCGGGCAGGCCGGGTTCATCGCGACCCACGGCAGCATGGAATACGCATCGCGGTTCAAGGACATCATCCCCACCGTGGTGCCCACCGTGAAGGAGGGCGAGTACGGATTCGGGGTCGTGCTGCCCACGCAGATCTCGTACTTCTCCCGGGAGCAGGCCAACGAGTACACCGGCACCAACACCGGGCTCTGGGCGATCACCGCCGCCGTCTATCTCTCGCTGATGGGTCCCAAGGGAATGGAGGAGGTGGGCCAGACGATCATGCAGAAGGCGCAGTACGCGGCCAGACGGATCGGCGAGCTCGAGGGAGTCGAGCTGAGGCTCGATTCCCCCTTCTTCAAGGAATTCGTGGTGGATTTCGACGGGACCGGCAAGAGCGTGAGCGAGATCAATCGAGCCCTTCTCGACCACGAGATCTTCGGGGGTGTGGACCTCTCCACTGAATTCCCTGAGCTCGGCCAGAGCGCCCTCTACTGCGTGACCGAGATCATCACCCGAGAGGACATCGACAGGCTGGTCGGTGCGCTGCAGGAGGTGACGAAGTGACGAGCTCCCGATCGACGAAGGGCCGCAGATCAGACCTGAGAGAGGAGGAATAGGCATGGGCAGGAACAGGGAGACGCTGCTTCGGGACTTCCATCAAGCCCGCTGGGACGAGGAATTCATCATGGAGATGAGTGTCCCGGGCGAGAGGGGGATTCTGGTGCCCAGGGCCGAGGAAGAGATTCGCGCCGAAGTCGGCGACGGACTGGGGGTGATTCCCGAGGGGCTCAGAAGAAAGACACCGCCGGCGCTTCCCGAGGTCGGGCAGATGCGGGTGCTGCGGCACTACATGCGTCTCTCCCAGGAGACGCTGGGAGCCGACGTGGCCATCGATATCGGCGAGGGCACCTGTACCATGAAGTACAGCCCGAAGGTGCAGGAGCATCTGGCGGCCCGTCATCCGGGCATGACGGAGATCCACCCGCTCCAGGACGACGACACCATCCAGGGCATCCTGGAGATCTACTACAAGCTGGAGCAATTCCTGAAGGAGATCTCCGGGCTGGACCATTTCTCGCTCCAGCCCAGCAGCGGGAGCCAGGCGATCTACGCGAACGCGTGCGTGATACGCGCCTATCACGCGGCCAGGGGTGACCACGAGCGGAACGAGATCATCACCACGATCTTCTCCCATCCCGTCGACGCTGCGGCACCGGCGACCGCCGGGTACAAGATCATCACGCTGATGCCGGGCGAGAACGGCTATCCGGAGCTGGAGGCGATGAAGGAGGCCCTCTCCGAACGGACGGCCGGGATCTTCATCACCAATCCCGAGGACACCGGCATCTACAACCCCTCGATCGACGAGTACGTGAGAGCGGCCCACGAGGTGGGGGCGCTCTGCTCGTACGATCAGGCCAACGCCAACGGGTTGCTGGGCATTGCCCGGGCCAAGGAAGCCGGTTTCGACCTGTGTCACTTCAACATCCACAAGACCTTCTCGGCGCCCCACGGCTGCATGGGGCCTGCCATGGGAGCCATGGGCGTGAGGAGCGAGCTCGCGAAATTCCTTCCCGTGCCCCGAGTGGAGTTCGACGGTGAGCGCTACTACCTCGAATCCGACCTGCCCGAGAGCATCGGCCGAGTGCGGTGCTTCTTTGGCAACGCACCACTGGCACTGAAGGCGTATGCGTGGATCATGCAGCACGGCGCCGATGGTCTTCGGGAGGCCGCCGAGCTCTCGGTGCTCAACAACAACTACATGTTCGAGAAGATGAAGGAGATCCCGGGCGTCGTCGTGAAGTACGCCGAGGGCAAGCGCAGGCTCGAGCAGGTTCGATTCTCCTGGGAGAAGCTGATGGAGGATACCGGCGTGGGCACGGATGACGTCGAGCGGAGAATGGCCGACTTCGGATTGCAGCCCTATTTCCAGAGCCACCATCCCCACGTCGTGCCGGAGCCGTTCACGCCGGAGCCCTGTGAGTCCTACTCGAAGGACGACATCGATGAGTTCGTGGCGGTGATGCGCCAGATTTCCAAGGAGGCCTACGAGAACCCCGAGCTCGTCAAGCAGGCGCCCTACAACGCCCCGATTCACAACATCCCGATGCCGATCGTCTTCTCCCCGGAGGAGTTCGCGACGACCTGGCGCCAGTACAAGAAGATCAAGGGAATCGAGTAGTCCGGACGGGGCGGCCTTCTCGAGCTCCGCTCTCGAACCGTGTCATCGGACATGAAGAAGCTAGGAGTGATCGTCAATCCCATCGCCGGGATGGGTGGCCGCGTCGGGCTCAAGGGCAGCGATGGCGCGGAGATCCTCCGCCGCGCCAGGCAGCTGGGCGCGCAGCCCGAGTCGCCCCGGAGGGCGATCGAGGGGCTCGAGGTCGTCTCGCGTGCTGAAGGGCGGCATCGAGGTCCTCACCTATCCCGCCGAGATGGGCGAGGACGAGTGCCGAGAGGCAGGCCTCGACACGACGGTGATCGGCTCGATCCAGAGCGGAGAGACGACGCCACGGGACACCCAGACGGCGGCCGCGGAAATGGTGGCAGCCGGGGCGAGCTTGATCTTCTTCGCTGGGGGAGACGGGACCGCGCGGAACATCTGCGACGCGATCGGGGAGGGGGCGCCGGTGGTCGGCATACCGGCCGGGGTGAAGATCCACTCGGCGGTGTATGCGGTCACTCCCAGGAGCGCTGGTGAGGTTGCCGTCCGCTTCCTGGAAGGCAGGCTGACGGAGACTCGAGCTGCGGAGGTCATGGACATCGACGAGGATGCCTTCCGCGAGGGCGTCGTCGCCGCCAGGCTCTACGGCTACCTGCGGGTGCCCGAAGAGCGGCGATTGCTCCAGAGCGTCAAATCCGGGGGCATCCAGGCGGAGAAGCACGCGCTTCGCCAGATCGCCGAGGATCTGATCGTCGGCATGGAGAACGATGACGGCTACTACATCATCGGCCCGGGCACGACGACCCGATCTCTGATGGAGTGCCTGGGTCTCGAGAACACGCTGCTCGGGGTGGACGTGATCCGGAACCGGAAGCTCGTGGCGAAGGACGTCAGCGAAGCCCGGCTATTGGAGATCGTCGGTGAGAATCGGGCCAGGATCGTGGTGACGGTGATCGGTGGCCAGGGCCACGTGTTCGGCCGGGGCAATCAACAGCTCAGCCCCCGCGTCATCAGACGGGTGGGCAGGAAGAACATCTTCATCGTCGCTACCAAGGAAAAGCTGATCTCACTCTCCGGTCGTCCGCTCCTGGTGGACACCGGCGATGAGGCGTTGAACCAGGAGCTCAGCGGCTACATGAGAGTGACCACCGGATACAGGGACTATCTCATGTGCAAGGTGGGATACTGATCCGGGCGAAACTCCGAACGCCCGGGTCCAGAGCACGTGACAGGAGAGCGGAAAGGAAGGAGAGCGGAAATGGGGAAGTTGGACGGAAGAGTGGCCGTCGTCACCGGGGCTGCCATGGGAAATGGCGAGGGCGTGGCGAGGGTGATGGCGGGACACGGCGCGCACGTCGTGCTCTGGGACATCTCGGACGCCGTCTTCGAGACCGCCGCAGCGCTGCAGTCCGAAGGCCATCAGACGACCGCCTGCAAGGTGGACGTCAGGAACTTCGATCAGTGCGAGGCGGCGGCCGCCGAGGCCGTGGCGAGTCTGGGCAAGATCGACATCCTGTGCAACAACGCCGGAGTGGTTCAGCTGGTTCCCTTCCTCGAGATGAGCGATGAGGCGAGGGACTTTCAGTTCGATGTCAACATCAAGGGAGTGTGGAACTGCACGAAGGCGATTCTCCCGAACATGAGGCAGAACCAGTACGGCAGGATCATCATCATGTCGTCGGTGACGGGACCGATGGTCGCAAACGAGGGCGAAACCGCCTACGCCACCACGAAGGCGGCGGTATGGGGCTTCACCAAGGCGCTCGCTCTGGAGGTGGTCAAGGACAACATCACCGTCAACGCCATCTGTCCGGGCATGATCCGGACGCCGATGGTCGAGAACGCGGTGCGGGAGTTCAGTCCCGACAATCCGGATCCGATCCTCGACATGATCGCGGGCACCATCCCCATGGGCCGGATGGGCGACATTCTGGAGATCGGCGAGTTGGCGGCCTTCCTCGCCTCGGACGAGTCCACCTACATCACCGGCACACAGGTGGTCATCGACGGGGGCAGCACGCTCCCGGAAACAGTGCTCCCGTAGCCCGCGTCCTGCGGCGGCACTCTCGGCGCCAGAGCTCAGCGACCTGGTGAAAAGCGGGCTAGCGATCCGCCTGCTCCGCCAGCACCTCGAGCCAGCGGCGCACCTGGGTGAAGATCAGGAACTCCTGATGAACCCGGCGGTGGGCGTTCTGGGCCAGGCGGGTCCGGGTGGGAACGTCCTCCAGGAAGTCGTTCAGCAGACCGGCGATCTCGTCCGAGTCCTCGGGATCATCGATCAGTCGTCCCTCGATACCGTCGCGGATCTGCTGTCGAATCCCGCAGGCGCGGCTCCCCAGGATGCCGGTGTTCTTCCACATCCCCTCCGTCACGGTCAGGCCGAAACCCTCGCGCAGCGAGTTCTGGACGATGATCGCCGAGCACCGCTGCAGCGCGTTGACCATCAGGGCGTTGTCTCTTCGCGAGCCCATCGGGAGGGAGATCAGGGCGATGTCGTCCTGAAGGGCGGGAGGGAGCGCGCGGTAGGCGTCGATCAACTCGGCCAGCACCTCCTTTCCTTCCGGATCGTCCGCCACCGCCGCGGGATCGGGCCCCGCCAGTACGAGCCTGAGGATTCCCAGGCGGTGCCGGTGTCGCACCGAGTACTCGTTGGCGTGCTGCGGACGCAGACTCTTGAGCGTCACGAAGGCCTGGAGCAGCGGCCCGAAGCCCTTGAGGCGATCCCATCGCGAGATCTGACTGATGATCGGCCGAAACAGCAGGCCGATTCCGCCGTCGCGATCGGCGGGGCCGAAGCTGCCGTCTCCCTGCAACCGCTTCGCGGATTCGGGGAAGGCGAGCGGCACCACCGGTTGGTCCGTCGGGAGCAGACGGGAATTGCACAGGATCCCGGTGAGGATGTGAGGGTTGAGATCCCGATTCTTGTAGCTCAAGGGATCCAGGGCCGGGTGGATGATGCCGGCGCGTCCCGCCAGGAAATCGGGGATGTATTCGGGAGCGGAGAAGACCGAGTAGTCGTACGCCTGAGCGAAGGGCTTGAGGAAGTTCCAGGCGTTGCGGGTCGCCGGCCGATCCTCGTCCAATCCGATGTGGCAGCGAAAGATCGAGGCGATCCCCAATTCCTGCTTCAGGATCGAGCCCATCCCCAACGGCTGCGGATCGTGGATCACCAGAATGTCGTCGGGACCGATGCGGCCCTTCATGGCTCGGGCGTTGTCCCGGCTGACGGCTTCATAGAGGGCGCGATCGCTCTCGGTGAAGGGCTCGTCGCCCTCACCGTGGATCATGTTGTGCAGGCGCTTGGTCAGCACGAAGAAATCAGCCTCGTCCGATCCCATCACCACCCACTCGGTGGGCAGCCCCAGCTCGCACAAGATGGAGACGAGCTGGGGGAGCATCTCGGCCACGCCGCCACCGTTGGCGGTGGAGTTCACCATCCAGAGCTTCCGACCTCGCAGGCGCGAGAGCAGCGATTCTGCCTCCTCCCGCATCGCCTGGACGCTGGCCGCGAGGCTGGGCAGCGCGCAGTAGTCGTCGAGTGTCGCCGTCTTCTTGATTTCCACCGTCTCGATCATGGGATCCCCTGGAGTTCCGCTGGCATGCGATTCCGGATCGGGCTCGGCGGGCAGATGGCCCGTGCTGCGATCCGCTCGTCTGGGTGTTCGCTTCCAGGGGGACTTCGTCCAGAAGCGGGGGAAAGTTGAAGGGAAAGTGACCGGACGGCAGCCGGCTCCGGGCTACGGGAGGCCCCGAGAGAGGGGGCGGACGGTCCGGGACCTCACCGGCAAGAGTGGCGATTCATCCAAGCTCGCCAAGCTCTTTTTCGGTTTCCCAGACGGCCGGCTGGATCTTCGTCGACTCCGGTCCGGGCTTCGCTGGAACGCTCAGAAGCGGAATGTCCACCGCACCTTGACCCCGATATCCCGGTGCCAGGAGTGGAGTCTCGAGTTCTCCTGGAGCCAGCCGTAATTCATCACCACGAAGAACTCGCGCCCCGGCTCGATCTCCCAGCGGAAGATGCTGTTGAGGCCCATGGTGTCGGTGACATTGTCGTACTGGACGACATTCGTCCACGAGATATCCGGGGTGAAGGCGAGGTTGAAGCGAATCCGGGCCAGGCGCTGGGTGAAGTCCCCTGCCTCCACCCGACCTTCGTTCTGCTCGTATTGCAGGGCCAGAAAGACGTAGCGGCTGGGACGGAACTCGAGGGTCGCATTCATCTGCAGGAGGTTGCCGTCGTAGAAGCTCCCCAAGATCACTTCTGCAATCCCGCTCACGAGACGCGAGTTCGCCGTCTGGGCGCGGATCCCGTAGCGGGAGAAGCTGTAGTCTCCCAGCGGAATCACCACGCCGGGGTCGACCTCGAAGGGCTCCCGCAGCAGCCGCTCCTCGTCGTAGGTGTAGCTGAACTTGATCTTGTCGCCCGGGTTGTTGGCAAGCTCCAGCAGGTTGAAGGTCAGGACCGCGCTCTCGAGATCGTTGCTCCCGATTGGTCACCACCTCGGTCTCGAAGCCGGAATCGATGGTGCGGAGAACGCGGGAGGGGCGCACCCGGTAACGGAAGTCCGCGTCGTACTGCCGGATGCCCCATCGGTTGAGGAACCCCAGCGCCGGGTAGAAGTCGTCACCGATCTGGGTGAAGCCGATCGCGGCGTTGTAGCGGTCGTTGGGGTAGGCGAGGTTGACTCCGAAGGCGTTCTCGTCGTCTTCCGCGCCGCTCGTGAAGCTGCGCATGAAGAAGGCGTTTCCGGAGACGATGTTGCTGCCGCGGAAATCGCTCTTGTAGTACTGGAAGTCGGTTCCCACCATGCTGTTCGAGGCGAGGTCGCGAGGGTCGCCGTGGGTGGCGATGATGCCGACGGCGGACTCCGCGAGGACGTCGCTCTGGACGCGGATCACGCTCAGCCCGGTCCGATCGATTCCTCGCTGCGGGGGCAGCTGCACGTTCATGGCGCCGAATCTCACCCGGCCCATCCGGCCGGTGAGCTTGAGGCCGGCGTCGATGTCGAGGGGTTCTCCAGCCGAGTCGACCGACCCGGCGGGAGAAATAGGGAAAGCCGTTCGCCTTGATGTTTCCGAACTCGAAGACTCCGGCGTCCTGCAGGAAGAAGTCCCGGCGTTCGGGGAAGAAGGGGGGAAATCGGGTCAGCTCGGTTCTTCGGTCGTCGACGGGGGCCTCGATGAAGTCGGTGTTGACCGCGAGGGCCGCCGTCATCGACGGATGGAACTTGTAGTAGACCTCGGCGCCGGGGTTTGCGAGCAGGTCGGTGTCGGTGGACGTCCCATCCGCCTGACGCTTTCGATCCCAGGTGTACCTGAGGGAGCCGTTCGGCACGATGTCGATGCCGGTGCCGTCGACCTCGCCGAGGCCGGTCAGGGTTCCGATCCCCGCCACGTCGACCACCGTCCGGTTCTTGGAGGGATTCGCCCAGCGCCCCACCTCGTTCTTGCGCCGGATCTGGCGTTCGGCCTCGAAGCCCCAGGTTCCGGCCCTGGCGTCGAAGGAGACCGTCTTGAAGGGGATCGCGAACTCCGCCGACCAGCCCTCGTCGTCGACGGAGGACTCCGCGTACCAGATTCCGTTCCAGTCGCGACGGAAAGTCCGGTTGTTCTCGATCAGCGCGTCGCTGCGGGTGCCCGCTGGATTGATCTGGAAGAAGTAGGCGTTGCGGTGGTCGTTGAAGGTGTCGAAGCTCAGGTTGATCCGGTCATCCGAGGTCATGTCCGCGTCGTGGACCATCTGCTTGGCGATCAGCGCACCGGGGTCGCTGTCGTACATGCGGATGCCCAGGTAGAGGAAGTCCCGGTCGTAGAGCAGACGGATCTCGGTGTGCTCGGTAGGCGGGTCTCCTTCGATGGGCAGCGTCTGGATCATCGGCTCGAGGAGCACGCCCTCGCTCCAGACCGGCTCGTCGAGGACGCCGTCGATCACCGGGGCGGTATCGGTGCGGACCAGAGCCGCGGTTCGCTGGGAGGCCTCGGACGCGGCCGTGAGAGCCAGCCACATTGCGCAGGAGAGCAGGCACAGCCCCAGCCTCAGCAGCAGCATCGGGTCATTCTATCGAATAGGCGGATTTTGACAGGCCAGCCCGAGATTTGGGCCAGGGAGCGAGGTCAACCGTGCGGCAGCAGCAGCACCTTGCCGGTGGTGCGGCGCCCTTCGAGGGCGTCGTGGGCGTCAGCGGCCCGCTCCAACGGGAATTCGCGCGCCGATCCGCACCTCGAGGTCTCCGCCGGCGATGGCGCCGAGCACGGCGGAGGCGCGCTCCTCGAGCTCGGCTCGATTGGCAGTGTAGTGGGCCAGGCTCGGTCGAGTGACGAACAGCGAGCCCATCGCGTTGAGGCGGTTCAGGTCGAAGGGCGGCACCACGCCACTCGACTGGCCGTAGAGACAGAGCAGCCCCCGGGGTCGCAGCGACTTCATGCTGGCCTCGAAGGTGGTCTTCCCCACCGAGTCGTAGACCACATCGACCCCTCGGCCGCCCGTCCACTCGCGCGCCGCCGAGGCGAAGTCCTGTTCGGTGTAACGCACCACCTCGTCGGCACCGGCCCGCCGGGCCAGGGCCTCCTTCTCCTCCGTCGAGCAGGTGCCCATCACCCTGACCTGCGCGGCCTTGAGAAGCTGGATCAGCAGGAGCCCGACCCCACCCGCCGCAGCGTGGACCAGTGCGGTGTCACCGGGAGCTGTCCTGCGAACGCCGTGGAGCAGGTAGTGCGCCGTCATGCCCTGCAGCATGGCGGCGGCCGCCACCTCGTCCGAGATGCCTTCCGGTACCGATACCAGCCGCTCCGCTGGGGCAATCAAGACCTCCGCGTAGGAGCCGGGCACCGAAGACCAGGCCACCCGGTCGCCCTCCGCCAAGCCCTCGGCAGCGGGGCCGATGGCCTCCACGACTCCCGCGCCCTCGAGCCCGACCACGAACGGAGTGGGGCGCGGGTAGAGCCCGGAGCGCATGTAGACGTCGATGAAGTTGACTCCGCTGGCGGATACGCGGATGCGAACGCTCCCGGGACCGGGCTCTCCCGGGTCGTGCTCCTCGAGACGCAGCACCTCGGAGCCCCCGTGCTCCTGGACGACGATGGCCTGGGACATGGGGAGAGCTTAGCCCGATTGGCCGGCCTGCCGGGGCGCCGGCCCCGCGGGGGCGACCAATGCCTCAGCGCTTCGGTACGAAGTCGTCCCGCCGGTTGAGCTGCCAGGCGTCATCGCTCTGACCCATCGCCGCGGGGTTGCTCTCGCCGAACGACACCGTCGAGATCCTTCCGCGCGGAATTCCGCTGTCCACCAGGTAATCCTTCGCGGACCGTGCGCGTCGCTCACCCAATGCGAGGTTGTACTCCTCGCTACCGCGCTCGTCGCAGTTTCCCTGGATCTCGACCAGGATGTCCGGGTGGCTGTGCAGGATCTCCGCGTTGCGGCGCAGGGTCTCACGTGCGCTGTCGCTCAGCGAGAACTGGTCGTAGTCGAAATAGACGGTCTGCAGGCCGAGTGCGGCTCTCTCTTCGGGGGATAGCTCCGAGCCCGCCGCACCGCCGTATCGCTCGAACTCGCTCCCGCCGACCTCTTGTCCGTAGACGGAGCTGCCGCTCCCAGACCCCGACCTCGACCCCGAGCCGTCTCCGTCCTCGAACTCCGACGAGCCGGCGCAGCCCAGTGCCGCGGCGAACGCCCCGATCGCGGTCCAGAGAAGAAGGCTCCTGATGATTCGTTTCCCGATATGCAGGTCGCACGCGAACACCCCCCTGTTCGACTTGGTAGCCAGGTTAGCACCATTGCGCTGGACGCGTAGCCGAATGCAGGTCAGCCCTGCTCCTGTGAGATCTTTCGGGCCTGAGTCGTCGCGTTTCCCAGGTAGCTGGCGGGGGTCAGGGCCTTGAGCCGGTTCCTGGCTGCGTCGGGGATCTCCAGACCGTCGACGAAGGCCTGCAGGGACTCCCGATCGATGCTCTTGCCCCGCGTCAGCTCCTTGAGCTTCTCGTAGGGCTGATCGATTCCGTAGCGCCGCATCACGGTCTGGATGGCCTCGGAGAGGACCTCCCAGCTGCCGTCCAGGTCCGCATCCATCTTCTCGCCGTCGACCTCGAGCTTGCCGAGCCCCTTCAGGGTCGACTGATAGGCGACCAGGCAATGGGCGACGGCCACGCCGGGATTCCGCAGCACCGTGGAATCGGTCAGATCCCGCTGCCATCGAGAGATCGGGAGCTTGCTGGCGAGATGCGCCAGGATCGCATTGGCCAGGCCGAGATTTCCCTCGGAGTTCTCGAAGTCGATCGGGTTGACCTTGTGGGGCATGGTGGAAGAGCCGACCTCCCCCTCGACGGTTCGCTGCTTGAAGTATCCGATCGAGATGTAGCTCCAGACGTCGCGGTCGAAGTCGAGCAGGATGGTGTTGAATCGCGCCACCGCGTCGAAGAACTCCGCCATGTAGTCGTGGGGCTCGATCTGGGTCGTGTAGGGATTCCAGACCAGCCCGAGGTCCTCGACGAACTTTCGGGCGTTCTCCGCCCAGTCGATCTCGGGGTAGGCGAGCGAGGTGGGCGTTGTAGTTGCCGACGGCGCCGTTGATCTTGCCCAGGATCGGGACGAAGGCGAGCTGGCGGCGCTGGCGGACGAGGCGCGCGACGACGTTTGCCATCTCCTTGCCGAGGGTGGTGGGGGAGGCGGGTTGTCCATGGGTGCGGGAGAGCATCGGTCGTTCGGCGTGCACCTCGGCCAGGGTCCGGATCGCCCCGATCAGCTCGTCCATCTGGGGCAGGAGGCAGCGTTCTCTCGCGTCCCGAAGCATCAGCGCGTGGGAGAGGTTGTTGATGTCTTCGGAGGTGCAGGCGAAGTGGATGAACTCGCTCACGGCCTCGAGCTCGGCGTTGCCCTGGATCTTCTCCTTCAGGAAGTACTCGATTGCCTTGACGTCGTGATTGGTGGTGCGCTCGATCTCCTTGACGCGCCGTGCGTCCGCCTCGTCGAATTCCGTCAGAATCGCGTCGAGCCGGCGATCGGCGTCCTCCGAGAAGCGGGGGACCTCGCTGATGCCCGGATGCCGCGCCAGGCACTGGAGCCAGCGTACCTCCACCGTGATTCGGTACCGGATCAGCCCGAACTCGCTGAAGATCGGCCGGAGCTCGGCGGTCTTTCCGCCGTAGCGCCCGTCCAGAGGAGAGACCGCGGTGAGCTGTGAGAGCTCCATGTTCGCTCCTAACTAATCGACGAAGAGGCGTGCGTTTCGAAACAGTCGCATCCAGGGGCCGTCCTCTTCCCAGCCGTCGGGATGCCAGGAGTGCTGTACGCTCCGGAAGACCCTTTCCGGGTGCGGCATCATGATGGTGACCCGCCCGTCGGGGGTCGTCAGCGCCGTGATGCCGCCGGGAGAGCCGTTGGGATTCTCCGGGTAGTGCTCGGTCACGGCGCCTCGATGGTCCACGAAGCGGGCGGCGACGATTCCGGTTTCGCCCTCGAACTCCGCCCGACCCTCGCCGTGGGCCACGACGATCGGAAGCCGTGCGCCGGCCATTCCGCGCAGCAGGATCGAGGGGCTCTCCGCGACCTCTACCAGACAGAGGCGCGCCTCGAACTGCTCGGAGAGATTGCGGACGAAGCGGGGCCAGCTCCCGGCTCCCGGAATCAGCTCGCGAAGGTTGGAGAGCATCTGGCATCCGTTGCAGACGCCGAGGGCGAAGCTGTCGCTGCGCTCGAAGAAGGCTGCGAACTCCTCCCGGGCGCGGGCGTGGAACAGGATCGACTTGGCCCAGCCCTCGCCCGCGCCGAGCACGTCGCCGTAGGAGAAGCCACCGCACGCCGCCAGGCCCCGGAACTCGGCCAGGGAGACCCGGCCGTCGAGGAGGTCGCTCATGTGGACGTCGACGCACTCGAATCCGGCCCTGTGGAAGGCGGCGGCCATCTCGACCTGTCCGTTCACCCCCTGCTCGCGCAAGATCGCCAGCCGTGGACGCGCGCCCCGCGCGATGGACGGCTGCCGCCGGATCGTCGGAGGGATCGAAGGGAACCACTGCGCTGAGACCGGGATCGCTGGGATCGCAGCGGAGATCCTGCTCCTGATCCGCGCACTCGGCGTTGTCGCGCAGCGCCTGCATGCGATGCGTCGTCTCGGACCAGGCCCGTCGAAGCTCGGTTCGTGAGCGCGCCAGGATCTCCCGTTCGCCCAGGGTGAAGACGACGCGATCGTCCCGGTCGGGCGCGCCGATCCGGAAGCTGCACTCGCCGAGCCCCTGTCCCTGAAGCTCCCCCAGAACCGCTTCCAGGTCGCTCTCCCGGACCTGGAGCACCGCGCCGAGCTCTTCGCTGAACAGAGCCCCGAGCGGGTCGCTCCCCAGCTCGTCGAGGGCGATGCGAAGGCCGGTGCCACCGGCGAAGGCCATCTCGACCAGTGTGGTGAAGAGGCCGCCGTCGGAGCGGTCGTGGTAGGCGAGGATCCGGCCGCTTCGCCGCAGCTCCCCGATGGCGTGGAAGAAGCTGCGAAGTGCTGCGGGGTCGTCCAGGTCCGGTGCGGTGCTGCCCACCGCCCGGTGGACCTGCGCCAGGGCCGATCCGCCGAGCCGGTTGCGGCCTTCGCCCAGATCGATGAACAGCAGCGCCGTTTCGCCCAGGTCCGTGCGGAGCTGGGGCGTCAGGGTGCGCCGGACATCGCGCACCGGAGCGAAGGCCGTCACGATCAGGGAGAGGGGGGCCGTCACGCTCCGCTCCTCGTCGTCCTCTTCCCACACGGCTCGCAGCGACATCGAGTCCTTGCCGACGGGCACCGCGATGCCGAGCGCGGGACAGAGCTCCATCCCGACGGCGGTCACCGCGTCGTGGAGGCCCGCGTCCTCGCCGGGGTGGCCGGCCGCGGCCATCCAGTTGCAGGAGAGGCGGATCTGCTGGATACCGACCAGGTCCGCCGCGGCGATGTTCGTGATCGCCTCTCCCACCGCCATTCGAGCGGAGGCGGCTGGACTGAGCAGGGCGAGTGGCGTGCGCTCGCCCATCGCCACCGCCTCCCCGCTGTGGGAGTCGAAGCTGGTCGCCGTCACCGCCACGTCGGCGACCGGGACCTGCCACGGACCGACCATCTGGTCCCGGGCCACCAGTCCCGTCACGGTGCGGTCGCCGATGGTGATCAGGAAGTTCTTGTCCGCCACCGAGGGAAGCCGCAGCACCCGCTCCACGGCGTCGTCCAGATCGATGCCTCGGGTGTCGAACGGCCGGGGCTCGAAGGGCAGGTGCGCCACGTCGCGCAGCATCTTGGGTGGCTTGCCGAGCACCACCGAGAGCGGAAGGTCGATGGGACGGTTCCCGAAGTGGGCGTCTTCCACGATCAGACGCCCGTCGTCGCTGGCCTCTCCCAGCACCGCGACGGGACAGCGCTCCCGCGCGCACAGCGCCTCGAACATTGCCAGGCGCTCCGGCGCGATGGCGAGCACGTAGCGCTCCTGGGATTCGTTGCACCAGAGCTCGAGGGGCGACATCCCGGGCTCGTCATTGGGAACCGCGCGCAGCTCCAGGTGCGCTCCCCGCGCGCTCCCGTCCACCAGCTCCGGGATCGCGTTGGAGAGGCCGCCGGCCCCGCAATCGTGGATCGAGAGGATCGGGGTGTGCTCGCCCAGGGCGCAGCACTGATCGATCACCTCCTGACAGCGGCGCTCCATCTCCGGGTTCTCGCGCTGGACCGAAGCGAAGTCCAGGTCCTCGGCACTCGCGCCCGACGCCATCGAGGAGGCCGCTCCGCCGCCGAGTCCGATCAGCATGGCGGGGCCCCCCAACACCACGATGCTGGCCCCCGGCGTGATCTCGGCCTTCTCCACGTGCTGCGGGCGGATGTTGCCGAACCCGCCGGCGACCATGATCGGCTTGTGATAGCCGCGAATCTCCTCGCCGCCCGGGCCCACCACTTCTTCCTCGAAGGTGCGGAAGTAACCGGCCAGGTTGGGGCGGCCGAACTCGTTGTTGAAGGCGGCTCCTCCGATCGGTCCCTCGAGCATGATCTCCAGCGCCGAGGCCATCCGGCCCGGCTTCCCGAAGTCCTGCTCCCAGGGTTGCACGGCGCCGGGGATCTTCAGGTTCGAGACGGAGAATCCGGTGACTCCGGCCTTGGGCTTCGAGCCTCGTCCGGTGGCGCCCTCGTCGCGGATCTCACCCCCGGAGCCGGTCGCGGCGCCGGGAAAGGGCGAGATTGCGGTCGGGTGGTTGTGGGTCTCGACCTTCATCAGGATGTGGATCGGCTCCCGGTGCTCGGCGTAGACGCCGGTCTCGGGGTCGGGGAAGAATCGCCCCCCCGTCGACCCGGCCATGACCGCTGCATTGTCGTGGTAGGCCGAGAGCACGCCGTCCGGAGACTGCGCGGTGGTGTTGCGAATCATCTGGAAGAGCGACCGCTCCTGTCGCTCCCCATCCAGGATCCACTCCGCGTTGAAGATCTTGTGGCGACAGTGCTCGGAGTTCGCCTGGGCGAACATCATCAGCTCCACGTCCGTCGGGTTGCGCCGGAGCTCGCGGAAGCTCTCCACCAGGTAGTCGATCTCGTCCTTGGCCAGAGCCAGTCCGAGCTCGCGATCCGCGTTCTCCAGGGCTTCGTGTCCCGCCCCGAGCACGTCCACGCTGGTGAAGGGGAGAGGCCCGGTTCGGCTGAAGAGCTGCTCGGCGTCCTCGAAGTGCGCGAGCACCGTTTCGGTCATGCGGTCGTGGAGAACGGGTGCGATTTCGGGAAACGCCGCGGCGTCCACTCCCGAGATGTGGTAGGCGATTCCGCGCTCGAGACGTCGAATCTTCCCGACGCCGCAGATTCGCGCGATCTCCGTGGCCTTCGACGACCAGGGCGAGATCGTGCCCAGGCGCGGAACCACCAGCAGCAGCCAGCCATCGGGCTCCCGGCCGGTCTCGCGGGGACCGTAGCGCAGCAGGCGCTCCAGGATCTCCCGGTCGGCCGCGTCCAGCGCACCCTCCAGGTCGACGAAATGGGTGAAAGCCGCGCTGAGAGCCGAGACCCGGGGAACCCGGCTGCGGATCCGAGTCAGAAGCCGGGCCAGTCGCGACTCGGAAAAAGCGGCGCCACCGCGCAAATGGAGCATGCGACTCCTCTGCGAGCCCTGGGGGATCAGAGCTGGCCATGGGACGCCCCCATTTTATGGAGGGGGGAGGAGGGACGCTAGAGTGGGGCCGGAAAACCGGGCCGGGAGCCGATCGACGGCCGATCGCGGAGGTGTGGGCATGGGAGCAGGTATGGCGGAGGAGGGCTGGCTCGCCCAGCTCCGGGACCGGCTGGAGATCGAGGATCTGCTGACTCGCTACTGTGCCGCAATCGACGCCAAGGACTTCGATCTGCTCGACGAGGTCTTCACCGCGGATGCGACGATCGACTACACCCGATCGGGTGGGATTCGCGACGAGTATCCGGCGGTCAAGAGCTGGCTCGCGAAAGCGCTCGCTCCGTTTCGGGTGGTGCAGCATCTGGTGACCAATGTTCGCCTGGAGATCGACGGCGATCGTGCGCGCTCGGTCTGCTACTTCTTCAATCCGATGGGACTTCCGCAGCCGGGCGGGGGCGTGAACACCTTCTTCTGCGGCGGGATCTACCGGGACCGCCTGCTTCGGACCGAGCGCGGCTGGCGAATCACCGAGCGGGTCAACGACCAGCTCTACGCCTTCGGTGCCCTCCCGCCGGGCGTCGAGCCACCGAGGTAGAGATCGGTGATGGTGCCCTCCGCGATCTCGGCGGCGAAGCCGAGGGTCTCCGAGAGGGTGGGGTGGGCGTGCACGGTGAGGGCGATGTCCTCGGCGTCGGCCCCCATCTCCAGGGCCAGGACGGTCTCCGCGATCAGCTCGCCGGCGTGGGGGCCGACGATTCCCGCGCCCAGCAGGAGCCCGCTCTCCGAAGAGAAGAGCAGCTTGGTGAGCCCCTCCTTGCGACCGACGGCGAGGGCGCGGCCGCTGGCGGCCCAGGGGAAGCGGGCGGTCTCGATCGCGATCCCCCTCGTCTCGGCCTCGGCCTCGCTGAGCCCCATCCAGGCGATCTCGGGATCCGTGTAGGCCACCGAGGGAACCGCCCTGGGATCGTAGGACGCGGGCAGACCGGCGATGACCTCGGCGGCGATCTTTCCCTCGTGGACGGCCTTGTGGGCCAGAAGCGGGGGCCCGGTGATGTCGCCGATCGCGAAGATATGGGGGACGTTGGTGCGCCGCTTCTCGTCGACGGGAATGAACCCCTGCTCGCTCACTTTGACACCGGCCCGCTCGGCGCCGATCCGTGCGCCGTTGGGTGTGCGACCCACCGCCACCAGCACCCGGTCGAAGAGACCGGATGGAGGGGCCTCCTTTCCCGAGAAGGAGACGCGCAGCCCCTCGTCGCGCGCTTCGATCCCGGTGACTCGCGTGTCCAGCAGGACGGCGGCGTAGCGCTTGCGGATGCGCTTCTCCAGGGGTCGCACCAGCTCGGGATCGGCTTCCGCCATCAGCGAGTCGAGGAGCTCCACGACGGTGATCTCGGAGCCGAGAGCCGCGTAGATGGTCGCCATCTCCAGACCGATGATCCCGCCGCCGATCACCAGGAGCCGCTTCGGGATCTCCTCGATCTCCAGGGCGGCGGTGGAATCCATCAGGCGCGGGTCCCGATCGGGGAGGCCCGGGATCTTGGTGGGCCTGGATCCCGCTGCGATGATCGCGCTGTCGAAGGCGACCGAAATCGTCTCGTCGGTGCTCTGGACGGAGATGCGATTCGCCGACGCGAAGCTTCCGACGCCGGTCAAGACCCGGACCCCGCGCTGCTTGGCCAGCCCGGAGAGGCCCCGGGTCAGGGTCTTCACCACCGCGTCCTTTCGGGCGCGGATCGCCGTCAGGTCGAGGCGGGGTTCGCCGAAGTCGATGCCCGCCGCTCGGAGCTCGCTCGCGGAATCGATCACGTCCGCCATGTGCAGGAACGTCTTCGAGGGGATGCAGCCGACGTTGAGACAGACACCGCCGAGGGTGGAGTGGCGTTCGACGAGCACCACCTGCTTGCCGAGATCGGCGGCGCGGAAGGCCGCGGTGTATCCCCCCGGCCCGGCGCCCAGCACCATCAGGTCCGCCTGGACTTCCTCGGTCATCGCGGCTCAGGCTCCTAGATGAGTAGTAGGCGCAGGTCCGACAGGAATTCTGCCAGCCTCCTGGTGAATCGGACGGCATCGGCGCCGTCGATCACGCGGTGGTCATAGGAGAGCGAGAGGGGCAGGATCAGTCGCGGGACGAAATCGTCTCCGCGCCAGATCGGCTTCCATTCCATGCGCGAGACGCCCAGCACCGCGACCTCCGGGTGATTCACGATGGGCGTGAAGAAGGTGCCACCGATGCCCCCCAGACTGGAAATGCTGAAGCTCCCGCCCTCGAGGTCGTCGAGTCGCAGCTTCCGGTTCCGAGCCTTGTCACCGAGCTCCTGAAGCTCCTCGGCGAGCTGGAAGAGCCCCTTTCGATCCGCATCCCGGAGGACCGGGACGACCAGGCCGTTCGGCGTGTCCACCGCCACGCCGATGTGAACGTACTGCTTCACGATCAGGTTCTCGCCGGTGGGATCCAGAGAGGAGTTGAAGTGGGGGAACTCCTTCAGCGCGGCGGCGCACGCCTTCACCACGAAGGGCAGGAAGGTGAGCTTGATGCTGCGGCTCTCCGCCGCGGGCTTCTGGCCCTTGCGAAAAGTGTCGAGGTCGGTGATGTCCGCCTCGTCGAACTGAGTCACGTGGGGCACCGTGACCCAGCTCCGATGCAGGTTCGCCGCCGAGAGCTTGCGAACCCGATTCAGCGGTTGGAGCTCGGTGGGTCCGTACTTCGAAAAGTCGATCTCCCGCGGTGCGGCGACACTGACACCGGCGATGGGAACGCCGGCGGAGGTGCCCTTGGCGAGCATCCCCTTCACGTAGCCCTGGACGTCCTCCTTCCGGATCCGCCCCTTGCGACCGGTGGCCGCGACCAGCCGAAGGTCGGCTCCGAGCTCGCGGGCCAGCCGGCGCACTGAGGGACTGGCGTGGGCCTTCCTCTCGAGCTCCTCGCCGGCGGGAAGAGGGGGGGCGGTCTCGGTCTCGACGGGCGATGGCTCGGGAGGGGAGGGGACCGTCTCGGTCTCGACGGGTGCTGGCTCTGAAGGCGCAGCCGCGACCTGAGGCTTTTCGGGCTCGGGCGTCGCTACGGTTGCGGGCGCCTCCGCCTCCTCCACCTCCATGATCGCGATCAGCGCGCCCTGGCTGACCAGGTCGCCTGCGGCGACGCAGATCTCCCGCACCACGCCCGCGAAGGGCGAGGGGATCTCCATGGTGGCCTTGTCGCTCTCCAGTACGATCAGCGAATCGTCCACCGCGACGCGGTCGCCGACCGATACCAGGATCTCGATCACGTCGACGTTCTCGAAATCGCCGATGTTCGGCAGCAGGACTTGCTTCTCTACACCCACCGATGCTTCTCCCGGGGTTCGCAGCTCGTCGTCTAGATCTTGGCAGGGTTGGGCTTCTCCGGGTCGATGCCGTACTTCTCGATGGCCCGCTGAACCGTCGCTGCGGGCACCGCACCTTCCTGGGCCAGGGAGCGCAGCGCCGCGACGGCGATGAAGTAGCGGTTCACCTCGAAGAAGTGCCGCAGCCGTGCGCGCGTATCCGAGCGGCCGAAGCCGTCGGTTCCGAGCACCCGGTAGGGCCCTGGGACGAAGGCCCGGATCTGGTCCGCGTGGGCCGTCACGTAGTCGGTGGCGGCGACGACCGGCCCGGCTCGCTCCGCCAGGGCCTGTTCCACGTAGCTCCGGCGCGCCGGCGCCTCGGGATGGAGGGTGTTCCAGCGCTCCGCCTCGAGGCCCTCGCGCCGCAGCTCGCCGAAGCTGGTGACGCTCCACAGATCCGATTCGATGCCGAAGTCGTTCTCGAGCAGGTCGGCGGCTCCGATCGCCTCGCGCAGGATCGTCCCGCTCCCCAGCAGCTGCACCCGCGGTCTCTCGCTTCCGGTGCCCTCGCGGAGCAGGTACATCCCCTGGAGGATTCCCGCTTCGGATCCCTCGGGAAGAGGGGGCTGCAGGTAGTTCTCGTTCATGACGGTGATGTAGAAGAAGACCTTCTCGCGCTCGGCGTACATGCGGCGGAGACCGTCTTGGAGGATCACCGCCAGCTCGTAGGCGTAGGCCGGGTCGTAGGCGACGCAGTTCGGCACCGTCGAAGCCGTCAGGTGGCTGTGGCCGTCCTGGTGCTGCAATCCCTCCCCGGCGAGCGTGGTTCGCCCCGCGGTGCCGCCGATCAGGAAGCCCCGCGTCTGGGAATCGCCGGCG
Source organism: uncultured delta proteobacterium (assembly GCA_963722885.1). Classification (GTDB taxonomy): domain Bacteria; phylum Myxococcota_A; class UBA9160; order UBA9160; family UBA6930; genus CAVXZE01. The sequence continues at coordinate 108,450 of CAVROS010000008.1, forward strand.
GCCCAGAGCAGGTCACCGACGCGCTGGAAGCCGAACATCGAATAGAACATGTAGAAGGGGATCATGTTGATCCCGTGGTTGGCGTGGGCGGTGCCCGCGGCGATCCACGAGGCCGTGGCGCCCGCCTCGTTGATCCCCTCCTGGAGAATCTGCCCGCTCTGGTCCTCGCGGTAGTACATGACCTGGTCCGAGTCGACGGGCTCGTAGAGCTGGCCTTCGGCGGCGTAGATGCCGAGCTGCCGGAAGAGCCCCTCCATGCCGAAGGTGCGGGCCTCGTCGGGAACGATGGGGACCACGAACCGGCCGATCGTCTTGTCCCGGGCGAGCGCCGTCAGCATGCGGACGAAGGCCATGGTGGTGGAGATCTCGCGGTCTCCGGAGCCCATCAGCTGGGTCTTGAAGATCTCCCTCCCAGGAATTTCTAGAGGCTGGTCATCCTCGCGCCGCGCGGGCAGGTACCCGCCGAGAGCCTTTCGGCGCTCGTGCATGTAGCGCATCTCCGGACTGTTCTCGGCGGGCTTGTGGAACGGCACGTCGTGGATCTCGTCGTCGGAGACCGGAATCCGGTAGCGATCCCGGAAGGCCTTGAGCGCGGTGTCGCCGATCTTCTTTTGCTGATGGGTGATGTTCTTTCCCTCCCCGGCCTCGCCCATGCCGTATCCCTTGACGGTCTTGGCCAGGATCACGGTGGGCTGTCCGGTGTGCTCCACCGCGGCGGCGTAGGCGGCGTAGATCTTGTGCGGATCGTGTCCGCCCCGGTTCAGCCGCCAGACGTCATCGTCGGTCATGTTGGCGACCATCTCCAGAAGCTCCGGGTGGGTCCCGAAGAAGTGCTCCCGCACGTAGGCGCCGTCCCGCGCCTTGTAGTTCTGGTAGTCGCCGTCCACCGCTCGCTCCATCCTGTCCAGCAGGATTCCCTTGCGGTCCCTGGCGATGAGAGGATCCCAGCGGCTTCCCCAGATCACCTTGATGACGTTCCAGCCGGCGCCGCGGAAGTCACCCTCGAGCTCCTGGATGATCTTCCCGTTGCCTCGCACGGGTCCATCCAGGCGCTGCAGGTTGCAGTTCACCACGAAGATCAGGTTGTCGAGCTTCTCGCGGGCGGCGAGGCCGATGGCGCCGAGGGATTCCGGCTCGTCCATCTCCCCGTCCCCCATGAAGGCCCAGACCTTTCGCCCCGCCGTGTCCGCGATGCCGCGGTTGTGCAGGTAGCGCATGAAGCGGGCCTGATAGATCGCCAGCATCGGGCCGAGGCCCATGGAGACGGTGGGGAATTGCCAGAAGTCCGGCATCAGCCACGGGTGCGGGTAGGAGGAGAGCCCGTCCCGCTCCACCTCCTGCCGGAACGCCTGGAGCTGCTCTTCGCGGAGACGTCCCTCCAGGAAGGCGCGGGCATAGATGCCCGGCGAGCTGTGTCCCTGGATGTAGATGAGATCTCCGCCGCTCTCGTGGTCCGGGCCGCGGAAGAAGTGATTGAAGCCCACGTCGTACAGCGTCGCCGCCGAGGCGAAGCTCGCGATGTGTCCTCCGAGCTCGCTGCTCTTCCGGTTGGCCTGCACCACCATGGCCAGAGCGTTCCAGCGGATGATGGAGCGGATCCGGTGCTCCAGGCCCGGCTCTCCGGGCATCTCCTTCTCTTCACTCACGTGGATGGTGTTCACGTAGGCGGTGGTGGCGGAGTAGGGCAGGTGGACGCCGGAGCGCCGCGCCTTGTCGATCAGGCGCTCGATCAGGTAGTGACCTCGATCCACGCCCTCGGTGCGGAGCACCGATTCGAGAGCCTCCAGCCACTCCTGGCTCTCCTCGGGATCGATGTCCTTCGTCTCGTCGATCATGATGCGCTTCGAACCTCTGATGACGGCGCGCGGCCCCGCGGGGATCCCGCACCATTCCTGCGGAAATTCTACCATCTGGAAGGAAGGAGAGCTGGATGACCGATTTGCTGTACGAGAAGCGATGCCACGTTGCGACGCTCACACTCAACCGCCCGGAGCGCATGAATGCGATCAGCATGGAGATGCTCGCTCAGCTCGGAGAAGCCCTGGTAGATGCCGACGACGACGTGGAGATCCGCGTCATTCTGATCACCGGGAGTGGGCGAGGCTTCTGCAGCGGCCTCGACCTCAAGGATGCGGCGGCGGGCAAGGGGATCGGAGGGGCCGGCGTGCTCTCGCCGGAGGGCGGCGCCTCTCATCTGAGCACCCGCGAGATCCCAACCGTGACTCTCCACCGCATCGACACACCCGTGCTTTGTGCGATCAACGGAGCGGCGGCGGGTTATGGCGTCGATCTCGCCTTGGGATGCGACATCCGCCTGATCGGGGATCAGGCGAAGCTGCTTCCGGGCTTCGCCAAGCGCGGCATCATTCCCGAGAGCGGAGGCACCTGGTACCTGCCGCGCCTGATCGGCTGGGCCAAGGCCTGTGAGGTCGGCTTTCTGGCCGAGGACATCTCGCCGCAGAGGGCCCTCGAGCTGGGGCTGGTGAACAAGGTCGTCCCCCAGGACGAGCTGATGGCGGAGGCGGAGAGCTGGGCCGCGAAGATCGCGGCGAACGCCCCGCTGGCCCTGGTGGCCATGAAACGCCTGTTTCGCCACGGGCTCACGGAAGACTTCGAGTCGCACACCCACCACGTACTCATGCAGCTGCTGCTGCTATTCCGCTCTCGCGATTTCCAGGAGGGAATCCAGAGCTTCCTGGAGCGCCGCGAGCCTCACTTCGGCGGCAACTGACGACTGAGGCTAGCCCGCTCGCGGGTCCGAAAGTCTGGAAGCGATCAGCCCCGCTGAAAGCTGCCAACGCCCGCGGCGGGTCGACTGCTCCATGCTCTGGCTCAGGGCCCGCAGGAAGCGATCGCGTGGCCATTGCCTGGCGCCGAAGCGCGCCAGGTGTTCCGTGGGCAGCTGGCAGTCGAAGAGCTGAAATCCCCACGCCTCGGTCTGCCAGACCAGGGCGGCGAGAGCCGCCTTCGACGCGTCTCGCTGGCGAAAGAACATCGACTCCCCGAAGAAGCTGCCTCCGAGGGATACGCCGTACACCGCTCCCACCAGCTGGCCCTCGCACCAGGCCTCTGAAGAGTGGGCGAACCCGAGCTCGTGGAGGGTGCAGTAGGCGGCGATCATGTCCGGCGTGATCCAGGTGCCCGGACCACCCCGCCGGGGGGCACTGGCGCAGGAGTGGATCACCTCTTCGAATGCGGAGTCCAGGCGCAGCTCGAAGTGGCCCTGGCGGAGGGTGCGGCGAAGACGCCGGGAGATCCGAAGCTCGCCCGGGACGAGCACGGCGCGGGGGTCGGGGGAGTACCAGAGAATGGGCTCCTCCTGATACCAGGGGAAGATGCCCATGGCGTATGCGTTGAGCAGGCGCCGGGGGGAGAGATCTCCTCCCACGGCGAGCAGCCCACCCTCCTCGGCCTCCTCGGGAGGGGGGAAGACGGGACTAGGGCCGAGGCGGTAGACCGGCATCTGGGATCGATTCCGGGATCGGCGCTGCGCAGGGCACGCTGCGATCGTATACTGGCTCGTCGACCGACGCCCCAATCAAAGGAACCAAAGGAACCCTCCCGATGAACCTCGAATTCTCCGAAGACCAGAAGTTCGTCCAGCAGACGGCCCGCGACTACCTGAACGAGTACGCCAGCCTGGAGGTCTGCCGGGCGGTGATGGAATCCGAGACGCCCTATGACTCCGACCTCTGGAAGGGGGTCGCCGAGATGGGCTGGCTGGGTGCGACGATTCCCGAGGAGTTCGGCGGCGCCGGGCTCGGATACCTGGAGCTGGTGCTGATCGCCGAGGAGCTCGGCCGGTCACTGGCGCCCATCCCCTTCGCTTCGTCGGTGTATCTGGCCACCGAGGCTCTGCTGATCGCGGGCAGCGAGGAGCAGAAGCAGAAGTATCTGCCCCAGCTCTGCTCGGGCGAGCTGATCGGCAGCTTCGCCGTCGCCGAGGGTCCCGGAGATCTCGAGACCGATGCTCCGGCCACGGCCTACGCCGACGGAAAGCTCCAGGGTGAGAAGCTCCCGGTGCTCGACGGAGACGCGGCGGGGCTCGCTGTGGTGCTGGCGGGGAGCAGCGCCGGGCCCTCCCTGGTGCTCGTCGACCTGGAGGGGGAGGGTGTCACGCGCACGGCGCTCAAGTCCTTGGATCCCAGCCGTTCCCAGGCGAAGCTCAGCTTCTCCGGCGCACCGGCCGAGCCGCTCGGTCAGGAGGGACGGGGAGCGGCGCTCGCCTCGCGGCTCCTGGACCGCGCCGCCGTGCTGATGGGCTTCGAGCAGATCGGGGGGGCCGAGCGGACCCTGGAGCTGACCAAGGAGTTCACCATGGGTCGCTACACCTTCGGTCGGCCGGTGGCCTCCTACCAGGCGCTCAAGCATCGACTGGCCGATCTCTACGCGGCGATCCAGATCGCCACCTCGAATGGATACTACGCCGCCTGGGCCCTCAGCGAGGACAACGACGAGCTCCCCATATCGGCCTGCAGCACCCGGGTAGCCGCCAGCGAAGCATTCTGTCTGGGTTCGGAGGAGATGATCCAGATGCACGGTGGCGTCGGCTTCACCTGGGAGTACGACTGTCACCTCTTCTTCCGCCGCGCCAAGCTTCTGAGCCTGGCTCTCGGGAGTCCCAGCGCATGGCGAGAGAAGCTGGTCCAGCGACTCGAGGCGCGCGACGCCGCGTAGTCGCGCGGCGAGTGCACACGGACCGCGATCCACGAGACTGACAAGCAAGACTGACAAGGAAGGACCTCCACGATGCATTTCGAAGACACCCCCGAAGAGGCTGCATTCCGCGCCAAGGCGCGCGCGTGGCTCGAAGCCAACGCGGAACTCAGAGGTCCCGACGATTCCGCCGCCGATCTTCTCGGCGAGCGCGCGGACGAGGAGACCATCCGCAAGGCGAAGGAATGGCAGGCGAAGAAGTGCGACGCCGGCTGGGCTTGCCTCACCTGGCCGAAGGAGTACGGCGGCCAGGGCCTGGGGCGGATGGAGAACGTCATCTTCAACCAGGAAGAGGGGAAGTTCAAGCTTCCGCCGAACATCTACACGATCGGCCACGGCATGCTCGGCCCCACCCTGATCGCCCACGGCACCGACGAGCAGAAGAGCAAGTACCTGCCCAACATGATTCGCGGCAGCGAGGTCTGGTGCCAGGCCTTCAGCGAGCCGGACGCGGGCTCCGATCTGGCTGCTCTTCGCACCAGCGCGGTTCGCGACGGCGACGACTGGGTCCTGAACGGTCAGAAGATCTGGTGCACCGGCGCCCAGTACTGCAAGTGGGGGATGCTGCCGGCGCGGAGCGATCCCAATACCACCAAGCACGCCGGCCTCACCTACTTCATCCTGGACATGGAGAGTCCGGGCATCGAGATCCGGCCCATCAAGCAGATCAACGGGGGTCAGGCCTTCAACGAGATCTTCTTCTCCGACGTGCGGATCCCGGACTCGAACCGGCTCGGCGCCGAGGGCGACGGCTGGGGCGTCGCCATCACCACGCTGATGAACGAGCGCGTGTCGATCGGGGCCGGAGGCACCGGAGGGCAATTCCGCGACCTGCTGCGCCTGGCGAGGGAGTCGCGCAGGAACGGGAAGCCCGCCATCCAGGACTCCGCGGTTCGGCAGAAGCTCGCCGACATCTACATCCGCTCGAAGGGGCTCCAGTACACCGGCTATCGCACCCTCAGCGCGCTCTCCCGGGGCGACGACGCCCGGACCCGAGGGCTCGATCGGCAAGGCGGTGGGCGCGCCGCTCCTCCAGGAGATCGCGGCCTTCGCCGTCGAGCTCCAGGGTCCGATGGGAGCGCTGGCGGACCAGGCGGCCGCATTGCACGAGGGCAGCTGGCAGGAGGCATTCCTGAGCGCGCCGGGTATGCGCATCGCCGGAGGCACGGACGAGATCCTCAAGAACATCATCGCCGAGCGGGTGCTTCAGCTGCCGCCCGAGATTCGCGTGGACAAGGGCAAGCCCTTCCGCGAGATTCCGACGGGCCCGCCAGGGAAGTAGCCATGGCCATCATCGAACCCATCGAGCCGCCTGCCGGTTCACGTCGCCTGTACCGTCTGCGCAATCCAGCCACGCTCGAGCTCGCCGGCGAGTTCGAATCCGCAACGGCCGAGGATGTCCAGGATGCGCTCGAGTCCGCGCGCAAGGCGCAGTCCGACTGGGCCGAGCTCGGCTTCGATGAACGCGCGCGGTACATGCATCGCGCCATCGCCGCGCTCGTCCAGCGGCAGGATGAGTTCATCGAGGTGATTCTCCGGGAGACCGGAAAGGCCCGCTCCGAGGCAATCGCCATGGAGATCCTGGCCGGCTGCGATGCGCTGGGCTTCTACGCCAAGCTCGCCGGCGAGATTCTCCGCACCCGGAAGCGGCGCATGCACGGCCTGCAGGGATTGGCCAGGCAGCTTCGCGTCGTCTACCAGCCCCTCGGTGTGGTCGGGATCATCACGCCGTGGAACAGACCGTTCTTTCTTTCCCTGAATCATACCGTCCAGGCGCTGATGGCGGGCAACGCGGTGCTGCTCAAGCCCTCGGAGCTCACGCCCTACTCGGGGAAGCTGGTGGGCGATCTCTTCGAGGCGGCGGGTCTGCCCGAGGGAGTTCTCAAGGTGCTCCTCGGCGATGCGGAGACCAGTGCGGCACTCACCGGGGCTGGCGTCGACAGGGTCTTGTTCGCGGGGAGCGTACCCGCCGGTCGCAAGATCGCGGAGGCCTGCGCGCGGCAGCTGATTCCCTGCACGCTGGAGCTGGGTGGCAAGGATCCGATGATCGTCTGCGCCGATGCGAATCTGGATCGCGCCGTGAACGGCGCTCTGGCGGGAGCGTTCGTGAACGCGGGCCAGGTCCGCTGGGGGATCCAGCGGGTCTACGTCCTCGACGAGGTGTGCGACGAGTTCACGCAAAAGGTGGTGAAGAAGGTCGCAGAGCTCCGCCAGGGGGCGGAGGGCGAGTTCGACGTCGGGGCGATCTGCTGCCAGGAGCAGCTGGAGGTGGTCAAGCGGCAGGTGGAAGATGCCAGGCACAAGGGTGCCCGTGTCCTCGCCGGCGGGCGCCGCAATCCCGACCTTCCCGGGCTCTTCTACGAGCCCACCGTGGTGGTCGACGTGAATCACGAGATGGAGCTGATGCGCGACGAGACCTTCGGCCCGGTGCTGCCGATCATGCGCGTCCGCGACGAAGAGGAGGCCATCCGTCTGGCGAACGACACGCCTTACGGTTTGAACGGGAACGTCTGGACCCGCGACAAGCGGCGGGGACTCGAGATTGCCGGGCGCCTGGAGACCGGCGGGGTCTGCGTGAACGAGGTGGCGGTGACCTACGGCGCTCAGGAGGCGCCCTTCGGCGGGCGAAAGGAGAGCGGTCTCGGGCAGGTGAACGGCGAGATGGGGCTCAGGGGCAATTGCCACGCTCTGCCGATCATCGTCAACCGATTCGGCGGCAAGAAGGTGAAGCGCGGTTACCCCTACCGCCGAAAGAGCGAAGACAGCCTGCAGAGGTTCATCAGATTCTTCTGGGGAAGCAGGCTGGGTCGCTGGCTCAGCTGATTGCGGCCTCACCGCGCGACCTGGCGAGTAAATGCGGCCCGGAAGACGGGTCGCCACCGTATCGGTTGCTTCGGTCCTCCTGGTCGGCCTTGGCTGCGCCGGAAGCCAGGCGCCGTGGGACGTGGACGCGAGGGATCAAGCCCGATTCGAGGAGACCACCCGGATCTGCCGGCTGCTCACCGATGACGGGGCCGGCGAGCTGGTCCCGGAGCGCTTCGAGAAGTGCATGAAGCGCCGGGGCTGGAAGCGACAGTGCTTCCTCAAGCGGCTCTTCAGCGGCGATTGACCGGATCCGGGTCCCGGGATAGCTTCGCCTGAGACGATGCGCGCACTCCCCCCACAGAGTCACCGGCTCGGTCCCGCCCCCCTTCCCTCATCCCGCGGCGACCGTGCAAGTGCTCGCGCGTCGTCCGATTCCACCTTTGAGGAACCGTCATGGACGTCGTGAGTCACCTACTCGTGGTACTCGCATGCCTCGTGCTCTCCGCCTTCTTCTCGGGAAGCGAGACGGCGATGCTGCGCCTCGGGAGCCACGAGGTCGAGGAAGAAGTGCGAGAGCTTCGCGGCCCATCGGCCATCGCCGTCCGTGATCTTCTCGGGCACACCTCGCGCCTGCTGGTGACGATCCTGCTCGGCAACAACCTGGTCAACATCCTGGGCGCGGCAGCGGCGTCGGGCCTGGCGATCGCCTACCTGGGGGAGGCCAAGGGGATCGCCGTCGCCACTGCGGTGATGACGCTCCTGGTGCTGATCTTCTGCGAGGTCCTCCCCAAGGCCGCCGCCGCCCGTCACCCGCGCCGGATCGCCTTCCTGGTGGCGCTCCCGATCTACATCCTGCACCAGCTCCTGCGGCCCCTGCACCTGCTGTTCGATCGGATCGTCGAGCCGGTCGTCCGCCGGATCGGCGGCAGCGCCGGAATCCGATTCGACGACGGCGACGGAGGCGGTCCTGCGCCTGGCGCGGCGCACCCGGGAGGGTGCCCCGGTCGGAACGCCGCTGGCGATCATCGGCGCCACCGCCGGCGCGGCCGAGATGACCGTCGAGGAGATCATGGTGCCTCGCACCGAGATCTTCGCATTCCCGGTCACCACGGCGCCCTCGGATCTGCTCGAGAGCCTGCTGGAAGAGCGCTACACGCGGGTGCCGATCTTCGAGGAGGACATCGATCACATCCTCGGGGTCGTGCACCTGAAGGATCTGATCCAGCACGTCCGCGAGGACGGCGACAATCTCCAGGGAATCCTGAAGCCGGTCCTGCGGGTACCCGAGCGAAAGCCGATCCTGCGCCTGCTCACCGAGATGCAGCGGGCCTTCGTGCACCTCGCGGTGGTGAAAGACGAGTTCGGTGTCACCCAGGGCCTGTGTACCCAGGAGGACATCCTCGAGGAGATCGTGGGTGAGATCCGCGACGAGTTCGACCGGGAAGAGCTGGAGACGATCCGGGCGCTACCGGATGGCACCTACCAGGTTCTCGGGTGGCTGAAGGTGCTCGACTTCAACCGGGAGACCGGCTGGGAGGTTCCCGCCGAGCGGGGCGACTCGCTGGGAGGGCTGGTCTTCAACACGCTCGGGCACGCACCCCTTCAGGGGGAGCGGGTGGCACTGCCGGGCTTCGAGATCACCGTGGTGGGTGTCTCCGGGAGCCGAATCACGCGGGTGCGAATCGCTCGCAGCGATGAGTCCGCCGCCGAGGAGGGAGAGAACCGTGAAGGCTGAGGATCTGAGCGACGTTCGTTACGAGGTGGATCGGGGACTCGCGTGGATCACCATCGACCGGCCCGAGCGCATGAATGCGTTCCGCGCCCGAACCGTCGACGAGCTGATCTGGGCCTTCAAGACGGCCTGGGCCGACCGCCAGGTAGGCGTGCTGTGCCTGACCGGGGCCGGGGATCGGGCCTTCTGCTCCGGTGGTGACCAGAAGCAGCGCCAGGAGACCGGCGACTACGGACCCAGCGAGAGCGGGCTCTTCGAGATCGAGACCTTCCACCGGGTGATCCGCGAAGTTCCGAAGCCGGTGATCGCCGCCGTGAACGGGGTCGCGGTAGGGGGCGGGCACGTGCTCCACGTGCTCTGCGACATCACCATCGCCGCGGATCACGCCCGCTTCGGCCAGGCGGGCCCCAGGGTCGGCTCCTTCGACGCCGGCTTCGGTACCGCCTACCTGGCCCGCATCCTCGGCGAGAAGCGGGCACGGGAGGTCTGGTACCTCTGTCGTCTCTACGATGCGGCCACCATGGAGCGCTGGGGCCTGGTGAATCAGGTGGTCCCGGCCAGCGAGCTTCGCGCGGAGGTCCGGCGCTGGGCGGACGAGATGCTGGAGAAGAGCCCCACCGCGCTGCGCGTCCTGAAGCACTCCTTCAATGCGGACAGCGAATCCGTCGCGGGCCTGGGAACCATGGCTTTCGACACCCTGGAGATCTTCGTCGAGACCGAGGAGGCGCGCGAAGGGGTGGAAGCCTTCGCCGAGAAGCGATCCCCGGACTTCTCGAAGTACCGCTGAGCCGCAGTCTTCCAGGAGGTGCAGTCGATGTCGGTGCGAGTCGAGCGCAAGGGTCCGGTCTTCACGGTGGTTCTCTCCCGTCCGAAGCGGCGCAACGCCGTCGACGGCGAGACCGCCGCCGCCCTCGCCGAGGCGTTTCGGCAGTTCGAGGCCGAGGCCGATGCCAAGGTGGCGGTGCTGCACGGAGAAGGGGGAACCTTCTGCGCGGGCGCGGACCTCAAGGCGGTCAGCGAGGGTCGAGGGTCGGTCCAACCCGACCCGACGCGAAGGGGACGGTCCGATGGGGCCCTCCCGAATGGTGCTCTCGAAGCCGACCATCGCCGCGGTGGCGGGCTACGCGGTGGCGGGGGGACTCGAGCTCGCCCTCTGGTGCGACCTGCGCGTCGTCGAGGAGAGCGCCGTCTTCGGCGTCTTCTGCCGGCGCTGGGGAGTGCCCCTGATCGACGGGGGAACCGTCCGCCTGCCGCGGATCATCGGCATGGGGCGGGCGCTGGACATGATTCTCACCGGGCGCCCGGTGGGCGCCGAGGAGGCGCTTCGCTTCGGGCTCGCCGATCGGGTGGTTCCCGACGGCGAGAGCCGCGCTGCCGCCGAGAGCCTGGCCGAGCAGATCGCCGGCTTCCCGGAGCGATGCATGCGTTCGGATCGCCTCTCCGCCTACGAGCAGGCGGGCATGTCACTGGAGGACGCGATCGCGAACGAGTTCGATCACGGGATCCAGGTGATCCAGAGTGGCGAGACCCGGGAGGGCGCGACCCGGTTCGCCAAGGCGCGGCGCACGGCGCTTCGACGCCACGGCAGCTTCGACTCGAAGCGAGCAAGGAACGTCCCCGTTTACTCCGGGTCGGTGAACTTGGGATCGCGCTTCTGGAGGTTGGCCTGGACGGCTTCGACCTGGTTGGGCCGGCCGATCAGGGACCTCTGAAGCTTCTCCTCGAGCGCCAGGCCCTCTTCGACGCTCACCAGGGGCGCCGCGGTCAGCAGCTGCTTGGCGGCGCGAACCGCATCGGGTGACCGGCCGGCGATCTCGCCGGCGAGCTCGAGGGCGGCCTGGTAGGGCGTGTCGCTCACGCGGGTGGCGAGACCGAGCTCGACGGCCTCGGTGCCGGAGACGATGCGGCCCGTGTAGGTGAGCTCACGGGCGACGTCCTGGCGGACCAGATGGCGCAGGGTCTGGGTTCCGGTCATGTCCGGTATCAGACCCCAGTGGATCTCGCGGACGGACAGACGCGCATCCGGTGCGACCAGGCGAATGTCGGCCGCCAGGGCGACCTGGAGTCCTCCCCCGTAGGCGACGCCGTGTACGGCGGCGATCACCGGAACCGGAAGCTCGATCCAGACGTAACCGGCGCTCTGGGCGAAGTTGGCCGGGCTGCCCTCGTCTCGCTCCAAGGGATTTCGCCGCGCCGCGCCAGCGCGCGGAATCCTTGCCGGTCATGGCCATGAAGCCGGTGAAATCGAGGCCGGCGCAGAAGGCCCGACCCTCTCCCGAGAGCACCACGGCGCGCAGGCTGCGGTCTCGAGCCAGCTCCCGGCCGGTATCCGCCAGGGCCTCGAACATGGCCTGGATCCAGCGCGTTCAGCTTCTCCGGCCGGTTGAGCTTTACGTCTGCGATGCCGTCTCGCACCGAAACCGCGATCCGCTCGGACATGGGCTTTTCCTCCGGGTGGCGGCCGATCGTATCCCGTTCCCCACCCGATCGCATCTGCGGGGGAGCTTCCTTGCGTATACTGGTGGGGTCCTCGGTTGGAGGTGGCGATGAGCTATCTGCGCGGGATGGTGGTCCAGCTGAACACCGGGCTGGGAAGGCATTCGGGTACCGACGATCCGATCTACGTGGGTGTGGCTGGAACCGGCGGGGGACGGGAGTTCCCGCTCGACGTCAAGTGGTTCGACGATTTCGAGCGGCGATCGCGGGTGAAGTACATCCTCGGAGAGGTCTGGGATGCGGAAGCCGCGGCCGGCGCGAAGAGCCCCAGCAAGTCGAGGGGCGACTGGAACGACCCGGCACTGTTCTACGTCGAATTCGAGAAGATCGACCGCCTCTACCTGCGCAAGCACGCGGGGCGACGGCGTGCGGACGACGATGCCTACGAGCTGGACGAGGTCGCGGTGACCCTCTACGGGGAGTCGCCGAAGAAGCGCGTCTTCCGCTGCGGGACCGCCATCTGGCTCGGTCTCGAGTACGGGATGCAGGTCTGGATCCCCGAGGTGGACCCCGAGGAACTCACGCCTTCGCTTCGGGCTTAGTCCGCTCGCCAGCTCGGCTCGCCGGCGACCCTGGATTCGTCTGCATCGACGCCACTTGGACGGCCGGAGCTGCTCCGATGTGTGGGGAGCCTCTGGGGCGGTCTCAGGTTTCCGGGAGCCGCGGCCGATGGAAAAGCCGTGTGGAAGCTCTTCCCGGTGTGCCTGAGTTGCCTCTCGGCCCTGGTCCTGGCCGCTCCTCTCCTCGGGCAGCGCCCTGCGCTGGTGGAGCAGAGCGTCGGCTGGGTGAAATCGCTGGGCGCCCGCGAGAGCGCGTCGGTTCTGGTTCTTCTGGTGGCGGATCGTTCGGGCGTCGCGGCGGTCGGCGCCGCGGTGGATCCCGTGCGAATCCTCGCCCAGACGGCTGACGCCATCGTCCTCCGGGAGGGGCGGGTAGTGGCGACCGGGCCCGAGGCCGTCGGGGGTCCCCTGGTCGAGGCGGGCTTCGGCGATCGCTCCATCGAGCTGTGGGCTGCGTCTCCGCCGGACCGGCGGGAAGCGGAGGAGCGCACAGAGGGAGAGCTTTCTCTCGCGACGCTCGCCGGGAAGCCCAGCCTCACCCCTGGCGAGGTGATCGCCCTTCTGAACGGGTCCGTCAGCGGGGTCGACCTCTAGCTACCGTTTCCCCGTCTCCTGGCGGTGTGGCCGGTGTACCAGTCGATGGCGTGGTGCGCTTCGGCTCGTTCGGCGTCAAGGAAGCTCTTGACGGCGGACGAGAGGCGGGGATCGGCCAGGTAGTGGAAGCTCCAGGTGGGGGTCGCATCGAAGCCGCGCATCTGCTTGTAGCGGCCGCCGGCCCCGGGCTCGAAACGATCGAGCCCCGCCTCGATGCAGTGCTCGACGCCGGCGTAGTAGCAGGTGTTGAAATGAAGGTGGCGCAGCTCCCTGAACGCGCCCCAGTAGCGCCCGTAGAGGGAGTCCCTCTTCTGCACGTTCAGCGCGCCGGCGATGATCTCTCCGCGCTGCCGCGCGACGACGAAGCAGAGCCGCTCGCGGAAGCGCTCCCCGATCAGATCGAAGAAGCGGCGGTTCAGGTACAGTCGCCCCCAGGGGTTCTTCTCGATGGTGGTCTGGTAGATCTCGAACATCCGCGGGAAGAGCTCGTCGGGAATCGCCGCTCCCACGTGGCGTTCGATCGATACCTGCTGGCTCTCCATCTCGCGCCTCTCGCGCCGCACCTGATTGCGGCGCTTGCTGCGCAGACTCGCCAGGTAGTCGTCGAAGCTCCGGAAGCCGTCGTTCTTCCAGTGGTACTGGAAGCCGAGGCGCGGCATGAATCCGGCACTCTCGAGGGGCGCCCGCTCGTCGTCGAGGCAGAAGTTGACGTGAGCTCCGGAGAGCGCGTTGCTGGAGCAGATCTCGCGCACCGTCCGAGCCAGCCTTCCCACCCAGTGGTCGCGATCGGCGCCCTTCGCCGTCAGGAAGCGGGCCCCCGTCACCGGCGTGAAGGGGACGCCGATCAGCAGCTTGGGGTAGTAGTCGATCCCAGCCCGGTAGGCGGCGTCGGCCCAGCTCCAGTCGAAGACGAACTCGCCTTCGCTGTGCTGCTTCACGTAGAGGGGACATGCCGCCACCAGTCGCCCGTTCTCCCGGGCCACCAACGGAAGCGGGGTCCAGCCGGTCTCCGCGCTCACCGCACCGCTCTCCTCGAGGGAGGCGAGCCAGCCCCACTCGAGAAACGGCGACTCGTCGGCCACGAGAGCGTCCCATTCCCCGCGAGGAGCCTGGCGCACGCCCTCGAGCATCTCGATCTCGGCCATCGGTCCTCGAGTGTAGCCAGCGAGGGAGGGGGGTGGGCTATGTTCTGCTCATGGTGAGGAGTCTGATTCGAGCTGGCCGCTTCGAGCCGCTGCGAGGTCAAGCTTCTGGTGGGTCGGATCCGCCTGGCGGGGGCGGTGGAGATTCCTGGACGGAGCGCGAGGGTGGTGTCGCCGAGAAGGCGCGCATCCGCGTGGCCCGGCCGCCCCGATTCAAGGTGGTCCTGTACAACGATGACTACACGCCGATGGAGTTCGTGGTGCGGCTGCTGGAGACCGTCTTCGGCAAGAGCCCGGCGGAATCGAACCAGCTGATGCTCCGGATCCACCGATCCGGCTCCGGAGTGGCGGGCGTCTACGTCCTCGAGGTCGCCGAGACCAAGGTGGCGACGGTGCACCGACTGGCAGAGGAGCGCGGGTACCCCTTGCGCGCCGGTGCGGAGGAGGCGTGACCGGCATCAATCGCGAGCTACAGCTCACCATCCAATCGGCGGTCCGTGAGGCCATGGCGCGGCGCCACGCCTACCTGACCGTCGAGCATCTTCTCTACGCGTTGATCCACGACGACGACGGGGTGCGGATCCTGCGCCATTGCGGCGCCGAGGTTCCCAAGCTCAAGGCCGCGCTGGATCGCTTCTTCAAGGAGGACCTCGACAAGCATCCCGCCGATGAAGAGCCTGCCGAGACCACCCAGACGCTGGCCTTTCACCGAGTCATGCAGAGCGCTCTGCAACACGCGGCCAGCGCCGAGAAGGAGGAGGTGGAGGCCGGGGACCTCCTCGCCGCCGTCTTCCAGGAGCCCGACTCCCACGCCGCGGCGCTACTGCGCAGCCAGGAAGTCTCGCGTCTCGACGTACTCCACTATATCTCCCACGGGATCTCGAAGCTGCCACCCGGAGGCGAGGAGGAGGCCGCGGCGGCCGGGGCGACGCAGGAGGGCGGGGCCCTCGCCGAAGAGGGTGAGTCGGCCACCGATCCTCTCCAGGCCTTCGCCACCAATCTCACCGAGCGGGCGGCTGCGGGCGACCTCGATCCCCTGATCGGCCGGGATCGCGAGATCGATCGCACCGTGCACATCCTGGCGCGGCGGCGCAAGAACAACCCGATCTTCGTCGGCGAGACCGGAGTCGGGAAGACCGCCATCGCCGAGGGCCTCGCCCAGCGGATCGCCGACGGTGGCGTTCCCGGCGAGCTTCGGGAGGCGGAGATCTACGCCCTCGACCTGGGGGCGCTCCTCGCCGGCACCAAGTACCGGGGTGACTTCGAGGCGCGCTTCAAGGTGCTGGTGGCCGCCATCCTCAAGCGGCCTCACCCGATCCTGTTCATCGACGAGATCCACACCATCCTCGGGGCCGGCTCCGCCCAGGGGGCCACCGTCGACGCCTCGAGCATGCTGAAGCCCCTGCTCCAGTCGGGGGAGCTTCGCTGCATGGGCTCCACCACCTACCAGGAATACCGCCACTTCGAGAGGGATCGCGCACTCGCCCGCCGCTTCCAGCGCGTGGACATCCGCGAGCCCTCGGTGGACGAGTCGGTGAAGATTCTCGAGGGACTGGCGTCCCGGCTACGAAGCGCACCACGGTGTGCGCTATACGAGCGCGGCGCTTCGCGCCGCCGTGGATCTCTCGGCCCGGCACCTGAGCGATCGCTTCCTGCCGGACAAGGCCATCGACGTGATGGACGAGGCGGGGGCTGCAGTCCGCCTGCGTCGCGGGGCGAAGCGCCAGACCGTGGGTGTGCGCGACATCGAGGCCTTGATCGCCCGGATGACCGGGGCGCCCCTGGCTCGCGCCAGCGTCTCCGAGCGCGCCCGTCTGGAGCACCTGGAGGACGATCTCCGTTCCGTCGTCTTCGGTCAGGACGGCGCAGTGGCGACGGTGGTGCGCGCGGTGCAGCGCTGCGCGGGCGGGTCTCGGTGGCGCCGACCGGCCCACCGGCTCCTTCCTCTTCATCGGGCCCACGGGAGTCGGCAAGACCGAGCTGGCCAAGCAGCTCGCAGCTTCACTGGGCGTTCCCTTCCTGCGCTTCGACATGAGCGAGTACATGGAGAAGCACGCGGTCTCGCGGTTGATCGGTGCCCCTCCCGGATACGTCGGATACGACGAGGGGGGCCAGCTGGTGGAGCGGGTGCGCAAGCAGCCCCACACCGTGCTGCTGCTCGACGAGATCGAGAAGGCCCACCGCGACCTCTTCGACATCCTGCTCCAGGTGATGGATCACGCGACGCTGACCGACAACCACGGGAGGGAGGCCGATTTCCGCCACGTGATCCTGATCATGACCTCCAACGCCGGGACCCGCGAGAGGGCGCAGCGGGCGATCGGCTTCGCCGGCGGTCCCAAGAGCGATGGCCACAAGGTCGTCGAACGCCTGTTCAGCCCCGAGTTCCGCAACCGCCTGGACGAGATCGTGGACTTCGATCAGCTCACACCGGAGGTGATGGGTCGTGTCGTGGACAAGTTCGTGAAGGAGGTCGAGGGCCAGCTCCGGGAGAAGAAGGTCACCCTGGGCCTCACCGATGCCGCCCGCGGGTGGCTGGCGGAGGAGGGATTCGACCCGGACTTCGGTGCCCGGCCCCTGGCCCGGGTCATCCAGACGACGATCAGCGATCGAATCTCCCACGAGATTCTCTTCGGCGCCCTCGCCAAGGGAGGCCGGGTCGAGATCGACCGCGGCGAGAGCGGCCTGATCTACAGCTTCGAGCCCCGCTAGCCGCGTGAACGTTAGCTCGGGACGTTCAACAACGTCCCCGGTCCTGCTGCTCCAGGATCGAGTCGACAATGGCCAGGAGCCGCCGGTTCCCCAGTCCGCTCGAGATCAGGATCAGCCCGGTCGTGAGGACCATGCTCGCGAACAGGAAGCGGACCAGTAGCACCAACAGCTGGGTGGTCAGCGTGGTCTGTTCGTCGAGCTCCCCGAGAAGGATGCTCTCGGTCTCCGTCTCGGGTTCTGCTTCCCGCAAGCGCTCGTGATAGGGAGCGAAGAGGAGCGCCAGGCGTGCGAGGGGATCCCAGCTCGCCACCGACCGCTCTCGACTGACTTCGATGCCGAGCTCCGACCGGAACTGTCCGGCTCCCCAGAGCGCGTAGAACCCCCCGGCCAGGGTCAGCAGCAGGCCCATCGCCAGGGCGGCGCGCCTCCGCCAGCGGAGTCCTCTCAGGTAGCTGCGCTCGCGGTCGTCGATCATCTCTAGAAGCTAGACAATCCCACGGTCCACGGCGGGGTGTCAGGATCCTCGGCGCAGCACCGAGGGCAGCTGGAAGACGACTCCCTCGTCGACGGCGGGCAGCGTGTCGATGGAGACCAGATCCCCTTCACCGGAGAGACCCCGCAGCCGCTCCACGACTTCCTCCACCAGGACCTCCGGGGCCGAGGCTCCGGCGGTGACGCCGACACACTCGACCCCGTCGAGCCACTCGGGGCGGATGTCCCGCGCCGTCTCCACCAGGTAGGAGGCTACGCCTTCCCTTTCGGCGGCCTCCACCAGGCGGTTGCTGTTCGAGGATTCGGGCGCCCCCACGACCAGCACCAGGTCCGCCTCCCGGGCCATCGCCTTCACCGCGTTCTGCCGGTTCTGGGTGGCGTAACAGATGTCGTCCTTGCGGGGCAGGCGGATCTCGGGGAAGCGCTGTCGCAGGGCGTCGATGATCTCCCGGGTGTCGTCCAGGGAGAGCGTCGTCTGGGTCAGCACCGCCAGCTGGGAGGGATCCTCCACCTCGAGCTTCTCCACGTCCTCGAGCGACTCCACCAGGCGGATTCGCTCGGGGGCGTGTCCCATGGTGCCTTCGACCTCCACGTGGCCCGCGTGCCCAATCAGCACGATTTCTCCGGCTTTACGGGAGAAACGTTGAGCCTCCACGTGAACTTTCGTGACGAGCGGACAGGTGGCGTCGATGCAGCGGAGACCGTGGCGGACCGCCGCCTCCCGCACCGCGGGAGATACGCCGTGGGCACTGAAGATCAGCAGCGATCCCGGAGGCGCATCGGTGGGATCCTCGACGAAGACCGCCCCCTTCTTCCGCAGCCCCTCGACCACGTGGTGGTTGTGAACGATTTCGTGACGAACGTAGACGGGCGCTCCGAATTGCTGAAGGGCGAGCTCGACGATCTCGATGGCCCGGTCGACACCGGCACAGAATCCGCGAGGGCTGGCGAGCAGAACACGCATCCAGCGGAAGGGTAGCAGTGGTGAGGGTGGCGCTGCGGGCGGTCCAACCCCCACGGGCTACAATCCGACCCTCGTATTTTCCCCGCAAAGGAACTTCCCGATGGCAGATCTCGAGAAATTCCGGTCCGATACCCGCTCCTGGCTGGAGGCCAACGCCCCCGAGTCGCTGCGTCGGAGCCCGCGGCGAAGACGGAGGGGTCTGGGGCGGCAAGAAGGCGGTGTACGCGAACCCGGACCGCAAGCGCTGGCTGGACATGATGGCGGAGAAGGGCTGGACGTCGCCGACCTGGCCCGCCGAGTACGGCGGGGGAGGGCTTTCCTCCAAGGAGGTCAAGGTCCTCTCCCAGGAGATGACTCGCCTGAAGCTTCCGGCGCCTCTGGTCGGCTTCGGACTCACCATGATCGGGCCGACCCTGCTCCAGTACGGCAACGAGGAGCAGAAGAAGGAGCACCTGCCCCCGATCTGCCGCGGTGAGATCCGCTGGTGCCAGGGCTACTCGGAGCCGGATGCGGGATCCGATCTCGCCGCCCTCCAGTGCAAGGCCTTGGACGATGGCGATCACTTCCTGATCACCGGGACCAAGGTGTGGACCTCCTACGCCGACGACTCCGACTGGATCTTCTCCCTGGTCCGCAGCGATCCGAATGTGAAGAAGCAGGCGGGCATCACCTTCATCCTGATCGACATGGACAGCCCCGGGGTGACGGTGCGTCCGATCCAGCTGATCAGCGGCGCCTCGCCCTTCTGCGAGACCTACTTCGAGAATGTGCGGGTTCCCAAGGCCAACGTGCTGGGGGGGATCAACGGCGGTTGGACGGTCGCGAAGGCGTTGCTCGGGCACGAGCGCAACATGATCGCCGGAACCTTTGGCGGAGGGGGCGGTGCCCGGCGCAAGACTCTGGCCGACCACGCGCGGCGCTACCTTCCCGAGGTCGACGGAAAGCTGGCCGACGGTGTCTTCCGCGACGAGATCGCGCAGATCGAGCTCGATGCCCGGGCCTTTGCGCTCACCGTGCAGCGCGCCGGGGACGGGGCAAAGGCCGGACACAAGCCCGGTCCGGAGAGCTCTCTCTTCAAGGTCTACGGCACCGAGCTCAACATGCGCCGCCAGGAGCTCCTGGTGCGGATCGCCGGGCCCCAGGCGCTCGGATGGGAGGGCGACGGGTTCGAAGGAGATGAGCTCGTTCTGACCCGCACCTGGCTGCGCTCGAGGGGCAACGCACTCGAGGGCGGCACCTCGGAGATCCAGCGCAACATCATCGCCAAGAGAGTGCTCGGCCTTCCCGACTGAGATTGGGATTCAGAGGCCGCAGGAGAAGTGCAGTGCAGCTCGTTCTGACCGAAGACCAGGAATTCATCGCCAAGACCGCAGAAGACTTCGTCGCCGAGAAGTCACCCATCTCCCGGGTGCGTGAGCTCCGAGACAGCGCCGATGCCATCGGCTTCTCCCGGGAGCTCTGGAAGGAGATGGCGGACCTCGGCTGGGCGGGGATCCCCTTCGCCGAAGAGCTGGGTGGCGCGGACCTCGGCATGGCGGAGTTCGTCACCGTGCTCGAGGCGCTCGGTCGCACCCTCGCGCCGGAGCCCTTTCTCTCCACCGTGCTCCTCGCGGGCCAGGCGCTCCGGCTGGGTGGCAGCGAGAGCCAGCAGAAGGATTGGCTCCCCGGCCTGATCGCAGGCGAGAAGATCCTGGCGGTGGCCTACCAGGAGCGGAACAGTCGCTACGATCTCGCGGCCGTGGAGACGAAGGCCGAGCCCGATGGCGACGGCTTCCGGCTCTCCGGCGAGAAGATCCAGGTGCTCGACGGCCATGTGGCCGACGCGATCATCGTGTCGGCGCGCACTTCCGGTGGCGTCAGTCTCTTCCTGGTGCCGAAGGGCGCCCCGGGTGTCGAGATCACCCGGCAGAGCCGTGTGGACTGCCGCAACGCCGCCATCGTCAAGCTGGAGGGGGTCTCGGTGGCCAAGTCCGATCTGGTGGGTGGGATCGGTGCAGGGGGCGACCTCCTCGAACAGGTGGTCGATCTCGCCACGGTGGGAGTCTGTGCGGAGATGCTCGGTGCGATGTCCGAGGCCCTCGACCAGACCCTGGAGCACCTCAAGACCCGCGTGCAGTTCGACGTTCCGATCGGAAGCTTCCAGGCCCTCAAGCACCGGGCTGCCGACATGTTCATCGAGGTCGAGCTTTGCCGCTCTGCGGTGATGGCCGCCGCCCGCGCGGTGGACGAGGAGAACGAGAACGTCCGGAAGCTGATCTCGCTCGCCAAGGCGCGCTGCTCCGACGCCTTCGTCCTGATCACCAACGAGGCGGTGCAGATGTTCGGTGGCGTGGGGATGACCGACGAATATGACATCGGCTTCTACATGAAGCGGGCGCGGGCGGCAGAGATGACCTTCGGCGACGCGGCCTGGCACCGTGATCGCTGGGCGCGTCTATCCGGGTACTGAGCCAATGCACCGCCCTGGAGGGCGCCCGTGAACCCGACCGAGCGCATGCTCCGCGCCTGTCGCGGGGAGCCGGTCGATCGCCCTCCGGTCTGGCTGATGCGCCAGGCGGGTCGTTACCTGCCCGAGTATCGGGAGATCCGTAAGGGCATCTCCTTCCTGGACATGTGTCGGGACGTGGACAAGGCGGTGGAGGTCTCGCTCCAGCCGGTGCGCGCGGTCGGCACCGAGGCGGTGGTCTTCTTCAGCGACATCTTCATCCCCGTGGTGGGAATGGGTGTGGAGCTGGAGTTCGCGCCGGGCCCGGTGATCGCCGATCCGATCCGTAGCGCCGCACAGGTGGCGAGGCTCCGGGAGCCGGACCCCAGCGTCACGGTGCCCTACGTCCTCGAGATCCTGCGCCGGCTTCGCGGCGAGCTGGCCGAGTCGCAGATCCCGCTGATCGGGTTTGCCGGAGCCCCCTTTACCCTCGCGACCTACCTGGTGGAGGGGAAGGGTGACCCCACCCGGAAGTTCCAGACGCTCCGGCGGCTCCTGGACCGGGAGGCCGACCTGGTTCGCTCCCTTCTCGACCGCCTGGCGAGCATGACCATCGCCTACCTGAACGCCCAGATCGATGCCGGCGCCCAGGTGGTCCAGCTCTTCGACACCTGGGCGGGCACGCTCACGGAGGAGGAGTACCGCCACTTCGTGCTGCCCGTGAACCGCGCCATCGCCGCCGGTCTGGATCGGGCCGCCGCTCCTCTCATCCTCTACATTAACGATGCGCCCCACCTGATCGAGGCAATGCTGGATTCCGAGTGCGACGTGATCTCGGTGGGTTCGCGGGTGGAGATCGGGGCCGCGGCCCGCCTGGTGGGCTCGCGGGCCAGCCTCCAGGGAAACCTCGACCCGGCCGAGCTGGCGTTGCCGCCGGGGAGGATTGCCGAACGGGTCCGTGAGATCGCGGAGGCCGCGAAGCCCGCCCGCGGCCATGTCCTGAACCTCGGGCACGGCTGCCTTCCCGAGACCCCGGTGGAGGGGGTGCGCGCCTTCGTCGCCGCGGCACGGTCGCTCGCAGGGGAGACCGGGTGAGCCGAGAGGTCTTCGCATTGGATCTCGACCACGCGGAGGCGATCCTCCCGCGCTACGACCGCCCCGCGCCGCGCTACACCAGCTACCCCACCGCACCGGTCTGGAAGGAGGACTACGGGCCCGCTCAGTTCATCGATGAGCTGGGCAGGACGGATGTGGATCCGGAGGACGGTCTATCGATCTACGTGCACGTTCCCTTCTGCAGCAGCCTCTGCCACTTCTGCGCCTGCAACCGGTTCATCACCGACGACCCGGGCATTCCCGAGCGCTACCTCGAGGGCATTGCCCGCGAGGTCGAGACGGTGAGGCGGGCGATCCGCGTGCCGCGCACGGCGACTCAGCAGCACTGGGGCGGTGGCACGCCCACCCACCTGACCCCGGCGCAGGTGAAGCGCCTCTACGGGATCGTGACCGACGC
This sequence comes from uncultured delta proteobacterium, assembly GCA_963722885.1. Lineage (GTDB taxonomy): Bacteria > Myxococcota_A > UBA9160 > UBA9160 > UBA6930 > CAVXZE01. Next base: position 130,601 of record CAVROS010000008.1, read on the forward strand.
GTTCCCGATGCGGCCCGATGCGGAGATCTCCATCGAGGTCGATCCGCGGGTCACCACCGACGAGCATCTGGCGGCGCTCCGGGAGTGCGGTTTCAATCGCATCTCGATGGGGGTCCAGGACTTCGATCCCCGCGTCCAGGAGGCGGTGCATCGGATCCAGCCCGTCGAGATGACGGCGCCGCTGGTCGAGAACGCACGCCGAGCGGGCTTCGAGAGTGTCAACCTCGATCTGATCTACGGGCTTCCCTATCAGCGCGAGGAGACCTTCGACTCCACGCTCGACGAGATCTTCGCCATCGGACCCGATCGAATTGCCCTCTATTCCTATGCCCACGTCACCTGGGTGGCGAAGCAGCAGCGCGGCTTCGAGCGGAAGGATCTCCCCGACCCGGCGGCCAAGCTTCGCATCATGCTTCTGGCCATCCGGCGCTTCCTCGAGGAGGGCTATCTCTTCATCGGACTCGATCACTTTGCCCGGCCCGAGGACGAGCTCTCCGTAGCGCTGCGCGAACGCACCCTGCGCCGCAACTTCATGGGCCACACCACCCAGGCGGGGGTGGATCTGCTCGGGTTCGGCGCCAGCTCCATCAGCGAGCTTCGGGGAAGCTACGCCCAGTCCCATCGGGAGCTCGAGACCTGGCACCAGGCGCTCCGCGATAGGGGTGTGGCCACGATGCGCGGCCACTTCCTCTCCCAGGAGGACATCGAGCGGCGTTGGATCATCCAGCGTCTGATCTGTCTGAGCGAGGTCCGGGCCTGTGATTACCGCGAGGCTTTCGGCGGGGAGCTCGGAGAGCACTATCGAGGGGAGCTCGAGCAGCTCGCGCCCGCCGTAGCCGATGGTCTGGTGGTGATCGAGGGAGACGGGAGCTTTGCCGTGACTCCCCTGGGTCGTCTCCTGGTGAGGAACGTGGCGATGGTCTTCGACGCCTACCTACCCGAGCAGGAGCGTTCGGGGAAGCGAATCTTCAGCAAGGCGGTCTGAGAGGAGGCAGGCACCCATGAGCGGTCCGGACCTGCAGGCGGTCGTGGTCGGGGCTGGAGCCGCCGGGCTCAGCGCTGCTCTCGAGCTTCGCAGCCGGGGACACGAAACGCTGCTGCTGGATTCGGGAGATCGTCCAGGCGGCGTCATGCGCAGCGACCGCAAGTCCGGCTTCCTCTTCGAGCGCGGTCCCAACACCCTGATGGTGAAGGGGCCGGCGCTGTCCTTTCTCCGGCGGCACGGACTGGAGGCCGCCCTGCAGCCCGCGAGGCCGGCTGCCCGCAATCGTTACCTGTTTCACGACGGGCAGTTGACCGCGGTTCCGATGAATCCCTTTGCCTTCGCCGCCTCGCCTCTGCTGACCGGAAAGGGGAAGCTGCGGCTCCTGGCCGAGCCCTTCGTGGGGCGAGGGGATGGCGGCGGGGAGAGCGTCGCCGAGTTCGTCGATCGACGTCTCGGCCCCGAGGTGGTGGAGCGGCTGGTCGGCCCCTTCCTGATCGGGATCTACGCCGGCGACGAGCGCCGGCTCGGAGCGGAGGCGGTCTTCCCCTCCCTCGTCGAGATGGAGCGCGAGAGCGGCTCCATCGTCCGCGGGGCACTGGCGCGGATGGTCCGCCCACGGGGAGAACGCGGACTTCGCGGCAGCTACTCCTCGCCGGACGGACTGGGAGGGCTGGCGGGTCAGATGGCCCGAGAGCTCGGAGAAGGCCTCCAGCTGGAGACTCGCGTCGCATCGATCCGACGGGAGGCGGGGAGCTGGATCGTCAGCGTCGCCTGCGAGGGCGCCGAGCGCGAGATCCGCGCCGGAGCCCTGGTGCTGGCGACCGATGCCGCATCTGCGGCCGGCCTGCTGCGCGACATCGATGCGGAGACCGCCTCCGCCCTCGATGCCATCGAGTACGCGCCGGTCGCCTCGGTGCCGCTCTCCGTCGACCCCGGGCGACGTCGCGCCATCCCATCGAGGGCTTTGGCTTCCTGGTGCCTCGCGAGGCCGGCCTCGACCTGCTCGGGGCGCTCTTCATGAGCCGCATGTTCTCGCGTCGAGCGCCCGAGGGTCTCGAGCTGGTGACGGGCATGATCGGAGGCGCGCGCTGGCCGGCTGTCGTGGACGCGGGGGACGACGAGATCCTCGAGCGGGTTCACCAGGGCCTGGATCGAGCCCTCGGGCTCCGCGCCGCTCCGGAAGCCCTGGCGATCACCCGCTGGCCGCGGGCGGTGCCCCAGCCCGGCCCGCACCACGCGCGGATGGTCCGCGACCTGCGCGCGCGCCTCGCGCGCCATCCCGGCCTGGCTCTGGCCGGCGCCTACCTGGAGGGCGTCAGCGTGGCGGACACATTGGCTTCGGGCGTGCGCGCCGCAGGCGAGATCGCCCGCCTCTGAGCTGCGACGGGGACGTTCCTTGCGTTCTTGCGTTTTCGGGCCCGAAAACGCAAGAACGTAAGGAACGTCCCCGCTACTGCTGCTGAGGTGCTCGCGGATCATCCCGGCCACCGCCTCCGCCCAGCACGGGCTCCGAGTTGAGGGAGGGGATCAGCAGGAAATCCTCGCCGCCGGCTTCGATCCACTGCTGCCTGGCGCGGATTCCGATCTCCTCCAGCGTCTCGAGACAATCGGCCACGAAGGAGGGACACATCACGGCGAGGCGCCGAATCCCACGGGAGGCGAGCTCCGGCAGCACGTCATCGGTGTAGGGCCGGATCCAGGGGATCCGGCCGAGTCGCGACTGGAAGGAGATCGAATGCTGCTCGGTCTCGAGCTCGAGGGCGGCTGCCAGCGCCCGGGTCGTCGCGAAGCACTGTGCCCGGTAGCAGTCGCGATTGGCGGCGCCGATCGCTGCGCAACAGGAGTCGCTGGAGAGGCAGAAGGAGCCCGAAGCATCGCTCTTGCGGATCTGGCGCTCCGGCAGTCCGTGGTAGCTGAAGAGGACGTGATCGGGCCGGAACTCCCGGAGTGGAGCTCGCGCCAACGCCGCCATCGAGGCGATGTAGGCCGGATGGTCGTAGAAGGCGCCGATCGTCGAGAGCTCGGGCCCGTGCCACGTCCCGCCGGCCAGTTCCAGGAAGTGGGCGAGCGCGGAGCCCGTCGAGGAGTCGGCGTGCTGGGGAAAGAGCGGTAGCGCGACCAGCCGGTCCAGGTCCGCCTGGGCGAGCCGCGCCAATGCCTCTTCGACGGAGGGCTCGCCGTAGCGCATGCCGAGCTCGACCACGAAGCCGTCGCCGAGCTGCCCTGCCACCGCTTCTGCGAGTCCGCGGCTGTGGAGGAGCAGTGGCGAGCCCTCCCGGGTCCAGATCGAGGCGTAGGCCGCCGCCGATTTCCGGGGCCGGAAGGGGAGGATCACCAGGTGGAGCAGTAGCCAGTGCGGAAGGCGCGGCATGTCGAGGACTCGCCGGTCGGCGAGGAACTCGCGCAGGTAGCGCCGCACGTCACTCACGGCGGGGGAGCTCGGAGTGCCGAGCTGGATCAGGAGCACGCCCGTGCGGCGCCGATCGACCGGCATGGGCGAGAGCATAGTTCAGAGGGGAGGCTTCGCTCCGCGCGTCCCCATCACGGCGCCCTTCGTCGGACGGCTTCGATGCCATCCCCCCAGCCACAGTCGAGATCGCGATGTAGTAGGCGGGGTAGAGAAGGGTGATCTCCATCAGCCGGATTCCCTTCAGCGACCGGGGCCAGATGATCGCCGCGGAGACCGCGAGGAGCCAGAGCGTCGCGCCCGCGTTGGTGGTGCGCCGAAGCGTGCGCATGCGACTCGGATAGACGTACTTGAGCGGGACGAAGACCGCGAGCGACAGGCCCGCCACGAGAGCCGCGGACAGGGCGGGCGAGAGGTCGAGCTGCCACAGGTAGATCGCGACCACGTTCCAGTAGGAGGGAAAGCCGAGGAAGAAGTCGTCGTCGGTCTTTGCCTCTCGCTGGGAGAAGCCGTAGGCGCTCGCCAGCACCGGCAGGGCCGCCCAGCCCCAGCCCGGGAGGGCGCCGCTCGCGACCATGAAGACGGCGGGTACGATCACGTAGTTCAGGTAGTCGACGAGGTCGTCGAGGCGTCTGCCGTCGAAGCCGGGCAGGACCTCGGCGACCCGGAACGCCCGGGCCAGGGTGCCGTCGACCGAGTCGATGGCGAGGGCCGCGAGCATCAGGATGGCGGCGCGAGGGAAGTCCCCCTGGGCCACCGCGAGCAGGGCGAGGACCCCGAGCACGGCGCCACTGGCCGTGAGGAAGTGGACCGCCCAGGCGAACAGAACGCGCGTCACCGGGCGAAGCATACCAGAGCCGCTATAGTCGGCCCTCCAGGGAGGCAGGGAGCGATGGCGGAACCGGGAGTGAAGTCGCCCGTCGAGCGCGCCAAGGAGATGGTCGAAATTCTGCGCCAGGGGAGCGATTCCTTCCTGACGACGAAGGTCGATTCGGTCATCAACTGGGGCCGCAAGTACTCGATGTTCCTGTATCCCTTCGTGACCGCCTGCTGCGGCATGGAGTTCATGTCCGCCGGCGGCCCGCGCTACGACCTCGACCGCTTCGGCTGCGCGCTGCCCCGTTTCTCTCCCCGTCAGGCCGATCTGCTGATGGTGGTGGGCACCATCACGCACCGCCAGGCGCCGATCCTGAAGAAGGTCTACGACCAGATGGCCGAGCCCAAGTGGGTGATGGCCTTCGGGGCGTGCACCTGCTCCGGGGGGCCCTACAACAACTACGCCACGGTGCAGGGGATCGACACCATCATCCCGGTGGACATCTACATCCCCGGCTGCCCGCCCCGGCCGGAGGCCGTGCTCGACGGCTTGATCAAGCTGCAGGCCCGGATCCAGGCGGAGAAGGTGACCGCCAGCGGACGCCACCAGGAAACCGACGATCTTCCCCTGCACGTGGTCGAGAAGCCGGTCGCCTAGCCCACGGAGCGCTCGATGGGCTCCACGAGTCGATTCGATCTTGCGGTGATCGGTGCCGGCCCCGGGGGCTACGTGGCGGCGATTCGCGCCGCCCAGCTGGGCCAGAAGGTGGCGGTCATCGAGGAGGATCGCCCCGGCGGCGTCTGCCTGAACTGGGGATGTGTTCCCTCCAAGGCGCTGCTCTGCGGCGCGGAGCTGGTCGAGAACCTGAGGAAGCACGGCGAGACCTTCGGCGTCGCCGCCGACGGCATCCGTCTCGACTACGCGAAGGCTGGTCGATCACAGCCGCAAGAGTGCGGATCGGCTCTGCAAGGGTGTCCAGGCGCTCTTCAAGAAGAACCGGATCGAGCTCGTGAAGGGCCGGGGGCGCCTCGCGGGTCCGACGAGCGTCGAGGTATCCGGCGAGAGCGACCGGATGGTGGAGGCATCCCACATTCTGCTCGCCACCGGCTCGAGGGAGTGGGTGCCAGCCGGTTTCGAGGTGGACGGCGAGTGCCTGCTCACCTCGCGCGAGGCCCTGGAGTCGAGGCGGATTCCGGAGCGACTGGTGGTGGTCGGCGCCGGACCCGTCGGCATCGAGTTCGCGTACGTCTACGCCATGTACGGCTCGAAGGTGACCGTCGTGGAGATGGTCGATCAGATGCTGCCCGGCGCCGATCGGGAGGTCGCCGCCACGCTCCAGCGCGAGTTCCGCCGCAAGGGGATCGAGGTGCGGCTCGGGACCTCCTTCGAGGCCGTCGAGAAGGAGGGCGGTCGCGGTTCGCGTGAGCGTCAGCAGCGACGGCTCCCGCGAAGAAATCGAAGCCGACCAGGTGCTCGCCGCGATCGGGCGGCGCCCCCTCTCCGATGATCTCGGTCTCGAGAAGCTCGGAATCGCGGTCGATCCGCGCGGATTCGTGGGGGTGGACCCGCAGCTGCGGACCTCTGCGCCCACCGTCTCGGCGATCGGCGATCTGGTCGGCGGTGCGCTTCTGGCCCACAAGGCCTCGGAGGAGGGAATCGCGGCGGTGGAGTCCCTCGCCGGTCTCGATCGAGCTGCCGCTGGACCACCGCAGGATTCCCTTCTGTATCTACTCGCAGCCGCAGGTCGCCTGGATCGGGCTGACCGAGGAGGAGGCCCGGAGCGAGTTCGGCGACCAGCTCCGGGTGGGAAGGTTTCCCTTCACCGCATCGGGCAAGGCGGTCGCCTCGGCCCACACCGCGGGGTTCGTGAAGCTTCTCGCGGAGCCGGAGGGCGGCGAGATCGTCGGCGCCCACATCGTCGGGCAGGGGGCCACCGAGCTGATCGCCGAGATCGGCCTGGCGATGACCCTGGAGGCGACCACCGCCGAGGTGGCGGCCACCTGCCACGCGCATCCGACCCTCTCGGAGGCGCTCCTGGAGGCGGCTCTGCTCGCCGAGGGCCGGGGAATCAATTTCTAGGAGAGCGCTACCCTCCTGGAGTATGAGCGAGCCTCCCCGCGCGTCGCGCGACCGGCGGAGCAACCGCCGAATCCCGGTCGATCGGAAGCGCGCGCCCGCCCTGGCTGCGGGTGCGGGTGCACGCCACGCCCGAGTTCGAGCAGGTGCGGCGGACGCTGGCGGAGCAGAAGCTCAACACGGTCTGCTACTCCGCGTCGTGTCCCAACCTGGGCGAGTGCTGGGCTCGCGGGACCGCCACCTTCATGATCGGTGGGAGCCGCTGCACCCGGCGCTGCGGCTTCTGTGACGTGACCACAGCGCGGCCCGACGATCTGGATCCCGAGGAGCCGGATCGGGTCGCCCGGGCGGTCTCCGAGCTCGGTCTCCGCTTCGTCGTGATCACCTGTGTGGCCCGCGACGACCTCGAGGACGGGGGCGCGGGCCAGATGGCCGCGACGATCCGGGCGATCCGCGCGCATTGCCCGGGCACCGGCGTCGAGGTGCTGATCTCCGACTACGGGGGCGACGAGGCCGCCCTCGCGAGCGGTTCTCGATGCATCTCCTCAGGTGCTGAACCACAACATCGAGACCGTCGAGCGGCTCCAGCGCAGGGTCCGTCCCGCGGCCGGCTACCAGCGATCGCTCTCGGTGCTGCGCCGCGCCGGAGAGCTCCGCCCGGACATCCCCACCAAGAGCGGCCTGATGCTGGGCCTGGGCGAGCGGGACGAGGAGATCGAGGCGACCCTGCGCGATCTCCGCGAGGCCGGGGTGACGCCTCCTGACGCTGGGTCAGTACCTGCGGCCCTCCGCGGATCAGCTCCCCGTCGACCGCTATCTCTCGCCCGAGGAGTTCGATTCCTGGCGAGCAGCGGGCCCTGGCCCTGGGCTTCCGCGGCGTGGTCGCCGGGCCCCTGGTCCGCAGCTCCTACCACGCCGAGAAGCTCGCCGGCCGACTCGCTTGATCTGCCTTCATCTTTTATACTGCGCGCCGCCATGACAGCCCGGGTCGTCACCGTCAAACGCCACGACAAGCTCACATGGGTCGAGCGGCTCTACGTCCCGATGATCTTGAAGGGGCTCTGGGTGACGAGCGCCCACTTCTTCCGCAACATGAAGGGCTTCATCACCGGGGATCGAAAAGACTTCGTGGTCCAGTATCCGGAGCAGCGGGTCGACTTCCCGGACGCGTTTCGCGGGCAGCCCGATTCTGGTTCAGCTCGACAACGGCCAACCCCGCTGCGTCGCCTGCGGGCTCTGCGAGTTCGCCTGCCCGACCGACTGCATCACCATCGTTCCGGGTGAGCTCGAGGACGCCGGAATCGAGCGGTACCCCGAGGCGTTCCAGATCGACATGTCCCGCTGCATGTTCTGCGGCTTCTGCGAGGAGGCCTGCCCCGAGGAGGCGATCGTGATGAGTCGCGAGGTCGAGCTCGCGGCCTTCGAGCGCGAAGGGATGCTCTACGAGAAGGAGGATCTCCTGGTACCGGAGGCCCTGCTGAAGCGGCGCATCGAGTTCCTTCGATCCGAGTACGATCGCGTCGGCGAAGAGCCCGAGGCGGAGAAGACCTGATGGATGATCACGGATCGCCGGTTCTCCGCGCCCTGCTGGCGGCGATGCCCGATGCCGTCGAGGACACCCACGCGAGATTGGGCGACGAGACGGCCATCGTGGACGCTGCGAAGATCGTGGAGGTGATGCGCTTCCTCCGGGATACCCCGGAGATCGAGTTCGACATGCTGACCGACGTGACGGCCGTCGACTACCTGGGCGAGCAGCCGCGCTTCGAGATGGTCTACCACCTCTACTCCGTCGGCCGGAACCGCCGCCTTCGGGTCAAGGCCCGGGTTCCCGAGGAGCCCGCCGAGATCGACACACTGACCGAGCTCTGGTCCTCGGCGAACTGGATGGAGCGCGAGGTCTGGGACATGTACGGGATCCGCTTCAAGGGCCACCCGGATCTGCGGCGCCTGCTGCTCTACGAGGAGTTCGAGGGGCATCCGCTTCGCAAGGACTACCCCAAGGAGAAGCGTCAGCCCCTGGTCGGTCCGAGGAACTAGAGACGATGGCCACTGCACCCCAGCCGCCCGAAGACGATCTCGAGCGCGATCTCCACACCGAGCATCAGATTCTCAACATGGGGCCGTCCCATCCGGCGACCCACGGGACCGTCAAGTTCGTGGTCGAGCTGGATGGCGAGACGGTCGTCAATCTCGATGTCCAGGTCGGCTACCTGCACCGGGGCTTCGAGAAGGAGTGCGAGAGCGGCTCCTGGTATCAGGCCATCCCCTACACCGATCGCCTGGCCTACACCTCGGCGATGCTCTGCAACGTGGGCTTCTGCATGGCGGTCGAGAAGCTCCTCGAGCTCGAGACGCCGGAGCGGTGCCAGTGGCTGCGCGTTCTCTCTGGGGAGATCGCCCGCGTCTCGGATCACCTGACCCGCTGTGGCGCCGCGGCCCTCGAGCTTCAGGCGATGACGCCCTTCCTCTACGGCATCGAGGCCCGGGAGCTGACCTACGACCTGACGGAGCTGCTCTGCGGCGCCCGCGTGACCACGAACTACATCCGGATCGGCGGCGTGAAGCACGACATGCCGCGGGACTTCCCGAATGCAGCGCGGGAGATGATCCCCAAGATTCGCGACCTGATCACCGACTTCGGCGCCGTGGTCACCCAGAACCGCATCTTCGTCGATCGCCTCAAGGGTACCGGGGTGATCTCGAAGAAGGACTGCATCGACTACGCGGTCACCGGCCCGATCCTGCGCTCGGTGGGTGTGCCCTACGACATCCGCAAGGACCAGCCCTACCTCGTCTACGACCAGGTCGACTTCGACGTTCCCATCGGTGAGGTCGGTGACAACTACGACCGCTACCTCGTCGTCGTCGAGGAGATGCACCAGAGCCTTCGCATCGTGGAGCAGTGTCTCGACCGCCTGGAGAAGAGCCGCGTCCGAGCCGGTCAACCTGGACGATCCCCGGGTTCGCTGGCCCGCCAAGGGGCGGGTCTTCAACCGGATGGAAGAGCTGATCCAGCAGTTCAAGTCGGTGACCGAGGGACCTCGCGTGCCCGCGGGTGAGGCGTACTTCGCCATCGAGGCGGCGAATGGCGAGCTGGGCTTCTACCTGGTCTCCGACGGCAGCGCCGTTCCCTACAAGGTGCGCTGCCGGCCGCCGAGCCTGATCAACGTGGCGCCGCTTCCGATCATGGTCCGGGGCGACATGCTTCCCGACATCATCCCGACCTTCGACTTCATCAACATGATCGGAGGGGAGTGCGACCGCTGATGAGCGACGGCAAGAGCATCGATCGCGGTGCCATCTGGAAGCGGTTCGGATCGCCGACGGAGCAGTTCGGGAGCGTGAACGATCCCCGCAGGCCAGGAAGAGTGCGGCGTGACCTGGAACGAGAAGTGGCTCTACCGCGATCCGGAGGGCAGCGGCAACGATCGCCTGGTGCTCTGGAACCGCTACGACCTGCTCGGCGTCTTCACACTCAAGCCCGATGGGAGCGTCGAGCGCAGAGTCCCTCTCCGAGTGATGCCGCGCTGAGCCGGCGAAGTCGGCGCGCGGCGAGTCCCAGACCAGCGAGGGGGAAGGCGCGGGCCCGCCGCCGCTGCGCCCCTTCGGACTCGTCCTCCACCACGACGGCCGATGGACCCACGAGGGCCAGCCGATTCTGAATCGGCGGATTCGCGAGAAGTTCGATCGCTCCGTCCGCTACCTCCCGGAGCAGGGGAAGTACGTGGTACAGGTCGGGCGCTTTCGCGGTGAGATCGAGGTGGAGGAGGCGGGCTTCTTCGTGCGCGACGTCGATCTCGACCAGGGCGGGGTGGCCCTCTCGGACGGATCTCGCGACGCCTTCGATCTCGAGAGCCTCCGCGTCTCCGAGCTGGACGGCGCCTACCTGTGCACCGTGAAGCGCGAGCTGGTGCCCGGCGGGCTTCCCGCCCGCTTCACCCACGCGGCCCAGGCGGAGCTCCTCGCCGCCGTGGACGAGAGCGAAGAGGGTCCGGTGATTCGAGTCGAGGGCCGGCTGCGGCCGATGCCGCCGCTGCACCACGGGGTCTCCTGACCGCCGATATTCCCTGGGGGACGGCACGGCGGCTGCACTGATTCGGTGCGATCGAACCCATCTCGTGCGCTAAGTTGCTCCCTCTGGGGCGCGGTAGCCAAGTGGCTAAGGCGACGGTCTGCAAAACCGTAATCGCGGGTTCGACTCCCGCCCGCGCCTCCAGCGACTCTCTTCGAAGCCCGGCCCCGCGACCCGACAGGAGCAGCGGCTCACTCGTAACGAAGCAGGGGTGATTGGCGCCGGAAGCGGATCGAGAGCACTCCCGGCGAGGGGTGGCCGGCTGCGCGCCGTGCGGCCTCCTGGAGCACGAATCCGGTGACGTTGATGATCGGGAGATCCATCGCCTCGGGAATCGGGACCCAGCGCAGGTCCAGGAGCTCGCCGTTGCCGCCGAGCTCGCCGGAGCCGTCGGCGGCGTCGGCGAGGAAGAAGCGCGCGTGGAAGCGGATCGGACTCATCGTCGGCGTGATCGCCCGCGCCAGGTAGTCGAGGCGATCCAGCGAGGGACGCAGCTGCCCGTCCACCAGCTCTCCGAAGGCGAGGCCGGTCTCCTCGAATGTCTCCCGGACCGCCGCGACCGCCAGTGCGCGGGCCCTGGCGGGGGACCATCTCGCTTCCAGCTTCGCGGCCACCGCTGGCGAGAGCTCGCTGTGACCGGAGAGCGCGCATCGCTCGGGTCCACCCGGCCTCCGGGGAAGACCCAGACGTCCGGCATGAAGCGGTGCCTGGGCTCGCGGCGCCCCAGGAGCACCCGGGCGGCGCTCCCCCGGCCCTGCACGATCACCAGGCTGGCGGCATCTCTCGGCTTGACGGCAGCGCGCGGCACGGCCGCCGAGCATAGCGTCAACGCGCCGCGCGGAGCTCTCGACCTGGCTCCGGCTCGGGTGAGAGCTCCTTCCACACAGTGGAGGGTTCCTTTTCGAATACGGTGGCGGCGTCTGCGCCGAGGATCGACCAGTCTCCCCTGGCGATCTCTCCTTCGAGCTGGCCAGGGCCCCAACCGGCGTATCCGGCGTATCCGCGGATCGCCTCGTCTTCCTTCTTCCCGGCCGATGATGTAGGCGAAAGCCTCGGGATTCCCGGAGAAGTAGACGTCACCGAATACCCTCTCGGTATGCTCCAGCTCCACCTCTTCCGCGCTCTGCAGGAGCACGACGATTGCATTCACGGCGACCGGCCCTCCGAAGAAGAGCCGGTCGCTCCGGCCTTCGAGGGCCTCGATCTCCGGCAGCAGATCCGAGAGGCGATGCTCCGTGGGACGGTTGATGATGACACCCATCGCGCCCTGCGGGCTGTGCTGGGTCAACAGGATCACGCTCTGGCTGAATCGGGGATCGATGATGCGGTGGGTTGCCACCAGGAACACCCCGGCGCCGAGCTTCTGCCCCGGTTCGCCGGTGCGAGCAGCCGGAGCTCGCCGCGCCGAATCGGCGGGGATGGTCCCGAGCAGCGCTGCGAAGACCGTCACCCCGAGGATCAGTCCGGTCGTCCGCGAGAGAGTCATCATCCACGAATCTACACCGAAACTCCGGGAGGCCGAAACGGGGTCGGTGGGTTCCAAACACGAGAGCCGGCCCCTCTCGCGCAACTTCCCGGGCCCTGACTCGTAGGCATACCAGAGGGGCGGTGCGAGAAAGGGATTCTCGACCCCGGCTCCGACCGATCCAGGAAGCCGATACGAGCACACCATGACGAAACTCGAGACGAATCAGATCTGTTCGCTTCGCGATCCCCGAGTCCGAGCGGTACTCGATCGCCTCCACCGGGCCGCGCGGTGGGACCTGCTCCGCTTCGTCCGCCTCGCTCCCACGATTACCTCCGGCCTGCTCCGGAGAAAGACCTTCCCCGAGTCCGTCTCGCCGGAAGCGATGAAGGACTGCTACATCCCGGTCTCGCGAGACCAGGGGAGCTTCCTCTACCTGACCGCCCGCGCTCTCGGCGCGAAGCGGATCGTCGAGTTCGGGACCTCCTTCGGGATCTCCACGCTCTATCTGGCCGCTGCGGTGCGGGACAACGGTGGTGGGATCGTGATCGGAAGCGAGCTGGAGCCGTCCAAGCATCAACGGGCCGTGGCCCACATCGAAGAGGCCGGGCTCGCCGCTGTGGTGGATGTGCGTCTGGGTGACGCGCTCGAGACGCTGAAGGAGGTTCCGGAGCCGCTCGACCTGGCCTTCCTGGATGGTTGGAAGGACCTCTACCTTCCGGTGCTCGAGCTACTCAAGCCGAGGCTTCGCCCGGGGGCGGTGGTTCTCGCCGACAACATCTTCACCTTCCGGAAGTCGCTGCGGCCCTACGTGGAATACCTTCAGTCCGGGAGGAACGGCTTCGAGTCGGTCACCCTGCGGATCTCGGACGGCACCGAGTATTCCTGCTACCTCGGGTGAACCCGCAGAGCTGGCAGCGCCATGGCCGGAGCATTCGCCAGAACTCCTCCTACACCTCCGTGCAACTGATACGCAACTCTGGGTAAGCGGTGCGGTGCGGTGTCGCTCAAGAGGGTTGCCCGGCGGGCCGATCCTTGGGGTCCGGTGTCCCTTTGGACGCCTCTGCGTGGAGCGCCCGATGCAGGAAGCGATCGCCGATTCGGTGAGTCTTCATCCCGGAGCGGTGCAGCCCTCCGAGAAGAAGTACTCGACGGCCGTGATTCTCTCCGCCGTGTTCGGATTCGTCGGCGTCCAGCATTTCTACCTGGGCCGCCTGGGTGAGGGGTTCCTCGATCTCGGTCTCACCTTCGCGTGGCTCTACTGCTTCGCAACCGCACAGTTCCTGCTGGGTGCGGCCTTCCTGGTCGCCGACAGCGTCCACGCATTGGCCGTGACGATCATGCTCTTTACGGGGAATTTCCGGGACGGTGACGGGCACGTCGTCTGTTATCCGGGCCAGAAACTCGATGTCACAAGGGGGTAAACAAGGATGGACAGCGCAAGTGCGATGAGCAACGCGCCCGCGGCCGGAGGCGTGGAGACCGGCGGGATCTCCGAGAAGGGCTTCGTGCCGATGATCCTTGCTCTGCTTCTTCCTGGGGGGGCTGGGGGTTCACCGCTTCTACGCCGGAAAGGTGGGAACCGGCATCCTGATGCTGCTCACGTTCGGGGGCTTCGGTATCTGGACCATCGTGGACTTCATCACGATCGTGATCGGCAGCTTCACCGATGCGGACGGGAGACCCATCAAGTCGACCTGATCGAATCGGGCCGAGAATGACGGGGAGGCGCCGCGGTCTCGAGATCGCGGCGCCTCTCTCGCGTTCGGGCGTCAGACTGGATCCGCGCCGCGGTCCGTTCCCAATCCGCAGTGCTCCCTCGCGTACTCGAGCCCCTCCTCCAGCGTCGAGAACTCTCCCTCGAGCTGTGCGGCGTAGCAGACCTCCAGGATCGATCCGAGCTGCGGCCCCGGACTCAGTCCCAGCTGGAGCAGGTGCCGCCCCTTCACGATGCGCTCCGGTTCCGTCGTCTCGACATCGAGCGCCCGCGCGCGCTCCAAGAGCCAATCCCCCGCCGCGAACCGCCCGCGTTCGAGGGGTGGCCGCCCGGCCTGGTCTGCGCGCGCCACGCGGACCAGCCGGTCGATTCGCCCCACCCGTCGCGCCAGCCGGCGCACGGCGGCGTCGCCGGAGCGAGCCTCGAAGAGCTGGAGCGGTGCGAGATGCGCCCCGACCAGCGCCGCCACCTGGTCGATCAGGGTGCGTTCGTTCGTCATCCGGCCCAGGAAGCTGCGCGTCCGCGCCTCGCCGACGGGCTCGTGACCTTTCGCCGTGATCCTGTCGCCCTCCACCTTCGTCGTGGCGGGCTTTCCGAAGTCGTGGCAGAGCACGGCCAGCCCCACCACCAGATCCTCCCGATCGTCGCCACTGCGCTCGGTGGCGAAGGAGTCCATGCAGTGAAGCGTGTGAATCCAGACGTCACCCTCCGGGTGCCATTCGGGATCCTGCTCGCAGCCGATCAGGGCCTCCAGCTCCGGGAAGTGCCGGATCCATCCGCACTCGTGAAGCAAGCGGAGTCCGCGAGAGGGTCGGCGGCTTCGAAGGGCGAGCTTCTTCCACTCTTCGAAGACTCGTTCCCGGGCCAGCGAGCCGGGCTCGATCTCCCGGCACAGGGCGACGGTCTCCGCCGCCACATCGAGATCGAAGCGGGCGGCGAGCTGCATGCCCCGAAGGACGCGCAGCGGATCCTCGGCGAACCTCTCGCTGGTGTGGCGCAGGATGCCGGCTTCGAGGTCCTCGAGCCCCCGAAAGGGGTCGATCACCTCACCCGCGAGGGGATCGAAGGCGATCGCGTTGATGGTGAAATCGCGGCGCGCGGCGGCCTCCGCCGGTGTCATGTCGGGATCGGAGAGCGCTTCGAACTCCTCCGGACCGCGGCCGCCCCTGGACGATCTCCGGGGGATCGATACGTCGATGGGAACGCCCCGGATCTTGATCACCCCGAAGGCGCGACCCACCAGGTCGACGGCGAACCGCTCGGAGAGAAGCTCCAGCAGGCGCGCGGGTGGGATCCCGTAGACCTCGATGTCGAGATCCGTGGCGGGGAGCCCGAGCGCGCAGTCGCGAACGCACCCACCCACCAGCAGCGCGCGACCGCCCGCTGCCCGCACCGCCTCGCAGACGGCCTGACCTTGCTTCCAGTGCTCCGGGTCGTCCATCTGGACGACGATCGGAGGATTCCCGGTCGCCATCGCGCTCCGATCCCGCTCCGCTGGCTCTTCCTGCCAGGCGGAGCTTAACGCGGGATCGGATGATGCAACGTCCCCGCTGGCTTCCCTGGGGGGGGGCTCGCCGACCGCAGGATCGTCTACACTGCCCCGGAACGAGCACCCTGGGGGGAGGGATGAACCTACTGCTCGACCTGGAGATCCTGGGGTGGCTCCTGGTCGGCCTGGCCGGCTTGGAGTGCGTTCCCATTGCCGCGGCGCTGATCTCGGGTGAGCCGGTCTTCGCCTACGTCGGGAGCGCCCTCACCGCCCTGGTCTTCGGCCTTCCCGTCGCGCTCTCCACGCGCTCTCCAGACCGGCGGATGCGCATCCGCGACGGGTTCCTGGTGGTGAGCGGCGCCTGGGTCCTGGCCTCGGTGTTCGGGTCCATGCCCTATCTCCTCACCGGCACCCTCTCTCCGGTGGACGCTCTCTTCGAATCGGTCTCGGGATTCACCACCACCGGCTCCACGGTTCTGACGGCGATCGAGTCCACGCCCCGCGCCCTGCTGCTGTGGCGCTCCCTGACCCAGTGGGTTGGAGGCATGGGCATCATCGTGTTCGCCGTCGCAGTGCTCCCGCTGCTGGGCATCGGCGGCATGCAGCTCTTCAAGGCCGAGGTGCCCGGACCCATCACGGACAAGCTCACGCCCCGGGTCTCCGACACGGCGCGGCGCCTCTGGCTGGTCTACGTGGGATTCACCGCCCTTGCCTTCGTCGCTCTGCGGATCGCCGGGATGCCGGCCTTCGACGCCATCAACCACGCCCTCACGGCCCTGGCGACGGGGGGATTCTCGACCCGGAGCGCCTCGATCGGGGCCTTCGGACCGGCGGTGCAGTGGGTCGTCGTCTTCTTCATGATGGTCGCCGGCATCAACTTCGTCCTCCACTATCAGGTGGTGACCGGCCGCCCCCGCGCGCTGCTTCGCGACACGGAGTTCCGCTTCTTCCTGCTGATCGTGGTGGTGATGATCGCGAGCGTCGCCTGGATCCTCCGGGGTGCGGCGGGAACCGGCGAGGTGCTGCGCGCCGCCGCCTTTCAGGTGGTCGCCCTCATCACCACCACCGGCTACGGGACCGCCGACTACGAGCTCTGGCCGCAGCTGGCACAGCTCCTGGTCGTCCCCCTCCTGGTCCTGGGTGGCATGGCCGGGTCGACCGCGGGTGGAATCAAGTCGCTGCGGGTCCTGCTGGGCCTGCGCGCTCTGCGAACCACGGTGGCGCGCATCATTCATCCCCACGTGGTGAGACCGGTCCACTACGGCGATCGCCCGGTGTCCGACGAGGTGGTGAGCGGGATCGGCGTCTTCTTCGTGGCGTACCTGCTGATCGCCTTCATCGCGGCCCTCGCCGTCGGATCGGCGGGCTACGACGTGGTGACCTGTCTCTCCGCGGCGCTCACCTCGGTCGGCAACGTCGGACCCGGACTGGGCGCGATCGGTCCCACCGACCACTTCGCGCACTTTCCCGGCTACGTGAAGGGGGTCCTCGCGTTCGCCATGATCGCGGGGAGGCTCGAGATCTTCACGGTGCTCGTGCTCTTCTTCCCCACTTTCTGGCGGAGGTGAATTGGCGCTCGCGAAGCTGGCAGTCGCAATCGCCCTGCCGTGTCTGATCCTCGGCTGCGGCTCCGGTGGCGACGGCGAGATCGTCATCCGCTTTCCGGGGAGCGCGGTGGGTGCCGAGGGGGAGCTGCTGGCCCAGCAGCTGGAGCGCTTCATGGCCGAGCATCCGGGGATCCGGGTCGAGCGCCGGGCCACCCCCGACGCCTCGGATCAACGGCACCAGCTCTATGTCCAGTGGCTCAACGCCGGTGTCGGCGATCCGGACATTCTGCAGCTCGACGTGATCTGGACCGCCGAGTTCGCGGCGGCCGGCTGGATCCTCCCGCTGGACCGCTTCGATCCCGATACCGCCGACCTCCTCCCCGGGCCCCTCGCCGCCAGCCGCTATCCGAGGCCGGCTCCATGCGCTGCCCTGGTTCGTCGACGTGGGTCTTCTCTACTGGCGCACGGATCTGCTCGAGGAACCGCCCTCCAGCTTCGCAGACCTGGACGGCGTGGTGGCCCAGGCCGCCCGGCGAGCGGGGCTGCCCTACGCCTTCGTCTGGCAGGGCGCCAGGTACGAGGGGCTGGTGACGGTCTTTCTCGAGTTTCTGGGGGGACACGGGGGGCGGATCCTCGACGAGCGGGGCGCAGTGCGCGTCGACTCCGAGGCGGCGGTCCGCGCACTCTCGGTGATGAAGCAGTCCATCGACGACGGTCGGGTTCCGAGGGCCGTGCTCGGCTGGCAGGAGGAGCAGGTGCGCTTCGCCTTCCAGAACGGCAAGGCGGTGCTGATGCGGAACTGGCCCTACGCCTACCCGCTGATGCAGCGCGGTGCGGAATCGAAGGTCGCCGGCCGCTTCGCCGTGGCACCCATGCCCGCTGCTCCCTCCGGTGAGCCGACTGCCGCCCTGGGAGGATCGCTCCTCGCGATCAACGCTCGAAGCCGGCATCCGGAGGCCGCATGGGCCGTCATCGACTACCTGACCCGACCGGCGCAGATGGTCGATCGGGCCGTGCAGGCAGGTCAGTACCCGCCGCGCCGTTCTCTCTACCAGGAGGGGAGTGCACTCGAAGGCCGCCTGGCGATTCCCCTGGCAGAGATTCGCCAGGTGATCGAGCGAGCCAGAGCGCGTCCCGTGACTCCCGTCTACTCCGAGCTCTCGGGTCTTCTCCAGGTCCGACTGCACGAGGCGCTCAGCGGGCAGCGCGATCCCGCGGTGGCGCTGTCGCTGGCGGCGCGCGAGATGCGGGAGCTGCTGGCGCGCAAGAAGCTCGGGCCGGATTCGGCGGCGGCGGACGATGCCGCGAGGTAGGGCGGGGAGAGGCGGGACTCGCCTGGCTGCTGCTCGCCCCCGCCGTCGGGAGTGTCGTCGCCATCGCATTGTTTCCCCTCGCCTGGGCCGTCCGCGAGTCGTTCCATCTCCACGATCTTCGCGCGCCCTGGCTGGGCCAACCCTGGATCGGGCTGGCCAACTACGCCGAAGCGGTCGGGGACGGCCGGCTCTGGCTCGCCCTCGCACACACTGTGGGATTCGCGGCCGTGAGCGTTCTTCTGGAGCTCGCCCTGGGGCTCCTGCTGGCGCTGGCGCTCCACCGGGCGATCGCCGCTCGCGGTCCGGTCCGGACCCTGGCGCTGATCCCCTGGGCACTGCCGACGGTGGTCGCTGCGTTGCTCTGGCGTTTCCTCTTCGACGGACCCACCGACTGGCTCGCCGATCCGCTTCGAGCCTGGATTCCCATCGTGCTGGCGGACGTCTGGAAGACCACGCCCTTCGTCGTGCTGCTCCTGCTGGCCGGGCTCCAGACCATCGACGAGTCGCTCTACGAGGCCGCGCGCATCGACGGCGCGACCGACTGGCAGCAGTTCCGCCACGTGACGCTTCCACTGCTGCGTCCCGCTCTCCTGGTGGCGCTGATCTTCCGTACCCTGGATGCGTTCCGGGTCTTCGACCTGATCTACGCTCTTACCGGCGGCGGTCCCGGAACCGCGACCGAGCCCATCTCCCTCTATGCCTTCACCGTGCTGCTCCAGAACCTCCGCTTCGGGTACGGCTCGGCGATCGCCGTGATCGTCTTCGTCGTGACCTTCGGGCTCGCCCTGCTCTACGTCCGGACGGTGGGTGCGGGTCTTCTGGAGGACGAGACGTGATCCCGCGGATGGTGGCGATCCTGGGTCTGGTCTTTCTGGCCGCGCCGATCTACCTGGCCGCGCTGGCGTCGGTGACGCCCGAGTCCCGTCTCTTCGAGGGCCCGGTCCTGCTTCCCTCGGCGCTGTCGCTGGAGCACTACCGGGATCTCTTCACGGGCCGTGCCTTCTGGCAGCCGATCCGGAACTCGCTGATCGTGGCGAGCGTGACGACGGGGCTCTGTGTGACGTTCGGTGCCTTCTGCGCCTACGCCATCGCTCGCCTCCACTTCCGCGGCAAGCGCCTGGTTCTGGGGACGATCCTGGCGGTGACCATGTTTCCCCAGATCTCGATCGTCTCTCCGCTCTATCTCTTGCTTCGCCAGCTCGGTCTGATCAACACCTATCCGGGGCTGGTGCTTCCGTATCTCACCTTCGCCATGCCCCTCACGGTCTGGCTGCTGGTGGGCTATTTCCGGCAGCTGCCCGCCGAACTCGAGGACGCCGCCCGGATGGACGGCGCGGGACCGCTTCGAACCCTGGGCGAGGTCGTACTTCCCCTCGCCGCACCGGGGCTCGCGGCGACCGCGATCCTGACCTTCATCTACTGTTGGAACGAATTCCTGTTCGCCCTGGCCTTCACCCTCGGCCCCGAGCGACGCACCGTGCCCGTGGCCATCGCCCTGTTTCGCGGCCAGTACCAGGTTCCCTGGGGCGAGATTCTCGCCGCATCGATCGTGGCGACGGCCCCCGTCGCCATCCTGGTCCTGCTCTTCCAGCGCCGCATCGTGCAGGGCATGACCGCCGGAGCGATCAAGGGCTGAGTGATGGCGAGCATCTCCCTCCGCAATCTCTGCAGGACCTACCCCAACGGTCAGTGCGCAGCCAGCGATCTCTGCCTCGAGATCGGTGACGGCGAGCTCCTGGTGTTGGTGGGGCCGTCGGGCTGCGGCAAGTCCACGGCACTGCGCCTGGTCGCCGGTCTCGAGGTTCCCGACGCCGGGAGCATCTGGATCGGCGGGGAGGACGTCACAGACAAGCCGCCCCAGCTGCGCGATCTGGCCATGGTCTTTCAGAGCTACGCGCTCTATCCACATCGTAGTGTCGCCGAGAATCTGGGCTTCGGACTGCGGATGGCGGGGATCCCCCGCGACCGGATCCGGGAGCGTGTCGAGAGCGTGGCGCTTCGCCTCGGCATCGCGGATCTGCTGGATCGCCGGCCCGCCCAGCTCTCGGGAGGACAGCGCCAGCGCGTGGCACTGGGCCGCGCGATCGCGCGCGAGCCGAAGGCCTTCCTTCTCGACGAGCCCCTTTCGAACCTCGACGCCAAGCTACGAAGCGACACCCGGGCGGAGATCGCGCGACTCCACCGCCAGCTTGGCACGACGATGCTCTACGTGACCCACGATCAGGAGGAGGCGATGACACTCGGCGACCGGATCGCCGTGATGCGCGACGGTCGCGTCGAGCAGATCGGCGATCCTCTCGAGGTCTACCGGATGCCACGGAATACCTTCGTCGCCGAGTTCGTCGGAGCGCCGACGATCAATCTGATTTCGTGTGCGCGAGTGGAGGAGGGCGGCGACACCTGGCTCGACTGCGCCGGACTGCGGCTGCCCGCCCCGTCGGATCTGCCGGAAGGCCGTGCCGTCACCCTGGGAATCCGACCCGAACTGCTCCACCTGACGCCGACGGAGGGCGCGGACCTGGTGGGGCGCGTCGATGTGGTCGAACCGCTGGGGAACACCACGCTGCTTCACGTCGCGATCGGGGAGGGCGCGGATCTGCGCGCTCTGGTGCCGGATTTCCCACGGGATCGCGCAGGGGATGAGGTCGGGTTGCGTCTCGACCGGGGTGGAATCCATTTCTTCGACTCGGAGAATGGGCTTCGGATCCCTCTTGACGGTTTTCGACCCGTGCTTACGTATGGAGACCAAGGAGGTCACCATGCGTATCCACACAGCACCGAGTCTCTTCGATCGATTCTTCGATGAGGCACTCTCTCCCGCGCCGGTGGCCCGACCGTTTCGACCGGCACTCGACTTGATCGAGTATCCGGATCGCTACGAGGTCGTGGCCGACCTGCCTGGGGTCGACCAGAAAGAGGTCGAAGTCGAGTTCATCGAGGGCGTGCTTCACGTCCGCGGAGAGCGGACCGGCGACACTCTTTCCGACGAGGCACGGGCGTTCCGCCGAGAGCGGGCCGCCGGGAAGTTCGCGAGATCCATCGGGTTCCGCGACGACATCGAGGTGGATGGGATCGACGCATCCTTCCGCGATGGTGTGCTTCGGGTGAATGTCCCGAAGAGCGAGCGGAACAAGCCACGACAGATCCCGGTAACGGTGAACTAGTCGTCGCCATCGGGATCTGAACTCAGGGGCGGCGCCTCGGTGACGAGGCGCCGCCCCTCGTCACCGCTCTTCCCGCGAAACGCGACGAACAGCTATCCTCCCGGCTTGGCGAAATCGCCGACGGCGATGGAGCCGTGCCCGGGTGGCGAAATGGGTAGACGCGGGCGACTTAAAATCGCCTGGCTTTGGCCGTGCAGGTTCGAGTCCTGCCCCGGGCACCCCCGGTCGCCCTGTTTCACGGCCAGCTCGGCCGGGGCAAACTCGGCCAGACCGAGCGGTCAGTTCGCCGGGGGCAGCCCCCCGACGCGTTCTCGGACCTCCTCGAACTCGAGGAGCTCCTCGAGAGCATCGCGATCGAGGAGCGTGGTTCGCTGGTAGCCCTGTTCGGGGATCTCGATCTCGAGTCGGAAGACCTCTCGCGGCTCGCTCAGAATCCGTCGTACGCGCACCGTCCGGCTTCCATCGTCTTCTTCCAGGATCTGGGCGCGAAGGGAGTCGAGGATGCGCTCGACGCGACGTGCACAGCGAAGGGCCGGATCCAGGTATCCGTCGAGGGCCCCGCTGCGGCCTGCGAACTTGTAGTTGCCGCGAATCGTCATGGCCTCGATAGCATACCCGCACCGGGCTCGACCGATCAAGAGAGCCGTGCCAGGCCAGGGCTAGCGTTTCGAAAGCTTCGCTGGCTCGGGGGGGATCTCGAGGTAATCGGCGAGGACGGTGAGTTGATCTCGCGAGGAGCCCAGAAACTCGACCCCGACTCCGCTGTCCTCCGGGTCGCCGCTGGTGGTGAGCACGGTCTTCGACCAGGCGACCCGGCCGATGGCCTCGACGGGTTCGCCCTCGGGCATGTGGATCTCCACCAATACCCTGCGACCGGGTGAGAGCGGGTCGGAGGTCCGGATGAACGCACCGCCGCGTGACAGATTCGCGCAGTATTCTCGCGTGGCGCGGAAGTAGGGGCGCCCGGTCCGCGGATCCGTCTCCGGATCGATGGTCGAAATGCGCACCGGCATGTGAACGGCGATTCGCGTGTGGCGTCGCTGCGGGCTCTCGTGCTCGGGCATACACACCCCCTCCTCACGCTCCCCATCGGCTCACAAGGGCGCACCTTGAGTGCAAATCACGGGCAACGGGGCGTCTGGCAGGCGGCCTCAAGCGGGCCGCTCTCCCGGTCGAAGAGATGGCGGGGAGGGCCCATTCCATTGTCCGAAGGCGGAGAGATCCCGGAAATCGTCGAGGACCTCGGCGACACGCTTCGAGTGCGCCTTGGTCTGGCAGAAGGGGAGGGGCTTCGTCTCCTCGAGGCCGGTCCCCGGACCATCATCCTCGAGCGCGTCTCCGGAGCGGAAGAGCTTCCCTGCAGTGGCCCCCCGGCCCTGCGCACCGAGATCGCCGTCTTTCCCCTCTTCGACATGCTGGGGGCGATTCACGCAGCCGGGAAATCCGGCTTCATCCACTTCACCTACCGCGACCACTGGAAGTCGGTCTACCTGCACAAGGGTGAGGTCGTGTTCGCTCGCTCCAACCAGCGGGTGGATCGCCTCGGGGAGTGTCTGCTGCGCGCCGGGGTGATCTCCCTCGAACAACTGCGCGACGCCGAGCGCTGCTTCTCTCCGCCGACCCGATTCGGGAAGGTTCTCGTCGAGCGAGGGTTTCTGACCCCTCGCGAGCTGTGGACAGGGGTCAAGTACCAGGTGGAGGAGATCGTTCGATCCCTGTTTTCCTATCCCGCCGGTGAGCTGCTGTTCTGGGAAGGCGAGATCCAGCCGGACAACGTGGTGCGGCTGTCGCTCGACACCAGCCGCCTGATCTCCGAAGGGCTCCAGCGCCGAGACGAGCTGTGGAAGTTTCTCAGCGTCCTCGAAGATTCCCGGGTTCAGCTGGCGAGCGTCGAGGGAGCGAGCCGTCAGCTCACCGGCAACGAGCGGATCCTGACCGAAACCATCGGCGCTGGCAGCTGCTTCCCCGATGTCTGTGAGACGCTTGGATTCGACCGCGAGTCGGCGGCCCGGAGCATCCAGCTGCTGCGCCTGGTGGGCGCGGTCAAGCTGGTTCGAGTGCAGGCCTCCGACGGCTTCCTCGGAGAGTCGGATCTGGAACGCCACGACGACGAGCAGCTGCGCATTCTCGTGACCAATCTGACCAAGCTGATCGGCGAGCTGGTCCGGCCCCTGGCCCGTGCCGACGGCCAGCCCGAAGGGATTCGCGATCGTATCGGTCGCATCCTCGACGAGACCGCGGGGCGATTTCCCGCTCTGCTCACCGGGGTCACTCCCTCCCCCGAGCCCGGCCTGGATCCGGAGCTCCTGATCGAGCGGGCGCTCAAACTCCCCGGCAACCGCGAGGAGCAGGTGGCACTCGCCCTCGGCGAGCTGGTCTCGTACCTGGAGTTCGAGATCAAGAACCACCCGGGAATCGAGGACCCCGACCCGATCCTCGCAAACCTGGCGGAGATGCGCGCCGCCACGGGGATCTAGCTTCACCGACACGCCTGGCATCTGCCGGATCCATCAGGGGCCGACTCCTCGCGCTCGTCTCGATACCCTGCTCGGATGGGAGAGAAATCCGCCTCCGAGCTGATATTCGGTCTACATCCGGTGCTCGAGGCGCTGCGAGCCGGGCGGCGTCGCCTGGTCCGGCTTTGGATCCAGGAAGATCTGAAGCGTGCAGAGCTGGATGAGCTCAGTGAGCTGGCCCTGGCGGCGGGCATCGAAGTGGAGCGGCTCCCCCGCCCGCAGCTGGAGGCCGCGCTCCCCTCCGGGGCCAAGAATCAGGGCCTGGTGCTGGAGGCGGGTCCTCTGCCCGAGCTCTCACTGGAAGAGCTCCGGTCCTTGCCGCTTCCCCCAGGCGCGAGCCGGCGCCTGGTGGCGCTCGATGGGGTCGAGGATCCCCAGAATCTCGGTGCCATCATCCGGGTGGCGGAGGCCGCAGGAGCACTGGGCCTGGTGCTCACCGCTCGCCGCGCACCGCCGCTCGGGGCTGCAGTGGCCCGGGCGAGTGCCGGGGCCGTCGAGCACCTTCCGATCAGCCGTGTCGCCAACCTGCGGCGGGCCCTGGAGCAACTCAAGAAAGGAGGGTTCTGGGTCATCGGGGCGGACACCAGCGGCGGGGACGATCTCTTCCAGAGCTCGGATCGGATCTGGCAGGGGGACCTGGTGGTGGTCTTCGGGGCCGAAGGCCGCGGTCTTCGCCGGGGTGTGGTGGATTCACTAGACCACCGGGTTCGAATTCCCATGGCGGGCCGGGTCGGCTCCCTCAACGTGGCTTCTGCCGCCGCGGTCGTGCTCTTCGAGGTGCTTCGTCGAAATTCAAGAAATGAGGTGAAATCACCTCGAATTTGATCGCGCTGATTCCATTGCCCGCGGGGCATCAGGTGTCTATAGTTCCTTCCGATCGGGTCCAGGCTGGCGTAGCTCAACTGGTAGAGCGGCGGATTTGTAATCCGCAGGTTACGGGTTCGAGTCCCCTCGCCAGCTCCGATGAGCTTCGCCGAGCCCGGGGGCCCGGCGAGGCGGCGCTTTCGAAAACGGTCGCTAGACTTAGAGATTCGTAGCGAAATCGCGGCAAAGAGCAGGCGAGATACGCGCGCGTCTGCAGAGAAATTGACGGTTCGTAACGCGACCTGATAGTCAGCGTTCCATTCTCAGTTTCCCACGAGGATTTTAGAGAGTGGCGGGCATGGCGGAGGGGTCGTTTACGCTCTTTTTTTCCGGATTTGTTTTTTCCGTTTTTGATGAATAGCGAGGGGGCGGCTCGAGGCGGGCGCCGGTCTCGCGGGTAGGGCGGAGAGGTACCGAAGCGGTCAAACGGGGCAGACTGTAAATCTGCTGGCTTAGCCTTCGGAGGTTCGAATCCTCCCCTCTCCACCAACAGCAAGGGGTGTCGGGCGGGAATAGCTCAGTTGGCTAGAGCACGAGCCTTCCAAGCTCGGGGTCGCGGGTTCGAGTCCCGTTTCCCGCTCCACGCTTCCAGGGAGGTCGGGCGCTCACGTAGCTCAGGTGGTAGAGCACGTCCTTGGTAAGGACGAGGTCAGCGGTTCGAATCCGCTCGTGAGCTCCAACGGTTCGAACGAGAGCCGGAATCCACAGCAGGGAACCGGAAAGGACGGAAGGACGAAGGATCCATGGCGAAGCAGAAGTTCGAGCGGACGAAGCCGCACGTAAACGTGGGGACGATCGGTCACGTGGACCATGGCAAGACCACGTTGACGGCGGCGATCACGGCGCGTCAGGCGCTCAAGAATCTGGCGACGACGACTTCGTTCGACGAGATCGACAAGGCTCCGGAGGAGCGGGAGCGTGGGATCACGATTGCGACGGCGCACGTGGAGTACGAGTCGGACAATCGTCACTACGCTCACGTGGACTGTCCGGGCCACGCGGACTACGTGAAGAACATGATCACGGGCGCGGCGCAGATGGACGGTGCGGTGTTGGTGGTGAGCGCGGCGGACGGTCCGATGCCGCAGACGCGGGAGCACGTTCTTCTGGCGCGTCAGGTGAACGTTCCTCACATCGTGGTGTTCTTGAACAAGGTGGATCAGGTCGACGACGAGGAGCTTCTGGAGCTGGTGGAGCTGGAGGTCCGGGAGCTTTTGAGCGGATACGACTTTCCCGGTGACGACATTCCGGTGATCAAGGGTTCGGCCTTGAAGGCGGGTGAGGATCCGACGAACGACGAAGAGAACCGTTGCATCGACGAGCTGATGGAGGCCTTGGACAGCTCGATTCCGGAGCCGGAGCGGGCCTTGGACAAGCCGTTCTTGATGCCGATCGAGGATGTATTTTCGATCACGGGTCGGGGCACGGTGGTGACGGGTCGTGTGGAGCAGGGAGTGGTTCACACGAGCGAGGAGGTGGAGATCGTCGGGATCAAGGAGACCCAGAAGACGGTGGTGACCGGAGTGGAGATGTTCCGGAAGCTGCTGGACGAGGGTCAGGCCGGCGACAACGTGGGATGTCTGTTGCGGGGTATCGACAAGGACGCGGTGGAGCGGGGTCAGGTACTGGCGCATCCGGGATCGATCACGCCACACACGAAGTTCAAGGCGCAGGCGTACGTGCTGACGAAGGAGGAGGGAGGCCGTCACACGCCCTTCTTCAACGGCTACCGTCCGCAGTTTTATTTTCGGACGACGGATGTGACGGGAGTGGCGACCCTTCCCGAGGGGACGGAGATGGTGATGCCGGGTGACAATGTCGAGATGACCGTGGAGCTGATCACTCCGATCGCGATGGACAAGGAGCTTCGTTTCGCGATCCGCGAGGGTGGACGAACCGTCGGCGCCGGTGTCGTCGCAGAAATCGTCGAGTAACGAGTCGAGGGGATGCCACAGGCGCGTAGCACAATTGGGAGTGCATCGGACTCCAAATCCGAAGGTTGGGGGTTCAAATCCCTCCGCGCCTGCCAGTTCTGACACAACCTTGAATGGGAAGCACGAGAGCGTTGGAGTGGAATCCCGCGGTATGGGTGGAGAGCGGTCGCCAGTATCTGACGGACGTTCGAACGGAGTTTCGGAAGGTCACGTGGCCCTCGCAGCGGGAGTACGTGGGTGGGACCATCGGCGTGGTGGTGATCGTGGCCATCTTGACCCTGGTCCTGGGTCTGATCGACATGGGGCTCAGTCAGATCATGGAACTCATTCTGCGCTGAGGCGGGGCATGGGTACCGAGTTGCAGGTCTCGGAGAACGCGATGTCGAAAAGGTGGTACATCGTTCACACCTACTCGGGACACGAGGCGAAGGCCAAGCAATCTCTTCTGGAGCGGGCGAAGACATTCGGTCGCGAGGACGAGTTCGACGAGGTGCTGATTCCCGAGGAGAATGTCGTCGAGATCGTCAAAGGTGAAAAGCGCACATCGAAGCGGAAGTTCTTTCCGGGCTACATCCTGGTGCGCATGAATCTCACCGACGACACCTGGCACATCGTCAAGGACACCCCGAAGGTCACGGGTTTCGTGGGCGGTGGCGAGCAGCCCACGCCGATCGACGACGAAGAAGTCGCGCGGATGACCCAGCAGATCAAGGAAGGAGCGGTCAAGCCCAAGCCGAAGATCCGCTTCGAGGAGGGTGAGAGCGTCAGGGTGGTCAGCGGGCCGTTCGCCAATTTCTCGGGCTTCGTGGACGAGGTGCTGCCGGAGAAGGAGAAGGTCCGCGTCATGGTACAGGTTTTCGGTCGGGCCACTCCGGTGGTGCTCGACTACATGACCGTGGAGAAGGCCTGAAGGCGAGCCCATTCGCCGCGTGTGACGGGGAGGTCGGACACTGCGCCGGCCGTAGACCCGCAGGGAGGCATCCAGAATGGCTAAGAAGGTGATCGCCATCGTGAAGCTGCAGTGCCCGGCTGGACAGGCGAATCCGTCTCCGCCGGTCGGGCCGGCGCTTGGCCAGCATGGCGTCAACATCATGGAGTTCTGCAAGACGTTCAACGCGCGCACCCAGGATCAGGCCGGATTGATCATCCCCGCCATCGTCACGATCTACGCGGATCGCTCCTTCACGTTCGAGTTGAAGACGCCCCCTGCGGCGGTTCTGCTCCGAAAGGCGGCGAAGATCGAGAAAGGCTCGGGAGATCCGAGCCGGGAAAAGGTCGGCACCGTCACCAGCAAGCAGGTGCGCGAGATTGCGGAGATCAAGATGCCGGATCTGAATGCCAACGATGTGGAGTCCGCGATGCGCATCGTCGCCGGTACCGCCCGCTCCATGGGCCTGGACGTGGAGGGCTGAGAACATGCCTGCACACAGCAAGCGCTATCGGACCGGGCTCGACTCCATCGATCGCAGCCGGCTCTACGGACTCGACGAGGCCGTGGGCCTGCTGAAGGAGTGCCCGGGAGCGAAATTCGACGAGAGCGTCGACATCGCCCTGAACCTCGGTGTCGATCCGAAGCACGCCGACCAGATGGTGCGCGGTGCGATCGTCTTGCCCCACGGAACCGGACGCTCGGTGCGCATCCTCGTCTTCGCCAAGGGCGACAAGGAGAAAGAAGCCGAGGAGGCTGGAGCCGACTACGTCGGGGGGGAGGAACTCGCCAAGAAGATCCAGGACGAGGGCTGGCTCGACTTCGAACGCGTGATCGCCACGCCGGACATGATGAGCGTGGTGGGACGTCTCGGAAAGGTGCTGGGCCCGCGGGGCCTGATGCCCAATCCGAAGCTCGGAACGGTCACGCCCGACGTCGGACGAGCCGTTTCCGAGAGCAAGGCGGGCAAGGTCGAGTTCCGAGTGGACAAGAACGGGATCATCCACGTCTCGATCGGAAGAAAGTCCTTCGAGGCGGCGAAGCTCGCTGACAACGCCACCGCCATCATCGATGCGGTGCTGAAGGCGAAGCCGGCAGTCGCCAAGGGGACCTATCTCAAGAAGATCGCCATCTCCACCACGATGGGTCCCGGAATCCGGGTCGATCCCTCGTCGGTTCAGAAGGCCGCCTGAGGGAGGAATGGAACCGTGCTGACAATCGCACAGAAGAAAGAGGCGGTCGAAGAGCTTCGCGAGAAGTTCACTCGCGCGAAGGGCATTTTCGTGGCGGACTACTCGGGGCTCGACGTCCAGGCCGTGAACCAGCTGCGCCGAAACCTGCGCGCCGAGGGAGAGGGCGACTACGAGTACCGCGTCCACAAGAACACCTTGATGCGGAGGGCGGCGGAGGGCTCGGAGGTCGAGTCCATCGTCGAGTATTTCGTCGGACCCACGGCGCTGGCGATCTCCTACGGAGAACCGGCGGGACTCGCCAAGGCCCTCGTGAACTACGCCAAGGAGAACGAGGCCTTCGAGCTTCGTGGCGGGCTGCTCGATGGGCGCGCCATCGACACCAGCGAAGTCGAGACCCTGGCGACCCTGCCGAGCCTCGATCAGATTCGAGCGCAGCTCGTCGGGCTGATCCAGGCGCCCGCACAGAAGATCGCAATGGTGCTCTGCGCACCGGCCGGCCAGCTCGCCCGCGTCGTCGAGGCGCGCCGGGCTGCAATGAAGGAGTCTGGGGACGAGGCCTAGGGCTTTCGTCTCTGAAGTTTCAAACGGCGGGAGGGCCCGGTGGCGGGTCCGCCAGCACCGCCTTCAACATGGAGTGTCAAATCCAAATGGCCGATCTCAACGCAATCGTAGACCAGCTTTCGACCCTGACCGTCATGGAAGCGGCGGAGCTCGCCAAGTCTTCTCGAGGAGAAGTGGGGCGTCTCGGCAGCAGCACCGGTAGCGGTCGCCGCCATGCCCGGGGCTGCCGGCGGCGAGGCCGCAGCAGCGGAGGAGCAGGTCGAGTTCGACGTGATCCTGCTCTCCTCGGGCGACAAGAAGATCCAGGTGATCAAGGAGGTTCGCGCGATCACCAGCCTGGGCCTGAAGGAAGCCAAGGAGCTCGTGGAAAGCGCTCCGAAGGCCGTCAAGGAAGCGGTCTCCAAGGACGAGGCGGAGAAGATCAAGGAGAAGATCGAGGCAGCGGGCGGCCAGGTGGACATCAAGTAGGCGACCGCCGTCGTGATCGCGGCCCGCGCGGGTGGACCGCGTTCATGGACTCGGAGCGTCTGACAGTGTCCGAAGGTCCCAAGCGCTCAAAGGAATCGGGAGGGCAATGAAAGCCGTGCCCCAGATACAGTTCTCCGAAAACGCCCCTCGGGTTCGCAGAGACTTCACCAAGATTTCCAGACTTCTGGAGATCCCGAATCTCATCGCGATCCAGAAACAGAGCTTCGAGCGCTTTCTCCAGGTTCGCGTCGAGCCGGAGAAGCGCGAGAGCGTCGGGCTTCAGGCGGTCTTCAATTCGGTCTTCCCGATCACGGATTTCAACGACACCGCCTCTCTGGAGTTCGTCGGGTACGCCCTCGAGGAACCCAAGTACGACGTCCAGGAGTGTCTGCAGCGCGGGATGACCTACGCCACGCCCTTCAAGGTCACCATCCGGCTGGTGGCCTGGGACGATGCGGGCGGGGGACAGGCGATCCGGGACGTCAAGGAGCAAGAGGTCTACTTCGGGGAAATCCCGATCATGACCGACAACGGCACCTTCATCATCAACGGCACCGAGCGGGTGATCGTCTCCCAGCTGCACCGCTCGCCCGGTATCTTCTACGATACGAGCACTTCCACGACGATCAGCGCCGCCGGGAAGAAACTCTTCTCCTGCAGGGTGATTCCCTATCGCGGATCCTGGCTCGATATCGAGTTCGACCACAAGGACCTCATCTACGCCCGAATCGACCGCCGGCGGAAGATCCTGGTGACCGTCCTGCTGAAGGCCCTGGGATACTCCTCCGAGGACCTGCTGGCCTATTTCTACGAACCCGAGATGATCCGGATCGATGGCAAGAAGATCATGAAGAAGGTCGTCCCTGACCTTCTCGCGGGCCAGCGCTGCACCAAGGACGTCAAGGATTCAAGCGGCAAGGTCGATCACCCGCAAGGATCGGAAGTTCACCAACGCAGCCGTCCGGAGGATCGGCGAGGACGGCATCGAGTGGATTCAGATCGCAGTCGAAGACATCGTTCGCGAAGACGCGGTGAAGCGGGTCGCTCCCATCGACATCGTGGACGAGTCCACGGGTGAGGTCATCATCGAGTGCAACGAGCCGACTCACCCAGCTGCATCTGGACGAGCTCAAGGAGCGGGGAATCCTCGAGTTTCCGCTTCTCTACCTGGATCCGCTCAACACCGGAACCGCCCTTCACGACACGCTCCTCGCCGACAAGACGGTGACGCGGGAAGAGGCGATCATCGACATCTACCGCCGCGTGCGCCCGGGGGATCCGCCCACTCTCGACACCGCGACGAACCTGTTCCGCAACCTCTTCTTCAATCCGGAGCGCTACGACCTCTCTCGCGTCGGACGCCTCAAGCTCAACCACAAGCTGGGCTTCGACCCGGAAGAGCGGGTGGTGTTCCGACCCAAGGGCGAGAAGGGCGGAGCCGAGGAGATTCCGCTCCGAGAGCTGCTGACGCTGCGCGAACACGACATCCTGGCCGCGGTCAAGTACCTGGTCGATCTCAAGAACGGATCGGATCCGGGAAAGCGGGTGGATGACATCGACCACCTCGGCAACCGTCGCGTGCGGGTCGTGGGTGAGCTGCTCGAGAACCAGTACCGGATCGGCCTGGTGCGGATGGAGCGCGCCATCAAGGAGCGGATGTCCCTCCAGGAGATCGAGACGCTGATGCCTCACGATCTGATCAACTCGAAGCCCGTCTCGGCGGTGATCAAGGAGTTCTTCGGGTCCAGCCAGCTCTCACAGTTCATGGATCAGACGAACCCGCTCTCGGCGGTGACGCACAAGCGCCGCCTCTCGGCTCTCGGTCCCGGCGGGCTGACCCGCGAGCGAGCGGGCTTCGAGGTGCGCGACGTTCATCCGACCCACTACGGCAGGATCTGTCCGATCGAGACGCCGGAAGGGCCCAACATCGGACTCATCGCGTCGCTCTCGACCTACGCGCGCGTGAACGACTTCGGCTTCATCGAGACACCCTACCGGGTGGTCGAAAACGGAACGGTTTCCGCCGAGCTCAGATACCTCTCCGCCCTCGAGGAGGAGACGCTCGCGATCGCCCAGGCGAACGCTCCCGTCGATGCCGAGGGCCGCTACGTGAGGGATGCGGTGTCGGCGCGCAAGGCCGGCGACTTCCAGATGGTGCCGCCCGGCGAGGTCGAGATGATGGACGTGTCGCCGAACCAGTTGGTCTCGGTGGCGGCCTCGCTGATTCCCTTCCTCGAGAACGACGATGCGAACCGCGCCTTGATGGGCTCCAACATGCAGCGGCAGGCGGTTCCGCTGCTGCGAACCGACGCGCCGCTGGTGGGAACCGGGATGGAGGCGGTGGTGGCCCGGGATTCGGGCGTCACGGTGGTGGCCAAGCGCGACGGCACCGTCGTCTCCGTGGACGCCAGCCGCATCGTGCTCAAGCCCGACGATGACGAGGGGGCGGGTTCGAACGTCGACATCGTCAACCTGATCAAGTACCAGCGTTCGAACCAGAACACCTGCATCAACCAGAAGCCCATCGTCAAGGTGGAGGATCGTGTCAAGAAGGGGCAGGTGATCGCAGACGGTCCCGCGACCGAGCGCGGCGAGCTGGCCCTCGGGCGGAACGTGCTGGTCGCCTTCATGCCCTGGGGTGGATACAACTTCGAGGACTCCATCCTCATCTCCGAGCGCATGGTCAAGAACGATCTCTTCACCTCGGTGCACATCGAGGAGTTCGAGTGCGTCGCCCGGGATACGAAGCTCGGCCGGGAGGAAATCACCCGCGACATTCCGAACGTTGGCGAAGAGGCCCTGAGGGATCTCGACGAGTCCGGCATCGTGCGGGTCGGCGCCGAGGTCAAGCAGGACGACATCATGGTCGGCAAGATCACGCCGAAGGGCGAGACCCAGCTCTCTCCCGAGGAGCGCCTGCTTCGGGCGATCTTCGGGGAGAAGGCCGGCGACGTTCGCGACACCTCGCTGCGCGTGCCGCCGGGCGTCGCCGGGACGGTGATCGGGGCCCAGGTCTTCTCGCGCCGTGGTGTCGAGAAGGACGAGCGGGCCCGCGCCATCGAAGAGGCGGAGGTCGAACGGCTGCGCAAGGACCAGGAGGACGAGATCAAGATCATCCGCTCCAGCGCGATGGTCAAGGTCGAGGAGTTGATTGCCGGAAAGACGGCCGCGAATCGGGTCTACGACGAGCGTCGCAAGCAGAGCTGGTTCGAATCGGGAGAGACCATCTCCCAGGAGACGCTCGCCGAGATCCCCACCCGGAAGTGGAAGGAGATCCAGATCACCGACGGGAAGGTTCAGGAGCAGATCGACCGGATCTTCGCGAGCGTCGATGAGCAGGCGAATGTGATCAAGACCGTCTTCGACGAGAAGATCGCGCGGCTCAAGAAGGGCGACGAGCTGCCGCCGGGGGTCTTCAAGATGGTCAAGGTCTACGTGGCCATCAAGAGAAAGCTCTCCGTCGGAGACAAGATGGCCGGTCGACACGGCAACAAGGGTGTGATCTCGCGGATTCTGCCCGAGGAGGACATGCCCTATACCGCAGAGGGAGAGCCGGTCGACATCGTCCTCAATCCTCTGGGCGTGCCCTCGCGGATGAACATCGGGCAGATTCTCGAAACCCACCTCGGCTGGGCTGCGCGAGGGCTCGGCGAGCAGGTGAACGACCTGCTCGAACAGCAGGTTGGTACCGATGCGCTTCGCGACAAGCTGAAGGATCTCTACCGCGATGAGCGCATCTCAGCCGCCCTCGACGACGCCTCGCCCGATGCGATCCGGTCCCTGGCGGAGAACGTTCGTCAGGGGATTCACGTCGCCTCGGCGGTCTTCGACGGCGCCGTCGAAGACGAGATCAAGGCCGAGCTCGAGCGGGCGGGACTGCCGACCAGCGGACAGACGGTGCTCTTCGACGGGCGAACCGGGGAGCCCTTCGACTCGGATGTCACGATCGGGATTCTGTACATGTTGAAGCTCCACCATCTCGCCGCCGACAAGATTCATGCCCGCAGCATCGGGCCGTACAGCCTGGTGACCCAGCAGCCGCTGGGCGGAAAGGCACAGTTCGGCGGCCAGCGCCTGGGGGAGATGGAGGTGTGGGCGATGGAGGCCTACGGCGCCGCGTTCAGCCTTCAGGAGTTCCTCACCGTCAAGTCCGATGACGTGCTCGGACGCACGCGGATGTACGAGTCCATCGTCAAGGGCGAGTGCACCCTCGAGCCCGGTCTGCCGGAGGCCTTCAACGTGATCGTGAAGGAACTCCAGGCGCTCGGGCTCAATGTCGAGCTGATCGAAGACAAGAGCAACTAGGGGATTACGACTTGCGCGACCTCTACAATCTGTTCGAGAAGCCCAAGGATCCGCTGACCTTCAACGCGATTCGCATTTCGCTCGCCTCACCGCAGTGCATCCGGGAGTGGTCGTTCGGCGAAGTAAAGAAGCCAGAGACGATCAACTACCGGACGTTCAAGCCCGAACGCGACGGCCTCTTCTGCGCCAAGATCTTTGGTCCGGTCAAGGATTACGAGTGCAACTGCGGCAAGTACAAGCGGATGAAGCACCGCGGAGTGGTCTGCGAGAAATGCGGCGTCGAGGTGATCCAATCCAAGGTCCGACGTGAACGCATGGGCCACATCACACTGGCGACCCCGGTTGCGCACATCTGGTTCCTGAAGTCACTCCCCTCGCGGATCGGCAACATTCTCGAGATCACGCTGCGCGATCTCGAGAAGGTGCTCTACTTCGAGGCCTACATCGTCATCGATCCGGGCGATACAGGCATGAAGGAGGGCGAACTCCTGGGCGAAGAGCAGCTCGCCGAGGCCAAGGAAGAGCACGGGCGGGATGCGTTCGAGTACGGAATCGGGGCCGAAGCCGTTCGCGAGATGCTCTCTCGCCTGGACGTCGAGGAGGAGTGCAAGACGCTGCGGGTGGAGATGAAGGAGGCGACCAGCGAGGCCAAGCGCAAGAAGCTGGCCAAGCGCCTCAAGGTCCTGGATGCATTCCGCGAGTCCGGGAACAGCCCCGAGCACATGATCCTCGAGGTAGTTCCGGTGATTCCCCCGGACCTGCGACCCCTGGTGCCCCTGGACGGCGGTCGTTTCGCCACCAGTGATCTGAACGATCTCTACAGGCGCGTCATCAACCGGAACAACCGGTTGAAGCGACTTCAGGAGCTGAACGCGCCGGAGGTGATCATCCGCAACGAGAAGCGGATGCTTCAGGAAGCAGTGGATGCGCTCTTCGACAACGGCCGTCGCGGGCGCGTGATCACCGGTCCGAGCAAGAGGCCGCTCAAGTCCCTCTCGGACATGCTGAAGGGAAAGTCGGGACGCTTCCGGCAGAACCTGCTGGGCAAGCGAGTCGACTACTCCGGACGATCGGTGATCGTCGCCGGTCCGGAGCTGCGACTGCACCAGTGCGGGCTTCCCAGCCGAATGGCGCTGGAGCTCTTCAAGCCCTTCATCTACTCGAAGCTCGAGCAGCGTGGCTTCGTCACCACCATCAAGGCCGCGAAGAAGATGGTGGAGCGCGAGCGCCCCGAGGTGTGGGACATCCTGGCGGAGGTGATCAAGGAGCACCCGGTGATCCTGAATCGCGCTCCCACCCTGCACCGGCTGGGGATGCAGGCCTTCGAGCCCGTCCTGATCGACGGCAAGGCGGTGCAGCTGCACCCGCTGGTCTGCAAGGCGTTCAACGCCGATTTCGACGGCGACCAGATGGCGGTCCACGTACCCCTCAGTGTCGAGGCGCAGATCGAAGCCCGTGTACTGATGATGTCCACCAACAACATCCTGAGCCCCGCCACGGGCCGGCCCATCATCGACCCGAGCCAGGACATCGTGTTGGGCTGCTACTACATGACCCGGGAGCGCCTCGGCTCCCGCGGCGAGGGGATGATCTTCTCGAGTCCCGAAGAGGTCCGGGTCGCCTACGACGCCGGAGAGATCGAGATCCACGCGGGCATCCGGGTGCGGCTGAACGGCTCGCTGGTGGATACCACGACCGGCCGTATCCTGCTC
This sequence comes from uncultured delta proteobacterium, assembly GCA_963722885.1. Taxonomy (GTDB): domain Bacteria; phylum Myxococcota_A; class UBA9160; order UBA9160; family UBA6930; genus CAVXZE01. The sequence goes on from CAVROS010000008.1 coordinate 166,137, forward strand.
TCGGAGATCGTTCCCGATGAGATCCCCTTCGAGATCATCAACCAGGTGATGGACAAGAAGGCGCTCGGAGAACTGATCGACCAGGCGTACCGCCACCTCGGCAACAAGGCGACGGTGATTCTGGCCGACCGGCTCCGTACCCTCGGCTACCAGCACGCGACGACGGCCGGTATCTCGATTTGCGTCGACGACATGACGGTCCCGCCCGACAAGGAGAAGTTCATCGGAGCCGCGAGCGAGCAGGTGAAGGAGGTCGAGCAGCAGTACCTCGACGGTCTCATCAGCGACGGCGAGCGCTACAACAAGGTCATCGACATCTGGGCGGAAGCGACCGAGCGGATTGCCGGGCAGCTGGTGGAAAATCTCGGGGTCGACGTGGTGAAGGCGCCGGACGGGTCGAAGGTCCGTGTGCCGAGCTTCAATCCCATCTTCATGATGGCCGACTCGGGAGCCCGCGGCTCCGCCCAGCAGATCCGTCAGCTCGCGGGAATGCGCGGCCTGATGGCGAAGCCGTCCGGTGAGATCATCGAGACGCCGATCATCTCGAACTTCCGCGAAGGGCTCTCGGTGCTCCAGTACTTCATCTCCACCCACGGCGCCCGGAAGGGTCTGGCCGATACGGCGCTCAAGACCGCGAACTCCGGCTATCTGACCCGGCGTCTGGTCGACGTGGCGCAGGACGTGATCGTCCGTGACGAGGACTGCCACTCGACCGACGGCATCGAGATGCTTCCCCTGGTCGAGGGTGGCGAGATCATCGAGGGCATCGGAGAGCGCATCCTGGGTCGCGTGGCGCTCGAGGACGTCTGCGACCCGATCACCGGTGAGGTGCTGGTGCCGGCCGGGGTCGAGATCAACGAGGATCGGGTGAAGTGCATCGAAGATGCCGGAATCGAGCGGGTCGTCATCCGCTCGGTGCTGACCTGCGCTGTTCCCCGCGGCGTGTGCGTGCACTGCTACGGACGAGACCTGTCCCGGGGCGAGATGGTGAATCTCGGCGAAGCGGTCGGTGTCATCGCAGCCCAGTCGATCGGTGAGCCGGGAACCCAGCTCACCATGCGTACCTTCCACATCGGTGGGACGGCGACCCGGCGCGTGGAGCAGTCGCACCACGAGGCTTCGAGCGAAGGGGAGATTCGCTTCTCGAACCTGCGCACCGTCAGGGATCGGCAGGGGAGGCTGATCGCAATGAACCGCAACGCCGAGATCGGTCTGTTCGACGTGAGCGGCCGCGAGCGCGAGCGGTATCCGGTGGTCTATGGCGCGCACGTGAAGATCGAGGACGGGCAGCACGTCAATCCCGGAGATGTGCTTCTCGAGTGGGATCCCTTCGCGAATCCGATCCTCACCGAGGTGGGAGGGACCATCCGGTTCGGCGACATCGTCGAGGGCTCGACCATGCAGGAGCGGGTCGACGAGTTCACCGGCCTCTCATCGCGTGTGATCGTGGAGTCGAAGGATCCCGAGATGCGACCACGCATCTCGGTCACCAATCCAGAGGGCGAAACCGTCGCGCGGTCCCTTCTTCCCGTCGGGGCCTACTTGTCGGTGAGCGAAGGTCAGGAGGTCGCCGCCGCCGACGAGGTTGCCAAGATCCCCCGTGAGACCACCAAGACCAAGGACATCACCGGTGGGCTGCCGCGCGTGGCCGAGCTCTTCGAGGCCCGGAAGCCCAAGGAGTGCGCGATCGTCTCCGAGATCAGCGGGATGGTGAGCTTCGGTCCGGACTCACGCGGCAAACGCCGTGTCATCGTCACGCCGGAAGAAGAGGTCGGTGAGCCCCGTGAGTACCTGGTCCCGAAGGGCAAGCACATCAGCGTGCACGAGGGAGACCGGGTGCGCGACGGTGAGGCGCTGATGGACGGATCCTCCAATCCCCACGACATCCTCCGGATCAAGGGGGAGAAGGAGCTCGCCAAATACATGGTGGACGAGGTCCAGGAGGTGTACCGGCTCCAGGGCGTCAAGATCAACGACAAGCACATCGAGGTGATCGTCCGGCAGATGATGCGCAAGGTGCGCGTGAACAACGTGGGCGACACCGATTTCCTGGTGGGAGAGCAGGTGGATCGCGTCTTCTTCGAGGAGGCCAACAAGCGGATGGATGCGTCGGGCAAGGAGCAGGCCACCGGCGAGCCGCTGCTGCTGGGGATCACCAAGGCGTCGCTCTCCACCGAGTCGTTCATCTCGGCGGCATCCTTCCAGGAGACCACGAAGGTGCTCACCGAGGCGGCGATCTGGGGCAAGACCGACTCGCTGCACGGCCTGAAGGAGAACGTGATCATGGGACGGCTGGTTCCCGCCGGGACCGGCCTCGCGAAGTACAAGAACATCGGAATCCAGATCGATGCTCCCGAGGAGCTACTCGCGAGCCACGAAGAGGAGGGTGCGACAGCCGGTGCGGAGCTGGAGGAGGAGCAGCCGGGATCTCCCACTGAGCCCGCGCCGCAGATCGTTTGACCGGGTCTAAAAGACCACGATCCCCTCGGGGCGGACCCTGCTGGCAGGCGTCGCGAGGACGTTGACAGTGGGTGCAAGCCAGCTAATATGCTGCGGTTTCAGGATCCCGGGCAAAAGGCCCCACTGCGGCCGCCCCGGAACGGCGAAGAGCGAGCGCCTGAAGTTCTACTTCCGGCCTCTTCGTTGCTGCGGGCGAAGCCGACAGGGGGCTCGCGTCTTTCCGGATGCTGCAAGAGTGGATCCCTCGAGTCGGAGGCTCAATGCCTACGGTGCAACAGCTCGTGCGCAAGGGGCGGGCGAGCAGGAAGAAGCAGTCAAAGGCGCGCGATCTTCAGAAATCGCCGCAGCGGCGAGGGGTGTGCATCCGCGTGTACACCGCAACGCCGAAGAAACCCAACTCCGCGCTGCGCAAGGTCTGCCGTGTACGGCTCACCAACGGGCGCGAGGTCACCGCCTACATCCCCGGCGTTGGCCACACGCTTCAGGAACACTCGGTGGTCCTGGTTCGCGGTGGCCGCGTGAAGGATCTCCCGGGTGTCCGCTACCACATCGTGCGCGGGACCCTGGATTCGATGGGTGTGGCGGACCGGAATCAGAGCCGGTCGAAGTATGGAGCCAAGCGACCCAAGTGACGCTTTTCCGGCGGCCGGTCGGGTGCTCGGGAGCACCGATCGGCCGCTGGCCTCTTTGGTGAGATGAAATGCCGCGACGCCGCGAAGTCGAGAAGCGAAAGACCGAGCCCGATCCGAAGTTCAACGACCGGATGGTGGGCCGATTCACGACCGTCATCATGCTGGCGGGGAAGAAGAGCGTCGCGGAGCGAATCGTCTACGGAGCCTTCGACGTGATCGAGAGCAAGACCAGAAACGACCCGCTGGCGATGTTCCGGCGCGCTCTCGACAACGTTCGACCCCGGATCGAAGTGAAGTCACGCCGCGTCGGCGGAGCCACCTACCAGGTGCCCATCGAGGTGCGGCCCGAGCGGGCGACTTCGCTGGCGATGCGCTGGCTGGTGGCCTGTGCCCGCTCCCGCGACGGGAAGAACATGCAGGACAAGCTGGCGAACGAGCTGATCGATGCGGCCAACGAGCGCGGAGAGGCGGTCAAGAAGCGCGAAGATACTCACCGAATGGCGGAAGCCAACAAGGCCTTCTCGCATTATCGGTGGTGAGGGCGGAGCAATCGGCGCCCTGGTGCCGAACGAGAATTCATCATGCCGCGAACGGCACCCCTCGAGAGAACCCGGAACATCGGCATCATGGCCCACATCGATGCCGGCAAGACGACTACGACCGAACGGATTCTCTATTACACCGGCGTCAACTACAAGATCGGCGAAGTGCACCACGGCGCCGCAACGATGGACTGGATGGAGCAGGAACAGGAGCGCGGGATCACCATCACCTCCGCAGCCACCACCTGTTTCTGGAAGGATCACCGCATCAACATCATCGACACACCTGGCCACGTGGACTTCACCGTCGAGGTGGAGCGATCGCTGCGCGTCCTGGACGGTGCGATCGCGGTCTTCTGCGGGGTTGGCGGCGTCGAGCCGCAGTCGGAGACGGTCTGGCGACAGGCGGACAAGTACCGGGTTCCGCGCCTCGCCTTCGTCAACAAGATGGATCGGGTCGGGTCGGATTTCCCCCGCGTGGTGGAGATGATCCGGGAGCGGCTGGGCGCGAACCCACTGCCCCTGCAGATTCCCATCGGCGAGGCCGAGCACTTCAGTGGAGTGGTCGACGTCCTCGCCGAGAAGGCGATCTACTGGGATGACGAAGATCTCGGCAGCGAGCCCCGCGAAGAAGAGATTCCTCCCGCTCTCGCGGCGACCGCCGCCGAGTATCGCGAGAAGATGATGGAGGCGGCGGCCGACGTAGACGAGGCGGTGCTCGCCAAGTATCTGGAGGGCGGAGAGATCGACAGCCGCGTCGGTCCGAAAGGCGCTCCGCGAGGCGACCCTGCAGCTCCAGGTCGTTCCGGTGCTCTGCGGCTCGGCCTTCCGCAACAAGGGCGTGCAGCCCCTGCTCGACGCCGTCTTGGACTACCTGCCCTCACCGCTGGACGTGCCGCCCATCGAGGGGGTGAAGCCCGGCAAGGACGAGGTGGTTCGGTGCAAGGCCGACGACAACGAGCCCTTCGCGGCACTGGCGTTCAAGCTGGCCACCGACAAGCACGTCGGCCACTTGACCTACGTCCGGGTCTATTCGGGCAGTGCGAAGACGGGGGACCAGGTCCTGAATTCCGCCACCGGCCGCAAGGAACGGATCGGTCGCCTGCTCCAGATGCACGCCAACAAGCGCCAGGACATCAGTGAGGTCTACGCCGGGGATATCGTCGCCGCGGTGGGCCTGAAGGGCCTCGCCACCGGACAGACGCTCTGCAAGGCTCAGCACCCGGTGCTCCTGGAACCCATCGACTTCCCGGAGCCGGTGATCTCCATCGCCATCGAGCCAAAGACCAAGGCGGACCTGGACCGGCTCGGGCAATCCCTCGATCGGCTGGTCTCCGAGGATCCGACCTTCAGGGTGAGCGTCGACGAGGAGACCGGTCAGACCATCATCTCCGGCATGGGGGAGCTTCACCTCGAGATCATCACCGATCGCCTCCTTCGGGAGTTCAACGTCGGGGCGAACGTGGGCCGTCCCCAGGTGGCCTACAAGGAGACGATCATCGAGCCGGTCGAGGCCGTGGGCCGCTACATCAAGCAGACCGGCGGCGCGGGGGATTTCGGCGTGGCCGAGATCGAGGTCGAGCCGGGCGAGCCGGGGAGCGGCTTCGCCTTCGAGTCAGCCGTCCGTGGCGGGGCCATCCCCAAGGAGTTCATTCCGGCGGTTCGCCAGGGCTGCCAGGAGGCGTGCCAGAGCGGAGAGATCGCCGGCTATCCCGTGGTGGACCTGAGGGTCCGGCTGGTGGGCGGTCAGGTCCACGAGGTGGATTCCTCGGAGCGCTCCTTCAAGATCGCCGGATCCATCGCCATGCGGGAGGCGCTGCGCAAGGCGAAGAGCACGATCCTGGAACCGGTGATGAAGGTCGAGGTCGTGACGCCCGAGGACTTCGTCGGTCTGGTGCAGGGTGACCTCAACAGCCGCCGCGGCAACATCACCGGCGCTGAGATCCGCGGAAACGCCCGGGCGATTCGCGCCGAGGTTCCGCTGGCGACGATGTTCGGCTACGTGAACTCACTGCGGTCGATGACCCAGGGGCGCGCCACCTACACGATGGAATTCGTCCACTATTCCGAGGTTCCGCCGGCTGTCGCCGGAGAAATCGTGAAGATCTACTAGCTAGGAGCGAGAGGCCCATGGCGAAGCAGAAGTTCGAGCGGACGAAGCCGCACGTAAACGTGGGGACGATCGGTCACGTGGACCATGGCAAGACCACGTTGACGGCGGCGATCACGGCGCGTCAGGCGCTCAAGAATCTGGCGACGACGACTTCGTTCGACGAGATCGACAAGGCTCCGGAGGAGCGGGAGCGTGGGATCACGATTGCGACGGCGCACGTGGAGTACGAGTCGGACAATCGTCACTACGCTCACGTGGATTGTCCGGGTCACGCGGACTACGTGAAGAACATGATCACGGGCGCGGCGCAGATGGACGGTGCGGTCGTTGGTGGTGAGCGCGGCGGACGGTCCGATGCCGCAGACGCGGGAGCACGTTCTTCTGGCGCGTCAGGTGAACGTTCCTCACATCGTGGTGTTCTTGAACAAGGTGGATCAGGTCGACGACGAGGAGCTTCTGGAGCTGGTGGAGCTGGAGGTCCGGGAGCTTTTGAGCGGATACGACTTTCCCGGTGACGACATTCCGGTGATCAAGGGTTCGGCCTTGAAGGCGGGTGAGGATCCGACGAACGACGAAGAGAACCGTTGCATCGACGAGCTGATGGAGGCGCTTGGACAGCTCGATTCCGGAGCCGGAGCGGGCCTTGGACAAGCCGTTCTTGATGCCGATCGAGGATGTATTTTCGATCACGGGTCGGGGCACGGTGGTGACGGGTCGTGTGGAGCAGGGAGTGATTCACACGAGCGAGGAGGTGGAGATCGTCGGGATCAAGGAGACCCAGAAGACGGTGGTGACCGGAGTGGAGATGTTCCGGAAGCTGCTGGACGAGGGTCAGGCCGGCGACAACGTGGGATGTCTGTTGCGGGGGATCGACAAGGACGCGGTGGAGCGGGGTCAGGTACTGGCGCATCCGGGATCGATCACGCCGCACACGAAGTTCAAGGCGCAGGCGTACGTGCTGACGAAGGAGGAGGGAGGCCGTCACACGCCCTTCTTCAACGGCTACCGTCCGCAGTTCTATTTTCGGACGACGGACGTGACGGGAGTGGCGACCCTTCCCGAGGGGACGGAGATGGTGATGCCGGGTGACAACGTCGAGATGACCGTGGAGCTGATCACTCCGATCGCGATGGACAAGGAGCTTCGTTTCGCGATCCGCGAGGGTGGACGAACCGTCGGCGCCGGTGTCGTCGCAGAAATCGTCGAGTAGGCAATGGCCGACCTCACTTCGCAGAAGATCCGGATCCGGATGAAGGCCTACGACTTCAAGCTCCTCGACCAGAGCGCCGGGGAGATCGTGGATACCGCGGTTCGCACCGGGGCCCGCGTCGCAGGTCCGATCCCGCTGCCGACGACCATCAACAAGTACACGGTGCTCAGGGGGCCGCACATCGACAAGAAGTCGCGAGAGCAGTTCGAGATGCGGACCCATAAGCGGCTCATCGACATTCTCGATCCCACACCCCAGACCGTCGACGCGCTGATGAAGCTGGAGCTGGCGGCGGGCGTGGACGTGGAGATCAAGCTCTAGCCATGGCAAGCCTGGACGTCGTCGGTGCAGAAGGAAAGAAGGCGGGCTCCGTCGAGCTCGACCCCGCGGTGTTCGAGGCGCCGATCAAGCCGCACCTCTTCCATGCGGAGGTGCGGCGACAGTTGAGCGCGCGGCGCTCGGGAGCGCATTCCACCAAGAATCGCTCCGCCGTGTCGGGCGGCGGGGCCAAGCCGTACCGCCAGAAGGGGACCGGTCGAGCGCGTCAGGGTACGACCCGCGCGCCGCAGTTCCATGGCGGCGGCGTGGTGTTTGGCCCGGTCCCTCGAAGCTACGATCAGAAGCTTCCCAAGAAGATGCGCCGGGCCGCCCTTCGCGCGGCTCTCTCCCTGCGCCTGCGGGAGGAGGCCGTCCGCGTGGTGGAGTCGTTCGGGCTCGAGGAGTACAGCACCAGGCGGATGGTCGAGATCCTCACCGCCCTCGGAGTGATGGAGGATTCGCTGCTGATCGTGCTGGAGGAGAAGGATCCGTACGTAGAGCGATCCGCCCGGAACCTGCCGCGTGTGAGCGTGATTCGGGCCGAGGGGCTGAACGTCTACGACGTGCTTCGCCACCGCCGGATCCTCTTCGTCAGGGAGGCGGCTCTCTCGGTCCAGCGTCGTCTGGGAGCGGCTGGCGAGGAGGTTGCCTCGTGAATGTCCACGAGATCATTCGTCGCCCGGTGGTGACGGAGAAGAGCACGATCGCACGCGAGCTGTCGAACGTCGTGACACTCGCGGTGGATCCGCGAGCCAACAAGCAGCAGATCCGAGCGGCGGTACAGGAGTTGTTCAACGTGACGGTGGTGGACGTGCGTACCATCCGCATGCCGCGCAAGACGCGGAGAGTCGGAAAGTTCATGGGCCGGAAGCCAGAGTGGAAGAAGGCGATCGTGGTCCTCGCTGAGGGTCAGTCGATCGAGTTCTTCGAGGGAGTGTAGGAGGATGGCGGTCCGAAGCTACAAGCCGACATCGCCCGGGCGCCGCCGGATGAGCGTCTCGGATTTCGGGGAGATCACCCGCGACGGCGCCGAGCGCTCCCTTCTCGAGGGCCGGATCAACAAGAGCGGCGGTCGCAACAACAACGGCCGCGTGACCTCATGGCATCGGGGCGGCGGACACAAGCGCCGCTACCGGAAGATCGACTTTCGCCGCGAGAAGGTCGGGATTCCCGCAAAGGTGGCGGCGGTGGAGTACGACCCGAATCGTTCGGCGCGCATCGCCCTCCTTCACTACCGGGACGGCGAGAAACGCTACATCCTGGCGCCGGTCGGGCTCCGCGTTGGCGGCGAGGTGATGGCGGGTCCCGATGCCGAGATCCACCCTGGCAACGCCCTTCCCCTGGCAAAGATTCCCCTGGGAACGGTGGTTCACGCGATCGAGATGAAGCCTGGAAAGGGTGCGCAGATGGTCCGAGCTGCGGGCACCGGCGCCCAGCTGATGGCTCGCGAGGGCGACTACGTCACTCTGCGTATGCCGAGCGGCGAGAATCGGATGATCCACGTCCGCTGCAGCGCCACCGTTGGCCAGGTCGGAAATCTCGAGCACGAGAACCAGCGGATCGGCAAGGCCGGGCGGTCGCGTTGGCAGGGGAAGCGTCCCAACGTACGCGGCGTCGCGATGAATCCCGTCGATCACCCCATGGGTGGGGGAGAGGGCCGCTCGTCCGGCGGGCGCCATCCGTGTACGCCCTGGGGGAAGCCGACCAAGGGTCACAAGACCCGTCGGAACCATCGTTCGGACCGCTACATCGTCAAGCGACGAGGGAAGAAGTAGATGGCACGCTCTCTCAAGAAGGGACCCTTCATCGATCCGAGTCTCCAGCGGAAGCTCGAGAAGTCGATCGCGGCGGGCTCGAAGCAGGTGATCCGGACCTGGTCTCGCCGCTCGATGATCACGCCGGAGATGCTCGGGCTCACCTTCCACGTTCACAATGGCAAGCTCTTCATGCCGGTGTACGTAACGGAGAACATGGTCGGACACCGGCTTGGAGAGTTCGCGCCCACGCGCAAGTTCACGGGGCACTCCTCGGACAGGAGGGTCAAGCGCTGAGATGCAGGTCACGGCGAAACTAGGAAACTATCGGGTGAGTGCGCGAAAGGCGCGGCTGCTGGCGGACATGATCAGAGGCCGGCAGGTGGAAGAGGCGCTCGCCTATCTCGATCTCTCACCCAAGAAGTTCGCGAGACCTCTGGCCAAGCTGGTCCGTTCCGCGGTTGCGAACGCCGAGGACAAGAACAACCGCGACAAGGCGGGGATCGACGTCGACAATCTCTTCGTCCGCACGATCATGGTGAACGAAGGCTCGAGCATGTGGAGGATCCGGGCGCGAGCGCAAGGCCGCGCCGCCTGGATCCAGCGCCGCACGAGCAACGTCAGCCTCGTGTTGGAAGAGCACTGAGGAGAGGGAGAGAGTCTTGGGACAGAAGGTTCACCCCTACGGATTCCGCCTGGGCACTCTCTACGGGTGGAAATCCAACTGGTTCGAGGAGCGCCGTTACGGCGAGCAGATTCACGAGGACTACCAGATCCGGAAGTTCATCAAGAAGAAGCTCTTCCACGCCGGGATCTCGAAGGTCGTGGTCGATCGGACCGGCGAGAAGATCGTCGTGAACATCCACACTGCGCGTCCCGGGATCCTGATCGGAAAGCGCGGTGCGGAGGTGGAGACCCTCCGGAAGGAACTCGGGCAGTTCACCTCCCACGAGATCTTCATCAACATCAAGGAGATCCGGAAGGCCGAGCTCGATGCCCAGCTGGTGGCCGAGAACATTGCTCTCCAGCTGGAGCGACGGGTTGCCTTCCGCCGCGCGATGAAGAAGGCGATCACCTCGACGATGAAGTTCGGAGCCGGAGGAATCCGCCTCGAGTGCGGTGGCCGGCTGGGTGGCGCGGAAATGGGCCGCCGCGAACGCTACGCGGAGGGACGGGTCCCCCTGCACACGTTGCGCGCGGACATCGATTTCGGGATGGCCGAGGCGAAGACCACCTACGGCGTGGTCGGCGTCAAGTGCTGGATATTCAAGGGGGAGGCCGCGGACAAGGATCTGCGCGAGGGGACGCTCTCGCAGCGGGTTCCGGATGAGGCGGTGAGGTAGACGATGCTTCAACCGAAGAAGGTCAAGCACCGCAAGGTGATGAAGGGTCGCATGAAGGGCAAGGCCCTTCGCGGGAGCACGGTTTCCTTCGGCCAGTACGGTCTGCAGGCGATGGACCGCGGCCGGATCACGGCGCGGCAGATCGAGGCGGCCCGGATCGCGATGACCCGGTACGTCAAGCGCGGTGGGAAGATCTGGATCCGTATCTTCCCCGACAAACCGGTGACCAAGAAGCCCGCCGAGACCCGGATGGGCAAGGGAAAGGGAAATCCCGAGGAGTGGGTGGCGGTGGTGAAGCCGGGTCGCGTTCTCTACGAGATGGAGGGCGTGACCGCCAAGGTGGCCCAGGAGGCCTTCCGCCTCGCAGCGCACAAGCTGCCCCTTCCGACGCGCTTCGTAGCGCGGGGAGAGCTGTGATGAAGGCGTCGGAACTCCGTGAGCTGTCCCAGGAAGAGCTCTTGGCGAAGTCCAATGAGCTTCGCGGTGAAGTCTTCAACGCGAAGGTGAAGCTGGCTACCGGGCAGCTCGGAAACACGGCGAAGCTCCGGGCGCTTCGTCGAGACGTGGCTCGCGTGGAAACTGTACTGCGCGAGAAGCGTGGAGCGAATCAGTGAAGTGAACGCGGAAACCGTCGGGTGATCGACGGTGTGGTCGTGAGCGACAAGATGGACAAGACGGTAGTGGTTCGGGCCGAGCGATTGGTTCGAGATCCGAGGTACAAGAAGTACGTCCGTCGCTACTCCCGGTTCATGGCCCATGACGAAGAGAACGCCTGTGGAGTGGGTGACCGGGTTCGGATCATCGAGCACCGCCCCATCTCGAAGCGCAAGCGCTGGAAGGTCCAGTCCATGCTCGTGAAGGCGACGCAGGTCTAGCGGAGAGGGCCAATGATCCAGCCGGAATCGACGCTGGAAGTCGCGGACAACTCCGGGGCCCGGAAGGTCGCCTGCATCCGGGTGCTCGGGGGATCCCGACGAAAGTACGCTTCCGTTGGCGACATCATCGTCGTATCGGTGAAGGAAGCCATTCCGAATGCCAGGGTGAAACGGGGTGAAGTCCGTAGGGCCGTGGTGGTTCGTACCAAGAAGGGGCTTCCGAGACCTGACGGGACCTACATCCGCTTCGACGACAACGCCGCCGTGCTTCTCGACACGCAGAGGGAGCCGGTGGGAACTCGCATCTTCGGGCCGGTGGCCCGCGAGCTGCGGGGTCGGAAGTTCATGAAGATCATCTCACTGGCTCCGGAGGTGCTCTAGATGACGCCGCGTCTCCTCGAGCGCTACCGCTCCGACGTGCACTCGAAGCTGATGGACGAGTTCGCCTACCGGAATCCCTTCCAGGTTCCGACCCTCTCCAAGATCGTCGTGAACGTCGGTCTCGGTGAGGCGGCCGCGAATCCGAAGCTGCTCGAGAAGGCCGCGGAAGAGCTGGCGGTGATCACCGGCCAGAAGCCGATCATACGGCGGGCGCGGAAATCGGTCGCGAATTTCAAACTGCGCGCCGGTCAGGCCATCGGCTGCATGGTGACCCTCCGGGGACATCGGATGTGGGAGTTCCTGGATCGCCTCACCAGCGTGGCACTTCCCCGGGTGCGCGACTTCAAGGGGACCTCTCCCAAGGCATTCGACGGGCGTGGCAACTACACGCTCGGCATCCGGGAGCAGATCATCTTTCCCGAGGTCGACTACGACAAGGTCGAGAGGATCACCGGGATGAACGTGACGGTTTGTACGACGGCGAAGACGGATGCAGAGGCGAAGGCGTTGCTCGCTCACCTCGGCATTCCGTTCCGCCGGTAGCTGGGGCAATCATCATGATGACGGATCCCGTCGCAGACATGTTGACCCGCATCCGCAATGCGGGGCGGGCTGGTCACGCCGAGACGACGCTCCCTTCCTCCAGGATGAAGCTCGCGATCGCGAGAGTGCTGAAGGACGAGGGCTTCATCGATGAGGCGCAGGTGGAGGCGGCCGAGGGCAAGGCGCAGCTGCGGATCAGGCTCCGCTACGGAGCCGAGGGCCAGCTCTTGATCGACGGTATTCGTCGCGTGAGCCGCCCGAGTTGCCGGGTATACGTGAAGGCCGCAGGCGATTCCGAAGGTTCGAAACGGTCTCGGAATCTCGGTGCTCTCCACGAACAAGGGCGTGATGTCGGATCGCAGCGCGCGTGAGCAACACGTGGGCGGCGAGATCCTCTGCGAGGTCTGGTAGCAGTGTCGCGGGTCGGACGAGCACCTGTGGCGATTCCGAGCGGCGTGACCGTGGGTCACGCCGAGGGAGCGGTCAGCGTCAAGGGTCCGAAGGGCGCCCTCTCCGTGCAAATTCCCGAGGGCATCAGCGTCGAGATCGAGAGCGAGCAGGTTCGCCTGTGTCGCGGCGACGAAAAGAAGAAGACTCGGGCGCTTCATGGACTGGCGCGGGCGCTCGTGGCGAACATGGTCACCGGCGTGACGGAGGGTTTCGTGAAGGAACTCGAGATCCACGGTGTGGGCTACCGAGCGGACGTCTCGGGGAAGACCCTCAAGCTGGCAGTGGGTTTCTCGCATCCCGTCGACGTGGCGATTCCCGAGGGGCTGTCCGTCTCCCTCCAGGATGGAAAGGTTCGCGTCGAGGGCATCGACCGGCAGCTGGTCGGTCAGTTCGCCGCGAACGTGCGCTCGCTGCGCCCGCCCGAGCCCTACAAGGGCAAGGGGATTCGCTACGTGGGCGAGCGGGTCCGCCGGAAGGTGGGCAAGGCGGGAACCACGTGAGGTCTTGGTCTGGATGAAACGGAAAGCTGGAAATCGCAAACGAGAAAAGCTCCTCGCGCGCAAGCAGCGCGTGACGCGAGGGCTCGGCGTGTCCGACCGGACACGGTTGACGGTGTACCGGAGCGCCAGGCACATCTATGCGCAGCTGGTCGATCCCGGATCCGGCCGCACCATCGCATCGGCATCCACCCGCTCGAAAGCCGTCGCTGGTGGCGGGCAGTCGACGGGAAACGTCGAGGCGGCGAAGCGGGTCGGCAAGGCGATTGCGGAGCTGGCGCTGGAGAGGCAGATCGAAGAAGTGGTCTTCAACCGAAACGGGTTTCTTTATCACGGTCGCGTGAAGGCGCTCGCCGAGGCTGCTCGCGAGGCCGGGCTCCGGTTCTGAGGTGCATCGAGGATGAATTCCGAACGGCTCAATCCCAATGACTTCGCGCTGACGGATCGGGTGATCCACATCAATCGCGTCGCCAAGGTGGTGAAGGGTGGCCGGCGCTTCAGCTTCAGCGCCTTGGTGGTCGTCGGTGACGGTGAGGGCATCGTGGGCGTCGGTCTCGGAAAGGCCGGCGAGGTTCCCGAGGCGATCCGCAAGGGCGTGGAGCGCGCGCGGAAGAGCCTGATGCGGGTTCCCGTCATCGAGGGCACGATTCCGCACGAGGTGATCGGGCGTTTCGGTGCGGGTCGGGTGCTGCTCCGGCCGGCTTCCCCCGGGACCGGCGTGATCGCGGGCGGTGGAGTTCGTGCCGTGGTGGAGTCCGCTGGTGTGCGGGACGTCCTCACCAAGACGCTGGGGACGAACAACCCCCACAACGTGGTGAATGCCACCGTCGTGGCTCTTCGCGAGCTCCGGGATCCGGAGGAGCGAAGGAAGGAGCTGGCGCGATCATGACCGCGGAGGGAAGACGGGTGCGTGTGACCCAGGTGCGAAGCCAGATCGGCTTCGATCGGCGGCAGCGAGCGACGCTGCGCGGTCTCGGAATCTCGCGCATGCACCAGACGGTAGAACTCGAGGACACGCCCCAGGTGCGCGGCATGATCCGCAAGGTGGTGCACCTGCTGAAGGTGGAGGAGTAACGGCATGCTCGACCGGCTCTCACTCCGGCCAGGCGCTCGACATCGACCCAAGCGCATCGGTCGAGGGCCCGGCACGGGTCTCGGAAAGACCGGCGGCCGTGGCATGAAGGGGCAGGGCAAGCGCTCTGCGGGCCGGCAGACCCCCGTCTGGTTCGAGGGTGGTCAGATGCCCCTGGTGAGGCGTCTGCCCAAGCGGGGCTTCGCCAACATCCACCGCAAGCGCGTGGAGATCGTGAACCTTCGCGATCTCGCCAGGTTCGGTGACGGCGCCACCATCGACGTCGCCTTCCTCGCGAAGTCCGGTCTGATTCGTGGTTCGGGCGCCGCGGTCAAGCTGCTCGGAGACGGCGATGCGCCCAAGGGTGTGACGGTGAAGGTTCACAGAGCGAGCACGTCCGCACGCCGAAAGGTGGAGGAAGCGGGCGGAACGGTGGAGATCCTGGCTTGATCGGAGGGATCCAGAACATCGGGAGGATCCCGGAGCTACAGCGCCGGATCCTCTTCACCTTCGGGATGCTCGCGGTCTACCGCGTGGGTGCCAAGGTTGCGACGCCGGGAATCAATCCCGACGTCATCCGCGAGACCTTTGCGCGGCTCTCGGGTACTGCGTTCTCGCTCTTCAACGTCTTCTCCGGAGGTGCACTCGAACAGCTCTCGATCTTCGCGCTGGGCATCATGCCCTACATCAGCGCGTCGATCATCATGCAGCTGCTCACGGTGGTGATCCCATCGATCGAGGCCTTGAAGAAGGAGGGCGAGCAGGGCCACAAGAAGATCACCCAATACACCCGCTACGGCACCATCGTGCTCTCCCTCTTCCAGAGCTTCCTGATCGCCACGGCCCTCGAGAGCGGGCAGTTCGGCGCGGGCGCCGTTCTGGATCCCGGCCTCGGATTCCGGCTGATGTGCATGATCACGCTCACATCGGGGACCGCATTCATCATGTGGCTGGGCGAGCAGATCACCGAGCGGGGGATCGGAAACGGCATCTCGCTGGTCATCTTCTCGGGAATCATCGTCCAGATTCCCGGCGCCCTGGGACAACTCGTGGAGCTGCTGCGCACCGATCAGTTCTCGCTGCTCCAGGTCCTGTTCCTGTTTGCATTCATCATCGCCCTGACGGGCTTCGTGGTCTTCGTCGAACGCGGGCAGCGCAGGATCCCGATCCAGCACGCCCGAAGGGTCGTCGGGCGGAGGGTCACCCAGGGGGGAATGAGCTACTTTCCACTGCGGGTGAACACGGCGAACGTGATTCCTCCGATCTTCGCCTCCTCGCTGCTGATCTTCCCCAGCACGATCGGGCAGTTCACCGATCTCGAGGGAGTCAACCAGTTCTTCCAGGACTATCTGTTCCCCGGGGGGCTGCTCTACAACGCCGTCTACGTGGGGCTGATCATCTTCTTCTGCTTCTTCTACACCGCGATCGTCATCAATCCCGATGACGTGGCGGACAACATCAAGCGCTCGGGAGGCTTCATTCCGGGAATCCGTCCGGGCAAGCGGACCGCGGAACACATCGACACGATTCTCAGCCGGATCACCTTCGTGGGAGCGATCTACGTTTCGGCGATCTGCGTGATTCCGGTGATGCTCTCGATGCGGTTCGGGGTTCCGTTCTATTTCGGTGGAACCGCACTCCTCATCGTGGTCGGTGTCGGCCTCGATCTGATCGGACAGATCGAGGCCCATCTGGTGTCGCGTCAGTACGAGGGCTTCGTCCAGGGTACGCGAATGCGAGGAAGGCTGGGTCGATGAGCGCGGTGGAGAACGTCGCGGAGCGCGTTCGGGAGGCAGCGTGAAGGTTCGAGCATCGGTCAGAAAGATGTGTGACAAGTGCCGGGTGATCCGGCGGCGCGGCGTCGTCCGCGTGATCTGTGAGAACCCGAAACACAAACAGCGTCAGGGGTGATAGAAGATGGCACGAATCGCGGGAATTGACCTGCCGCGCAACAAGCAGATCGAAATCGCGCTGACCTACATCTACGGGATCGGACGAACGCGAGCCAAGGAGATCTGCGAAAAGGCAGGCGTCGATGTTGTCACGAAGACGGACCACCTCGGTGAGGGGGAGGTCATCAAGATTCGCGAGATCATCGAGCGTGAGTACCAGGTCGAGGGTGATCTGCGCCGTGAGGTCTCCCAGAACATCAAGCTCCTGATGGACATCGGCTGCTACCGGGGGCTGCGGCATCGCCGCGGGCTGCCGGTGAGGGGCCAGAGGACACATACCAACGCGCGGACCCGAAAGGGACCGCGAAAGACGGTGGCAGGGAAGAAGAAGACCCTGGCCAAGAAGTAGAAGCAGATGGTGAAAAAGGGCGCAAAGAAGAAGGTCAAGAAGAACGTTCAGACGGGCGTGGCACACATCCAGTCGACGTTCAACAACACGATCATCACGATTACCGATCCCGCCGGGGGCGCGCTGGCCTGGGCGAGCGCCGGCCAGCAGGGCTTCAAGGGCTCCCGCAAGTCGACACCCTTCGCCGCGCAGGTTGCGGCAGAGGAATGTGCCAAGAAGGCGATGGAACACGGGGTTCGGACGCTCAGTGTCTACGTGAAAGGTCCTGGATCGGGCCGGGAGGCTGCTCTCCGGTCGCTGCAGGGCGCGGGAATGCGCATCACGCTGATCAAGGACGTAACTCCGATTCCGCACAACGGCTGCCGCCCGCCGAAGCGGCGTCGCGTCTAGCGAGGACGAGGAACCAGATGGCTCGGTACAGAGACTCAGTCTGCCGACTGTGCCGCCGCGAAGCCCAGAAGCTGTTTCTGAAGGGCGATCGCTGCTACAGCGAGAAGTGCGCGGTCGAGAAGCGAAACTACCCGCCGGGCCAGCACGGTCATGGTCGCCCGCGGTTCTCGGATTTCGGAGTCCAGCTCCGCGAGAAGCAGAAGGTGAAGCGAATGTACGGGCTCCTCGAGGGGCAGTTCGCGCAGACCGTGCACGCCGCGAGCCGGATGAAGGGCCGCGCCGGCGAGAACCTCCTCGCGCTCCTCGAGCGCCGCCTGGACAACGTCGTGTTCAGACTCGGCTTCGCGACGTCACGCGCCGAGGCCCGTCAACTGGTGCGTCACGGCCACTTCCTGATCAATGGTCGCAAGGCGACGATTCCTTCGATGCTGACGAAGCCGGGAATGAAGATCACTCTTCGGGAAAAATCGAGAAACGTCGTGCGGATTGCCGGGGCCCTGGAGACCCTCGAGGGCCGGAGCCTTCCGCAGTGGCTCGAGATCGACAAGGGAAGCTTCGAGGGAACGGTGAAGGCGAACCCGGTGCGCGAGGATATCACCCTCCCCATCGAAGAGCAGCTGATCGTCGAACTCTACTCTCGATATTAGGGAGACATCCAGCATGCAGCAGGAGCTGATTGCCAAGAACTGGCGCGAGCTGATCAGGCCGCGTCGCCTGGACATCGAAGAAGAAGAGCAGACGAAGCTCACGTACGCGCGGTTCTCGTGCGAACCTCTCGAGCGCGGGTTCGGCCAGACTCTGGGCAATTCCCTGCGTCGGGTCCTGCTTTCGTCATTGCAGGGCGCAGCCATCACCTCGGTTCGGATCGGCGGCGTTCTTCACGAGTTCTCGAGCATTCCGGGAGTTCTCGAGGACGTGAGCGACATCGTTCTCAACCTGAAGGAGGTTCGGCTGCGGCTCCACGCCGAGGGGCCCAAGATCGTGCACGTGCGCCGCAAGGAGGAGGGTCCCATTTCCGCGGGCGAGCTGCTCTCCGACGATTCCACTGTCGAGATCATGAACCCGGATCATAGGATCGCCACGCTCACGGGGGAGGGAGAGGTGGAGATCGAGTGCACGGTCTCCAACGGCAAGGGCTACGTGCTCGCGGAGAAGAACAAGTCCGAGGAGATGCCGATCGGAACCATTCCGATGGACTCGATCTTCTCGCCCGTTCGCCGCGTGAATTTCACCGTGACGCCGGCGCGGGTCGGGCGCGAGACGGACTTCGACCGGCTGAATCTCGAGGTGTGGACGGACGGATCGATCGCTCCTGGGGATGCCCTGGCCTACGGGGCGAAGATCCTCAAGGATCAGCTCGGCATCTTCATCAATTTCGAGGAGCCCGAGGAGTTTGCGGTACCCAGCAAGGAAGAGCCGGAGCCGCTGAACCCGAATCTCTTCCGATCGGTCGACGAGCTGGAGCTCTCGGTGCGCTCGGCGAACTGTCTCCAGAACGCCAACATCCGCTTCCTCGGGGAGCTGGTCCAGCGTACGGAAGCGGAAATGCTCAAGACCAAGAACTTCGGGCGGAAGTCGCTGAACGAGATCAAAGAGGTTCTCGCGTCGATGAGCCTGAGCCTCGGGACGAACCTCGAGAACTTCCCGTCGCGCAAGGAGCTCGAGCAGCGATCGCGCGAGCGCGAGGCGTAGCCGTGCGCCACCGCAAACGACACGGGAAGCTCGGCCGGAGCAGTGCGCATCGAAAGGCGCTGCTTCGCAACATGGTGACGTCGCTCCTCGACAAGGAGCGGATCGAGACCACCGACGCGAAGGCGAAGGAGCTTCGCCGCGTCGCCGACCGGATGATCACACTCGGCAAGCGCGGGGATCTCCACGCCCGGCGCCGGGCCCTCTCCGTGATCCGGAGCAAGGAGGTCACCTCGAAGGTCTTCGACGGAGCTCGCGGATCGCTTCCGGGAGCGGCCGGGTGGCTACACGCGCGTGCTCAAGGTGGGGCGACGAACCGGGGATGCCGCCCCCATGTCGATCATCGAGCTGGTCGAGGGGGAAGCGGCGGAGGCTTCGAAGAAGGCAGACAAGAAGGCCGCCCGGCGCAAGTAGCTCCTCATCGGTCTGCAGCCACGGGAGAAGTCGCCATTTCGACACGGATCGGTGGCTTTCTGATCGGGTTCGCTCTCGTGGTGGGCGTTCTCTGGGCTCTGCTGACGGGCGACACGACCCGGGATCCGATCGAGCCCGGGCTTCCCGCCCCCGACTTCTCGCTTCCCGTCCTGGGAGGCGAGGCAAAGCTCTCCCTGGGGTCACTGCGGGGCAAGGTCGTGCTCCTGAATTTCTGGGCCACCTGGTGCAAACCCTGCGAAGACGAGATGCCCGCCATGGAGAACCTCTACCGGACACTCGGCTCCAAGGACTTCGAGTTGATCGCGGTCTCCGTGGACGACG
The DNA here is from genome assembly GCA_963722885.1 of uncultured delta proteobacterium. Taxonomy (GTDB): domain Bacteria; phylum Myxococcota_A; class UBA9160; order UBA9160; family UBA6930; genus CAVXZE01. The sequence continues at coordinate 185,463 of CAVROS010000008.1, forward strand.
ACCGGCCAGCGGTCGAGGAGTTCACGGACCGGCTGGGCCTCACCTTCCCCATCCTTCTCGATCCCCAGAAGCGGGCCGCGGATGCGTACCAGAGCCATCGCTTCCCCGAGTCCTACCTGATCGATCGAGAGGGCGTGCTGGTGGCGCGCTACATCGGGCCGCGCGAGTGGGATGCGCCCGCCTATCTGGATCGGATCCGGCGGTTGCTGGAGATGCCCGCGGTCGATTAGCGGTGTACACTCCAGGCCACCGCACCCTCTGGGGGGAGGGAACTGAGGCGCTACTGGATCGCACCGGCGATCATCGCCGCGGCGCTCGCCGCGGTGATGATCGATAGCGAGGCGGGGTTTCGCACCTGGCTCCGTCTGAGGGGAGACCTGCGGGCGGCGGAGGCTCGCATCGAGACGCTTCGGGGGGAGATCACGGCCCTGGAGGCGGAGACCGAAGCGCTTCGGAGCGACCCGCTTGCCATCGAATCGGCGATCCGGGAGGACCTCCACCTGGCCCGGCCCGGCGAGACGGTGGTGAGGCTCCTCAGTGATACAAGCCCACGGATTCCTTGACGAAATGGGCGACGGAGGCGACTCTCACGCGCCATGCGGGAGCGGCTCGAGGAACATCTGCGCAAGGCTGTGAGAGGCCTTCTGGACCAGGCCGGTGACACGGGGGAAATCCCCGCGTTCGGCCTCGAGAGGTCACGGCAGCGGGAGCACGGAGACTTCGCCTGCAACGCGGCCATGGTCCTGGCCAAGCGCCTGCGCCGGCCGCCGTCCGAGATCGCCCGGGGGCTGATCGAAAGCCTGGGCGACGCGGGCGGACTGGTGGGCCGCGCCGAGATCGCCGGTCCCGGCTTCGTGAATCTCTGGCTCTCCGGCGACCGATGGCGGGAGGTGGTCCGACAGATCCTGAGTGTCGGCGAGAAGTTTGGCAGCTCTCGGACCGGGAAGGGCATTCGCGTCCAGGTCGAATTCGTCTCCGCCAATCCCACCGGACCTCTCAGCATCGGTCACGGCCGCCAGGCCGTGCTCGGCGACAGCATCGCGCGGGTGCTGCTCGACGCCGGATACGACGTCACCCGGGAGTACTACTTCAACGACGGGGGTCGCCAGATGCGGGTGCTGGGGGAGTCGGTCCGGGCCCGCTACCTCGAGCAGCTGGGTCGGGCAGCGCCGCCGCCGGCGGGGGCCCTGGAGGATCCGGACGCACCGTGGCCCGAGAGCATCGATGGCCTTCCCGTGGTCTTCCCGAGGGATGGCTACCGAGGGGACTACATCGGAGAGATCGCCGCCGCGCTGCGCGAGCGTGACGGCGAGGCCCTGGTCGAAGAGCCCGGCGAAGGTCGCTTCCGGGCAGAGGCGGAGGCGAGGATCTTCCAGGAGATCCGATCCACGCTCGAATCTCTCGGGGTCCACTTCGACGTCTACTCCAACGAGAAGTCTCTCTACCAGAGGGAAAGATCGAAGAAACGCTGGCGGACCTCCGATCCGAGGATCTGCTGTTCGATTCCGAGGGGGCTGTCTGGCTGCGCGGTACGGCGTTCGGCCTCGAGCGGGATCGGGTCCTGGTGAAGGGCACCGGCGAGCCCACCTACCTGCTTCCGGACATCGCCTATCACCGCGAGAAGTTTCGCCGTGGCTTCGAGACAGGTGATCAACGTGATGGGGGCCGACCACATCGATCAGTTTCCCTTCGTACGGCATGCGATTCGAGCCCTGGGCTGCGAACCGGAGCGCCTGGAGCTCGTCATGCACCAGTTCGTCACCCTCACCAGGGGGGGCGAGACGGTGAAGCAATCCACGCGCGCGGGGACCTTCATTACCATCGACGAGGTCGTCGAGGAGGTGGGCGCAGATGTGTTTCGCTTCTTCATGGTCCAACGCACACCCGAGCGTCATCTCAACTTCGATCTGGATCTCGCAAAGGAGACGGACTGGACCAAGAATCCGGCCTACTATCTGCAATACGCCCACGCCCGTACTCACGGGATCGAGCGTGAGGCGACCAAACGGGGGGTGGCGATACCTGCCGTCGACGAGATCGACATCGCGCGCCTGGTGCTGCCAGAGGAGATCGAGCTGATCAAGAAACTCAGCGAATTTCCCGAGGTGACGCTGTGTGCCGCCGAGACCCGGGAGCCGCATCACATCTCCTACTACTTGCGAGAGCTTGCAGAGCTGTGGAATCCATACATCCAGGACGGCAAGCGGCATCGCGTGTTGTCGGAGGACGCAGCGCTCACCGGAGCGCGCCTGGGACTCACCCTGGCGGTGCGTACCGTGCTGGCGAAGGGCCTGGGCCTGCTCGGCATGACCGCGCCGGAGAGGATGTAATGGCGGCGAAGAAGAATCGTCAAGCCGAGCAAGCCGGGCCGGGCTGGCTCTCTACCCTGGGAGGGGCAGCCCTGCTCCTGGTGGTGGGTTTCGCTGTGGGCATGCTGGCCGGGACCGCCTGGGAGGAGCCGGATCTGGTGATGGATCACCTGGCCGGGCGAACCACCGAGCTTCCCCTGGCCGCCGAGGTCTCGGCGGGTCCGCCGGAAGCCCCGGAGCCGGAGCCCGTCGCGAGGCCCCTGGGTGCTCGAGGAAGCTCGCCGCAGGTCGCGAAATCGGAGGTTCCAGCAGATCCACCGTCGGTGTCCGCGGCGCCGCCGACGCGTCGTTCCGAGCCGCCGCCAACCCGTCGTCCCGCGCCGCCGATCGAGGACGGCTTCTCGATCCAGGTCGGGGCGTTCGGCGAAAAAGGCACTGCGACGCGGCTGGCCGGTGAACTCCGCGCGGGCGGCTTCTCCGTCTACGTCCACAGCGATGATGGCCCCGGGGGCGTGCGCTTTCGGGTGCGCGTCGGTCCCGTCCCCACGCGGGAAGAGGCGACTCGCCTGGCCGGCAAGCTCGAGTCCGATCATCAGCTCCCCACATGGATCCTCTCCCCCGATTCGCACTGAGGCGGATTCGCGGGAGCTCCAGGGAGGAATCGATGATGCCCGAGCGCCACCAACTGGATCGCGTACTGGTCACCGGCGGTGCGGGATTCATCGGCTCGCATCTCTGCCGACGCCTGCTGGCGGAGGGCTGCGAGGTCCTCGTGCTCGACAACCTCCTCACCGGACGGATGGAGAACATCGAACCGCTGCTCGGCCACCCGAAGTTCTCCTTCGAGCACTACGACGTCACGAACTACCTCTACGTGGAGGGAGAGCTCGACGCGATCCTCCATTTCGCATCGCCGGCGAGCCCCGCCGACTTCGAGCGGCTTCCCATCGAGATCCTGAAGGTCGGATCTCTGGGTACCCACAAGGCCCTGGGACTGGCCAAGGCGAAGGGAGCGCGCCTGCTGCTCGCCAGCACCTCGGAGTGTTACGGCGATCCCGAGAAGAGTCCGCAGGCGGAGAGCTATCTCGGCAACGTGAACCCGGTGGGGATTCGCGGGGTCTACGACGAGGCCAAGCGTTTTGCCGAGGCCATGACCATGGCCTACCACCGGCATCACGGCGTCGACGTCCGCATCGCCCGCATCTTCAACACATTCGGCCCGCGCATGCAGATCGACGACGGCCGCGCGATTCCGAACTTCTTCACCCAGGCGATCCGAGGCGGGGATGTGACGGTCTACGGAGACGGCTCGCAGACCCGGTCGATCTGCTTCATCGACGATCTCGTCGAGGGCATCTGGCGCCTGCTGAACTCGAACTACGTCGGGCCGATGAACATCGGCAGCGAGGCGGAGATCTCCATGCTCGAGCTCGCCCAGATGGTCATCGACCTGGTCGGGAGCAGCAGCCGGATCGCGTTCCGGCCACTGCCTCCGGATGATCCGAAGGTCCGTCGTCCCGACATCTCGCTTGCCCGACGCGTGCTCGACTGGGAGCCGAAGGTCTCCATCGCCGACGCTCTTCGCCAGACCCGCGACTACTTCGTCAAGGCGCTCGCCCAGGGGGATGAATGAGCGCTCGGACCGAACCCGCTCCCGAGGAGGCTGAAGCGCGAAGCACCGTCGCCGTCCATTCTCGATCAGCTGACGACGATCGGCTTCGCGGTGCTGATCGCGCTGGGAATCCGTGCCCTCGTGATCGAGCCGTTCCGCATCCCCTCGGAGTCGATGCTTCCGACGCTGCTCGTCGGTGATCACCTCTTCGTGAACAAGTTCGTGTACGGTGCGAAGGTTCCCTTCACGGACTGGAGGCTCCCGGGCCTCCGCGAGCCGCGAAGGGGCGACGTGGTCGTCTTCGAGGTGGCGCGGCAGGGCGGCGGAATCTACCCGGCGGACCGGTATCCGGATCTCCCGCGAGACCGCTTCGTGAAGCGGATCGTCGGCATGCCCGGGGACACGATCGAGGTCACCGGTCGGGTCGTCGAGGTGAATGGGGTGCCGCTCGATCGCCGCGAGCTCGACGCGAACTTCGCCGATGCGACGGGACATCTCCTCCGATCCGAACTGGAGGTGCTGGATGGGCGTCCTCACGCGGTGCTGGAGGATCCAGCGGCGCCATTGCGCGACTTCGCGCCGTTTCGAATCGAGCCCGGCCGCTATTTCATGATGGGGGACAACCGGGATCATTCGAACGACAGCAGGAGCTGGGGAACGGTGCGCTTCGAGGAGTTCAAGGGGCCGGCCTTCATTCTCTACTGGTCCTGGGACTGGAACGGGAGCTGGGGCGAGCTGCTGCGGCCGGGAACCTGGTGGAGTCTGTTCAGCGAGAAGATGCGCTGGGAGCGGATCGGAGACACGATCAGATGAGCCGAGAGACGAAGCAGAAGTCCAGCGAACTCCCGACACTGATCCTGGCGGTGGCGGTCGCGCTGCTGATCCGGACCTTCATGTTCCAGTCGTTCTACGTGCCTTCGGACTCCATGTTGCCCACCATGCTGGTGGGAGATCACGTCTTCGTGAACAAGCTCGCCTACGGTCCCCGGGTTCCCTTCACGGAGATCCAGTTTCCCGGCTACCGGGAGCCGGAGCGGGGCGAGGTCGTGGTCTTCAACCTGGGGCGGGGCCCGCGCGGCATCTACCCGGCGGATCAACGTCCCGAGCTTTCCACCGAGGCCTTCGTGAAGAGGCTGGTAGGGCTTCCCGGCGATCGGGTGGAGGTGCGCGATGGCCGGGTCCACCTGAACGGGAAGGCCCTCCCGATCGAGCAGACTGCCGAGACCTTCACCGATTCGGCTGGACGCGTCTTCCGCGTCTACGTCGAGACCCTGGGCGAATGTCGCCACCGGGTTCTCGACGATCCCCGCCAGGCGGGGATCGACATGGAACCCCGGACCGTCCCGCCGGGTCGCTATCTCTTCATGGGCGACAACCGCGACAACTCCTACGACGGCCGCAAGTTCGGCACGGTGCGGCTCAAGGAGCTGGAGGGCCCCGCCGGCTTTCTCTACTGGTCCTGGGATTGGAACGGGAGTTGGTTTTCGCTGCTCAATCCCATCACCTGGTGGGAGAATCTCACCGGCAAGACCCGATGGGAGCGGATGGGTCGCTTTCACGAGTGCCTCTAGCCAGTTTTCTTCGCCGGGGCCTGAATTCCGATTGGCGCTGGCGAGGCGGGCACTGTATGATACGGACGTGAGACATGAGCGGTCCCTTTTAACTCCGTCCGGCGAGGCGGAAAAAGGTCCGGAGATGACGAACGACTCCCCCCGATCCAACCCTCTGCAGCCTTCTCAGACCGAGGGTGCTGAAGCTGACTGCCGAGTCGTTCTCGACGATCTCGCCATCAGCCGCGCCCTGATGCGGATCGCCCACGAGATCATCGAGCGGAACGAGGATCTGGGCGATCTCTACCTGGTGGGTGTGCCCAACGGGGGCGTCCCGCTGGCCCGGCAGCTGGCGGCGAATCTGCACGAAATCACCGGACTCGACGCCGTGGTGGGGATCCTCGACACGACGCTGTATCGCGACGATCTGACCGGCAGCGGTTCCCGGCCGCCCCTTCGCCGCACCGAGATGCCCTCGGCGGTGGACGACCGGGTGGTGATCCTGGTGGACGACGTCGCCAGTACCGGAAGGACGATTCGGGCCGCCATGGACGCGCTGATGGACTTCGGCAGGCCTCGGGCCGTGCAGGTCGTCGCGCTCGTCGATCGAGGCCACCGGGAGCTGCCGATCAAGATCGACTACGTGGGGAAGAACATCCCGACGAAGCGGGCCGAACTCGTGCAGCTGCGGTCCCAGAACGGAAGCTACCAGAGACCACTCGAGGTGGTCGTCATGACCGATGGGGGGAGGGCGGACGAATGATGGGAAGAGGGCTCCTCGGCATCGAGGACCTCGAGCGCGCCGACATCGAGACCATTCTCGAAACCGCGGAGCGCATGCAGGAGGTCGGGCGGCGGGACGTGAAGAAGGTGCCGACCCTTCGCGGTCGCACCATCGTGAACCTCTTCTTCGAGCCATCGACGCGGACCCGGACCAGCTTCGAGATCGCCGGAAAGCGGCTTTCCGCGGACGTGGTGAACTTTACGGCTGCATCGTCGAGCCTCACCAAAGCCGAGACCATTCTCGACACCGCGAAGAACCTGGACGCGATGGCCCCGGACGCGGTGGTGGTTCGCCACTCCGTGTCGGGTGTCCCCAAGCGAATCGCGGACGAGCTCGGCGCGCCGGTGATCAACGCAGGTGACGGCGCGCACGAGCATCCCACGCAAGCGCTGCTCGATCTCCTCACGGTGCGCGAGCAGAAGGGAAGGATCGACGGGCTCACCGTGACGATCATCGGCGACGTCGCGCACTCGCGGGTCGCCCGATCCGACATCTACGCGTTTCGCAAGATGGGCGCCGAGGTGCGTCTCGCCGCGCCCCCGACCATGCTTCCGGCAGACGTAGAGAGCCTCGGAGTCAAGGGATTCACCTCCCTGCGAGAGGCGATCGACGGAGCGGACGTGGTGATGGCTCTCCGGATCCAGTTCGAGCGGCTCGCGGGAGCCCTCTTCCCGAGCGTGCGCGAGTACTCGGCGACCTTCGGCGTGGACCGCGCGAAGCTTCGCTACGCCAAGGACGACGCCATCGTGATGCATCCGGGGCCGGTGAACCGGGGTGTCGAGCTGTCCCACGACCTGGCCGACGACCGGCCGAGTGTGATCCTGGACCAGGTGCGGAACGGAGTGGCCATTCGCATGGCCGTCCTCTATCTCCTCGCCGGTCGCACCAGAGTGGAACGCGAGGAGGAGTAGAGCGGTGGGGCGAATTCTGATCCGAGGGGGGCGGATCCTCGATCCGGCCACCGATCGCGATGCGCCGGGTGACGTTCTGATCGAGGACGGCCGGATCGCCGCCGTCGAGAATTCGATCGAGGCGTCCGATGCCGAGATCATCGATGCCGCGGGTTGCTGGGTTGCGCCGGGGTTCGTCGACATCCACACCCATCTCCGGGAGCCGGGGCAGGAGTACAAGGAGAACATCGGATCGGGTGGGCGCGCGGCGGTGGCCGGTGGCTTCACGGCCGTGGCCTGCATGGCGAACACCAATCCGGTGAACGACGATCCCTCGGTCACCGACTACATCCTCGATCGCGCCCAGCAGGACTCGCCGGCGAGGGTCTATCCCGATCGCCGCTGCCACCAAGGGTCTCTCGGGCGAGGTCATGACCGAGATGGTGGGTCTGGTGGAGGCGGGCGCCGTCGCGTTCAGCGACGACGGCATGACCATCATGGACAGCGGCGTTCAACGGCGGGTCCTCCAATACTCGAGGCTGGTCGAGGCGCCGGTGATCGTTCACGCCGAAGATCGCACCCTGGTGGGGAAGGGTGTCGTGAACGAGGGGCCGGTTTCGACCCGTCTCGGGCTGCCGGCCAATCCCAGCGTGGCCGAGACGGTTCTGGTGGCGCGGGATCTGATGCTGGCGGAGCTCACCGGCGCGCATCTCCACGTGGCCCACGTCTCGACGGCGGGTGCCGTGGAGCTGATCCGCGAGGCGCGAAACCGCGGGCTCCAGGTGACCGCCGAGGCAACGCCCCACCATCTCACCCTCACCGACGAGGCGACCCTGGGCTTCGACACCAACACCAAGATGGCTCCGCCGCTGCGCTCGGCCGCCGATGTGGAGGCTTGCCGGCAAGGGCTGGTCGACGGAACCATCGACGCCGTGGCGACGGACCACGCGCCCCACGCCGTCCACGAGAAGGAGGTCGAGTTCACGACGGCGCCCAACGGCGTCATCGGCCTCGAGACCGCCCTTCCGGTGGTCCTCGACCTGGTGCGAACAGAGAGTCTCACGCCTCTGCAGCTGATCCGACGCCTGACGGCGAACCCCGCGCGGATCCTGGGCCAGGAAGGCGGGCGGCTCGACACCGGATCCCCGGCGGACGTGGTCGTGATCGATCCCGAGCGAAGCTGGGTCTACGATCCCTACAAGGGCTACTCGAAGAGCCGAAACTCCCCCTGGGCCGGACAGACGCTCCAGGGAAGGGCGGTGGCGACCATCGTCGCCGGTCGGCTCGTCTACGACGTCGACCGAGGTGTCCTCGTCCCATGATCTCGCGGAAATCTCCCCCGCGTCTCGCGCATCTCGCGCTCGCGGATGGGACCGTATACCGCGGCTACGGTTTCGGTGGTGAAGGGATCGGCGTCGGCGAGATCTGCTTCAACACCAGCCTGACCGGCTATCAGGAGATCCTCACCGATCCCTCCTACGCCGGGCAGTTGGTCACCATGACCTACACCCAGATCGGGAACGTCGGCGTCAATCCCGAGGACGAGGAGGCGGAGCGGCCCCATCTACAGGGCTTCGTGGTGAAGGAGCCTTTCGAGGCGCCGAGCAACTGGCGTTCCCGGGAGTCTCTCCCCGCCTTCCTCGAGCGTTTCGGCATTCCCGCCATTGCCGGAATCGATACCCGGGCCCTGGTGCGCCGGATTCGCGATCACGGCTTCCAGAACGGGGTGCTGAGCACGGACCCCGCCCTCCAGGACGAAGCGCTGTTGATCGAGCGCGCTCGCAGCGCGCCGCCCTTGGACGGCCGGGACCTGGTGGCAGAGGTCACCTGTTCGGAAGCCTACCAGTGGAGCGCGTCCGCCTGGCAGGGAGTCGCGGGACAGCTGCCCCGGGAAGCACGGCCGAGCCCATCCTTTCGCCTGGTGGCCTACGACTTCGGCATCAAGCGGAACATCCTCCGGCTCCTCTTCGACGAGGGCTTCGATGTCACGGTGGTTCCGGCCCGGACCAGCGCCGAGCAGGTGCGCGCGCTGCGCCCCGACGGGGTCTTTCTCTCCAACGGTCCCGGTGATCCGCGCGCCGTCCAGGGCGTCCGCGAGCACGTGCGCGAGCTGGCAGGGCAGTACCCGCTCTTCGGAATCTGTCTGGGTCACCAGATCCTGGGCCTCGCGCTGGGCGGCGAGATCAGGAAGCTCAAGTTCGGCCATCACGGGGGCAACCAGCCGGGCAAGGACCTCGCCACCGGGAAGGTGGCGATCTGCGCCGAGAACCACGGATACGCCGTCGACGCGGAATCGCTGCGCCAGGCCGGGGAGCCCGTGGAGATCACCCACGTCAACCTGAACGATCAGACCGTGGAAGGCCTTGCCCATCGGGTTCGGCCGCTGCTCTCGGTTCAGTACCACCCCGAGGCCTCTCCCGGCCCCCACGACGCCCGCCATTTCTTTCGACGCTTTCGCGAACTGGTCGCACGCCGCAAGGCCGGCGAGCTGGTCAGCGGCGCGCAAGTCTCGATGGGTTCCTGATGCCCAGGCGGAACGACATCCACACGATTCTCGTGATCGGTTCCGGCCCGATCGTGATCGGACAGGCCTGCGAGTTCGACTACTCGGGAACCCAGGCCTGCAAGGCCCTCCGGGAGGAAGGCTACCGGGTGGTGCTCTTGAACTCGAACCCGGCGACCATCATGACCGATCCGGAAACCGCGGATCGCACCTACATCGAGCCGATGACGGTCGACACGGTCCGGAAGATCATCGAGGCCGAGAGGCCCGACGCCCTGCTCCCGACGATCGGCGGCCAGACGGGTCTCAACCTCGCCGTCGAGCTCGCGGAGTCCGGCGTACTCGATCGCTTCGGCGTGTCGCTGATCGGCGCCCAGCTCGATGCGATCATGAAGGCCGAGGACCGTGACCAGTTCCGGGAGGCGATGAGGAAGATCGGCCTCTCCCTGCCGGTCTCGGGCTACGTGCGCTCCCTCGAAGAGGCTCGGAAGATCGTCCGGGAGACCGGGATTCCGGCGATCATCCGCCCCAGCTTCACCCTCGGAGGCACCGGGGGGAGCGTCGCCTTCACCGAGGAGGAATTCGAACCGCTGGTGGAGTGGGCGCTTCAGCAGTCGCCGCGCCACGAGTGCTTGATCGAGCGGAGCGTCCTCGGGTGGAAGGAGTACGAGCTCGAGGTGATGCGCGATGGGGCGGACAACGTCGTCATCATCTGCTCGATCGAGAACTTCGACGCCATGGGCGTCCACACCGGCGACTCGATCACCGTGGCTCCGGCCCAGACGCTCACCGACCGCGAATACCAGGTGATGCGGGATGCGGCGGTGGCCATCATCCGGGAGATCGGCGTCGACACCGGGGGGTCGAACATCCAGTTCGCGGTCAATCCCGACGACGGTTCGTTGGTGGTGATCGAGATGAACCCGCGTGTCTCCCGGTCGTCGGCCCTGGCATCGAAGGCGACCGGCTTTCCGATCGCGAAGATCGCCGCCAAGCTCGCCGTCGGATTCACCCTCGACGAGATTCCCAATGACATCACCCGTGAGACGCCGGCCAGCTTCGAGCCCAGCATCGACTACGTGGTCACCAAGGTGCCGCGCTTCACCTTCGAGAAATTTCCCAGCACCGATGACCTCCTCACCACCCAGATGAAATCGGTGGGCGAGGTGATGGCCATCGGTCGGACCTTCAAGGAGAGCTTTCAGAAGGCGCTGCGCTCCCTGGAGATCGGTCACGCGGGCCTCGAGCCGCCTCCCGTGCCCGAGGGTGAGGAGGGGATGGCGGCTCTCTGGAGGCAGATCGATCAGCCGCGGCCGGGTCGTCCCTGGGCCATCGCCGAGGCGTTCCGGCGCGGTGTGGGCCTCGAGGAGATCCACCGGCGCTCGAAGATCGACCCCTGGTTCCTGGGCAACCTGCGCGACATCGTCGAGATGGAGGCGGACCTCGCTGCCTCCTCCCCGGAGGAGCGCACCGCCTGGCTTCGGCCCGCGAAGCAGGCGGGCTTCTCGGATCGCCGACTCGCGAGTCTCTGGGAGAGCAGCGAGGACGAGATCCGGGAGATGCGCCGCCGCGAGGGGGTGTGGCCCGTCTTCAAGACGAGTCGACACCTGCGGCGCCGAGTTCGAGGCCCACACGCCCTACCTCTACTCGACCTACGAGGACGAGTGCGAGGCCCGGCCGACCGGGCGTCGCAAGATCGTCATTCTCGGAGGGGGACCGAACCGCATCGGACAGGGGATCGAGTTCGACTACTGCTGCGTCCACGCCGCCTTCGCCCTGCAGGAGGCCGGCTTCGAGACGATCATGGTCAACTGCAATCCCGAGACCGTCTCGACGGACTACGACACCAGCGATCGCCTCTACTTCGAGCCCCTCACCCTGGAGGACGTGCTGGAGATCGTCGACCGCGAGAAGCCCGAGGGTGTGATCGTGCAGTTCGGCGGGCAGACGCCCCTGCAACTCGCCATTCCTCTCGAGAGGGCCGGTGTCCCGATCCTCGGAACGCCGCCCGATGCCATCGACCGGGCCGAGGATCGCGAACGCTTCGACGTGGTGTTGGAGAAGCTGGACCTCCGGCGCCCTCCCAGCGGAGTGGCTCGCAGCCTCGAGGAGGCCGAGGAGGTCGCGATGCGGATCGGCTATCCGGTGCTGGTCCGGCCCTCCTACGTGCTCGGTGGCCGCGCCATGGAGATCGTTCACGACGTCGCGTCCCTGGCCAGCTACATGCAGTTTGCCGTCAGGGCGTCTCCCGAGCATCCGGTGCTGGTGGACCGCTTCCTGGCCGACGCCATCGAGGTCGACGTGGACGCGATCGCCGACCGGGAGCGGGTGGTGGTCGGCGGGGTCATGGAGCACATCGAGCAGGCGGGCGTCCACTCCGGCGACAGCGCCTGCTCGATTCCGCCCTTCTCCCTCTCGAAGGGAGTCGTCGACGAGATCGTCGAGTCCACCCGGAAGCTGGCGCTGGAGCTCGGCGTGCGCGGGCTCATGAACGTGCAGTACGCGGTCAAGGGCACCGATGTCTACGTGCTCGAGGTGAATCCCCGCGCATCGCGGACCGTTCCCTTCGTCTCGAAGGCGATCGGGAAGCCGCTGGCAAAGCTCGCCGCCCTGGTCATGAGTGGCAAGACGCTTCGGGAGCTCGATTTCACCGAGGAGATCTGGCCGCGGCACTTCTCGGTGAAGGAGGCGGTCTTCCCCTTCGTGAAGTTCTCCGGAGTCGACACGGTGCTCGGTCCCGAGATGAAGAGCACCGGCGAGGTGATGGGGATCGATTCGGATTTCGGCCGGGCCTACGCCAAGGCCCAGATCGAGGCGGGAAACAGCATCCCGATGAGCGGTCGGGTGTTGCTCTCGATCCGCCAGGGCGATCGGCCCAGGATCGGAGAGGCGGTCGAGGAGATCGCCAATAGCGGCTTCGAGATCTTCGCCACCGAGGGCACGGCTCGCCTGGTCGATGCGTTGGGGTTCCCGGTGAAGGTGGTTCCCAAGGTGGGCCAAGGGCATCCCGACGTGGTCGAGTGCATCGAGTCCGGCCAGGTCGATCTGGTCTTCAACACCGTCCAGCAGGAGCCCTCCGTGGTCCGCGACTCCTTCGCGATCCGGCGCGCGGCACTGACTCGGGGACTTCCGTACTTCACTACCCTGGCTGCACTCCGCGCGGCGGCCGGAGCGATCCGCGCCATGCGGCTCGGATCCATCGGTGTGCGTGCACTCCAGGAGGTGCATCGGCGCGCGCATTGACACAAACATTCCGGGGCACGGCAACCGGGCAGAGCGACGAGCTCGAATAGGGAGGAGTCGTGGCTGCGACTCCCTTTGCGGAGGCCATCGAAGCAGTCCGAAGGCCCCTTGTCTTCGCGGCCGAGCAGGACTTCGCGCGGGTGGACCGGGTTCGCAACCTGGAGAGCAGTGTCGCCGGCGCAGCGCGCCGCGCCGCCGACCTCGCCATCCCCTCCGATGCCCAGCGTGATCTTCGAGAAGATCGCGCGGCGCTTCGAGTCGCCGCTCCAGGGTGAGGCGCGCATCGCCGCGGTTCGGGAGGCCCTCGATCTGCTCCACCCCTTCGCCGATCCCGCCTGGGCCGAGCAGGCCCTGGCGCGCCCGCTCGACCGGCTACCGGGGGTCGGGCCGCGACGCGCCGAGGCTCTGGCGAAACGCGGTCTCTCCAGCATCACGGACCTGCTCTTTCGCCTCCCCAGCCGATACGACGATCGCCGAACCTTCGTCCCGATCGGCGAGCTCGAGGTCGGAAGCCGGGTGACCTTCGTCGGCGAGGTGCAGAGCGCGGACTTCGTCGCGCGCCGCGGGCGGGGAGGGCGCCTGTTTCAGGCCCTGGTCGGCGATCCGACCGGGACCGTGACACTCAAGTGGTTTCGAGGCGGACAGGCGCTCCAGTCCTCGGTGCGCAAGGGCAGGCGGATCCGCGTCACCGGGGACGTGCGCCGCTATCGCTTTGCCCGTGAGCTCATCCACCCCGAGATCGATCTGCTGAGCGACGAGGAGGACCCGGGCGCCTCGGACCCGCGGGTGGTGCCGGACTATGCGGCTCCGGAGGGCATTCCGCCGCGAACCTTTCGGCGCACCATCGCGGCGGCCGTGAAGAGCTATGCCGATCTGACGCCCAGCCACCTTCCCAAGGATCTGGTGCGGGAACGGCAGCTTCCCGAGACCGCCGTCGCCCTGCGGTGGATTCACGATCCGGGTGACGATGTCGACCTGGAGGCGCTCCGCGCCCGCGAGACCCCGGCCCACCAGCGACTGGTGCTGGAGGAGCTCTACCTGCTCGAGGTGGGCCTCGCGCTGCGGCGGGCGAAGCGGGCCGCAGAGCCGGGGATCGCCATCGACGTGGCGCGGCCGCGAATCGACGCCGCCGAGGCCGCTCTTCCGTTCCGTTTGACGCCGGCCCAGTCTCGCGCCTGGGCGGAGATCCGCGCCGATCTGGCTCGCCCGCACCCGATGTCGAGACTTCTCCAGGGGGACGTGGGGAGCGGCAAGACGGCGGTGGCGTTCCTGGCGGCGATCGCGACGGCGGAGAGCGGTTTTCAGTCCGCGCTGATGGCGCCGACGGAGCTGCTGGCCGAGCAGCACGAGCGGACCCTTCGCCAGCTCGCGGCCGGAGGAGGAGAAGCCACCGGGGTTCGCGTCGCTCTGCTCACCGCCTCGGTCTCGCGCAGCGACGCCGAGGAGATCCGTTCCCGGCTCAGCCGGGGAGAGGTGGACCTGGTGGTGGGCACACACGCCTTGGTCCAGGGAGAGGTGGAGTTCGCGCGGTTGGCGTTGGCGGTGGTGGACGAGCAGCACCGCTTCGGCGTGCTTCAGCGGGCCGCTCTCGCGCAGAAGTCCCACGCCGGACTCTCACCTCACACTCTGGTGATGACGGCCACGCCGATTCCCCGCAGCCTGGCGCTCACGGTCTACGGCGACCTGGATCTCTCCGTGATCGACGAGCTTCCTCCGGGCCGAAGGGCCCCGGAGACGGTGCTGCTGCGTTCGGGAGAGGGGCACCGCGTAGCCGAGCTGATACGCGAGACCATCGCGCGCGGTGAGCAGGTCTACGTCGTATACCCCCTGGTCGAGGAGTCGGAGAAGATCGACCTGCGCGCCGCCGTCGAGTCCACCGAACGGATTCGTGCGGCCTTCCCGGAGCTGCGGGTCGATCTGGTTCACGGCCGCCTCGATGCGGCGGCCCGCGCCGAGGCGATGGCGCGATTCGTCGAGGGATCCAGCCAGATCCTCGTCTCTACCACGGTGATCGAGGTCGGGGTCGACATTCCCAACGCCACGCTGATGGTGGTCGAGCATGCCGAGCGCTTCGGACTGGCCCAGCTCCACCAGCTGCGCGGACGGGTCGGCCGGCGAGATCGTCTCGGCACCTGTGTGCTGGTGGCACGGTCGGCGAGCGAGGACAGCGAGGCGCGCCTGCGCGCCATGCTCGAGACCAGCGATGGATTCCGGATCGCCGATGCCGACCTTCGTATCCGCGGCCCCGGGGAATTTCTCGGAACCCGTCAGCACGGTCGCCTTCCGGATCTTCGCATCGCGGATCTGGTCCGCGACACCCGCCTGGTCTCCCTGGCGCGCGAGGCGGCCCTGACGACGGTCCGCCGCGACCCTGGCCTGCGTCGAGCCCCCGATCTGGCTCGCGCGGTGGAGCTGCGCTGGGGTGAGCGGCTGGCCCTGATGGAGGTGGGGTAGAGGGAGCCCGACGTCCTTCCGGCGAATCAGGAACCCTACAGTGGACGCCTCGATCCGCCGATTCCCTGAAGATGGGTCGGATCATCGCGGTGATTCTGGTGAGCCTGGCGGTGGGTGGCTGCATGCTTCCCAAGGGCACCCCCGTCTTCGTCGATGGGCGGCACGGCAAGCTCTGGTCCGGCAACGGGATCCTGCTCGAGGTCAGCGAGGACAAGGCCTACTGCCGCGTCGCTGCCCGTAACCGGGCCATGGTGGTCGAGAAGAAGTGGGTCGACTGCAGAGCCGTCCATCCCCGCACTCCCACCCGTCTCTGACACTGGCTGAAGGCCGTTCCCCTTGCGGACTGCGCTCGCGACGGCGCTCTCGCCACGCTGAGTGGATGGAGAAGTGCGGGCTACAGTGCGCCTGCCCGCGGGGAGGAGCGCTGCGAGAAGATGGGGGCTTCCAGGCCGGACGACCGCCATCCGCGCGATCGCCTGAAACGGCAGCTCTCGCTTCAGGACGCGACCTTCCTCGTCGTGGCGTCGGTCGTGGGCTCGGGAATCTTCCTCACTCCCGGGGCCATCGCCGATCGCCTGCCCCACGCGGGCTTGATCTTCGCGGTCTGGGTGGTGGGTGGCCTGCTCTCCCTGGCGGGAGCCCTGGCCAATGCCGAGCTCGGGGCGATGTACCCGCGCGCCGGCGGAGACTACGTCTACCTTCGGGAGGCCTTCCACCCGATGGCGGGCTTCCTGGTCGGCTGGCTCAGCTTCTTCGCCATCTTCGCGGGTACCATCGCGACCCTCGCCACCGGCTTCGCCGCCGGCGTCGGGGCCTTCTTCGGGCTCGACACGCCGACCGTGCTGGGCATCGCCGTCCTCACCATCCTCGCCGCCTCGGCGCTCAACCACGTCGGCGTCCGCTGGGGCGCACTGGCGAACAACATCACCGGCTACGTGAAGGTGGTGGCGCTGCTCAGCCTCGGAGTGGTGGCGCCCCTTACGGGAAGGGGAAGCATCGAGAACCTGCGTCCGCTGGTGGAGGGGATTGGGAGCGCCGCACCGCCGCTGGCCTTCGCCCTCGCGCTCTCACCGGTCCTCTTCAGCTTCCTGGGCTGGAATGCGTCGATCTACGTGGCGAGCGAGATCCGGAAGCCAGGCCGAAACCTGCCCCTCTCCCTGTTCGTCGGTCTGGCGATCTGCACCGTTCTCTATCTGGTGATGAACATGGTCTACCTCTACGCGCTTCCCGTGGCGGAGCTCGGTCAGGTGAGCAACGCCGGCGAGGCAGCCGCACGGGTGCTCTTCGGCTCGCTCGGTGGCTCGCTGGTAGCCGGCTTCGTCCTCGCCTCGATCCTGGGAACCCTGAATGCCCACGTGCTCCTGGGGCCGCGGATCGCCTACGCCATGGCGCTGGATCGGCTCTTCTTCAGCGGCGTGGACCGGGTGCACGCGGGCTACCGCACCCCCGCCGTCGCCATCTGGGTCCAGGCCGGTGTGGCGGTCGCCCTGGTGCTGGCTGCTGCGGACCTTTCCGAACGCTCTCGATTACACGACCTTCGCCATCCTGGTCGCCACCATCGCCGACACTGCCGCCCTCTACGCATTGCGCCGGCGCCAGCCCGACCGTCCCCGACCCTACCGGGCGTGGGGGTATCCCTGGGTGCCTGCCCTCTACATCGCGGCCAATCTGGTGATCGCCGGGAGCTTGCTCTGGTTTCGCTCCCGCGAATCGCTGATCAGTCTCTCGGTGCTGCTGGCCGGGCTGCCCTTCTATCTGCTCTTCAGAGCCCGCCAGCGCCCCGGCGCTAGCCAGGCCGCGACCGGTCGCGGTCCTCCCGGCTCTCGCCTCCGCTTGCTGCAACTGGATTTCTTCAATAGTCTTGCGCATCTAGAGAGGTTCTCGTGTCCATTTCACCGGTCCAGATCGGCCGCGGGCCAAAGGCCTTCCGCCACCGCCGCCTGCCTCCGGAGTGCGTGCGCCCGCAGGGCGATCGCGCGGAGCTGCGGCGTCTCGAGCGGATGATGCGCGGGCTCGGTCTCCACACCGTCTGCGAGGAAGCGCGCTGCCCCAACCGTCCGGAGTGCTGGCCCCGGCGGGCCGTCACCTTCATGCTGCTCGGGAGCGTGTGCACCCGCGCCTGTCGCTTCTGCGCCGTCGCCAGTGGGAAGCCGCTGCCGCCGGATCCGGCCGAGCCCGGCCGTGTCGCCCGCGCCACCGCCGAGCTCTCGCTCTCCCACGTGGTGTTGACCTCCGTCAGCCGGGACGATCTCGATCGACGGCGGCGCGGAGCAGTTCGCGCGGACCCTCTTCGCGATCCGGGAGACCGGGGCCGGGGCGACGGTGGAGGTGTTGACCCCGGACTTTCGCGGCGATCTCTCGGCTGTCTCCACCGTCTGTGGGGCGGAGCCGGATGTCTACAACCACAACGTCGAGACCGTGCCGCGGCTCTACCCTCGCGTGCGGCCGGGAGCGGATTTCCAGCGCTCTCTCGAAGTGCTCGCCGAGGCGAAGCGTCTGCGGCCGGATGCGATCGTCAAGTCCGGATTGATGGTGGGTCTCGGCGAGGAGATCGGCGAGGTGGTCGAGGTGCTGCGCGCTCTTCGGAGCGTCGGCGTCGACAGCGCGACCATCGGGCAGTACCTGCGTCCGTCGCGAAATCATCTGGAGGTCGAGCGCTACTGGGAGCCTCGGGAGTTCCAGGAAATCGCGGCCGAAGGCCGTGCGCTGGGCCTTCCCCATGTGGCGAGCGGGCCTCTGGTCCGCTCCTCCTACGACGCCGGCGAAATCCTCGAGCGCGATCCACGGGGATCGCGAAGCGCTGGCGCGCTCCTAGGCCGGCCATGTCGTCCCGTATCCGTCACGACTTCGCCAAGCTGAATCGATTGCCGCCCTACGTGCTGGCGGAGGTCACCGATCTCCGTCATGCGGCGCGCCGGGCCGGCGAGGACATCATCGATCTGGGGATGGGCAATCCGGACCTGCCGACACCGCCCCACGTGGTCGAGAAGATCTGCGAAGCCGCGCGGAACCCGCGCAATCACCGCTATTCGGCGTCTCGCGGTGTTCCCAACCTGCGCAGCGCCGCCTGCGAGTGGTACCAGCGCTGCCATCGGAGTGGATCTCGATCCGGACACCGAGGCGATCGCGGTGATCGGTGCGAAGGAAGGGCTCTCCCACTTCGTGCTGGTGACCGTCGGCGCCGGCGACGTGGTGCTCGCTCCCGATCCGACCTACCCCATCCACCAGTACTCGGTGATCATCGCCGGGGGAGATCTGCGCCACGTACCGCTGACCCCGGACTCGGACTTCATCGAGAATCTCGAGCTGGCGATCCAGCGCACCTGGCCGAAGCCGAAGGCGCTGATCCTCTCCTTTCCCCACAATCCCACCACCCGCGTGGTGGATCGCGCCTTCTTCGAGCGGATCGTGGAGTTCGCCCACGAGCACGAGCTGATGGTGATCCACGACTTCGCCTACGCCGAGGT
Organism: uncultured delta proteobacterium; assembly: GCA_963722885.1. Lineage (GTDB taxonomy): Bacteria > Myxococcota_A > UBA9160 > UBA9160 > UBA6930 > CAVXZE01. The sequence continues at coordinate 204,275 of CAVROS010000008.1, forward strand.
CTGCTTCGACGGCTACAAGGCGCCGAGCATCCTCGAAGTCCCCGGTGGACGCGACGTCGCCATCGAGTTCGTTTCGCTGTCCAAGAGCCATTCCATGGCCGGCTGGAGGGTGGGCTTCGCCGCCGGGAACGCGGAGATGATCCACGCGCTCACCCGCATCAAGAGCTATCTCGACTACGGGATTCCCCAGCCGATCCAGATCGGCGCCATCGTGGCTCTCCGCGGCCCTCAGGACTGCGTCGCCGAGAACGCCGAGGAGTACAGGCAGCGTCGCGACGTGCTGATCGACGGCCTGGCGCAGGAGGGCCCGGGAGTCTGGAAGATCGAGAAGCCGCTTGCGACCATGTTCGTCTGGGCGCCGATTCCCGAGCCGTTCCGGAGCCTCGGCTCTCTCGAGTTCTCCAAGCGTCTGCTCCGGGAGGCCAAGGTGGCGGTGGCGCCGGGGATCGGCTTCGGCGAGAGCGGGGAGGGATACGTGCGCTTCGCATTGGTGGAGAACCGGCACCGGATCCGTCAGGCCGTGCGCGGCATCCGGCGCTTCCTTCGAACGGCGACGGTCTGAGGGAGATGGTGGGCGAAGAACCGGTGGGAGTCGGAATCATCGGTCTCGGGACCATCGGGACCGGAGTCGCGAAGGTGCTGGACCGGAACGCCTCGGTGATCAGCCAGAAGCTCGGATTTCCGCTGCGACTGGTTCGGGTCGCCGACATCGACACCGAGAGGGAGAGAGGTGTCGATCTCCGCGGTGTCAGGTTCGATGCCGACGCCGAAGGTCTGATCGACGATCCGGACGTGTCCATCGTGATCGAGCTGATCGGCGGCTACGACGCGGCGAAGCGCCTGACCCTGCGCGCCATCGAGCGCGGGAAGCACGTGGTGACCGCCAACAAGGCCCTGCTCGCCCTCCACGGCAAGGAGATCTTCGATGCCGCCGCCAAGCGCGGCGTGGACGTGGCCTTCGAGGCCAGCGTGGGCGGTGGCATCCCGATCCTCCGCTCCATGCGCGAGGGGCTCGCGGCGAATCGCATCCAGAGCCTCCACGGAATCATGAACGGCACCACCAACTACGTGCTGACGGAGATGGAGCGCACCGGCGAGCTCCTCGAGGTGGTGGTCAAGCGCGCCCAGGATCTCGGCTATGCCGAGGCCGATCCCAGCTTCGATATCGACGGGATCGACGCGGCCCACAAGCTGACCCTGCTCGCGGCGATGGCCTTCGGGGCCGAGCTCACCTTCGACGACATTCCCACCGAGGGCATCCGAGGCCTGACGCCGCTGGACTTCGAGGCGGCGGAGGAGTTCGGGTATCGGATCAAGCTGCTGGGAATCGCCAAGCTGCGGGAAGAGGAGGACGGCGGCGAGCGCATCGAGGCGCGCGTTCACCCGGCCATGATTCCCGAAGCCAGCCTGCTGGCCAAGGTCGACGGCGCCATGAACGCGATCGCGGTTCACGGCGACGCCGTCGGCCCCACGCTCTTCTACGGCGCGGGCGCCGGTGAGCTTCCCACCGCCAGCGCGGTGGTGGCGGACACCATGGAGATCGCCCGGGAGATCCGGCGCGGCAAGGCCGGGCGCGTCGCGCCTCTCTCCTACATGCCCGATGCACTCCGGATCAAGCCCCTGGTGGACATGGGCGAGCTTTGGGCTCGCAGCTATCTCGTCTTCACCGTCCTGGACCGCCCCGGCGTGCTGGGCCATATCGCCTCCGCGCTCGGGGAGAGCGGGATCAGCATCGAGTCGGTTCTGCAGAAGGGGCAGAGTCGCTCCGAAGGGGCGGTTCCGATCGTCGTGCTCACCCACCCCGCCCGGGAGCTCGCCATCCAGCAAGCCATCGCCGAGATCGATCGTCTGCCCGAGGTGACTGCACCGACCCGACTGGTGCGCATCGAGGAGGACCTCTAGCCATGAGCGAGAAGCCCAGCTACAAGGCCTGGTTCGAGAGCCTGAGCGATCCGACGGAGCGCTACCCCCTCGACGAGGTGGTCTACACCGACCGCAACGGTGGTCTGCTGCGGGTCGTTCACGACCTGGCCGAGCTCAAGAAGACGCCCGCTGACGAGTGGAAGAAGATCTTCGAGGACCGCGCCCACAAGACCGACCTGGCCCTACGGCTCCGGGGTGTGGGGCAAGAAGGAGTGGGTGCTTCCCGAGCTCGACAACGAGAACGTCGTGTCGATGTACGAGGGCAACACCAACCTGTTCTGGGCCGAGCGCTACGGCAAGGGGCTCGGCGTCGACGATCTCTGGATCAAGCTGTGCGGCAACACCCACACGGGATCCTTCAAGGATCTCGGGATGACCGTGCTGGTCTCGATGGTGAAGGAGATGATCGCCAAGGGGAAGTCGATCCGCGCCGTCGCCTGTGCATCGACCGGGGACACCTCGGCGGCGCTGGCGGCCTACGCGGCGGCGGCGGGGATCCCCGCCATCGTCTTCCTGCCCCGCGGCAAGATCTCGACGGCCCAGCTGATCCAGCCGATCGCCAACGGGGCCATCGTCTTCGCCCTCGACACCGACTTCGACGGCTGCATGGAGATCGTGAAGAAGGTGGCGGAGCGGGACGGGATCTACCTGGCCAACTCGATGAACAGCCTGCGCATCGAGGGCCAGAAGACCGTCGGGATCGAGATCGTCCAGCAATTCGACTGGGAGGTCCCGGACTGGATCGTGATCCCCGGCGGCAACCTGGGCAACGTCTCCGCATTGGCGAAGGGCCTCGACCTGATGCTCAAGCTCGGCATCGTCCAGCAAGAGACCGCGGATCGCCTGTGCGCAGTCCGCACAGGCCAATCCCCTCTACCTGGCCTACCAGCGGGATTTCGAGGTCTTCGAGCCGATCGCGGCGCGGCCCACGCTGGCCTCGGCGATCCAGATCGGAAACCCCGTCTCCTACGAGAAGGCGGTGGCGGCCCTGCAGCGCTTCAACGGCGTCGTGGAGCAGGCCAGCGAGGAGGAGCTCGCCGAAGCGGCCGCCCACGCCGACCGGACCGGGCTCTTCAACTGTCCCCATACGGGAGTCGCCCTCGCGGTCACCCGGAAGCTCATCGATCGCGGCCTGATCAAGAAGTCCGACAAGGTCGTGGTGATCTCCACCGCGCACGGGCTCAAGTTCGTGGACTTCAAGGTGAGGTACCACGAGATGCGGATCGAGGGAGTCGAGTCGCAGCGGCCGAACCCGGCCATCGAGCTGCCGGCGAGCTACGAACAGGTCCGCGAGCGGATGCTCCGAGAGATCGAGCTGCGGTTTGGAAGCTAGGTTCGGTGAGCTGACCGCCAGCGCCGTGCGTGATCTTCTCCGAGTCGTTTCCGTCGCTGCGCTCCTGCTGCCGCTCGCCGGACAGGGCGCGGCTGCCTCGCCCGAGAGCTGGGAGTCCGTGCTCGATCGCGTGGTGCCGAGCGTCCTTGCGATCCGGGTGAGCGCCACGCGTCCATTCGATACGGAGATCGCCTCGGATTCGGTCGCGACGGGATTCGTGGTGGATGCGGAGCGAGGTCTGGTCCTGACCAATCGGCACGTGGTACAGCCGGGTCCGGTGAGGGCGGACGCGCTCTTCCTGAACCACGAGAAGGTCGAGCTCCGGCCGGTCTACCGGGATCCGGTGCACGACTTCGGTTTCTATCGCTTCGACCCCTCCGAGGTCCGGTTCATGGAGCCCGGCGAGCTGCCGCTGGCTCCCGAGGGCGCCCATGTCGGCGCCGAGATCCGCGTGATCGGAAACGATGCCGGGGAGAAGCTGTCGATCCTGGCCGGCACCATCGCGCGCCTGGATCGAGAGGCGCCCCGCTACGGCAGGGACCGCTACAACGACTTCAACACCTTCTACATCCAGGCGGCCTCGAGCTCCTCCGGCGGATCGTCCGGCTCTCCGGTCATCGACCGCCGCGGGAGGGTGGTCGGGCTCAACGCCGGCGGCAAGCAGACCGCCGCCTCGAGCTTCTTTCTGCCCCTGAACCGCGTCGTCCGCGCCCTGGATCTGATCCGCGCCGGAAGGCCAGTGACCCGCGGAACCATCCAGGCGGTCTTCCGCTACGAGTCCTACGACGAGCTTCGACGCCTGGGTCTTCGAGCCGAGACCGAGGCTTCGGTGCGCGAGGCGCTTCCCGATGCCATCGGCATGCTGGTCGTCGCCGAGACCGTTCCCGGTGGCGCTGCCCACGGGCTTCTCGAGTCCGGCGACATCCTGCTGCGCGTGCAGGGGAAGCGGATCGACGACTTCGCCGTGCTGGAGGCGATTCTGGACGACTCCGTGGGAGAGCCGGTGGCGATCCGGGTGGAACGCGGGGGCGCACTCGTGGAGGTGTCGCTCACCGTCGAGGATCTGCACGCCATCACGCCTGCCAGCTATCTGGAGCTGGGCGGAGCGATCCTCCATCCGCTCTCCTATCAGCAGGCGCGCAACCACGGAGTGCCCGCGGGCGGTGTCTACCTGGTGTCGCGGGGCTACAGCTTCGGGCGGGCGGGGGTTCCCAGCCGCGTGGTGATCACCGAGGTCGACGGGGAGCCGGTGAAGGATCTCGACGACTTCGAGCGGCTGGTCGCCGCCCGCGCCGACGGCAGCCCGGGTCCTGATGCGGTACTTCCCCGTCTTCGCCGCCCGCAGCTCCGCGGTGGCGGTGGTGACGTTGGACCGCCGGTGGTTTCCGATGCGGCGTTGCGATCGGGACGACTCGGTCGGTCTCTGGATGTGCCGCCCTGCCGAGGATCCGCCGGACGCCGAGCCCTGGCCGCCGGCGAGCACCGGCATCGCCGTGGACGGATCCCGTCCGGCCCGCGCGCTGGCTCCCTCTCTCGCGCTGGTCGAATTCGACGTTCCCTTCCGGATCGACGGAGTGCAGGGCGCCGCATTTGCGGGCGCGGGTCTGGTCGTCGATGCAGAGGCGGGGCTGGTGGTGGTCGATCGGGACACGGTTCCGGTGAGTCTCGGAGACGTGCGCATCACCTTTGGAGGGTCCGTCGAGGTGCCGGGGCGCGTCGTGCTGCTGCACCCGGATCACAACCTGGCCGTGGTCTCCTACGACCCGAGCCTGATCGGGGACACAAAGGTCCGGAGCGCGAAGCTGCGGCCCCGCTCCCTGGCGGCGGGCGACGAGGTGTGGCTGGTGGCGCTGACGCGCGGGCAGCAGGTGGTGTCCCGGGAGTCGCAGGTGGCGCGAGTCGGCGCCGCCTCGATTCCGCTGGCGCGCCTGCCGCGCTTCCGGGAGTCCAACGCCGAGCTCATCTCCCTGACCGAGACGATCGAGGGCATCGGCGGTGTGCTCGCGGACGGCAAAGGCGGGGTGCTTGCGCTCTGGGCCTCGTTCTCGACGACCGGTGTCGGTGGCAAGCCGGATGCCTTCTTCGCCGGGATCGAAGCGGAGCTGATCGAGGATCTGGTCGCGCCGCTTCGCGCCGGGCGGGCTTTCGTCTGGCGCTCGCTGGGTGCGGAGTTCGAGACGATGACCTTGGCGGCGGCCCGAGCCCGGGGGCTCGATGCCGAGGCGGCCCGACGGCTCGAGAAACACGATCCCCGGCGCCGCAGGGCGCTGATGGTGAAGCGACTGACGGCGGGGAGCCCCGCTGCAGAGCGGCTCGAGGTCGGTGACCTGATCCTCGCCGCGGACGGCGAGCCCGTGACCGCCTTCCGGGAGCTCGAGAAGGCCGCCCAGAAGGGCGAGACCCTGCTGACCGTGCTGCGCAACGGCGTGGTGCAATCCCTCACGGTGCCCGCGGTCCCGATTGCGGACGGAGGGACGGATCGGGCCCTGATCTGGTCCGGGGCGCTTCTCCAGGCGCCGCCCCGGGAGCTGGCACAGCAGCGCGGCCTTCCGCGGGAGGGCGTCTACGTCGCCGACACTCGGCGCGGTTCGCCTTCCGAGCGCGACGGCTTGCGGCGGACCCAGCGCATCACCGCCGTGGACGGGCAGCCCACCCCGGACCTGGACGCCTTCCTCTCCGTCACTGCGGAGAAAAAGGATGGGGATTCGGTGCGTCTCCGCATCGAGAGCCTGGAGGGGAAGGTCCGGGTCGTCACCCTCGAGGTCGATCTCCACTACTGGCCCACACAGGAGCTGCGCCGGACCGCAGACGGCTGGGTGCGCCAGCGGCTCTGAGCGCGCCCGAACCCGCCCATCCTTGACAATTCCTCGATCGGAACTAGACTGACCAGTCAGTTTATGACTACTTCCACCCGTCGGCAGAGAACCCACGCTTCCGCTGAGGTTCGGCGAGCCCAGATCCTGGAGGCCGCCCTCGAGTGCTTCGCCACTCGGGGCTACCACACTGCGACCATGGACGATCTGGTCCGCACCTCAGGGCTCTCGAAAGGGACGCTCTACTGGCACTTCTCGAGCAAGGAGGAGGTGTTCCTGGCCCTCTTCGACCGTTTCGTGGAGGAGATCTTCGAGGTCTGGGGGCGGCTGGAGACCGAAGGCAGGGCCTCGCTGGAGGTGGTGCGGACGCTCGGAGAGATCTTCGTGGACCGGCTGGTCTCGGACCCGATCCCGCTGGGCGCCTGGGCGGAGTTCCTGTTGCAGCCGAAGGCTCGGGAGCGCTACGCGTCCATGCTTCGTCAGAGCCGGGATCGGTTGGCCGCCCTGATGCGCCGCGGAATCGAGCGAGGGGAGGTCCGAGATCTGGATCCCGATGGGATCGCGGTCGCGCTGACCGCTGCGATCGAAGGAACCATGCTTCAGGCGATGGTCGATCCCAAATTCGACGTGAAGGCGCACCTGCCGTTGGTGTGGGAAGGGATTCACCGGGGGTACCAGCGATGAAGGAAACCGGAGCCGCAATTCTCGTCCTGCTGATGCTGCTGGCAGACGTTGCCGTCGGGGGCGGATCTCGAGCCGCCGCCGCCCGGGATCGATGCCCGGGCGATCGCCGAAAAGGTCGAGGACGTCTTCCGCGGAAAGACCAGCTACATGCAGGCCACCATGACCGTGGTATCGCCCCGCCTTCCCACTCCCCGGCGAGTCGAGTTCCGCGCCTGGGACGATCGGCCCCGCAAGCGCTCCTTCATCCGCATCCTGGCCCCGGCCAAGGACGCCGGGATGGCCTTTCTCAAGCTCCATCCGAACCTCTGGAACTTCATTCCCAGGGTGGAGCGGACGATTCGGATCCCCCCGTCGATGATGCTCCAGTCGTGGATGGGCAGCGACTTCACCAACGACGACCTGGTGCGCGAGTCGAGCCAGCTCGACGACTACGATCACCTCCTGCTGGGAGTCGACCCGGACCCCGACACTCCCGACAGCGAACGCGCCTACGTGATCGAGTATCGACCCCACGAAGACGCGCCGGTGGTCTGGGGCAAGATCGTTACCTGGGTGGATGCCGGGCGCTATGCGCCGCTGCGCCAGGAATTCTACGACGAGAGCGAGACGAAGCTCCGCGTGATTCGCTTCGCGGAGATCCGCGAGGTGCAGGGCCGTCCCTATCCCCACCGCTGGTCCCTGGTGCCCCTCGACAAGGAGGGGCACGAGACGCTGATCGAGATCGAGGAGATCCGCTTCGACGAGGACTTCGACGAAGGCATCTTCAACAAGCGCAACCTGACACGCAAGGATTGAGGACTTTGGCGCCCCTCGAGCTGCGGCTGGCCTGGCGAAACGTCTGGCGAAATCCACGGCGCACCGGTCTCACCGTGGCCGCCACCGTCTTCGCCGTCTTCCTGGTGGTCTTCTTCGTCGCGCTGGCCGCCGGCCTTCACGAGAAGATGATCGAGGACAGCGTGCGGATCCACTCCGGACACCTTTCGGTGTCGGGAGAGGGATACCAGGAGAACCAGACCCTCGAGCAGTACCTGCATTTCGACCCGAGCTTCGACGCCGCCATCGCCGCGACTCCCGGCGTGCGGGGGATGGCCCCCCGCGTGATCGGTTTCGGGCTGCTCTCCAGGGACTCGGCCACCCAGGGCGTCGCGCTCTTCGGCGTCGATCCGGAGCGGGAGGCCAGCGTCTCCACGCTTCCGGGCCGGATTCGGCGCGGCCGTTTCGTCTCCGACGAGACGCCCCTCGGCATCGTCCTGGGAGAGCGGCTCTCACAGAATCTCGGCGCCGATCTCGGGGACCCCATCCTGGTCTACTCGGTCGCCTACTCCCTCGAGATGTCCTACGAGATCTTCACCGTGGTGGGGATCATGAAGCTCCCCGAGCCCGCGCTCGACCGCGCCCTGGCCGTGATCTCCCTTGCTGACGCGCAGGAGTTCTTCGTCTACGGCGACCGGGTGACCGAGGTGGCCCTTCTCGCGGACGATGCGGATGCGTCGCCGAAGCTGGCCCGGACGCTTGCGGCGATGCTGCCGGAGATCTCCCGCTCGCCGGCGGAGGTGCACACCTGGGAGGAGATCATGCCCGAGCTGAAACAGCTGATCTTCCTCGATGACGCGGGGATGTACATCCTGCTGGTGATTCTGGTGGTGGTGGTGGCCTTCGGGATCCTCAACACCATCCTGATGTCGGTGCTCGAGCGCACCCGCGAGCTCGGCGTGGTCCTCGCCCTGGGTCTTCGTCCCAGAGCGGTCTTCCGCCTGATCTATTTCGAGTCGATGCTGCTGGCGCTCGGCGGGCTCCTGATCGGCCTGGCGCTGGCGATCCCGGCGGTCCTCTACTTCGAGGCCCATCCGGTGGCGCTGACCGGGAGCGCGATGGCCGGAATGGAGCTCTTCGGCATCGAGCCGGTGATGACCTGGAAGCTCAAGCCGTGGAACCCGATCGGATCGGCGATCACCATCTTCGCCGTCGCCGGCATCGCCGCGCTCTACCCGGCCCTCAAGGCCAGCCGAGGCCGTCCGGTGGACGCGCTCAGGAGTCTCTGAGATGGGCGCGGGAATCTGGAGAATGGCGTGGCGGAACATCGGGAGAAGCCCGCGGCGGACCGGCATCGTGGTGACCGCCGTCTCCGTGGGCCTGGCCGGGGTCCTGCTCGCCATGGCGGTGAACTACGGCATGGTCTTCCAGATGATCGAGACGGCCATCGCCACCGAGCTCGGCCATCTCCAGATCCACGGAGCCGGATTCGACCGGAAGCCCGGTATCGAGATCCGCATCGAGAATGGAGAGCGGATCGCGAGCGACGCTCTATCCGGGCTTCCGGGACTCGAGGCCTGGGCGCCCCGGGTCCGGAGCCAGGGGCTGGTGTTCTCGCCCCGGGCCAACGTGGGAGTCCAGGTGGTGGGCATCGATCCGGTCCGCGAGGCGCGGGTCTCGGTTCTGGCCGATTCGATCGTCTCGGGCGCCTACCTGGATGGACAGCACAGGAAGCTCCTGCTGGGCGAGAAGCTCGCGGACCGGCTCCACGTGGAAGTGGGCGACAAGCTGGTGCTCTCGGTGCAGGATGTCCACGGAGAGATGACCGGGGAGGCGTTCCGGGTGGGCGGCCTGTTTCGGACCGCCTCCAGGGATCTCGACAGGGGCTCCGTCTTCCTTCGCATCGACGAGGGGAAGCAGCTCTTCGGGCTCGGCGAGGCCATCTCCGAGCTGGTGGTGATCGCCGAACAACGCCGCCACGTCGACGATCTGAAGAGATCCATCGAGGCGACGCTCTCCGGAGATTTCGAGGTGCGGACCTGGGAGGAGATCCAGCCCCTGCTGGTCTACTTCGTCGACCTCTTCGATCAGATGGGCTGGTACGTCTACGGTGCGGTCTTCGTGGCGATGGCCTTCGGCATCGCCAACGTGCTCTTGATGTCGGTCTACGAGCGGATCCGGGAGATCGGCATCCTGATGGCCATCGGCATGGGACCGCGGCGCCTGGTGGCGGGCATCGTGATCGAGTCGCTGCTCCTGACACTGCTGGGCGTGGGGATCGGCCTGGCCGTCGGGACGCTCTCGGTCTGGTTGCTGCGCGACGGGATCGATCTATCTCGCTGGGCCGAGGGACTCACGGCCTACGGTATCGGCACCAAGATCGTCCCGGTGATCCGGAGCAAGGATCTGATTTTTCCGACGCTGGTGGCGGTCGTCACCGCGGTGGTGGCGAGCCTGTGGCCCGCCCTCCGCGCCGTCCGCATTCGCCCGGCCGACGCGGTGAGGCACACCTAGGAGAGAAGGTCATGTCGATGCTGGAAGCGAGAGGAGTCAGCAAGGTCTACGAGACCCGGGGAGTGGAGACCGTCGCGCTTCGCGAGGTCGATCTCTCGATCGAAGGCGGCGAGTTCACCGCCCTGGCTGGCCCCAGCGGCTCCGGCAAGACCACCCTGCTGAATCTCTTCGGGGGCCTGGATGCGCCCACCGAGGGCGTCGTCGTCCTGGACGGCGACGATCTCGGCTCGCTCACGCCCTCGCAGCTGGCCGAGGAGCGCCTCCGCAAGCTCGGCTTCGTCTTCCAGGCCTACAACCTGATCCCGGTGTTCTCCGCCCGGGAGAACGTGGAGTTCGTGATGGAGCTCCAGGGCGTTTCGCCCTCGGAGCGGCGCCGCCGGGCCATGGCGATCCTCGAAGAAGTCGGCCTGGGTGATCTCGCCGACAAGCGCCCGATGGAGATGAGCGGCGGGCAGCAGCAGCGGGTCGCCGTGGCACGCGCCATCGTCAGCCAGCCCCGCGTGGTGCTGGCCGACGAGCCCACCGCGAACCTCGATTCGAAGACCGCGGGGACCCTCCTCGACCTGATGGAGGAGCTCAACCGGGAGCACGGGGTGACCTTCGTCTTCTCGACCCACGATCCCATGGTGATCGAGAAGGCGCGGCGCACCGTGCGGCTCCGGGACGGCGCGGTGGTGGCCGACGAGAGGAAGACCGCGGCGTCCTGAGCTTCCTCAGATGAGTCGATCGAGAAGTAGTGTGCCGATCTGGAGGAAGGCGAAGAATCCAACCAGATCGGTGAAGGTGGTGACGAAGACGCCGGAGCCCACGGCGGGATCCTGCCCCGCGGCCTTGAGGAGCAGCGGCACCGCCGCACCCATGATTCCGGCGACCGCCATGGTGATGATCATGGTGATGAAGAGGACGACACCGAGGTAGGGGCTCCCCTGCCACAGGAAGGCGAGTGTGCCACTCACGACTCCCGTGATGATGCCGATCACGATGGCCACGCTCACCTCCTTGCCGATCGCGCGAAAGCCGCTGCTGAACTCGAGCTCGCCCAGTGCGATGGCGCGGGTGATGACCGTCAGGGCCTGGATGCCGCCGTTTCCGCCCATGCCCGCCACGACCGGCATGAAGAAGGCGAGGGTGACGATCTGCTCGAGGGTGCGCTCGAAGAGCCCGATCACCCACGCCAGCAGGAAGGTCGCGGCCAGGTTCAGGAGCATCCAGGGCAAGCGCTTGCGGATTGCGTGATGCGCGGGGCTGAAGACCCGGTCCTCGTCGGAGAGGCCGGCGAGGTGGTACATGTCCTCGGTGGCTTCCTCGGTGATGACTTCGATCACGTCGTCGACCGTGATCACACCGAGAACCCGGTTCTGCCCGTCGATGACGGGAACCGCCAGCAGGTTGTAGCGGGCGACGATCTGGGCCACATCCTCCTGGTCCGCCTCCGGGTGCACGGAGACGGGATCCTGGACCATCAGCTCGCCGCAGCGCCGCTCCGGACCCGCCGCCACCAGACGGCGAATCGGGACCACGCCGCGGAGGCGCTCCTCTGCGTCGACGACGTACAGGTACAGGATCGATTCGGCGTCGTCGCCGGCCTCGCGGATCGCCTCGATCGCCTCCTGGGCGGTCACTTCCTCGTCGAGCGCGAGGAAGCGGGTGGTCATGACGCGGCCGGCGCTGTCGGGCGGATACAGCTCGGCCCTCAGCAGCTCGGCGCGCTGCGCTTCCGGGAGGAGGGCCACGACGGGTTCCCTGCGCTCCTCGTCCAGCCACTCCACGAACTCGACCATGTCGTCGTGCTCGAGTCGCGCGATCACCTGGGCGAGCCGCTCGTCTCCCACTGCCTCGAAGATCTGGGGCAGAAGCTCCGGCGGAAGCTCCCGCAGCGTGCTGGCCGCGCGCTGCTGCTGGAACAGCAGGTCGATGACGGTTCGGATCTCGGGGGGGGTGAGGCCCGAGAGGACCGGTCCGCGATCGGCGGGGCGCATCCGGGCCAGGAGCCGCTGGGCGCGGGCGGTCATGCCGCTCGCGAGCAGCCGGCGGAGGATCCGGGTGGTCTCCTGGGAATTCGCCATGGCAGAGGCCTCGATCCCCGCGCCGGGGAGGTCTCTGCGAACCTCTAGGCGGGAGAAAGCGCTTTCGCGAGACTAGGTTGCGGCTCCGGCCCCGCTTCGTCCGTGTTGCCTCGGTCTTCCATCGATCGCGGGCTGTTTTCTACCGCAGATCGCTGAATTTCTCTAGTCGGAGGTCACTGGGTGGTACCGCGCCGGCCGGAATCCCAGAGCTGCGGGCGGAGCGGTGATAGGATGTGAGGAGGGGGTTTGCACCTTGAGCACTCATCATCTGATTCTGGTTCCACACACCCACTGGGATCGCGAGTGGTATCGAACCCACGAGCAGTTTCGCTACCAGCTGGTACGGCTGCTCGACGGGCTCCTCGACATGCTCGAGGAGGACCCGGACTTCCGTCACTTCACCCTCGATGGACAGTCGATCCTGATCGACGACTACCTCGAGGTGCGCCCCGGAGCGCGCGATCGCCTCGCCAAGCTGGTCCGTGAGGGCCGGATCCTGGTCGGGCCCTGGTACGTACTGCCCGACGAGTGGCTGGTTTCGGGAGAGGCGCTGATCCGCAACCTGCGCCTCGGGCTCCGCAAGGCCCGGGAACTCGGTGGTGCGATGAACCTGGGCTACGTCCCCGATCAGTTCGGCCACGTCGGCCAGCTTCCCCAGATCTTCGCCGGCTTCGGGCTCGAGGCCGCGATGCTGTGGCGCGGCGTCGGTGCAGACGTGGAGGAGACCGCCTTCCTCTGGGAGGCGCCGGACGGAACCTCGCTCTTCACGGTCTATCTCCGCCACGGCTACGGCAACGCCGTGATGCTACCCCTCGATTCCGAAGCACTGGCGAAGCGACTTCGAGAGGCTGCCTCCTACCTCGAACCCCACTCTCGAATCCCCACGCTGCTGCTGATGAACGGGGCCGACCACCAGTTACCCCAGGCGGGTCTTCCCGCCGCTCTCGAGCGGGCGGTCCGATTGCTTCCGGGCTGGAGCGCGGAGATCGGGACCCTGCCGGGCTTCGTGGCGAGGGCGAAGCGGGAATCGACATCCGACCTTGCCGTTCACCGGGGTGAGCTGCGCTCGGGCCTTCGTTCGCCACTCCTGCCCGGATGCGCCTCGGCCCGTCTTTCCCAGAAGCAGGAGGATTTCGAGAACGACCGGTTGCTCACGCGCTACCTGGAGCCGCTTGCCACCTGGCTCTCTGCGCTCGGTGGAGAGCCCGACGTGGAGACGATCGACCTCGCCTGGCGAATCGCCATGGAGAATCACCCGCACGATTCCATCTGCGGCTGCTCCATCGACCCCGTCCACGAGCAGATGGAGAGCCGCTTCCAGCGCGTGGCGGAGCTAGCGGGCGCCCACCTGGAGCGCGTGGCGTGTGAACTGGCCCAGGCGGTGGCCGTTCCGCAAGAGGGATTCGGGCGTGGTGCCGGCGAGAGCCTGGTCGTCTGGAATCCCAACGGCGCCGGTCCGACCGAGGTGGATGCGCTCATCGAGGTGGATCTCCCTGTGTCGAGGGGAAAGGTGAAGACCGTTCATCTTCGTGACGCCGGGGGCCGGCGGATTTCCGCCCGAGCCGAGCTCGTCGAGCCAGGCATGCGAATGTACGACTGGGTGTTCCCCCCCCATGTCCTGGAGATGGCCCTGCCCGGTCTCACCGGCGACACCACCGCCCACCTCCGGGAGGTGCGCATCGGCGGGGCGGGGGCGCAGCTCACACTCGACTTCCGGCTGGCCAGGAGCCCTTCGGGATTCGACGCAGAGCCGGCGAAGCGAGCGATTCTCGGCCGGCTCGAGGACGGCCAGGTCGAGGAGATTCGAGTGCGGGGCCAGTTGATTCCCCGCATCCGACTCCGTTTCGTCGACGATCTGCCCGGCCAGGGTCTGCGCGTCTATCGCCTCGCGCCCGGACGAGCGCTGCGTGGCGAGGATCGGAGTGACCTGCAGAGCGAGCGCCAACCGGACGGCGGGGTCCGAATTGCCAACCAGGTCTGGTCGGTGGAGGTGGCCGACGACGGTCGGGTGAGTCTCTCGAATCGGATCCACGGCGTGCGCATCGAGGACGCCCTCCGCGTGGTGTCCGAGGGGGATCGAGGCGACGAGTACAATTTCGATCCGGTTCCCGGAGCCGTGCGCGTCGAGCGGCCGGATCGCGTTCGAGTCTCGCTCGGACCCGCGAGCGAGAGCGAGGTCAGCGCCGTGATCGCGGCGAAGTACCGGGTGCCGACCGAGCTTGCACCGGATCGCGACGCGCGCGGCAGGTCGTCGGTCGTGCTCCCCGTGACGCTTCGCATCCGGCTCGTCTCCGGACTCGACCGGGTGGACGTGGAGAGCAGCGTCGACAACACCGCGCGGGATCATCGGCTCCGATTGCACGTTCGCGCTCCCTTCACCGCCCAGCGCTTCGAGGTGGAGTCGGCTTTCGAGATCGCCGAGCGGCCGATCGATCCGCCGCGGGACGCCTTCGGAAGCGAAAGCCCCTCCGAGTTCCCCGTCGGTGCCACGCCTCAGAGAAGCTTTGCGACCCTGGACGACGGAGATCGCGCGCTGACGCTGGCGAACCGGGGCCTGGCGGAGGTGGATGCGGTGCCGGAAGCCGACGGCACCACCTCTTTGGCCGTGACCCTGCTTCGGGCGGTCGGGTGGCTATCGCGAGCAGATCTGCGGCTGCGTCCTGGCGACGCCGGGCCGGGGCTGGCGACGCCGGGGGCCCAGGTTGCCGGTCTCCACCGCGCAGAGCTCTCGATCCGTCTTCACCCGGTCGATTCGGCCGGACGCGTCTCCGAGGCCCATCGATTCGCCAACCCCGCGCGGGCCTGGATCGGAGGAGGCCCCGTCGATGCGCCGCTCGCCGACGGTGCGCGGTTGGTCGAGATCGACGATCCCGTGGTGGTGGTGTCCGCCATCGAGCCGCGCGCCGATCGCCATCCGGTCTTGCGGCTCTACAACGCATCGGCGCAGCCGCGCACCGTAGCGCTCCGCTGGAATGGACCCGGTGCCCGCGCCATCGAGCCCGTCGATCTGACGGAGCAAAGGGTGCAGGACGATACCGTCCGCACCGAGGAGACTCGCGCGACCCTCTCCCTGCGACCGTGGGGGATCGCCACTCTGCGCATCTGCTGAGTCCAGCGATCGCTCGAGAAGTGCAGGCTGGCTGCCGCTTCTCTGCCGGTCACCTGCGCCTGGCCTGCGTTCCTACTGCGCCGCAACGGAGCGAGATTGCCGCAGAGTGAGCCTTCTTTCGACGCGCAAGGGATCTGCCATCTCCCCGGCGTGGGTGCCGTTTTCGGATTCCACTGGCACTGCAAGGCGATCTCGCCCGGAGAGGGCTTCTGTTCTTTAAAGAAACGCCCTCCCAGGCCGATGAGTCCGGGGCATCACCTTCTCCCCGAAACGGGACGGGAACAGGTCGCGGAGATCCGATCGGCGAAGGGCGTCAGTGGAAGCGGGACGGGGGCTGTGATGACGATGGCGGCGCCGCGCTGGCTTCCCCTGGCACTGCTAGGGCTTCTGGCGACGGCGATTGCTCTCGGTGGCGGCGTCGCGCCCGGCGCGACAGCGCTCTTGTGTCTTCTCACCGGTGCGATCGGGCTGGTCGCCGCATCGAGTCGGCGCCTTCCCCCACTTCCCCCGGCCGTCTGGGGCCTCGCGCTGGTCTGGTCGGGAGTCGCTCTCGCCTCGATCATCTGGGGCCCTCAGCTGGACGTCTCTCTGGATGGATCGGCGGCCGCGATCTGCGCCTCGCTGGTCTGGATGTTGGGAGCTGCACTCGTCGATGGGAGGGCCCGCCGCCACTTCGTCATCGGTCTCGCCATCTGTGGAGCGGTCGTCGCATTACTGGCGCTTGCCGAAGCGGTGCCGGGTCAGCCGGCCGCGATTCCCCTGGGCAATCCGAATCATCTCGCGGCCTGGCTCCTGCTGCCCGGCAGCCTGGCATTGGTGGCTCTCCTCTATTCCGAACCGACCGGACGCGGCAACGGCGAGTCGGCATTTCTGTGGTTCGGTCTGGTCGGAATCATCGGAGCGGGAATCGCCGCGGCAGCTTCTCGGGGCGCCAGCCTGGCCGCTGGCCTGGCGCTCGCGGCACTCTTGATCCTGTACCTGTTCGGGCCGCGTCGAGGCATCCTGGTGGGCGCCAGCGGCATCGTGGCTGCCGCACTGATCCTGTTGCTCGCTCCTGCTCCGGGCTTCCTGCCCGTGGAGGCGGGGGGCAGAGAGACCTCCGCAGCGATGCAGTGGGCCGCGTACGCCACTTCCGCCAGCGCCGCTCTGGACCTGATGCCCCTCGGCGCTGGGATCGGGGCGTTTGCCTCGTCCTTCGAGCCCTACGGATCTTCATCGATTCCCCACGCGGCGAGCTTTTCTCACGGCGCACCGCTCCAGGGGTTGGTCGAATTGGGGCTTCCCTTCCTCGCGGTCCTCGCGGTCACCGTGTGGGTCGCCATCCTGGCCGCGCGGGGCATTCTGTCTCGACCACGCAATCCGCGATGTACCTGGGGTGCGGTGATCGCGATACTGAGCCTCTCGGCTCACTCGTTGATCGACGTTCCCCTCGATGTTCCCGCCATCGCCCTTTCTGGCGCCGCCCTCGCCGGCCTGGCCTTTGCTGGCATTGGCATCGGGGAAGGGAAACAGCGAACACTCGATCGGGTGGGGTCTGGCTCGCCGACCCGCTCGATCGTGGCGGGGCTCTCGATCGCGCTCCTGGCCTTGGGTGCGAGTCAGGCGGCCATACTGGCGACCTGGTGAGAAGCGCAGCCAGGACTCTTCGGCTGCGCCTCCAAACATCGCCGCCTGCGGAAAAGATCGAGTAAAACTGGTCGGATCCGGCGGGAGCTGCAGACGAAACAGGCTCGCCCGGGTCTCCATCCAACCCGGCCTGTAGCTGAGGAAGCCCCCGAAAACCTGCAGTTTCTTCGCCAGAAAACCCCAAAAGGAGCGTAGACTCTTGTCAATGAGTTGATCCGTAGGGGTTGCGTTGGACTCCGGGCGGTGTGCGCGATGCGTGATCTGAGCACGCCGATTCGGGGAGTTGGGAGGGGCACATGAAGCCGCTCATCGAGGCCATTGTTCAGGCGCTGGTGGACAAGCCGGAAGAGGTCCAGATCAAGGAGGTCATCGGGGACCACGCGCACGTGCTCGAGCTCCGGGTCGCGAAGGAAGACCTCGGCAAGGTAATCGGGAAGGGAGGGGCGCACGCGTCGGCGATCCGCACGCTCATGGCGGCCGCCAGCGGCAAGGAGAAGAAGCGCTACATCCTCGAGATCATCGAGTATTAGCGCTCCCCACCCGTAGTCCTTCGAGCAACGCGAGCGCGCCAGGCCCAGGGGAGAGGCGCGGGCGGAGGTGACTTTTCGTCTCCGTCAGCGCTGGTGAGATGCGCGTGGTGTGCCCTCGCTACGCGAGCCGGTGAGAAAAGCGGGCTGCACTGCTCGATCGCTCGGTCACGGTCCTGTAACCCGAGTTACCGTTTCGTTCTTGTGGGGACTTTGCTACAGACTGACGTGTTTCGCCGAACCCTCCATTCCTCGACAGCTTGAGGCATCCGTTGCCGGTCGTGGAAGTCGGCACGCCGTTTGCGTCTCATCCAGACGGACACGGTGAGTCCCGTCACGGGATAGCTTTTTTGGGGAGGCAAGTTCGGCATGCGAGTGTCATTCACTGCGGAAGAGCACTACCGGCAGGGCAAGGAGTTGCTCAGGGTTGGAGAGGCCAACGACGCCTTCGACCATTTTCGCACCTCCCACCACCTCGATCCCGCAAACCCGCGCTACCGCTCCCATTATGGGCTCGGCCTGGCCCTCGTCGAGCGGCGTTTCGACCGCGCTCTCGAGCTATGCCGCTCGGCGGCCAAGGAGGAGTTCTTCAATCCCGAGCTCTACCACAACCTCGCACAGGTTCACCTGGCCTTCGGTTTCAAGGCCGAAGCGATTCGCTACCTGCGGCGAGGGCTGATGATCGATCCTGGGAACTCACCGATGGTGGGTGATCTGAACCGGCTGGGGATGAGGCAGTCACCGGTTCTCACTTTCCTGCCGCGTCGACATGCAGTGAATCGCTTGCTGGGCCGCTGCCGGACCTGGTGGGGCGAGAGCCAGACGTCTTCCCCGGTCCATCACTCAGCCTAGCCCCTCGGCGTCACGCTTGACGGGAGAGCGGTGAGTCAGTATTGATCCCGCCGCTCGATCCATCCCCAGTTGACGGGGAGAGGGGCTTCCGTGGGCAATGTGAT
Organism: uncultured delta proteobacterium; assembly: GCA_963722885.1. Classification (GTDB taxonomy): domain Bacteria; phylum Myxococcota_A; class UBA9160; order UBA9160; family UBA6930; genus CAVXZE01. The sequence continues at coordinate 222,579 of CAVROS010000008.1, forward strand.
CAAGAAGCGGCGCAAGAAGATGCGCAAGCACAAGAAGAAGAAGCTGCTCAAGCGCGCGCGGCACAAGCGCAAGCGCTAGCCCGCAGTCCTCATCAGCTCGCTACTGCGGCCGCCGATAGCCCCCGACAGCGGTTTGCGAACGCGGTTTGAGTCTGCCCGCTTCACCTGAGCCTTCGGCCTGCTCGCAACGGCTCGCAGCGCGGCGTTTGCACCCGCGGTGAAGTGAGATCCCCGTGGGTTCGGATCGGCGCTACGGGCGGAAACTGGTGAGTCGCCCGCAGCTTGGTCCTTCATGATGTTGTTTTTCTTGCAGTTCTCTCTTGACGGAGGTAAAAAAACACTGTTAGCTTCATTCGCAACTGTGGCTCTACTTCCGCGAATTGCGGCGGTAAGAGGGCACATAGCCTTCAAGTCGCCGATTGCGGGCTCCGATAGGGGCAGGAGCCACCAATAGGGGGGTGTCCCAAGAATGGCAGCTCGTAAGAAGGCAACACGCAAGAAGGCCACTCGCAAGAAGGCCACTCGCAAGAAGGCCACACGCAAGAAGGCCACCCGCAAGAAGGCCACCCGCAAGAAGGCGACTCGCAAGAAGGCCACGCGCAAGAAGGCGACTCGCAAGAAGGCCACACGCAAGAAGGCGACTCGCAAGAAGGCCACACGCAAGAAGGCGACTCGCAAGAAGGCCACGCGCAAGAAGGCGACTCGCAAGAAGGCCACACGCAAGAAGGCCACACGCAAGAAGGCCACTCGCAAGAAGGCCACACGCAAGAAGGCGACTCGCAAGAAGGCTGGCGCCAAGAAGGGCGCACGGAAGAAGGCAAGGCGGCGGAAGAAGGCCTCCTGAGGAGGATCTGACTTCATCAAGCCTAGGTCTTCGGACCCCGGCCGGCTCCGCCGGCCGGGGTTTCCTTCTCCCAGGGGCTGGCCTAGCTTCTCGCCCCCCCCACCATTGCTGCGAAGAGGATCCGATGGCGCGAATCACGATCGAGGACTGCACCGAGAAAGTTCCGAACCGCTTCCATCTGGTTCAGATGGCGTCGATTCGGGCCAAGCAGCTCAAGAAGGGTGCCCGGGCCCTGGTCGAGACCGAGGACAACAAGGAAGTGGTCACGGCTCTGCGTGAGATCGCCGCTGGCTACATCCACCCCGACCACGGCGAGCCCGAGGAAGCCGAAGCGGAGGAGTAGTCGCCGCTTCCGCCGGTGCACCGCGTCCGGGGCAGCACCGGATGCCCCAGGGGGACGGCTCAGCCGATGACCTCGACGGGGACGTGGAACGTCACGGTGGTTCCCCGGCCCACGTCACTGGAAAGTGATATCTCGCCATCCAGCAGGTTGAGCAGGTCGCGGACCAGCGCGAGCCCCAGGCCCGCGCCGCGGTACTTGTTCGATGACAGCGCGTCGACCTGGTAGAACTCGTCGAAGAGGAACTGCTGATCATCCGGGCAGATGCCGATTCCATTGTCCCGGATCTCGCAGCTCAGGCGGTCTTCCTGGACCTCGACACCGATCTCGATGGTTCCATCGGACGTGAACTTGGCCGCGTTGTCGAGGAGCAGGAACAGGATCTGGTTCAGCTTGGCCAGGTCGGCGCGAATCTTGGGCAGCGGCTCGGTGATCCTCTTCTCGATCGAAACCGGCTTGTCGCCGAGCGTGTCCTGGACGCTGAAGATCGCCTCCTCCACCACCTCGCGGAAGTTGACCTCCTGGCCCTCGATCGGGAGCTCGCCCTGCTTGATCCGCCAGAGGTCGAGGATGTTCTGCAGGGTTCGAAGGAAGGCGGTTCCGTCGTCGAGGGCGTGGCGGAGGTTCTCCTTGGCGGGCTCGGAGAGGCTCTCGTTCTCGCCTGCGAGTACCGAGATGATCGATTCGATGATGCCGTTGAGAGGTGTGCGGAGCTCGCGCGACATCTTCTCGATGAAGTCGTGCTTGAGCTTCTCGACCTTGCCGAGCTTCTCGCTGCTGCGCAGCAGCTCGATGTCCTGGGCGAAGAGCGCCTCGGAGAGCTTGAGAATCTCGTCGCTCTTCTCCTCCTCGGCGCGATGCTTCTCCTGAGCCCGGGACTCGAGGCTTCCCATCCTGGTGCTGAGCATTCGGTGGTCGAGGCGGAGGCCCACCGACTCGACCAGCGCGCCCAGCTTCGAGGCCGCGTCCTCGGTGATCTCTGCTGGAGACGCCACCGCCAGCGCACCGTGAATCCGCTCTTCGAAAATGATCGGGGTGACCCACAGACCGCCGTCGCCGCGATCTCCCAGCGAGACCTCGGCCTTCCCCCTCTGGACCTTTGCGGTCTCGATGGCCTCGCGGGCCGTGGCCTCTACGGTCGCGGCGCCGATTCGCGCCGCCTCTGGGGAAGTGAAGCCCGAAGCGGCCCGCAGTCGGGCCGGCTCCTCCGGTTTGTCCGGGGAACAGACGAAGATCAGTGAGAGTCCGCCACCTACCATCTCGGCTGCGCGTTGGCTCGCCTGGCGCAATGCCGCCGCGAGCGTCTCGACGCCCTCGGTCGCCGGGTGGCTCTACCGCTTCAACCTGTGCTGCGCTCACCGGGGCTCCCACGGCTCAGAATCGCCCGTCCGAGTCGAGCTCGAACGGCTCCAGCGGCTTGTCTCCGCTGCTCTCTTCGTCTGGCGAGTGTCCCTCGAGAGACAGCTTGGTCTGGAAGTCCGTCGGGTTCGAGGCGGCCGCGAGGGCGGTTTCCACGGAGATCTTGTTGGCCACGAGGAGGTCCAGGAGATGCTGATCGAAAGTCTGCATCTTCTCGGCGCGTCCTCGGGCGATGAAGTCGGTCAGCTCGGCCGTCTTGGCGGGATCGCGGATGCACTCCTGGATCGAGCGCGTGTTGCGCAGGACCTCCAGAGCGGGCACACGGCCGGTCTCCTTCTTGTTGGTCAGCAGACGGAGCGACACGATCGCACGGACGTTGTCCGCCAGACGGGCGCGGACGTTCAGCTGTTCCTCGGTGGGGAAGAAGGACACCAGCCGGTTGATGGTCGACGCCACATCGGCGGTGTGGATGGTCGAGAAGACCAGGTGGCCGGTCTCCGCTGCCTTGAGTGAGGTGTCGACGGTCTCGAGGTCGCGCATCTCACCGACCATGATCACGTCGGGATCCTGGCGCAGGGCCGCCCGCAGTGCGTCGGGGAAGGACGCGGTGTCGGTCCCGATCTCCCGCTGGGTGATGATGCACTTGTCGTGGGTGAAGACGAACTCGATCGGATCTTCGATGGTGATGATCTTCGCCTTCCGGACCTTGTTGACCTCGTTCATCATCGCAGCCAGCGTGGTCGACTTGCCCATGCCCGTGGCGCCGGTCACCAGGACGTAGCCGCGACCGAGACTGGAGATGTCCTTGAGCATCCCCGGAAGATTCAGCTCCTCGAAGGTCTTGATCTGGAGGGGGATCACCCGCAGCACGATGTTGAAGAAGCGCCGTTGGCGGGAGATGTTGACGCGGAACCGCCCCTCGTCGGGAAGCTCGAAGGCGAGGTCGAGCTCGTTGAAGTTCATCTCCTCGCCGCGCGGATCACCTTCCAGCAGCAGGCGCGCGATCTCTTCGGTGTCCTCCGGTGTGAGCACCTTGTAGCGAAGCTCGACCAGGTTCCCGTTGAACCGGTAGAGCGGCAGGTTCCCCACCTGGAAGTGGATGTCCGACGCCCCCTTCTCGATGCCGAGACGGAGCAGGCGATTGAGCTTCTCGCGTTCCATCTACCGATTGCCTCCAGTCGGACAGACCGCGGTACGAGGCCCGAAGACCTCACACTGCGTATCGGCTTTTTCCGTCGGCGCTTGACTCCGATTCGCTCCGCGTGGCCGAAGAGCGCTCGGCTATAGTCCGGTGGACGCCCCCACCCCTGGGAGCCAATCGGGGAGGAGGAAAGAGAAATTGAATCGATTGGCGTCGGCGCTGGCCCTATCGCTTCTCCTCGCCGCGGTGCCCGCATCGTCCCAGAATCCGGATCAGGCGACTCCGGAGGTGTCCGCGGGGGATCCCCCTCGGGTGGAGCTGGACCAGCTGCTCAAGCTCCCATCCACCCTCGATTATTCCGTGGAGAAGCGCGGGGGGCGCACCGAGGGCGAGTGGCGCAGCCGTTTCAGGGAGCTCCGTACGGCCCTCGAGGCCGAGCGAGGAGGGACTCGACCTGGCCGAAGAGGACCTGGAGCGCGTCGCCGGAACCTCGGACGCCTGGAGTGTCGCTCCCCCGATGCCGGGGATGAGCGCCGCAGCGGCCGACGCTCCTCTCGACTACAGGATCCGCCAGACCATCAATCGCCATCGCCAGGAGATCGAGAGACTGGAGCGACAGATCCGGGAGCTCGAGGTCGAGGCGAACCTGGCATTGGTCCCAGAGGACTGGCGCAAAGTAGTCAGCGTCCCCCGCGGGGCATTTCCGTTACCCCTCGTCGATCCACCTCCGGGCGCTGGGGAGGAAGAGGAATGCCGGGAGCGCGAGGACGGCGGTGAGGGCGAAGTAGGACCCGTAGCCCATCCACTCCACCGCCACGCCCGAGGCCGCGCCAGCGAAGGTGCCTGGCAGCGCGTAGAGCCCGGTCAGCGTCGCGTACTGGACGGCAGCGTGCTGGCGGTCGCAGATGTTCATCAGGAAGGAGAGAAAGCCGGCGGCGGCGAGGCCGCTGCAGAACGACTCCACCAGCGAGGCGGTGTAGATCCCGGCGCGGCCGCTCTCGGGGAGCCAGGCGGCAACCGCGTAGCCGAGATTCGAGGCCAGGGCGAGGATGCCGACCACGAGCAGCGCGCGTCCGATCCCCAGCCGGGAGACGATCCAGCCTCCGATTGCCGCCCCGCCCATGGTGGCGATGGCGCCGAGGGTGGTGGAGATGAGGGCCATCTCCTGGTGCGAGAGTCCTCGATCCACCCAGAAGGGCCTCAGCATCGGCGCCATCCCGAGGTCGCCGACGCGGTAGAGCAGCACGAAGCAAAGTACCGCCACCACGCCGCCGCGGCCCTGCCAGCTGCGAAATGCGCCGCGTACGTTTCGCCGCGCCTCTGGAGGCACCTCGACCCGCGGACAGGCGAAGACGCCGGCGGCCATCGCCACCATCAGCGCCGCAGCGACACCGAATGTGGCCGTCCAGCCGATCTGGTTCGGCAGCAGCAAGAGCCCCCCGCCCGCCGCGATCAGTCCGATCCGGTAAGCGATGATGCGCACGCTGTTGGCCGGCCCTTCCTCGCCGTGCTCCACGATGCCGATGGTGTAGGCGTCGATGGCGATGTCCTGGGTGGCCGAGCCGACGCAGAAGAAGATCAGCACCATCCAGAAGAGCCTGTCGATCTCCCCCAGGTCGAAACCGGGGAGAAACAGGAGGGACGCCGCCATCGCGCAGAGGGCTCCGGCAATCCACTGCCGGCGCTCGCCGAAGCGGTCGATGAGCGGGGACCAGAGGGGCTTGATCGACCAGGCGATGTACAGCCCGCTCACCGCGCCGATGGTCGCGAGGGAGACGCCGTGGTCCCGGAAGTAGACCGGCCACAGGTCGCGAAAGATTCCCATCGGGAACCCTTCGATCACGTAGACGCCGGCGATGATGAAGAGCGTTTTTCGGAGATTCACCTCTCACCCCCCGAGAGGTACTGCGACGGTACCCCGTTTCGCCGCGTCTGCCCCTTGGTCTCGGTCCGATCCCCGCTCGCGATACGCTACAGCTTGGGAACGTCGAAGGTGATGACTCCGTTGCGAGCGCGTGTGCCGTGGGCCATCTGCTCCTCGAAGCGCGGCGGGCGCAGCATGCGCGGCTCGCTCCCGTCGAGCGGGAGCTCCCAGAGAGAGTGCCTCTCGGTACCCCGGGTGGAGTGCATCAGGAGCTGTGGGCGGCCCCACTCGAAGAACGGCCCATGGCTGCGGCCCCGGTCGTCGTTGGCAAGCGGCTCCCAGGACCCGTCGTGGCTCGACATGCGACAGATCTGATGCCGTCCCTCGACGTCGGTGAAGAAGTAGACCGACTCCCCATCGGCCGAAAACCAGGGCCGGTATCCCCAGCCGTCCTTCTGCAGTGGCGACGGCTCTGCTTCGCCGTGGGATGGGACCGTCCAGAGGCGCGGCGGCCCGGCACGATCGGAGACGAATACGATGCTCTCTCCGTCGGGGCTGAAGCAGGGACGGTGGTCCCGGTGGGGACCGCGGGTGATCTGGCGCGCCCCGCCGCCGTCCGCGTTCATCACGAAGAGGTTGACGACCATCTCTCCCACGTTCGGGCCCAGAGGCGTCATTTCTTCCACGGTGGTGCGCCGTTGCTCGACACCTCGATCCGAGGCGAACGCGATCCGCTGCCCGTCCCAGGAGTAGACCGGATGCACCGCCCCGGTACCCGGCTCGGTCAGAGCCTCGCAATCGAGTGTCGCCAGGTCCGTGCGCCAGACGCGGACCGGCCCCGATGCGCCCCCATAGAAGACGGCGTGGGTTCCCTCCGGGTGGATGCAGGCCTGGTAGTAGATTCCGTCGCCCGGTGAGATCCTCTGGATCTTCCCATCCGTGAGCCAGGCGTAGACGTCCGCTCTGAATGCCATCCCTCTTTTTCCCTTCGACGGTTCGACAGTCATCCTAGCGTTCGAGCTCAGCGACCTGGTGAGAAATGCAGACTACCGGTCTGGCTGCGGCTCGGCGTCACCGCTGCTATACCGCGCGGGAATGCTCGAGTGGCTTCGCAGGGTGGTGGGAGAGAAAAAGCCGGGAGGCCAGTGGCTGGTACCGGTCGTGTTCTGGGTGCTCGCGTTCGCGCTTCTTCTCCAGCCGATCGCCGCCCTCGGCGCGGACCCGGCGGCCAGCCCTGGGGCCGCGAAGAGCTCCGGGGCGACCGAATCGGAGACTCCGGCGCCCGATCCGGAGCGGACCGAAGCCGAAGCCGCCCAGGAGGAAGAGGCGGCACTGAAGGACGAGCTGCTCGAGCAGGAGAGGCCGGAGCCGGAGGATCGCCCCGCCCCGGCGATCGATCCCGAGGGCTGGAGCTACCAGTGGAAGAACGGGTCCGACCTGGTCCGAAACGACGGTCGCTACGAGCTTCTCTTCGGTGGGCAGGTCCAGTACGAGGGAGCGGTCTTTCATCTGGACGACGGACTGAAGCAGACGGAAGAGCGGGGCTGGAACTCGGACTCGGATTTCCGTCGGCTCCGAGCCTACGTGCAGGGCTTTGCCTTCGACCACCTGATGTTCAAGGCGTCCTACGACTTCGAGGACGAGGACGTGAAGGACCTCTACGCCGGGATTCGAGGGCTGGGGCCGCTCGGGGCGGTGCAGGCCGGCTACATGAAGGAGCCCTTCTCGCTCGAACAGGCGATGAGCCTGCGATACACCACGTTCCTGGAACGCAGCCTCGCGAACGCCCTGGCCCCGAGTCGCAATACCGGTGTCCTCGCGACCAGTACCCATTTCGACAGGCGCCTTCGCTGGGCGGCGGGCATCTTCTTTCTCGACGAGTCGCTGGCCGAGGTAGACGACAGTCTCGAGGGCGTGGAGAACGACTGGGAGATCGCGGCCCGGGTGAACTGGGTTCCCGTCTCCTCCGAAGACGGCAGCCGGCTGGTGATGGTCGGGTGCTCCTACAGCCACATATTCAGCGATGCCAGTGGCCTGACCATCGGACAGCGGCCCGAGTCGCGCCTGGTGCCCAAGCTGATCAAGACTCCCGAGATCGCTGGCATCAGCGGCGGAGACCGCTTCGGTGTCGAGCTCGCCTGGCTCGAAGGCTCGCTGTCGGTCCAGGCCGAGGCGATCGGATTGAACATCCATCGTGACTCGCGGCTTCTCCGATCTGGTCATTCTGGGGAGGCTATGCGCAGGTCGCCTACTTCCTCACCGGAGAGCGTCGCATCTACGGCCGCGCGGCCGGTGTGCTTCGGCCGGGTAATCCCCCAGAACCCCTTCCGGCCTTCCAAGCGCCAATGGGGAGCATTTCAGCTCGCGGCACGCGTGTCGATGCTCGACCTCAACGACGCGGACATCCGGGGCGGCCAGGAGCTGAACTTCACCCTCGGCCTCAACTGGTACCTGCTCGCCAACCTCCGCCTCTCCGACCAACTACGTTCACGGCCGCGTCTTCGGCCAGGGTGACGTGGACATCCTGCAGGCGCGCTTCCAGGTGGATTTCTGAGCGTACCTCCGCCGGCGCGGCGCTAGAGCATCATCAGCACGGTGCCCGCGAAGGTGAGGAGCACGTTCGCGAAGGTGTAGGTCCCCGCGTAGCCGAGGGCGGGCACCGAGCTACGGGAGAGCTCGGCGAGAACGTTGAGCGACGGTGTGCTGGTCATGGCTCCGGTGATCGAGCCGAGCAGGAGGGCGGGGTTCATGCCGAGGGCGTAGCGGCCGACGGCGAAGCCCACGCCGACAGGGACCAGGGTGACGAGGACTCCCGCCCCGATCATCGCGGGACCGACCGAAACCAGGGCCTCGACCACGCCCGCGCCCGCCTTCAGGCCCACCGAGGCCATGAACAGCGCGAGTCCGAAGTTCATCAGGAAGGAGCGCGCGGGGGCGGGCATCAGCCCGAAGGTCGGATTGACGGAGCCGAGGAAGCCCACCAGGATGCCGACCAGCAGCAGGCCCCCCGCCGTGCCGAGACCGATCGAGATTCCTCCGAGCTTCACCACCACGAGCCCCAGCAGGAAGCCGGCCACCATCCCGAAGGAGAAGGTCAGGAGGTCGGTCTGCTCCACCTCTCCCTCGAGGTAGCCGAGGCTCTCCGCCAGCTTTTCCACCCGGGACTCCTCGCCGGTTACCTGGAGCCGGTCGCCGCGTTGTAGGACGGCACCGGGCTCGACGGTGAGGTCGATGGTGGCCCGGGTGAGCCGCACCGGGAGGCAGCCGTACTCCTCGCGCAGCCCGAGCTCGGAGAGCGGCTTGCCGGTGGCGGTGGCCTGGCTGACCACGATCTCCCGGGTGACGATCGCAAAGTCGATCAGCTCGGGGTCGAGGATCTCGTCGCCCAGTCGCTCGCGCGCCTGTCGGTGCTCCTCGACCGACGCGATCGAGGAAACGACATCGCCCTCCTCGATCTCCAGGGACGGGTCCGCATCGAGGATCTCCCTCCCCCGGCGCACGCGAAGCGGCAGCACCTTGCGCTCCAGCTCGAGGCAGCGCTGCTCGAGCGTCTTGCCCACGGCCTCCTCGCCCACGCGGTAGGCGCGCACGATGGGCAGCGCCGCGGCCGAGCCGACGACTCGCCGACGGATCCCGATCCCCCGCTCCTGGGCGATCTTTCGGGCCTCGGCCGGCAGGTCGATCCCCAGGAACCCGGGGAGGAAGCGCACGCAGGTGATCATACCGACGGTTCCGAAGAGGTAGGTGATCGCATAGCCGACACTCACGTTCCTGGAGGCGCGGGCGGCGTCCATGCCCTCGGGCAGGCGCGCGAGCCCGCTCGTCACCGCATCCTGGGCGCCGGCGAGCGTCGGGGTGCTGGTGAGCGCGCCGGCCAGGAGCCCCGCTCCGAGGCCCTGCTCCAGACCCAGTACCCGTGAAAGGACGGTGGCGAGAATTGCCGCCGTTCCGGCCACGACCAGGGCGAGGAGGATGTAGCGCCTGCCGTCCTCGCGAAGGGCGCCGAAGAAGCTCGGCCCCGCCTGCACCCCGACGGAGAAGATGAAGATCGAGAAGCCGAAGGTGGCGGCCCCGGGCTGGTCCGGGAAGCCCAGGTGGCCGAGCACGCAGGCCCACCAGCAGCACGCCCGCGGTGACGCCCACGTCCACGCCGCCGATGCGCAGCCTGCCGACCAGGTAGCCGAGCCCGATGACCACGAAGGCCAGCAGGAGCGGGTTCTCCAGGAGCAGACGATGGAGATCGATTTCCATGGAGAGCGAAGAATAGCCTGGATGTTTTCGCGGGTGCGATGGAGTGGGGAGAGGCCCCCTCCGAAGTCGGAAGATCGGAGACACTGCTCCAGCAGTACTTCAGCTACGCGGGCCCCGACAGCCGAGACGACGTCAACCTCACCAACATCCAGTACTTCGTCTACTACTCCCTCAACGACACCACCTCGATCGGCGCCGGGCCCAAAATCATCGCCAACTGGGAGGCGGATAGCGACAATCGCTGGACAGTCCCGATCGGCCTCGGCATCAACCGGACCTTCCAGTTCGGCAAGGTGCCGGTGCGGATCGGCGCCGAGTTCCACTACAACGTGGTGCGGCCCGACACCGTGGGCGCGGACTGGGACCTGCGCATCTTCATCATTCCGGCGGCGCCCTCTGCGCTCTTCGGCTGGATGCAGTAGCCGGTAGGAACCTGGCCGGGTTTGCGGGTGATGGTGGCCCGTGGAGCCCATCCGCTCACGGGGCCTTGCAGTCGGTGCCCTCGCGCAGCTTGCAGAGGCTGTAGGCGAAGCCCTCGACCCAGTAGTCGATGGCTTTCTTCACGTCCACCCAGTCGTCCATGTTCTTGATGGTCTTGCCGCCCACGCGCTTGTCCACCGCCGCCCCCAGCAGCTCTCCGGTGTCGGCGTCGGTGAGTCTTCCCTCGAAGGCCACTTCGCCCACGAAGGAAGGTTTGCCGGTAATCACGTTCTTGGCCTCCGAGACGAGCCGAAGCTGGGGCACGTAGGTGGAGACGGTGTCCAGGGTCACGTTGCGGTCGCTCAGCTGCGTGAAGGCGATGGATAGCCGCAGCGCGCCCGGCTGGGGGAGGCTCACCATCTCGTAATCCGTGGATAGCCTATCGTGGAAGGCCGAGTGGAAGTAGTTGAGCAGGCCCTGCTTCTCCGCCTCGCTTCAGGCCGGCCTCTTCGTCCGCGGCCTTCCAGAACTGCACCGGGTCGAGCAGCAGCTTGTCGTAGCGTTTCCAGTCCACGTCTCCGCGCAGGTAGCGGAGCCGGGCGCCGGGCCCGGGGTTCTCCTTCAGCATGGAGTAGTCGCCCAGGAAGCCCGCCTCCGCCTGCTTCACGTTGCGCGCCTCCTTGGTCGCCGCGCAGGCGAGGCACAGGCTCACGATCAGGATCGTCCCGATGGTCTTCATCTCCCGATTTTCTCCTCCAAGATTTCTGTGCTCGAAGCTAGCGTGAATCGACGGGAGGCCACGCAGTCGCTAGCTTGGCTGTCAGCGAAGGAGCTCGGAGCGGAGGCTCTTCGATGTCGGACGATGAAGGCCGGAAGGGCGGAGTCGACAAGGTCGCGCATCCTCTACATCCTCGGCGGCATTCCCGTCATCGTCGCCTTCGCCGTGATTCTCTTCACCCTGGTGCGCTTCTTTCCCTCCATCCCCGCCTGAGCGCCCCTGCGGAGCCCGCCTCGAGCTTCCGGTCAGTTGCCGTCCGCCTGCAGCAAAGCTGCCGGCGCAGGGAGCAGAAAGTGTGATCCCCATCATGTTTTCGGCTATGGGAAATTTCACCCAATGGCATAGAATGCTCTTATATTTCAGTAGGTTACGCTCAATTTCCGAAACGGCCGGGACGAAGAGTCCGGTGACATGTCTTCCCCCGGCCGACGACATCGAGGCAGTGCGCGGCGGGCTCTCCGGCTGGCGGGGGTCGCGGTGGTGCTGCTCTCGCTGGGCTGCGTGACGCCCTCGGCCCTCCACGCGCCTTCCGTCGGCTACGACTACTTCGCCGCGTCCGCGCCGTCGGACCCCTGGACACCGATGATCGCAGGCTGGCAATCGCGAGAGCGGGCGCTTCCCAACATCGATCGGCTGCGGACGCCGGCTTCCGTCTCCGGGTCCGGGCAGACGCGCGTCGATGCGCCCACCGATGGGAGTCTTCGCTCCAAGTACTTTGCGTTCCGCGTCGAGCGCAAACGGCAGATGGCCCGAGAGACCGCCGAGTGGATCCAGCGGGAGGCCAAGAAGCACTATCTCGCCGACGGTCCGATCGACCACTGGGCGACCCTGGAGGAGACCCTCACCCGGAACGGCGACGACTGCGACGGCCTGGAGCTGCTCGTCTACCACATCCTGCGAGATCTCGGCTTCCGCGAGGACGAGGTGTTTCGGGCGATCGTCTTCCGGCCCAGCGACGGGCAGCATCACATGGTGACGCTCTGGTTCGAGAAGGCCGAAGATCCCTGGGTGATCGATCCCACCGGCGCGATGACCAGCGGCATGCCCCGCATGTCGGAGCTGCCGGAGTGGGCTCCTCTCAAGGTCTTCAGCGAGACCGAGGAGTTCACCGTCGAGCAGATTCGCTCCGCGGCGCGCTAGCCTGCTGTTCCCACCGGCCGCAGTAGCGACCCGGTGAGAAATGCAGGCTAGGCTCGCGGCTCGTGAGTGAGCTGCATCCCATCGAAGCGTCCGAGCTGCACGCGCGCCGCGAGCGCGTCTTCCTGGTGCTCGCGGGTCTGTTCCTCGGGTCGATGACGATGCTGAACGTCCTCGGCGTCTCGCGCTTCATCGATCTCTCTTTCGAGCTGTTCGGCATGCGCATCCCCATGGCGCTTGCGGTCGGCGTGCTTCCGTATCCCATCACCTTCCTGTGCACCGATTTCATCTCGGAGCTCTACGGACGCGCCCGGGCGAGCTTCGTCGTCTGGGTTGGCCTGGGGCTGAACTGCTGGGTATTCCTCTTCCTCTGGCTGGGCGGGGAGCTGCCTCCGGTGCCCGCCTTCGACCCGGCTACGGGTCTGCCGCCGACGGACGACTACAGCTTCGCCTTCTACCGCATCCGGATGCTCACGATGGGCGCGGTGGTGGCGTCGATGGTGGCGTATCTCGCCGCGCAGCTCTGTGACGTCTACCTCTTCCACTTCTGGAAGCGGCTGACGCGGGGACGCCATCTCTGGCTGCGCAACAACGGCTCGACGATGGTGAGCCAGTTCGTGGACACCTTCGCGGTCATCACCATCACGCACTTCTACGCGCGAGGATTGCCGATCGATCCCCAGGCAGCCATCTGGCCCCAGCTCTGGATCTTCATCGGATCGGCCTACGTCTTCAAGGTGGCGGTGGCGGCGCTCGACACGTTGCCCTTCTACCTGGGCGTGCGTTGGTTGGCCGGCTACCTCGAGATCGACACGCAGACGGAGCACGGCAAGGAGGAAGCCGGCCTCGGCAGAACCTGACGTCGCGAAGGCGATGCGATGCGTTAAGCTGATTGGTGAGGGGGGTCTTCGTGGCCGAGCTGGATCGCGAGAAGGAAGGCGCCGCAAACGGCGTGACGCTTCACCGTCCGACGCCCGTGGGGGCGGAAACGGGGTCGGCTGATGCGCCTGCCAGCATGGAGAAGCAATCGGATCACCCCTGCTTCGAGTGCGTCCAGTGCTGCAGCTACGTCGCCATCGAGATCGACACGCCCACCACGATGAAGGAGTACGATTACATCGTCTGGTACCTGTACCACCAGGGTGTCTCGATCTTCGTCGACTGGGAAGGCGCCTGGTACATCAAGTTCGAGGCGAAGTGCGAACACCTGACGCCGCAGGGGCTCTGCGACAGCTATGCATCGCGACCGATCATCTGCAAGGAGTTCGACTGGCGCGAGTGCGAGAACCGCGTCAAGGACGAACCCGCCGACAAGTGGCTCTTCGAGACCGGCGATCAGTTCCTGAGCTGGTTCGAGAAGAAGAGGCCCAAGACCTTCCGGCGCTTCCAGAAGTACATGCGAAAGAAGCACCGAAGCGGGAAGGAAAAGGAGCTCGAGCGGGTGAAGATCACCCAGCTGCTGCCACCTCCGACAGGCGGATAAGCCGAGCTAGCGCTCCGGCGTCGGCTCGACTTCGAGGTCCAGCTCCTTGCGCTGCTGCTCGGCACGCTGCTGCGCCTTGCTGCGCTCGCGCTCGATCTCCAGGAGAAGCTCCTTTCGAGCCACGTCGGCCTGCTCCTGCTCTGCGGCGATCCTTCCGCGCTTCAATTCGACCAGCCGCTGCTCGAGCAGACGGTTTCGCTGGCCCATCAGCTCTCGGGGCAGTATGACGGACTCGACTCCCGGCGCGTACTTCAGCGTGATCTCGGCGGTCGCCTCCAATCCGTCGTTTGCCCGGACCGCCACCTGGATCCGGTTGAATCCCGCCTCCAACGGTACCAGGGCGCTGAAAGTGCCGTCGGCATTGGTGAAGAGACCCGAAGCGGGTGAACCGGTGGTGAGGTTCTCGATCTTGACCTCGTCGATGTTGGCGAAGCTGACGTTTTCGATGACCTCGACCAGGTCGGCCGGATGGCGGACCGGAGTGAAGTTGCCGCCGGTGCGGGAGGCCATCTCGACCGCGGCGACGGGTCCGTCCAGGGCCTCCGGCCCGATGGCGAAGGAGTGGATCTTCACCTTCATCCGCTTGGCGCGGTCGGCGGCGCGGAGGACGGCCTTCACGTTGTCGGCTTCGAAGAACGGTTCGTAGGGCAGGGTGGGCTGCCCGTCCGTGAAGAACAGGATCACCTTTTCGCTGTCGCGATCGGGCTCGGAGAGGCCGCCCTTGAGCCCGGTGAGCTCGACCCAGGCGAGGTCGAGGCCCTCGGCCATGTTGGTCATCCCGTTGGGGCCTCGCTCCAGCACGTCGTCGAGGGCGCGCTCGATGCGCGCGTAGTCGGAGGTGAGAGGCTCCTCGGTGAGAGCCGCCTTGCGCGGCCCCCGTGAGAACAGGCCGCCCTGGCCCGGCGGGTCGCCGGCGAAGGTGACGAGGCCGACCCGGGTGCTGCGCGGGTCGAGGCCCTTCAGCATCTGGCGCGCCGCCGCGACCTCGGCAGCCAGGATCGAATCGCCCGCATCCGTCGGTTCGGAAGAGCCCGCGCAGTCCACCCTGGCCGACGACGCCGTTGCCGTTGATGTCCGCCCCGGTCATCTCGCTGGTCGAGCCTGAGGTGTCGAGCACCAGCAGCACGTCGAAGCGCTGGAAGTCGCCCAGCACCGCAAGGGCGCGTCCGGCGATGAAGGCGCCCGCTGCTTCGCCGACGATGGCTCCGTCGTTCGGGTGCTCGATCTCGATCAGAAGCTCGGTGGGGTCCCGCCCCGCCGTCGTGAACAGGGGCTCGTCCTCGGGCGGGGCGCTCTCCGTCACGATGGCGGAGATCACCACCGGCTCGTCGCCGGCTACCACCGGCCGCTCCGCCGGATCTGCGGATCCTTCCGCCACCGCGAAGCGCGCAAACGGCAGACCTCTTCCACTCTCGAGAGGACGCTCCAGCGCCTCCAGGACTCCGGCGATGGGTGCCGCCCCGAGACGCAGCGTGGTTCCCTCCGGCCAGGCGGCCTCGAGGATTCCGACCACCTTGCCGTCCGGGTGCCGGAGCACCGGAGCGCCACCCCAGCCCCGGAGGTCGACGGGTACGTCGAGCGCCACCTCGATGCGCGTGTCGGTCACGGCTCGCACCTTGCCGAAGATGTCGTCCTCGTCCTGTGGAATCGCAGCGGGAACGCCGAGGATTCGCACCCGGGAGCCATCCAGGTCCGAGGCATCCGTGTCGAGCTCCAGGATCCGGATTCCGAAGGGCGGGGCGTCGAGAGCGAAGACGATGAAGTCGTCGCGCAGTGTGGCTCCGGGATCCCTGAACGACTGCCCGGGCTCGGTGTAGAGCCGGCTCGCGACCCCCACCCGACGCTTGCTGTTCCCCAGGCGGAACTCGACCTCGCGGGTCTGCGAGAGCGCTCCGAGGTCGAAGGAGTGCGCGGCACCGACAGCGGCGACACCCACCTCGTCTGCGACGCGGACGAAGAAGACGGTGCCCGAGCCGAGCTCTTCGCTGCCGGCCGTGAAGCGGGGACGGGCGACGGCCGGGAGCTCACCCTGACTCTGGCCGGTTGCGGACCCGGCCAGGAACAGGAGCGCCAGTGACAGACCGACCCGAACTACCATCTGACCTCGACGATACGGGAGGTCCAGAGGACTGTCACGCGGGCGCGGGAAGGAGAGAGGCCGGTTTGATAACCTCCCGGTCGGGGGGAACCGAGGTTGAAAGATCGCCGGATCGGCATCGCGCTAGGGGTCGCGGCGTGCGCGTTGGCTCTGCTCTCGTCGCCGGCGAGCTCGGAGTCCCGGCCCGATCGCTTCGACACCGTGGTCATCGACGCTGGCCACGGCGGCGAGAACCAGGGCGCGCGCGGCGGCGGGGGGCTGCTGGAGAAGGATCTCGTCCTGGACGTGAGCCTCCGCCTCGCCAAGCGTCTCCCGGCGCGCGGGATCGGCGTGGTGCTGACGCGCAGCGACGACCGCTTCGTTTCTCTCGAGCAGCGCACCTCCATCGCCAATGACGTCCGCGGCGATCTCTTCATCTCCATCCACGCCAACGCCTCCCGGTCCCGGAGCGCTCGGGGGATCGAGACCTTCTTCGTGTCGCTGGAGGCCAGTGACGAGGCCGCGCAGAGGCTCGCCAACCTGGAGAACCAGGCGTTTGCAGGCTCGGGGGGAGTCGCGAAGATCGCCGACGATCCCCTGCTGGGAATCCTCGGCGATCTGATCGCCACCGAGCACCTGGTGGAATCCCAGGAGTTCTCCGGCCTGGTCCAGAGCAAGCTGGCCAGCGGCCGGTCGCGAGGGGTGAAGCAGGCGCCCTTCGTGGTGCTGATGGGGGTACAGATGCCCGCTGCCCTGGTCGAGATCGGCTTCCTCACCAATCCCGCCGACGAGAGCGACCTGCGTTCTTCCGCCGAGCGCGATCGTCTGGCCGACGGCCTGGCAGAGGCCGTCGTCGAGTTCGCGAAGCGCTACGATGCCCGGCGCGGCGCGGCGGGCGGGGGGAGCGATTGATGCGGTCGAATGGACGGGCTCCGGATCAGCTGCGCCCGGTGCGGCTTCTGACGAACTTCACCGAGAACCCGCTGGCCTCCGTGCTCTGTGAATTCGGGGCGACCAAGGTGCTCTGCACCGTCAGCAGCGAGGAGACGGTGCCCCGCTTCCAGCACGGAAGCGGACGCGGCTGGGTCACCGCGGAGTACTCGCTCCTGCCCGGCTCCACGGACCGCCGGGTCGAGCGGGAGGCTGCCCGGGGAAAGCAATCGGGACGCACCCTCGAGATCCAGCGCCTGATCGGCCGTTCTCTCCGTGCGGTCGTCGACACCAAAGGGCTCGGTGAGCGAACGCTGTGGGTGGATTGCGATGTGCTCCAGGCCGACGGCGGGACCCGAACCGCCTCGATCACCGGTGGCTATACCGCCCTTGCGCTGGCCCTCTCCCGCCTGGTGCGCCGCGGCGCGCTGGACCGCACGCCGCTGCGGGGCTCCATCGCCGCCGTCTCCGTGGGCGTGGTCGACGGCCAGGTGCTGCTCGATCTCGACTACGACGAGGACTCACGCGCCGACGTCGACATGAACCTGGTCGCCACCGACAGTGGACGCCTGGCCGAGATCCAGGGCACCGGCGAGGAGGCGACCTTCTCGCGAGACGAGCTCGACGCGATGACCACCCTGGCGCTTCGCGGCATCGAGGAGCTGACTCGGCTTCAGCAGAACGCGCTCGCTGAAGCCGGCGGATCGAGCTGATGCCGACCGACTCTGCTTCCCTCCCGGAGCTGGTCCTCGCGACCTCCAATCCCGGCAAGCTGCGCGAGTTCCGTGAGATCCTCGGCGAGCTCTCCGTCAGGTTCGAGGCGCTGGGAGCCTTTCCCGAGGTGGAGCTTCCCGAGGAAGGGGACGACTACGAAGCCAACGCCGCGGCCAAGGCCCGCACCATCGCCGACGCGACCGGCCGGCCGGCCCTGGCGGACGACTCGGGAATCGAGGTGACGGCGCTCGGCAACCGCCCCGGACCGCGCTCGGCGCGCTTTGGTGGCGCAGATCTCGACGACGCCGGCCGCCTGGAGAAGCTGCTCCGCGATCTCGCCGCGAGCGGCGCGACGGACCGCAGCGCTCGCTTCGTGTGCGTGGCGGCGTTGGCATTTCCCGGTGGCGAGGTGATCACGGCCCGCGGCGAGTGCCCCGGTCGGATTCTCGACGCGCCCCGGGGTGGACGTGGCTTCGGCTACGACCCGATCTTCGAGGTGGAGGGCGGGGGCCGATCGATGGCAGAGATTCCGCCGACCGAGAAGAACCGCATCTCACACCGCGCCCGGGCGCTCCTCTCCTTGCGCGAAGTAATCCAGCAGCGAATCGCATCCTGACCGGAAGTGGGGACGTTGTTGAACGTTCAATTTCTCGAGCTAGCTCGAGAAATTGAACGTTCAACAACGTCCCCGTTAGACGAGCAGGTCGAGGCTGCGCTGCGCGACGATCCGAGCCAGATCGCCGCTGAGGGTCGGACTCGGATCCGTGAAGCGGATGCCCATGCCGACGGGAACGTGAGGGCGCAACAAGTTTCCGGGCACGTTGGTGTACAGCACGTTGGCGGGCAGTGACTGGGAGCCGTTCGGCAGCTGAAGCTCGACCTTGATCTTCGCCCCGACCATCGAGGGACGCGGAGTCTCGAGGAAGGCGCCGCCTTCGGAGAGGTTGTAGAGCCGGGCCTCCTTGCGTCGCCCTGGGGTGCGGACGCACACCCGCCAGGCCAGCGGTGCCCGAAGCTCGCCGCGGGCCGGTCCTCTGGCTCGAGCCCGGAGAAAGGCCCGGTTTACCTGGAACCGCAGGGTGCGGTCGTCGAAGGGATGCCAGAGGGCGAGGGTGAATCCCGCCTCGCGGAGCTGCTGCCGGACTTCCGGCGCCGGTTCTTCTCCCACCGCCAGCCCGATCAGCTCGCCGGACTCGAGGTGTTGGCGGAGCGGAGTGGCGAAGGCGGAGAGGCGCCCGGACGGCATTCGGGTGCTGAGCAGCGCTGCCCGGAAGGGCAGCTCCGGCTGATCCAGCGTCCGGTCGAGCTCGTCGGCTCGGCGCGCCAGCGTGGTCCGGAAACCCAGGCTTCGCAGCCGACGGCGCAGAAGGGATGCCGAGGCTCCGGTACCCTCTTCGATCAGAAGGACTTCGCGTTGCTGTGCCAATGGGAACTCCGCGTCTTCTCCTCTAAGGGAGTGCCGCGAAGCGCTCGTAGGGTGTCGCGATGTCCGGGTCGTATTTTCTGATTTTTCGGCACAGGCGGCGGAGCGCCCGGCGCCGGAGCGAGAGTCCACATCTGTGCAGGTAGGACTCCAGAGGCCCGTTGCAGAAGGCGATTGCCTCCTCTCGGGTGAGTCGCTCCGGGTCGATGTCGAACTCGTGAAGCTCCATCCACAGGTGGAAGCGCGGAACCGCGGCGCCGAGCGCCACCGAGAGCTCGGTGTGCAGGTTGTCGAATCGCCGCCGCCCCAAGGGCTCGCCAGCGTACGCGGGCTGCGGTGCGAATTGCATCCGGTCCGCGTCCTCGCTTCGAGGCTTTCTCCCCACATGAATGAGTGGGAGCTGGCAGCCTCTTGTGTCGAGGGGAAGACGCTAGAGTTGCGTCATGGGGGGCCGAAAAGGGAGCTGCCCGGGCCGCTGCCCCGGGCTCTGGGTCCTCGCAGCTGCGCTCGCCTGCGCCGCTGGCGTACCGGCATTCCTGCCTCCGGAGGTTCTCCGCCCCCTGGAAGACCGGGCCGAGCGGGCGCGGGGCCTTCTCTTTCGCGAGCCGGTCGAGGCCCAGCTGGTGTCCCGCGGGAAGGTCGAGGCGGTTGTGGCGGAGTCGATCGCGAGGGTCTACACGCCGGAGATCCGCCGGACGGACGAGAGGGTCAAGAAAGCCCTGGGCCTGCTACCGGCCGACGCGGACCTCTGGGAGGCGCTCATCGAGTTTCAGGCCGACGCGGTAGCCGGTTTCTACGCTCCATTGGACGGCCAGCTCTACGTCGTCGCAGAGCCGGGGAGACAGGCTGACGGAGTTCACCTGGGCCAGGGAGTCGACCAGGTGCTGGTGCACGAGCTGGTTCACGCATTGCAGGCCATCCATGCCGATCTGATCGACGTGACCCTCGGACTGCTCGATCACGATGACCTGGCATTCGCTCTCGGTGCACTGCTCGAAGGGGACGCCACCTGGGCGGGGTATCGAGACGACTACCTGAGCTACGGACTTCCCATACCCCCACCCGAGGAGCTCGCATCGGACTTCGAGACTCACTGGTCCGAGGAGCAGCACCAGGAGGTGCCTCGGTTGGTTCGCGAAAGTCTGGTTCTCATGTATCCCGCCGGCTACGCGCTGGTGACCCAGATCGTCGATGCTGGAGGTGTCGCCGCGCTCGATGCGGCGCTCCTGGATCCGCCGCTCACCAGCGAAGAGGTGCTGCACCCGGAGCGCTACCTCGATCCCTCCGACCGTGGGCCGCTCCGGTTCCTTCAGCTCGAGACCGAGCGGATCGCGCCCTCGCCCGAATGCACGACGGTCGGTGCCAATAGCTTCGGTGAGTTCGGCCTGCGGATCTGGGCGCAGGAGCGGGGCATGGCAGGGCCCGAGGCCGCGGCCGCGGCCGAAGGGTGGGACGCCGATCGCGCCGTCGTCTTCGACTGTCCCACGGGCACCGCCTTCGCCTGGCTGATGCAGTTTGGAAGCGCGGCGAAGGCCCGGGAGTTCGCAGAGATTGCCAGACGCCTGGCTCGGCCGTCGACCCGGGTCGACGATTCGGGAACCCGAGTGGTGCTATGGGCCAATCTCGCCCAGGACGGGCGCGACGCGGCCCTGCTCGAGACGGAGAGCCGGGTCTACCGGGATCTCTCCGAGTACCTGGATGCCCGCCCGGAGATCCTCGGGCGAACCCGCGCGCTGCGCAGCCGCATCTCAGCCGGCGGCGACGAGGGCGGTCGCCACGACCCCGGCGAGACCCGCGGCGACGAGCGCGAGTGGGATCTGTGACTTCACGTGGTCCATCAGGTCGCAGCCCGTGAACATGCTCGAGAGAATCGTCGTGTCCGAGATCGGAGAGCACTGGTCGCCGAAGACGGCGCCACCCAGCACCGCGCCGAAGCAGAGCTGCACGTAGAGCGGATCCGGATTGAGTGCGTAGGCCAGGGGCATCGCCACCGGAAAGACCACGGCGTAGGTGCCCCAGGAGGTTCCGGTGGAGAACGCGATCCCCATGCACAGCAGCATCAGGATCGCCGGAAGGCCAATGGCCGGGAGTGCCTCGCCAATGGCCTGGACGACCCAGGTCGCTGTTCCGAGCTCCCTCGACACGGTCCCGAGCGTCACGGCCAGACCCAGGACGATGGCCCCGATGGTCATGTTTCGACATCCGGTGATGAAGCCGTCGAGAATCATGTCGAGCGACATGCCACGCGCCGCCGCCAGGAACATCGCCGCCATCACGCAGAGCAGAAAGGCCTCGTTGATCCGGTCCGCGTCGAAGAGCATGAAGGGCAGGATCGCCACCCCGAGCAGGACGCCGATCGGTACGATGAAGTCGGCCAGGCTCGGCTGGTAGCCCTCCACCGCCAGCTCCTCCGGCTCGTCGGGGGTGAAGAGCGGCTCTGCCTCCGGTGCGTCGAGCGCGCCGGTTTCCCGCGCCCTCGCGCGGGCGCGGGCCATCGTCCCCCCGATCCAGGGAAGCAATTCCAGGGAGAAGAGGAGCGTGGCGGTCACCGCGAAGAGCGCGTAGAAGTTGAAGGGAATCGAGCTCAGAAAGAAGCGGTAGCCCGCCGCCTCGTCCGGAATCAGCGGAATCGTACCGGCGACCAGAGTCGCGACGTAGGCGGGCCAGGCGTTGAAGGGAAGGATCGTGGCGACCGGTGACGCCGTCGAGTCCACCACGTAGGAGAGCTCCTCGTGGCTGACGCGGTGGCGATCGGAGACCGGCTTGACGGTGGTGCCGGCGAGCACGGTGCTCACCGTTCCCCCCTGGTGGAAGAGCACGCCCATCAGCCAGCCGAAGAGGAGACTCGAGCGCGGACCCTGGGCCATCCAGCCGCCCACGGTCTGGGCGAAATAGCGAGCCCCGCCCGTCTTTCCCCAGATCCCGATCAGCCCGCCCAGGCACCACAGATAGATCAGCAGGATCTTGGCGTAGCCCTTGGAGCCGATCGCGGGGAGCAGGAAGCGGGTGATCGGGTTGGCGTCCAAGATGCTGCTCCCCTGGAGCAGCAGCACCACGCTCCCCGTCAGCACACCTGCGAACAGCGCGACCAATACCTGCCTGGTGGCGAAAGCGAGAAAGATCGTCACCAGGGCCGGCAGCAGCGACAGCCAAGTCGGATCGGGCCCCTCCATCGGGCGCTAGGGTAACCGAACTGGCCCGAGCCGATAGAGGGAAGGCGCGCGAATCCCTACTCTTCCCGGCCCATGGATACCTTGCTCTGCATCCGCCACGCACAGTCCACCATGAACGCGGCCGGGCTCTGGCAGGGCCAGGCGAATCCCCCCCTCTCCGAGGAAGGCCGGGAGCAGGCTCACGCCCTGGGCGAGCGCCTGGCCGGGGAGTCGCTCTCGGTGCTGGTGGCGAGCGATCTCCGAAGGGCGCGCGAGACCGCCGAGATCGCCGGGCGCAGCCTGGGGATCGCCACCCGGCTCGAGCCGGGGCTCCGCGAGCTCGACGTGGGAGACTGGAGCGGGCTCGCCCGTGACGAGATCGCGCGGCGCTGGCCGGAGGATTTCGACCGCTTTCGAGCTGGCGACCTCGATGTGAGGGCCGGCGGTGGGGAGACACGCCGGGAGCTCCGGGAGAGGGTGGTCGCGGCCCTTCACTCGCTCCAGCAGATCTACAGCGGCGGTCGGATCGCCGTGGTGACCCACCTCGGGGTGATCCGGACCCTCTCGCCCGGGATCCAGATCACGAATGCGGAGTCGTTCTGGCTCGACATGACGACCCTCGCAGGTCCATCCTCTTCCCCAGCAGGAGATGGAGGCGCAGCAAAGTGAACACCGGTCTCGTCGCTTCGTTTCTCGGAGTCACCGCTCTCTGGATGACGCTGGTCGCGCTCGGGACCGGCGCACTGGCGTCCTTCCTGATCGCGCCGATCGCGGTCGGGCTCGGGGCCCTCGCCCTGGCCCTCCGCCGGGAGGTGGCGCGGACGACCCCGCGCTGGGTCGTGGGAGCGGGCCTCCTCACCGTCCTGGCCGGTCTCGCACTGGCGGCCGCCGGCTCGGTGGGCGGAGGTCTCGCCACCGCGGTGCTCGGGGTCGGGGTGGTCTTCACCGGCAGCCAGCTGTCGCTCCAGCTCGATCCTCCGCCGAGTGGAGAGTCGCTGCCCTCGACGCTCTCGGCGGGACTGAATGCGGGGATCGCCCTCGACGAGATGGTCAGGCTGCTCACCAAGCTGGACCAGGTGCTTCGACCGCCTCGTCCCCTGGTCGAGGTGGCGCAGGATCTCCGGGCGGCGGCGGAGCGGCACCTGGAGCAGGGCTGGGTTCGCGAGCCCCATCTCGCGCACTTCACCCCGCCGGCCCTCGAGAAGGCGAACCTGACCCGGATCCGCATCAGGGGAGCGGGGCAACTGGAGCACCTCCACTTCGAGAGCGAGTACCAGCCCAACGACCCCGAGATTCGCGACGACTACCTGGCGCAGCATCGCAATCGCATCGCCCATGCCTACCTGTGGCGGCACCCGTCGGGGCCGCGCCCGACCCTGATCTGCATCCACGGCTACCGCATGGGCCGCATCTCCCTCGACGCTCGTGCCTGGGACGTGGACTGGCTTCATCGGCGCCTCGGCCTCGACGTGGCGGCGGTGGTGCTTCCCTTTCACGGACCTCGGGCGATCGGACGGCGATCGGGAGCGGGGTTTCTCGACACCCATCCGCTCTGGACCAACGCGGCGTTTGGCCAGGCGATCTGGGAGCTTCGACGGTTGGCGGGCTGGTTGCGCGGCCAGGGCGCGCCGCTGCTCGGTGTCTACGGAATCAGCCTCGGTGGCTACACCGCCGCGCTCTTCGCCTCGATCGAGTCACGGCTCAGCTGCGCGATCACCATGGTTCCGGTGGCCTCTCTCACGGCCTTGGTTCAGCGGGATCTCTCCGAGGAGAAACGCCTGGCCGGGGAGGCGCTGGGTCTCACCGAGGAGGTGCTGGAGCAGGCCTGGGCTCCCCACGCACCGCTTCGCCACGCGCCCAAGGTGGCGAAGGCGGGGCGCCTGATCGTGGCCGGTCTGGCCGATCGGATCTGTCCTCCCGACCAGGCCCAGGCGCTCTTCGAGCACTGGGAACGGCCCGCCATCCACTGGTTCCCGGGCACCCACCTGCTGCCGATCGGACGCCGCGAAACCAGGGCGAGGGTGGAGCAGCACTTGCGCGACACGCTGCTGGCCGAGCCGGTGCCGGATCCGCTTCCCCTCACCCGTTTCCGGCAGGGTGGCGGGGTGGGGCCATGATCCGGCGCGAGAGGGCGCGCACGGCGCCGGGGGCGATGCGCTTCAGGTAGTAGATGATCCACGACTCCGGGCTGATCGGCGCCACCGTTCGATTGCGCTGGATCGCCTTCAGCACGTTGCTGGCTACCCGCTCCGGGCCGTAGTCGCGGCGCTGGTAGGTCTGGCTCAACCGCTCTCGCTCCCCGGGTGCGTCGGCCGCACCGCGCATCCGCGAGTTCCCCGTAAGGTTGGTGTTGATGACGCCGGGGCAGACCACGGTGACGCCGATGCGGTGTCGGTGGAGCTCGTTGTGCAGCGCCTCGGAGAGCCCCAGCACGGCGTACTTGGAGGTGGTGTAGGCCGAGAGGGTCTCACTCGGTATGTAGGCGGCCAGGGAGGCGACGTTCACCACGTGTCCTCCCACGCCTCGCGAAACCATCGGCGGCACGAAGTAGTGACAGCCGTGGATCACTCCCCGCAGGTTGATCCGGAGCAGCCAGTCCCAGTCCTCCAGCGAGGTGTCGAGAAAGGATGCAGCCAGTCCCACTCCCGCGTTGTTCATCAGGATGTCCACGGCGCGCATCTGCCCGTGGACCTCCTCTGCGAAGGCGCGCATCTCCTCGGGATTGGCCACGTCCACTCGCCGGCTCAGGACACCCCGGCCCATCGTGGTGAGGGTCTCCTGGGTCTGCCCGAGCCCGGCCTCGTCCACGTCGCAGATCACCAGATCCGCTCCGCGTGAGCCGAAGGCGATGGCGCTGGCCCGGCCGATGCCGCTCCCCGCGCCGGTGACGAGAACGGTCTTCCCACTCAGGTCGCGGACGTCCACTCCAGCCCCCTCTCCGTCCCCACCAGCACGCGCAGACCCTCGAGGACGATCCAGATGTCACAGACGAGCACCAGGCTCCCCATCACCGCCAGCAGCCACTGCTCGCCGAAGTTTCCATAGTAGCCGTACACCTCGCCGAGCATGGCGGTGATCGTCGCCGCCGCCACCAGGAGCATGGGGACGAGGGTGTAGACGACGGGTCTTCCATTTCGCTTGAGCCAGATCGAGACGACCAGCAGTGTCACTCCGGCGACCAGCTGGTTGGTGGTGCCGAAGAGCGGCCAGAGGGCCAGTCCGCCCTTGCCCCCCGCCTGGGTCAGCGCCAGCAGGAGCGCGGCGCCGATGCCCACGGCGCCCGCGGCGTAGCGGTTGGTGAGGGGCTTGACACCGTAGGTCGCTGCCAGCTCGCCGATCACCAGCCGCTGGATGCGCGCGCCGGTGTCGAGGGAGGTGGCCGCGAACGCGATCACCATCACGGCGATGAAGGTCCGCGCCGACGCCATCGGGATGCCCAGGGAGGCGACGAAGGTGGCGCTTCCAGCCACGAACGCATCGAGCTTCGCGCTCAGCCCGCTGGCCGCGCCCCAGCTCGCGTAGTGGCCCGACCACTCGGCGTAGCTGGCGAAGCCGGCCGTCGAGGCCAGCACCGCGAGCATGCCCAGCGAGCCCTCGCCCAGCATGGCGCCGTAGCCGATCGCCTTGGCGTCGGTCATGCAGCCCACCTGCTTCGAGGTGGTTCCCGACGACACCAGACCGTGGAAGCCGGAGATCGCGCCGCAGGCGATGGTGATGAACAGGAAGGGGATCACGGGTGGCGCGCCCTCGGGCGAGAGATTGAAGGCCGGTGCCACCACCTCCGGACGCAGGACGACGAGGCCGAGGGTGAGGAGAGAGAGGCCCGTGATCAGCTGGTGTGCGTTCAGGTAGTCGCGCGGCTGTAGCAGCAGCCAGACCGGCAGCACCGAGGCCACGAAGGAGTAGATGAGCAGGATCCAGACCCAGCTGCTCACCGAGATCTCCGCGAGCCAGGGAAGGGCCTCGGCCACCGCGTTGCCGTAGAAGATCGAGGCCAGCAGCAGCGCGTAGCCGACCAGCGACGGAATCAACACCGGGACCCCGCGCCGGTAGACCAGCCAGCCCAGAACGATGGCGACGATGATCTGGATGTTGATCGGGAAGATCGCGCCCGGGTTGGAGACGAAGAGGGTGCCGATGATGAAGGCGAAGACGGCGAGCACGATCCAGATCAGAAACGAGATGATCAGCAGGAAGAGCGCCCGCACCCGGGGGCTGATCACGTTCCCGGCGATCTCGCCGATCGAGCTGCCGCGATTGCGGAGACTGATCACCAGGGCGGAGAAGTCGTGAACCGCCCCCATCATCACCGTGCCCACGACCACCCAGAGGAGGGCCGGGACCCAGCCCCAGATCACCGCGATCGCCGGGCCCACGATCGGCGCCGCCCCGGCGATGGAGGTGAAGTGGTGGCCCCAGAGCACGCCCTTGCGGGTCGGGACGAAGTCGACGCCGTCCCGGAACTGCTCCGAGGGGACGGCTTCGTCCTCGGCCAGCTGGAAGATGGTGCGCGAGAGGAAGCGGCCGTAGAAGCGGTAGCCGACCAGGAAGATGACGAAGGTGCAAAGAGCGAGGACGGCAGCGTTCACCTGGGCAGATTCTCCGTTCTCTCCTGGCCCCGGGCTAGCCGGGGACGGTGTAGTGGAGCGGGCCGATCGGACCCAGCTCGAGCCCGATTCCCATCCAGAGTACCAGCAGGGCGCACCACGCCACTAGGAAGGCGAAGGCGTAGGGAAGCATCAGCGCCACCAGGGTTCCGATCCCGGCCTTCGGCACGTAGCGCTGCATGAACACCAGGATGATCACCACGTAGGGATTGAGCGGGGTGATCACGTTGGAGACCGAGTCGCCCACCCGGTAGGCGACCTGGGTCAGCTCGGGGCTGATTCCCACCTGCATGAACATGGGGACGAAGACCGGCGCGAAGAAGGCGAACTTGGCCGACATCGACCCGATGAAGAGATTCGCGACGGCCGCCACGATCACGAAGGCCACCATCAGCAGCGGGGCGGGAAGCTCGGCGCGCGCCAGCACGTCTCCGCCAGCGATGGCGAGCATTTCACCGAGGCCCGAGTAGCGGAAGTACGCGACGAACTGGGCGGCGAAGAAGGCCAGCACGATGTAGGGGCCCATGCTCGACATGGTTTCGCCGAGGAGCCGTGCCGCGTCGCGGTCGCTGCGCAGCGATCGGCTGGCGAGGCCGTAGGCCAGGCCCGGGATCAGGAAGCCCAGGAAGAGCAGGGGAACGATGGCCGCGACCCAGCGCGGAAAGCGCCCGTCCATTCCGTGCAGCGGCGCACCGGGGATCCAGGTAGCGGCGACGAGCACCAGCAGCGTCAGCGCCACCGCCAGCAGACCGGCGCGAAGACCGCGCTTCTCGTCGTCGCCGAGCCGTTGCTCCTCCGGGTCGAGATCGGATCGGTCTACCGGGCCTCCCTCTTCCGGCGATTTGGCCGCGAAGCGGGGCTCGACCCACCAGGCCGTCACCGCCCAGCCGACGCCGACGAGCAGGACCGTCGATACCTGCATGAACCAGAGGTTGGCCCTCACATCCACGGCGTAGTCGGAGTCGAGGATCTGTGCACCGGCCGAGGAGAACCCGGCCAGGATGATGTCGAGGCTGGTGATCATCAGGTTGGCGCCGAAGCCGGCAGAGACGCCGGCGAAGACGGCCGCGAGGCCCACCAGAGGCGACCGTCCGGCAGCCAGGTAGAGGGCCGCCGCGAGCGGCGGAAGCACCACGTAGCCCGCATCCAGTGCCACCGAGGAGACCACGCCGACCAGAAAGACGGTGGGCGTGAGCAGGGCGGGGGGGACGGCTAGCAGCGTGGCCTTGAGCAGTGCCCCGATGAACCCGGTGCGGTCGGCGAGGCCGATGCCGAGCATGCCGACCAGGACAATGGCCAGGGGCGGAAAGTTCTTGAAGTTGTCCACCATGCTGGAGACCGCCCAGTAGAGGCCATCGGAGGAGAGGAGCCCCCGCGACACCACCGGCACCTTGACCAGCTCCTTCTGCGGCTCGCCGGTCTCGCGGTCCAGGACCGCAGTGGTGATCTCATCGCCGGTCTCGGGGTCGAGCACCGGACTTCCGGAGGCGTCCAGGACTGGCTGGCGCAGCGGGCGCGAGACGGTCTTCTCGACGCTCCAATCCAGGCTCGCCGCCAGCTGTGAGAACACCATCACCAGCAGGGCGCCGATCACGAACAGTGTGGTCGGGTCGGGAAGGGCATTTCCGACTCGCTCGATTCTGTCGAGAAGACCCGTCCCTTGCGTCATCCTGCGGCCTCGCGCTGAAGGCGCCTCACCCGGTGGCGCCTACGAATGCCCACCAGCAGGAGGAGCGCCGTAGCCCCCCCGGCCACGTCGAGGGATACGTCGATGACGGAGCCGGTGCGCGCGACCGCGAAGGACTGGTGGGTCTCGTCGGTGGCGGCCACTGCGGCCACCAGCGCCAGAGCCAAGCCCGCCGAGCGCCATGGGCTCGACGATTCGCGGAGTGCCTGGTAGGCGAGGGCGGCCAGCACCGCGTATTCGAAGACATGGGCTCCCTTGCGTACCAGAAACTGGAGAAGCTGCTGCGTCTCCGCACTGATCGCGGGAAAGATCCAGCGCACCAGCGGCGCGAGGAAGCGAGAGGTCGATTCCGCCGAGAACCGGTCGCTGGAGAAGCCGAGCACCACGGCGATCCACAGAGCCACCGCCAACCACCACAGCCACCTCCGGTGCTCCCGCTGCATCGATCGCGACTTCCCCCACCCCAAGGCTACTCGAACACCCCTCCGGGTTCAGTACCCGACCCTCCAATTCACCCCGAAACGCTTGAAATTCATGCTGTTGGCTCGACTGCCTCATATTCTACTCGAGGTCGGAAGTCGGGGACGTTCCTTGCGTTCTTGCGTTTTCGGAAGACCGAAAACGCAAGAACGCAAGGAACGTCCCCGCTGAATGCTCCATACTGGGTGCGGGGGATGAGATCGGCGTGACTGGGGAGAGAGGTGGCGACGCCGGAGGGCGGCGCGTGGCCGCCGCCGCCGCACTGCTGGCGGCGAGCTTCTTCCTGTCTCGGGTACTGGGCTTCGTGCGCGAGGCCGTGCTCGCCTACCGCCTCGGTGTCGGTGCCGAAACCGACGCCTACTATGCCGCCTTCCAGATCCCGGACATGCTCAACCACTTCCTGGGGATCGGTGCGCTCTCGATTGCCCTGATTCCCCTCTACACCCGGATTCGCACCGAACGGGGAGAAGAGGCCGCCAATCGCGTCTTCGCCACCGTGTTCGGCACGCTGGGCTTGGTCGCGCTGGTGGCCACCTCGTTGCTCTGGTGGTTCGCCGAGCCGCTGGTGGTCCTCCAGTTCCCCGATTTCACCGCCGACAAGCAGGCGCTGACGGTTCGGCTCACACGCATCGTCCTCCCCGCCCAGATCTTCTTCGTCTGCGGCGGAATCCTGCGGGCGGTGCTGATGGCGAAGGGACGCTTCGGTGCACAGGCGGCGGCGCCGCTGATCTACAACGCCGGTATCATCGCCGGCGGGCTCTTCCTGGCGCCGGCAATGGGTGTCGACGGCTTTGCCTGGGGAGCGCTGGTGGGTGCCGCCCTCGGACCCTTCGGCTACGCGCTGCTCGACGCGCGCGGGCGGGTGCCGCTTCGCCTGCGCGTCGCGCCCCTCGATCCGGACTTTCTCCGCTACCTGCTGCTGGCGGCGCCGCTGATGATCGGGGTCACCCTCCTCACCATGGACGAGTGGTACGACAAGTGGTTCGGCGGGGTGCTCGGCGCGGGGACCATCGGGCTGGTCGTCTATGCGCGGCGCCTCATGCAAGCCCCCGTTGCGGTGGTGGGCCAGACCGCGGCGACCGCCGCCCTCCCCACGCTCTCCAAGTTGGTGGCCGAGGCGCGCTGGGAAGAACTCTCGAGCATGGTGCTGCGGACGCTCCAGGTCGCGATCGGTCTCGGTGTCCTGGCCGGCGCTGCGACCTTTGCGCTCGCCGATCCCTTCGTCGCTCTGGTCTACCTGCGCGGCGCCTTTGGCGAGAGCGACGCCCGCGCGGTCGCGGAGACGCTGCGGGTCTTCTCCCTGGCGGTGCCCGCCTGGATCGCCCAGACGATCGCCGTGCGACCCTTCTATGCGCGCCGGGACTTCTGGCGGCCGATGCTGTTGGGTACCGCGATCGCGGTTCTCGCGATCCCGCTCTACCTGATGCTGGGCCCGCCCTTCGGAGCCCGAGGTCTGGCCGGCGCCGGTGCGCTGGCGATCACCGCGAATTCGCTGGCGACACTCGCCCTGGCGCGCCGACTCCACGGGGCGCCGAACTTCGCGCCTCTGGCCTCCACGACGCTCCGGGCAATCCTGATCTCGCTCCCCGCTGCGGCTGCGGCGTTCTATTGCCAGCCCGGACTCGGCGGTGGGATCGGGGCACTGGTCGATCTCGCCGTGGGCGGCATCGCCTTCGCGATTCTGGCGATTGCGGGTGTCTACCTGGCGGGGGACGCGCCGATGCGCGAGATCCTCTCGGAGGCCTGGGGCTCGCTGGCGCGGCGCCGTCGCGGCGCGTGATATCGTCTCTGCCATGAAGATCCTCGGACCCGAACGACTACGAGACCAGGGGCTCGTCCCGGAGCAGGAAGAGTCCGCCAATCGCGCCATTCTCGCGCTCCTCAGCGATCCCGAGGTCGCCGACCAGATGGATCTGGTGGCGACCTACCGGAGAGGGGAGAGCGAGAGCGAGGGAGGCGAGGCAGGAGCCTACGAGGTGTGGGCGGCCCGAGGAATGGTTCGCTTCCGTCGACTCTGCCGCGACGACGGGAGCCTCGACTACGAAATCGTCGAGCAGATCGGAGAGAACCCGATCGGCTTCCAGGATCCCCACGCGCTCCGCACCGTCGCCGAGGAGAAGGAAGCCGCCCGGCTCTCGGGCTTCGATCCCGAGGACCCCGCCCGGCGCTTCATCGCTCCCGAGCAGCAATCCTATCCCTTCGGATACGAGCGCCTGGCCCAGCTCTTCGACTCCCCCAACGCCCCGGATCTGGCCATCTCACCGCGTGACTGGTGCTGGGGGGTGCAGCCGGGAACCCACGGCGGCCTTCAGGTGCGCCAGGCGCGTGGTCCTCTCTGGCTCTCGGGCCCGGGCGTTCGCACCGGCCGCCATGAGCTCGCCGCACGGGCGGTGGACATCGCACCGACCTGTCTGGCGGCCCTCGGCTTTCCCTTGATCGACGGTGCCGATGCCAGCGGGCGCACCTCCGGCGAGCGGGGCGTGGCTCCCGACGTGCTGCTGGCGCGACAGGACGGACGGGTGCTGAGGGAAATTCTCGATCCGGACGCCAACCCACCGAATCGGCTCTATATTTTCCTGATCGACGGGATCCATTCGACGGAGCTCGAGGAGCGGCTGGAAAACGATCCCGATGCCCTCCCCAACCTGCGAAGACTCCGGAGAAATGCCGCCGTCATGGCTTCCGGATCGATCGTGAACTTCCCGTCCATCACCTGGCCGAGCCACACGGCGATCGGCACCGGCGCCTGGTGCGGTCACCACGACATCGTGAACCCGACCTACTACCTGCGGGAGAAGCGCGAGTTCGTCTCGCCGCAGGGGCAGCAGGACCACACCGAGGGCTTCGTGAGCCCGCGTGTCGAGGGACTCTACGAGGCCTTTCACCGTGTGAAGGGCGAGGATGTCCTGACGGCGGCCATCTACGCTCCCTTCGGTCGCGCGGCCGACCATTCGGTCCTGGAGGGACGCAACCTGGCCAACCGGGCGCGCCTCAAGGCACTCAATCCGGAGCTCGCCGCCGACGAGAATCCCCGTTGGCAGACTGATGGCCAGGGGACGGTGGCGCGCGAGTCCGTGGCGGATACCCGCGGCGTCGCCCAGGTAATCGAGCTCTTTACGCGCGAGGACCTGCCGGCGCCGAGCTTCGTCTTCCACGAGCTGATCGTGACCGACGGTGCCGGACACGACTACGGTCCCCATCACGAAGGGCTGCGCGAAGCTCTGGACGAGAGCGACCGCAGGATCGGACGCGTGCTGGATCTGCTGGAGAAGCAGGGCCTGTTCGACGAGACCCTCTTCGTGGTGACGGGGGACCACGGCATGGCTCCCCAGGACGTGGCCCTCGCCGCCAACCCGTCCCGCCACGTGGAGCGGATCGGAATGGCGGTGAAGGTCGCCGAGCCGATGATCTGGCTTCAAGACATGGCCGTCAGCGTCGAACGCGCCGGGGACGGCCGCACTGCCCGCGTGATCGTCACCGAGGGCGACGCGCTCGCCTCCGGCGAGCGCCCGGCGCTGGAAGGCGCCGAGGTGATCGTGGAGCTCCATGAAGGGGAGGCGGCGCGCGCTCGCGAGCTGATCCGCGGGCGCACCGGCGCGGCGGGGGTGTTCGGCTTCGCGACGCCCTCGGAGATCGCCTCGGAGCGCATCGCGCTCTCGGTGCGGCATCCGGACTTCAATCCGCGCCGCGTCCGTTTGGACGGCAAGCGCCTGGCCGTCGACCTGCGCGCCGCTCTCTACGGAACGTGAGCTGGCAGTTCTGGATCGACCGAGGCGGCACCTTCACCGATTGCATCGGCATCGCGCCCGACGGAAGCCTCCACACCGCCAAGCGGCTCTCCTCCGACGCGGCGCCGGTGGAGGGGATCCGAGAGATCCTGGAGCGGACCGGCGCGCTGGCGCCGGGCGAGCTTCCCCCGCCCTGTACGGTCAAGCTGGGGACCACGGTGGCCACCAACGCGCTGCTCGAACGGCGCGGCGCGCGCACACTCCTGGTGACCAATCGAGGTCTGGGGGATCTCCTCGAGATCGGAACCCAGGCGAGGCCCGAGCTCTTCGATCTGGAGATCCGCAAGCCCGGTCCGCTCCACGAGCGGGCTGTCGAGCTCCCGGGTCGGATCCGGCTGAGGGGCGGCGAGCCCGAGCCCCTCGACGAGGCGATGGCGAGGGAGACCCTCGCGGGTGCCCTGGGAGAGGGGTTCCACTCGGCGGCGATCGTCGGAATCCACTCCTACCTGGACCCGACCGCTCGAGACGCGGCTGGTCGAGATCGCCCGTGAGATCGGCTTCCCCTACGTGGTGGCGTCGTCGGAGATCGCCCGGGAGATGGGAATGCTGGCCCGCGGCGAGACCGCCACCACCGACGCCTACCTGACTCCCCTGCTTCAGGCGCACGTGGCGCACGCTGGAGAGCGCGCTTCCCGGGGCGCGCCTCGCCTTCATGCAATCCTCCGGTGGACTCACCGATGCGCAGCGCTTCCGCGGCCCCGGGGCCCTGCTCTCGGGCCCCGCTGGCGGCGTGGTCGGTGCGGCCCGGGTTGCCGCGGAGGCGGGCTACGCCAGCGCCGTCGGCTTCGACATGGGCGGGACCTCCACCGACGTCTCCCTGATCGAGGGAGGCGAGTGCGAGCGGGCCTTCGAGACCACCGTCGCCGGCGTGCGGGTCAAGGCCCCGATGCTGCGCATTCACACCGTCGCCGCCGGTGGGGGCTCGCTCTGCCGATTCGACGGCTTCCGCCTCACGGTGGGGCCGGAGAGCGCCGGCGCCGACCCCGGTCCGCTCTGCTACGGAAGGGCCGGTGCGACGGCAGGCTCGGCTCCGCCCGGGCGCGGCCCGGCGCAGCCGCGAGATGGCGGCGGCTCGGAGGGACTCGCACTCACCGATGTGAACCTGTTTCTCGGACGCATCCAGCCCGAGCGCTTTCCCTTCCCCCTGCAAGGAGCGCCGGTGGAGGCTGCCCTGGCCGCGCTGGAAGGAGAGCTGCGCACGGCGGGACACCCGCTCTCGCGGGACGAGATCGCGGCCGGCTTCGTCGAGATCGCCAACGCCAGCATGGCCCAGGCGATCCAGGAGGTCTCCGTCGGGCGAGGTGTCGACCCGCGCGGTTGCGTTCTGGTGGGCTTCGGCGGAGCGGGCGGCCAGCACGTCTGCGCCCTGGCCCGGAGACTGGGGATCCGGACCATCTTGCTCCACCCCCACGCCGGCCTGCTCTCCGCCTTCGGGATCGGCATTGCCGAGGTGAGCTGGGATGGCCAACGCGACGCGGGGCGGCTGCCGCTCAGTGAAGCCGGCGCTCCGCCCGACACAGTATTGGCGGCGCTGGCTGCCTTGCAGGAAGAAGGGCTGACGGCGCTGGGGAAGGAGGGCATCGACCGGCCGGGCATCGCGATCGACCGCGTTCTCGACCTTCGCTACGCCGGCGCCGAGACCGCACTCGCGGTGAGGGAGCCCGAGGGCGGCGACTTTGCAGCCGCCTTCGCCGCGGCCCACCAGGCCCGCTTCGGCTACACGCGCCCGGGTCGTTCCGTCGA
This sequence comes from uncultured delta proteobacterium, assembly GCA_963722885.1. Classification (GTDB taxonomy): domain Bacteria; phylum Myxococcota_A; class UBA9160; order UBA9160; family UBA6930; genus CAVXZE01. The sequence goes on from CAVROS010000008.1 coordinate 256,797, forward strand.
GATCGTGACCGCCCGGGTCCGCGCACATGCGCCCGACCCGAGGGTGGCGTCGACCCAGACCCGGGCCGGGGAGGGCGGTGATGCGCCCGCGGCCGCGACGAACCGCAGACGCCTGGTTCCCGGAAATCGGCCGCTGCGAGGCGCCGGTCTACGACCGCGAGGCCCTGCGCGAAGCCGATCAGATCGACGGGCCGGCCATCGTGCTCGAGGCCACCGGGACAGTGGTGCTGGATCCGGGCTTCCGGGCCCGGGTCGACCCGCGCGGCGTCCTGGTCCTGGAAGACAGCGGGGCTCCTCCCCGCCGGCGAGAGGTGGATCTATCGACGGCGGATCCAGTGCGTCTCGAGGTCTTCGGCAACCGCTTCATGTCCATCGCCGAGCAGATGGGTGCCGTGCTGCGCAATACCGCGCTCTCGACCAACATCAAGGAGCGCCTCGACTACTCCTGCGCGGTCTTCGATCGCGACGGGGGGCTGGTCGCCAACGCTCCCCACATCCCCGTGCACCTGGGGGCCATGGGGGCGACGGTCCGCGCAGTGCTCGAGGCCATCCCCGACCTCGCCCCGGGCGACGCGATCATTACCAACGATCCGAATCAGGGGGGCTCCCACCTTCCGGACGTCACGGTGGTGACGCCGGTCTTCCTCGAGGGGACGCCTCGCTTCTTCGTGGCCAGCCGTGGCCACCACGCCGATCTCGGCGGGACGACCCCCGGCTCCATGCCCGCCGACTCGCGCAGCCTCGAAGAGGAGGGTGTGCTGTTCCGCGCCTTTCCGCTGGTGCGGGCGGGCCGCCTGGACGAGGCGCGGGTTCGCCGCCTGCTGACGGAGGCGCGCTACCCGGCCCGCAGCCCGGACGACAACGTGGCCGATTTCGAAGCCATGGTGGCGGCGAACCGCAGCGGAGAGCGCCTGCTCCGCGAGATGGTCGCCGAACAGGGTCTGGCGGCGGTCGAGGTCACCATGGGCCAGCTTCAGCAGGCGGCGGCCGCCAAGGTGGCGCGGGAGATCGCCCGGCTCGGCGACGGCGACCACTTCTTCGAGGACCGGCTCGACGACTCGACACCGATTCGTGTTGATCTCCAGGTGAAGGGCGGCCGGATGCGGATCGACTTCGCCGGCACCGGCGCCGCGGTCGCAGGGAACCTGAACGCTCCCCGGGCGGTGGTGGAGTCCGCCGTCATCTACGTGCTCCGCTGCCTGGTGGCCGAGCGGATCCCCCTGAACGGGGGCTGCCTGGCGCCGGTGGAGATCGTGATTCCCGAGGGCTGCCTGCTCGATCCGCCCCCCGGCGCCGCCGTGGTCGGGGGCAACGTGGAGACCTCCCAGCGGATCGTCGATGTCCTGCTCGGCGCCATCGGCCGGGTGGCGGCGAGCCAGGGCACCATGAACAACGTGGCCTTCGGCGACGAACGCTTCGGCTACTACGAGACCATCGGCGGCGGCGCGGGAGCGGGTGACGGCTTCGACGGCGCCTCCGGCGTCCACACCCACATGACCAATACCCGGATTACCGATCCCGAGATCCTGGAGGCCCGCTACCCGGTGAGATTGGAGCGGTTCGCCTTCCGAAGGGACTCGGGCGGCGCAGGGCGCTGGAAGGGCGGCGACGGGCTGGTGCGCTGCTACCGCTTCCTGGCCCCCCTGACCGTCTCGCTCCTGACGCAACGACGAGACACCCGACCCTACGGTCTTCGGGGCGGAGAGCCCGGAAAGGCCGGGCGAAACCGCGTCCGCCGTGCTCACGGAGGCGAGGAAGCCGTGTCCGGTCGGGCCACGCTGCAGCTGGACGTCGATGACCTGCTGATCGTCGAGACCCCAGGAGGAGGAGGCTTCGGCAAACCGACCCTCACCGGGCCGCACCTTGCAGGGTCCGCGCACGACGCGTAGTTTCCGCCCTGCGTGGGCGCGTAGCTCAGTTGGCAGAGCAAGGGACTCTTAATCCCTAGGTCGAAGGTTCGAGCCCTTCCGCGCTCACCACGCAACCCCCCGCATTCCGCCTCATTCGCCGGGATCGAATGGCAACGCGTAGATCGTCTGCGGCTCGGTGAGGCCACGGATCACCGTGCCTTCGTAGGCTGTGAAGCCGGCGGCGGCCTCGGCCGCGCTCCGGGTGGCTTGGTCGATCACGATCGAGGCACCGAGGTCGCGGGTGAGGGCCTGTAAGCGCGCCGCGAGATTGGTCGTGTTCCCGATCGCGGACCAGATCTTGCGGTCCACTGCCTCGATGTTGCCGACGAAGGCGGGTCCGGAGGCGATGCCCACGCCGACCGAGCCCGAGGGATCTGCGCGGTGCTCGCCGGCGCTTGCACGGACCTCCAGCGTGTTGGCCATCTCGATGCCCGCCAGTACGGCGGCCTGTTCCTTGTGCTCCAATGGAGCGAGTGCCCCGAAGACCGCCATCATTCCGTCTCCGTTGAACTCCACCACCGCACCTCCGTGCCGGTTCACGACCGCCGAGATCACCTCGGTGTAACGGTTCACCGTGGAGAAGATCTCTGCCGGAGGCCGGCCCTCGGAGAAGTGTGTGTAGCCCCGCAGGTCTACGAACAGCACCGTGACTTCGCGCTCACCGGGCTCGGGTTCGGCCCCGCTCGCCAGCTGCTGCGCCACGGCGCCGGGGACGTAGCGGCGCAGCGACTCCTGCATGACGCGCCCTTGTCGGATGACCTCCTCCTGATCGAAGCGCAGCATCGACGCCGAAACCTTCTCGGCCAGCACGGCCACATGCGAGACGTCGGTCGAGGTGTAGACGTCGCCGGAGCGCTTGGGGCCCAGGCACAGGAAAGCCAGCAGCATCTGACCGTGCCGCACCGGGGCGATCAGCTCGGCGTCGAGGGTCTCGAGCGCCGCCTGGTCGAAGGGTCCGAGAGGGGCGGCGTCGGGGCGGCGCCCCGCGTCGCCGAGCGCCAGGGGCTCGCGGCGCTGGCGCAACGCCGCGATCAGCGGGCTGGTGGCCTCGAAGGCTGGCGGAACCGCACGTCCCTGCACGTAGACGGGGCTGTAGCTTCCGTCGCTCCCGGCGTAGACGACGCACGACTCGGGCCGCAGGAGCCGATAGACGCCGTCTCCCGCTCGCTGGATCAGGTCTCGTGCGTCCAGGCAATCCGACAGAGAGGGGAGGAGTTCGGCGATCCCCTGATCCAGCAGGAAGCGGTCTCTGAAGAAGAGCCGATCGATCTGGGGGCGCAGGTAGCGTTGGCCCGGCACCAGCAGGACGGCCAGCGCGACGGAGAGCGCGATTTGTCCCGACGCCGGGTCGATTCCGGCGAGCTCGCTGGCGGCCTGTGCCAGACGGGGCACCCCGACCATCACCGCGGCGAGGAAGACCACGACCAGCGCCGTGTAGGCCGCCGTCGCGCTGATCAGACGGTCGATGTCGAAGAGGTTGAACTGCACGATGGCGATCAGGATGGAGAGCGGAAACAAGATGGCGCCCAGCCGCCCGATGAAGTTGACCCAGTTGAGCGGTGGAACGGCCATGGAGACCAACTGCGAACCGATCGCGATCAGCGCGGCACTGCAGAAACCGTAGAACACCCACCTGACCCGGCGGCGGCCGAGCGGCCCGGCGCGGCGATAGGAGCTGCCGAGCACCGCCACACCCGCAGCGAAGAAGAGGATGACGATCACCGCGTAGGCGATGCGTCCCGGGAATGGCAGCGTCGGAAGCCCGAAGTAGGTACCCGTCACGATGAGGCCGGTCAGAGAGAACACCCACGGCCAGGCGATCTCCCATCGAGCGAAGTGGACCCCGTCGTCCGGTATCAACATCAGCAAGCGAATCACGAGCGGACCCACCAGCGTCGCGCAGACCGTGACCGTCGTCATCCACGCGTAGGTGATCTCGCGGGGGCCTCCCTGGAAGTAGAGGAACGCCAGACTGGTGGCGAACCCCGCCAGGAAGAGTGCGCGCGACGCACGCGAGCGCGGCGCTCGGATTAGGACCAGCACTCCGATGGCCGCAGCGGCGAGCGGGAAGGAAACCACCCACCACCAGGGAACCGGCAGAGGCGCGAGCTTCATCGTCGCCTCTCCGAGCTCGCCAGCGCGGACGAAGCGAACCGTGACGTGGAGCCGATCATCCGCCTGCTCGAGGGCCCGGGCGAAGTACCCGAGGCGGCCCACGCCCCGCAGGTCCGCCTCGCCGATGCGGATCAGCCTGTCTCCGACGCGGAGATCGCCCGGCTCGGCTTCGAACATCGGGGCGAAGCTGCGCAGCGTGGGATAGCCGTCCGGCTGCCGCGGGGGCGATACCAGCCAATTGGTGAACGCCACACGACCGTGGGTCGCCTGGTAGACGTGCAGCCCCAGGCAGAGAAGCCAGACGGGAAGCAGGGCCAGCATCAAGACACGGTCGAGCCGACGCAGACGCTTCACGCCGGTAATGTAGACGGGCCGCCTCACCCCGGCGAACGCGGGCGATGCGATCGCCGCTTCGAGGGGCGGTGGCTCCTGCAATGACCGAGGCTCCCCCGGGGGTGCCCGCTTCGGCGCCAGGACCGATCCATCGGGCCTCACGACCTCCGAGCTCACCGCACCGGCTCCGCCATCGGGTTCCGCTAGGCTATCGGCACAGTGCCGGGGTGGCGGAACTGGTAGACGCAGTGGCCTTAGGAGCCACCGTCTTCGGACGTGCAGGTTCGAGTCCTGTCCCCGGCACCCAGTCCGCAACCCCCGCCCACCGCTCCAGGAGAGGCCATGGCTGCCACCGAGGACTCATCGCTCCGCGTCTCCACGACCGAGACGAGCTCCGTCATCCGGACCCTCGAGGTCGAAGTCGATCCGAAGCGGGTGCGCAAGGCTTTCGACCGCGCCTATCGGGATCTCGGCCGCAGCGTTCGCGTCCGCGGATTTCGACCGGGGAAGGCGCCGCGCTCGGTTCTCGAGAAGCTCTACGGAGCCGCCCTGGCCGAGGAGCTGAAGCAGACATTGGTGTCGGAGACGCTTCCCGAAGCGGTCGATCAGAGCGGTGTGGCTCCGGTGAGCGAGCCCGCCATCGATGCCGAGGCGCTGGCGGCAGACGCGCCGTTTCGATACCGGGCGAGTGTCGAGATCAAGCCCGAGATCAGTCTGCCCGACATCAAAGGGCTCCCGGCGAGACGTCCGGTGGTCGAGGTTGGTGTCGAGGATGTCGAAGGGGAGCTGCAGGGGCTCCGCGAGCGCCGCGCTCCCCTGCTGGACGAGCCGGAGGGTACCGCCGCCGCAATGGGCCACACGCTGGTGATCGACTACGTCGGCACCATCGACGGCGAGCCCTTCGACGGCGGAAGCGCGGAAGGCGCGGTCGTGGAGCTCGGCACCGAGCGCTTCATCCCCGGCTTCGAGGAGCAGCTCGAGGGAGCGGCCGCTGGCGAGGACAGGGAGATCCGGGTGAGCTTTCCGGAAGACTACGGCGCGGCTCCTCTCGCCGGGAAGGAGGCGCTCTTCGCCACGCACGTGGCGCGTGTGCAGCGGCGCGACCTTCCCGAGCTCGACGATGCCTTCGCGAAGGAGCTCGGAGAGTTCGAGACCATGGAGGATCTCCGCAAGCGGATTCGCTCCGATCTGCTGGAAATGCGCGAGCGCGAGGCCAAGGCGGAGCTGCGCCGGACCCTGATGGACTCACTGATCGAGCGGACTGCATTCGAGATCCCGCCGGGCATGCTCGAGCGGCGCCTCGAGCAGCGGCTCGCCATCGCGCGCCAGCAGCTCGGTTCGGCATTTCCCGAGGACGAGCTGAACCAGCGCATGATCGAGTGGCGCGAGCGCTGGCGTCCCGCCGCCGAGCGGGACGTTCGCGAGATGTTGCTCCTGGAATCGGTCGCGCGCGAAGCGGGCTGCGAGGTCGAGGAGAGCGAGGTCGAGGAGCGGATCGAGCAGATGGCCCGGGAGCAGGGAATCGATCCGGCGCGGATGCGACAGGCCTACGGAGAGCGGGGCATGCTCGACGCCCTGCGCGCCCAGCTACTCGAGGACAAGGCGCTTGAATTCCTCGTCTCCGAAGCTAAAGTCGAAGAGATGACGGGTACTTAGCTCCCGTCCCTTGATTCGCCGCGCGTCTGGGGGGGCGCGGGCGACGCGCTTCGCCTGTTACAGTTCATCGTGGAATGAGTGAGAATTCACCGGGTTCGGTGTGGCTCCGGGAGCGGTATCCATGCCTCTGATTCCCATCGTCGTCGAGCAGGACCATCGGGGCGAGCGCGCCTACGACATCTTCTCCCGTCTGCTCAAAGATCGGATCATCTTCATCGGTGGCGGCATCGGCGACGACACCGCCAATCTCGTGATCGCCCAGCTTCTCTTCCTGGAGGCCGAGGATCCCGAGCGCGACATCCATCTCTACATCAACTCCCCAGGTGGCTCGGTCACCGCCGGGCTCGCCATCTACGACACCATGCAGTACGTGCGTGCGAGCATCTCGACCTTCTGCGTCGGGCAAGCCGCCTCCATGGGTGCGGTGCTTCTCGCCTGTGGAACGCCCGGCAAGCGCATTGCGCTTCCCAACTGCCGGATCATGATCCACCAGCCCTGGGGGGGCGTGCAGGGACAAGCGACGGACATCGAGATCCAGGCGCGAGAGCTCCTGAAAATTCGAGAGCGCCTGAACGTCATCCTCTCCCAGCACATCGGCGTCTCCCTGGAGCAGATCGCCAAGGACACCGACCGCGACTACTATATGTCTGGAGAAGAGGCCCGCGACTACGGAATCGTCGATCAGGTGGTGACGCACCGTCCCCCGGCGGGGGGATCGGGCAACGGCCCGACAGGACCTGCGGCAGCGCCCTCGGGGGAGAAGTCGTGAAGAAGCGCGACGACAACAGCAACCTGTCGTGTTCCTTCTGCGGGAAGAGCCAGAAGGAAGTCCGCAAGCTGATCGCTGGCCCCACGGTGTACATCTGCGACGAATGCATCGAGCTCTGCAACGACATCATCGCCGAGGAATACGGACAGGAGGATACCGCTCGCGAGGCGCTCGCACGTTCCCAAGCCCAAGGAGATCAAGCACACCCTCGACGAGTACGTGGTGGGTCAGGAACGCGCCAAGAAGACCCTCGCCGTCGCGGTCCACAATCACTACCGCCGGGTGGAGAGCCAGAACTTCGTGGGCGAGGTCGAGCTGCAGAAGGCCAACATCATGCTGCTGGGGCCGACGGGCTGCGGAAAGACGCTCCTGGCGCAGACGCTGGCCAAGATCCTCGACGTGCCCTTCACGATCGCCGATGCCACCACGCTGACCGAGGCCGGCTACGTGGGCGAGGACGTCGAGAACATCATCCTCAACCTGCTCCAGGCGGCCAACTACGACGTCGAGCGCGCCCAGCGCGGCATCATCTACATCGACGAGATCGACAAGATCGCGCGCAAGAGCGAGAACCCCTCGATCACCCGCGACGTCTCCGGTGAGGGCGTGCAGCAGGCGCTGCTCAAGATCATCGAGGGGACGATGGCGAGTGTTCCTCCCAAGGGTGGGCGAAAGCACCCGCAGCAGGAGTTCCTCCAGATCGACACCTCGAACATCCTCTTCATCTGCGGCGGGGCGTTCGTGGGGCTCGAGCAGATCATCCAGCGTCGAATCGGGGTGAAGGGAATCGGGTTCGGGGCCGATATCCAGATCAAGAGCGATCGGAGGCTCGGAGAGGTGCTGCGGGCGGTGCAGGCGGAGGATCTGCTGAAATTCGGGTTGATCCCCGAGTTCATCGGCCGCGTGCCCGTGATCGCCACTCTCGATGAGTTGGACGACAGCGCCCTGATCGACATCCTCACCAAGCCCAAGAACGCACTGGTGAGGCAGTACCAGAAGCTCTTCGAGTTCGAGGGCGTGGGGTTGCGCTTCACCGACGGCGCGCTGCGCGCGGTGGCGCGGAAGGCCACGGAACGCAAGTCCGGAGCCCGCGGGCTGCGATCGATCCTCGAGGTGGCGATGCTGGATCTGATGTACGACCTCCCTTCGCGGGACGATGTCGAAGAGTGCGTCGTCAACGAGGAGGTGATCCAGCAGGGGAACGAGCCGTTGCTGGTGTTCAAGCAGGAGGCCGAGTCCGCGTAGGCGAAGCTCTGCGCCGAGCGGCAGGAGAAACCGAGACATGTCCTTTTTCAGGAACGACGAAGATTCGAATGGGAGCCCCCCGCCCCCGGAAGCTGAATCGCGGATCGTTCCGCTCCTGCCGCTGCGCGACATCGTGGTCTTTCCGAACATGGTGGTGCCGCTGTTCGTGGGGCGCCCCAAGTCGATCAAGGCCCTGGAGGATGCGGTAGCCGGCGGCCGTGAGCTTCTGCTCTCCGCACAGCGCGTGGCCGCCAAGGACGAGCCCGCCGCCGACGACATCTTCCAGATCGGCACCCTCGGCTCGATCATTCAGCTGCTGCGCCTGCCCGACCAGACCGTGAAGGTGCTGGTGGAGGGCAGGTCCCGCGCCTCGATCCGTTCCTTCACCCAGAGCGAGCCCTACTTCGCCTGTGACATCGAGCTGCTGGAGGAGGAGGAGTCGCAGACGCCGGAGCTGGAGGCCCTGGTCCGGAGCATCCACTCCACCTTCGAGACCTACGTCAAGCTCAACAAGAAGGTGCCGCCGGAGGTCCTGAGCAACGTCAGTCAGCTCAAGACCGCCTCACGCCTCGCCGACACCATCGCGGGTCATCTGAATCTGAAGCTGGAGGACCGCCAGAAGATCCTCGAGCTGGTCGATTCGGCCAAGCGCCTCGAGGAGGTCTTCGGCTTCATGCAGGCCGAGATCGAGGTGCTCGAGGTCGAGAAGCGCATCCGGGGCCGGGTCAAGAAGCAGATGGAGCGCTCCCAGAAGGAGTACTACCTAAACGAGCAGATGCGCGCGATCCAGAAGGAGCTCGGCGATCGCGACGACTTCAAGAACGAGGTCCAGGAGCTCGAGGAGCAGCTCCAGGCCAAGAAGATGCCCGACGAGGCGCGAGAGCGAAGCGAGAAGGAGATCCGCAAGCTCAAGATGATGTCGCCGATGAGCGCCGAGGCGACCGTGGTGCGCAACTACATCGACTGGATGCTCTCGCTGCCCTGGCACGAGTACCACGAAGAGAACGCCGACGTCGTCGAAGCCGAGAGAATCCTGAACGAGGATCACTACGGGCTGGAGAAGCCGAAGGAGCGGATCCTCGAGCACCTGGCCGTGCACGTCCTGGTCGAGAGGATGAAGGGCCCCATCCTCTGCCTGGTGGGTCCCCCCGGCGTCGGCAAGACCTCGCTCGGCCGATCCATCGCCCGGGCCACCGGTCGTGACTTCGTCCGGATCAGTCTCGGTGGCGTCCGCGACGAGGCCGAGATCCGCGGTCACCGGCGCACCTACATCGGGGCGCTCCCCGGCAAGGTGATCCAGGGGATCAAGAAGGCGGGCAGCAGCAACCCGATCTTCCTGCTCGACGAGGTGGACAAGATGTCCATGGACTTCCGCGGCGATCCCTCATCGGCGCTGCTGGAAGTGCTCGATCCCGAGCAGAACCACACCTTCAACGATCACTACCTGGATCTCGACTACGACCTCTCCCGGGTGATGTTCGTCTGCACCGCCAACGTGCTGCACCAGATTCCGAGGCCTCTCCAGGACCGCATGGAGATCATCCACCTCCCCGGATACATCGAGAACGAGAAGCTCCAGATCGCCAAGGACTTCCTGGTGCGCAAGCAGCTCGAGGCCAACGGCCTGACCGAGGATCACATCCAGTTCACCGATTCCGGGATCCTCGAGGTGATGCGGCACTACACCCGGGAATCCGGTGTCCGGAATCTGGAGCGGGAGATCGCTTCGGTCTGCCGAAAGGTGGCCCGGCAGGTGGTGACCGACGGCGAGAACGCCAAGAAGGCCAAGATCACACCCGCCGCCGCAAAGCGCCTCCTCGGTATCCGCAAGTACCGCCACAGCCAGGTCGAGGAGCAGGATCGCATCGGGCTCTGCAACGGCCTCGCCTACACCGAGGTGGGAGGCGAGATCCTCCACACCGAGGTGGCGGTCACCACGGGCAAGGGCAAGCTCCTGGTCACCGGACGCCTCGGCGAGGTGATGCAGGAGAGCGCCAACGCGGCGATGTCCTACGTGCGCTCCCGAAGCAAGCAGCTGGGCCTCACCCCGGATTTCTACTCCCACGTGGACATCCACATCCACGTTCCCGAGGGCGCCACTCCCAAGGACGGGCCCTCCGCGGGAATCACCATCGCCACCGCAATCGCGTCGGCGCTGACCAGGGTGCCGATCCGCTCGAACGTTGCGATGACCGGTGAGATCACCCTGCGCGGCCGGGTGCTGCCCATCGGCGGCCTCAAGGAGAAGATGATCGCGGCTCACCGCGGTGGCATCGATACCGTGTTGATTCCCAAGGAGAACGAGAAGGATCTGAAAGACATCCCCGCGCAGATCAAGCGGAACGTGAAGATCATGATGGTCGACCACATGGACGAGGTGCTGGGGAGTGCCCTGGCCCTGGAAGATGCCGAGGCCTTCCTGCGCGAAGGCGACCACGCCATCGAGAACATTTTCGAGCTCCCGGCCCACGGAGCTCCCGGGGAAGATCTTTCGACTCCCGCCGGCGTCAACTGATCCCGGCGGTCGCGCGAAGGGGCGTGTAGCTCAGCTGGAAGAGCACCTGGTTTACACCCAGGCGGTCACAGGTTCGAGTCCTGTCGCGCCCACCAGCGCGAGCCGTCATCCGGCTCAGCCGAAGGCGCACTCGCACACCCCCCCGGCCGGCCAGTATCCAGTCCTGGACGGTCATCGGGACTCCCGAAAAATCCACAACCCGGCAGCGCCAGCACCTGGAACAGCGACCAGCCACTCGGGTCAAGGCTAAGCTTCGAGTACTCACTGCGAACAGGCTTACGATTCATGCATCGAGTCAGCGTCGTGTTCTCGAGCCACCGACCCGAGACCCTCACCCTGGCAGCCCCTCGCATGGAGCGCCACGATGCCATCTTCTTGGAGGAGCCTCCTACGCGGGGCTTCGACTCCCTTCTCGATGGAACGCTGTCCGCTGAAGACTACCTGCTCGCCGCTGAGATGGAGTTCCCCGAGTTTTCTCGGCAGAGCTGCGAGCTGCTCCGCGGCCTCCATGGAAGAGAGAAGAAGATCTTCCAGGTGGAGCCGTTCTTGAAGCAACTGGCAGGCATTCATGAGATCTTCGAGAAGGGCGGTAGATTTAGCGACATCGACCCAAAGTCGACGCAGTTCAGCGTGTATCTGGCGGAAAAAAAAGCAACGGGTGCGCTTCTCCGATACTACCAGACGGTGATCGGGGACAGCTTCGAGGCGACCGTCGAGACGGTCAAGACCTTTGCCCGGGCGGATGCCGCCCGGTTCCGGTTGCGCGATTCGCTACGGGCAGAGGCCCTGGTTCCTGGAGTGCTCGAGTATCCAAGCGCGTACGTGGAGGCCGGAACCATTCATTACGCACTATGGGGTCAGCTCAAGAACAGGTTGAGGAACGAGTCGAAGCCAAGAGCCGTCTTTCTCATGGCTCCCGTCGTCAAACCCCTCCTTGGGAAACGGCAAGCACTTGGCCCCGGAGATGTGCTCACGCTGCAATATCTCCATCACCCGCGGATCAAGGGTGCCAGAATGGATCTGCTCGCCGCTCGAAGCCTCGTGTTCGTTCAAATTGCTCGAAAAGGACGAAATAGCCCGAGACAGAGAGCCGTTTCCTCACACGAAGGATGAAGTGGAAGCCATCCGGATGACCGGGGCGCTCACATTCGAGGACTGCCGACGCGTCTTTCCAGGGATCCGAGCCGCCCGGAGCCACGAGGCCCGCGCGGTCATTCGGGATCATCTACAGCGGCAACGACGGCGATAGCGCCGTCCGCGACGCGCGCCGCTTGAATCCCCCGCCTAGGACCGAAAACCCCCAAGGGCGTTGACACTTCGGGGCTTCAACGTATTTCGCCGGAGACCTTCACCCGCCCACGCTGTGCCGCGCGGAACCGCGCTTCGCCACCTTTGCCGCTTTGAAGACGCATCGGTCCAGACGAGGGGCTTCGGGACGAATGCCGGCTCCGAGTGGAGCGCGAGATCGGACCAGGAAGATTTTCGCCATCGTCCCGCGCCATTCGGGTATGATTCGAGTCGTGTCTCCCGCCACCGATCGAGAGCAGGTCCGAGAGGCCTCCGCAGGCGTCTCCGCCCGCCCCCAGGTGCCCGGTCGCGTCCGGGCGCTCCTGGTGGCGGTGGCTGGCGCGCTCGGCATCCTCGGCGGACTCGGGGCGTTCACTTTAGGCTACGGGGACGGTGCGGCGTACCTCGGCAACGATCCGGCCTCGTGTGCCAACTGCCACGTGATGCAGGCCTACTACGACTCGTGGGCCAAGTCGAGCCACGAGAACGTCGCCACCTGCAACGACTGCCATCTGCCGCACGAGTTTGCCGGCAAGTGGCGGACGAAGGCCGACAACGGCTTCTTCCACTCGCTCGCCTTCACCACGAACGATTTTCACGAGCCGATCCAAATCAAGGCCCGGAACCGTCGAGTCGCGCAGCGCGCGTGCCTGCACTGCCATTCGGAATATGTGAACACGATGCTGCCCGTCGAGCCTGGCGGCGAGATGCTGCTCTGCATCCACTGCCACGGCGATGTCGGCCATTCGCAAAGATAACCACCGGCGGCCGTCCCGCCGTGCCAGAGGTCGTGAACCATGGTGAACCAAGAACGCACAGAACCCCGAACCGGATCCGACTCCCGCCGCCCGGGCCTCGTCGTCCTGCTCGCGCTCGTATTCGTCGGGGCGGTCGTCGGCACGCTCGGTGTCACCTGGGTGCTCATGTCGATGTTCGAGCACAAGCAGGAGGCTCGGCAGGCGTTCCTCCGGGTGGCCGACGTGAACGAGATCAGCACGGACCCCGAGCCCTGGGGGCGGAACTGGCCGCATCAGTTCGACGGCTGGAAGGCGACGGCGGGCGACAAGTTCTACGGCGGCGCGAATGCCATGCCGCAGAGCAAGCTGGACAGTCAACCCTGGCTCAAGCGGCTGTACGCCGGCTACGCGTTCAGCATCGACTACCGGGAGGCGCGGGGGCACGCGTACATGCTTTACGACCAGGGCGTGACCGAGCGGGTGACCAAGAAGCCCCAGGCCGGGGCGTGCATCCACTGCCACGCGTCGAACACGGTCATGTACCGAAAGATGGGACTCGAAGCGATGGGGCTGCCGGCCGGCGACGAGGTGCTCGCGGCCGAGTTCAACATGCCCGCGGTGATTCGCGGCTTCCGGGAAGTCAGCCAGCGCCCCTACTCCGAGGTGCTCGCGCTCGTCGCTGCGGCGCCGGATGGCACGCCGAGCGAGAACGAGCCGGTGGTCCCGCAGGCGCCGATCGGCGGATTCACCGGCGAGTTTGCCGGCCAGGACGTGCCCGCGGACCACGGCATCGTCGGCGAGGCGCATCCCGTCTCGTGCATCGACTGTCACGATCCCCGTTCCATGGCGGTCCGCGTCACACGGCCCGGCTTCGTGCTCGGCATCGCGGCTCTCGCGGAGAGCGACGAGCCGACGCCGCACCTGCCCAGCATCGAGAAATGGCGGCGCGGCGACCGCAGCGAGCCGTACGACCCCAGCCGGGACGCCACGCGGTCCGAGATGCGGTCCTACGTCTGCGGCCAGTGCCATGTCGAGTACTACTGCGCGAACAAGGACACGCTCGAGTTTCCCTGGGGGCGGGGTCTCAAGATGGAGCAGCTCGAAGCCCACTGGGACTCCAAGACCTTCCCGGACGGCTCGGCGTTCTACGACTTCAAGCACGGCGAGACCGGCGCTCTGGTCCTCAAGGCCCAGCACCCTGAGTTCGAGCTGTGGAGCCAGGGCGTACACGCCCGCAGCGGAGTCAGCTGCGCCGACTGTCACATGCCGTACGAGCGCCAAGGCGCCATGAAGGTCAGCAGCCACAACGTGCGAAGCCCGCTCCAGAACATCAACAACGCCTGCCAGCAGTGCCACAACGTCGACGAGGCCGAGCTACGCGAGAAGGTCGAGACCATCCAGAACCGCGGGCTCGCGCTCATGGAGCGTGCCGCGGGCGCCATGACCGACATGCTCGACGCGATCCTCGAGGCCAAGGCGTCCGGTGCGACGGATCAGCAGCTCGCTCCGGTGTTCGCGCTCCAGCGAAAGGCGATGTGGCGGCTCGACTACATCAGCAGCGAGAACTCCCGCAGCTTCCACGCCGACCAGGAGGCGGCGCGGATCCTGGGCGAGTCGATCGACTTCAGCCGCCAGGCGCAGACCATGGCGCTTCGCCTGCGGGCGCCCGAGGCGCCGAGCACGGACGATCTGCCCATCGAACCCATCCAGGGCGTGACGCCCCAGGCAGACGTGGGCGCATCCGCGAAAACGACCGCCTCTTCGGGCTGAGGGCAGGGCGGGGGAGCGGGCTCAGCGCAGCGTGGGCTTCTTGGAGAAGAAGCCGGTGAGCTCGGCGATGCCCCCTCCGGACGTGCTGGCGTACACCGCGAGGCGGCTGAGGACTCGGTGGCGCTCACGAACGCCAGCATGGCGACAGCGAGAGTTGCCAGATTTGCGAGAGAGAAGCGGCTCATGGAGATTCTCCTTCCTCAGTAAGATTGACCACGCGGCCCTGTTCAGGTCCTCGGGGCGTATGCGAGTTGTATGCGAACTCCGGACAACTCAGCCAAACGCGACGAACTCAGGCAAGGAAGAGTGCGAGAAAAGCTCAACTCAGACGGGCAGATACCCACTCTGCGGAACTCAGCGGAGGTGCGATCGGAGGATTTACACCCAGGCGGTCACAGGTTCGAGTCCTGTCGCGCCCACCAGCGCACTGTCCTTCAGCCCTCCCCAGCACCGGCCGAGAACATGAGGACATCGAGGCCTCTGTGGCGGTCGATCAGATAGATGAGACCTCTCTCGTCCACGAAGACGTCATTGCTCTGGGGAAAGTCGAAGCCCTCGGCCGGCTCGGGAACGTAGTGTCCCACCTCGACGGGCTCTCGGGGATTGGAGATGTCGACGATCCGCAGGCCGCCAGCGAACCAGGCTGCATACACCAGGTTGTCCTCGCCGACGTACTCGTGCGGCTGGTGCGCCCCGAAGCGCTTCCCCTTCTCGCCATCGCACCGGCTGTACTTGCCACCCTCTGACACGCGAAACGATGAAGTCAGCTCTGGACTCGCCTCATCGGAGATGTCGTAGAGCCACATCGAGGCTGGCGGATCCTCGCATTCGTCGCTGACGTCCTCGTCGAACACCAGGAGCCACCTTCGGCCCATGATCTCGTGGCCGATCGGAAGCGCCGTGTGGGTGGGTGAGGGCTGGCGATGATCCACGTAGGCGACTGTCTTCGGATTCGCCGTGTCGGAGATGTCCACGATCGCGAAGCCGCCGTACCACATTGGCACGTAGAGCCGATCGCCGAGACGGTTGGGATGGTGAACGCGATGCTCGTTTCGGCTCCAGGTCGGCTTCTCGCCTCCGGCGATCCACTGGCCTTCGGCCCACCAGCGACCGATCTCCTTCGGGCTCTCCGGATCGGAGAGGTCGACGATCAGAACGATGTTACCCCTGTAGCCCTCGAGAGTCGCGCTCACGTACGCGAGCTCTCGCTCGCAGTCGAACTCGAATCGGTGCACCCCCGCCGGCGCGTTGGCAATGCCGATCCCGCTCGCGGGCAGCAAGGCGATCTCCCTGGGATTCACGGGATCGGAAACGTCGGTCACCGCGAGACCGATCTCCAGATCTTTCCTGAAGAGCGAATTGAAGATGTACCCGGGAACCGAGCCAGCGTAGAGCTCGCGGTTGCTGAGCATCACCCCGTCGCACGCGCGCGCCTTGTGCGAATGCGTGTGCGGTTTCGCCTCGATTCGGGACAGGATCTTCGGGTTTGCGGGGTCGGAGACGTCGAGGATGCTCGTCGCGAAGGGGGGATCGATGTGGCCGATGTAGGCGATTCCCTCGTGCACATCGACCATTCCACCTCCCTCGATGTCGAGGTGGCCGACCAACTTCACCTTCTCCGCTGCCGCCGGCCCCGGCTCCGAAGCGGAGGCCGAAACCCCTGGGCTGAAGACGAGGAACGTCAGGCATAGGATGGCTTCGACGACGATGCTTCTCATTCCTTCTGGCCTCTTCCTGATTAAGGGGTGTCTGGATCGAGCCCTTCCCGGTTCGAAACCGGGCGACGCTGTCGCGATCGCGACCGATCAGCGGTTCGAGATCAGGCTACAGGCCTGGAGGGCGGCCTGAGCTGCACCATACACGCCCATCACCTTGGCTGCGCTGGTCCGCTCGCCGACCAGGTAGAGCCCGTCTATGCCCTCGGCCTGGATGCCGATCAGGTTCCGTCCGACGTTGCCGGGCGTTTCGATCAACGTCGCCGGGCCGAAGGAGCGAAGTCGCCAGTGGGCCCGCTCCACGATGCCGGGAAAGAGCGCGCGGATGTCCTCCTCCCAGGCGTCGAAGAGCTCTTCGAGCGCCGCCTTGTGGCTGGCTTCCCGAATCTGGAAGAAGTTCGGCTTCTCCCACCAGCCGAGCTGGAGCCAGAAGGTGACCTGGTACTCGTTCGGGTCGTCCGAATACTCGAGCGAGCTGGCAGACCACGGCCGCTTGGAGATCGGGCCCTCCTGGACCCAGCGCGACCCGCTGTGGTCCCAGAGCTCGGGGTCGTCGTGGCCGAAGGTGAGCGTCGCATCGTTCTCCACCTTGCGGTGGAGATGACGGAGCCGATCGGTGTACCACGGCGAGAGGTCGTCTTCCGAGAGGATGTTGAACACGTCCCAGATCGCGACCGCGCTGACCACGACGGGGGCTTCGATCGTCTGGGTGTCGAGCAGCTCCGTGGGCACGCGCCGCTGGCCTTGATCTACCGCCACGCCGCGCGCGCGGCCATTCTCGATCAGGATGCGCGAGACCGCACTGTTCGTCCGGATCTCGCCCCCTCGCTCCTCGATCGCCTCGATCAGGGGTCCCGCGATGGCGCCGCTGCCGCCTTTGACCCAGTAGGACTGCGAGGGGAACTCGCCGAGGACCTCGCTCTGCTTCTTGACGCTGTAGAAGAGCGCACCCGCCGAGAAGTCGTGAGGAATGGCACGCGTCCCACCGAACAGCCACCCGAGATAGCGGAAGAAGTCGATGACGTCCTGATCCTGGGTGCGCTCGGTGACGAACTGCTCGATGGACACGTCCTCGATGGATTCGAGCTGCTCGTAGCTCCAGTTCTTGGCGGTGTCGACGTAGATCTTGACGAACTCGGTGAGAGACCCGCGGATCATGTTGTCGAGGTCCCGCCACTCGCCGTTCATGTGGACCTGCCCCGAGTTGGTCCATCGGCAGACGTTCTCCGGCATGGTCTTGCCGATGCGCCGGAAGATCTCATCCTGGCTGCCGACCTGGATCAGGCCTTTGATGCCGTTGTCGACGGCCGAGCGACCGATTCTTCCGCTGCTGGCGCGGCCGCCGAGCTCGTCTCGCCCGCCCTTCTCCAAGACGAGCACGCGCTTGCCCTCGTGGGTGAGGAGAGCGGCCAGGTTCAACCCGCCCATTCCGCCGCCGACGATGACGACGTCGAAGGATTCGTTTCCCATTTCGAGATCTCCGGCTGTATACAAATCAATACGGATTCGTCACCAGAATACACTAGTGACTCATGGCATGGCCCCTTACCCTCTGACATACCCCTGGGAGGCGGACAACGTCCCCTCTGAACACCTCGCGCGCTTGCAGGGCGTCGAGTTCGCCCTGCCGCCCAACTACCGGGCCGTGATGATGCCTCTCCGCACTGGACGTACCTGTATATTCTGACATCGTCTCTGCAATTCTGGAGGAGCAGCCGTGAAGAGTCACGTGGAAGGCAAGGTCATCATCATCACCGGCGCGGCAGGAGGCTTCGGGCGCCTCGTCGCCCAGAAGACCGCGAATCTTGGTGCCAGGATCGTGGCCGCCGACGTGAACGAGGCCGACCTCGAGACGATCTGCGCATCGATCGCCGCGGAGGGGGGCACCGCGCTGGCGGTGCGAGCGGACGTCACGAGCCGGACCGAGATGAAGGCTCTCGCCGAGCAGGCCGTCGCTCGCTTCGGCGCCATCGACGTGATGGTGAACAACGCGGGGGTGATGCCTCTGGCCTTCTACGCGGATCACGCCGAGGCGGCGGAGGCCTGGGATCGATGCATCGACATCAACCTGAAGGGCGTCCTGCACGGGATCGCCGCCGTCTACGACACCATGATCGAGCAGGGCCGCGGCCACATCGTCAACCTCTCCTCGATCTACGGCAATTACCCGGTCGCCGGGGCGGCCGTCTATGGCGCCACCAAGGCGGCCGTGAACGTTCTCTCCGAATCGCTGCGTCAGGAATCCCAGGGCAAGATCAAGGTCACGACCATTCGACCGACCGGCGTGCCGGCGACCGGCCTCGGGTCCGGCATCGTGAACCCCGCTGCCATCCGCGGCATCCTGGGCCAGAACGAAGCGAGCTTCATGGAGACTCTGGGCCAGCTCCTGAGCGAAAACCCACCGGCGGCGCTCATCGATCCGGAGCAGATCGGCTACTACGCCCTCTCTCCCGAGCTCCTCGCAGATCAGATCGTCTACGCGATCGACCAGCCCTGGGGCGTCTCGATCAGCGACTTGACCGTGCGCGCCTCTGGAGACGTCTACGTGATCTAGCCCGCTTCTCTCACCAGGTCGCTGCTGCGGGCAGTGCCATCTGCCGTGAGAACGGCCCCTTTTTCTTGAAGAAAATGCTCGATATCCGCGGGGGACCGAGGTAATTTCCCCCCGACCGAACGTTCAATCCGGTCGTTCGAGGGGATCTCGGACCACCAAGGAGCGATTCACCCGCCCATCGACCCGGGAGGGAAGACCATGATCGAGCATTTGAAGCTGCTCTTCCTCCTGTTCGCGACGCTCTCGCAGGCGCTACTGGACTGTCGGGGCGAGCCGGAGGACGCCTTCGTCATCGAGGACGCCGCCTTCGAGCAGTGCGTGCGCGACACCCTCTCGAGGCCCGACGGCGAGCTCGAGGAGGCCGATGTGTCCGGCATCGTGCACCTCGACTGCCCCGACCGCGGGATCTCCAACCTCGCCGGGCTGGAGTACTTCGCCGGCCTCGAGACGTTGACCCTGTGGGAGAATCAGATCGAGGACCTCTCGGCGCTATCGACCCTGACCCGTCTGCACGACCTGCAGCTCGGCAACAACGACATCACCGACCTCGCCCCCCTGTCCGGGCTGGTCGACCTGACCTCGCTGGGTCTCGGCCAGAACCGGATCGACGACGTCACCGCTCTCTCCGACCTGCTCCACCTGCGCTGGCTCAACCTCGACGGCAACGATCTGGCCGACGGCGATCTCGTCGCGCTGTGCGACCTGAAGGCGCTGAGCTGGCTGACCGTCGAGCACAACCACCTCGGTGGGATCACCGACCTGGACTGCCTGGCGGACTACACCACGATCTACTGGGAGTTCCAGGACCTGATCGTTGGCTACGCCGAGTCCGCCTCCACGCAAGACCCCTACGGCCCCGAGGCGATCGGTGCGGTCGAGCCGCTCGAGGGCGGCCTGCTGTGGGCCGACGAGGATGGCGCCGGTGAGGTGGCGTTTACCTACCACGTGGGCGAGCGCGCATTGCCGGTGATCCCCGAGTTCAGCGGCACCGTCGAGCTGCGCGGTGACGTGCTGGTGCTGCACCGGGGTCCAAGCGAGATAGCCATCGGCGTCGCGGGGGACGACGGCGTGCAGCTGTGCCGCGGCACCTTCGCCGACACGTGCAGCGCCGCCCTCGGCCTGAAGGCCGACGGCACCGCCCACCCCGAGCTCGGCGCGGCGGCTCCGCCGGTGGTCACCCTGGCGCTGACCGTGCGCCCCGCCAGGGGCCCGCAGTTCGTCGAGACCGACGACTCGTTCATGCTCATGGACGTGGACGGCGACGGATACGGCCTCGAGTATTACACTCCCGACCCCTACATCCTGGCCTCGCCCAACCAGTTCGAGGCCGGGAGCTGCCTCTTCATGGCCAACACGGGAGCCATGGAGATCCTGATGAACCAGCACGCTGATCTCGACACCATCGCCTACAAGGGCGACACCGACCTGAGCGAGCGGTTCCTGATGAACGCGTCCAACTACGTCCCGAGGTACAACTTCAACTGGTTCTTGACCGATCTGATCTACACCTACAACGCCCTCGGCGGCTCGATGCTCGACCGCGACTACCCGTTCATCGCCGACTACATCAAGGACACCTACGGCGGCGTGCAGCTGTCGACACCCGATGATCCCGACGCCTACTTGAGCTGCCGGGCCAGCTGGATCGACCAGCTCCCCGCCGGCTGGCAGGACCAGCTGACCCCGACCCCGTCGGTGGAGCGCACCGTGATCTACGGCGACCCCGCCCGCGACGGCGGCAGCAAGTGGCGCGTTGGCCTGATGGACCACGACCACGTCGAGGCGATCAAGCACGAGTTGCGCACCAAGCGCGCCCCCGTGATCATCGTCTACAACCACTTCCTGTACTGGCACGCCGTCATCATCGTCGGCTACGACGATACCGCCGAGAGCGGCGGCTGCCCGCTGGTCGACGAGTCGCTGAGCTACTTCCAGCAGCAGGGTGCCGAATTCGTCGTCAACCCGATCGAGGGCCACATGGACGACCTCGGCGGCTGTGTCGACCACGGCATCTTCTACGTCCGCGACTCGATCTACGCCGGCGACAACGAGCCGATGTACAGCTACAGCGACACCTACGGCTTCAACGAGCC
Source organism: uncultured delta proteobacterium (assembly GCA_963722885.1). Lineage (GTDB taxonomy): Bacteria > Myxococcota_A > UBA9160 > UBA9160 > UBA6930 > CAVXZE01. Next base: position 277,496 of record CAVROS010000008.1, read on the forward strand.
GATGGCCGAGCGCATCATCCGGCGGACCTACAACTGGGTGCTGTACCTGTCGAACCACGCCTTCTCGGTGCACCGCGACTGACGCGGCACCGCGCCCCCGCCTCACCGCAGCGCAGGCGCCCGGATCTGATTCGAATGACCTGGTCCAGGAGGGTCAATCCATGCGCAATCCGGAGCGATTCTGGGACAGAATCGCCAAGAACTACGACAAACGCAGTGACAAGAAACAAGAGAGTCTGCTCGAGACCATCGAGAACATCAAACGCCACCTGAATCCCGGGGATCAGGTACTGGATTTCGCCTGCGGTACAGGCGAAAAAGCGCTGGGTGTCGCCGACCGTGTGCAATCCATTCATGGCATCGATCTGTCGCCAAGAATGATTGAGAAAGCGTCCATGAAAGCGACGGATCGACAGATTGAGAATGCGCAGTTCTCTCGAACCGATCTTCTTGACGCGACGCTAGAGCCGGGATCCTACGATGCGATCATGGCGTTCTATATCTTCCATTTGGTGGACGATCCGGCTCAGGTACTCAAACGAATCCACGAACTGCTCAAACCCGAGGGCCGATTGATCTGTGAAACACCCTGTCTCGGTGAGTCCGGCAGGCTGATAGGCTGGTTGATCGCCTTTGCCGGAAAGCTCGGGGTGCTGCCGAAGGTCCGTTGCTTCGAGATCGCCGAGCTGAGATCCATGATTACCGACGGATCATCGTTGCAGCTGGTTGAGCCGGAATCCGTGGACGAAGGCCAGAAGGATTTGTTCGTCGTGGCAAAGAAGATGTAGATGATTCCCACGGTCCAATCGGCGCCTTGGCCGAGCGCTGGCTCGGAGTTGCACTCGGCTGGCACACGGGAACCCAGGAAACCTGAATGAGTGGCTCTCAGGCGTGGATCGGCGGACGCCGCTTGCTCCACTCGACTTCCCGCTCGAGCTGGCTCGCGATGCGAAGCAGCAGGTCTTCGCGTCCCATCGCGGCGATGAGCTGCACACCGATCGGCAGCCCGGCGTCATTCCAGTGCAGCGGCAGCGAGACGGCCGGTTGGCCCGTCACGTTGAAGGGCAGCGTGAACGGCAACAGCCCACCCGATCGCATGAAGGCGTCCAGGGGTTTCGCGGGGTCCGGTACCATCTCGCCGATTCTCGGAGGCGGCGCCGTAATGGTGGGGGTGATCAGGAGATCGAAGCCGTCCGTCCACCAGGCCGTCACGCTGCGCCGGTAGTCCTGGTGGGCCTGCATGGCCGCGAGGTACTGGGTTCCGCTCACCTGCTGCCCCATCTCGGTGAGCGTCCAGTTGTCGCAGTCCATGTCGTCAGGGCCGAGCTCACGTCCGAGGAGGAGGCCGAAGTCTTCCACGGCCCGCGCCTGGGCGCTGGAGATGACGGCGATCGTATGCAGGTTCAAATCCGAGCTGGCGACCTCTCTTGGATGGGACGTCTCGACACGGTGACCGAGTGATTCGAGCAGGCGACCCGTGGAGGCGACGGCGTCCACGCAATCGGCGTGGACCTCCAGGTCCTCGTGCTGTGAAAGCAGGCCGATCCGCAGCGCTCCCGGATCGGCTCCCACCTCGTCCGCATAGGGACGGTCGGGCGGCGCGATCCCATAGGGATCGCCCGGCATCGGGCCGTGCACCGCATCCAGCATGGCGGCGGTGTCGCGCACGCTGCGCGAGACGATGAACTCGAAGGTCATGCCACCCCACATCTCGCCGATGTCGGGTCCCAACGAGATGCGCGCCCGCGACGGCTTCAAGCCGACCAGCCCGGACTGGCTGGCAGGGTTGCGGATCGAGCCGCCGCCATCGCTGGCGTGGGCGAAGGGGACGATGCCGGAAGCGACCGCGGCTGCGGCCCCCCCGCTCGACCCGCCGCTCGCATGATCCAGATTCCACGGATTGCGGCAGGGGCCGTAGGCCCGCGATTCGGTGGTCGCCCAGGCGCCGAGCTCGGGGACGTTGGTGCGACCCACTACGACGAGACCGGCGGCAGCGAACTTCTCCACCAGGTACGACGTCGTCTTCGAACGATAGTCCGCATCGCGCAGGAACGTCGTCCCCCAATGATGCGGGTCGCCGGCGCGATTGCCGCAGGCGAGATCCTTCAGCAGGAAGGGAACGCCGCGAAAGGGACCCGAAGGGAGCGCGCCGGCGGCTTCCTGGCGCGCGCGCTCGTAGTGCTTGTGGATGACGGCGTTGAGCTTCGGATCGAGGTCCTCGATCAAGCCGATCGAGAGATCGACGAGCTCTTCGGGACTGACCTCTCCAGCTTCGACCAGCGAGGCCAGACCGAGTGCGTCATGGGATGCATACTCCGAGGGCTTCATTCCGGGAACCTCCTCGACTGGGGCAGAGAGGGTATCTTCGCACGAAGATTCATGGTGTAACACGTCTCCTTCGATCAGTCCCGTGCCCGCACCAGGTGCTCCCGGCACGCCTCAGCCGCCAGCCTCGCTCGTTCGGCCAGCTCGTCGGGGCTGGCGCTGCTGATCGGATGGGGAATCACCACCAACGGGTAGTCATCAGCACCCAGCACTTTGCCCATGAGCTCGGCCGCGCTCACGAACTTCTCGGTCATGACCGCGACCGACGGGACACCGAGAAGCTCACCGGAGACAGCGTCGTGCAGACTGCACGACGAACAGCTCCCTCAGTCACCCACTCCAGCCACCAGCGCGGTCCACTGCCTGGCCCGGTCCATGAGGTCGGGATCGGCCGGGGCGCTGTAGTTGGACTTCGTCACTCGTACGACCTCAGCCACCCCGTGGCGCTCCAACAGCTCGCGCTCGAGCGCGTCGAAGAACGGACGGGTGCCCTGCTTGCCGTTCGAGATCACCCCGACGGTGGCCCCTTCGAGGCTGAGGGGCCGGCCGGCCAGCGCGAATTCGTTGGTGTCATCGCCGTAGGTCGGATCGAGGACTTCAATGGTCATGGCTCTCCCTCGCAGGTTCGGGTCCGCAGTCGATGCAGGCGCCAACGGGAAGGGTCACGGCCCGGGACCTGGACCCGAGCCACGGCGGGATCACGGCACCGAATCCCCCCGCTGGTCCTCCGGCCGCGACGACCAGCAGATGATCCTCGTCGGGGAGCGCCGTGTACTCGCGGTCGCCCTTGTCGCCGACGACAGCCCCTTTGCCGCACTCGGCCCACTCACTGCGGCGAACGCGGGCGTGCTCGAACACATAGCGGCGGATGTCGGCCTTGGACCAACCGGCGGCTTCGAAGTGCTGGCGAAGCTGTGGGGGCACAACGATGGCGTAGTTCCCCGGCCAGATGGAGTAGTGCCGCATGTTGGCCCTGATCTCGGCCACGAAGGTGTCGAGGATCTCGCCCGGCTCGGTGGTCCACTCGTTCATCACTTGCCGGGGAGCCATGGCCGCCATCACCGTCACCGCCGACGCGTGCGGGTCGCCGATCTGTTCGGCTGCAACCGAAGGCCAGGGAGAGTTCTCCTCGTCCTCGGCGATGCAGTAGCTGATCTTGCCGGGGTGACCGAGCGTGGACCGATCGATCTCGCCCGGGCGGACTTCGAGCAGATTCCTCAACACCAGGCGAACGGCCCGCCCGATGCAGGTCGACGCCCTGTCGCTGGGCCCCAGTGCGTTGAAGGTGCCGTCCATCCCCAGCTCCCGACGGATCGGCCCGTTCACGATCAACAGCACGGCCGAGCCGCCAGTGCTCGCCGTTGCACCGTGCAACAGAAATGGTTCGCGCAACATCGCCGTGAGGGCGGTGACGACCACGGGGAAGTGCATGGGCAGGCAACCAGCCATGACCGCGTTGACGGCCAGCTTCTCGGCCGTGATCGCTCGCTGACGGACCGGTTCGATCCCCACCAGGTGATCGGGCGGCAAGAGCGCCCAGTCGAGGCACGCCTGCACCGCATCCGGGGTCGGCGGCACGACCGGCAGACCGTCGGTCCAACCCCGGCTGTGGAAGAACTCCTGCGCCGCCAGCGCGTCATCCAGGCTGAACCGCTTCGAACTCAAAACCGCGGTCTCGCTCGTCACTCGGGCACCTCCTGATAGCGGGCCAACGCTCAGAGTCTGGTCAATACTCCGATTCGCGAAAAGTCGCCCTACCGTCCGGCCCCGTCATGGCGATTCCCAGTGTTCTTGACCAATTGGGCCGTAGAACAGGGACGCTTTCGCAGCTTTCCCTCTCCACCGGGTGGATCCCCAGCCCCCCGAATGGCCTCGATCCCCCCGGGAGACGGGAGGAGCCCCTCCCGGCGGCGCCCCGTACCTTCCTTGTCACTTTGAGGCTACCTTTCCGCGTGGCGTCCATTCTGCTAATCAACAGCGCTGCGCCACCCGCGGGGCGGTAGTTCAATCTGGTTAGAGCGCCGGCCTGTCACGCCGGAGGTTGCGGGTTCGAGTCCCGTCCGCCCCGCCATAAGTACTTGAAATAATTGAGCTTTTTCGGCCGATTTTCGGCGGGTGACAAGCGGGTGACAAATCCCTGCCCGATCGCTCAGCTCTTCCGCCGCCGAAAGATGTCGTCGACGGGCGTCACCTCGGCGAGCTTCGCGTACTTCTCGGTCGACCGGCGATCCCTGTGACCGAGTGCCTTCTGGATCTCTTCCATCCGGCGACCGCCCCGAAGCGCCTCGGTCGCCGAGGTGTGCTTCGTCCCCTCGTACATCTTCACGCGCACGCCGACTTTCTCGGCCGCACGGTTCCACTCCTCGCGCAGCGGATTCGACAGCCAACGGCTGCCGGGCCTGCGCGCCGTCGGGTTGACGAAGAGCGCCGAGCCGTCGAGTGCGCCCTGGGGGTTCACCCACTTCTCGATCCACTCGCGCAGCTCCGCGTCGATGATGATTCGACGCCAATTGCGCTCCTTGGTCACATCCCGCGGCGCACTCGAACAGGGACCTTTCATCGCCGCGCGGATGGTCAAGACGCCGGTATCGAAGTCGTAGTCAGCGACGTTTGAGGCTCTGACCTCTCCCGGCCGGAGTCCCAGCCGGGCTGCCAGGAAGGCACCGCGGCGCTCTTCGGGGATCGCTGCGACGATCTCGTCCTGCACCTCGAGCGTGGTAGTCCTCGGGACATGTTCGTCGACGGTGATCGTCGGGAAACTCGGGCAGGCTGTCGATCGTCCCGCGTCGTCGCAGGTCGGCAAGGAAGGCGTGGAAGGCCCCGAGTACCTTGCGCCTCGTGTTCGGCGAGAGACCTTGCTTCGCCAGACTCCGGCTCCAGTCGTCAAGACGGCCGTAGTCCACCTCCCAGATCGTCGTGTCTCGCCACCAGGGCACATACCCATCAGCTCGGCCATATCGCACGAGTTCGCGCAGGTAGGTGGGGCTGATCTCGCCGTTCGTGCAGTCCTCTCGCCGGCGCTCGACCCATGCCCCGTACCGAGCCTGGAGCGTGTTCTCAGGAGTCCGCGCCCGGGTGAAAGCTGCAACCGCCTCTTGGATCGTCCTCCCGGATGCGTAGGCACCGCGGATGGATTCGAGCACCGCCGCGGCAGACTTGCGGCTGGCGAGGGGAAGGGGCTCGCCCGTGACCGGATCGGGCGAGGAGATGATTCGCCCGTGCGGTCGCAGATCGACGATCCAACGTTTCGAACCGCCTCGGAGCTGCTTGTGGAGAAAAATCCGTCCGATCTTCCGCGCCATTGCCCATCGAATACCCCAGGCGGTACCCGTTTGGGAACCCCCAAGATTGAGACGGATGTCCGGCGCGCTCCTCAGGGCCTTTCCTCCTCGCAGAAAAGCGGTCCCAGGGGGGCTTTCTCAGCAGGCTTGTTGCCGTCCTCGGGCATTGCCATGGGGACACGGGTGCTGGAGGCGGAGTTCATCGCCGTGACCCTCGAGCAATCCGCGTGCCACACCGAGCGCGGCCTCCGAGATGGTCGTAAGGGTCGCTGTGGGGCGCACGCATCCTTCTCTGGCTACGGTGATGCAGCCAACGGTCGCCAGCCCCCTGCTCACCGTCGCGCTGCGGGTGGCAGTGACCGTGGGGCTTCTCTACCAAGCTGCGCAGCTCGGCCCGACGTTCGGAGCTGGGCCTACTCACGGTGGGCCTCAGACCGCGCGGACGTCCCGAGGATCCTCTTGCCGACCGCCCACAGCGGATACCCCCGGATCTCGCAGCTTCGCGCCTCGGTCCTCCGCCAGGCGCAGCACTCGAGGCACTTGAGCTCGACGGCGGCCCGGTAGGAGGAGGTGGCCTGATCGGCGAGCTTCATCCAGTGGTCCCTCCAACGCCGGGGCACGTCCTGGGGAAGCTTCGAGAGCGGCTGGAATCCGCTTCTGAGGTCCATCTCGACGGGTCTTTCGCGGCGAGACGGGACGATCTCACCGGAAGACGCCTCAGCCCTGCCGCCCCTGGGCCGAGGATCCGCGTCGGCTCTTTCTTGACGGCCTGTCGCGGAACTCTCGAGCGCGACGGACTCTTGGCCGGGCTGCGGTTCGTGGAGAGGCATCCTTGCGTCCGCTCAAGGCGTGGAACACAAGGCATCCGGGCGGGGAAGGGGATCGTATCAAAACGGCGGCTGACATGGCCATGTTCCTGCGACGGTCATGCACAACTTCGACGTTTCTGACACTTCCGACAGTCGGCTTGAGCCGGACCGCACTCGACACAGAGATGAGTAGAATTCCGGTCGAGTTGGAGTCGAAACATCGTAACGCAAGATAAAGGAGTTGGAGTCTTCGCTGAGTTCCTCAGGTGTCGCGTGGACATGCGGGGTGGAGACCTCTGCGCCCCCGCAGCAGAGACTCCAACTGGATTCCCCGCGAGGCGGGGGCTGGTAGCGGCCGCGGATCGTGCTCGGGCGTGATCTCGATGGTCCGGATCCCGAGCTGCTCGAGCTTCTGGAGGGACCACCAGGGAAGGGGGTCGGCCTTCAGCATCGTGGCGTCGACATCCGGCATCAGAAGGTCGTCGTCGACGCGGATCTCGTGTCTGCACGGGTCGACGCAGATCAGCTCCACGCCCTGGGCCGCCAGCACCTCTTGGCCCTACCGGGACGCCTTTTCGTTCGCCCGAATCAGTAGCCCGAGCGCCGCCGTCCTGGAGTTGATCCGGGACAAGCTAACGCCTTCCAGCAGGTGGGTTCGGAGAATGGATCTCAGAATCGGCATCCTGATCGAGGCGAGGCGCGCGCAACGAGTACCTGATTCGCAGCCGGTAGAGTCAAACCACGCGCAGCCGGGCGACCTGAGAGCTGCAGCGGGAGCCGCGAGTATGTCCGCATCGTCGGAGGTGATCGACGTCGAGTACCGCGTCGTCTCGCCCTCACGGGCGCCACACCGGGACCACTATTTCACCATCGAATCGCCCAAAGGGTGACCGCACTCGCGCCGCGATCCGACACCGGTTCTGCAGACCGAGCGCCATAATTGGATCGGTGGATGTGCAGCCGCCGTGCAGAGGTGCTGCAGCCGATCTGCCGTGGTGCGTGCGAAACGGGAGGGTTTTCTGGTGCTAAGGTATTGGTCGTGATTACATAAGAAAGTGTAATTCGAAACAGCAAGATAAATGGCCGGAGACATTCGTGTATCCCCCCGGAATCGCGATGGTTCTCATGGGAGACCATGACCGCTGCAGGAGAAACTCTCCTGCGCGGAGTACGGTGCCCCGCGAGCTCAGATGTGCGCGTCGACCGTGCCTGGGAGCCGCAGCGATCCCGCCGAAGAGGCTCCCTCACGGTCGCGTGGATGGCGGGTTTTCGGTGGAAGTGCTGCAGGCCGGCTGCAAATCCAGGGTGTCTGCGTGGTTGGAGTCGTGCGTCGAGGAGGCAGCTCTCAGGGTCGCCTCCGCGTATGCTCGCCGGGCTATTCGCGAGCGCCCTCCGGCTCCGCCTATCCGCCTATGGAAGCTCCGCCGTCGCCTTCGGCGAGGTGCCCGGGGCCCGTCTCGCCATCCCGCAGCAGCTCCCGGACGGCGCACTTCCACGCGCGGTGCCGTTCGAGTGCGCTCGTGGATCGGGCTTTGGCGTCTCCGTCCGGAACCTCCGGGAGGTGGAGCATCAAGCCGACATACTGCCGATCGAGCATGGCCTCGAGCCGCCTGACGGCATCCCCAAGGGCTCCAACCTCGGCGAGGTGGCGGTCGAGATCGGCGGCCAAGCGCGTCTCGGTTTCCGCCAATAGACGGTGGATGAGCCGAGGCTTCGCGACGCCAGCGCTGCGGGCTACCTCGATCGGCTGGGAAAGCTCATCACGGATCGCGTACAGCTCCTCCAGATCCATGCGAATGCAATGCGAGACGCTGATCCGGCGAGAGGCGGCCTCTCTCAGGAGTGTCTCGTACAGCTCACGCCCGACACTCGAACGGACACGGTGTCGACCCGGTGCCTGCGGTTCATTGCTCCGTCCCCGTGTCAGGTAAGGCCTCGTTCTCGGCGGAGGACTGTCGCTGGATCTCCTCGATGTCGCCGAGAGTCGCGGGCGCCGTCGTCCCACCACTGGAGACGTCCCTGTCCGCACTCATCTCTGCGGTACCGGAATCGAGTTCCTGACCCGATCGGTCGTCACGCGGCTTCGAGCATTTCGTGCGCCCGGGCCCGGGCGCCTCGGGCAGCTGGCTAGATCGCGATCCGCTCGATCTCGTCGAGCGTGAGCTCGTCGCTTGTGTGGTCGTAGAGCTTCGTGGTGCGGGGGCTCTCGTGCGCGGCAATGGCCTGTGCATTCTCGATGGTGCCCCCGTTATCGAGGAAGGCCGTGATGCCAGTCGCCCGGAACGTGTGGCAGGAGATGGTGGGGGGTAGGCCCACTGCCTTTGCCCGGCGCTTGATCATCCGGAGAACGTCCGTTCGCGCCATAGGCTGCGTCGGTAAGCCGCCTGCGGCGATCCACGCTCCGAAAGAGAGGCCTCCGCTTCTCTTCGGCGATTCCGGCCGCCTCGAGGTAAGCGCCCATGTAGGCCTCGGCGTTGTGGTGGGCCGGGACCTCGTGGCGCTTGCCGCCTTTCTCGTGGAGCCGGAACCACCACCGCTTTCCTTCTGAGTAGTAGTCGGTGACGCGCATGGCGGTGACCGCGCCCACGCGGGCAAAGCTGTAGACCATGACGCCGATGAGTGCGCGGTCGCGGAGCCCCACGATGGAGTGGGTGTCGATCGAGTCGAGGAGCTGGCGTGCCTCGTCCGGTGTGAGAACCGGGGTCTTTCCGCGCTTGACCACGTGCTTCGGTCCCCGAACAGAAGACGCAGGGTTTGCGGGGATCACCTGGCCGATCACGAGCCAGTCGAAGAGCATCCGGATCGCAGCCAGGTGCTGCTTCACGGTCGGCGGTGAGCCGGGGTGCTGCTCGATATAGGCGGCGACCACCATGGGCTCGATGGCTTCAAGCTGGTGGAGGCCGTGCTCCTCGCACCAGGCGAGGAATCGGGAGACCGCCCGGGCGTAGGCGAGCCGGGTGTTGGGGTTGCGGATGTTGGCGGTGAAGAACTCGAGGAAGCGCCGCGTGGCCCGGTTCCCACCACGGGCCACGAGCTCGGGCACCACCAGGGGCACGGTCTGGGACCGGGCAGGGGTCTTACGTCGTCTGGGGACCAGATCGCGCCTCATAGGCTGATTCTGAGGCCGGCAACTGGCCCGATGAAGCTCCTGGCAAGGCGCGGAATTCTGGGGGTCGTTGGGTCTGTCATTTACGTATCATAACGTCCTTTATGATACGTTGTCAAGCCGTGAGAAACCGGCCGGCCGGAACCAGCCACGGTGTGGAGGGGACCACGCCGTCGTCGAGCGTTTACTGCCTCTCCGGCGCGGGGGCAGAGCGCCGCCAGCCCTCGAGATGGGGGTAGGTCGGAAGCCAGTATCTGCTACGCCGCGATACCACGGATCGCGGCGTCAGTTCTCCAACGCTCCGGTGATCTCGGGGAACCAGCGGGCGTGGATCTGGTCGTACAGGCCGTTCTCGATGATCCGTAGGATCGCGCGATCGAGCCCCTCGCGGTACGGGCTCTCCTCGGGGAGCAGTAGCGCGGCCTTGGTTCTCGTGAAGCGCGGCCCGGCGAGAACGGCGCGTCCCTTCCCCTCGTGACCGACGTAGTAGGATCCCGCTGCCCACTCGTGGACGATCGCGTCGAGCTTCCCGGCTGTCATGGCGTCGAAGAGTTCGTCGGCCGTCTCGTACAGGATGGGATCGACGCCTCGACGGCGGATGCGCTCCAGGATGGGGTTCACGGCGAGGGATCCCACCTCGTGGCCGCGCAGATCCTCGACGGTCTGAATCCCTGCGTCCAGGTGTCGCACGGTCACCGCGGCCGTGACGCTGCCGATGAACAGGGTGACCAGGAACAGTGCCCCGAACATCCAGAGGAGTGCCAGGGCCCGCCCCAGGGTGCCTCTGGGGACGGCATCGCCATATCCCACCGTCGTGGCGGTGACACCCGCCCACCAGAATGCATCGGAGATGCCGTGGAGGTAGCCGGGACGGAAGTTGGAATCGGGCCGCTTGCGTTCGATCAGCCAGATGGCGTGGGCGACCACGATCAGCACCAGAAACGCGACGCCGAGGAGCTCCAAGAGGTAGGTCGCTCGCAGGAGCGTCCGCAGCGACCGTGGCGCGCTGAGCTCGGTGGACGCGACGATCTGTGCTCCGGTCTCGTAGATGCCGTAGGTGTAGTCGCACTCATCCTCCAGCTCGCTGAGCTGCGGTACCGGCAGGCCGCTCACGTCACCCTCGCCGCCCTTCAGCTTCGCGAGCCCCACGGCGGGTCCCTCGACCTCGGTCAACTGGTAGGGCAGCGCGGCTTCCGTCAGGACGGCCTCGACGATTTCACAGCCGAAGCCGGTCAGCACGTTCCCGATCTTGAAGCAGAGCGGCACGGCCTCCCACCACAGGACGCGGAGCGGCCGCATCTCGCCTTCCGGTTGCTCCTGGGCGAAGGCGCTGGTCCCCAGCGAGAGAGCGATGATCACGGCGAGACAGGAGACCGACACCGCTCGAGTCAGTGGCCAGCAACAGGCGTGGATTCCGTTCATCGGTGAGCTCCCTTGTGATCCCGTGCTCCAAGATGTACTCGATCCAATAGCCCATGGCTGGCGATCAGGGGAATTCTTGGCGCCTTGGGGCGCAGACCCGGGAGGGCTTCTCGGGGCAGCGCCGCATCGCCTTCCGCGGGTCGCTGCAATCGCCGCCCCAGGATCGGCGAGTAGAGCAGCGTTGCCCCACGGGTGGCGCGCCGGGACCGGCTCCCGTGTGGCAGTGTTCTCAGGCGCGCCCCGGCACGAGCAGTTGCACCTTTCGCTGCCATGCCGCTTCCGTCAGTTGAACCAGCCCTTCCTGTGAAAGAATGCAAGCATGCCGCTCCCTCCAAGGACCATGAACCCCAGAACCACGTAGTACGCATATCGCCAACCTAGCTCCGGCATGTTCTCGAAGTTCATGCCGTAGATGCCCGCGATGAGGGTCAACGGCAGGAAGACGGCCGACAGGATCGTCAGGATCCTCAGCCGGTTGCCCGTCCTGTCCTGGATCGCGAGGAGGAACTGCTGGTGCAGATCCTTGACGTTCTCTTCCAGGCGATCCATCGAGCGCTGGTGGCGTCCGAGGCTGCGATCGAGTTCCTGCAAATGCTCCAGTTGATCCCTCGCGCTGAAGGATGTGCTCTCCACCTTCCCAAGGACGTCGACGCAGAAGGCATGGTCCTCGTTGGTGTCGCTGATGTTCCTGATCTGCCGTCTCAGGGCGAAGATGTCTTCCGGCTCCACGCTGGCTGAATCCTCGATCAATCGCCTGGAGAGCGCTTCATGCTTCTGGCGACACGCTGTGAAAGCGAAGAAATTCTCGGCGGCCAGCCTTGCGATCAGCTGGTAGACAAGGGCCGAGATGGTGGCTGATTTGAGGGTCGCACGACCGCTGAAGCGCTGTATCAGAGTTGGAACTACAGGCAACGGCTCCTGGTGAATCGTGATCAGGGTCGTGGGCAGGCACAGAAGCGAGATATCCGTGAGCTCACCATCGGAGGTGGAATCTTGCGTCGGGATTCGAATGAACACCAGCTTCTCGAGGATCTCGCCAAAGAAGCCGGATCCCAGCTCCGCTCGTGACGCCAGCATGTCCAGGTCGATCGCCAATGGCTCCAGGAATGCATTCAGCTCTTCTTCTTCCGGGGCCTCGATATCGAGCCAGCGATGGACTGGGTCTTCGAACCAGGCAAGAGAACCCTCCTCAACGGGCACTTCTACCAGTTGCTTTTCGTCTGTGATCTGGAAGCTCCTGAGTTTCACGGCGTCCCCTCCGTGCATCCGGGTCGTTACTCGAGCCAAAGGATTCTAACCGGCTACTGGTGAAGTTCCTGAGCGACCAGGAACTCTGACAAAACGGCTATCAGCGCAGATGGGGCGCGTGGTGCTGATGCCCCTGATGTTGCTGCTGATGATCAAGGGGCTGACCGTGAGCGCCTGGGCAACTGCGAAACCGCTTCTTGCACTCGTGCTGACACCCGAGCATAGGAAGGACAAGGCCCCGGCAACGTCCGATAAGTATCATAGTGACAATTACCCTGGGGATTTTCGACCCTGGGCTGGGGATTCAAGCGACCGGCGCGGGGTGGCATCAACCACGCGAACTGGCTCAAGCGCGCCTGGTGCGGTCCATCCGCTCACGGGGCCTTGCAGTCGGCGCCCTCGCGCAACGTGCAGGCGTTGTACGCCAAGCTCTCGATCCAGTAGTCGATGGCGTGCTTGACGTCAGCCCAGTCGTCCATGTTCTTGATGGTCTTGCCGCCCACGCGGTCGTCCATCGCCGCCGCCAGCAGCTCTCCGGTGTGGGCGTCGGTGAACTTGGCCTCGAAGGCCGCCTCGCCTACGAACGAGGGCTTGCCCGTGAAGACGGTCTTGAGCTCCGACAGGAGCAGCATCTGGGGCACGTAGGTGGAAACGGTGTCCAAGGTCACGTTGCGGTCGCCCAGGCGCGTGAAGGCGATGGCCACCCGCATCGCGCCCGGCTGGGGGAGGCTCACCATCTCGTAGTCCCGGGACATCCGCTCGTAGAAGGCCGCGTGGAAGTAGTTGGCCAGGCCCTGCTTCTCCGCCTCGTCCAGACCCGCCTCCACGTCCGCGCCCCTCCAGAACTGCACCGGGTCGAGCAGCATCTTGTCGTAGCGCTTCCAGTCCACCCCCTTGCGGAGGTAGCGGAGCCGCGCACCCGGCCCGGGGTTCTCCTCCAGGACGGAGTAGTCGTCCAGGAAGCCCGCCTTGGCCTTCTTCACGTCGCGCGCCCCCAGGGTCGCCCCGCAGGCGAGGCACAGACTCACGATCAGGATCGTCCCGATGGCCTTCATTTCCGATTCGCTCCTTCAGGTTTTCTCGAGTGAGGTGTTCGAAGCCAGCCGAGAGGCTTCTGGCTTTCATGGCTGAATGTACTCATGCGCAAGTGGTTCGATGACTGGCTCAAAGGAATAGACAACGGAATCATGGATGAGCCACCGGTAACCATATGTGGACAAGAGATAGCGGGGCGTTGGCACCACGCTGGGCGTGTCGGCCTTCAGCTGAGCAACCCGTCTCGGTAGCTCAGGTGGAGAAAGCAGAGGGGCCCCCCAATCAGAAGTAGCGCAATCCAGAAAAGCCCTCCCCCCTTGAAATTGCTGATCTTTTCGGAAAAGGCCCCGCAAATGGTCGCATCCTCCACCGATGGCGGGTTGTGTCGGATTGTCCTGAGCAGAGACGTCATCTTCACGGCACTTTCTCGAGATCTTCGCGAAACGCCGCCGCGGCGTGTCGATTGGTCGGGTAGAAACGCCTCTGGTCAATCAGCTCCATCAGCTCGTATTTCTCCAGCCATGAGCGGAAGGACCGATCGGCGCGGCTGACGGCGAAGGTGACGTTGCGTTCGGCCAGCATGGTGATCGCCTGCCGCAGGACTTCCGCGCCGGTGGTGTCGACGTCGACCATCGCTTCCGCGTCCAGCACGAACCAGCGGACAGGGGTGGGCGCCCGGGCGAGGAGCTGCTCGACCTCGTCGAGAAAGAGGGTCGCGTTGGCAAAGTAGAGCGGGGCGCCGAATCGATAGACGACCAGGCCCGAAGAGCTGACGGCGTCGCCGTCGCCCGCGGGAGCGAAATGGCTGCCGTCAGGGGCTTCCAGCAGCGCCGATGTGTCCGGACGGGACGCCCGCCGGATGACGTCGATGGTGGACAGGAGGAAGGCGATGAGGACGGCGCGCAGCGGACCCAGGGCCAGCACGCTGAGAAGACAGGTGGCGGCGATCCAAAAGTCCGAACGGCGCATCCGCCACAGCTCGCGGAGCTCGTGGATCTCGATCAGCGACAGCACCGCATTGGCGACGATCCCGGCCAGGGCCGCATTGGGCAGAAACGCCAACACGTCGGTGAAGAAGAGCATCACCACCGCGATCGTCCCGGCCGCCACCAGGCTGGGCAGCTGGCTCTTCGCACCCGAGGCATCCATCGCCGCCGAGCGTGACGGGCTGTTGCCGGTCACCAGCGAGCCGGTGAAGCCGGCTGCGAGGTTGGCCGCGCCGTAGGCGAACAACATCTGATCGCCGTCCACCTTGTATCCGTACTTGCTGCTGTAGCTGCGGACCACGAGGAGACCTTCGCAGAGGAGAATGGCCACGATCGCCAGGGCGCTGGGCAGCAGCCGCAGATAGTCGGCCGCAGGGATGGCGGGCAAGGTCAGCGCCGGGGGGCCCGAGGGCATCGCACCGAGCACGCCGACCCCCTTGGCTGCGAGGTCGAACACCGCGACGATGACCGTCAGCAGCACCAGGGCGACCAGCGCCCCGGGGATCTTGGGCGCGTACCGCTTCATCAGACGGACGATCAGGAAGGCGCTGACCCCGATCGCCACCGAGTACAGGTTGGCGCGCGGGATCGAGTGGACCAGGGCGATGACCTCGACGAAGTAGCCCTCGGTGTTCACCGAGCTCGCCATGGCCTCCTTGAGCCGTTCCGCCGCCATCAGCACGCCCGAGCTCGCGTCGACCACGTGGGGCGCGGCGAGGATCTTCCGCACCTGGTTGGTGAACACCTCGATGCCGAGGCCGGTGATGAATCCCGCCATCACGGCGCGCGACAGGAAGTTGGCGAGAAATGCCAGCCGGAAGATCCAGAAGACGAAGAACACCAGCCCGCAGATCACGGCCAGGGCGAGGGCGTACTGCAGACGCAGCGGGTCCCCGGGCGCGGCAAAGGCGACCAGGGCGGCCCCGACCAGCCCGGCCATGGAGGCATCGGGGCTGGTCACCAGGTGGCGCGAGCTCGTGAGCAGGGCGAACACCGCCAACGGGATGATGGCCGCATAGAGGCCGGCCACGGGGGGCAGGCCGGCCACCTGCGCGTAGCCGATGTTGAGCGGGATCATCAGGGCGGCCAGGGTGATACCCGCCGAGACCTCCCGGGGCACGTCGGCCAGCGTGACACCTCGCAGTCCCGCGAATGGCTGCGGCCATCGGATCTTGGCGAGCACGCTGGAAGCGCCCTCACTCATGATCTCACTCCTTCTTCTCGCGGCCCCCAGCATCCGGTTTCGTTGTGGCCACCGTCGGGTCCGCAGCGCCGCGCCGGTGCAGGGCGTACACGAGGCGCGTGACCGGACCGCGGATCAGGAAGTACGGGACGATGGCGCACGCCACGGCGATGATCAGCATCTGCACCGGGTAGAACGCCCGCAAGACCAGGATCTGGTACGTGGTGTCGAGCACGCACGCGACGACGAAGACTCTGCCGAAGTCCCTGAGCCCGGAGCGGAGAAGCCGTCGCCGCTCGGTCGGGTTGGTGAGGAAGGCCCCCAGGTAGATCGGCCTTCCCTCCCGCACGTCCCTCAGGTGGGCTCGGATCGCGAGGACTGTGACCACGATCGGCATGATCAGCAGCCGAAAGTGCAGGGGGCCGCTCGCCCGACCGAGGAGCTGCTCGACGCCACGGGAGAGCATGTCCAGAATCGTATCCATGATTTGCCCGATCCCCACTTCTTCAGGAACTGAGTGTTGAACCCGACGAAGATCTGCAGCTCCGGCTTTGGTGCCTTCAGCCTCCGCCTCCCGCGCCGGTGATCATCGCCCGCGCCAGCGTGCCGCCGGAGAGGTTGCGTGCCGCAAAACCGTTCTGCAGGAGGATTCGCGTCGCGTAGTAGGCGCGCTGGGCGGAGCGGCAGATGATCTGGATCTCGCGGTCGCGCGGCAGCTCGCCGAGGCGCGCGCGGAGCTGCGGCAGCGGGATGTTGACCGCGCCCGGCACCGACTCGACGACGAGCTCCACCGGCTGGCGCACGTCGAGCAGGAAGGCGCCGTCGAGGGCGTCCCAGTGGGCGAGCGGCATGTCACCGCGGAGGACGTCGGCGGCGACCATGCCGGCGTAGTTGACGGCGTCCTTGGCGCTGCCGAACTGGGGCGCGTAGCAGAGCTCGGCCTCCTCGAGGTCGTAGATCGTCGCACCCATCTGAAGGGCCACGGCCAGCGCGCTGATGCGCTTGTCCACAGCCGGTCCGTCGTGGCCGAGCGCTTGCGCGCCGAGGAGACGGCCGTCGGACTTGCGGAACACGACCTTCATCCCGATCATCTTGGCGTCCGGGTAGTAACCGGCGTGGGAGTTCGGGAAGATGTAGACCTTCTCGTAGTCGTCATCGCCGAGCCGCTCGAGCGTCCTTTCGTTGACTCCCGTCCAGGCGGCGGCGCCGCCAAAGAGTCCGATGATCGCGGTACCCTGAGTGCCGCGGTAACGGGAGTCGCGCCCGACGATCACGTCGGCCGCGATCCGGCCCTGCCGGTTCGCAGGCCCGGCCAGCGCGACCAGGCTCCACTCGCCGGTGACGACAGTCCTTGACCTCGATGGCGTCGCCGACGGCGAAGATATCCGGGTCGCTGGTGCGCATGTGCTCGTCGACGCGGATCCCGCCGCGCTCGCCGATCTCGAGCCCGGCCGCCTTGGCCAGCGTGGTGTCCGGGCGCACGCCGATGGCGAGGATGACGAGGTCCGCCGGGTAGGTCTTTCCGGACAGGGTCTTGACCTCGATCGCCCCGCCGTCCAGCTGGGCGAACTCCGCCGCGCCGTCGTTGAGGACGATGCGGACGCCATTCCTCTTCACATGTTCCTCGACCAGGCGCGCGACCTCCGGGTCCAGCGGGCCCAGGACCTGGGGCAGCTTCTGGATGAGGGTCACCTCGAATCCGAGGTGGACCAGGTTCTCCGCCGTCTCGAGGCCGATGAACCCGCCGCCGACGACGACGGCGCGCGTCGTCGGCTTGACGAACTGGATCCCCGAGTACTTGTACATCCCCGCCAGGAACTCGGTGCCCTGCTCGACCCACTCGCGGATCGCCCGCGCGTCCGGCACGGTCCTCACATGGAAGATCCCGGGCAGGTCGATGCCGGGCAGGGGCGGACGGACCGAAGGCGCCCCGGGCGAGAGTACGAGCTTGTCGTACGGCTCCGTCGTCACCTCGCCGGTCGTGACGTTCTTCAGGTCGACGGTCTTCTTCTTCCGGTCGATGGCGACCGCTTCGCAATTCGTCCGCACGTCGATGCCGTAGAGGCCGCGGAACACCTGCTCGTTGGCGACCAGAAGGCTCGACTCCTGCGGGATCACTCCCCCGACGTGGTACGGCAGCCCGCAGTTGGCGTACGACACGTACGGCCCGCGCTCCACCATCAGGATCTCGGCCTTCTCATCCAGCCTGCGCAGGCGCGCCGCACACGACGCCCCACCGGCCACTCCGCCAACAATGATGACCTTCATGCTTCGTCTCCTCTTCCGCTATGGCCAGTCGATCGCGCTGCCCGAATGGCCGTGTTGATCGAACTATTTTGTTGGCTTGGATGCACCTTCTTCAAGGATGATCTTCTCGGGATCAAAGCCGTAAACCCAGGGTGCCGAGTTCTTCCAGCCGTTCCTCATCCTTTTCCCGACAAAGACGCTTCCGGGATCCTCCACTTTGTCCCCTTCCACTCCATCGACAATGCTGTATGCGTTGGTGAACCCGGCTGCCGCGAGCGCGTTGACTGCCATGGCACTGCGGTCACCTGACCGGCACGTGACCAGCAGGATGTCGGTCGGCCCGGCTATCCCTTTGACCTCGGCGACAAAGTCCGGATTCATCTTCACGTCGTATTCGGTTTTGCCATCCTTTCTCTGATAGGTCACAAAGGCCAAGGGTATGTTCCAGGCCATCTCCGGGTGGCCGACGAAGGCGTACTCTTCCGGCGTGCGCACGTCGATGACCTTCACCTTGTCCGGTGCGGCTTTCCACATTTCGTAGGCCTGCGCGGCGGTCACATAGAGACCAAGGGCGGTTTGTTTCCCTTTGGGAAGCTGCATGTCCTCGGCCACGGAAGCGGACTTCCCGGTATCCGCTCCAACGAAGCTCGCAGTAAGCCCGCAGAGCATCGCGACCATCACGGTGCAAAGGAAAATTCGACGCAACATCGTTGGTCTCCCTTCGTTCTGTCGCACACCACCGGGCCCGCGGTGACGGTGAGCCCCCTGCGTGCCAGGTTCGGCTGCCCCAGTGACCTAACCTTTGTGTCGCCAGGACAGCCGTTCGATCTCCTGCCGCCGGGTGACGCTTCGCGGGTCGCACGGTTCACGCCGCCGCCGCCTCGCTTCGTTCTTTCCAGGTCCCCAATGGCGCAGCTGGGCACATCGCCCCGTGTTCGCTGTTCGCTCCGCAAGCGTGCCTTCCTCCGTCCGGTCGGTCTCGTGCATCAGAAGTCCGGGTCCTGAAACGTCGGCTCCCGGTCCTCGTTGAAAGCACGAATTCCCTCGCCGCGGTCGGGATGGACGACCGAGCGCCAGTGCGCCTCCATCATGATCGCGGCTGCCTGCTCTATGGGCTCGCCCTCTCCCATGAGAACGGCGCGCTTGACGGCCTGGACGGCCGTCGGTGAGTTGCTCGCGATCTTCTCAGCGATGCGCAGCGCCGCACCCATGAGCTCGGCCCTGGGGTGGAGCTCGTTGACCATTCCAAGCCGGTGCGCTTCCCGTGCGGTGACTGGGTCCCCGGTCATCAGCATCTGCATGGCCTTCGCCTGGGGGGAGCACGCGGGGGAGCAGGACCGGTGAGCCGCCGCCGGCGGAAGGGCCACCATCGCCTCTAGGCTGACCGAAGACGGCGTCGTCGGACGCGATGATGAAATCGGTGCTTATCGCGATCTCGCAGCCACCGCCGTAGGCCATTCCGTGGACCGCGGCGAAGATCGGCCTGCGCAGCTGGCGCAGCGTGTAGAGAACGCGATCGAAGACCTGGCGCTGACGCAGCCAGTCCTCCGTCATGCTCTTGCGCTGACGCAGGTCGCCGCCCACGGAGAAGGCTCTGTCACCGGCGCCGGTGATGATGGCGACCCGCACGGTGACGCGGGCCGCGATGGCCTCGAGGATCTCGATCAGGAGCGCTGCCAGCTCCGTCGTGATGGCGTTGTCGGCATGCGGCCGGTTAAGGGTGATGAGCGCCACGGTTCCGCCGGAGAGGTACTCGACGAGCACCGGCTGATCGGGCTCCGCGACATCGGCCGGCGGGCGGTAGCGAAGTCGCTTCATGCGCGTGTCGTTGTTGTCGGCCACACCGTTCTCCTCTGCACTTTCTTTTCGCGGTCCGCTGGAGCCGAGCGACGCTGATAGCCATGTCACGTCCACGGGTCTTCGCACCGGGATCCGCAGGTACCTCTCGGCCGGGTACCCGATCACGAACGTCCCGTGCGGGACATGTCCCTCCGGCAGCCCGAACATTTCGACCAGGGGCGGGTAGGACTGACCTGCCGTGTTGATGCTGCCGGTGAAGGTGGTCCCAAGGCCGAGAGCGGGCGCCGCGAGCTGAATCTGGTGGATCGCAATCATGGCTGCCGGGGGCGCCGTCCTCTCGTCCTTCGGCGCATAGGCCACGATCACGCATGGCGCCCCCCTGGAGATGCAGTCCGAGCTCCCCGACGGTTCGACGAATAGCTCGAGCTTGGCCTCCTGGTAGAGCGCGGGGTTCTTCTCCCTGACGATCTTCATCCAGTCGATCGTCATCTCGGCAATCCGGTGCACCTTCGCCGGGTCGTTGATCACGAGCCAGCGCACCACCTGCCGGTTCGCCCCGTTCGGAGCCCAGCGGGCGACGTCAAGGACCTCCAGAATCTTCTCGCGCTCTATGGGCTTCTTGACGTAGCCGCGAACCGAACGTCTCGAGATCAGGTACTGCCTGACCCGATCCCACCTGGGGATGAGGTGGATGTCGATCGGCTGGCAGCCCGGGCCCATCGAGCGCTGGTGCATTGCCTCGGTGGGACAGATGGCCACGCAGTGGCCGCAGTTGATGCAGAGGCCCCACCC
>CAVROS010000009.1:0-23133 GCA_963722885.1 uncultured delta proteobacterium
GAGGGATTTTAGCAACTCGTTCACCGACGGCCCCTGCGCCGCGGCGAGTCCGGTGGCCAGGCCCAGCCTCTACCGACCGGGACGCCTCGCGGACCGCTTTGGCTTCTCGAGCATCCGCTCGACGATCACCGTGGTGCGGACCCCGGGAACCTGGCGCAGCCGCTTCACCTCGCCGTTCCACCCCGGGGGCGTGTCCTGCTCCAACAGGGTGGCGAGCGGCCACTCGCCGCCCTTCGCGTATACGTCCGGCATCAGGGCGCCGATCATCGGGCGCGGCGTCTTGTCGCCGAAGCTCGTCACCCAGTCCACGCACTCGAGTGCCGCCAGCATCTCCGCGCGCTGGCGCATCGGGATGACCGGCCGGGTCGGTCCCTTGATGCGACGGACCGAGGCGTCGCTGTTGACCGCGACCACCAGCCGGTCGCCGTAGCTGCGCGCTTCTTCCAGGCTTCGCAGGTGCCCGATGTGAAGCAGGTCGAAGCAGCCACTCGTGAAGACCACCCGCTCTCCGCGTCGCTGTGCGCCTCGCACGGCGCGGGCGGCCTCACGGCGATTCAGAATCTTGTCTCGAGCTTTCCGAAGGCCGGTCACGAGTCGGGCTCTCCCTCTTCGGCAGTCGTGGGTGCGCCGCTCGGGGGGTTGAGCAGGGACTCGAGCCGCTTGAGTCCGCTCCAGACGAAGGCAGGTCCCTCGAGCATGAAGTGCGCGGGGCCTTCGGCGAACGACTTGATCGGGATCAGCTGCGCCCTCGGCTTCTTCCAGTCTCCAGTTATCGCGAAGTAGGCGCCCACCAGGTTCTCGTCCCGCCCGAGGATGACCCTGTTTAGCACCGGAACCCGGTTGATGAGAGAGTCCAGTGTCGGGAAGAAGAACAGGCCCAGCACCGCCTCGACGTCGAGGGGCGGGACCACACCGACCTGGCCCGAGACCACCATTCCCAGCGACGGCGCGTCGAGGGCGAGGAAATCCGAGTGGAGGCGGCCTCCCTCGAACCGACCGACGAGATCGATTGCCGTGTAGGGGATCTCTTCCTGGTAGCGGAACGGGTCGAAGCGGTCGCTGGCAACGGCGATGGCGACGAAGAGCGGGAGCTCCCGCTGGATCTTTCCCTCCCGGGCGTGGAGGGTGAGCACACCCTCGGCATCGCTGAAGAGGGGGCGCCCCTCGTGGAGCCGGCCGGTGACGACGCCGGCTCCCAGCAGGCGGCCACTCAGAAAGGCTTCCTGGAGCCCGGCGGACACGCCGAGGTCCACCAGGTCCATCTTCTTCACCTGGACTTCGATCCGGAAGGGCAGCTCTTCGTCGCTGCCGAGGCCGAACTCCAGGTTCCCCTCGACCTCGCCGAGGGGGTCCAGCAGCAGTGTGGACTTCTCCAGTCGCAGGGTGCTCCCGGAGATCCGGAAGCTCCCCGAGGCGCCGCGGATCCGCCAGTGGCCGAGGCGGGTGGCCTCGATCTCCCAGTGGCCCTTCGTCCAGGGGTCCGCCGCCGGCTCGAGCGACATCGACTCGAAGGGAGGCCCCAGATTCATCTCGATCTGGAGGCTCTGCTCGGGCGCCCGGCGATAGGAGCCCGCTCCCCGGATCGGGATGCCCGCCCACACCCCCTGCTGGATGGCGAAGTCGAGGCCATCTGGCGCGGGGAGGATCTCCCCGAAGGCGTGCTCGATGCTGCAGAGCAGGGCGGGGTGGAGGATCCAGTCCGCATCGACGGTGAGCCGCTTCCAGGCGGGCTCGGAGGACGGCCGGCGCCGTGAGTCGATCCAGCTTCGCAGGTCCCCGAATCCGGGCAGCGAGACCTTCGAAGGGGGCCGGATGCAGTGGGCCTCGTCGGGGGAGCGGATCTGGGCGAGACCGCGCACGGTGGCGTCGAACCTGGGAAGCGACTGACCGCCGAGCCGACCGCGGAAGCCGCGGAGCTCCAGGGTGTCCCCGCTCCAGATCGCGCTGCCACTCAGCCCCTCGAGACGCCCGTCGTCTTCGCCGATTCGCAGCCCGGCGTCGGCGATTTCCGCTCGCACGGTGATCTCTCCCGGACGACCCATCATGCGGGTCTCGACGAGCTCTCGGAAGCCCGCCACCGTGGTACGCGCTTCGGCGCGAAGCTCCAGCAGCCGGCCCGCCTCCACCCGTTGGCTCAGGGGATCCAGCCGTGCCCGGATCTCCGGTGGCAGGTAGGCGAGCACCTCGCGGATTCGCGGCAGGGGGAGCTCCTCCAGCTCGACGGCCAGTCGCAGGGCGGCGCGTCCTGTCCAACGGGAGCGCCAGGCTTCCGTCGGCCCGTACGGTCACGCGACCGTCCGAGATCTCTCCCTCCCGGAGGCGGAGCGCACGGGCGCTGAACTCGATCCTGGCGGCCAGGGCGGAGCGCTCCATCGCAATCTCGAACGGGCTCTCTTCCCCGCTGCGGAGCACCGAGGCATGGACGCCGCTGCCCTCCAGCCGGATCACCAGGCTCTGGGGCCGTTCCGACTGGTACTCCCAGCGGACAGAGCCTTCCATCGATCCGCCCAGCTTCGAGGCGATCCCGAGCTGCGACGCGTAGGGCGCCAGGAGGGCGAGATCCATCCGCTCCAGCTCGAGCCTGGCGCGGACGGTCCGATTGGCCTCCGCGCGCAGCTGGATCGACGCCGTCTTCCCTTCTGAATCTCGTATCCGCCCCTGGACCCGAAGCTCGGTCCGACGCCGGAAGCTCGCCCGGCGGGCCAGGCCGCTCACCGCCTCGATGCGGACGCCGGGGGTCTCTGCGAGGGCAGGGTCGCCAGCGCCGAAGAGGATGGTTCCGCTCCGAAGCTCCACGGTGCGGATGGGCAGCGACCCCTCGAGCCAGGCGCGGGCGGCTGCGTCGAGAGCCTCGATGGCGTCCCGCAGGTCGCGCTCGCCGTCCGGCCCCACAGCCGGGAGGGCAGCCCCCTCGATGCTGAGACGGGCCCCCTCGAGGGCGATCCGGTCGAACCTGAAGCGGGCCATCAGCAGGGCGACCGGGTCCAGATGGGCCTCGAGGAGCTCGATCCGTAGCCGGCTTCCCGCCGGCTCCACCTCGACCCCGTAGGCCTCCAGGATCAGACCCCAGCGGAGGGAGAACCAGGCTCGCTCGATCCGCACCGGGGTCTTCAGGAGATTCGAGAGACGTCTCTCGGCCTCGATCCGGAGGCGTTCCGGCGCGATGCGGTCCTCCAGGTAGAGCCCCGCCCACACCAGAGCGGCGAACAGGACCAGGAGGGTCAGGCCGAGGGTCAACCCGCGCCGCACGATCCTCTCCGCGCACCTGCCGCAAGAGCGTGCAGATCTCTCGAGTGAGGCCTTGGCAGGACTGAGACCGGGGGAAGTTGCACATCGCTGATGTGAAGTTTGGGTTCAAAGAGGGGTCGGGAATGTGCGTTCGATCCCGCATCCCCTCGGGAATTCTGGGCTTCTTGGAAGTCTCGACCCGATTGGCCGGAGATCGTCCAAGCGTCGATTTTTTCTAAAGAAATCCTCCATTCATCCGAAATGCCCGGCAGTTGCCTGAGTGCCGAACCGCGCGATGACTGAGGGAATGCGACGTGAGCAACTCCGGAGACCGCCCGAATCGAGTACGCGAGCTGCGCGAAAACCGGCTCATGACGCAGGCGCAATTGGCTCGCAAGGCCAAGGTCGCGCTTCGAACGATTCACAGTGTCGAGAAGGGAATGAACTGCCGCATGGACACGAAGCGCAAGATCCTTCTCGCTCTGGGGATGCGCTTCGAGGACAAGGATCACGTGTTCCCGTCGACGCATCCGGTCTCTCACCACCGGGATCCGTTCCTCCCGCACTAGCCCCCGCAGCGGGATGAAGACCGTTCCACCCGGCTCACCAGACGGGTGAACTGCGCGCGCCACCCGCTGGGCCCCGTGGGGACCGCGGTCTTGTCTCACTTCCGGTGCCGTATCGGGTCGTGTTTTCGGTGATCTGTCCACCACTTCCGGTACCATAGAGGGCCGTGCTTTCGGTGGTCTGCCCACCAAGGGGGTACCATTCCGGACCGGAACACGCTGCTCGCGGACGTCGCGGGAATCGTCTCGCGCTCCCACGACCTGAACGAGACTCTGGACAACGTCGTCGATCTCGTCGCCAAACGCCTGGACGCCGACGTCTGCTCGGTCTACCTGACGGAGCCCGATCTCAAACACCTGGTGCTCAGAGCCACCATCGGTCTCGACAGGAACGCGGTGGGGCAGGTGTCTCTCTCCTTCGGAGAAGGGCTGGTCGGTCACGCGGCCCAGCGGGGCCAGCCGGTGGCGGTGGTGGATGCGCAATCCCACCCCGACTATCGCTACTTCCCCGAGACCGGCGAGGAGCGGTTTCCCTCGCTGATGGCGGCACCGCTGATCGTCAGTACCCCGACCAGTCTGGGACACTTCTCGATCGGCGTGCTCGTGGTGCAGACCCGCGAGCCCCGCGAGTTCCAGCCGCGGGACGTGGAGCTGCTCGATACCTGCGCCCAGCTGATCGCCCCGCTGGTGATGAACTCTCAGCTTCTCGCCCTGATGTCCGGTCCCGAAGAGGTGCGGAAGTGGATCGTCTCGCAGCTCGGCGGCGCGGGTGTTGGCTTTGCCGCCGCCAAGGAGCCCGCCCGCGCCGAGCGAAATGTCGAGGTGCGCGGCATTCCCACCTCCAACGGCATCGCCATCGGGCCGGTCCACTTTCTCGATGACCCGGTCGATCTGGAGAACATCGACTACGCCCCGAACCCGGATTCGAGGCAGGAGCGGCGCGATCTTCTCGACGCTGTCGCCGACGCGCGGCGCGAGCTTCACGACGTGAGGGACGAGGTCGGGGAGCGCTTCGGCCCGGACTTCGCCGCCGTCTTCAACACACACATCCAGATCCTCGAGGACAAGGGTTTCGTCGCCAAGCTCGAAGAGAGCGTTGGACGCACCGGGAGCGGGCTCCTGGCGATCCGTGAAGTGCTGGCCGCCTACCAGGCAATGTTCGCGCGCATCGAGAATCCCTTCTTCCGCGAGCGGGGCATCGACGTGGTGGACGTCGGCACAGCGGGTGATGGCGAAGCTGCTCGGTGTGCGAATCCACAACATACCGCTCACCGAAGGGGCGATCGTGGTCGCCTCTCACCTGCTGCCGGCCCACTTCGCCCTGTTGGAGACCGAGAAGATCGCCGCCGTGGCTTCCGAGCACGGCGGTCCCACCTCCCACGGCGCGATCTTCGCCCGCGCCCTGGAGATCCCCTCGGTGACGGGTGCGACCGGGATTCTCGAGGCGGCGCGTCCGGGCGAGCAGGCGATCATCGACGGCTACACCGGTCTCATCTACCTCTCGCCGGATGAACAGGTCCGGCGAGAGTACCAGCGGGCGAAGCATCGCGACCTGATCGCCGTCGAGCATCTCGACGCTCTCGCCGACCGGCCGGCGGAGACGCGTGACGGCGCACGCGTCGCCCTGACCGCCAACGTCGGTCTGCTCAGCGATCTGCGGCTCTGCGAGCGGCACGGCGCCGAAGGCATCGGCCTGTTCCGGACCGAGCTGATCGCTCTGGCCCACCGCGGCTTCCCCAGCGAGGACGAGCAGGAGCAGCTCTACGAGGGGGTGGCCGAGGCCATGGCGCCGCGTCCGGTCACGATCCGGACCCTCGACCTCGGTGGAGACAAGGTGATTCCCGACCTGGCGATCTCGGCGGAGGAGAATCCCCAGCTCGGCTGGCGCTCGATTCGCATCTCCCTCTCGGACGAGGGGCGCTTCTGCGCCCAGCTGCGCGCGATCCTCCGGGCCAGTGCCCAGGGGAACGTGCGTCTACTGATCCCGATGATCTCTGCCGTCGAGGAGCTCCGAAGGGTGCGCGCCCTGGTGGACGAGACCAAGGAAGAGCTCACCCGCCGCGGCATAGGCTTCGATCCCGATCTTCCCATCGGCGTGATGATCGAGGTTCCCTCGGCGGCGCTGATCAGCGAGTCCCTCGCCCGGGAGTGCGACTTCTTCAGCATCGGAACCAATGACCTGACCCAGTACACGCTGGCGGTGGACCGGGGCAACGAGAGGGTCGCCCACCTCTACTCTCCGTTTCACCCGGCCGTGCTGGCTCTGATCGACCGCACCGTGCGGGGGGCGAGCCGGGCGGGAATCCCCGTTGCCGTCTGCGGCGAGATGGCGAGCAACCCGCTCGCCGTTCCGCTTCTGGTGGGGCTCGGAATCAGCGAGCTCTCGGGTGTGGCGAGCGCGGTGCCGGTGGTGAAGGAGATCGTCCGCTCTCTCGAGATGGGCAAGGTGTCCGACGACGCTCGGGGCGCCCTCGAGGCGGGCAGCGTCGCCGAGGTGGAGGCAATCGCCGCCGAACGGCTGCGGAGCTCCGGTCTTCTCGATCATCCGGATATCGGCGGCTGGCTCGAGCGGGCCATCGATCGCGCCTTGGCTTCCTAGCGGGGACGTTGTTGAACGTTCTCCCGCCTAAGCGGGAAGGATATGCGCAGGTCGGTCAGGATGCCGCTGTGGTCGCTCCCGGTCACCTCGACGACTTCGAAGTGGTCGACGTTCAGACCGCGCAGGAAGGCGTGATCGATGCGGAGCAGGCGGGGCGAACCGTGCCAGGGGCCCCAGGTGCGAGCCGGGCGGCTGCCGGTCAGCTGGGCGTGGAGCATGGCGGCGTCGTTCAGGTGGGAGGCCAGGGAGCGGTAGACCGGCCAGATCGGCGTGGCGTTGAAGTCTCCGACCACAGCGCGGCGCGGCTTGGGCACGCCCTGGAGATACGCGATCAGTCTCCGGAGCTGGGCGCGACGGCGGGCCAGCGAACGCCACGGCGGAAAGCAGTGGGGCGCCTGGAAGTGTACGTTGACGAGCTCGATCCGATCGGGGAGGTCGGGCCACTCGTCGGGGAGCAGCTCGACGACGCGGGCGTCGCGGTGGCGCAGGTCGAGGCGCTGGACGTTCCCCGGGCGGCGGAGGGCGATCCCCATCCCCCCGCAATCCGGGGTCGGTTCGAGCTTGCCATGGGGAAGCACCTCGGAGATGGCGCCGGCCTGGCCCGGGGAGAGCTCCTGGACGGCGATCGCGTCGACATCGAGTTCCTCGATCTGCCGGGCCAGGGCCTGGTGATCGGCGCGGCCCCCCCAGAGGTTTGCCGACAGCACTCGCAGATGGCCGCGCTTCTCGTGCAATGCTGAGTTCCTTCGCATCCGCTCGCGTCAGTGCTCGTGTCGGGCGGCCCTGGATCGGTCGGCGAAGCCCAGCTCGGTGTCCAGCTGGAGGTTCATCCGATCCAACGTCGCTTCGAGCTGGCTTCGCAATTCCTCGAGCGCTTCGCTCGTGGCTTTCTTCGGCACACGGATCGGTTCACCGTAGCGGCAAGTGACCCTTGCGAAGGGGAGCGGAAGGATCGCCCGATCCCAGCTGCCGAACTGCCTGGCGGGGGCGGCGGAGACGCCGATCGGCACCAGGCGGGCGCCGCTGGCGCGGGCGACGGCAATCACACCGGGCTTGGCGCTGCCGGCCGGCCCCCGCGGACCGTCGGGCAGGACGGCCACCGGCTCTCCCGCCCGCGCCCGGCGGATCAGGTTCCGCAGCAGGCTGGTGGCGCCTCTGGAGCTCGAGCCTCGCGCCGTCGCCGCAAAGCCGAGGTGGCGAAGCAAGGAGCTCGCCAGGTCGCCGTCGCGGCTTTGACTGACGGGCACGACGATGCCGCGATTCCGGAAGCAGTAGGCCGCGATCAAGAGGCCGCGGTGCCAGGTGGTGGCGACCAGCGGCTCCTCGCGCGAGAAGGGGTCCTCGCCGATGAAGCGGACCCGCCAGGTGACGCCCAGGAGACGCACCAGCAGCGCGCCGGCGAAGCCGGCGACGGCGAGATAGGCGCGATAGCGCCGCGAGTCCCGCGGAAATCGCATGCTCCTCACCTTAGCCTGCATTTTCCACCAGCTCGCGAGCCTCTGTCATGGCAACAAGGAGATCAGCGCGACTCCCACGACGGTCGCCGTGGCACCGATGATCCGGCGCCGGTCCGGCCGCTCGCGCAGCCAGGCGACAGCGAAGAGCATCGCGAAGAGCACGCTCAGCTGTCGCACCGCCACCACATAGCTGGCCGGCGCGGTCTGAAAGGCCTGCAGGATCAGACTGTAGCTCGCCAGGCTACCGGCCAGCGCTGCCACCGCGCGGGTTCCGTCGCACCTCGCCGCCTCGCGCAGTGTCGCCCACCGGACCCGGCGGAGTGCCAGGGGTGCGAACACCACGGTGTTTGCCACCGAGAGCATGAAGAAGAAGACGACGGTCCTGGGCAGGGGACCCGTCCAGCTGGCCTCCGAGAAGTGCACCATGGCCTGCTTGTCCATCAGGGAGTAGGCGATGGTGGTCGCCAGTGTCAGGTAGGCGAATCGGATCCCCCGCGAGCGCAGCGTCCGCAGCTCCAGGCTCCGGTCGGCGTGAATCAGCCAGATGCCGGCTACCAGGATCGCGATTCCGAGTGCTCCCCACGGCGAGATCGACTCCCCCAGCAGGGGCACTGCGAATAGCGGAAGGAAGGCCGGCGTGGAGCGGATGATCGGATAGACGAGGCTCAGATCCGCCTCCTGGTAGGCCCGGCTCATGAAATAGAAGTAGAGCCCGTGGGCGACGCCGGTTGCGGCGGTCAGCTGCCAGACCGCCGTCGGGATCTCGGTCAAGCTCGAAGAATGGGAGGATCAGCAGCGCCGCGATCACGGACAGGACTGCCTGGAGCAGATTGAAGGCGAGCGGGATTTCGGCTGCCCTTGATCCAAGCACTCCAGATTGCGTGGAGCAGCGCTGAAGCCAGCACCAGGAGCAGCTCGAAAGAGGTCACGCCGCCCAGTATAGGTGGGGTCGGGTGCTGCCGGCTCAGTCCGGTTGCGGTCGGGTGGGGGCTGCGCTGCCTACCAGGCCTTTCGCCTTTGCCGCCGATCGCCCCGCCTGGCGCCCGAAGAAGCTGCCGTCGGCGATGGAGAGGCCGCTCGCGTACCCGCTCGCCGAGTGGGGAAGGCCCGCGGTGGTTCGGCCCGCCGCGTAGAGACCGGGAATCGTCCTGCCGTTGGGTGTGAGCACTTCGCCGGTGGGCAGCGTCTCCAGACCACCCAAGGTGAAGGCCGGGATGATCGACTCCCCGACGCTCAGGTTCAGTGCGGAGTAGGGCGGAGCCGCGAG
Source organism: uncultured delta proteobacterium (assembly GCA_963722885.1). Taxonomy (GTDB): domain Bacteria; phylum Myxococcota_A; class UBA9160; order UBA9160; family UBA6930; genus CAVXZE01. Next base: position 9,118 of record CAVROS010000009.1, read on the forward strand.
GGGGCGCAGGTAGTTGGCTGCCTTGTGGAAGAGCGGGTCCTCGCCGTTCGCGGCGTGCCGGTTGAAGAACTCCACGGTGGTGGTGAGCGACGACTCGGGGAATCCGACCGCTTGCTCCAACGCCTCGATTGTCTCCTCCACCGCCACGATCTTGTGGAAAGCCACTGTCGGCCCGTAGAGCTCGTCGTCGACGATCAGATAGGCGACACCGCGCTGGTGATTGACGACGAAATCGCCGCTGCGTCCGTGGTAGGCATCCTCGTTGATGAAGCGCTGGCCCTGCTCGTTCACCAGGATGCCCTTGACGTGATCCGAGGGCGGGTAGAAGGGTACCGAGACGAAGCCCTCTGCCATGTGGACCGCGGACCCGCCGGCACCCATGCCCATCAGGATGCCCCGGCCGTCGTCGCCGTCTGTTGCGAGCGGGTAGTTCGACTGGAGCAGCTGCGGTGCGTGCTTGGCGAGCATCTTCTTGGTTCTTGATGAAGCCACCGGCGGCGAGAATCACGCCCTGGTTGGCGCGGACCAGCTTCTCCTTCTTGTCGATCTCGGCCACGACTCCTACGACCCGGCCATCCTCGGCGGTCACGAGTGTCAAGCAGAGTGCGTTTGCGACGGTCTTGGCGCCGGCCTGGCTCACGCCGGCGATGATCTTCTGCATGATCAGGCCGCCGGCGTCTCCCTCCGTCTTCGGCTTGTGGCCGCGGGGCGCGGGCTTCGCGTTCTCGCTGAAGGGAAATGCGGCCTCGTTCCCGGAGTAGATCAGGCCGTCGTCCGTCTCCTGGACCGGCGCCTTGTGCGGGTAGAAGGATCCCTTGAACTCGAACCCCAGTCCGACGAACCACTCGAAGTGCTCGATGCTCTGCTCGCAGTAGAGCCGTATCTTCTCCTCGTTGGCTCCCCCGCTCGCCTGCATCAGGTGCTTGAACATCTCCTCCGGGGTGTCGTCGAAGCCGCACGCCTTCTGGACGGGAGTCCCGCCGCCGAAGTAGATCAGACCACCGGAGTCCGCCGTCGTTCCCCCGCCGGCTGCGGCCCGCTCCAGGATCAGGACGTCGGCGCCCGCCCGCGCCGCCTCGATGGCCGCCGAGCCCCCCGCGGCGCCGAGCCCCACCACCACCACGTCCGCTTCCATGTCCCACTTCGCGACCTCCCGGAGCGGCCGCGGTTCGGAGGGCAGGGTTCGACTCTCGTGCGCTTCGGCTCTCTCGTCTGCCATGGGCGTCTTCGTCCTCCACCTGCCGGGTTTCGCGATGGGTCGCCAGGAACGGGGCGCTGGCAAAGGTAGAACACGTTCTAATTCTTCCGCAATCGTGAAGGAGGAGTCTGGAGGAGAGTCCAGAGGAAGAATCCAGATGAAGAGTGCTACCCGTACATCGATGCATCCGATCCTCTTCGAGATCGCAGGCTACCCGGTCGCCGCCTACGGGATGGCGTTGCTCCTCGCCTTCGTCGCCGGGATCGCGGTAGCCACCCGGCGCGCCCGGGCGCAGGGTCTGAACGCGGACCGCGTTCTCGATTGCTCGATGCTGATCCTGGTGAGCTCGATCCTGGGAGCCCGGCTGCTCTGGGTGGTGACCCATCCCGCCGTCTTCCGTCCGCCGCTCGGCAGCTGGCTCGACGCCGTGAATCCCTTCCAGGGCCCGGCGGGCTTCGGCATCGTCGGGCTCTCGATGCTGGGGGGCGTCGTCCTGGCCCTGCTCTCGGCGGTCGCCTTCCTCGCCTACCATCGTCTCCCACTGCTGCCCTACGTGGATGTCGTCATCCCCTCGGTGGCGCTGGGCGAGGGCATCACGCGGATCGGTTGCTTTCTGAACGGTTGCTGCCATGGACTGGTGTGCACGGCTCCGTGGGGCGTGCGTTTCCCGGATGGGAGCCCGGCTGCGGTGCTCTTTCCGGGCGCCGCCGTCCACCCCACCCAGCTGTATGCCTCGCTGCTCGGCTTCGGGAGCTTCGTCTTCCTGATCTGGCTGGCCCGGCGCCGGCCCCCTCCGGGCACGATCTTCTTCACCGCTCTGATCCTGGTCGGGGGCTATCGGATCGTCCTCGACTTCTTCCGCTACTACGAGAGCCAGGTGATCCTCTTCCGAGCGGCGGGTGTGGACTTCAACATCAACCAGCTGATCGGCCTGGGGCTGGTGCTGGCGGGCATCGCGGGAATCGCGGTGCTGCGGCGCCGCCTCGCATCGGCCGACGGGTGAAGATCCTCGTCGTCGTCAATCCGATCGCCGGGGGTGGCGCCGCGGCACGCGGGGCGGAGCGGGTGGTCCGGCTTCTCGAAGGCCGGGGCCACGCGGTCGAGTGCTTCTCCACGCGAAGCCCCGACGAGGCCGGCGAGCGGGTGCGCCTACGGGAGTCGGAGGGGGACCTCGACCGGATCGTGGTCGCTGGCGGCGATGGCACCGTGAACGATGTCCTGAACGGGCTGGAAGACCCCTCTCGCGTACCCCTGGCACACCTGGCCTATGGAACCGCCAACATGTTGGCCCGCGAGCTGCGCATCCCGCGCGACCCGGATGCTCTGGCGGCGCTGGTCGAGAGCGGTGAATGCCGCCGCCTCGATCTGGGCCGCGCCGGATCTCGCCGCTTTCTCCTGGTGGCGAGCAGCGGCTTCGACGCCATGGTGACCCAGGCGATCTCGCGAACCCGTCGGGGCACCCTCGGCTATTCCGGCTACGCGCGGCCGATCCTGCACGCCTTGCGGCAGCTATCGACCTCCCCAGCTCCGCGTCTCCGTCGATGAGGGCGAGCCGTTCAGCGGCGCTCTGGCCATCGTGAGCAACATCCGAAACTACGGGGGCATCTTCTCCGTCGCGGACCGCGCGCGCCCCGACTCAGGCGTGCTCGACGTGTGTGTGTTCAGCGGCGAGCGCGTGGCCGATCTGGTTCGCTACGTCTTCGCGGCGGCTACCCGGCGGGTGTCACGGCTCCCGGACGTCCGCTACCGGACCGGGCGCCGCATCGTCATCGAGGCCCTGGAGCCCACCGCCGTGCAGATCGACGGCGACTACCGCGGAACCACGCCCCTCACCGTCGAGGTCGACCCGTCGGTGGTCCCGGTCCTGACACCGCTCATCAGTCCGCGCGCCCGGAGAACGCCCGCCACGCCCGCTTGAAGAGGTCGAGGACCCGATCGCCCTCCACCAGCCGGTCCCACAGATCGTCGAGCATCTTCGGGGGATTCTCGATCAGTGAGTCGAGTTGCATCACGCGCTCGAAGTCCACCGCGATGGGGCCGCGCCTCGGGGTGCCGCCGGCGTGGAAGAACCGGACTCCCGCTCCCTCCATCACGTCGATGAACTCCTGGGCGACCAGGCCGTAGCCCGCCGTCGTAGGGTGCACCCCGTCGAGGCTGAAGAGGCCGCCGGCCACCCGCCTTCCCTCCCGCGCCCGCAGGAAGCGGGTGTCGAGCTTTGCCCGCTCGTAGAGCTCCGGCATCTGGTAGCGCGACCAGCCCGGAGGCGGGGGCACCGAGGGATCCTCGACGTAGCGGCGATAGGCGATCCGCTCCAGAGCTCCGTGGGTGTCGACGACGAACCAGTCTTCGACCAGACCGGCCCTGTTGCGCACTTCGTTGTGCTCCCGGACTCTGCGCTTCAGGATCTCCCCGTAGCGGGCGATCACCTGGTCGATGCGGATGATCTGCTCACCGGTCAGGTGCGCGTCCTCGCTCGCGTGAAACTCGAGGCGGACACCCAGGGTCGGGTGTAGGCCTTGAAGTAGCGCCGGAACCAGCGGGGGTCGTCGTCGGGCCCGTAGGGGGACTGGAGGTTTCCGGCGGACTCCATCCGACCGCCGACGCCGTTGGTGACGGGCGGAATCGTCACCGGAGGCACCGTTGCCCAGAAGACCCGGTCGACGCGGCCCCCGTCATCGGTCAGGGCCTCGAGCTTTCCGATCAGTTGCTTCAGCAACTCGTCGAAGTGCTCGGGCCGATACACGGTCGCCGTACGAGTTCGGGGATCGATCCGGTCCAGGTCCGCGTCGGTGCTCTCCTCCAGACGGAGCCCGGTCACACTGGAGAGGACGTTGTTGCCGCCGAGGAACACGATCAGGTTCTCGATCCCTTCGCCCCGGGCCAGCTCCGCGGCGCGCCGGAGCTGGGTGGCCTCCCGATCTGCCGGGCTTCTGGAGTGGGTGGGGTTCAGCACCCTTCGCGCGGTGCGGTACATCGCCTGCTCGGGAACCTGATTCAGCCACCCGTCGCTCGCGGTCCCGATGATCTCTTCGCAGAGACCGGCATTCAGCTGATAGGCGTCCTGCACCTCGAAGCCCCAGACCGCGAGATTCTGGTGAGGCCCCGGGTAGAGGAGGGGCTGGCTTCCGGCGCCCCGCTCCCAGTAATCCTCGGTGCGATCCATCCAGCGATGCAGGTAGATGCCGGCGAGCGGGGTCTCCCACGGGCTCAGCTGGCGGCCGAACTGCTGGTCGACCCGTCGCAACAGGTGTTCGATGTTGACCGGAAGGCCCCCTTCTCCCGAGAAGTCGGCGTAGCGGAACTCCGTCCCCGACAGACCCATCTCCCAGGCGATGATCGCCGGGAAGGAGAGACCTGGCTCGAAGATCGCACCGCTCTTGAATCCCTGGGTCAGGCTGTCTCCCAGACAGACCAGACGATGCATCAGGAGATTCCTCGCTCGGCGGCCCGGCGAGCTCAATGGCAGGGGGCACCGCGGGCTCAGACCACCACGTTCACGAGCCGCCCCTTCACCAGGATGACCCTGCGCGGCTCCTTGCCCCCCACGTGCCTCTGCACCTTCTCCGAGGCGAGGGCCGCGGCCTTGATCGCCTCCTCGTCGGCGTCGGTGGGGACTTCGATCTCGTCGCGACGCTTGCCGTTCACCTGCACGGCGAGCGTGATGGTGTCCGCCACCAGGAGCGCGGGGTCGGCTTCCGGCCACGGCTCGTAGGTGAGCGACTCCGGATGCCCGAGGCGGTTCCAGAGCTCCTCGGCCAGGTGCGGCGCGAAGGGGGAGAGCATCAGCAGGAAGGCCTCGGCGGCCTTGCGCGGCAGCGGGCCGTCCCTGGTGATGTCGCGGCTCCAGATCATCAGCTTGGAGATGGCCGTGTTGGGCTGCGTGTTCTCCAGGTCCCTGGTGACGCCGTCGATGGTGCGGGCGGTGAGCCTCGCCTGCGCCTCGGTGCCGTCGCCCTCCGCCAGCGCGCGCAGCGGCTCTCCCTCGCTCTCCTCGTCGACGATCAGCCGGTAGGCGCGCTGCAGGAAGCGGAAGCAGCCGGGGATTCCCTCGGTGGACCAGGGGGCTCCCTTCTCCAGCGGCCCCATGAAGAGCTCGTAGAGGCGCATGCTGTCGGCGCCGTACTCGGCGATCACCTCGTCGGGGGAGATCACGTTTCCCCGGCTCTTGGACATCTTCTCGACGACCTCTTCCAGGACGACGTCGTCGAGTGTCGGGTGCAGAGGCCTGCCGTCCTGGTCCCGGCGCACCTCCTTCTGGTGCACCCAGCGCGCCTTCACCTCCTCGCCGCTCTCTGCGGCGACGGCCGTCTCCCCCTCGAGGCGCACCGCCGAGGCCGGGTAGACCCGGGGCGTGGCCGACGGGTCGTCGGAGAGGTTGTCGTCGTAGTAGCGGTAGCTGTAGCCGAGGATCATCCCCGGGTTCAGCAGCTTCTGGAAGGGCTCCTTGGTGTGCACCACGCCCACGTCGTAGAGCACCTTGTGCCAGAAGCGGGAGTAGAGCAGGTGCAGCACGGCGTGCTCGGCGCCGCCGACGTAGAGGTCGACGGGCATCCAGTAGTTCTCGGCCTCGGGGGAAAAGGCGGCCTCGTCGTTTTCCGGGTCGCAGAAGCGCAGGAAGTACCAGCAGCTTCCGGCCCACTGGGGCATGGTGTTGGGGTCGCGGCGAGCCGGGGCGCCGGATTCCGGGTCCCGGGTCTCGATCCACTCCGTCGCCCGCGAGAGCGGCGTCTCGAAGCCGCCGCTGGGCGCGAAATCCTCGAGATCGGGGATCAGCACCGGAAGCTCGTCCTCGGGTACCAGCTTGCAGGTGCCGTCCTCGAGGTGGATCACGGGGAAGGGCTCGCCCCAGTAGCGCTGCCGACTGAAGAGCCAGTCCCGCAGCTTGTAGCTGATGGCCGCTTCGCCCTTGCCCTCGCTGCTCCAGCCACTGGTTCATCTTCTCGATGGCGGCCGGCGTCTCGAGGCCGTCCAGGAAGCTGGAGTTCACCGAGGTGCCGACTCCCACGAAGGCCTCCCGCGAGAGGTCTCCTCCCGTCACCACCTCCACGATGGGCAGGTCGAAGGTCTTGGCGAAGTCGTAGTCGCGCTCGTCGTGGCCGGGGACGGCCATGATGGCGCCGGTTCCGTAGCCGGCCAGGACGTAGTCGGCGATCCAGATGGGGATGTGCTCGCCGTTGACGGGATTGACGGCGTAGGCGCCGGTGAAGACTCCGGTCTTCTCCTCGCCTTCGGCCTGCCGGGAACGCTCGCTCTTGCGGGCAGTGGCGTCGACATAGGCGTCCACGGCGGCCCGGGCCTCGTCGCTGGTGATCCTCGCGACGAGCGGATGCTCGGGCGCCAGCACCATGTAGGTGGCGCCGAAGAGGGTGTCGGAACGGGTGGTGAAGATCTCGATCGCCTCGCCGTCGCGACCCACCACCGGGAACTCGACCCGCGCGCCCTCGGATCTCCCGATCCACTCCTGCTGCATCTTCACGATGCGATCCGGCCAGTCGACCTCCTCCAGATCCTCGAGCAATCGCTCCGCGTAGTGGGTGATGCGCAGCATCCACTGACGCATGGGCATCCGCACCACCGGGTGACCGCCGCGCTCGCTCTTTCCGCCGATCACCTCTTCGTTGGCGAGGACGGTGCCCAGGGCCGGACACCAGTTCACCGGCACCTCGGCCTCGTAGGCCAGGCCCCGTTCGTAGAGCTTGGCGAAGATCCACTGGGTCCATTTCACGTACTTGGGATCGGTGGTGTCGATCTCGCGGGACCAGTCGTAGCTGAGCCCCAGGCTCTGGAGCTGGCGCCGGTAGTTGTCGACGTTCTTCTGGGTGGTCTCACGGGGATGGGTGCCCGTCTCGATGGCGTGCTGCTCGGCGGGCAGGCCGAAGGCGTCCCAGCCCATCGGGTGCAGCACGTTGAGACCGCGCATTCGCTTGTAGCGCGAGATGGCGTCGGTGCTGATGTAGCCCTTCGGGTGTCCGACGTGGAGTCCCTCGCTGGACGGGTAGGGGAACATGTCGAGCACGTAGAACTTGGGTCGGGTGGGATCGAGCGTCGCCTTGAAGGTCTCGTTCTCGATCCAGTAGCGTTGCCAGTGGGGCTCGATGGCCTTGGGGTCGTAGGGCATGGTCGGTGGAAAGTGCCGGTCCTGCCGGCGGTCGTCAACGCCGCCCCAGCCCGGGCGGAGCTGCACCGGTCTCGCAGTGACCTGCTAGCTTTGGCTAATGGCGAAGGAGGAGCAGAAGGTACCGGAGATCTTCCTGGTCTCCGACCACACGGGCGAGACGGCCGCTTCGGCGGCGCGCGCGGCCATGAGTCAGTTCCGGACCCGCTGGCGCTACCGGTTCTTCGGCGAGATCCGGGACGAATCCCAGGTTCTGCGCATGATGGAGCTCGCCCGCGACCTGGGGGCCATCGTGCTCTACACGCTCTCGAGGGACTCGATCGCGGATGCGATCCGGAAGCGCGGCATCGAGATGGAGGTGCCCGTCGTCGATCTCCTGGGCCCGGTGATGGATACGGTGGCCTCGCACTACCGGCTGAAGCGCGAGTTTCGCCCCGGGCCCCAGCACGGCTTTACGGACGAGCACTTCCGGCGGGTGGACGCGGTGGAGTTCGCGGTTCGGCACGATGACGGCACCAACCTCCGCACCCTCTACGAGGCCGACATCGTGCTCACCGGGGTCTCCCGGACCTCCAAGACCCCCCTCTGCATGTACCTGGCCCAGCGGGGCTACAAGACCGGGAACGTTCCCCTGGTGCCGGGCATCGATCCCCCCCGCGAGCTCCTCGACATCGAACCGAGCAGGGTCTTCGGCCTGACGCTGGACCCCGCGACGCTGGTGACCATCCGCCGCGCCCGGCTGCGCTCGTTGCCGTCGCTTGACCCGCCTGGCCTACGCGGATCCGGAAACCGTCGCCACGGAGCTTCGCTGGGCCCTGCGCTTCTTCCGGGCCCGGGGCTGGCGGAGCGTCGACATCTCCGGCAAGGCGGTCGAGGAGAACGCCTCCCGGATCCTGGAGCTGCTGGCAGCGGAGCAGGAGGTCGCCTTTCCCGTAGCTCGCCGGCTTTCTCGCCAGCCGGCGGGTGGCGAGACGCTGGTCAGCGGCCGGTGCCGGGGACGGCGCTGGCCGCCCCCGGCACCGCCTCACTGGTTCGGCGGCTGCGCGCTGCTGTCTCCTCGAGCAGGGCCCGGGCGAACTTCGGCTTCACGATCGAGTAGAAGGCCGGAACGATGGTGATCGCCCCCAGCATGTTGACGACCATCAGGATCACCAGCAGCTGGGCCATCTCGGCCTGGAAGCGCAGGTTCGAGAAGCTCCAGAGGACGATTCCGCCGACGATGGTGCTGGCGGTGAAGGTCACCGCCATCCCGGTGGTGCTGACGGTCCGGCGCACCGCCTCGTCGATGTCGCCTCCGGTCTCGGCCACCTCCTGGCGGATCCGGTCGACGATGTAGATGGCGTAGTCCACCCCGATCCCCACGCCCACCGACTGAACCGGCAGGGTGTTGATGTTGAGACCCACGCCCTTGAGCGCCATGTAGGCCAGCGAGATCATCGTCGCGGTGGCGAGCTGGATCACGATGATGGTCCCGCTCCAGAGCGAGCGGTAGGTGAGGGCCTGCAGCACGTAGATCACCAGCAGGATCAGCGAGATGTTGGCCACGTGGCCGCGCTCCACCTCGTCGTTGATGGCGGCCAGGATGCCCATCACGCCGCCCGCCATCACGAACTGCACACCCCGGGTCCAGGAGTTGGTGGGCTGGTACTTGGGGACGCCGTCCACGGCCTTGAGATCGTGGACGATCAGGTTCTTGGTGTGGGTCGCCACCGCCCGGATGCCGAGCTCCTCGCTCTCCCACCAGGCGTTGACGTCTTCGGGCTCCCAGTCGGCGAGGTCCTCCGGCCAGAAGAAGTACTCGCCCTCCTCGGTGGCGTCGAGCTGCTCCTCGTAGTCGTACATGGCCGCTTCGTTGAACTCCTCCAGCCACTCCGGAAGCTCGTCCTGGCTCGCGGGCGCGACCTCGAGGTTCTGGTAGCTCTCGTCGTCGTTGCGGATCGACACTCGCATGGTGTGGTTCCGCGGCGGCAGGATCGGGCCGATCATGTAGTAGAACTTGTCGGCCAGGCTGTCGTAGGAGAAGAAGCCCTCGTCGGCCTCCGCCCGGTCCATGTCGAGCCGCAGGTTCACCTCGCCGATCGGGTTGCGCTTGATGAACTCGTTGGCCGCCTCCACGGCCAGCATGATGGTCTCTCCCCGGTGGTCGCGGGTAGAAGAAGGAGATGTTGGCCTTGCGGTGTCGTCGGTCGTGTAGGGGCGCAGGAAGCCCGGCGGTCCGTTCGTCTTCAGCTGGAAGAGCGTCTCCCGCACCGTCCCCGGGTCCGTGGAGACGAAGTACCACTTGGGATCGCCGTAGTGGTTCATGGCGCCAGAGGACTGTGCATGATCGGCACGATCGAGACCGAGATGCCCATGGTCGGTGTTCATCCCCATCCAGCGCTCGAACTCCTCCATGCGCCGGATCGGCTCCGGGTCCGCGCTGGCGTTCTCCCTGTCGCCGTCGGCGTAGACCACGAGCGAGTCCACGCCGCCGAAGCGCTCGGCGATCGCCGCCGTGGCGACGTTCCACTCGTGGTCGGGCCAGAGCAGGAGGGAGCCCGGGTTCGCCTCGCCGATCGTCGAGTCGGGTGAAGACGATGTAGGTGGAGGCGCTCAGGAGCACGACGCGCGGTCCCGGCCACCACGTACTTGTCGACGGGGTGCGGTCACGATGTCGGCCGATCCAGCCCATGATGCGGATCATGAAGCCCGGCAGGTAGTGCTCGTGCTCGGCGGGCGGCGGCAGGTAGCAGATCATCACCGGGTGCAGGATCTCCACGGTGAAGATGATGCGAGATGACCCAGAAGGCGCCGAAGATGCCGAGGTCGCGCATCTGCGGGATCGAGGTGATCAGGATGACCAGCAGACCCGGCGACGTCGGTGACGATGCCGAGGGTGCCGGGCACGATCAGCTCCGCCATCGCCGACGGTGGCGGCTTCGACCTTGGCCTCGTTCGGGGTCGTCGAACTGCGGCATCAGGAGCTCGTAGTCCTCGAAGAAGCGCTCGGCCATCTGCACCGTGTGGGAGACCGCGCGGGCGGTGATGATCATCGGGATCACCAGCATCAGTGGGTCGAAGGTGATGCCCACCCAGCCGGTGAAGCCGAGGCCCCAGATCGCCGTGGCGATGGCGGCGGTGAAGGGGATCAGCACGCCGTGGCAGCCGGCGGAAGTAGGCGAGCAGCAGGCCGAAGATGGCGAGCACCGTGAGCACCACGAACAGCCGATCTCGAAGGCGTGCTTGAGAATCCAGCCGGACGAGGATGGGCAGCGCCGGAGATGTAGATCTTGTGCTTCTCGTCCTCCTCGTCCGCCTTGATCTGCTGGACGTGGTCGAAGACGGTCTGGTAGACCTCGCGGCTGGTGAGCCGGTCGGTGACGAAGCCGGCCATGATGAAGCGCGCCCTTCTCGTCGCGAGCACCAGGCGGCCGAAGATGTAGGGCGGGTTCTGGCGCACCAGGTCGCGGATCTCGTCGGCGTCCTCCTGGGTCTTCGGCGTCCTTCTTGATCAGGACGTCGGTCACGATGTCGCCGTCCGGCTCGATGGTCACCACGCGGGTGCTGCCGTGGTAGAGCGAGTGGACCCGGTCGTGGTTGACCGGATAGGGCGGATAGGCGCGGTCGAGCTCGCTTCATCAGCTCTCGGGGAGAGATCTCCTCCTCGCCTCCTCGATCTGGTCGCGGAGCTCCTCGCGCTCGTCGGTGTGGCTGTCGAAGGCGGGGAGCTCGGGGCTCGCTCGACACCGTCCAGCGACTGGGTGATGCGCTTGATCTTACAGCGTCTCGGGGGTGAAGATCGTTCCCTCCTCCACCACCAGGGCGATCGCCACGACGTCGAGGAGCCGAAGGTCTTGGAGAACTTGTCCTGGGCCTGGATGAAGGGATGGTCGGGGTAGAGAGCGCGCTGAACTTCGGCTTCACGATCGAGTAGAAGGCCGGAACGATCGTGATCGCCCCGAGCATGTTGACGACCATCAGGATCACCAGCAGCTGCGCCATCTCGGCCTGGAAGCGCAGGTTCGAGAAGCTCCAGAGGACGATCCCGCCGACGATGGTGCTCGCGGTGAAGGTCACCGCCATCCCGGTGGTGCTGATGGTCCGGCGCACCGCCTCGTCCATGTCGCCTCCGGTCTCCGCCACCTCCTGGCGGATCCGGTCCACGATGTAGATGGCGTAGTCCACCCCGATTCCCACGCCCACCGACTGGACCGGCAGGGTGTTGATGTTGAGACCCACTCCCTTGAGCGCCATGTAGGCCAGCGAGATCATCGTCGCGGTGGCGAGCTGGATCACGATGATGGTGCCGCTCCAGAGCGAGCGGTAGGTGAGGGCCTGCAGGATGTAGATCACCAACAGGATCAGCGAGATGTTGGCCACGTGGCCCCGCTCCACCTCGTCGTTGATGGCGGCCAGGATGCCCATCACGCCGCCCGCCATCACGAACTGCACGCCGCGGGTCCAGGAGTTGGTGGGCTGGTACTTGGGGACGCCGTCGACGGCCTTGAGGTCGTGCACGATCAGGTTCTTGGTGTGGGTCGCCACCGCCCGGATGCCGAGCTCGTCGCTCTCCCACCAGGCGCTCACGTCGCCGGGCTCCCACTCGGCGAGATCGTCCGGCCAGAAGAAGAACTCGCCCTCTTCGATCGAGTCGAGCTCCTCCTCGTAGTCGTACATGGCCGCCTCGTTGAACTCCTCCAGCCACTCCGGAAGCTCGTCCTGGTTCGCGGGCGGGACCTCGATGTTCTGGTAGCTCCCGTCGTCGTCGCGGATCGAGATCCGCATGGTGTGGTTCCGCGGCGGCAGTACGGGGCCGATCATGTAGTAGAACTTGTCGGCCAGGCTGTCGTAGGAGAAGAAGCCCTCGTCGGCCCCCGCCCGGTCCATGTCGAGGCGCAGGTTCACCTCGCCGATCGGGTTGCGCTTGATGAACTCGTTGGCCGCCTCGACGGCCAGCATGATGGTCTCTCCCCGGTGGTCCGGGTAGAAGAACGAGATGTTGGCCTTGCGGTTGTCGTCGGTGGTGTAGGGTCGCAGGAAGCCCGGCGGCCCGTTCGTCTTGAGCTGGAAGAGCGTCTCCCGCACCGTCCCCGGGTGCCGGGGCAGGAAGTACCACTTGGGGTCGCCGTAGTGGTTCTGGCGCCAGTAGGACTTGATGATCGGCGCGATCGAGACCGAGATGCCCATGCGTGGTGTTCATCCCCATCCAGCGCTCGAATTCCTCCATGCGCTGGATCGGCTCCGGATCCGCGCAGGCGTTCTCCCGGTCGCCGTCGGCGTAGACCACCATCGAGTCCACGCCGCCGAACTTCTCGGCGATCGCCGCCGTGGCGATGTTGTACTCGTGGTCGGGCCAGAGCAGGAAGGAGCCCGGGTTCGCCTCGCCGATCGTCGAGCGGGTGAAGACGATGTAGGTGGAGGCGCTCAGGATCACGAGCGCGGTCCCGGCCACCACGTACTTGCCGACGGGGTGGGTCACGGTCCGGCCGATCCAGCCCATGGTGCGGACCATGAAGCCCGGCAGGTAGTGCTCCGAGCTGGAGGGCGGCGGCAGGTAGCAGATCATCACCGGGAGCAGGACCTCCACGGTGAAGATGATGCAGATGACCCAGAAGGCGCCGAAGGTGGCGAGGTCGCGCATCTGCGGGATCGAGGTGATCAGGATGACCAGCAGACCCAGCACGTCGGTCACGATGCCGAGGGTGCCGGGCACGATCAGCTCCGCCATCGCCATCGTGGCCGCCTCGACCTTCGCCTCGTTCGGGTCGTCGAACTGCGGCGACAGAAGCTCGTAGTCCTCGAAGAAGCGCTCGGCCATCTGCACGGTGTGGGAGACGGCGCGGGCGGTGATGATCATCGGGATCACCAGCACCAGCGGGTCGAAGGTGATCCCCATCCAGCCCGTGAAGCCGAGGCCCCAGATCGCGGTGGTGATGGCGGCGGTGAAGGGGATCAGCACGCCGTGGAGCCGGCGGAAGTAGGCGAGCAGGAGGCCGAAGGTGGCGAGCACCGTGAGCAGTACGAAGAGCCCGATCTCGAAGGCGTGCTTGATGATCCAGCCGGTGTGGATCGGCCCGCCGGAGATGTAGATCTTGTGCCTCGCGTCCTCCTCGACCGCCTTGATCCGCTGGACGTGCTCGAAGACGGTCTGGTAGACCTCGCGGCTGGCGAGCCGGTCGGCGTTGAAGTTGGCCATGATGAAGGCGCCCTTCTCGTCACGGCTCACCAGGCGGCCGAAGATGTAGGGCGGGTTCTGGCGCACCAGGTCGCGGATCTTGTCGGCGTCCTCCTGTGTCTTCGGCGTCCTTCTTGATCAGGATGTCCGAGACGATGGCGCCGTCCGGCTCGATGGTCACCACGCGGGTGCTGCGGTGGTAGAGGGACTGGACCCGGTCGTGGTTCACCGGATAGGGCGGATAGGCGCGGTCCAGCCGCTTGATCAGCTCTCGGGGTGAGATCTCCTCCTCGGCCTCCTCGATCTGGTCCCGGAGCTCGTCGCGCCGTCGGTCTGGCTGTCGAAGGCGGGGAGTCGGGGCTCGCCTCGACGCCGTCCAGCGACTGGGTGATGCGCTTGATCTTGAGCAGCGTCTCCGGGGTGAAGATGTTCCCGTCCTCCACCACCATTGCGATCGCCACGAGGGACGAGGAGCCGAAGGTCTTGGAGAACTTGTCCTGGGCGTGGATGAATGGATGGTCGGGGTAGAGAGCGCGCTCGCTCGCGTCC
>CAVROS010000010.1:0-318622 GCA_963722885.1 uncultured delta proteobacterium
GTGCACGGGCGTATCGCCGCAGATGTGGTGACGAGCTTTTGCGGCTACGACAGCCTCGAGACGAGCTCGGAGATCCGTGCGCTGCTGGTCGCTGGGAAGAGCGTCGAGCGTGCAGAAGAGGGAAGCGAAGTCGAGGTGGTGGTCGCGGAGACGCCCTTCTACGCCGAGAGCGGCGGGCAGGTGGGAGACCGGGGTGCGATCTCGACATCGGGTGGACGGGTCGAGGTCACCGATACCCAGAAGCCGGTGGGCGACCTGATCGTGCACTCGGGAAAGGTGGTCTCGGGCGCGGTTCAGGTCGGCGAGATCGCGGAGCTCTCGGTCGACGCCGACGCCCGCTCGGCGACGGTGCGCAACCACTCCGGCACGCATCTGCTGCACGCGGCGCTGCGTCAGGTGATCGGCGCCCAGGCCATGCAGAAGGGTTCCCTGGTGGCGCCCAACCGCCTGCGCTTCGACTTCACCCACGACACGCCGCTCTCGGAGGAGGAGATCGAGCGGATCGAGACGCTGGCGAATCAGTGGATCGAGTCGAACGCCGTGGCCGAGGTCAGTGAACTCTCCTTCCAGGATGCGATCAACGCCGGTGCCATCGCGATCTTCGAGGAGAAGTACGGGGATCGGGTACGCGTCGTCTCGTTCGGAGACGTTTCGACGGAGCTCTGCGGCGGGACCCATGCCCGCGCGACGGGCGACATCGGACTCCTCAAGATCCTCTCCGAGACCGGGATCGCCGCCGGGGTCCGGCGAATCGAGGCACTCACCGGCATCGAAGCGCTCCAGCACCTTCGCGAGCAGGAACGGACGCTTCGTCGGATCGGAGAGATTCTCAAGGTGCCGGTGGAGGAGACGGTCCGCCGGGTCGAGAGGCTACTGGAGGAACGCAGGACGGCGGATCGCCAGCTCACCGCGCTGCGCAAGGGCCAGCGCGGCGCCGCGGCCTCGGACCTGGTTTCGCGGGCCAGGGACGTGAACGGCACCAAGGTCATTGCCACTCGGGCCGAGGGAGTGAAGGGGAAGGACCTCCGCGCCATGGTCGACGACCTGCGCGACAAGCTCCGGAGCGGGGTGGTGCTGCTGGCGTCGGAGTCCGGCGGAAAGGTCTCCCTGGCCCTCGGTGTGACGCCCGACCTGAAGGACAAGCTCAAGGCCGGGGATCTGGTTCGCGAGGTGGCCGCCGTGGTCGGTGGGAAGGGCGGCGGGCGCCCCGATTTCGCCCAGGCCGGCGGAAACGATCCCGGGCGGATCGACGAGGCCTTCGACAAGCTCTTCTCGCTGGTAGAAGCAGGCGGCGCGTGAAGCTCGGCTTCGCCCCCGATCCCTTCGCGCCGGCGAGGCGGCGCACCCGAGAGGTTCGCGTCGGGGAAGTGGGAATCGGCGGTTCGAATCCGATCCGCATCCAGTCGATGACCAATACCGATCCCTCCGATGCGATGGCCACCGCCGCCCAGGTCGAGGCTCTGGCGCGGGCGGGCTGCGAGATCGTTCGCCTCGCCACCCCCTCGGTGCGCGACGCAGAGATGCTCGGCGCGATCCGGAGAGAGCTCGACAAGCGCGGTGTCGCGGTTCCGTTGGTGGCCGACATCCACTTCACCCCGAACGCCGCGATGATCGCCGCCGAACACGTCGAGAAGGTCCGCATCAATCCGGGGAACTACGCCGACAGGAAGCGTTTCGAAATCCGCGAGTACAGCGAAGACCAGTACCGAGAGGAGCTCGAGCGTGTGGCGGAGCGCTTCCGCCCCCTGGTCAAACGATGCAAGGAGCTAGGGCGGGTCCTACGCATCGGGACCAATCACGGCTCCCTCTCGGACCGCATCATGAATCGCTACGGCGACACGCCGCTCGGAATGGTCGAGAGCGCCCTCGAGTTTCTGGCGGTCTGCGAGGACGAGGGGTTCTTCGACGTGGTCTTCAGCATGAAGGCGAGCAACCCCCAGGTCACCATCCACGCCTATCGGCTGCTTGCCGCGCGGCTCGCGCAGCGCGCGCCCGACGAGGCCAGCTATCCGATGCATATCGGTGTCACCGAGGCAGGCGATGGCGAGGACGGTCGGGTGAAGAGCGCCATCGGCATCGGCGCCCTCCTCGAGGATGGGATCGGCGACACGATTCGCGTCTCCCTCACAGAGGACCCGGTGAAGGAGATTCCCGTCGCGCGCCGCCTGGCGCGCCGCTACGACGAGCGGAAGGATCGAGCGCTGCCGGTCCTGGATCCGGGCGGGTTCTTCGCGGCCGATCCCCATCGGTACCAACGGCGATCGACCCACTCGGTTGCATCGGTGGGCGGTGAAAACGCGGTTCGCGTCGAGGTCGATCTGGGCCCCGTCGCCGAGGACGTTCGGGAAGCCGCCCGGCAGGTCGAGCTCTCTCTAGGGCGGCTCGGCGATCTCGAATGCGAGGGACTGCTGGTGGACGTCGCCGACGCCGCGGGGGCGAAGCGGGCCACGGCCTTCGCCGATCTCCTCACCGCTGCGGGTGTCGCGATTCCGCTCGCGATTCGCGTCCACCCGGCCCTGGCCCCGGCTGTCGCGGACGCCGCCGCGCGCGTGGTGGTGCGGATCGAGGCGCCACTCGCTGCCGATCCGCTGCGCGCGATCGGCCGGGTCGGCTGCCCGGTGGAGTGGAACTTCCACTTGGAGGGGGAGCCCCTTCTGGAGGCGTTGGACCAGGCCGTCGCCAGCGGCTGTGAGAGACGCTTCGTCTCGGTGGAGTCCGACCTTCCGGTTCACGGAGCGCGGCTGCTCGCAGCTCGACTCGAGGCGCGATCGAAGGGGAGCGTTCCGATCGTGCTCCACCACCGCGCCGATCCTTCGCTGGATCCAGAGACCGCCCTGCTGCGCGCGGCCGTGGATCTGGGCGCACCTCTTTGCGATGGGATCGGCGACCTGGTTTCGCTGGGCGGCTTCGGCACCCTGGACCGCGACGTCTCGCTGGCCTACCGCATTCTCCAGGGTGCGCGCCTTCGCACATCGTGGACGGAATTCATCTCCTGCCCCTCCTGCGGGCGCACCCTGTTCGATCTCGAGGAGACCACCGCCCGCATCAAGGAACGCACCGGGCATCTCCCGGGCCTGAAGATCGCCGTGATGGGCTGCATCGTGAACGGCCTTGGGGAAATGGCCGATGCGGACTTCGGCTACGTGGGTTCCGGCCCCGGCAAGGTGAACCTCTACGTCGGGCGCGAATGCGTCATCCGCAGCGTTCCGGAGCGAGAAGCCCCCGACCGCCTGGTCGAGCTGATCCGAGACCACGGGAGATGGGTGGATCCGGTCTAGCCAGCCTTCCTCACCGGTTCGCTGAGTTCTGGAGCTGGGGGACGCATCGGCCGGGTCTGCTGTACCAGGCGCTCGGCGTTTTCGAAGGCGGCGAGGGTCCGGGAATCGGCGAGATGCGGGTGATCTCGACCCACCAGAGCGATTCCCAGCAGCATCAGAATCACGATCACCAGGGATCCCTCCGCGGCGCCGAGCACGCCCCCTGCCAGTCGATCGGCGAAGCCCAGCCCAGCCCAGCGGACGCCCCTGCGGAGGACTCGCCCCACCCCTGCCACGAGCACGACGACGGCGATGGCGATGACCACCCCGGCGACGACCCGGGCCGTCAGGGAGCCGATCTCGAACGGAAGGTTGAGGAGCATCCAATCCGCGGCTGGCACGGCTCCGAGCCGAACTGCAATGCAGGCGGCGGCGAGGGCGCCCAGGGAGAAGACCTCGCGGATCAGGCCGATGAACAGACCCCGCAGCACCGCCACGGTCAGGATCGCCAGTGCGGCCAGATCGACGGGTGAGATTGCCTCCACCTGGTTTCCCCCGGCGCCATTCTACCCGATCGTTGTGCTCACGAAATTGGGTCTGGGCTCCTCGCGCTACTTCCGGGACGGGGAGGGATCCGCTGCGTCCTGGTGACCGTGAACGGGGGTCACGAATCAGCGGAGGCCCAATTTCGTGAGCACAACGGATACACTCCGCGGGATGCCGGATGCCATCGTGATCGGGGGCGGCCACAACGGATTGACCGCCGCCGCCTATCTCGCCAGGGCCGGATTGAAGACGGTGGTCTTCGAGCGCCGCGAGCTGGTGGGCGGGACCTGTGTGACCGAGGAGCTCTGGCCCGGCTTCCGGGTCTCTCGCGCGGCCTACGTGGCGGGACTCCTGCGACCGGCAATGCTGCGCGAGCTTGGACTCGCCGCACGGGGGCTTCGGCTGCTGGCGCGAAATCCCTCCTCCTTCACGCCGATCCCCGGTGAACGCGGTCTTCTGCTGGGGCCGGATCGGGAGTCCTGCCGCGCCGAGATCGGTCAGTTCTCGCACAGCGATGCCGACCGCTTCGGTGACTACGAGCGCATGCTCGACCGTGCCGCCGCTGCGATCGAGCCCCTGCTCGATGTGCCGCCCCCGGATCCGGCTCGTCTGCACCTCCGAGACGTTCCACCGCTCCTCCGCCTGCTGCGGAAGGCCGTCTCGCTGCGCCGCGATCTCCCTCGGGTTCTCGCCTTGCTGCTGGGGCCGGCTCGCTCGACCCTCGAGAGCTGGTTCGAGAGTGAACCGCTCCGCGCCACCCTCGCTACCGACGCGATCATCGGCGCCTGGGCCTCCCCCTCCACGCCGGGTACGGGCTACGTGCTCTTCCACCACGTGATGGGCGAGACCCATGGCGATCGGGGGGTGTGGGCCTATGTCGAGGGTGGCATGGGAAGACTCTCCGAGCTGCTCGCCGACGCCGCCCGCGAGGCCGGCGCCGAGATTCGAACCGGAAGCTCCATCGCTTCGGTGATCGTCGAAGCTGGCGGCGCGCGTGGCGTGACTCTCGAGAATGGCACGGTCGTCGAGGCGCGGGTGGTGCTCTCCAGCGCGGATCCCCATCGCACCTTCGTCGATCTGATCGCTCCCGAGCACTTGCCGGACGAGCTGCTGCGGGGGATTCAGAGCCTCGACTTCCGCAGCCCCGTCGCGAAGATCAACCTCGCCCTGGACCGCCTGCCCAGATTCGCTGGCCGTTCGGGAGCCGCGGCCGGGCCGGAGCACGTCGGCACCATCCACATCGGTGCTTCGAGTCTCGATGACCTGGACCGCTCCTTCGAGGCCGCCTGCCGCGGCGAGATTCCCCAGCGGCCCATGGTCGAGCTCACCCTCCCTTCGACGCTCGATCCCTCCCTCGCGCCGGAGGGCAAGCACCTCGGCTCGATGTTCGTCCAGCACGTCCCCTACCAGCTCGCGGGATCGAGCTGGGAGGTGGAGCGGGATCGTCTCGCCGATCGGGTCTTCGACCTGGTGGACGAGGTGGCGCCGGGCTTTTCCGAGAGCGTCCTACACCGGGAGGTGCTGTGCCCGCCGGATTTCGAACGGATCTTTGCGCTTCGCGGCGGCAACATCTTCCACGGTGCCATGAGCCTGGACCGTCTCGGCTTCATGCGCCCGTTGCCCGGCTGCGCTCGCTATCAGACGCCGATCCGGAATCTCTACCTCTGTGGTGCGGGCACCCACCCGGGAGGCGGCGTGATGGGCGCCTGCGGGCGAAACGCGGCCGGAGAGGTGGTGAGAGAGCTGTCCCGCGTTTCGCGTTAGCTCAAGAACGTCCCCGCTAGCTACAGCTCGGTGGCTTCTTCCCCGGCCTGCATCATGCGGAGGTACATTTGCGCGTCTTCGCGTGAGGGATCTCGCTCGAGGACCGACTCCCACTCTTCCAGGGCCTGCGGGGTCCGGCCCAGCGTGTAGTAGGTCAGGCCGAGCTGCACCGCGGATTCGAGGTAGTCCGAATGGGTTCGCAGCACTCGCTTGAACTCGCCGATGGCGTGATTCGGGAGGCCGGCCTCGCGCAGCGCGATTCCGAGTCGATGGCGGATGTCGTGGAAACCGGGGCAGCGATCCAGGGCCTTGCGATAGGCCTCGATGGCCTCGCGGAGCTCTCCGGCCTCGCGGTAGGCATCTCCCAGCACCGCGTGCAGGTTCGCCAGCTTGCCGCGGGTGGTGGCGTCCAGGTTGCCCGCATCCGAGCTGACCGAGGGACTCAGCTGCGCCGCGAGCTCCCGACTGCGCTCGAAGAGGCCGCGTCGTTCGTAGACACTCACCAGCGCGGCAACAGCCTCGGCATAGCCCGGGTTGATTTCGAGAGCGCGCTCGAGGCTGCTGGTGGCGGCCTCCAGGTCTCCCCCTCGCTCGTGGACGAGTCCCACCATGTAGTGAACGTCCGCAAAACGGGGACAGCTCTCGAGCAGAAGGGTGAGGGTCTCGAGAGCGCCCCGATCGTCACCGGCTTCGAAGCGCTGACGACCGATGCGATACGATTCCCGTTCTTCTCGGTTCATCCGACCGTATTGCTGCATGGCTCACCCCTCGGTACGCGATGGATCGCCGCACCGGGCACCGGCGGCTCGGACTCCGTGTCGGGGGGATTCAGTTCGAAGCTGGAATGTAGTCCTGAGCGGCGGCGGCCACCTCACTACCGTCATAGTTCTCCATGATCACCTGAAAGATTCGGGCGGCCTCGTCGTTCAGGTTCATTTCTCGGTAGCAAAGCCCAAGCTTGAAGAGCGCCTCCGCGTCCAGCCCGAGTCCGGGGTATTCGTTCAGCACCGAGCGGTAGCGATCCGCTGCGCTGCGGTACTCGGACCGCTTCATGTAGAAGTTGCCGATGTTCATGACGCTGGTTCCGAGTCGGGAGCGAAGCACGCGCCAGAGCTCGTCGGCTTCGTCGCTCTCGACTGCCTGGGGATAGCCGCTGCGGAGACGCTCGAGCTGGACCAGAGCCTGTCGCGTCGCCGTCTGATCGCGGTTGGCCGGTCGGGACTGATAGTAGTAGGAGAGGGCGGAGCGAAGGATCGTATACGGGACTCTGTCGTGGTCCGGATGCAGCTCGGAGAAGTCGCGATAGTAGGAGAGCGCCTCTTCCCAGAGCTTCTGATCGAAATAGGCGTCCGCGATGCGAAGCTCTGCCAAGGTCGCGTAGTCGCTGTAGGGATAGTTGTCGATGATGTCCTGGAATGTGTCGATGGCACCCTGGCGGTCCCGCAAGTCGATGAACCAGAAGTGGAGGCCACCCTCCTCCAGCTTGGCCACGCCTTCCGCGTAGAGAACCTCGGCGGACGGGACCTCGCCGAACTCCTCGGCATCGGGCGGGCCGCTGGCACACGCCATGGCGAGCGTCACCAAGAGAACGGATATCGCTTGAACGAGAGTGCGCACGATGACCCCCCGGTTGCTCCCAGACAGATCCGAGAGAGATCGGAAACGTCGATCTCCGACTCCCGGGCAGGCTACCCGAACCTCGAAGCCGGTGTCAATTTGCTACGGTCGCAGCTCGCAAAGTTTGGGGGGGGTGGGGATGGCCTACGATCATACGCGCAAGCTGAGGTTCGACCGCCGGCTGCTGCGTCGGCGCGGCTGGGTCGATCCGAAGGAGTTGGAGAAGGAGCTCGCCGACCTTCCCGACGTGTCCCACAAGGTCCTGCCCGTGGGTGAGGACGAAGGGCCTTCTCAGGAGCCCGAGCAACCGCCCTCGCAGGAAGATAACTCACTGAATTGATAGAGTTTTTCGATAGGAGAGGGCGGTGATCAAGGCCACCTTCGGGAGGCGCGTGGACGCCGCGCTGGAGAGATTCTTCCCCTTTCTGTTCCGCCGTCCCCTGAATCCCAACCTGCTCTCGGTGCTGGGCGTGTTGATCTCGCTCTGCGGTGCCGTGTGCTTTGCCCGAGGCGCACTTCCGCTGGGCGGTGTCGTGCTCCTGGTGGGGGGATTCTTCGACGTGCTGGACGGGGCGGTGGCACGCCACAATGGCACCAGCAGCTCCTTCGGTGCGTTTCTCGATTCGACTCTCGACCGGGTCGTCGACATGGCGATTCTGCTGGGAATCCTGATGCACTACGCCAAGGCTGGCGACCTCTCCCTGGCGCTCCTGGCCGGCTTCGCCTCCATCGCCACGGTCCTGGTCTCCTACACCAAGGCCCGGGCCGAGTCCATCCTCTCGGACTTCAACGGGGGCATCATGGAGCGTTTCGAGCGCGTGCTGCTTCTGGTGATCGGCGCTCTCACCGGTTACCTGCCGCTATTCTTGGGGATCGTGGCAGCCGGCTCCGCCATCACGGCCATCCAGCGCGTGGCGATGGCCTACCGTGAAATGGCGCAGGTCGATGCGGCCGCCCAAGGGGAGGAGACCTAGATGGGAGATCAGGAAGAGGCGAAGGGCCCGGGCTTTACCATCGTCGACAAGCGCGGTGCGGACGAAGAGCCCGGCGCGGATGAGCAGGCGCCCCCGGAGCGGCCCTCGCAGCGGTCCCTGCCCAAAGTCGACTTTGGCACCTTCGTCATATCTCTCGGGACCTCGGCTCTATATCACATGGGCATGGTTCCGGATCCCGAGACCGGGAAGCCGGTAGAACCGAACCTTCCCGTCGCCCGGCAGACCATCGATACGGTGGAGATGCTGCAGGACAAGACCCAGGGGAACCTGAGCGACGAGGAGTCCAACCTGATCAAGAACCTCCTCACCGAGCTCCGCATGCGATACCTGGAGGCGGCGAAGTAGCGCGGGTGCGGCTCTCGGCTCCGGCCAAGGTCAACCTCGGCCTGCGCATTCTGGGGTGCCGGGAGGACGGATACCATCTCCTGGAAAGCCTGTTCGTCCCGATCGATCTCGCCGATCGGGTCGAGGTCGCGCTCTCCGACAGCACCTCTTCCGTAGAGCTTCGGATCGAGGGCGATGCCCCCGATCTGCCCGCGGACGGATCCAACCTGGCCGTACGAGCGGCAGTCGCGTTTCTCGAGGCGGCGGGCATCGAGGCGGGTCTGCGGCTGGCACTGGAGAAGCGGATCCCGGTGGCGGCTGGCCTGGGAGGGGGTTCCAGCGACGCCGCTGCAGTCCTCCGGGGCCTGGCCCAGATCCATCCCGGCGTCATTTCTCCGCAGCGGCTCCGCGAGCTGGCCCTCGGCCTCGGGGCCGACATCCCCTTCTTCCTGGATCCGAGACCGGCGCTGGTGACAGGGGTCGGCGAGGAGATCGAGCCGATCCCCGGGATTCCTGTGCTTTCTCTGCTCCTCGTGCACCCCGGAGTTGCCCTGGCGACATCCGACGTCTATCGCGCTTACGACACCTCCGGGGCTTCGTTGACGCCCGTTCGAGCAGGCTCTACGATGCCCGGGATTTCAGCGCTTCGGGAAGGCGGCGATCACGCGCTGGCGGAGCTTCTGGAGAACGACCTCGAGCAGGCGGCTGTTCGGCTCTGCCCCCGCGTCGGTCCGCTCCGGGAGGCCATCGAGGGCAGCGGCGCCCTCGCGGTCGGCATGTCGGGGAGCGGCCCGACGTTTTTCGGGATCTTTCGCGATACAATCGCCGCAGGTAGGGCTCGCGACCGGTTGAACCTCGCCCCTCCGGTCCGGACCTGGCTCGTGAATACGAAAGGATCTCGCTGAGGCAGGTGGAGCCGGGGAAGGCCCCCTGGCAGCGATGTGGCGAGTTCTGGGGCGTCGCCAAATGGTAAGGCAGCGGCCTTTGGAGCCGCCATTTGCAGGTTCGAGTCCTGCCGCCCCAGCCATCTCAACATCTCAAGCACGAGGTTGGACTCAGAGTCACGCTATGCGGCACATCATGCTCTTCGCGGGGAACTCCAATATCGCCCTCGCCGAGAATGTCGCCATCCATCTCGGCGTCTCACTCGGAAAGGCGGAGGTCGGCACCTTCAGCGATGGGGAGTGCTGCGTCGAGATCCAGGAGAACGTGCGGGGAATGGACTGCTTCGTGCTGCAGTCGACCTGCGCGCCGGCCAACACCCACCTGATGGAAATGCTGATCATGGTGGATGCCCTGCGCCGCTCCTCGGCTCGCCGGATCACCGCTGTAATCCCCTACTACGGCTACGGTCGCCAGGATCGCAAGGTCCAGGCCCGAGCCCCCATCACGGCGAAGCTGGTTGCGGACCTGATCACGGCGGCGGGGACGGATCGGGTCCTCTGCATGGAACTCCACGCCGGACAAATTCAGGGTTTCTTCAACCTGCCAGTCGACAACCTCTACGCCACGCCAGTCCTGCTGGCCGCGATCCGCGATCGCATCGGAAGCGAGGTGACGGTGATCTCTCCCGACGCCGGGGGCGTGGAGCGCGCCAGAGCCTACGCCAAGCGCCTGGATACCTCGCTGGCCATCATCGACAAGCGGCGCGAGAAGGTCAACGTGTCCGAGGTGATGAACATCATCGGCGAAGTGGAAGATCGGATCTGCGTGATGGTGGACGACATGGCGGATACCGCCGGAACCATCACGGAGGCGGCGCGCGCCCTGGTGGCGGCGGGTGCCCGAGAGGTGTACGCACTGGCGACCCATCCCGTGCTCTCGGGGCCGGCCATCAAGCGCATCGAGGAGTCACCCATCAAGGAAATGATCGTCACGGATTCGATCGCGCTGCGCGACGACGCTCGGGATTGCGGGAAGCTCGAGGTAGTGACCGTCGCCCGACTGCTGGCCGAGGCGATCCGCCGCATCAACAACGAGGAGAGCATCAGCTCTCTGTTCATCTAGACCGAGGAGAGAAGACCGTGGCAGTCAACGCCCTCGTTGCGGAAGCCCGCGACGCGACCGGAAAGGGTGTCTCGAGAAGGCTCCGAGCGGCTGGACGCATCCCGGCGGTGTTGTACGGCAAGGGAGCGGAGTCGAAGGCGATCTCCATCGATCCGAGCGCTCTGCAGCGCCTGCTTCAGGGCAGCGGTGCGGGCATGAACACCCTGATCGAGCTCAGCGTGGACGGCACCACGCGGACGGTGCTGGTGAAGGAGCTCCAGCGCGACCCCGTGCGTGGCCGTCCGCTTCACACCGACTTCTATCTGGTCGACCTCGACCAGACGGTCGAGGTGTCGGTTCCCATCCACCTGGTGGGCCGGCCGGAGGGCGTCGAGCTCGGCGGCATCCTCGATCATCCCCTTCGCGAGATCGAGCTCGAGTGTCTGCCGCGGGCGATTCCGGAGAGTGTGGACGTGGACGTGAGCGCGCTCCAGGTCGGTGATTCCATCCACGTTCGCGACCTCGAGCTGCCCGAGGGGGCGTCGGTGCGAACGGATGGCGATCTGGCCGTCGCATCGGTCGTCGCACCGGTGGTCGTGGAGGAGCCGGAGCCCGAGGAGCCCGAAGAGGAGGGCGAGGAGGTCGAAGGGGCCGAGGACGCTGAAGGCGCCGAGGCATCCCCGGAGGAGTCGGCCGAGAGCAAGGAGGGCGGCGAGTAGCGCCGCGCCCGCGGTGAAGCTGATCGTCGGCCTCGGCAACCCGGGGCGCCACTATCGCGGAACCCGACACAACGTCGGCTTCCAGGTCGTGGATTGCTTTGCCTCGCGGCTGGGGATCCCGCTGGAGCAGTCGAGATTCGAGAGCCGCTTCGGGCGAGGTCGCGTCCAGGGGATCGACGTGGGTCTGCTCGAGCCGCAGACCTTCATGAACGACTCGGGCAAGGCGGTCGCGGCAGCGGTCGGCTTCTTGCCCGTCCACGAGGTCTCCAGCGATCTGCTGGTCATCTACGACGACGCCGACCTGCCGCTGGGCCGCCTGCGCCTGCGCGCCCGGGGTGGGGACGGTGGTCATCTCGGCGCTGCGAGACGTGATCGCGTCGATCGGCACCCAGGAGCTGCCTCGTCTCCGCTTCGGGATCGGCCGTCCGCCCGACTTTCAGGAAACCGTCGCCCACGTTCTCCAGGAATTCTCGAACGCGGAGAGCGATGCTCTGGCCCAGGCCCTGGGTCGGGCGTCCACAGCGGTGGAGGTCTTCGTGGTGGAAGGCATCGTGCCGGCCATGGACCGGTTCAATGCGCCGCCCGCAGCCGAGGCCGCGAGCCGGGAAGAGGGTGGGAACGCCTGAGTGGGCCCTCCGCCCGGTTCTGATTGACCCCTGATTGTCTGGTAATTGACTGGTATAAATCTGGGATAAATTCGCCGATTTGTCCCATTTTATGGCGATTGACCGGTGATTGACCCAGCGATATCCTGACTGCGTCATGCAGCTGCGAATCGAGAGGAGCGAGGCGCCGGGTGCCCGGAGCGCCGTCCCCGTCTACCAGCAGATCGCCGGGCAGATCCGCGATCGGGTGGAATCGGGTGCGCTGGTGCAGGGAGACCGGCTCCCCCCGATCCGCGACCTGGCTCGCGACCTCGGCGTGAATCGCGACACGGTGGCCCTGGCCTACGAGGCCCTGGCGTCCGAGGGGGTTGTCGAGAGTCGGGTGGGCCGGGGGACTTTCGTGCGAGGGGTGCGGCCGCTCGGCCCCGGCCCCTCCGGTCCCGTCGAGCTCCAGTTCTCCGCGGCGGCCGAGCGGCTCCTCGATTTCGAGCGCTCCCGTCCCCAGTTCGGTGTCCCCAGCGACACCATTCCTCTTCACTCCCTGGTACCGGATCCCTCGATGTTTCCGGTGGAGGCCTTCCGGCGGGCCGTCAACCGGGCCTTCGCCGACCTCGGCGCTTCCCTGCTGGCCTACGGCGGCCCGCAGGGCTTCGCCGGGCTCCGAGAGGTGCTGGCCGACCGCTTCCGCGGCTTCGGAGTGATCGTGGGTCCCGATTCGGTGGTGCTCTCCAGCGGAGCGAGCCAGGGGATCTCGCTGGCGATGCGGCTCTTCGCCGAGAGCGGAGACGCGGTGGCGATCGAGGCCCCTACCTACCACAACGCCCTGGCGACCATGATCGGTCTCGACCTCAAGGCGGCCCCGGTGCCCATGCGCCCGACCGGACCCGACCTGGATGCACTCGATCGGCAGCTCTCGCGGCCGGAGGTGAAGGCCTTCTACACCGTTCCGACCTTCCACAATCCGATGGGCATTTCGACATCCGTGGCCCACCGCAGGGACCTGCTCGCCATCGCGAAGCGGCACGGGAAGCCCGTGATCGAGGATGCCTACGAGATGGATCTCCGCTTCGCCGGGCATCCGATTCCGCCGCTGGCGGCCCTCGACGAGACCGGGCTGGTGGTGCAGCTCACCTCCTTTTCCAAGTCGCTGTTTCCCGGCGTGCGAGCCGGAGCCCTGGTGGCGCGAGGGCGTGCCGTCGACGCGCTCCTCGTCCTCAAGCACGCCACGGATCTCGGCGGAACCCTTCCTCTCCAGGCGGCGCTTGCGGACTTCGTCCGCAGCGGGGCATACGACCGGCACCTGGTGGCCTTGCGCAAGCGGCTTCGCCGGCGCCGGGACGCCATGATCGAGACCCTGGGCGCGGAGATGCCCGAGGGAGTGAGCTGGACGACCCCCGAGGGCGGGTACCAGATCTGGCTGGAGCTTCCAGAGCCCCTCGATTCCCTGGATCTCCACGCTGAAGCCATGCGCGCCGGGGTGCTCTTCGCCCCGGGCTATCAGTTTCATCACGACGGAAGATCCTCACGCGGGCTTCGCCTCACCATCGCCCTGGCCGACGAGACGGCGATTCGGCGAGGTGTGGTGACACTGGCCCGCCTGGTTCGAGAACGGATGGCGGCGGGCACCGCGTCGGCGCGCGTCGCCTCGGTTCACATGTGATCGCACACCGCACTGAAGGAGGTACACCGATGACGGATCAGAGCACTGGCAACGGAGGGGGAAGCGAGCGCAAGGGCGCCGACTCCTACGAGATCAAGGTCGGCCTGGCCGAGATGTTGAAGGGTGGGGTGATCATGGACGTCACCACGCCGGAGCAGGCGAAGATCGCCGAGGAGGCGGGAGCCGTGGCGGTGATGGCGCTGGAGCGCGTGCCCGCCGATATCCGCAAGGAAGGCGGGGTCGCGCGGATGTGTTCGATCGAGGTGATCGAAGGGATCCAACGGACCGTCTCGATTCCGGTGATGGCGAAAGTCCGCATCGGCCACTTCGCCGAGGCGCGGGTCCTCGAAGCTCTGGGGGTGGACTTCATCGACGAGAGCGAGGTTCTGACGCCGGCGGACGAGGCATACCACGTGGACAAGCACGAGTTCCGCTCTCCCTTCGTGTGCGGGGCACGGGATCTGGGCGAGGCGCTGCGCCGGATCGCCGAGGGCGCGGCCATGATCCGCACCAAGGGCGAGGCCGGGAGCGGCAACATCGTCGAGGCGGTGCGCCATCTGCGCGGGGTCTGCGGTGGCATCAGCGCCCTCGGGGCACTCCGCCCCGAGGAGCTGGCGACCCGCGCCAAGGAGCTTCAGGCACCCGCCGAGCTGGTGCGCCGAGTGGCCGCGGACGGGAAGCTCCCGGTTCCGAACTTCGCCGCCGGGGGCATCGCGACGCCGGCCGACGCCGTCCTCTGCATGAGTCTCGGTGCCGAGTCGGTCTTCGTGGGCTCGGGGATCTTCAAGAGCGCGGATCCCCCGGCCCGGGCGAAGGCGATCGTCCACGCCACCACCCATTGGCAGGAGCCCGAGGAGGTCCTGAACGCCTCACGCGGTCTCAGTGATGCGATGGAAGGGATCGAAATGGAGACCCTCGCCGAGAGCGAACGGCTGGCCAACCGCGGCTGGTAGGGGCTCTTGGGGTCGACAAGAGATGCGGGCTAGGACCCGGATCGGGATTCTGGCGATCCAGGGGGATGTCCAGGCCCATGGCCGCTCGGCGGAGCGGCTGGGCTGCGAGGCGGTTCCGGTGCTCCGGGGGGAGGATCTCCAGAGCCTGGACGGCCTGATCCTCCCGGGTGGAGAGAGCACCACCATCGCCAAGGGACTGGATCGGTTGGGGCTCTACCAGCCGCTTCGGGAGGCCGCCCAGGGCGGCCTCCCGATGCTCGGGACCTGCGCCGGGGCGATTCTCATGGGCCGTCAGGTCGAGGAGGACCGGCACCCGGTCGAATCCCTGGGGCTCTTGGACGTGGTGTCGGTTCGCAACGCCTACGGCACCCAGGTGGACTCCTTCGCCGCCGAGGTGGATCCGGGTGCCGCCCCAGGGCTCGAGGGCCTCCGCTGCGTCTTCATTCGGGCTCCCCAGCTGCGAGATCTGGGAAGTGAGGTCGAGGTGCTCGCCCGAGTCGATGGATCGCCCGTCCTGGTCCGACAGGGAAGGCTGCTCGCCGCGACCTTCCACCCCGAGCTCACCGACGATCTGCGCGTCCATGCCCTGCTGTTAGCCCACCACTCGAGGCACGCCGCAGGCGTGCCGTGCGGGCAGGGCGGCTCTGCCGGCCGATAACCCGCCAGACGGGACGTTGGCTGAGCTCCGGGGTTCTGCTAACCCTTCTCTCTCCGACAGGGCCGGTTCACGGCCATGAGACTCACCTCAGTCCCCGCACGGCGGGCTCCTCCCGCGGGAGTCCGGCAGCAGACGGGGGCTCGGACGCAGCGAGCATCCGTTCACGAGGAGACGCATTGCGGGAATACGAGACGACTTTCATCGTTCAGCCTGAGATCTCCGACGAGGGGTGCCAGGATCTGCTCGCCCGGCTCGACGGGATCCTGGAGCGCGAAGGCGCGATCCGGCTGCTCCACGACGACCAGGGCAAGCGAAAGCTGGCCTACGAGATCCGCAAGTTCCAGAAGGGTCGCTACGTCACCACCTATTACCTGGATCACGGTGCGGCGGTGGCACCCCTCGAGCGCACTTTGCGCCTGGAGGAGTCGGTGCTGCGCTTCCTCACCGTCCAGGTGACGGACAAGGTCGAGGACATCGAGCAGCGCAAACAGGTCGCCGCCGAGGAAGAACGGATCCGGGCCGAGCGCGCCAGGGAGCGTGCGGAGCGAGAGGCCGAGGAAGAGAAGGCACGCCAGGAGGCCGCCAAGCTGGCGAGCGCCGCCGAGGCCGAGCGCGCTGCCGAGGCCGCGCGCGCCGCCGAGGTCGAGCGCGCCGCCGAGGCCGAGGGCGTCGACGATGAATCCGACGAGATCGAAGCGGAAGGCGAGAACGGGGAAGAGCCGAAGCTCGAGGACTCCACGATCGAGAACGGAGGTGAGCGATGAGCGCGGGATTCGGCGGTGATCGGCCTCCGCGATCCGATCGAGGAGATCGGGGAGACCGAGGAGACCGAGGGGAGCGACGAGAGCGCGGACCCATGACGCCCAAGGGGCGCCTTCGCGCCAGGGCGCGCAAGAAGGCCCGCAAGGCTCTCAAGAAGAAGGGCGGGTTTCTTCGCAAGAAGGTCTGTCGCTTCTGCTCCGATCAGAAGCTCACCATCGAATACAGGGATCCCAGGGGGCTGCGGTACTTCATCACCGAGACCGGGAAGGTGATACCGCAGCGCATCTCGGGAAACTGCGCGAAGCATCAGCGCGAGGTCACCACCGCCATCAAGCGGGCGCGGCAGCTTGCCCTGATGCCGTACTCGTCGCAGCACGTGAGCTGAGGGGGAAGCGATGGGCCAGGTGAAGCTGATCCTTCGGGAGGATGTTCCGAAGCTCGGTCATGCCGGCGAGGTCGTGAGCGTGAAGCCCGGCTACGCGCGCAACTTCCTCTTGCCCCAGGGCAAGGCGGCGCTCGCCAGCGAGGCGAAAGTAAACGAGCTCGAGCACCACAAGCGTCTGATCGCCGACAAGGTGGCACGGGATCTCAAGGACCTCAACGCGGCGCGGGATCGCCTCGAGCAGCTCCAGCTGGAGGTGGAAGCCCAGGCCGGCGAGGAGGGAAGGCTCTTCGGTTCCGTGACGGCGATTCAGATCGCGGAGCTGATCGGCGAGAAGGGCATCGAGATCGATCGGCGAAAGATCGATCTCGCCGAGCCGATCAAGGAGGTTGGCGACCACAGCGTGCCGATCCGGCTGCATCGCGAGATCATCGCCAATGTCAAGTTGAAGGTGACCGCCGCGGAGTGATAGAAGGGGAGTCGCTTCACTTCAAGTGATGGGGGGGTGGCAGGGACGACCCTGCGAGCCAGCGAATCTTCCATGGCAAAGTCCGGGCCGGAGCGGGTTGGCGCCGTCGAGGAAGCCGTGGGCGGCCGTGTTCCGCCCCACGACCTCGCAGCGGAGAAGGCGGTCCTCTCCGCCCTGCTGATCGACAACGGCGCCTTCGACGAGGTCTGCGCGGAGGTCAAGGCGGAAGACTTCTATCACCCCGCCCACCAGATCGTCTACAAGACGATGGTCGCGATCCACGACGACGAGAAGCCCGTCGATCTGATCACGCTCTCCAGCGACCTCAACGCCCAGAAGCGCCTCGACGCCATCGGCGGCACCGTCTACCTGGGCGAGATCGCCGACTTCGAGGCCACGGCCGCCAATGTCGTGCATCACGCGCAGATCGTTCGCGACAAGGCGGTGAAGCGGCACCTGATCCGGGTCGCCAGCGAGATCGTCGAGGTCGGCTACGAGGAGACCGAGGAGGCGGAGCGACTGCTCGACCTCGCCGAGTCGAAGATCTTCGACATCAGCAAGGAGAAGAGTCGCACCCGCTTCACCAGCGTCCACGACGAGATGCCCGGCACCTTCGACTACGTCGAGGCGATCATGAATCGCGGCGGTGAGCTCACCGGGCTCCCCACGGGCTTCCGGGACGTGGACGAGATCACCGGCGGCCTCCAGCCCGGAGAGCTGATCATCATTGCCGCGCGGCCCTCCATGGGGAAGACCGCCCTGGCGCTGAACATCGCTCGCAACGCCGCCCTGGATTACGGCAAGAAGGTGGCGGTCTTCTCTCTGGAAATGACCACCCGCTCGCTGATCCTGCGTCTGCTGGCCTCGGAGGCGGAGATCGACTTCTCCACGTTGCGCAAGGGCTTCCTGGCCAACTCGGCCTACCGCCGCCTTACCGAGGCGGGAGATCGGCTCTCCCGGGCGGAGATCTGGATCGACGACAGCGGGATCGTCACGATCCTCGAGATCAAGGCCAAGTGCCGGCGCCTGAAGGCCGAGCGGGGTCTCGACCTGGTGATGCTCGATTATCTGCAGCTCGCCAGCGCGGACGGTCGCAGGGACCGAAAGGATCTCGAGATCGCCGAGATCAGCCGCGGGCTCAAAGCCCTGGCCAAGGAGCTCCAGCTTCCGGTGGTGGCGCTCTCTCAGCTGAATCGCGGGCCGGAGCAGCGGGATCCCGACAAGCGGCGTCCGATCCTGGGCGACCTGCGAGAGTCCGGCGCCATCGAGCAGGACGCCGACGTGATCGCATTCATCTACCGCGACGTCATCTACAACAAGGAGACCGAGGATTCGAAGCTGGCCGAGCTGGAGATCGCCAAGCAACGCAACGGTCCCACGGGGAAGCTGAATCTCCACTTCGAGGGGCGGTATGCGCGCTTCGAGAATCGAACCGATCGACCCGACGGAGCAGCGCAGCCACCTGGCGGCTTCGCCCCCCCCCGCGAAGCGGGATTCGACGGGGATGACGCCGATGGCGGCCCCTTCGACGACGAGCCCCCGTTCTAGGTGCCGGCCCTTCGCAAAGCCCGAGCCCTCTCGCCCGGCGCCACCATCGGCATCGCGGCTCCCGCCTTTGCGGTGGACCCGGAGACCGTCGAGGTGGGCGAGGCCCAGCTCCGGGAGGCCGGCTTCCACACCGTACGTCGGGGGGATCTCACCGATCGCAGCGGGTACCTGGCGGGCGACGATCGCCGGCGGGTCCGCGAGTTCATGGACCTGGTCGACGACGATGGCGTCGACGCCATTCTCTGCGCCCGCGGAGGCTATGGCTGCCACCGCATCGTCGCGGATCTGGACCCGCTTCGCGTCCGCGCCGCTGCCAAGCCCCTGATCGGCTTCAGCGACATCACCACGCTGCTCCTCTGGCAACGCAGGAGTGCCGGCCTGGTGGGTTTCCACGCTCCGATGCTCGAGCGGCGGGAGGGAATGCTTCCCGAAGAGCTGGATTCGCTGGTCCGCGTTCTCAGCGGCGGTCGCGCGCCCGTGCTGGAGGGAGAGGCGCGTGGGGGCGGTCGCGGGGAGGGTCGCCTGGTCGGTGGCTCGCTCACGATGCTGGCGGCGAGCCTCGGGACGCCGTGGGAGGTGAACACCCGCGGTGCGATCCTGCTCTTCGAGGATGTCCACGAGAAGCCCTACGCCCTCGACCGTCTGCTCCAACAGCTCCGGGCCGCGGGAAAGCTCGAGTCTGTCGCCGGTGTGGGAGTGGGGCACCTGCTCGATTGTGTCGATCCGGTGCGGGAGACGCCCAGCGCCGAGGAGGTGGTTCTCGAAGCGTTGGCTCCCCTCGGAATTCCGCTCGTCCTCGGCTTGCCATTCGGCCACGGGCGCCCCAATCTGGCCTGGCCGTTCGGGGTGCGCGGTGCTCTCGACGGTGAGCGCGGAGAGCTCGAGATCCTCGAAGCCGGGGTGAGGCGGAGATGAGACACAGTGTGATTCGGCGCAAGCTCCGCCGCGTCGACCGCGCCCTCGACAAGGCGATCGATGCCGCGGAGATTCCCGGTGCGGTCGTCCTGGCCGAGATGCGTCGAGACGGAGAGCTCCTCGAGCATGCGTCGGTGCGGGGGCTGGCCGTGGTTCGACCGGAGCGCATCCCCATGGCCCGGGAGACGATCTTCGATCTCGCCTCCCTGACCAAGGTCCTGGCCACCACCACGGCGATCCTGATGCTCTGCCGGGACGGCGCCGTCGCTCTCGACGATCCGGCCGCAAAATATCTCCCCCACTTCGGCGAGATGAAGAAGGACGAGGTCACACTGCGTCATCTGCTGACCCACTCTTCGGGGCTCAAACCCTGGCGCGCCTTCCACGAGCCGCTGCTCGAGCGCGAGCGCAAGAAGGGTGAGCGCATCATCGGAACGAAGGCCGCCAAGCAGTGGATCATCGAGAGCATCTGCCGTTCGGCCCTGGTTCACGAGTGCGGCTCGGCCGCGGTCTACGGCGATCTCGACTTCATCATCCTGGGCGCCGTGGTCGAGGCGGTCTCCCAGCAGCCCCTGGATGTCTTCTGCCAGGAGCGGATCTTTCGCCCGCTGGGGCTCGCCCAGACGGGCTTCGCTCCGAGCCCGGAGGGAGGAGGCCTTCCGTCCGACTCGGCGCGAAGAGGCTTCGCGGCCACCGAGAACTGCCCCTGGCGCGGGCGCATCATCTGGGGCGAGGTCCACGATCCCAATGCCTCGGTCATGGGGGGAGTCGCCGGTCACGCCGGGCTCTTTGCCCCCGCCGATGAGGTGCTGCAGTTTGCGCGGATCGTCCTCGATGCGTGGCACGGGCGGAGCGATGCCCTTCCCCGGGATCTTCTGCGGGTGTTTCTGACCAGGCAGAATCTGCCCGAGAATTCGGACTGGGCGCTGGGGTGGGACACCCCGACGCCCGGGACCTCCTCTTCGGGCCGCCTCTTCTCGAGCAACTCCGTCGGCCATCTGGGGTTCACGGGAACCTCCCTCTGGATCGATCTCGACCGGGAAGCCATCGTCGTGATGCTCACCAACCGGGTTCACCTGGTCGCGAAGAAGAGCAAGTTCACACTGCGCCCGGTGATCCACGACCTGATCATCGAGGCGTTCTCGGCGTAACACGGACGGTCCGGACATCGCCATGCGGCACGTACACTTCATCGCCATCGCCGGTACCGGCATGGGGTCCCTCGCCGGGCTCCTGAAGAGCCGGGGTCTCGAAGTCACCGGCTCCGATTCCGACGTGTATCCGCCCATGAGCACGGCACTCGAGGCCTGGGGCATTCCGGTGGCGAAGGGCTTCCGGCCCGAGAACTGCCTTTCGCGGCCGCCGGATCTGGTGGTGATCGGCAACGCCGTGCGCGCCGACAATCCGGAGGCGCGGGCGGCCATCGAAGCCGGATTGCCCTACCTCTCCTTTCCCGACGCACTCTACCAGCACGCGATCCAGGGGAAGCACTCGGTGGTGGTGGCCGGAACCCACGGAAAGACCACCACCGGCAGCATCATCGCCACACTCCTCTTCGAAACCGGCCGCGACCCCTCCATGCTGATCGGAGGCATCACCGCCAACTTCGACGGAAGCTTCCGCGACGGCACCGGCCCCGACTTCGTGGTCGAGGGGGACGAATACGA
The DNA here is from genome assembly GCA_963722885.1 of uncultured delta proteobacterium. GTDB lineage: Bacteria > Myxococcota_A > UBA9160 > UBA9160 > UBA6930 > CAVXZE01. The sequence continues at coordinate 20,828 of CAVROS010000010.1, forward strand.
CACGGCGTTCTTCGACAAGACTCCCAAGTTTCTCCACTACCACGCCCAGACTCTGGTGATCACCTCGGTGGAGTTCGATCACGCAGACATCTACCGGGATCTGGATCAGGTGAGGGACGAGTTCCGCAAGCTCGTCCAGTCGATGCCCGCCGACGGCGCGGTGATCGCCGCCGTCGGGGAGCCGAACGTCGCCGATGTGGTGGCCGGGGCGCCCTGCCGCGTGATCGGATACGCCGTCGATGGGGATGGCGACGCGGAGGTCTGCGCCCGCGCGCTCCAGCCGAGCCCGACGGGGACGCGCTTCGAGCTGGTCCGCGACGGGGTGGTGGTGGCGCGCCCCGAGGCGTCTTTCCACGGCCGGCACAATGTGGCGAATGCTCTGGCGGCGATCGCGGTGCTCGAGTCCCGGGGTGTGCCGATTGGCGAGATCGTCGCGGCACTTCCCCGCTATGCGGGGGTGAAGCGCCGCCAGGAGGTGCGAGGCGAAGCCGGCGGTGTCACCGTGATCGACGATTTCGCCCACCACCCGACGGCAGTGCGCGAGACTCTCGCGGCGATGCGCGCCCGCTACCCCGGACGCCGGGTGATCGCGGTCTTCGAGCCGCGATCCAATACCAGCCGGCGCACCGTCTTCCAGAGCGACTACGCGCGGGCTTTCGGCGATGCGGATCGGGTCGTCGTCGCCGAGGTCCAGGACGCGCCGATCTACAGCGCCACCGGCGAAGTCACCGAGCGCTTCTCCGCCCAGCGGTTGGCCTCCGATCTTCGCGCCCAGGGGGGGCAGGCCGTGGCGATCGACGGTGTCGACGCCATCGTCGACCACCTGTTCCGAGTGCGCGCGACGGGCGACGTGATCGTCACCCTGAGCAACGGCGCCTTCGGCGCCATCTGGGAGAAGCTACTCGACCGACTCGGCGCGGTAGCGCTGGAAACGGATCCCGTCTGACCAGTGGTTCTCGCTCAGGCCCGCCTTTCGCTTGAGCTCGGCGAGGAACTTCTTCGGCTCCGCGAGGGACTCCCAGACACTGGGGAGGAAAGTCGCCCGATGCGGACCGTCCTGAAGGATGAGGCCGTCGATCCCCGGCTGCAGCTTCGAGAGGAGCTCGGCCTCGGATTGACAAGGCAGGGGCTCCGGGGGCGTCAGGATCGACAGATGGAGGTCGAGCCCGGACCGCTCCTCCTCCTCCGTCAACGGCTTGAAGCGGGAATCGCGGAAGGCCGACGCGAAGGCGTTGTGGGCCACGTCCTCGACGAGGGATCGCGTGGCGTCGAGGGAGCCCACGCACCCGCGCAGTCGTCCGGAGCGCCGGAGTGTCACGAAGCAGGCGCCGGGCTCCCGCAGCCGCGGTGAAAAGCGATCCGGATCCACCTGGAGAGGGGATCCGTGCTCGAGACCGTGCCGGATCGATGCGCGGGCGATTTCGAGGAGTGCCTCGCGGTCTTCGGTGCTCTCCAGGGGAAGCGGCTGGGTCTGTCTCATGCCACACTCCCTAGTCGTGGAGTCCATCGTTCCGACCCGATTCTGGCACCGTCTCCCGGACGGGAAGGTGCAGTGCGACGTCTGTCCGCGCGCCTGCCAGCTGAACGAGGATCAGCGCGGGCTCTGCTTCGTCCGCGCGCGCCGAAATGACGCAATCGTTCTCACCAGCTACGGACGATCGAGCGGCTACTGCGTCGATCCCATCGAGAAGAAGCCTCTCAACCATTTTCTCCCCGGCACCCCCGTGCTCTCCTTCGGCACTGCGGGATGCAACTTGACCTGCAAGTTCTGCCAGAATTGGGACATCAGCAAGTCCCGGGAGATGGACACCCTGGCCGACGAGGCCCCGCCGGAGCTGATCGCCAAGGCTGCCCGGCAGCTCGGCTGTGACAGCGTCGCCTTCACCTACAACGATCCGGTGATCTTCCTCGAGTACGCCGTGGATACCGCCCGGGCCTGCCGCGAGGTCGGGATCCGTTCGGTGGCGGTGACCGCTGGCTACGTCAGCGAGGGGGCCCGGGAGGTGTTCTTCTCGGAGATCGATGCGGCGAACGTGGATCTGAAGGGATTCTCGGAGAGGTTCTACAAGGGCCTGTGCAGCGCCGAGCTCGCGCCGGTGCTGGATACCCTCATCTATCTGAAGCACGAGACCGACGTATGGCTGGAGATCACCACGCTCCTCATCCCCGGGGAGAACGACTCCGACCCCGAGCTGTCCGATCTCTCCGCCTGGGTCGTCTCGAACCTCGGCGCCGAGGTGCCGCTTCACTTCACCGCCTTCCACCCCGATTTTCGGATGCGAGACCGGCCGGCGACGCCACCGGAGACGCTGCGACGCGCTCGCGAGATCGCCAGGCGCCACGGCATCCACCACGTCTACACCGGCAACGTGCACGACGAGGAGGGCCAGAGCACCTACTGCCACGCCTGTGGCGAGCGGCTGATCGGGCGCGACTGGTACACGATCACCGCCTGGAATCTCCGAGATGAAGGCGCCTGCGGCTCCTGCGGAGCGCCCTGCGCCGGGATCTTCCGGGAGGAGCCGGGAAGCTGGGGCGCCCGGCGGCGTCCGGTCCGCCTTCGAGCCTACGACCGCCAGGGGACCGAATGAGAAGGTGGTCGGATCGGATCTGGATCGCAGAGGCACCGTTGCGCTTCTACGGTGTTCCCTTCGGTACCCGGATGACGGTGGTGCGGCTGGAGGACGGGGGACTCCTGGTCCACTCGCCGCTGGAGCCGGTGCCTTCGCTGCGCGCGGAGATCGACGCCCTCGGACCGGTTCGCTATGTCGTCTCGCCGAACAAGCTTCATCATCTCTTCCTGGGTGGCTTCCTCCAGGCCTACCCGTCTGCTCGGCTGTTCGCTCCGCCTGGACTGCCGTCGAAGCGTCGGGATCTCCGCTTCGACGGCGCGCTCGAAGACGCAGCGGATCCGGCCTGGGCCGCCGACCTGGACCAGACCATCGTGCGTGGGAGCCGGGTGATGGAGGAGGTGGTGTTCTTTCACGCCGCTAGCCGCACCCTGATCGTCGCGGACCTCTGCGAACACTTCGGCCCCTGGAGCCCGCGCCTCACCCGCCTGGTGGCGCGGGTCGCCAACATGTACGCCAAGCCGCGCATGCCTCCGGACTGGCAGCTCTCCTTTCGCAACCGCGAGGCGACCCGCGCGTCCTTCGAGCGCATTCTCTCCTGGGATTTCGATCGCGTCATTCTCGCCCACGGCGCGCTGCTCGAGCGCGATGCCCGCGAGATCTTCCGCCGCGCCTACGCCTGGGCCCTCGGATAGCGGGGACGGTCGTTGAACGTTCAATTTCTGGGCATGGCCCAGAAATTGAACGTTCAACACCGTCCCCGCTATCAGACGGGGAGGCCGACGGCGCGCATCAGCTCGAGGGCGTTGCTCTTCTCGACGACTCCGGGGCGAATCCGGTAGTCGAAGGCGATCTTGCCGTCCTCGAGGTGATCCTCGAAGTGGACATTGGCGGCGCGGGGAGCGAGTGCGTCGGCAATTCGGGCGAGCGCGAGATCGTGGGTCGTCACCAGTCCCAGCGCGCCTCGCTCCAAGAGGCCCTGCACCACGGCCTCGGCGCCGATGCCGCGGTCGTGCGAGTTGGTGCCGTGGAAGATCTCGTCCAGGAGAAAGAGCGTGGAGCCGGGGGTCTCGGCCAACGCCATCACCTGGCGCATCCGGGTGATCTCCGCGTAGAAGTGGGAGGTGCCCTCCCGGAGGGAATCCCGGACGCAGATCGACGCGCCGATCGCCAGCGGCGAGAGGCGGAGGTGAGCGGCACAGACCGGAGCTCCCGCGTGGGCCAGCACCGCGTTGGTGCCCAGGGTGCGCAGCAGGGTGCTCTTGCCCGACATGTTGGAGCCGCTCACCACCAGTACCCGAAGCTCGTCGCCGAGCCGGATGTCGTTGCGGACGCAAGAAGCGGGCGGGATCAGCGGGTGACCGATGGCTCGCGCCTCGAAGCAGGATCCGGTGTCGACGATTTCCGGGAACGGATGGCCCGGATGTTCGTAGGCGTAGCCGGCCAGGGCGCAGAGAGCCTCGAACTCGCCCACGGCGTCGATCCAGCGGCCCAGGCTCGGTCCGCAGACCGAGCGCCAGCGCTCGATCGCCAGTGCCAGCTGAGTCGTCCAGAGCAGCAGCAGAGCGACGGGGAGGAAGAGCTGGTTGCGCCGCGCGTCCAGGAGCTCGATGCGCCGGTGGAGGCTCGCGATCCGCCGCGATGGGGGAACGCCCTGGGTATCCAGCGCGGCGCGCAGCTCGACGAGCAGCGGGGCGTGGAACTGCTCCTGCCTCCAGACGAGCGAGGAGCTCTGCGAAGAGGTCCAGGTCGCGTCCCGGGGCGTCCACGGTGCCGATGACACGCCGCACCCTCCTGCGGAGGGGCATTGCGTAGCCGGCCTCGATGGCGACCGCCAACAGAAACGGGATCGGGCCGATCGAGCCCAGGAACCAGCCGAGAAGGGCAGCCAGGGTGCACGACACCAGCAGCGGAGCCGCGATCCGGTGTCCGGGTGCGAGCAGAATCGGCTGCCCGTCGCCCCAGCTGCGGAGCTCCTCCGGGTGCAGGCCGACGCGAACGTCGCTGCCGAGAAGCGCCAGGTCTTCCCGGAGATCGATTCGCGGGCGGAGCTCTTCCACGGCGGCTTGTCGGGCCCGGATGCGGTCGGGTTCCGCCGGCTCCCGCAGCCAGGAGGCCAGGCTCTGCTCCCCGGCGCGCGTCCTCGCGGTACACAGCAGCTCGAACAGCGAGCCCTGTCCGAAGAGATCCAGGTCCTCGGCGTAGGGATGTCGCGCGTCGCGGAACCCCTCGCCCGGCTCGCCGCTTCCCGCCCAGCGGTGCTCGAGGCGCGCGCGAGCGCGCTCGTAGTAGGCGACCGCCTGGTTCGCCCGATCGCGGGAGCGGATGACGCGCTCGTGGATCGGCAGCAAAGTGACGAAGACGGTGATCGGAAGGGCGAGCCATCCGATGCCCAGGGTCTTTGCGCCGAACGCAAACCAGGCCGCTGCGGCGATGGCCGCGAAGACCGCCAGGCGGAGGTTCGAGATCCCGCGGTCGATACGGCGCCAGCGCGCCGCGGCGTCACTCCGGTGTTGGAGCCGCAGCGAGTACTCGGTCTGGGGATCGTCACTCGGAGGTGTTGCGGCGTCTTCGCTCACGGGAAGCCCAGCAGCCCTGCACCCCGACCCACCCTCTCGGCACGGCGCAGTGCGGTGGCCACGAACTCGCGGCCGCGGGCCACGGCGTCGGACAGGTCGTCGCCCCGGGCGAGGCCGGCGGCGATCGCCGAAGAGAGTGCACAGCCGGTTCCGTGCACGGGGCCCGCATCGATGCGGTCGCCGCGGAGCCACTCGAGCGTGGTGCCGCCCGGCCCGGCGCGGGCCAGTAGATCGTCCGGCGGTCCCTGCCTGTGTCCGCCCTTCAGGAGGGCTGCGCCCGCGCCCAGCTGCTCCAAGAAGAAGCGGGCGGCTGCCTCCACCCCGGCGCTCTCCCGAGACGTCGATGCCCGTGAGCGCTTCGGCCTCGGGGAGATTGGGCGTCACCAGCGTGGCGCGGGCGATCAGGCTCTCGAGCGAGCCCCAGGCTCTTCGCTCGAGGAGCGGTTGACCGCCGCTCGCCACCAGGACCGGATCGATCACGATCGGGGGGAGGGCCTCACCGCGGGTCTCCACCGTCTCGAGTCCGAGAGCCACCGAGCGGAGCACGTCGTCGCTCGCCAGCATGCCGATCTTGATGGCGTCGGGGACGAAGTCCTCCAGGAGCCGTCGCATCTGATTCAGCACTACCGATGGAAATGCCGGCAGCACCTCGTGCACCTTCACGGTGTCCTGAACGGTCAATGCGGTCACCACACCGGCGCCGTGCACCCCGAAGGAGCGGAATACCTGCAGATCGAGCTGCAGGCCCGCACCCCCGGTCGGATCCGAGCCGGCGATGGCGAGGGCGGTGTGCATCGCCTGGGATGGTAAGATCCGCGCTGGCATTGCGCATCCGCTGTTTCTGGCGGAGAAATCGAGAGGATGATGCTCCTGGCACCGAAACCCGCCCAAACTCACTCGCCTGAGGCTTGTTGCGCACGCCCGCTGTTTCGATCTTCGCTCCCCTACGGGCCGCTGCGCACGCCTCCGGCGCTTGCCGCCTACCGAGCTTGCCGCGCGGCGCTTGCGCTGCTGCTGCTGGCCGCACCGGTGGTGGCCCAGGAGGCTTCAGACACCTGGTACGCCGAGCGAATCATCAGCGGCGACACCCCGCCCATCGTGGAGCACCTCTGGTCGAAGGGGCCGAAGCTCCGGGCGGAGACGGTGGTTGGGGGCCAGCCGATCGTCACCCTGGTCAACGGCGAGCGGTACATCACCATCGATCGACTCACCAGGACCGGTGTCTCGATCCAGCGCAGACCCGACGCGATTCGTGAAGATGCGGAGCGGGGCCGTCCCTTCGGCAACGAGGGGAGCATCCTCCAGGCGGCGGGTGGCGAGAAGGTCTCGACAGAGAAAGTCGGCGGCCGCCCATGCGAGCTGTACCGGCTCACCAACACCGACGGGCGGCAGGAGGCCTGTGTGTCGCGGGACGAGTCCAGGCTGCCCCTGCAGGTGAAGATCTGGCGGCGCAAGAGCGGCAAGCAAGCACTGACGCGCTACCTGGACTGGGTCAGCGGACTCCCAATGCCCGACGACTTCTTCGAGCCCGACGCCTCCGTGAAGCTCGAGCACGTGAGCTATGACGACTATGTCCGTCGGGCCGGGAAGGAGCAGATCGGACCCGCTCCCCCCTTCTTTCGGGGGCTGCTGCACGGCACCAATTGAGCGGTCCGCTCAGATCTCGATGGCGACCTCGGCGCCGCTGCGCTCGGCGGAGCGATACGCCGCGTCGATCACCGCCTGGCAGAGGAGCGCCTCCCGGTGGTTGGCCGCGGCGGAGGTGGGCTCTCGCACCGCCTTGGCAAAGGCGTCGAGTACGCCGGGGAACCAGCTGGCGTGGTAGGAGTCGTCGGGAGCGTCCCGCTCCGAGGGCCAGGGCTGCTCGGGCTCATCCCGCGCCGCGACCACCACGCCGCCGTCCTCGACGCGGAGGATTCCCGACTCGCCGCGAATCGTGACGAGGGTGCGGCGGCGGGGAGCCGCCCAGGTGAGCCGCAGTTCGGCTCGGGCTCCGCCCCGGTAGCCAACGCGGACCTGTGCGGTGTCCTCGACCGAGTACTCCGTCCAGCGGCGGCGCTCGGTCGTCGCCTGCACGCTGCGCGGATCGCATCCTCCCAGTAGAGCCCGCGCCAGGTAGAGCTGGTGCCAGCCGTGATCGACGAGGATGCCCCCTCCAGCGATCTTCCCGTCGAGGCGCCAGGACCGGGCGCCGCCGCCCGCGGGCTCGGTACGCTCGGTCACGAACTCCACCTCGTCGGGCGCCCCGATGGCACCCTTCTCGAGAGCCTCTCGCGCCGCCCGGAAGACCGGCGCGTGGTGCCAGTTGTGGATCACCGTGAGGGCGACTTCGCCGCGGCGGGCGGCGCGCTCGACGCGGAGGGCCTCCTCGATGCTCAGTGCGAGAGGCTTCTCCACCAGCAGGTGCAGGCCCGCGCCGGCAGCGCGCTCGATCGCCTCCAGATGCTCCGACGGGGGCGTGGCGATGTCCACGAAGTCCAGGCGTTCGGAGCTCAGACACGCCGCGAGGTCGGAGTACAGGCCGATCCGGCCGCTCGAGGTGCGGGCTGCCCGATCGCGAGCAGCCTGCTCCGGATCGACCACGGCGCAGATCTCGAAGCGTGGATCGCGCAGGAAGCCGGGCAGGTGCCCGTGCTCCGCCACTCCCCCAAAGCCGACCAGAGCTCCCCGAAGGACCGAGCTCATCGCCGCCTCAGGGTCCGAGATCAGCGAAGACCGACTCCAGGATGTCGAGGCCGGCTTCGGCCTCCTGCTCGGTAACGACGAGAGGCGGATTGATGCGCACCCGAGGGCCGTAGGCCATCAGGAGCAGGCCGCGCTCGACGCAGGTCTGGTAGATCCGCTGCATGATCGCGGCGGGAAGCGGCTCCTTCGTCTCGCGGTCGGCGACCATGTCCATGCCCAGTAGCAGCCCGCGCCCACGGACATCCCCGATGAAGTGGAACCGCTCCTGCATGCGCCGGAGCCGCTCGAGCATGAGTTCGCCCACCTGCTGCGCGTTGCTCACCAGATCCTCTTCGAGCAGCGTCTCCACCGTGGCGAGCGCCGCTGCAGCAGCCAGCGGGTTTCCGCCCACCGAGGAAGAGGACGACGACGGCTTCGCCCAGGGATTGGACTGGGCGAGAGTGTCGGTCGTCACCACGCCGGTCACTGGGTAGCCACCCCCGAATCCCTTTCCGACGGTGAGGATGTCGGGGAGGGTATCGGTGTGTTCGAAGGCGAACATGGTACCGGTGCGGCCGAACCCGGTGATCATCTCGTCCACGATCAACAGCGCGTCGAGTTCGCGGGCCATCTCCTCGATGGCCGGAAGCCAATCGGCCGGGGGTACGACGTTTCCCGAGGTCCCCTGGATCGGCTCGACCAGGATCGCGGCCAGCGATCCCACCGACGCCGCCTCGATCTGCTGGCGGGCCACGTCCACACAGGCCAGGCTGCAGCCGGGGTGCCGCAGCTTGAGCGGACAGCGGTAGCAGTCGGCGTAGGGCACCAGGTGGGTGCCCGGCGCCAGCGGTCCCCAGCCGCGCTTGAAGGGGTCGCCGACCAGCGGCAGCACACCCCCGGTCTTGCCGTGGAAGCCACCCCAGAAGGCTACGATCTCGAACTTCCCGGTGTGGGCCTTGGCCAGCCGGAGCGCCGCTTCCACCGCCTCGGAGCCGCCGGAGTAGAGCTGGATCCGGCGCAGGGATTCCGGGAGGATCGACGCGAGCAGCTTGAGCAGGGCGAGACGTGTCTCGTTCGCGAAAGAGCCCACCGCAAGCTTCGACGCCTGGGCGCTGATGGCAGAGGTCCAGCGCGGATGGCTGTGGCCCAGGCTGGCCACACCGACTCCCGCCATGAAGTCGAGATACTCGCGGCCGTCGGCGTCCTCGAGCACGCAGCCCTGGCCCGCGCTCATGGCAATACCGGCGAGCGTGGCGAGACGCTGGATCCCCGGGGCCAGCCACTCCCCCTCCTCACGAACGATCTTCTGAGACTGGGGCCCCGGCCCACGCTCCGTCACGCGGCGGGTTATAGCACGAGGGGGACGGGCCGTCAGACGTCAGCGAGCTGGTGAGAAATGCGGGCCAGGCTCGTCCAGGCGGGTCAAGAGGTGCTCCGCGATCGCCTCGGCGGCCTCCGCACGGCAGCGCGAGAAGGACGGCCAGTCGTTCACGTCCACCAGCACCACCTTCTCTCCCTCGCCCACAACGAGATCGCCGCCGTAGATCGCGAGGCCGAGAGCTGCTGCGGCCCGGTCCGCCAGCTGCCGCCAGGCGGGCGGCGCAGGGCCGAGGTCGGCCCCGTCTTCGGCGTAGCTGCGGAAGAAGCGGGTGCCGCGCACTCCGTAGAACTTGACGGTTCGCCCCGGAACGTGTGCCTCGAGCACGGCGCGGGCCACGCCGCGCTCCGCCAGTCGAGCCAGGGCGTCCCGGACCGCTTCCTGGCCACGAAGGTGCACCACGTCCTCGGGTCGGGTGGCGTGGACGTCGCCCCGCTTCACCCAGACCCCCGTCTCGGCGCATTTCTCGGCCCAGGCCAAGGCCTCGGGCTCGGGATCCGCGCAGGCGACCAGATGGGCCTCGGGGCGCGGGAGCCCCGCGCCGGGCCAGCAGGGGCAGCATCCGGGTGCGGTGGCAGGACAGGATGGCCGAAGGTTCGTGGACCACCGTCACGCCCGACTCCGCCAGCCGACCCATCGTCTCGAGGGATTCGGGGCCCTGGCACATCGTGAACACCAGCCGTCCGCCGGCGAACGCCTGGCGGGGTGCGTCCGCCGGAAGGATCCGAACCCGGGCGCCGCCGGCCTCGCAAGCCTTCGCCGTTTCGAGCAAAATCGCGCGGTCGGCCTCGAAGAATCGGCCCGGTGAGTAGACCGGCTCGCGAGATACGCCGATCAGGAGCGGGAGATCGGGCCGGTTCACGCGTCCCTCCAGAGAAGCTCTGCGGCAGCGAGGTCGTCGGGCTGATCTACGTCCACCACGACTCCGAGCGGCTGAGCTCGAAGCCGCAGTCCCGACCCAACCAGGCGCGCGAGGAGATCGCGCAGAGCCCCGAGCCCCTCGGCCGAGAGTGCCGAGGCGAAGGCCCGCTCGGGCAGCAGGTAGAGCCCCGCCGTCGACCAGGGGCTGCCCTCGGCTCCCGGGCCGATGGCGAGGATTCGCCCCCCTGCCTCGAAGGTGACGCGTAGAGGTCGGTCCTCGTCGCGGCGATCGGTGACGCCGATCAGACCCTCGGGGGGATCCTCGGCGGAGGCCTCCGTCAGCTCGCGGGCTACATCGCCGAAGCGGGATGCCGCACCCGGCTCGAAGACGCCGTCGACCATCGCCACCAGAGCGTGGCTCTCGTCGCGCAGACGGGGAGCCAGGAAGGCGAAGGTCTCGAAGCTCGAAGCCGTGGTGCGCTGCACCAGTTCGAAGGGGATCGGGGGCGCATCATCCCGAAGCGCCGCTCCCACCGCATCGGCGTCCCGATCGTTCACCGCGATCACCGCCTCTCGCGCGCCGGCCTCCGCGACGGCGGAGAGGGCGTGGGAGAGCAGCATCCTGCCTCCTACGCGCACCAGCGCCTTGGGCGTGGTGATTCCCCCCGAGCGCAGTCGTTCTCCCAGGCCGGCTGCCAGGATTCCCGCCTTCACGGGTCCGCCTTCGGGTCCAGCTCGTCCACGCTACGGAGCACGGCGTGCACACCTCGCAGGCGCTCGTCGTCCACGCTCGGGGGGTGATCGCCGCAGACCCAGACCGCCCGGAGGCCGGCCGCCAGGGCGGCCTCGAGGTCCCGGTCGGCGCGGTCGCCCACCACCGCCACGCGCTCGCGAGGCAATCCCAGCCGAGTCAGGGCCGGCTCGAAGATGCGCGGATCGGGCTTCCAGAAACCGACCTGGCTCGAATCCACGATGGCGCGGAAGAAGGGCTCCAGGCCCGCCTCGGCTAGCAGGCGCCGTGTGTTGCCACAGCCATTCGAGACCACCGCCAGGGGCAGTCGACTCGCCAGCCGCTCGAGAAGGCCGCGGCGACCGGACAGGGTCTCGGCCGTCTCGGTGACGAAGCGATCGAGCAGGCGAGTCGCCAGCTCGACCTCCGCGGCTCCCAGGCATTCGAGCTGGGCGGAGACATGGAGCTGGACCATCTCCGCGAGCCCCAGCTCGGCGGCGCGAGGATGCCCCAGGACCGCCTGTTCGCCGGCGTCGAGGGCAGCCTTGAGGGACCCTGGCTCCCCTTTGGGCAGGCCCACATCTTCGAGCAGCGTTCGAAATCGCTCACCCCAAGGGGCGCCGTCCGCATCCAGCGTCCCGCCGAGGTCGAAGATCAGGCCTTCGATGGGTCCGACCTCGGATCCCGAGCCGGAGACGAGGAACAGGCGGGCGTCGGCCCAGCGAACCCCGCCGTGCCGGAGTTTCACGGCCCGCGTCCGCCGTCCAGCACTGGCGAGATGACCGGGGAGGCGCTTTCCTTCACCGCCGGGCGGCTCGCTGCCGCCGGCTCGGGTGGCCACTCCCGCAGCCGCAGTACGACCAGCAGCAGCGCGAAGAGATTGCTTCCCAGCGCGGCAGCCCAGACGAACCAGGACAGCTTGCCCAATGCCGCGAGCACCAGAATGAGATAGGCGAAGTCCCGACTCACCAGGCTTTCGTAGGCATCGCGGACCGCCTCCTGTCGGCCGCTCCGCGTGAGCCAGGCCGAGTACCAGAAGCCGGCCGCGGTGGCGAGGCCGAGGCCGACCAGCGCGGCGCCCACCGCGGTGAGGAAGAGCGAAGTCGGCTCCGCCCGAAAGCTCGCGTAGCCGATCGCCAGGAAGACCGCGGCATTGACGATGTTGTCGCCGATCAGGTCGAGCCGCCCGCCCAGCTTGCTGGTGCGCAGGGAGAGCCGGGCCACCTCGCCATCGCTGCCGTCGAGGACCGTTGCGAAGATGAAGATCAAGGCGCCGAGCACCTGAAGGGGCCGGTCGGCCGACGCCAGGAGCCCCGCTCCGACCAGGCCCACCAGCGTCGCCGCCGCAGTGACCAGATTGGGATGCGCGCCCCACCGCACCAACACCAGCGAGATTCGCCTCGACAGGTGCCGGTCGAAATGACGGGCGAAGAACCCGTCGGTGGGCCGAATCAGCGACGCCAGCATCTCGCCCTCGACGCTGCGCGCATCGGCGGCGCTGCGGACGCGGCAGCAGCGCGCGTCACCGGTGTCGACCAGGCGCAGTCGCCCCTGGGCCCGGAAGCGCTCGACGAGAGCGCCGAGGTCGTCGGCGTGCGTCGGTGCCGGGTGTCGGCGGGCACCCGCAATGCGGCCGGAAGCTCGGCGCCTCCGGCTGGAGCAACGGCCAATCCCGCGTCAGCCGCGCCGTCCGCCAGGGTCCGAACCGCTTCGGGCTCCAGCAGCGCGTCGGCGGCGATCAGGAGCTGCGGAGCGCTCGCGCCTGCCGGATCGGTGACGATATCCGTCTTCGCCAGAGCGCGGCGAGTTCGTTCAGCCACGGAGATCCCAGCGAGCTTCCAGCCGCGCTCGCCCTGTGCCGGAACGAACCGCACCCTCATCGCGTCGCCTCCATCTCCCGCGTCTCCCCCTCGTGCACCCGTAGGAGCGTTGGAGCGCCTCGAAGGGGTCGTGATAGCATGTCCGGCGCCGCGGGTCGCCATTCCACGTCGCCTGCGTCTGGGGGGATTTGCACATGCTCCATTCCACACTGTGCGGCCGGCTCCGGGCGACCGCCGTATCGTTGCTGGTGGTCATCGCGCTGCTGGGAGCCGCGCCGCGCTACGGGCGCCGGGACCGAGCGCCTGAGCCTCGCCGTCGCGGTCTCCCGTGCCCTCGAGGAGGGATACGCGGCGCGGATCGCGCGGCTGACCACCGGTGGCGCCCGCGACGCCCACCTGGAGATGCGTGGCCGCTACCTGCCCCAGCTCTCCGTGACCAGCGCTGCGGGCTGGTCGAACCGGCGCGACGAGAAGCTGATCGCCCTCGACAAGAGCGGGCAGTTCCGGACCTACGACATCGCCTCGATGGGAGCGAGCGAGGGCTCCTTCAACGTCTACATCGAGCAGCTGCTCTTCGACCTCGAGCGGTGGAGGTTGATCGAACGGGAGGAGATCGCCGCCGAGGTCGCCCAGGTGGCGGAGCTGCAGGAGCGCGAGGGCGTCGCCTACGACGTGACCCGCAAGTTCACGCAGGTGGTGCGGCTCCAGCGCCTGGAGGACGTGGCTCGGCGGCAGGTGGCCGATGCGCGCTGGCTGGACGAGCAGGCGCGGAAGCTCTATGAAGTCGGCCAGGCGCTGGAGTCCGAGCGCGGGCTGGTGGCGCTTCATCTCGACGAGTCCGAGATCGTGGCGCGGATGCGAGAGTCCGAGGCCGACGACGCGCGGGCGGCGCTCTGGCTGGCCATTGCGGGCGGGACGAAGGCCGAGATGCCGATCTCGGTGGCGGCGGAGAGCCTGCCCGAGCTCGGGACGATACCGATGGAGGGCGAGGAGATCGTGTCGAACTCTCCGGAGCTCCGCGTCCTCGAGCTGCGCCGAAGGATGGAGGAGGCGAGCGTTTCCGCCGCGAACGCCCGCAGGCTGCCGACGGTTGGCTTTCGGGCGGGTTATGCGTACTTCGGAACCGACGACCGCGCGGACCTCTACAAGGACGAGGTGAGGGTCGGACTGGCGATAGAGATTCCCATCTTCGACGGCTTTCAGGCAAAACACGGGATCGCCGCGGCCCGGAAGCGCGCGGAGATCGCGCGGCTGCGACACCGTTCTCTCCTCGAGCTCAAGAGCCTACGGGTGAGCGAGCTGGCGCGGCAGCTCCAGACCGCCAGCCTGCGACTGACGCTGGCGGACCGGCGGGAAGCCGCCGCGCGCGAGGAGCAGCGCCTGGTCGACCTGCGGCTGCAGGCGGGACGCGAGAGGCTGAAGGAGGCCCTGGCGGTCCGGGAGGAGGCCGCCCGCGACGCCGGCGCGGCGGCAGACGCGCGTTTCGCCCGGATCGATCTGTGGACCGAGCTGCAGCACGAGAAGGGGCGGCTGACCGACGCGATTCTCGGTGCCAACGCCGAACCCTCGAGTGCGCCGTGAATCGGGAGCTGGCTTCGCCGTGCCGATGATTGCGGTGCTCGAGCTGGATCGCCGACTGTGGGTCGGGATCGCGCTCGTGATCCTCTTCCTCGGGTGGCTCACCTGCAGCCCCGCCGTGCAGGTGACCGCGACGCGCGCGCAGGAGAGCTTGCTCACGGCGCGCGTCATCACCAACGGCAAGGTCGAGCCCATCGAAGAAGCCGAGGTGCGCGCCCGCCTGGACGGGCGCATCGTCGAGATTCCGGAGCCGGGCACCGAGGTCGCCGAGGGGGAGGTTGCGCTTCGCATCGCCGCAGGGCCGGTCTCTGCCGAGCTGGCGAAGGCGCGCTCGGAGCGCCTGGCCGCGAAGGAGTCGCTGCGCGAGGCGCGCGCCACCCTGGCGCGGATCCGGGTGCGCGCAGCCGCCGACATCAAGCTCTTCGATCAGGGGGCGATCACCGAGGAGAATCACGCCGAGAGCATGGCGACGCTTCGAGATGCGCGCGCACGGGTCGCGTTCCTGGAGGAGGAGGTACCACTGCGCGTGGTCTCCCTCGACCTGCGCATCGAGGAGCTCGAAGCCCAGCAGGCTTCGGCCGAGGTGCGGGCGCCCTTCGACGGTACCGTCTACCGCACCGTACGGCGCAAGGGCCAGGCGGTTCAGGTCGGTGACCCGATCCTCTGGATCGCCGACCTCGAGCGGCTGCGGGTGCGAGCGAACATCGACCAGGTCGATCTGGGTCGGGTGAAGGCCGGGCAGCGCGTGCGCATCACCTCCAACGCGTTTTCCGACCGGAGCTGGTCAGGGCTGGTGAGTGAGGTGATACCGCACGTGGTGGTGCGGGAGAGCCGCTCGATCTCCGAGGGCCTGGCCCGGGTGGAGCCGCCGACCGAGGGTCTGGTTCCCGGGATGAACGTCGACGTGGAGATCGTGGTGGCGGAGTCCGAGCGCGCGCTGCAGGTTCCCGCCGAGGCCGTGTTCAGAGAGGGTGGGGTGCCCTTCGTCTTCCGCATTCAGAGAGGCCGCGCGCGCAGGTCGCCCGTCACGCTCGGCCTCGAGACGGTCACCGCGGTCGAGGTCGTGGAAGGGCTGGAACCGGACGATCGCGTCGTGGTGGGTCCGCTGCGCGGCATCGAGGACGGCGATCGGGTCGAGGCGCGGATGCGCGATGACGGCGCAGGCTAGCGCAGCGGCCGCGATCCCCGAGATCCGGCTGCGCGACGTCTCCAAGACCTACCGCCGAAGCGGTGTCCCGGTCCCCGCACTGCACGGGATCGATATCGAGATCGCGCCCGGGGAGTTCGCGGCGATCATGGGCCCCTCGGGCTCGGGGAAGTCGACGCTCCTCCACATCCTGGGCCTCGTCGATACCGAGTATGAGGGGAGCTACGAGCTCGGCGGCCGCGTCGTCTCCGGGTTCTCCTCCGACGAGCTCTCCGGCTTGCGAAACGGCGAGATCGGCTTCGTCTTCCAATCTTTTCACCTGCTCCCCCAGCTCACGGTTCTGGAGAACGCCGCCCTCCCCGCGCTCTACGCGCGCAATCGCTCGCCCGAGGTGTGCCGCGACCAGGCCCGGGCACGGGTCGAGGAGATGGGCCTCGGCGACCGAATGCTCCACCGGCCTCACGAGCTCTCGATGGGCCAACGCCAGCGCGTGGCGATTGGCCGCGCACTCATCAACCAACCCCGGGTACTGCTCGCCGACGAGCCCACCGGTGCCCTCGACAGCAAGACCGCCGATGAGATCCTCGGGATCTTCAGCGAGCTCCACAGCCGGGGCTCCACGATCGTCCTCGTCACCCACAGCCGCGAGGTGGCTTCGGCCGCCGAGCGCGTGATCCACGTCCGCGATGGCCAGATACACGACGGAATGGCTTAAGCTCCTGCTGCGCTTCGCGTGGGACAGCCTCGCCAGCCAGCGGGGGCGATCCGCGCTCACCATGCTCGGCATGGCGATCGGCACAGCGAGCGTTGTGGCGGTGGTCTCGATCGGCTTGGTGGGCCGCCAGTACGTGGTCGGCCTGATCGAGGGGGTTGGCTCGAATCTGGTCTTCGCCTACGGCACGAGCGACGGGATCAACCCCGAGGAGGTGAGCTTCGCCGATGTCGACGCGTTCGCCGAGCGGATCAAGGGTGTGGCGGCGATCGCACCGGTCTTGAACACCGACCAGACGATCTCGATTCGCGGCCAGCCGCGGGTGCTCACCGTGCTCGGGGTCACCCCCTCCTACGCCCCGGTGCGCAACATCGTGGTCGAGTCCGGTCACTTTCTCAGCGAGCGCGAAGACGCCAACTCCGAGAAGGTGTGCCTGCTGTCGGTCGAGCTGGCGCAGAAGCTCTTCGGTGGCGCCCCGCCGCCGGATGCGGCCCTCCGCCTCTTCGAGCTTCGTTTTCGGGTGATCGGTGTCTTCCGCGAAGGCGTGGAGAGCGCCGCCGCGGTGCAGAAGAGCGAGGTCTCGCGGTTCACGGCGCTGATCCCGTTCTCGACCTTTCGCAACGTGTCCGGGGAGCGCGACATCGACGTGGTCTACCTCCAGGCGGAAAGCGCCGAGCGGGTGCCCGATGTGGTGGCGCAGGTGCGAGCGGTGCTCGCCTCGCGCCACCGAAGCCTCGAGAGCTTCAAGGTGCAGTCGCTGAATCGCTACCTCGAGCTGGCCAAGCAGGTCTCCGACGCCCTCACCCTGGTGTTGATCGCGATTGCCGGCGTCTCGCTCCTGGTGGGTGGCATCGGAATCATGAACATCATGCTGGTCACGGTGAGCGAGCGCACCCGCGACATCGGCATTCGCCTGGCACTGGGTGCGCGGCGGCGGGACATCCTGCTCCAGTTTCTGGCGGAGTCCGCGATTCTGAGTGTGACCGGCGGAGTGGTCGGCGTGTTGATCGGGGTCGGTGCGCCCCTCTATGCGGGTTTCCTCTACGACATGCCGGTCCCGATCTCGGGGCTCAGTGTCCTGGTGGCCTTCGGTGTCTCGCTGGCGGTGGGTCTCTTCTTCGGGCTCTACCCGGCGCGCAAGGCGGCGGCCATGAACATCGTCGACTCCCTTGTTCATGAATGACCGGCGACTAGGCTAGCTGGGTCGGGGCCGTCCGAAGAAGCCGCCCGCCCAGATCAGGAAGGCCGCGACGTCCACCACGGGGAGCAATAGGAGGTCGGAGGCGCGGAGGGCCAGGATCTCCCGGCGGCGCCAGAGACCGACCGCTTGCGCCCCCCACCACGAGAGTGGGATCAGCCAGCCGGCGGCTCCGGCAGCAGAGAAGGCGGCCAACGCCCCTAGAACCAGGGCTGGGGTGGACCCGTGCGTCACGATCTGGCCGAGATAGCCGAGCGGACGCTCGGCGCGCACCACCCGGGCCCAGCGCAGCTGGCGGCTCGCCGCGTCGCGCCAGCCCGTGCCCTCCACGTGGTGCTCGAGCATCAGCGGGACCAACTCCAGCCGGTAGCCCGCGCGCTCGATGTTCCGGGCCATCTCGTAGTCGTCCCCGCACACCTCGAGGAGCGCCTCCAGGCCGCCGGCCCGTTCCAATGCCTCGCGACGCACGCCGATGCTGGCGCCGAGGGCGAAGTGCAGTCCCTCGATCTCGAGCGCCGCGGCGACGCTCGGCAGGAAGTGGGTGTTGGTGATCAGCGCCTCGGTGCGGCTCGCCAGGCCCGGACCCGGGACACTGCGGTAGGGGAAGGTCACCAGACCCACGTCCGTCTCCTTGAACGGGGCGACGGCGCGGTCGACGTAGTCGTCGGGAACGCGCACGTCCGCGTCCGAGAAGAGCAGGATGTCCGCCTCCAGTCCCTCGGTCATCTGGATCAGGTTCGCCATCTTTCGGTTCAGACCGTCCGGGCCGGGGTCGATGCGCAGCTGGGTGGGCGGCCGCTCCGACGCGGCGATGGCTCTTTCAACGATCCCTCGGGCCGGATCCCGGGGGTCCGTGAGACCCAGTACCACCCGGGTCTGGCTGAGACTCGCGGCGTTCCAGAGGCTCTCGAGGCAGCTCTCGAGCCACTGTCCTGCACCCCGGAGCGGGCGCAGCACGACGACCTCGCCGCTCGGCGGAACCCTCTCGATCCCGCTCGCAGGCGATTCCAGGAGCGCGCCGACCAGCCGCACCGCCAGCCAGCGATAGACGGCGGCCGAGGCCAGCCAGATCACCAGCGCGACGACTCCCAGGTCCAGGCTCACTGGGCACCTCCGGGGTGCACCTGGGCGGACTCGCGGCTGCTGGCCAGCCGGTAGCCCGCTGCCTCTACAGCGGACCGCAGCTCGGGCGCGCACAGGGCCTCGAGCTGGCGCCGACCGTGGTCGGTGTCTTGGTTGGGGTGGCTGTAGACCTCCAGCGTCGAGACTCGAAGCCACGACAGCATCCGAAGCCACTCCTGGAGGTCGAGGCGGTCCGTGGCTCGCAGGCCGAAGACGCAATCCGGAGCGAATGCGGCGCCAAGGCGGCGGAGCGCGCGGCGGTGATGCGCGGCCAGGAGGCCGAAGATGGCGGCCACGATTTCCCCGAGCAGCGGATCCCCTGGTCGGCGCGCACGCCGGTCCTCTTCTACCAGGCGTACCCATGGGATCTTGTAGTCCTCCATGCAGCGTAGGAGGATGTCGAAGACCACCGGGTGCATGTGGAGGTGGTGGTGGCCGTCGACGTGATCCAGGGGTAGACCGGTCTCCAGGTAGCGCTCCACCTGGGCGCGAATTTCCTTCTCGAGCTGTCCGCTGCGCCGGCGCCGCCAGATCCAGTAGACCATCCCGGTCCGCCCCGGCGAAGCGGGAAAACGCCCGTCGGGGGTTACCAGGTCGGGAATCGCTCCGGGCGGAGATGCCGAGGTGGCGTCGCAGAGGGCGAGATGGAGTCCGGTGGCAAGTTGGGGACGCTCGCGGGCCAGCACCACAGCCTCGCTGGCACACTCGCCCGTGACCAGGAGGCTGGCACCGGTGAGGATGCCCTCGTCGTAGGCGCGGACGATCGCGGAGTTGACCCCGAGGCTCGCGCCGAAATCGTCGCCGGTGACGATCAGGCTGGGCATCATCTTGCTTCGGCCGCGCGCTCGTGGCGTCGCCGCGCGATGAAGGAGAAGAACTCCAAGCCTTCGCGGAGGCGGCGCTTCATCAGCTGGCGATCGCGAAGCATGTCCCGAACGATCCGGAAGATCGGGCCGGGGCGGAAGTAGAAGGACCGATAGAAGTGCTCCAATGCCTCGTGGATCGTCTCGACATCGAGATCGGGATAGGAGAGCACCGCCTCCTGGATCCCGGCGCCCTGGATCAGCCCCTCGCCTGACGAGCCCGACAGCCAGCCGTTCGCCGTGGCCTGGCGGTAGAGCTCGGTGCCCGGGTACGGCGCCGCCAGCGAGACCTGCAGGCTGTAGGGATCGATCTCCTTGGCAAAAGCGAGGGTCTGCTCGATCGTTTCCCGAGTCTCGCCCGGCAATCCCAGGACGAAGGTTCCGTGCATGAGGATGCCGAGCTTGTGGCAATCCTCGGCGAACTCTCGGACCCGCTCGATCTTGGTGCCCTTGCGGATGTTGTTGAGGATCTGCTGGTTGCCCGACTCGAAACCCACCAGAAGCAGGCGCAGGCCGCCCTCCCGCATCACCCGGAGCGTCTCGTAGGGCACGTTGGCCTTCGCGTTGCACGACCAGGTGAGGCCCAGCTCGCCGAGCCCGCGCGCGATCTCCTCGGTCCGGGGACGGTCGTCGGTGAAGGTGTCGTCGTCGAAGAAGAACTCCTTCACCTGCGGAAAGAGTTTCTTGGCGCGAGTCATCTCCGCCAGCACGTGCTCGACGCTGCGCGTGCGGTACAGGTGCCCGGAGATCGTCTGCGGCCAGAGGCAGAAGGTGCAGCGGCTCCGGCATCCGCGTCCCGTGTAGAGGGATACGTACGGGTGCATCAGGTAGCCGATGTAATAGCTCTCGATGGTCAGATCCCGGGCGTAGACGTCGGTGACGAAGGGAATCGCGTCGAGGTCCTGGATCGGTGGGCGGTCCGGGTTGCGCGCGAAGCCCCCGTCGGGCCCGCGCCATACGATGCCGGCCACCTCGGCGAGGGGGCGTCCCTCGGCCACCTCCTTCACCGCGTAGTCGAACTCCCCGGTGGTCGCGAAGTCGGCCGCCGGCGCCGTCCGCAAGGTCTCCTCGGGCAGCACCATGGTATGGGGTCCCACCAGCCCGATGCGCAGGCGAGGCTCGGCCTCGCGCAGGCGAGCCGCCGTCTTCGCGTCCTGGGGCAGGGAAGGCGTCGAGGTGTGGATGATGACGAGGTCGAACTCCGCGATCCGTTCGAGCACGTCCTCGAGAGTGAGGCCGGCCGGCGGGGCGTCGATCAATACGCTCTCCGGCACCAGGGCCGCGGCCTGGGCGAGCCAGGTGGGATACCAGAACGAGCGGATCTCACGACGGGCCTGGTATCTCGACCCCGCCCCGCCATCGAAGCCCTGGTAGGAGGGCGGGTTCAAGAACAGCGTCTTCACGGAATGGACTCTAACGACCTCTGGGATTCTTGGCCCGAAAACCGGAGGAAACCGGTGTCTGGCAGATTCTGGCCACCCCGCGGGTGACCGGGCTCATTCGGTTGTTGCCGCGGCATAACACGGTCAGACTCCGCGCCATGGAGCCCCGGCCTTCCCACCGTCGAGCCTGGCTGCTCCTTCTCCTCCTCACCCTCGTGCTCCGACTCCCGGCGATCGTTCATCCGATGACCCTGGACGACGAGGGCGGCTACGCCGTCGTGGCCCACGAGTTGCTGGAGGACGGTACGCTCTATCAGAGCGCGCTGGATCGTCGACCACCGCTTCTCTTCTGGATTTACGCGGGTGTCTTCCGGGTGGTGGGCCCGTACAACTGGCTACCGTTCCACCTGTTCGGGGTGGCGTGGATCCTGCTGACCATGGCCGGGCTCTACGCCATCGCGCGCCAGCTCTTCTCCCGGGAGGCCGGACTCGCGGCCGCGCTCTTGTACTCGATCTGCACGGCGCGCCCCGACTGGGTGAACCTCGCCTTGAACGGCGAGGTGATGATGAACCTGCCCATCGTCTGGGCCTTCTTCCTCGCGCTGCGGCCGAGCGCTTCGCGGATTCGCCCGGAGCTGGCGGCGAGCGGCGTGCTGCTGGCGTCTGCCTTCCTGATCAAGCAGCCCGCTGCGATCGCGGTGGTGCCGGTGGCGCTCTACCTCCTGCTGCCCTCATATCGCGCCCGGCACGGCCTGCACCGGCGCCACGCAGTCGCCCAGGCCGGTCTGCTGAGCGCGAGCTACTTCCTCGCCCTCGGTGTGGTGGCGCTCATCCTGCATCGGCAGGGAATCCTCGCCGACGCCTGGTACTGGACCTTCGACGATCACAAGGTCGTGCACGGTCCGTGGGACCGCGTATTCTGGCAGCGCGGCGGCGTGGAGACGCTGGCGACCGCCGCGCGCCTGGCATCCCCTGCTGGCCTGCTGCGTCGTCTCCATTCGCGACCGCGCCCGCCGGGCGGGCTACTGGCGGGGCCGCGAGCCGGAGTTCACCGCCCTGGTCCTCCTCCTCGGTTTCTCCCTGATCGGTGTCTGCGCCACGGGGCGCTTCTACTCCCACTATTTCTTTCAGCTTCTTCCCGCCCTGGTGCTGCTGGGCGCCCCGGTGCTCGCCGCCATCTGGACGCGTGCGGTGGCATACGACTTCCCCCTGCTTCGCCGCGGCGTGCTCGGTTTCCTGCTCGCGGGCACCGCCGCGGCGTTCCTGATCGTGAACACCGTCGGGATCTGGCCCTGGCGAATACCGAGCCCGCTTAGCCAGTACGTCCGCCTTCACTCCGGTCCGCAGGACAAGGTGTTCTTCTGGGGCCAGCGCGACTGGTTCTACGCCGAGGCGCAGCGGCGGCCGGCGTCGCGCTTCATCCTCTGCTTTCCGTTCACCGGCCGCATCTTCGGGAGTCCCTCCGCCGACGATCCCACCCACGACACCACCGAGCGGATTCTGCCGGGCGCATGGGAGACGCTGGAGCGAGAGTTCGCCGAGCACCCGCCGCTCTTCTTCGTGGACACGAACCCGGGTACGGAGGCGAAGAAGTACCCACCGACGAACTACCCGTATCTGCGCCGGCTGCTGGCAGAGGAGTACCGGGAGGTCTTCGCAACGCCGGAGGGCGTCGTCTACCGGCGCATCGGCGGGGGGTAGAGACGCGAGGCCGGCCGGCTCTGCTTGACCAGCGCCGCGGCGTAGGCGATCGTGAAGGACGGGGTGACGTCACGCGGATGGTGGGCCAGACCCTCCTCCCGCTCGAGCCGCGGTGTCCGGGTCGGGTGCCCGACGGCTTCACCAGGCGGGGGACGGCGGCCGAGTGACTGACAGCGGCAGCAGATGGATCATGCAACGAAGCCGCGTCGCAGCCTTCGCCCTGCTCGGCGTCGTCACCGCCTACGGTGTCTACCAGTTTGCCGGCGGCGAGTGGCGGGTCGCCCTGGACTACTGGCGGGGCAGACTCCACGTGCTGCCGTTGGTGCTCGCTCTGGCCACGCTCGACGTGGGCCTCGAGGCGTTTGCGGCGATGTGGGTGTACGAGCGCTTCGGCATCCGCGCCTTCGACGTCCGCGGAGCGCTCGCCTCGCTGGCGATTCGCGCCGGGTTGCTGCTCCCCGCCCAGCTCAACCGCCTGATCCGTCCCGACGGGTTCGTGCGCCTGGGGCGAGGCGATATGGCCCGCTGTCTCGAAGCCGAGGGCGCGACCTTCGTGCTCGATACCCTCTCGGTGCTGGCCCTGATGGCGGGGCTCGTGGCCTGGCGCTGGAGCCCGATGGCCGGACCCGTAGCCGCCCTGGCAGTGGCACTGACGGGTCTCAGCGTCGGGCGCTTCGCATCGGGGTGGTTGGAGGGTACGCGCTTCGCCCTGCCCGCCGAATTCTGGTGGCGGCCCTCGACGCTCGGGATCGTTGCCGTCGAGGCCTGCTGTTGGCTCGCCCACGGCGCCGCCTTCTGGGTGCTGGTGCGCGGTCTGCCGGGGGGAGTCGGGGCAGTGGAGGCGATCCTCGGGAGTGCCCTGGCCTCGGTCCTTGGCGCCGTCAGCGGCTCCCCAGGGGGGGTGGGCGTCGCGGATGGTGTCCTCGGTGCGTCGCTGCACTGGATGGAGGTGCCCGGGGAGCACATGGCGCTGGTGGTTCTCGGGTTCCGCCTCGCCAGCTTCTGGCTCTGGATTCCGATCGGATGGATCGCGCTGGTGCTGACGCGCCGCGGCGGCACCAACGCCACCGTGGAAGTGGCGGTGGAGCCGGAGCCGCTCTAGCCAGGGTCAGTCGGACGAGTCCGACCAGGTGATGTTGGCGTCGGCTATCGCGGGCGCTCGGCTCGCAAGGACCGCGAGCCTGCGCGCGACCGCTCCGGCCAGCTCACGGAAGGCTTCAGCGGTGGCGCTCTCCGGAGCCAGGGTCACGATGGGCTTGCCCTCGTCTCCGCCTTCGACCACCTGCGGGTCGATGGGAATCTCCCCCAGGAAGTCGATGCCGAGCTCGTCGGCGGTGCGCTTCCCTCCGCCCTGGCCGAAGATGTAGTACTTCCGGTCCGGCAGGTCCGGCGGGACGAAGTAGGACATGTTCTCGACGATGCCGAGCACCGGAACGTTCACCTTCTCGAACATCCGGAGGCCCTTGCGCGCGTCGATCAGCGAGAGATCGTTCGCCGTCGTCACCACCACCGCGCCAGAGAGCGGTGCCTGCTGGGTGAGCGTGAGCGCCGCATCCCCGGTTCCGGGAGGCAGGTCGATCACCAGGTAGTCGAGCTCGCCCCAATCGACGTTGCCCAGGAACTGCCCGATCATTCCGTGGACCATCGGACCCCGCCAGATCACCGGCGAGTCCTCGGTGAGCAGGAAGCCGATCGACATCAGCTTGAGGCCGTGGGCCTCGAGGGGGACGATCCACTCCTTCCCATCCCTCTTCTCTCCGTGCGGGTGATCCCAGACCCCCAGGAGGAGGGGAAGAGAGGGCCCGTAGACATCCGCATCCATCAGACCGACGCTCGCGCCCGTCGCGCGAAGGGCCACCGCGAGGTTCACAGCGGCGGTGCTCTTGCCAACGCCGCCCTTTCCCGAGGCGACGGCGATGGTGTTCTTCACTCCGGGCAGGACCTCCTCGGCCGCGACGGAGCGTCCTCGCGTCGCGGCGCTCATCTCGACCTCGACGTCTTCGATGCCGTCGAGGGCGAGCACCCTTCCTCTGGCCTCGCGCTCGAACTCCGCCTTCACCGGACAGGCGGGTGTGGTGAGCTCGATGGTGAAGGAGACGCTGGATCCGTCGATGACGACATGCTTGACGAAGCCGAGGTCGACGATGCTCTTGCCAAGGTCGGGGTCCATGATCGGCTGCAGGGCTTCCAGGATCTGGGCGACGGTGGGCTGGCTCATTGGGATCTCCCTGACGGTTGGGGGGGTTGGGGGCACGTCTCCAGCCATGTTCCCATGGCCATCTCGGCGCGGTGGAGGTCTCGCAGGGTGATTCGGCTGAGGACGCTGCGGACGGAGTCGTCCACCAGGCGCCAGATGCTGCGAATCGAGCAATCCGAGCCCCGCACGCACAGCGGGTGCTGTCCCGGATGACACTCGCAGAAGCGATCCGGGAAGAGCGAACCTCCCAGGACCTCGATGGCGTCCCAGACGCTGATCTCCTCCGGCTCCCGGGTCAACTGGTAGCCACCGGTGGCGCCGCGCCGGCTGCTCACCAGTCCCCCGCGGCGGAGCTCGCGAAGCAGCTTTGCCGTGTAGTCCGGCGAGAGTCCCTCCGCCTTCGCGATCTCCTGGATGGTGAGGGGGTGCGGACCGGCATGGCGGGACAGCTCGAGGAGACACCGCAGGCCATATTCTTCCTGGGCCATGAGCTGCATCCGCCAGAGAATAGGAATCTGGACATATCCGTCAAGATTTCCCGGAAGTGCAGGTTAGGGGGTGACGCGCCCGCGGAAGGCGGCACACTTCACCGGGAGTTCACCGGCTCTGGTGAAAATCCAGCCCTGACCGATCTGGGGGAAGAAAGCTGCTTCGGATTCTCTACATCGAAGACGACCCGACCGCCCGGGAGTACATTCGCAAGGGGCTCTCGGAGCAGGGCTATGCCGTCGCCGTGGCCGAGGATGCGAAGAGCGGTCTGGAACGCGCGCTTCGCGATCCCTTCGACCTGCTGATCCTGGATGTCATGCTCCCCGACTCGGATGGCTTCGAGGTCCTTCGCTCGCTTCGCGCCAAGGGCGTGCACACATCGGCGCTCTTCCTCTCTGCACGGGGTGAGGTGGCGGACCGGATTCGGGGACTGAACCTGGGTGCCGATGACTACCTGGTGAAGCCCTTCGCCTTTGCCGAACTCCTGGCGCGCATCCAGGCGGTGGCCCGGCGCAGCCTCTCGGAGCCCGACGACGGGCGTCTCACCGTGGCTGATCTGGTCCTCGACCTGCGGCGCCATGCGGTAGAGCGTTCCGGTCAGTCCATGGATCTCACGCCGAAGGAGTTCGAACTCCTCGAGTACCTGCTCCGAAACGCGGGACACGCGGTCTCCCGGGCCATGATCACCGAGCAGGTGTGGGGCTACGGCTTCGATACCTACTCGAATCTGATCGACGTGCACATCAACCACCTGCGCAAGAAGGTCGACCAGGACTTCGAGTCGAAGCTGATCCACACCGTGAAAGGGGTGGGTTACATGCTGGAGGACCGGAGCGAGGCCGGCGAGGGCGAGTGAGGCGATCCGTCTCGATCGGCACGCGTTGGACGCTGCGCTACACCGCGGCGCTCCTGGTCACCGTGTCGATCTTCGCGACCTATACCTACTCGCGTGTGGTGACGCGTACCGAGAGAGATGCGGAGCTCCACCTGGAGCTTCAGGTAAAGCAGATCGCCGACGCGATCCGGGACTCCTGGCTGAATGCACCCTCGGTGATCGACATCGTCGAGCGCAACATCGTCATCGCCGAGTCCGATCTCAGGCTCGGTATCCAGATCTTCAACAGGAGGGGCCGGGTTCTGCTCAGCAGAGGTTCGCTGGCCGACCACGGTCTCGGGCTCTCCGGCGAGCTCGGCGACCGCAGGCGAATCTCCTACGAGGCGGAGCTGGCGGGCAGCTACCCGTATCTGGTGATGGAGATGCCCGCGAAGAATGGCTTCGTCCAGGGCGCCCTCTACACCCGACGCTTCGTCCGCAACACCCGGACCGTCCGGGACATCTACCTTTACTCGCTTCCGGTTCTCCTGCTCCTGACGGCGGTGCTCGGATCCTGGCTGGCGCGCGGGAGCCTTCGGCCCATCAAGGAGATCAACCGGACCGCCCGCCGCATCACCGGGACGCACCTCGAGGAGACGATCCCGACCACGGGCAACCGGGATGAGCTCGACGATCTGGCGCACACCTTGAACGAGATGATTGCCAGCATCCGCGACAGCGTGAGGCGGATGCAGCGCTTCTCGGCCAACGCCGCCCACGAGCTTCGCACCCCCTTGAACGCCATGCGCAGCCGGCTCGACGTGACCCTGGAGAAGCAGCGCGAGCCCGAGGAGTACCGGCGAATTCTCGGTGAGATGGCGGAGGAGGTGGAGTCGCTCTCGAACTCGGTACACGCGATGCTGCGGCTGGCCCAGTCCGAGGCGGGGCTTCAGCCCGAGCAGCGGGTTTCCGTCGAGATCTCGTCCATTCTCGGAGAGGTGGTGGAGTTCTTCCAGCCGCTGGCGACCGACGCCGGGGTGATTCTATCCCTCCAGCCCGCCGATCCCGTCACCGTACCGGGCGATCCCAGTTGGCTTCACCAACTCTTCGCCAACCTGCTCCACAACGCCGTCAAGTACACGCCCAGCGGCGGTCGCATCGAGGTGGCGGTGGCGACCGATGAAGAAGACTGGGTGGAGGTGATCGTCCGAGACACCGGCATCGGGATCGATCCGGAGCAGGCGTCGAGGGTCTTCGAGCCCTTCCACCGAGCCGCTGCGCGGCCCGAGGCATCGGGAGTCGGGCTCGGTCTCCCCCTCGCCCGCGAGATCGCCCGGGCCCATGGCGGCGAGATCGTCCTGGAGAGCGTGCCCGGGAGCGGTTCCAGCTTCACCGTCAGGCTTCCCACCATCCCTGCGGACGCCTGACGGTCCGAAACTTCTCGGCCAGGAGACTATTGCCGCCCGTGTCTCGCTATCGTCCAGCGGAGCGATCCAATGACCTTCCTGACGCGCGCCGCATTCCTTCTCTACGCAATCGCCGTCCTCGCGGCGATCTGGGTTCAGGATCACTCCGGGGCGCTCCCCCTGGGACTCTTCAACGAGGGTCGTCGTGAGTACGAGGCACTCTCCGCCGCCTCCCTGGTTCTCTTCGCGGCCATCGCCGCGCTGTTCGTCGCCGAGATGCTTCGCCGCAAGCCCATCCCACTGGCCGGCGCACTCCGCGGTCTGATCGCCTCCTTCCTGCTACTGGAGCTTCTGCTCTTCGCCGCGGATGTGACTCTGGTATCGCGAGGACCCTCCTCGCGTCTGGGAGGTCCCTACCGGGAGATCGAGTCCGCCTCGGGCGACTGGGTGTGGGTGAAGAAGGCCCACGCCGGGTCTCCCTACGGCTTCCGGACCCCCTCGCCCTACGCGAAGCGTGCGGAGCAGCTGCGCATCCTCTTTCTCGGGGATTCCTACACCGAGGGGAGTGGCAGCGCCCCCGCCTGCAACTACCCGGAGGTGGCGGCGCAGAGGCTGTCGGAGCGGATTGGCGCGCCCGTCGAGGCGATGAACGCCGGGATTGGCGGATACGGTCCGGTGGATGCGCGCCACCTTCTCGATCACCTCACCGCCGCGGGCTACGGCTTCGACGCCATCGTCTACAGCGTCTTCCTGGAGAACGACTTCACCGACAACCTCCCCGCAACCGAGCGTCGCGTGGTCGCCGGGATCAACTTCCGATTCCCCGTCTCGTGGTTCCTGCGCGCCTTCCACCCCTTGAACTCCCGGACTTTTCGCTACCTGCTCTTCGTCGCTCGCACCAGCCGCCTCGATCACGGCATCCGTGAGCAGGTGCAACGCCGCGAGGGGAGCTGTCGGATCGAAGGCGAAGAGCTGACGGAAATTGGCGACGCTCTCCGCACCCTGGTGGAACGGCGACTCGATGTGAACTATGCGTCGCTGGGATCGTGGGCGGCGACGGCGGTGATGTCCCAGGCGCTGGCTGGCATGGAGGAGCGGGCGCATCGGCTCGGGATCCCCTTCGTGCTCGTTGTCTTCCCGGATCGAATTCTGGCCGACGCCGATCTCCGGCGACTGCTGGACCGCGACCTCGTCGCCGAGGGGTACGATCTCCAGCGCTTGCGTCGCTGGATCGAAGCCAACGTCGAAGGAGTGCCGGTTCTCGATACCACCGAGGTGCTACGTGGCGGAGGTGAGCACTACCGGAGGGCGGATACGCATCTGAGCGATCTCGGGAACCTGGTGGCAGGGGAGTGGGTCGGGGATAGGCTGGCGACGCTACTTTCCGCCTCCGGAGAAGGGGAGTAGGCGGGGAGATGGAGCGCGGACTCACCGACAGGCTTCCGTTCCCGAAGCTCTGGCTGACGCTCGGCATCTTTGCTCTGGTGATGCTCGGCTACCTGGCCTGCCGGACCCTGTTCGGAGGTGGAGGGGCCCTCTTCGGACCGGATCGCAATCCAGAGAGCCTGGCCGAGCTGCAGGTTCACACGGTGATCGCGCTGTTGATCGGCTACATGCTGACGCATCAGCTCCGGGCTCGCAGAGAGCTGGAGCGCGACCTTGTTGCGCTTCGCCCCCTGCTCGCCGACGGAGCGGACGTCTCCGCGGAGGAGATCTACTCCGCCGTGGCGCGCCTGCCGGGGACGATGGTCACCATCGCCGGCGGGATCTTCGGCGTTGGCATCATCCCCCTGTTTCGCGGTGGGGCGGGCTTCCTGCCCGATCAGTCGGGCGGGGCGTTCGACGTCCTCTGGAGCGCTGCTGCGAACTTCGCGCTCTTCGCCATCATGGCACGCCTCGCCTACACCGGGATCTCCGTCGGCGCGCAGCTCGACGAGCGGGTCACGCGGAAGATCCGGATCGATCTTCTCGATCCGGGTCCCCTTGCCCCCTACGCGCGCAGGGGTCTGCGGTCCGCGATGTACTGGCTGCTGGGCAGCTCGATCGCATCGCTTCTGTTCCTCCGGTTCGGTTTCCTCTGGGCGCATGTCTTCATCCTGATCGGCACCATCAGCGTCGGCGTCTTCGTCATGCTCCAGTCCCTGAAGGGTGTGCACGGGAGGCTCGAGGAGGAGAAGCGGCGTGAGCTCGCGGTGCTGCGCACGGCGATCCGAAGCGCGCGCGGGCAGGTTCTCGACGACGGGTCTGCCGCCGCCGATGCTGCGGTTCGCCTGCCGGGTCTGCTCGCCATGGAAGCTCGTATCGAGGGCGTGAACACCTGGCCCTTCGACATCTCGACCTTCCTCCGCTTTGCGGCGCTCGGCCTGCTCGCCATCGGCTCCTGGCTGGGCGGAGCCATCATCGAGCGGCTGCTCGGTCTCGCCGTCGATTGAGCGAGCGGGGACGTTGTTGAATGTTCAATTTTCGGCGATGCCGAAAATTGAACATTCAACAACGTCCCCGGGCGCGGGTCAGAGCAGGATGCCGGCTACGCAGCCGGTCATCATGGTGGCGAGGGTTCCGGCCAGGATCGAACGAAGCCCGAGCTGCGCCAGGTCGCCGCGGCGGCTGGGCGCCATGCCCCCGACACCGCCCAGCAGGATCGCCAGGGAGCCGAAGTTCGCGAATCCACAGAGCGCGTAGGAGGCGATCACGATCGAGCGCGGGGAGAGCGCCCCCGCCTCGATCAGTACTCCCAGATCCCGGAAGGCGAGAAACTCGTTCAGAACCGTCTTTACCCCGAGGAGCGATCCCACCTGGACGGCCTCCGACCAGGGAATTCCCATCAAGAGGGCGAAGGGCGCGAAGAGGACACCGAGGATCCACTGGAGGGTCAAGTCGGGGAAGCCCAGCAGCCCCCCCACCCAGCCGACCAGCCCGTTCAGCATGGCGATCAGCGCCACGAAGGCGATCAGCAGCGCGCCCACGTAGGCGGCCAGACGAAGCGCGGCGAGGGCGCCTTGGGAGGCCGCGTCGATCAGGTTGACGGAGGTGCGCTCCACAGTCGCTTGACCGCCGCTGACGGTGACGGGGCTCTCGGTCTCGGGAACCATCACCTTGGCGATCAGGATGCCCGCCGGCGCCGACAGCAGGCTCGCCGTCACCAGGTGACCGGCGAAGTCCCCTTCTCCGAGCATCTTCGCGTAGGCCACCAGCACGGATCCCGCGATGGTGGCCATGCCGGTGGCCATCACCGTGAAGAGCTCGGAGCGGGTCATGCGCTCGATGTAGGGCCGAACCAGGAGCGGAGCCTCCGTCATGCCGACGAAGATGTTGGCTACCGCCGCCAGACTCTCGGCGCCCGAGAGGCCCATGGAGCGGGAGAGGATTCTCGCCAGCACGCCTACCACCCACTGGACGACGCCCAGGTGATAGAGGATGGCGAAGAGACTGCCCATGAAGATGATGATCGGGAGCACGTCGAAAACGAAAGAGAAGCCGAGCTCTTTGAGGGGCCCGACGACGAACACCACACCCGCATCGGTGAAGCCGATGAACTGGGCGACGGCCCGGTTCACCGCCACGAAGAAGGCGCGTCCGAAAGCGGTCTCGAGGAGCAGGAGTGCGAGGGCCATCTGGAGGCCGAGCCCCCAGCCGACGACCCGCCAGGGGAAGATCCTCCGGTGTGTGGAGAAGACCCAGGCGATCCCGATCAACCCGAAGAGACCGAGAGCGGGGACCAGGCGCAGCATCAGATCCGTCACCGCGCCGCCTCCTCGATGGCCTTCACCAGGGCGCGGGCCGCGGCGACGGGATCCTCTGCTGCCGCCACTGCCGAGATGACGGCTGCCCCGGCGGCGCCGGCACGGATCACCTCCCCCACACGGTCCAGGTCGATGCCGCCGATGGCGACCAGCGGAAGCGATCCGGCGAGTGCGGCGATCTCACCCAGGGCCGCCAGCCCGCGGGCGTCGTATGCGCTCTGCTTCGAGGTGGTTCCGAAGACCGGGCCGAACGCCAGGTAGTCGATCGGCTCCTGGCAGGTGCGCTCCGCTTGGGAGGCGTCGTGGGTGGAGTGCCCGATCAGGAGCCGCTCGCGCGCCTCGGGGGGGATGCGGCCGGGCGGGAGGTCGTCCTGACCCAGGTGGACGCCGTCGGCTCGCGCGGCCAGCGCGAGATCGAAACGGTCGTTCACGATGAAGAGCGCGCCGGCTTCGCGGGTGATCGGCCGTATCGCGCGGCACCATGCCAAGGCCTCCCGATCGATCGCGCCCTTGGCTCGCAGCTGCACCACCGCGGCGCCCCCTGCACAGGCGGCGCGAGCTTGCTCCACCGGGTCGCGTTTCCAGCGCGGATCGTCGTCGGCGAGAACGTGAAGGCCGGCGAGCCGCTTCCTCTTTTCTTCTCTCTCGCCCGGCGTCACGACCGGCCCGGCACGGAGATTTCCAGATCCGTGATCTTCTTGCGCAGTGTGTTGCGATTGATTCCCAGCAAGGCGGCCGCCTTGATCTGGTTGCCGTCGGTGTGTGCGAGCACCGCCTCCAGGAGCGGGCGCTCCACCCGCGCCAGAATCCGGTGGTAGATCTCGCTCGGATCGGGATCGGCGAGGGCGGCCCTCACCTCCGAGGTGAGCAGCCCCTCCAGATCCGCAGCGCTCCCACTCCCCGGTTCGCGACCCTCGAGGAAGGCGAAATCCTCCGGGGAGAGTATCTCGCTGTCCGCCAGTACCAGGGCGCGCTTGATGGCGTTCTCGAGCTCGCGCACGTTGCCGGGCCATGGATGGGCGCGCAGGCGTTCCAAGGCCTCCTCGGCGAGGAAATGAAGCTCGCCGGTGAGCTCCTCGCCATAGCGCTGGATGAAGTGCTCGGCGAGGACACCGACGTCCTCGGGTCGCTCGCGAAGAGGCGGCACGTGAATCGGGACGACGCGGAGGCGGTAGAGGAGGTCCTCCCGGAACCTCCCGGTCGCGACGGCGGTCTCCAGATCCCGGTGGGTGGCCGCCAGGATGCGCACGTCGACCTGCTCCGGATGCCGTGCCCCCACCGAAGTCACCTCTCCGCTCTGGAGCACCCGAAGCAGCTTTGCCTGCAGCTCCAGGGGCATGTCGCCGATCTCGTCCAGAAACAGCGTTCCGCCGCGGGCTTCACGGAAGCGTCCCGGTCGCGCCTCGACGGCTCCCGTAAAGGCACCGCGCTCGTGACCGAAGAGCTCACTCTCGAGCAGCTCGCGGGGGATGGCGGCGGCGTTCACCGCGACCAGGGGGTGATCGGCCCGAGCGCTGGCGTTGTGGATGGCGTTGGCGATGAGCTCCTTTCCGGTGCCGCTCTCGCCGGTGATCAGCACCGCGACGTCGCTCCGGGCCACCCGGCCGATGGTCTTGAAGACCTCGATCAGGGCAGGGCTTCGGGCGACCAGACGCTCGCCCGGGACCGCGCGCCCGCTCACCTCGCGTCGAAGCCTGCGAATCTCGCTCTGGAGCGAACGGGTGCGAAGCGCTTTCTCGACGAGTGTCAGAACCTCCGCGGTGCCGAAGGGCTTCACCAGGTAGTCGAGGGCGCCGCGCTTCATCGCCTCGACTGCGTTCTCGACGGTGTTCTGGGCGGTGATGATGACCACGGCGAGATCGTCTCCGAGTGCCCCGACGCGGTCCAGCAGCTCCAGACCCGTGAGCCCCGGCATGCGGATGTCGAAGAAGGCGACCTCGAAGCTCTCCCCGGCCAGGGCCTCCAGGGCGGCGTCGCCGGAATCGACGTCGACCACCTGGTGGCCCGCCGACTCCAGGGTCTCCCGCAGGACGAAGCGGATGGACGGCTCGTCGTCGGCGACGAGCACGCGCGCGGCGTCGCTCATTTCTCTCTCCGCAGGGGCAGTGTCACGCGAACGGTCGTTCCTTCGCCGGGTGTGCTCTCGATGTGGAGCGTGCCCCCGTGCTGGGAGACCCAGTATTCGGCGACGGAGAGTCCGAGCCCGGTTCCCCCGGGTCGTTTGGTGAAGAAGGGAGTCGTCGCCTGGCGGAGCTCCTCCTCGTCCATGCCCGGGCCGGTGTCCCGGATCCAGGTGGCCACGCGTGGGGACCTTCTCTCCCGACTCGGTGAAGACGCGGTGATCGAGGGTCACACGCGTGGTGAGAGTGAGGCGTCCGCCACCGCCCTCCATCGCCTGGAGGGCATTGCGGATCAGGTTGAGGAAGACCTGGACGAGTCGGTCGGAGTCGGCCAGCAGATCCGGGATGGAGGGATCGTAGGCGCGCTCGATGATGCAGCGGCCGCTCAGCGGATCGTGGGCGAGGAGATCGAGCACCCGGTCGAGGATGCGGTGGAGGTTCGACGCGGCCAGCCGGAGCCGATCGCCGCGCGCGAACACCATGAAGTCGTCGACCAGATTGGCGATCCGGGTGGACTCCCTGACGATCAGATCGGCGGTCTCCCGGGTCTTGCCGTCCTCGGCCCGCAGGGACAGAAGCTCCCCCGCACCGCGAATCCCCCCGAGCGGATTCTTCACCTCGTGGGCCAGCCCGGCCGCAATGCGGCCGAAGAAGGCCAGGCGCTCCCGCTCGGCTTCGAACTGCTCGAGCCGTCGCTGGGCGGACCGGTCACGCAGCACCAGTACGGCGCCGTCGAGCACCCCGGATTCGTCGAAGAGGGGAGATGCCACCACGTCGACTCTCAGACCCTCGTTGAAGCGGCTCTCGATCTTCTGGTTGTTCTCGCTGCCGGAGATCCCGGTCGCGAGCACCTTGCGGCCGAGCCGCGCCAGCGCGTGGCTCGGCCCGAGAAGGCGCTCCACCGGGGTCCCCACCGCCGCCTGGGCCGAGTGCTCGAGGATGCCGCAGGCGGCGCTGTTCAATTGCTCCACGATTCCCTCGGCATCGATCACCACCACTCCTGCGAGGATCGCATCGAGTACGTCGCGAAGGTCGCGGGCCATCTCACCTGGCCTTTCGGGTACCGGTGAGTCGCTGGTCGCTCCTCACCTGCCTGAATTTTGGGCAGACTAGCCCGGATGATTCATCGGGCGCTCTCGGCGGCCGCAGTAGCGACTTGGTGAGAATTGCAGGCTAGGGTGCTTCTCATGAAGGTTGGAATCTCGGTCGCCGAAGCCCAGCAGATCGTTCTCGATACTTGCCCCGTCCTCGGGTGCGAGACGGTCGCCAGCGTCGAAGCCCAGGGGCGGGTGCTCGCGGTGCCCGTGATCTCGGGCCGCACCCTTCCGCCTGCGGATTGCTCGGCCATGGATGGCTATGCGGTGCGAGCGAAGGATCTCGCCGGGGCTTCGGAATCGACTCCGGTGGAGCTTCCGGTGGTCTACGAGGTTGCGGCCGGAGGGCAGGGGGCACGCCCCCTGGCAGCCGGGGAGGCGGCGCGAATCTTCACCGGAGCGCCGATTCCTCCCGGTGCGGACGCGGTGGTGATCCAGGAGGACACCTCCGCCCGAGGTGACAGGGTGGAGATTCCGATCGTCCCACAGCCCGGGGAAAACGTTCGCGAGGCTGGCGAGGACATTCGGCGCGGCGATGCGGTGCTGGAGGCCGGCACACTGCTGGGTCCGGCGCACCTCGGCATGCTGGCCTCTCTCGGCCGGTCCGTGGTCCAGGTGCACCAGCGCCCGACCGTGGCGATTCTCTCGGGCGGCGACGAGCTGGTGGATCCCGATGGAGACGCCGCTGGAGGCCGCATCGTCTCCTCGAATACCTACTCGCTGGCGGCCCTGTGCCGCGAGGTCGGAGCCGAGCCGATCAACCTGGGCATCGCCCGGGATACCCCCGAGGACCTCGAGCGCCTGCTCCGCAACGGGCTGCGCGCGGATTTCCTGGTGAGCTCCGCGGGGGTTTCGGTCGGCGATCACGACTACGTGCGCCCGGTGCTCGAGAAGCTCGGCTGTCGGTTGCTCTTCTGGGGGGTGCTGATGAAGCCCGGCTATCCCCTCGCCTTCGGCCGCTTCGAGGAGGGGGATGGGCCGCTGGTCTTCGGCCTTCCCGGCAATCCCGTCTCGGCGATGGTGACCTTCGAGCAGTACATTCGCCCGGCCATCCGCAAGGCCACCGGTCACAGCGCCTGGTTCCGCCCCGTCGTGCGGGCCAGGCTCGCGGAGACACTCACCAAGAAGGCGGGACGACTGCACTTCGTGCGCGTGCAGCTCGCCGAGAAGAACGGCCGGATCGAGGCGACGAGCACTGGGAACCAGAGCTCCGGCGTGCTGCGTTCGATGGCCCTCGCCCAGGGGCTGATGGTGTTTCCCGCCGACGCCACCGAGATGAAGGCCGGTGCCGAGGTCTCCGTCCAGGTCCTCGACGAGCAGTTCTTCGCATCGACGGAGTCGGGTGTTTGAGTTCGGAGGGTCGCATCGCGAGCGTCTCCGCCGCCCTTCTCCTGGGTGGTGCCTCCTCGCGAATGGGTCGCGACAAGGCGCGGCTCCCCTTGGAGGGCGTCGCGGCCGCGACCCATCTCGCGACGATGCTGGGAGACCTCTTCGAGGAGGTGCTCCTGGTCGGCGGCGATCCGCCGCCGGACGCTCCCGGGAAGACCCGTCTCCGATCCCCAGGGCCCCCGTTGCGCGCTTCGCGGGCTGGTCGGCGCCCTCGAGGCGGCGACCACGGAACGGATCCTGGTCGTTGCGACCGACCTGATGACGCTCTCGCCGCCGCTGCTCCTGGGGCTCCTGGTCTGGCCCGAGGCCGATGCGGTGGTCCCGCGGACCGGTGCGAAGGCCCATCCCCTCTGCGCACTGTATCGCCGCGAGCCGGTGCGCAGCGTGGCGCGACAGCGCCTGGCCGCAGGTGAGCTCGCCTTGGTGGGGCTCCTCGAAGGAGTTCGCGTCAGCTACCTGGAGGGGTCGGATCTCCGCGCAGTGGATCCGGACGGTTCAGCGCTCTTCAATGCGAACACGCCGGAGGAGTTCGAGCGGCTGACCGATCGTCGGCAGAACCCGGTTCACTGAACGCGCGTCAGCTGCCCGCGCATTGTGAAACGTCGCGAAACTTTCGCAACTCCGCGCTCGATCGTGTCACTGCCTCGGTGATCCTCTTCGGTGTCGTTCGCACGCTGCCGCCCGAGCTCAGCTGGTCGACGAGAAACGCAAGCTGGAGAACTGTTCCAAAAGAGAGCGAAGCGGCGTCTTCGGGAGATTCGTTTCCCTGCGCGACTCGAACCGTGATATAATTGAGTCGTTCTCGGAGACGGCGGCCTTGCGAAGTTCCCCCCGGAGCTGGCGACCGTTTCGGGAGCCGGCAATTCTGCCGACGCCTCGCGCTCCGCCCGATCCCATTCTACTGGACTGCGATCCATCGTTTCCCGCAAGCTTCGCCTTGATGAGAAGGAGGTGAAGCGACGTATATCGGTGTACCGGCAGGACCTCTCCAATCCGGGCCAGCCAGGCCCCCCCTCGGAGCAGGTGCTCCGGCACCAATGGGATGACTGGAAACAGGCTGATCCCATACCCAGCTGCAAGCTCAACAGGCAGCTCGCGCAGTGACCGGGCCGGTCGAAGAACTTCGGCCGGCCCGGTCCGCACTTCGCTCAGCGAAGGCGGCGCGCCGTCTACTCGGAGCCGGTTCGCGCCAGGTGTTTCGCGATCAGCTCCCGAGTCTGCCCACTGAGCTGTTCCGCAGAGCCACCCTCGAAGTGCGCGGCCGGAATCTCTTCCAGCACACTGATCCGGATCGGGTGGCGACCCTGAAGCACGAAGCCCCGCTTGGGAAGCGCATTGGAGGTGCCCTCGATCGCGATGGCCAGGATCGGGCGCCCGGTCCTCACGGCGATTTCGAAGGCCCCGGGCTTGAACTCCCGCATCTGCCCCGTTGGTGAGCGCGTTCCCTCCGGGAACATCATGATCGAGTTCCCCTCGCCGAGTGCCTTCTCACAGGCATTCATCATCTCGCTCACGCTGTCCCGGTCTCCTCGCTTCAGCCTGATGTAGCGGTTCAGCGACATGTTCCAGCCGATGAAGGGAACGCGGAAGTTCTCGACCTTCGAGACCCATTTGAAGTGGGAGAAGAGCCGGAAGATCACCAGGATGTCGAGGAGCGAGAGGTGATTCGCGACCATCACATAGGCTTCGTCGCGGCGGATCTTCTCCCGTCCTTCGATCGTCACCGGCCAGACTGGATTCAGCCAGGTGTAGATCGAGGCCCAGAAGCAGGTGAACTTGTGGAGCAGGAATTTGCGCCGGTCGAAGGGCGAGGTGACCGCCCAGATCAGCACCGCGACCGGGAAGAGCAAGGCCGAGGTCAAGGTCAGGAAGACCCAGAAGCCGAGCGAGAGGATTCGACGCAGCATGCCCCCATTCTATCCCGAATTCCGCATCGGCGAGAAGAGCGCAAGGCTACGGGCGGGTGGTCGAGCGAAGCTCGTCGAGCCGCCTCTGGATTCGCACCAGCTCGGACTCGAGGGCTTCGATCTGGGGATCCGACCTCTCCACGTCGATCTGGTCCTGCTGCTCCGCGACGATCGGGGGGCGCCAGGTCTCCTGGGTGACATGGAGCGCCCAGGTGGTGATGGCCGCTGAAAGGATGGCCAGGGAGGTATAGACCCAGCGGCGCAACGCATGTCCCTCCGATCCGGGATGAGTGTCCAGCAACTGCATGGCCGGAGGGTGACCCACGAAGCGAGCCCAAGAGTATGAACCGGTTCACAGCTGGGCGGGTTTTCTCGGTTTCGCCTTCGCCTCACCGAGCGGTGGTCTTGCCGAGACTCGCTTCCCCGAGGGCGAAGCAGCCGGAGAAATTTCTCTCGCGCCTACTGGAGATATCCCATGGCGCGCAGGCGATCGGCGATTCCGGGGTCGATGCGGACGCCGCGTTCGACGACACCCGCGCCCTCTTGGGTGAGGTGGCGGTCGAGTAGCTCCCGCATCCGCTCGGTCTGGGCGGGCTCGCGCGCGATCAAGTTGACGTTTTCGCCGGGGTCCACGCGGCGGTCGAAGAGGAACTCCGCTCCGGGGGCCACGGGCTGGAAGCGCCGGGCCGCGTTCTCGTCGTCTTCTTCGGGCGGTGCGTTGCGGGCGTAGGTCCAGGCGCCGTCGCTCGCCGCTGTCTGCACCGAAGCGTCCGGGAAGAGCGGGACGCCGAGAGCGGCGTAGGAGGGGCGATCGGGCTCGGCGGCCTCTCCGGTCAGTAGCGGTACCAGTGATGTTCCCTCGAAGCTCCCGGAAGCCGGGATCCCCGCCAGATCGAGCAAGGTCGGCGCGATGTCCACGTTGCGTACCTGAGTGGCGATGCGTACGGACTCGACGCGGAAGGGGAAGCGGAAGACCAGCGGCACCCAGACGACGGGGGTCAGTACGTTGCGCGCGTGGCCGTGCACGCCGTGCTCGCCGAAGGTCTCGCCGTGATCGGCCGCGAAGACCACGATGGTGTGCTCCAGATGGCCCGTCGCGGTGAGCTTCTCGCGCACGCGCCGGATGGCATCGTCCACCCATCGGACCGCGGCGAGGTAGGCCCCGCGACTGTCGGTGCCAAAGGTCTTGAAGCTCGGCGGCGCCGCATACTCGTGCACGTCCATGAAGTGGAGATAGAGGAAGAAGGGGCGTTCGCGGTCGTGGGCGTCGAGGAGGCGAACGGTCTCTTCGTAGACGCGGTCGGCGTGGGGCCAGAGCGAAGGCTGTCCCAGTCGCGGGTGCCCCCCGCCCTTCGGAAACATGTAGCGCTCGAAGCCCTGGTGAAAGCCGAAGCTCTGGTGCAGCCAGCCGTTGGTCTGCACGCCGTAGGTGGCGTAGCCCGCGTCGCGCAGCAGGTCAGCCAGCGTGACCGCGTTCTCGGCAAGGCCATCCTGGGCCTGGGTGATCCCGTGGCTGCGCGGCCAGAGCGAGGTCATCAGCGAGGCCATCGAGATCTTGGTCCACGACGACTGGGCGCGGACGCGTTCGAAGAGGGCGCCGCGCCTGGCCCAGGCATTCAGCTCGGGAGAGGTGTCCTGCTCGAAGCCGTAGGGCGTGGTCCAGTCGGCGCGCAGTGTGTCGACGACGATCAGGACCAGATTCGGCCGCTCGAGCGCCGCCAGCCGCGTCGGGACCTCGGCGGTGGGAACCGGCCGTTCGCAGCCGGTGAGAGCGCTCAGAGCGAGAACTCCGAGCGCGAGAAGCAGGAGGTGCGATCTACTGGAGCGAATCGAGTATCTCCTCCGCGCGCGCCTGGAGATCCGGCCGCTCGCTGCCGTTCTTCTCCACGACGGCGAGCAGCGTTCGCGCCTCCTCGGTTCGGCCCGCTTCACGGTAGGCGAGGGCGAGGTGGAGCTGTACATCGAGAAGACCCGGCGCACCGGCGTGCGCCTCCTCGAGCAGTGAGATGGCGCGGTCCACCAAGCCCTCGCGCAGGTAGAGCGCACCCAGCGTGTCCATCACGTAGGGGTTGGTCTCGTCGAGACGGTAGGCCTCCTGCGCCGCGGCCAGGGCGCCTTCGAGATCCCCCTGCTGGGCGAGAAGCTCGGCGAGGTTGTTGCGCGGCCGCATGTCGCGCTCGTCGAGCGCGGCGGCTTTGCGGTAGGCGGAGGCGGCTGCCTCAGCGTCACCGAGCCGCTGCAGCGCAACGCCCAGCATGAAGTGTGCACCCGCGTCGTCGGGGCGGGCCCCGAGATAGCGGGTGCAATCGTCTCGCGCACCCGGCCAGCGTCCACTCGCCGCCCGGAACTCGCAGCGCACCCGCAACGGCTGCGGTTCGTCGGGATCGAGCGCGAGCGCGCGGTCGGTGGCCTGCGCGCCCTCCTCGGCGGCGCCCGCCGCGAACAGCAGCGCAGCCAGCGCCGCGTGGAGCCGCGCCGACTGCGGATGCTGGGCGAGCGCCTCGCGGGCGAGAGCGATTCCCTCGTCCACTCTTCCGCCCATGCCGAGTGTCAGGATGCGCTCGGTTGCCAGCTCCGAAGTCGCACCCGCTTTCTCGGCGGCGTCGAGTGCCGCCAGAGCCTGATCGGTCTTGCCCTGGGAACGGAGCGATCTCGCCAGCAGCAGATGCGGCTCGGCCCGGTCGGGAAACCGCTCGAGGGCCTGCCTTGCGACCTCTTCCGCGGCGTCGCCCTCGCCCAGGCTCTCGAGGGCATGGACGAGGGCGGTCCATCCCTCGATACGTTGCGGCGCCCGCCGAATCAGCAGCTGAGCGTGGCCCGCCGTCGCACGCCAGTCGCCGCGGCGCTGCTCCAGAGCGATCAGGGCTGCGGCGGGCGCGATCCAGCCGGGATCGCGCTGCTGGGCGAGGCCGTAGCGGCGGCGGGCGCCCTCGGTGTCGCCGCTCTCCTCCAGTGCGCGGCCCAGCCAGAACTGCGTGGCGCTCCGGTCGAGCCGGGGGGCGAGCTCGCGAAGCCGGTCGGCCGCGCCTGCTGGATTGCCTTCCGCCAGCTCGAGACGGGCCCGCAGGTACTCGATCTGGGGATCTCCGTCGAAGGTCGTGTCGCGGAAGCGCTGGAAATCGGCGCGGGCGTCGTCGCTGCGACCTTCTGCGAGCGAAGCTTCGGTGCGCAGCAGCCAGAGCATCGGCTCATCCGGGTAGCGAGCGAGCGCCTCGTCGAGTACGCGCGTCGTGGCCTCTGCGTCGTCCCGGGCGGAGTGAAGGTTCACCAGAGGGAGATACGCGGCTGCCGACTCCGAGCGCACCACGAAGGTACGGAGCGCTGCCTCGGCTTCGGCCTGGTTCCCGAGCGAGGCGTGAGCCTGCGCCGCCAGGGGGAAGGAGATCGAGCGGGGGCTCGTCCGCCTGGAGCGCGCCCTCGAGCAGGGCCAGACACTCCTCACTGCGCTCCTGCCGTACCAGGATCTGGATCAGCGCGTGCCACGCCAGCAGGTCTGCAGGGTTCGCTTCCACCATGGCGGTGAGCGTCGCGATGCCGGCCTCGGCTTCGCCCCGCTGCGCCTGGATCTGGGCCAGCGTGACATCGAGTCGGTGGCGGATCCCCGCCTGCTCTTCCTCCTCGCCGGCAAGGGCGGCGCGGGCCTCCTCGATGGCGGCGCGGGCCTCCTCCTGGCGGCGCTCGGAGAGCAGCGTCGAGATGCGTACCAGTCGCGCCTCGGGCCGGTCCGGATAGAGCCTCTCCGCCTCGGCCAGAGTCTCGAGCGCCCCCTCGAGGTCGCCGAGGTTCAGCTCCGCCTGGGCGCGGGTGACGAGAGCCAGCGCGTGCTGCTCCGAGTCGACCGCCACCGGTGCCACCGCCTCGCGCGCCAGACTCGGGTTGCCGAGCAGGAGCGCCACCCGCGCCAACGCGAGCCGCAGGTCGTCTCGCTCGGGGAAGCGACGCACGCCCTCTTCGAGAAGCCAGCCGGCGTCGGGGGCGCTTCCGACTTGAACCAGGAGCTGCGCCAGCTCGAGGAGAGAATCGGGAGTGTCGGGCGCGACAGCGCGCAGGTCGTCGAGAGCTTCGAGCGCCGCGCCGCGGTCGCCCTGTACAACGGCTTGCCGGACCGCCTCGCGTGCTCTCTCGGCGCGCTCCTCGGGCGGAGTGCAGGCGAGGGCGAGGGCGATCCCCAGCGCCGTGGCCGCCACGATATGGGATTTCGGCATGCTCGGAAGTCTACGCGCGAGCGGCCGCCTCTGCATGAGCTCAGGGCGCTGTGGCTTCGCCCTGCCCGGAAGACTGGTAGCGGTAGACCGTCTGATCCAGGTCCTCGACGGCGATGTCGGCTTCGCCGGCGCGGCGAAGGGTGGCGCGGAACGTCGTCGTCGTCTCGAGGTAGTGGGGAATCAGTGTGGAGGGCTCGGCGACCAGATAGGACGACTCCTCGATATCGAAGTCCTCCAGTGCACCGCGCCCGCCCGACGTCCCCGAGCGCGACCTCTCGTGCAGCGCCTCCTCGAGCCGGGTCAGCGCCTCGGGAAGCGGGCGCGAGCGAACCTCGATCTCGACGCAGTCGGCTCCGGTCATCTCTTCGCCGCAGGGAATCCGCTGGCCGACACCAAAATCAGTCGTGGAGAGAATCCGCACTCCGCCGAGCGCGGGCACCGGGAGGTGTTCCTTCCTCTGGTAGCTCTCGCCCACCACCAGGCTCGCCCCCGACCAGGCTCCGGCGAGCTTCTGCCAATGTTCCCGCGCAGCCGCCAGGAGGTTCTCCTCGGAGACACGGGTAGCGGCCAGCATCTTGGCCTCCGCGCTCTCGGGCGGCAGCTCTGCCAGCCGGCTCTCGAGCTTTCGCTGGGCTTCCTCGAGCAGGGGTTCGATCCCATCGAGTCGCACCAGTTGGCCGTCGTCGTTCACGACGAAGCTCGGGAACACGGCCATCAGCTGGCTCGCCAACGGCTCCGGGAGTTCCTCCAGCGGGTAGACCTGGCCGCTTTCGGGATCCTCCGCGCGGATCTCGCTCCGGCGGATCAATCGCCCGTCCTGCGCCTCCTCCACGTCGATCCGGTAGGACATCCGGACGGTCGTGGAGCTGGGGCCGCGAGAACCGGTGGTTCGGGTCGAGCGCTCGGTCTCCACCAACGCCGTCAGACCGACGGGCCAGTCGAAGCGCAAAGCGGCGGTGTCGCGTTCACCGTTCCCCCCTGGCCCGGCGCAGCCCGCGATCCCAGCGAGCACCAGGAACGCGCAGAGGGCGGCAATGCGATGCCAGCAGCTCATGCGTCGCCGCCCTTGTCCCAGCAGAAGACGCGCATCGGGGGGACGTTCAACAGCTCGGTCTGGGTTCTCGCGCGGCCGAAGACCTGCCTGCCCAGCGTCTCGACGCGATCCCGAACCTGGTAGGCGACGAAGCGCCCGCCGGGAGCGAGGGAGTCGTGCACCGCCTGCAGGATCTCGATGCCCACACCCCGTGGCATGGTCGAGAAGGGGATCCCCGAGAGCACCACGTCGGGCGCCCCGAAAGCGCGCTCTTCGAGGATCTCGGCGATGCGCGCCGCGCTTCCCGTGTGGACGAAGAGACGTGAATCATGAACGGACTGTCGGATCATTCGTGCGAAGCGCCGGTTGATCTCGATCACCAGTAGCTGCGCATCGGGTCGCATCGCGCGCAGCACGGCGCGCGTGGTTCCACCCGTTCCCGGTCCCAGCTCGACCACGGTGCGGGCATCCCGGAACTCGGCACTCCGGACGATGCGCCGTTCCAGAAAGCGGGAGCTGGGGATGATCGAGCCCACCTCGCGAGGTCGCTTCAAGAAATCCTGAAGGAAGAGAACGCGCGGATCCGGCTGGGAAGAGCGTCTCGTGTCTGCGTTCATCCGAGGAGAGTAATGGCGGAGACGCATCTCCGCCCGCAATTCCCGCTCCGCACACGGGCTCCTGCCAGCACGCGGAGGTCCCAAAGGGAGAGGTCGGGGCCATCTCCCCCCGACCGGGTGGCGGGGCCGGGAGGGACTCCGGGAAACCGCTTCGCACCGGTGGGCGTATCCCGGTGTAATGCGTGTTCTGTTTTCGACGGTACTGATCTGGATCCTTCTCGCCTCTGGGGCGAACGCGAAGGCGCCGGAACGCAATGGGTTTTTGCTGGAGCCCGCCACCATCCCCATCGACGAGATCCTGAAGGGAGGTCCGCCTCGAGACGGGATTCCCGCCCTGGACCACCCTTCCTTCCTTCGCCCTGCCGAGGCGCCCTGGCGGGACGCCGACCTGGTGCTGGGTGTGACGTGGAAGGGGGAAGCGCGCGCCTACCCGATCGCGATTCTCGCCTGGCACGAGCTGGTGAACGATACCCTCGGCGATCTCCCCATCCTCGTCTCCTACTGTCCGCTCTGCGGTACCGGCATCGTCTTCGATCGCCGGGTCGAGGGCGTGGTGCGGCGCTTCGGCGTATCGGGGCTCCTGTATCGGTCCGATCTGCTGATGTTCGACCGGGAGACCGAGAGCCTCTGGTCCCAGATCTCCGCCGAGGCGGTCACCGGGCCGAGCCTGGGTCGGCGGCTCGCGCTGCTCCGTTCGCGCATCGAGCGCTTCGGGGAGTGGAAGCGCTCCCATCCGGAGACGACCGTTCTCTCGCGGGAGACCGGCTACCGTCGGGACTACGCTCGATCGCCGTACG
The DNA here is from genome assembly GCA_963722885.1 of uncultured delta proteobacterium. GTDB lineage: Bacteria > Myxococcota_A > UBA9160 > UBA9160 > UBA6930 > CAVXZE01. The sequence goes on from CAVROS010000010.1 coordinate 64,944, forward strand.
CCGGCTACGCCGATTCCCCGCGCCTAGCCTTTCCGGTGCCCTTCGATCGCCGCTATCACCCGAAGATGCTCACCCTCGGTCTGCGCATCGAAGGAGGAGAGGCGCGCGCCTACCCGGCTCTCGAAGTGGTACGTGCCGGCGGCGTGGTCGAGGAGCGATTCGACGGCCGTCCGGTTCGCGTGAGCTTCGATTCCGAGGACCAGGTGTTTCGGGTCGTCGCGCCGGATTCGGTCGAGGTGGTGCAAGGCTACTGGTTCGCCTGGACGGCCTTTCACCCCGACACCAGCGTCTTCGTCTCCAACGCTCCCTGAGGGACCGGAAGGGCGAGCGGCGAACCACCCGCCGCTCGGCGTCGTCTCACGACGCGTCGGCGGAGATGGCGCCCTCGCGGATCAGATCGATCAGAACCGGGACGATCTCGGGATCGAATTGTCTGCCCGCACCCGCCTCGATTCGGTGGAGCGCTTCTTCGACCGGAATCGCACTCTTGTAGCTCGCCTCACTCGTCATGCTGTCGAAGGCCTCTGCGATGCCGATGATGCGCGACTCCAGAGGAATCTCGTTTCCAGCGATTCTCTCCGGGTAGCCGGTGCCGTCGAACCACTCATGGTGGTGGAGCACGATCGGTGCGAGATCCTCCCAGAGCCGGATCGGCTTCAGCATCTGGTGGCCGATCGACGCATGGCGCCGGGTGGCCACCTTGTCCTCGGAGCGGACGTCGATCTTGAGCATCCCGATGTCGTGGAGCAGCGCGCCGAAGTGGAGCCGCTCCAGGTCCCGTCCCTCGAAGCCCAGCTTTCGTCCGATTCGATTCGATACGTGGGCCACCCGCCTCGCGTGGCCGGCCTGCGTATCTACATGCAGGTCGAGTGCGCCCATCAAGATCTCGGTCATGTGAACGAAGAAGTTGCGCTGCGAGTCGCGAAGGTCGGCGTTGTGGCGGGCGACTCCGGCAAGGGTGGCCAGGGTCGAGAGGCTGTTCAGGTGACTCTCGTCGAAGTTTTCGCCTTCCTCGGTCCTTGCGACCATCAGCGCGCCCACCGCCGCTTCCCCGTCGAGCAGCGGTACGATCGCCAGGGAATGGACCCCGAATCGGCCGGCGTCGGCTCCGGACCAGAGCAGCGGTTGACCGCTGTGCGAGGGCGGGCTCGATCACGGTCGCCAGCTCTGCGTCGATGCGTGGGAAGAGAGCCGCTGCCTCCTCACCGGCGCTGCCTGCCAGGGTGGCGGGCTCATCCTGCTTCTCCTTGGTCAGCACGAACGCCGCGGGAGCGTCGCCGAGCCGCGCCGCGCAGGTGGCGATCGCGCGCAGGACCTCGTCTCCGTAGGGCGCGTCGGCGACCCAGCGCGCTGCCTCGAGCATTGTGACCAGATGGCGGTTCTGTTCGTCGAGGCGTCTCAATGACTGGTGCGTGATTCGCTGCAGGACCAGGAACGAGCCGAGCGAGAGAGCTCCGATGGAGATGACCAGGCCGATCAGACCGAGGGCGGCGGGCCCTTCCGGCATGGACGGAAGAACGTAGCGATGAACCACGTAGGCCAGGGCCGCGAGGGGAACTCCGGCGCCCAGCGCGAAAACCACCATCGCTGTACGGTCGAGTGTGTGGGAGAAGATCGATAGATCGCCGGCCGTCTTGCTCATAGGCGGATCTCCAGGTTCTCCAGACGCAGATCGCTCGGGAGGGGTATCGGTTTTTCGGCGGAAGGGCTGAAGCGCGCGAATCGACCGCGCCCAGGGATTTCGCGGTCTTCGGAGCCCTGTCTGCCTCTCTTTCCCGGCCTCCCCCGCGCTGACGGCGCGACAGGGTGAGAAATGGGGCCCGGCCCTACACGAGATCCTTTGGGGTCGCGTAGGAAAGCAGGCGCCCGCTCCCTGGGGCGAGATCCCGCCAGCGCTCGAGATCGAATTCGCAGACCGCCGTGGCGCCGGTCGGAAACCGTGCCGCCAGACGGCGAGAGGAGGCTCGCTCTCCGCTGCCCGGAAGGGCCTGCGCCAGCTCGGCGATGCCGGGGTTGTGGCCGATCAGCAGGACCCCGGATTGGCCGTCATCGACCTCCTGGAGCCTCGCCAGGAGCTGACCGCTGCTGGCCAGGTAGATCCGTTCTTCGACCACGAGCTCGGGGTGACCCGGCAGATGGGGGAGGAGGGCTTCCAGTGTCTGCCGGGTCCGCCGGGCCGATGAGCAGAGCACGAGGGACGGCTGGTATTGCTGTTGGGCGAAGTGGACGCCCATCACCGCGGCAGCCCGCTCACCCCGAGCAGCCAGGGGGCGGTCGTGGTCGTCGAGTCCCGGGCTTCCCCAGTCGGATTTCGCGTGGCGCAGCAGATACAGGGTCTTCATCCGGTCCTCTAGATCGTCTCGATGCAGCGGCTGCAGAGCCAGGCTCGGATCGGGCCCGCCTGCCCCCTCAGGCCCGCGTAGCCTTCCTCACCCTTGACGATCTTCAGCCTGCACCGGGTGCAGCTGACGTCGCGGTTCAAGACGACGCGATTCCAGGCCTCCACCGGGGCGAGCGGGTCCGCCGCAGCTTCGCTCCGGGCACTCTCGGCGATCCGGCGGGCGCCGCGGGAGACCTGCTGGGCGAGAGCCACCGAGTCGGTGACGATCTGGTCGACGTCGGCGACCACGTCCTCCACCAGGTCAAAGGCGCCTCCGAGGATATTGCGAATCAGCTGGGAGACGCTGACGCCCTGCCTCCGAGCCTCCTTCTTCAGGGTGGACTCGAGGTCCCGGGGCACGCGGGTCTGGATCAGGCGGTCCTTTCGCGGCGAAGGCGGTGAAGGGTCGGTCATTGCGGTCCTTCGGGTCTTTGTGTATTACAATGTATTACATAATATGACATCAAGGCGCCAGTGGAGGGGTATTCCGATGCAGAGCGAGACGCGAGACGAGTCCTGGATCGACCGCGTCGACGAGGTGGTGAACGGAATCGAGAAGGCGGTCTGGGAGATCCGCAGCCTCGCCGACCAGGCGGTGGATCTGTGGATGTCGCTGGAGGGCGAGCTCCCCCGGCTCACCCGCCTCGGCCGCGCCGGATGGATCCTCGGGCAGGTCACCTCGAGCTACCGGCTGCACGGAATCTGGACCGCCTTCCTCTCCCAGGAGGAGGCCGCGCAGGCGCTGGCTGCCCTCCACGCGCGCAACGCCCGGCGCTTCTACGAGCTCAGCGTCCTTCAAGGGGGCGCCTTCCTCAAGGTCGCCCAGGCACTCTCGGCCCGGCCGGACCTGCTCCCGGAGGTCTGGATCGACGAGCTCTCCAGCTTGCAGGATGCCGCGCCTCCGGTCGGCTTCGAGGAGATCCGCCGGGTCGTCGAGGCGGATCTGGGACGACCTCTCGAGAGCTCTTCGGCCAGCTTCGAAGAGGAGCCGGTCGCTGCTGCGAGCATCGGCCAGGTCCACCGGGCGCTGACGCTCGACGGGCAGCCGGCGGCCGTCAAGGTTCAGCGGCCGGGGATCGCGGAGCTGATCGCCACGGACATGGATCTGCTCGAGACCGCCCTGGCCGGCATTCGGAGCATGCTCCCACCCACCGACTACGAGACGATCACCGCCGAGGTGCGGACGATGGTCGAGGGGGAGATGGACTACCGGGCCGAGGCCCGGATGATGGAGCGGCTCGCCTGCTTCTTCGACGGGATCCCCGGCATCATCGTTCCCCGGACGCTCCCCTCTCTCTCCGGCTCCAGGGTCCTGACCAGCACTCTCGTCGAGGGGCGAAAGATCACAGCTGTCCTCGACGAGCTCGCGGCGCAACGGGACGGGGGTGATGCCGACGCGGAGCAGCGCCTCTCCCGGATCCTGGGTCTGGTCCTGGAGGCCTACGTGCGCCAGGTGCTGGAGGCGGGTGTCTTCCAGGCCGATCCGCATCCGGGAAATCTCCTGGTCACCGATCGCGACGAGGTCGTGCTCCTCGACTTCGGGTGCACCAAGATCATGCCGCCCGGGAAGCGCGAAGGGTATCTCGCATTGATGCGCGCCTTCCTGAGCGGCGACCGCAGCGGAATGCTCCAGTGCCTGGAGGAGCCTCGGCTTCGCCACACGCAGTGGGGACCCGGAGACCCTGCTCACCTTCGCCGAGACCCTGCTCAGTCAGTTTCGGGATGCCATGGCTGAGCGGCGAACGATCGGCCTGGCTCAGTCGGGGCGAGCTCCTGGCTCGTGCCGGGGAGTTGCTGGAGACCGCCCAGCGGGACCCCGTCGTGCGGCTACCCGCGGAGTTCGTGATGCTGTCGCGGGTCTTCGGCGTGCTGGGTGGATTCTTTCACCACTACCGACCGCGAATCGACTACGCCCGGCACCTGGCGCCGGTGCTCGGTTCGCACTGAACGCCGCGGCGTCGAGACGATTCGAGAAGTTTCCCGTGAAGCTCAGGCCAGGTGTTTGGCGAGACGCTTGGCGAGGCTCAGCAGGGTGAGCGTGGGCGGCAGTCCCCACGGGTCGGCGATCACCGAGCAGTCGCAGACGTAGAGACCCTCGTACTCGGTCTGCAGGTTCGTGTCGACGTGCTCCCCGATGCGGACCGACCCGCCGGGATGGGCGGCCGTGACGCGGCTCTTGAAGATCTTCGTCGCGCCCGCGTGGCGCAGGATCTCCTTCGCGCGCCGGTAGCCGCTCGCCAGCTTCTCGCGCTCGGCCGGCCCGAAGACCCGGCGCATCTTGCGGCTGCTCACGTGGCCGGCGATCTCGTCGCGGATCTTGACCATGATCGTGAGCGTGCTCGAGTGAGCGAAGAGCCGATCGGGGCGCAGCGCACTCAGCGTCAGCATCTGGTAGGTCTGCTTGGGAACCGGCAGGTCGGTCATCATGTAGCCTTCGTCCGGGAGGTGGATGCCCGCCGCCATCGGGAACTCCCCGACGTCCTGGATGCCTTCGGCGGTCCCGAAGACGGCGATCAGCGGATCGCAGAAGAAGCCCTGACCGATCGATCCGATTCCGCTCGCCTGCAGCAGCTGCGGTGAGCCGATGCCGCCGGCAGAGACGATGACGCGCGAGGCGAGAGCCTCTTGCTCGGTTCCGTTTGCGGAGAACGCAACGCCACGAGCGCGCTTGCCCTCCAGCAGCACCCGCCGAACCTCGGCCTGGGAGCGCACTTCGGCTCCGTGGAGGACCGCCTCGCGCAGGTAGTGACGCGAGTTCCAGCGCGCACGGTAGGGATAGTGGCCGGGCTGGCAGCGGTCCTGGAAGATGGCCTTGTCGAGCTTCTCCCACTCGTAGCCGAGCTCACGCGCACTCCCCATGATCCGTTTCGCCACGGGTCCCAGCAGCTCGTCGGAGAGCTTTGCTATGGGCAGATCCTTTCGCACTTCCTCGACCTCGGCCGCGAGCTCGATCCCGTGCGACTGGAAGTAGTCGAGGGGCGGACACCACATGGTGTTGTAGAAGAGCATCGTGGTACCGCCGACGCCGATCCCCCGCGCCACCGGGACTCCGCGGCCGATGAACTTGAAGTCCACCTTTCCCCGCGGCTCGACGCGGGAGTCGGGGTCCGGCTCGCCCCTGCCCTGCTCGAGAACCAGGACCTTCTGGCCTCGAAGCGACAGCTCGCGGGCCAGTGTCCCGCCGGCCGCTCCGGAGCCGACAATGATGGTGTCGTAGCGCGTCGTCTCGGAGTGCGTCATGGCCCCACTTTAGCTTCGCAGGGCGTACCGGTCACTCCTGGCTTCGCGGGGCGAAACGGTTACTCCTCGGCGGGAGGGGCTACCACCTCGACCCGGTTCTCGACGTTCACGACGCCAGGCGTCTCTCTGGCGACCTCCTCGGCGCGCGCCCGGGCGTCCTCGTCGGGCACGGCTCCCTGGAGCGTGATGACGCCCTTCGTGACCTGCACCGAGACGGCCAGATCGTCGAGCTTCGGGTCGTCGAGGATGCGCCGCTGGACGCTCCGGAACAGCGTGGCGTCGGTCGCCTTGGCGCCGACCTGCGACTGCGCCTCGCGGAGCGCCTGCTCCCGGATCCGCAACTCGCTCTCCGCCGCCTCCAGCTCCTTCCGCGCTTCGTCCACCACCTGCTGTCGGGCCTCGACCTCCTCGCGGGCCTCCTGCACGGCCTCCTGCTTCGCCACGACCGCGGCGGTTGCCTCCACGAGCTCCTGCTCCTGACTGTCTCCTCCACAGCCGGCGGTTGCGAAGAGCAGGCTGCTCAGTGCAAACAGGACTACCAGCGAGAGAACGGGGGGATGGTGTCGCGACATTCGGATTCTCCTCAGCACTTCGCCGACGCTCGGCGTCGGCTTCCTTCTTCCTGGGTTCTTTCTTGTATCACGGTGGGTCGTTTGCGTCGATGGGTGCCGGGCCGGCTCATGCTCCCCTCTGCACCTGCCTCGCGATCGTCTGCAGCTGCATGTTGCTGGTGCCCTCGTAGATCTTCCCGATCTTGGCATCGCGATAGCGCTTCTCGGCCGGGTACTCCTTGGTGTAGCCGACGCCGCCGGCCAGCTCGACTGCCGCGGAGGTCACCCGCTCCGCGACGTCGGAGCTGAACAGCTTGGCCATCGCCGCCTGAGTCAGGAACGGTTCGCCCGCATCCTTGAGCCGCGCGGCGTTGTAGACCATCAGCCGTGCCGCCTCGACTCCCGTCGCCATCTGCGCGAGCTCGAACTGCACGCCCTGGAATTCACCGATCGGCTTTCCGAATTGCTTGCGCTCGGCCGTGTAGGCGACCGCGTCGTCGAGGGCACCCTGGGCGGTGCCGACCATCTGGGCACCGATCCCGATGCGGCCCTCGTTGAGCGTCTCGATCGCGATCTTGTATCCCTTGCCGACCTCACCGACGACGTTTTCCTTCGGGACCCGCACCCCGTCGAGGATCAGCTCGCAGGTGGAGCTGGCGCGGATGCCGAGCTTGTCTTCCTTCTTGCCGACCTGGAATCCCTCGAAGTCGCGCTCGACGATGAAGCTGGTGATCCCTCTGTAGCCCGCCTCGGGGTTCGCATTGGCCATGACCAGGAAGATCCCGGCCTCGCCCGCGTTGGTGATCCAGAGCTTGCGCCCGGTCAGAACGAAGTGATCGCCGTCCTCGACGGCTCGCGTCTGCAGGGCGAAGGCGTCGCTTCCCGCGGCCTCCTCGGAGAGCGCGTAGGCGGCCACGGTGTCGCTGGCCATCTTTCGCAGCACGCGCTCCTGCAGACCCTTGTTCGCGAAGCGCAACACGGCGTTGGCCACCAGCGTGTTCTGTACGTCGACCAGCACCCCGACCGCAGCATCGACGCGAGAGATCTCCTCGACCGCCAGCACGCTCAGGAAGAAGTTCCCGCCCGCGCCGCCCAGCTCATCGGGAGTCTCGATCGCCATCACGCCGAGGTCGAACAGCATGGGCAGGATCTCGGGGTCGTAGTGCCCCTGTTGATCCATCTTCGCGACGCGCGGCGCCAGCTCGTTTCGAGCGAACTCGCGGATGGTCTGCTGGAAGATCTGCTCCTCTTCGGAGAGCACGGTCAGCGGGGGGGTGGGGCTCATGAAATCCTCCTCTCGAGCTCGGCGATCAGCTTTCCGGCGGGAACTCCGCCGTCTCGCCCATCGCGTCGGCGGCCGCCCCATCATCCCCGCGAGCCGGGTCGTGGGGGCCGGGGACCGCCCGAAAGGATTAGACCTTTTCTGCCTACATGGCGATCCGTGCCGTCGCCCTGGGTCGGAGCGCAATCGGCGTTCCTTCGATTCGAAACGAACAAACGTTTGTTCGCCCTAGACCTCGACCACCTTGTTGCTGATCCGGCTGACCCGGTAGACGCCGCGGCGCGTCCGGATGTAGTAGAGGCCCGAGAGCTTCTCGCGGCGGGTTCGACCGTCCGGCTCGACCCAGACCACTTCGTCCCCGGTGGTGACCAGATGGCGGGTCTGGAGTGTCTCCTTCTCCTCGGGCGTCAAGGAGGCGATGAGAGGGTCGTCGCGTAGCTCGTCAGCCTGTTCGGTCGTCATGGGCTAATCATAGCTGGGAGCCATGCCGAGACGAATCCAGACCTGCCTCCTTCTGATGGTTCTGCTCTCGTTCCTGGCGGGATGCGCGATCAATCCCGTCACGGGCCGGCGGGAGCTGGTGCTGATGTCATCCGAGCGCGAAGCCCAGCTCGGAGCGCAGACGGCGGCCCAGGTCGCCGAGGAGATGGGCCTGGTCGAATCCCCGGCGCTCACCGCCTATCGTCGAGGAGATCGGGGGGCGGCTGGCCCGTCACTCGCCCAGACGCGACGTGCTCTACCGCTTCGCCGTCGTCGACATGGAGGAGCCCAACGCCTTCGCCCTTCCCGGCGGCTACGTCTACGTCTCCCGGGGACTGCTCGCCATCGCGAACTCGGAGGCCGAGCTGGCCAACGTGGTGGGGCACGAAATCGGCCACGTGGCGGCTCGTCACTCGGCGCAGCGGGAGACCCGCGCCATCGGCGCCGGGGTGCTCGCCGCCCTCGGCACCGCGGCGGCCGGGGCGGTTGGCGGAGCGGGCGCCGCCCAGGGCGCGGCCCAGATCGGTCAGGTGGCGGGCGCCGGGTGGATCGCCTCCTACGGCCGGGACCAGGAACGCCAGGCCGATGAGGTCGGGCAGAAGCTGGCGGCGCAGGCCGGCTGGGATCCGGCGGCCATGGCCAGCTTCCTGAACACCCTCGGGCGCGCGGCCGAGCTTCAGTCCGGCGAGCGGCACCAGCCGAGCTTCCTCGACTCGCATCCCATGACCAGCGAGCGGGTTCGCAACACGGCGATCCGGGCGGACTCGCTGCAGGTGTCGCCAGCGGCTCCGATCGCCCCGACGCGCTCCGCCTTCTACGCGCGGCTGGCGAACCTGCTGATCGGACCCGATCCAGCCCAGGGGTTCTTTCGCGAGGAGCGCTTCCTGCACCCCGGTCTCGACTTCGCTCTCGATTTCCCACGCGGCTGGAAGACCGAGAACGCCACGACGGCCGTCGCCGCACAGTCTCCCCGAGGCGATGCGGTCCTGGTCCTCCAGACCCAGGGCGAGAGCGGAGATCCGAAACAGGCGGCGCAGCTCTTCGCCCAGAACAACCAGCTCCAGCTGGGGAAGGGCAAGAGCGAGCGGATCGGTGGATTTTCGGCCTATCGCACCCGGGTGGAGCTCGAGACCCAGCAGGGGCCAGCGCTGGCGGACCTGACCTGGGTCGCGCATCCGCGCGGGATGTTTCGCCTCCTGGGGATCTCGCCATCCGGCAGCTTCGGCGACTACGCGGGGACCTTCCGCGACGCGGCCCGGAGCTTCCGTCCGCTCACCCGCCACGAGCGCGACGGAATCACCGAGCTTCGGCTGCGCGTCGCAAAGGCTCGGGAGGGGGAGAGCCTGGCGGCTCTCTCGCGGCGCACCGGGAATGCCTGGAGCCTCGAGGAGACCGCCGTCGCCAACGATCGACCCATCGAGGGACGCCTCCGCGCGGGGGAGCCGGTGAAGATCGTGGTCACGGTCCCCTATCGTCGCTGAACGATGCCAAGGAGGGCGAGTCATGAGGATTCGAAAGCTCGGACGCACCGGTCTCAAGGTGTCCAATCTCTGCCTGGGTGCGATGACCTTCGGAAACCAGCAGTGGGGCTGTGACGAGTCGACCTCCAAGGCGATCGTGGACCGGTTCGTGGAGGCGGGCGGCAACTTCATCGATACCGCCGACGTCTACGTGGGCGGCGTGTCGGAGGAGATCACCGGACGCGCGATCCGGGACAAGCGGCAGAGCCTGGTGCTGGCGACGAAGGTCGCCGGCCCGATGGGAGGCGGGCCCAACGATCTCGGCCTGTCGCGCAAGCACATCCTCGACGCCGTCGAGGCCAGTCTGCGGCGTCTCGGCACCGACTACATCGACCTCTACCAGGTGCACGCCTACGATCCCACCACTCCCCTCGACGAGACCCTGGGTGCCCTCGACGACTGCATCCGCTCCGGAAAGGTTCGCTACGCCGGGTGCTCCAACTACTCGGCGTGGCAGCTGATGAAGGCCAACGCCCTGGCCCGGGAGCTGGGGACCGCGCGCTTCGACTGCCTGCAGCCCCAGTACTCCCTGATCTGCCGCTTCATCGAGCGGGAGCACCTGCCGCTCTGCATCGAGGAGGGGATCGGCGTGATCCCCTGGAGTCCCCTGGCCGGTGGCCTGTTGACCGGGAAGATGAAGAAGGGCCAGGCGCCCCCCGACGGCTCCCGCGCCTCCGTCGACAACACGAACCAGGAGCGCTTCAGCTCCGAGAGGAATCTGGAGATCGCACGCGTGGTGACCGAGGTGGCCGGGACTCTGGGAAAGACTCCGAGCCAGGTGGCCCTCGCCTGGGTGATGTGTCAGGCGGGGGTGACCTCTCCCATCTTTGGCGCGCGCAGCATGGAACAGCTCGAGGACAACCTGGGCGCCGCGGATCTCAACCTGGATCAGGAATCCGTCGGGCGTCTGGAAGAGGTCTCGGCGCTCGATCTCGTCTACCCCTACGATTTCCACGTTCGGGTGCGCGAGATGATGGGCGAACAACGTCTGGAGAGCTGAGGCGAAGATGCGGTGCCATCGGCGGCCGCAGTAGCGAGCTGGTGAGGAATGCAGGCTAACGTCCGGCTCGGTCCCTGGGAGCGCATGGCCCTCCACACGGGAAGGCTTCTGACCGTCGCCGTGGTCCTGGTGCTGCTGTTTCAGTCGTGCGCCACCAGGCCTCCCCGCAACGGCGACGATCTGTGTCAGATCTTCTACGAGAAGAGCGGATGGTACGAAGCTGCGAGGCGTTCCTTCCAGCGCTGGGGAGTGCCCGAGTCGGTGCAGATGGCCTTCGTGCACCAGGAGAGTCGTTTCCGCGCCGACGCCCGGCCCGGCTGGCGGCGGGTGCTCTGGATCTTCCCGGTCGGACGGCGCTCTTCCGCCTACGGCTACGGCCAGGTCAAGGACGGCACCTGGGGCGACTACATCCGCGCCACCGGACACCGCGGTGCCGACCGCGACGACTTCGCGGACGCGGCCGACTTCATCGGCTGGTACGGCGACCTGATCCACCGGCGCACCGGGGTGGAGAAGCACGACGCCTACAATCTGTACCTCGCCTACCACGAGGGGCCGGGCGGTTTCGCGCGAGGTACTCACCGGGAAAAGCCCTGGCTCCTCGGGGTGGCAAGCAAGGTCGAAGCGCGCGCCCGGCTCTACCAAACCCAGTATCTCGGCTGCCGGGATCGCCTCTAGCGGGGACGTTGTTGAACGCGTGGAGGAGCGGCCGAGTGTTACCGGCGCGTGGCCCTGGATCCGGCGGCGATCGAGGGGCAGTTCGTGGACTGCATGATCGAGGCGCACGAGGAGGTGCCCGAGCGGATCGTGCTGGACCTGGATGCGACGGACGACCGGGTCCACGGTCACCAGGAGGGGCGTTTCTTCCACGGTTACTACCGCAGCTACTGCTACCTGCCGCTTTACAACTTCTGCGGCGACACCTGCTGTGCGAGAAGTTGCGACCGGCGAACCAGGACGGCGCGGCCGGGTCGGTGGAGGAGGTGGCGCGGATCGTGGACCAGATCCGGAGCCACTGGCCGGAGGTGGAGATCTGGATCCGCGCCGACTCGGGCTTCGCCCGGGAGGCGCTGATGGCTTGGTGTGAGGCGAACGGGGTGCACTACGTGCTCGGGATGGCGAAGAACGCTCGATTGAACCGAGCCATCGGGGAGGCACTGGAGGCGGTCCGGCGCGAGCAGGAAGCGACCGGCATGGCGGCTCGGCAGTACCGGGAGCTTCGCTACCGGACGAAGAAGACCTGGAGCCGCGAGCGACGGGTCGTGGCCAAGGCGGAGCAGCTGCCGGGCAAGACCAATCCGCGCTTCGTCGTGACCTCGCTGGAGGCCGGCGCCTTCCCGGCCCAGGTCCTGTACGAGACGATCTACTGCGCCCGCGGTGACATGGAGAACCGGATCAAAGAGCAGCAGCTGGATCTGTTCGCCGACCGGACCAGCACGGCCACGATGGCAGCCAACCAGCTACGGCTCTGGTTCGCATCGATGGCCTACGTGCTCGTGGCGGAGCTCCGGCGCCGCGGCCTCAAGGGTACGTCGCTGGCGAACGCGCAGGCGGGCACGATCCGAACGCGGCTGCTCAAGATCGCAGGGTTGGTCAAGATCAGCGCCCGACGTGTCTATGTCTCGCTCAGCAGCGTCCACCCTCTCCAATACGTCTTCCCAGGCCATCCGTCAGCTCCAAGCCGCGCCCGCCTGAACGTCGAAGCGTTCAACAACGTCCCCGCTGACGGTGCGGAGTGCCGCCAGTCGCGCGCGGAACCCGCGTCCGCCGAGGCCGCGCAGATCGCCGGCCAAGGTGTAGAGAGTGGGCACCAGCAGCAGCGTGACCAGGGTCGAGAGGGCGAGGCCCCAGCCCAGGGCCAGGGACATGGGACTCACCACGGCGTCGTAGCCGCCGAGGCCGTAGGCGGTCGGCATCACGCCGCCGAGGGTGGTGAGGCTGGTGACCAGAACCGGTCGGAGCCGCGCCACCACCGCGTCGATGATGGCCTCCCGCCGCGCCTGCGGGTCGTCGCCATCGACGCTGCGGAGCTGGCGGTGGATCGAGTCCACCATCACGATCGCGGCGTTCACGACGACGCCGGCCAGGCCGATGGCGCCCATCATGGCCAGCAGCGAGAGCGGCTTGCCATGCAGGAAGAAGGTCAGCACCACCGCGGCCGCGGAGAAGGGAACTACGGCCACCACGAAGGCCGCCTCGAGGAAGGAGCCGAGCATCAGGGTGATGACCACGGTGATTCCGATCACGGCGAGAATCGCGGCGACGCCGAGGTCGGCGGTGACCTCGCGGGTGTCCTCCGCCTCGCCGCCGTTGTAGATGCGCAGGTCGGGAATGCTCGCGAAGCGCGGGACCAGCTCGCTCTCGATGCGCGCCGCCATCGAGAGCGCCGTGTGATGGCTCCCCGGCACGAAGCTCGCCGACACCGTGGCGGTGCGCTGGCCCTCCCGGTGGTAGATCGTCGAGACTCCCGGCAGGTCCACCGGCTTCACCACGTCGCGGAGTCGCACCAGCTCGCCGCCAACCGCGCGTATCGGCGTCTCGAGAAGCGCATCGATGGTGCGGCGGGCGGAGGGGTCGAACATCACGCGGATGTCGGTGGTGTCGTCGAGGTCGCGGTGCTCCGAGGCGACCAGCCCGAAGAAGGCGGCCTTCAGGGTGAGGCCCACGTCCTCGGCGTCGAGCCCGCGAAGCGCGAGCTTCTGGTAGTCGAGGTTCAGGTCCAGCTGCGGCGTGCCCGGCCGCTCGTCGGTCTCCACATTGGTGACGCCCTCGATCGCGCGCAGCCACTCGGCCACCTCCAGGGCTGCGCCCCGCCGCACCTGGTTGTCGTTGGACTCGACGTGGACCGTGACGGGCAGGCCGTGGACGGGGCCGATCATGTCGGCCTCGTAGACGATCTCGACCGAGTCCGGGACCACGAGCGTCCGCTCCAGCTCCTGGATCCACTCGGCGCTGGTGCGCTCGCGTCCGATGTTGTGGAAGAGCGCGCTGATCAGCGCCTCGTTCTCCGCGGCGCCGCGTTCCCGGTCCGAAGCGAAGCGGCCGGTCTCCTTGTGGCCCACCCGTGCAGTTACGGCGACCAGGTCCTCTCCGATCAGCTCGGGAAGCTGTCGCTCGATGGACGCCACCGCGGCCTCGGTCTGCTCGAGCGGCGTTCCCAACGGCGTGGTCACCTTGATGTGGAGGGCGTCGGAATCGTCCTGGGGGAACATCACGAAGCCGGTCCGAGGCACCAGGCCGAGCATGATCCCCAGGAAGACTGCCAGCGCGACGCCGATCACCAGGGCGCGGTGGTGGAGAACCAGGCCGAGCAGGCGGCGGTAGCGGGCCTCGAGCCGGACCATGAAGGCCCTCTTCGGCGCCGCCTTGCCGCCGGTTCGCTCCCCGGAGAGGTGGGAGGGCAGGATGAAGAAGGCGCCGAGAAGCGCGATCAGCAGCGCCAGCACCACCACGGCGGGAATGTTCCAGGCCACCTTGCCGGGGAGCCCGCCGATCGCCCACATCGGCAGAAAGGCGAGCACCGTGGTCACCGCCGCGGCGGTCACGGGACGCGCCACCTCGGAGGCGCCCTCGACGGCGGCCTCGATGCGGTCGAGACCTTCCTGTCGCTTGACGGTGATCCTCTCGGCGACGACCACCGCGTTGTCCACCAGCATCCCCAGCACCACCACGAAGCCGGCCAGCGAGATGATGTTGACTGTGATGCCGACGTGGGGCATCAGCGCCAGGACGCCGAGGAAGACCAGCGGGATCTGCACCATCACCCAGATGCCAGCGGCCGGTGTCAGGAAGCCGAACAGGACGATGGCGACCAGCACGATGCCGATCATCCCGTTGTTCGCCATCAACTCGAGGCGGTTTCGGGTCTCGAAGGACTCGTCGTCCACCAGGGCGTAGTGCACGCCCGGAGGAAGCGGCGTGGCCTCGACCACCCGCCGCACCGCGTCCACGCATTCGAGGATGTCCGCGGTCTCCCGCTTGCGGACCACCACCGATATGCCCGGCTCGGCGTTGGTGTGGGCCAGAAGGCCGGTGTCCACCCGGCCCGATTCGATGCGCGCCACGTCGCGCGCGCGCACCGCGCCTCCGCCGGGCAGGAAGCGCAGCACCGTCTCGCCGACCTCCTCCGGTCTCTCGTAGCGGCTCCACAGTACGACCTGGCGGCGGTCGTGATCGGTCTCCAGCATCCCGCCGGTGCTCGAGACATTGCGGCGCTCCACGGCGCGCACCACCTCGAGCAGCGTGACGCCGTGCTCCCGGGCGCGCTCGGGATCGACCAGCACCCGGACCTCGGGGTCCTGCAGACCCACCAGCGTGACCTGGGAAACCGTGTCGAGTGGTCGAATTCGCCGCTCCAGGAGCTTTGCCGAGCGGACCACCGCCTCGATCGGTCCGGAGAGGGCGATTTCGAGCACCGGGATCTTGCCGGGGTTCATGCGCGAGATCACCGGGTCCTCGTCCATCTCCGGCGGAAAGTCGTTGATGGCGTCGATGGCCTGGCGGATGTCCTGCTCGGCTTCCCTGATCTGCGCTTCGTCGAAGTCCTCGTAGAGCTCGACGACGGTGTTGGAGAGGTTGTCGCTGATCACGGTGTAGAAGGACTTGACGCCATCCACCTCCTCGATGGCCTCCTCGAGCGGGATGGTGACCTTGGTCTCGACGTCGCGGGCAGCGGCCCCGGGCAGGACGGCATTCACCACGATCATCGGCATGCTGACGTTGGGCATGCCCTCGCGGGCGGTGCGGGTGGCCGTGGCGTAGCCGACCACGACCAATGCGGCCACCATCACGTGGACCACCAGGTGCCGCTCGGCGAAGTAACGGATCAGGCGATCCACGTTCTAGCTTTCCGAGGGAGCGCCGACGTACGAGGTCTTCTCCACCAGGACCGGCGCGCCGTCGCGCAGGGCGAAGAGGCCGTCGATCACCACCTCCTCGCCGACCGACACCCCCTCCAGCACTTCGACCTTCTCCGCATTGCTGCGGCCGATCCGCACCGGTCGCGCTACGGCGCGCGGCTCGCCGCTGCTCTGGTCGACCACGAAGACCGCCATGCCGGCCTCGCTGCGAATCAGCGCGGCTCGCGGGACCACGGGGTTGCGCCGTCCCGCCTCCACGGGAAGCCGCACCTGGGCCACCATGCCCTCGCGCAGCAGTCCGTCGGGGCTGTCGAGCCAGAGCTCGACGGTGTAGGTGCCGCTCGCCGGGTCGGCGATGCGGCCGACGCTGTGGATCTCCGCCTCGACGGCGGTTCCACCCAGCTCTTCCAGGATCACGGGCGCGGGCGTTCCCGGCTGCAGGCCGGCGGCCTCGGTGCCGGTGACACCGGCGTGGATCCGCGCTCGGGAGAAATCCACCAGAGTGGCCAGCGGCCTTCCGGGGCTCACGTGATCGCCCACGTCCACCTGCACCTCCTCCACGCTGCCCGCAAAGGGGGCCCGCACCGTGGCATCCGCCAGGTTCCGCTTTGCGGTGCGCAGGGCGACGCGGGCCAGGCTCTCTGCGCTCTTGGCTCGATCCACGGCGAAGCGCTGGGCGTCGTGGCGACTCTGGCTGATGGCATCGTCGCCCAGCAGCCGGTCGCCGCGCCCGAGCTCGCGACTCGCCTCGGCGAGATCGATCTCCCGGGTGCGAAGCGTCGCCTCCGCCTGCTCCACGGCGAGACGCAGACGGGTGGCGTCGAGCTCGATCAGGGCTTGCCCGGCCTCGACGACTTCCCCCGGCTCCACGTGTCTCTCCACCACCCGCCCGGTGGCCTCCGCGGCGATGCTGGCCCGGTGGAATGCGTGCACCACGCCGGAGACGGTGCCGGATCGTTCGATGCTCTCTTCGACCACCGGGGCGACTCGCACGCGCACCGCGGTGCGAAGCGGCGAGCCCTTCGCCGGCGCCTGCTCCCCTCCCTGGGCGCTGGCCTGTGGCTCGTCGCAGCCGGTCAGCCACGCGAGCAGCCCGGCGATCACCACGGCAGCGAGGGCCGGGACGCGGCTCGGAGTTCGATGCTTCACGCCAGGACCCTGTCCTTTCCGGGCGCGCGCAGGGTTTCGAGGCCGACCTGGATCTTGTCCAGCAGACGCAGAAACTGCCTTCGTTCCTTCTCCGAGAGCCCGTTCGCCACCGCGGAGAGTCGCGGGGCGTAGGCGGGAATCAGCCTGGCGATGAAGGCCTTTCCGGCCTCCGTCAGCTTGAGGGCGATCCGGCGTCTGTCGGTGGAATGGGCCTGCCGCTCGACCAGGCCTTCCTCCTCGAGACCGTCGAGGAGCCCCGTCACCGTCGCCCGGGTCACCGCCGCTCGCCGCGCCAGGTCCGAAGGCGTGAGCTCGGATTCCGAATGGCGGTGCAGGATCATCAGCAGGGAGAAGCGGCCGATCGAGAGGCCGAACTGATGGCGAAGGTTGGCTTCGACGGCGTCGGCGAGGGTGTCTGCGACCTCGAGAGTCCGCATCGCCGTGAAGATGGCGGTCGGCTCGACCCCGAGGATGTCCTTGGTGAGCTCGCGGATCTCGGCGAAGCTGGGCAGATCGCGGGGGCAGAACACGGGCGCCTCCTCTGATGCGGAAGCATATAATAAGGTACCTAATCAAATTCCGCCAGGCCGTGGAGCTGTCGCGCCCCACGGCCCGCCCACGCCCAGCCCGGGGCTCACCCGGCCTTGCGCGAAGAGGTCCGCAGCTGGAAATTCTGGGGCGGGGGGCCACGCGAGCGGCGGAACCGCCATGACCCATCGAACCGAGATCAGCCTCGTCTTCGTCCTCGCCCTGGTCGGCCTCGCGCTGCTGGTCTTCGGCGGTGCGCAGGGTCTGCCACTCGTCGCCTCCGGATTGGAAGGCCTTGCGCGAGGAGATGGTGAAGCACCAGATCCAGGCGCGCGAGGTGGAGCAATCCGCGCGTTCTCGAGGCGATGCGCAGCGTTCCACGCCATCGCTTCGTTCCGGAGTCGGTTCGCGGAAGGGCCTACCAGGACCGCCCGCTCCCGATCGGTCACCGTCAGACGATCTCCCAGCCCTACATCGTCGCGGTGATGACCGAGCTCCTCGATCCGCAGCCCGGTGACAAGGTGTTGGAGATCGGGACCGGCTCCGGCTATCAGGCCGCAGTCCTTTCGGGACTGGTCGAGAAGGTCTACAGCATCGAGATCATCCCGGAGCTCGCGGAGAGGGCGCGAACCGCGCTCGCCGCCGGCGGCTACCGGAACGTCCAGGTGATCACCGGCGACGGCTACGCGGGCCTCCCGGACCAGGCGCCCTTCGACGGGATCATCGTGACCGCCGCACCCGAGAAGGTGCCCGAGCCGCTCATCGAACAGCTCGCCGTCGGTGGACGTCTGGTGATCCCGGTGGGTGGATGGAGTCAGGATCTCCGCGTCCTCGAGCGCACCGAGGAGGGAATTCGGACGACCAAGCTCTTCCCGGTTCGCTTCGTGCCGCTGACCCGATCCGAGGACGATTCCTGAGGCGCGTCGAAAGTCCGGTCCGGAGCCGAAACGGCGGAAAATCGATAAATCCCCTCAAGTCCGATACTTGACCGCCCGATATGCGTGCTCATGCGCACGCAACTACCGGCAAGTCGGGATCGGCCACCCTTCACCCGCTCTCGGGAGCGGCTCCGGGGCCCCGCTTCCCCGGATCCGGGAGCCACGCGGGATGGCTCGCGATGCGATCTCATGGCCCTGCTCGCGAGATCCGTCCTGGTGGCCGCGGCTCTTCTGATCGCCCTCGGGCCCATCGCCACGGCCCGGGCGATTTCCCTCTCGGACCTCGTCCCGAGCGGCCGGTGGCAGGCGCTACCCTGGGCTGGGCGGCCTCGAGGTGACCGTCCGCGCTGTCTGGTCGCCGATCTCCACTCCTACGAGCCGGATTTCGGGACCGCCGGCCTCACCGTGATGGGGCCGCTTGCGGCGGCGGATGGCGAGAGCAGTGGCATGGTGTTCGGCTGGACTGCGACGGCGAGAGATCCCGCCTACCTCTTCACGTCGCTCGCTCTTCCCGAAGGGGGTCGGCGGCACCACTGGATCGCCGGCGACGATCCTCCGGGCCCTGCCGAATCTCGGCGTCGTCCCGGGCGGCAATCTCTCGGTCTTCGAGACCGGCGCCGTCGACTGTGATCTCCTGGAACTTCCTGGAGTTCAGCTGCGCGCTGCTGGCGCTCCGGGTGGAGGATTACGTTCGCCTGAAGAGCGTTCTCGAGCCGGGGGACTTCGACTTGAACGCACGGGCTCCCGGGATCGGCCAGCAGCTTCGCCCCGTCCCCGATCCGGAAACCTCCCTGCTGATGGGCCAGGGGCTTCTGGTCCTCGCGCTGCTCGGTCCGCGACGTCTCCGCTCTCACCGGGTGCCCTGATTCGCGGGAGCGGCAGCTCTCGCAGGCCTCGGGGATCGGCGTCGATAAGGGCGCGGCTGCCCGGCCGGTAGCGAGAGATCTTCCGGCTCATCAACGGTTCGAAGCCGGGCAGGAAGGCGACCAGCTCGAAGAGGTCTTCTCGCTCGGCCAGCGCCACCAGCTCCGGGTGGTTCTTGGCCGCCCGGTGCAGGCGGCCCCGATTGAGGTACAGGGGTCGGTCCTCACGGTCGGCCCTCTCGAGCCAGCCCGCAGCTCTTCCGCCGTCTCGACGATGCGGACCCGAGGGTCGTAGTAGTCGGGTGGGTCGGAGAAGGAGACCGTGAAGGCCTCTTCCTCGGCCCGGGTCGAAGGGATCGAGCGTGCCCCGGGTGAGCAGGACCGACTCCTTGTACGGCTGGACCGAGCGGGAGCGCAGCGCGTTTCGGGGCGGCGCCGTCCAGCTCACCAGGCCCGCCAGATAGACACCGCAGAGGGCGACGGTGAGCACTGCCGAGAGCGCAGGGGGCCGGGCCCAACGGAACGCCGAGGTGGCTCCCAGTGCGACCAGCGCTGCGAACGAAGGGAGGGCGAAGACCAGATACCAGTTGTGCATGTGATGGCCGCGCGCGTAGCCGACGAACCAGGTGAGCGGACCCGGAACCAGGAGCAAGAGCGCGACCCAGCGGCGGTAATTTCCCTCCCGGAGCAGCCGGAGGGTTCCGAGCAGGAGGAGGGCGGCGGTGGCGCCGACGGCCGCGTAGAAGAGCCAGGGCGTCTGCGCCGCGAGGTCCGCGAGCTCCGGGTACACGGGATCGACTCCGTGCCGGCGATGGGTCCAGGGCATTCCGGAGAGGAAGTAGGCCAGGGTCGTCTTGATCCAGCGGCTGCCGAGGTCGCGAGCGCCCTTCCGCTCCAGCCATTCGATCAGCTGGGCGACGTTTCCCGCCATCAGCAGCGCCCACAGCATTGCGCCGAAGAGGTTCACGCTGAACCAGCGCGCTCCCTGTTGCGCGCGAGCCTCGCCGCGGTGCCGGGTGAGGATGGCGCCCAGGGCGAGCAGGTTGGTGAGGACGAGCAGATAGACCGCCGCCGGGAAGGCCCAGAGCAATACGAACTGGGCGCCCCCGAAGGCCACCCAGCGGCGCCAGCTGCCCTGGTGAAGGGCGGCGAGCAGCACCGCCCACACCAGCGGAATCAGTGCGAACACCAGCGAGTAGCCGCGCGCCTCGCTCGCGTACCGCAGGTGCCAGGGATGCAGCGCCAGAAACCAGGCGCCGAACACGCCCGCCCAGGGGAACCCCATCCGCCAGAGGAAGTACGCCAGCGACGCCAACGAGGCCATCCCGAACAGGAAGGCGGGCAGGCGGACCGCGAAGTCGTCCACGCGGCGATCCTCTCGTGGGGCGGCAACGGACCAGACGGTGTGGAGGATTCGCGCGATCAGGTTGTGGACGATGTGGTTGTTGGGTGATCGGTAGCTGAAGAAGGTGTCGCGTAGATCCGATTTCCGAAAGCGGAGATCCCCTTCGTCGTTCACGTAGTAGGCGCCCGCGATGGCGGTGCGCGCGCTCGTCTCCTCGTCGTCCCAGAGGCTCTGGTCGAGCCGCGGGTAGGCGAGGCTCGCACTGGTGGCGATCGCCAGCGCCACCAGGAGCCAGCCGACCGGGTGGAGTCGCGCCGCGGGCGGGGCGAACTCCGGGCAGCGCGGGGCATCTCCCGGTGCGCGCCAGAGGCGATGGTAACGCAGGAGCAGCCCCAAGATGAGCGCGTTGGCTGCGGCGACCCAGTAGACGTGGGTCACCCAATAGTCGATCGGCCGGATCCGCTTTCTCTCGCTGACGCGCTCCGCGATTCCGTCCTGCCAGGGGTTGTCCCCGAAGACCAGGTAGACGACCAGAAGCACCAGGAGGAGCCACAGCACGTTCCTGGTGCGCGAACCCGAAGGATCGGCGGCGCGCCGCGTGCGCCAGCGCTCGAGCAGGCGGGGCTTCGACCCAGGCATCATGCGCAGCTGCGCACGAGTCGCCGCATCCGCTCCCTATGAACGGTCGAATCGTACATCACGGCCACGGTAGCCCAGCGTGCGCCGGTGTGGGAGACCTCGGGGTATCAGCCGGTGTCCCGGCTGGAACGCTTGCTTCTCTTCCGGACCATGCGGTAGGTGCCCACGGCGAAGTCCTCGGCGCTCTTCAGCTCCCAGGCCGACGGCGCGGGCTCGCCATTGGAGGAGTCGGGCTCGGGGACCGACGGCGGGGGCTCGCGTCTGGAGGAGTTGAACTCCCGGGCCGCTTGCTCCGCCCGTTCCCCTTCTTCCATCTGGTCGATCGCGGAGCGGAAGACATACGCCATCTCGGTATTGGAGTTCGGGTCGGCCGGGAAGACGAAGAAGCCTTCCCGCGGAGAGCCGAAAGAGCTCGACCACCCCGCCATCTTCTCGCCGTCGACGAACTCGATCCACACCTTCTTTTCAGGTCCGGCTCGCTCCGCGAAGGATCTCTCGTCCACGCAGCTGGGATCTCGCCCCAGTGTCTTGATGAAGAAGATGGCCTTCAAGTTCTCGATGGCAACCCGAACCGGAGCCGCAGCGCCTTCCTCCTCGACGTGGAAGAAATCGCGGTTGGGACGGAAGTCGAAGGTCACTCCCTTGATGACGACCTTGTCGAGGGAACGCACCGCGACCAGTCTGCCCAGCTCGTTCATCCCAGGCTCCTCCGGTGGGGCTCCAAGGGAGAATCGGCTTTCCGGGACGCAAGCTTGAGACTCGTCCTGCACCCGAGTAGAGGTGGGCTGGCTGGGGCCGGACTCATCTTCGGATGGCCAGCCACCATTTCATCGTGTCGGTGACCAGCTCGGCCTGCTCGTGATGCGCCCAGTGGCCGGTGCCGGGAAGCGTGACGAGCGTCCAGTCCTTCTCGACGCGGTTCCAGCTGTCTTGAGCGCTCCGGGCAGCAAGGCCCAGTCGTCGAGCCCGTGAAACTGCAGCACCGGGCACTGAACCTTGGGGAGACCCGGGGCATCTTCCGCGTAGGGCTCGCGGGGATAGTTGCGCCGGTAGTAGTTCATCATGGCGTCGAAGCTCGAGTTCTCGAAGGCGGTTCGATACTTCGCCTCGAGATCGGCTGTCACCGCGAGCCACCAGGTTCGCGAGCGCGGCCGCGTCCAGCTCTGGTGTGAGTCCGGCTGCTGGAAATTCCGGGCGTACTGCGAATTGGCGTGCTGCTGCGGATTGTTCCGCAGTTCCCGCACCAGGTTCTCGATGTGCGGCAGGTTCACGATGATGAGCTTCTCGGTCATGGCGGGCAGCATCGCCGCGAAGCCCCACGCGATGGCGCCACCCCAGTCGTGCCCGACGATGACGGCCTTCTCGCGACCCTCGTTCCGGATCACCGCAGCGACATCTCCGACCAGCAGCGCCATGTCGTAGCTCTCGACGCCTTCGGGCTTGTCGCTCTCGTTGTAGCCGCGCGTATCGAGAGCGACGACGGTGTATTGGTCGGCGAGACCCCGCATCTGGTGATGCCACGAGTACCAGAAATCTGGAAACCCGTGGATGAACACCACCAGCGGTCCCTTCCCCGCCTTCGCGTAGTGGATCTTCACTCCGCCGCTATCGACGTACTCGTGACTGAACTGGCTCATCCAATCTCCACCGGTGTCGTGTTCCTCTCGCGAACTCGGTCATGACCACCCCACCGCGAATCGCGTCGTCATCGCTCGATTCCTTTCTCGTCGTCTCCGCGCTGGATGCGCAAGGTGCGCAGGCGGTTGAGGGCGGCGCCGATCTCGAAGCGCCGCGGGCGGGCGAAGTTGCCGGGATGGCGTTCGCCGCGGCGGAAGGGATCGAGGGCCTCGAGACCCTCCTCGTCGAGGGTGCTCTCCACCGCATCCAGCACCTGGGCGAGCGTCGCTCCCTCGCCCATGAAGCGCTCCCGGGCCAGCTCGATCGCGTAGCCCACGGCGCGGGTCTGGCTGACGTCGACGAGCTGCTCCAGCCCCCGCAGGTCGATGCGCTCGGTTCCGAAGACGAGCAGGTCGACCGCCTTCGCATCGATCTTCACCTCGCGTCGCCCGCGGGAGGGGTCGAGGCTCTCCGCGACGGGAACGCGACGGGTCACCGCTGCCAGGGGGCGCCGCGTCTCGACCCGGCGCCGCGTCTGGTGCGACGCGGCGATCGACTTCGCCTCTGCGGTCACGTCGGCGGGCAGGTACTCCCGCATCTCGATCACGGTATCGGCCACGTCGAAGTAGTCGCCGCAGCCGCCCATGACCAGCACCGTGGAGACGCCCAGGCGCTCGTGGAGCTCGCGACCCTGTCCACGAAGGGCGTGATGGGCTCGTGGTCCTCGTGCACCAGGGCCTGCATGCGCGCGTCCCGGACCATGAAGTTGGTGGCCGAGGTGTCCTCGTCCAGCAGCAGCGTGGTTGCGCCGATCTCGAGGGCCTCGACGATGTTGGCCGCCTGGCTGGTGCTTCCGCTCGCGTCGTCGCTGGCGAAGCTCCTGGTGCTGCGTCCCTGCGGGAGGTCGTCGATGAAGCTGCTGATGTCCAGGCCTCGACGCGGCGGCCGTCCTCGGCCCGGATCTTCACCGCGCCGGGCTCGGTGACGACGAGCTCTCTGCCGTCGCCGGGGACGTGGGGATGGACGCCGCGCTCGAGCGCGCGCAGCAGGGTCGACTTTCCGTGATAGCCCCCGCCGACGATCAGCGTCACACCGCGGGGAATTCCCAGTCCCGAGATCCGGGTGGAGTCCGGGTCCCGCGAATCGATGGGATTGGGAAGCTCGAAGCTCACGCGCAGGGATTCCGGAGCGCGGAATCGCACCGCCTCCTCGCCCATCGGTCGGTCGCTGGCGCCGCTCTCGCGAGGGCAGGATCGAAGCGTCGGCGACGAAGGCGACCAGCCCGCGGTCGGGGAGCTGCTCCCGAATCCGCTCCTGGTTCTCCACGCAGAGGACGAAGTGAGTCGCCCGCTCCCGGGGAAGTCGCTCCCAGAGGAGTCCCTCCTCGACGATCCGCGGCAGCTCGTCGCACAGAAGCGCTTCGGCCTCGTCTCCCAGCACGCGGCGACCGGCCGCGGGGAGTCCGACCTGGAGCCGCGCCTCGACCCATTGCGGGTCGATCGCCACGGCGGTTCTCTCCAGCACCTCCTGACCTCCCGCGTCGATGAAGATCAGTCCGCTCTTTCCCGAGCCGCGCCGGCCTCGGGCTCTGCGGTGGATGCTGGCCGCACCCGCCGCGCCAGGAAGTCCGCAAGGGCGGTCCGGCGCACGGGTCTCGCAAAGAGCTCTTGCGGGAGGGATGCCCACTCCTGGGGGAAGCGCGCTCGAACCAGGGACGGCGCCGCGAAGGGGTCGCCCTGCACGTGGTCGACGTGGAGCTCGAGATCGCCGATCCGGTAGCTCCCGCGGATCTCCTTGTACGCCTTGTAGCCTCGCCCGTGGATGCGACGCAGCCTGCGGCGAAGCTCTTCCCCACTAGACCGGCATTCTCACCCGTTCGCTGCTGCGGTCGCCGCGGCACCGCATCTTCGCGGCGTTCTCTCTCCGGTCAGCCAGCGCCGCAGTGCCGGTGCAGCCCGGGTCTGGAACTCCAGGTTCAAGTCGAACTTCTCGAGAGCCTGGCGGACGGCTCGGGCTCCGGTGGTACCGGGTTGGCGCGGAAGAAGGAGGCGACGTCCCTTCGGGCGGCGCGGGATCCGAGATGAGGAGTCGCCTCGATGGGGCGCGTGATCAGCATCGGCGGCATCCGGCGACGCAGCGCCGCCCAGCGCTTCTTGATGAAGTCCCAGGTCTGCTCGCCCGCCGCCCGGTTGCCGAGCATCCGACTCAGCAGGAGCGCGACATCCTGAGTGCCGACGGTATCCGTGAGCGAGAGAGACAAGGCTCGCTTCACCAGGTCGGGCTCCTGGAATTCGCCCAGGGCCATCAGGAAGCGCCGGCGTTCCTGGGGTGTGCCTGCGGTCTTCGCAGCCCCGAGGAATCTCTCGAAGAGGCTCGCGTCCCCCTGCCGGGCCGCCAGATTCACCACCGCGTCGGCCAGATTCGGCTCGAGGGAGCGCCGATCGTCCAGGTAGGCGCCGCAGCGCTCCATCGCCGCCTGCAGCACCGGCTCGGACTCCGCGACCTCCCCCACCAGCGCCAGCAGGGCCGCGCGCCGCAGCCTGATCTCGTCGTCTTCGCCCCCGGCGGGGTCCCAGCCCAGGGTGGCGAAGGCATCGCCGAACTCCTCGACGATTCGGCGCATCAGCGCCGCCTCCATCTCGTCTCCCAGCGGCGAGGCGATCTGTCGGCGGGTGAAGCCGAGCGGGGTGCGCAGTGTCATCAGGACATCGGGATCCCTCTCCTCGCCGAAGGCCATGGCGAGATCGAGAAAGGCGTCGAGCTTCGCCCGGCCGGCGCGCACGATCGCCCATTGGTGTCCCAGCAAGCCCATGCGCTCGACGGCGCTGATGGCCTCGAGTCCTCCGCCAGCACGCGCAGCTCTTCCGGACCGTGGAGGGGACGGAAGAACCCGCCCTCGTCGGCGTTTCCGTAGACGAAGCGGAGCGGCTCGCCCTCGAGCACCAGCTCGTCCCGCACCCGGCGGATCAGGCGGCGCTCGGTGCCGGTCCGGCGGCGCCCGGCCCGCGCGACCCGGCCGACCCAGGGGATCGGCCAGCGGGAGGGCTGCTCCTTGCGCGCCGAGCTCCGCTTCGCCGCTCCGCCGCCGGACTCGCCTCGAAGCGCTCCTGCCCGAACCGCAGCAGCGTCTTGCCCTCTCTCTCGGCGCGTCGGATTCGAGCAGCGGGAATCCCTGCTGCTCGATCCAGGCGCGGACGAGGGGCTCGACCTCCTGTCCGAGACCTCGGAGAGCGCGCGCCAGAGGTCCGCGGCCACGGTGTTGCTTCCCGGTGCCGGCGCAGGTAGAGGCGCACGCCGTTGCGGAAGGTCCGGCCCCCAGATAGCGCTCGATCATCCGCACCACCGAAGCGCCCTTCTCGTAGGTGATCAGGTCGAAGTTCTGGGTGGCCTCGTCCGGGCTCCGCACCTCGGTGTAGATGGGGTGGGTGTGCGCAGGGCGTCCATGCCGAGTGCCGCCGAGCGTGATGCTGGAAGTCGTGCCACATCCGCCACTCGGGCTTCCAGGCGTCGACGAGGTGAAAGGCCATCCAGGTGGCGAAGGCCTCGTTCAGCCAGAGATCGTTCCACCAGGCCATCGTCACGAGGTCGCCGTACCACATGTGGGCGAGCTCGTGGCAGATCACCTCGGCCACGCGTTTGCTCTCCTGGAGGGTGACGGTCTCGGGATCGACCAGCAGCAGGGTCTCGCGGAAGAAGACCGCGCCGGCGTTCTCCATGGCCCCGAACTCGAAGTCGGGGACCGCCACCAGGTCGAGCTTCGCGTAGGGATAGGGCAGGTCGAAGTAGGTCTCGAGGCGGGCCAGGGATTCCCGCGCCGCCTCGAGGCCGAAGGCGGTGAGTGGCCCTTCCCGGGCATGTGCCAGACGCGGATCTCCGTCCCCCCGCAGGCGGGCGCGAGCCTCGAGCTCGCCCACGGCGAGCGCCAGGAGATAGGTGGAGAGGGGTGGCGTCTCCGAACTCCACCCGCTTGCGCCCGGCGCCGGGCGGCTCGCGTGCGCCACCGGGGCGTTCGAGAGCACGGCGTTGCCGGTCGCCGTGGTGACGGCGATGCGGAAGCGTGCCTTCATGCACGGCTCGTCGAAGCAGGGGAAGAACTTGCGCGCGTCCGTGGCCTCGAGCTGGGTAAAGGCGTAGCGGCGCTTCCGAGAGGCGCCGTAGAGTCCGCAGAGATCCTTGCGCAGCTTTCCGGCGAAGGCGAGCCGCAGTGTCGCGACACCTGCGGAAATCGGCCGGTCGAAGCGCGCCTCGACGGTCTCGCGCTCGGGGTGGGGGTCGATCTGCCGCGCAGCGTGCCCTCCGCGGTCTCGAGGCGCGCCCAGGACACCCGCAGCTCGGTGGCGTGAAGCTCGATGGAGCGGCGCTGGCGCTCCAGGTGCAGGTCGATCGCGACTTCGCCCTTGAAGGTCTTGCCCTTGGCCGGATCGAGCTCCAGGTGGAGCTCGCCGACATCGGGGAGGACGTCGGCAGCCAGCCGGTGGGCCTTTCCAGCGCGGGGCATTCGAAGAACTCTTTCGCCCGGGGCTCCGGCCGCGTCGCTGGTGGTTGCTTTCCGCTTTCGGGTCACGCTCTTGCGCCTGGCCGACACGATCTTCTCCCGCTCCGAACCCGCTCCGAAGAGCGAATCATAGCGACGGCGGCCCGCCGCTCCGGCTCGGAACCCCGGGCTGTCCCCGGGGAGGGTATACTCTCCGATCATGAGCGGTGTGCGCGAGCCGGCGGTGGCCGGGCTCTTCTACCCGGCAGCGTCCGACGAGCTGCGGGCGGCGATCGAGGGATATCTCGCCAGGGCGCAGTCTCCGGCGGCTCACCCAAGGCCCTGATCGTACCCCACGCGGGATACGTCTACTCGGGTCCAGTGGCGGCGGCCGCCTACGCCAGCCTCGTCGAGGCGCGGGAGGAGGTGCGGGGTCGTCCTCCTCGGCCCCGCTCACCGGATGGCCCTCAACGGAATGGCGATTTCATCCGCCACGGCCTTCTCGACGCCGCTCGGCGAGGTTCCCGTCGATGCCGAGGCCTTCGAGATCGCCAAGCAGGTGCCGAACGTGCGCGTGTTCGACCCTCCCTTCGAAGACGAGCACAGCTTGGAGGTGCAGCTTCCCTTCCTCCAGGTGGTCCTCGACGACTTCCAGGTGCTTCCGGTCCTGGTGGGTCAGACCCCCCCGGAGTCCGTAGCCTTTCTGATCGACGCGCTCTGGGGCGGGGAAGAGACCCGCATCATCGTGAGCTCGGACCTCAGCCACTATCACGACTACGAGAAGGCCCAGCAGCTCGATCAGCACACCGCCGAGCTGGTGGAGACGCTCCCGGCTCGAGGAGCTGACCTCGGAGCACGCCTGCGGGTGCCACCCGCTGCGCGGTCTGCTCGAGGTGGCGCGTGCCCGGGGACTGCTGGTGCACGCCGTCGATCTGCGCAACTCCGGCGACACCGCCGGTCCGCGCAGCCGTGTGGTGGGCTACGGGTCCTTCCTGGTCGGCTGATCCGCGAACCGCTCGAAGCGGTCGCCCAGCTCGCCGGCGAAGCGCGCGAGCGAGTCACCTCCTCACCGGGGAGATCCGACCAGATCGCCCGGATGGCCCGACGTCGATCGTCCCGCAGCTGCTCGATGACGCGGCGCCCCTCGCGGGTGAGCCCGTAGTGGCGCCGTCGCCCATCCTTAGTAGAGATCGCAGCCCGGATCAGTCCCTTGCCGAGAAGCTGACGGAGGGTCTTCGAGATCGCCGCCGGCGTGCACTCCCTCTCGCGGGCAAAGAGGGAGGGCAGGAAGTGCTCGGTGGAGATCTCCTCCAGGACTCTCAGCTGCTGCACCGTCAGGCCCACGCCCCGGGCCAGCTGGGCGCGACGTCCCTGGAAGAGGTCCGTGAGCCGTCCGAGGCTCCCGATCGCGGTCTCGATCTCATCGGTCTCACTTTCCACGGCAGATATTATTAACTATAGTCAATAATATCGCAAGGTAAGTCAAAGCAAGGAGCTGGCGAATGGACGTCAAGCGATCCGTCGAGAAGCAGTTCGCCGCGGTGGCCGCCAACTACGCCAGCCACCCGGTGATGTCGAGCGGTCCCGAGCTCGGTCGCATGGTGGAGCTCGGGGTGCACAGTGGCACGGAGCGCGTGCTCGACCTCGGCTGCGGTGCCGGGCACACGGCTCTCGCCTTTGCGCCGCGCGTGGCGGAGGTGGTCGCGGTCGATCTCGCCGAGGCCATGCTGGCCCAGGGCCGCCGCCTTCGCCTCCGAGCGCGGAATCGAAAACGTCGACTTCCGCCTCGGGGACGTCGAGCAGCTCGCCCTCCCGGATTCGAGCTTCGACGTGGTGACCTCGCGGTTCAGCGCGCACCACTATCCCGCCCCCACCAAGGCCCTGGCCGAGGTGGTGCGGTCTTCCCGGTGGCACCTTCCTGCTGGTGGATTCGGTGGCTCCGGAAGCCCCCGGCTGCGACAGCTTTCTGAATACCATGGAGGTGCTTCCCGATACTTTCCACGTGCGGGACGACCGCGTCTCGGAGTGGGTGGCGATGTTCGCAGCGGCTGGACTGACGCCGGTGGTGCACGAACGCTGGGTTCGAGTGGACTTCGATTCCTGGGTCGAGCGCATCGGAACCCCCGATCCGGAGATCGAAATGCTGCGGCGCCTGATGGATCGCTCGCCGGCGGAGGCCCGGGAGGCTCTCGCCATCGGGAGACCCGGTTCCTACGACTTCTCGATGCCCGTGGCCCTTCTCCAGGGAAGCCCGGGCGGTTAGCAGAGACGAGTGAACGTCCCCGCTACGTCAAGCTGCGCCAATGGATCAGAACGCGCGGGAGCACTGGTGGAGCCAGCTGGGATTCACCCTCGCCGCCGTCGGCTCGGCGGTGGGGCTCGGCAATATGTGGCGGTTCTCGTACATGACCGCCGAGAACGGCGGCGCCGCCTTCGTGGTGCTCTACGTGGCGATGACCCTCTTCATCGGGCTCCCGGTGATGCTGGCCGAGCTCACCGTCGGGCGCAGCTCGCGCAGGAGCCCGATCCAGGCGCTGGTGTACTTCGGTGGCCCGGCCTGGAAGCCCTTGGGTGCGCTCTTCGTCGCCGCCGGCGTCGTCATCCTCGGCTACTACAGCGTGATCGCCGGCTGGACGGTTCGCTACGCCGTCGAGGCCCTCACCGGCGGGTTCGCCGCGGACTCGGCCGCGCGTTTCGAGGCGATCGCGACCGGACACCCGCGGTGCTCTGGCACCTCGCCTTCATGGCGGTGACGGCGCCGGTGGTCTCCGGGGGATCCGCTCCGGCATCGAGCGGATCTCGCTGATCCTGATGCCGCTGCTCGCGGTACTGGTGATCGGACTCGCGATCTATGCCTCCACCCTCGACGGTGCGACGGCGGGCTACGCCTACTACCTCCAGACCGACTTCCAGGAGATCCTCTCCTTCGACGTGCTGAAGGACGCCGCCTCACAGGCCTTCTTCAGCTTGAGCCTCGGCATGGGCGCGATTCTCACCTACGCCAGCTACCTCTCCCGTGAGCACCACCTGCCGGACGAGTCGCTGATGATCGCCGTCTCGGACTTCGGTGTGGCGTTCGTGGCGGGGCTGGTGGTCTTCCGCTGCTCTTCGCTCTCGGGCTCGAGGCAGATGTCGTTGCGAGCACCGTGGGTGCGCTCTTCATCACGCTTCCCAAGGCCTTCGCCAGCATGGGGCCGGCCGGTCAGGTGATCGGAGTGCTCTTCTTCCTCGCCCTGGTCGTGGGCGCGCTTACCTCGGCGATCTCGCTCCTGGAAGTGGTGGTCGCCTCGGTGATCGACGGAATCGGCTGGGCCCGCACCCGGGCGGCCTGGCTCTCCGCGGCCGCGATCGCGCTGCTGGGTATTCCCTCCGCGCTCTCTCAGAACGTTCTCGGCCTGATGGACCAGATCGGGGCCAACGTCTTCCTGCCGCTCGGTGCTCTGCTCCTCTCCCTGATGGTCGGGTGGGGCCGGAGGGACGCGGTCGCGGAAGTGAGCGTGGGAGCGGAGGGGGTTCGGTGGTTCTTTCTGTGGCGGGGCCTGCTCCGCTTCGTCGTTCCGGCGGTGCTCGCCGTGGTGCTGGCCCTGTCTCTCCGCGACACCTGGAAGGCCATCACGGGTCTCTTCGTCTCCGCGGGGTGACTTCGCGCGCCGGCTCCTAGCCGATCAAGCCCGAGCGGCGGGCGTGCACCAGGGCCTCCACCGCGTCCACGCGCCGGATCGCCTCGCGAAGCTCCTCGGCGAAAGCGCTGCGCCTCGCGGCGAGCTCCTCTCCGCCGGGCTTCGTGAGCCCGCGGTTCCTCGCCAGCTTGAGTGCGGTGGCGAACAGCACCTTCGAGACCGACTCGGCGCTCTTGATGTGACGTTGCAGGGTGTACTGCTTCCCGAGCGCCAGGCAATCGTTCAGGAAGCTGGCTTCGTCGAGGGGCTCGGCGGGGTCGCGCCTCTCCAGGGCATCGCCCACCACCCGGTAGGCCTCGAGGAAGGGCCGAAGGATGCGATGCGCGCTGAAGGGACGGATCCGAGGCAGCAGGCCGGCGATCGCGTCCGCACCGGCTTCGAGCCGTTCCTCCCACTTGGGGTCGTGGAGGGAGAGCTCCTGGCGAATTTCCGCCAGGAAGCTCTCCTTCTCCGCGAAGAAGAACTCGAACTTGAGGAGATCCCGCAGCCGCAGCGCCTCCTCCCAGAACTCGGTGGCGCGATCGGCTACGCCCTCCTCGGCGGCGCGCAACAGGGCGAGCTCGGCGATGGCCCCGTTCACGAAGTAGTGGATCACCGTGTTGCGGTAGTAGGCGGCTGACAGGTGCTGATCCGGCGAGATCGCGTACACCGCCTCGGGACCCTCGTCGTAGCGGGTGAGCACGCCGTTATCCACCAGCGGGTCCAGTGTGCGACGCACGCCGTCGGCGGTGTCGAGGTCGATCTCCTGGGTGGTGGTGAGGTGGCGTTTGCGCACGTAGCCCACCAGGTTCCGCAGCGCGTCGATCATCTCGTCGACGCTCAGCGCCCGGTCGCCCCGGCCCAGCATGGCGAGCGTCACCAGGGAGATCGGCGTGATGGGCGTGGCCCGGTTGATGCGCACGCACACCTCGAAGGCGAGCTTCTGGAGCGAGAGACTCTCCTCGTCGGCGTCGGGCTCGGCCTCGGGATCGGGCGGGCCGATGGCCTTGCTGAGCGAAACGGGCTCGCCGAAGCGGATATGGATGTCGCCGTACCGCCTGCGGAGCCGACGCAGGATGCGCAGGAACCAGCCGAAGCTCTCGGCCTGCTTGGCCGCGCCACGCTGCTCCGCGGCGTAGTCGCCGACGTCGGAGATCTGATCGTAGGCAATCGAAACCGGGATCAGGTAGACATCCTCGCTCTTGCCGCGCCGGTAGGCATCGACCACGTAGGCCAGCAGCCCGAAGTGCGGTGGGAGAAGCTTCCCAGGGCGGGAGCGGCCGCCCTCGAGGTACCACTCCAGCGAGAAGCGCTTCTCGATCAGGTAGTCGATGTAGTGGTGGAGGACGAACTTGTAGACCGCGTTCTCCTTGAAGCTGCGCCGGATGAAGAAGACCCCGCTGCGCCGCACCAGCGGGCCGAGCGGGAAGAAGTTCATGTTGATCCCACCGGCGGTGTGGGTGGGCGGCAATCCGTTCTCGTGGAGCATGGATTGGAGCACCGCGTGGTCGAGATTGGACTTGTGGGTGGGCAGGAAGCAGACCGGGTGCTGCTGGGCGAGGGCGCTCAGCCCCTCGAGCTCCTCGCGGTTGTACTGGAGCACGTCGCCGTAGCCGCGTGAGTACATCAGGCGCCAGAGCTGCACCACCAGGTCGATCACGAAGGGACTCTGGCTGGCGGCGATCTCCCGCAGGTAACGCGCCGCCTCCTTGGCGACTCGGGACTCCTTGCGTCCGAGCCGCCGGGCGAGCCGGGTCACACCGCCCCGAAAGGCCGGGCGGGAGAGGATGTCCTCGTCGACGAAGCGGGCCACCTTGTAGCGGTTGCCGCGTAGCTGCCGCTCGCCTCGTTCCAGAGCCAGCACCGCCTGTCGGGCCACGAACTCGGCGATCCCCACCGTGTCGCCGACGTCGGAGCCGACGGCCTTTCGCCAGCGATCCCGGAGCTCGGAGGCGGGTGCGGGCTCGCCGGCCACGATGCGGCAGCGGTCCGGCGCGGTGTGCAGCAGCCAGCGCGCGCGGAGCGGATCCGGGTCCCGCGGGTCCCCGAGCTTGAGGACGTCCGAGAGACGGGCCGAACGCGTGCCCTGCCACTCCCTTGCCAGCCACACCACCCGCAGCGGCGCCAGGATCGGGTTCTCCCCGGCGGCGAGTGCGGCCTCCAGCTTCGGGTCGGGACTTCGGCGGCGGCGCCGTCGGGAGGAGGGGATTCGGAAGGTCTCGACCTCAGCCCTGTCGGCGCCCTCGGGCAGGTTGCGCTCTACCCAAGCCCGGAGCAGGCGCTCCTCGAGACCGCTCGCCACATCGAGAAGGAAGAGGATTCTTTCGCCGCCCAGGGTCGGCCAGCAGGGCTCGTCGATTCGAGGTGTCTGGATCGCGGAAGTCATCCGCCAAGGATTGTATCCCAGTGGGAGGCGTCTCGTGGCGGGATTCGCCGGCTGCGTCACGGTGACATGCCCTTCCGGCTCCGCTTCGACGCACTGCGTCTCGCTGCGCGTCAGAACGGGCGTGCGCGGCGGGGGAAGGGCCCTTCAGCGCGTCTCGGCCGCGCTCTCCATGCTCAGGAAGTCCACCGCCAGGTTTGCCATGGCGCGGACTCCCAGGACCAGGGCGCTCTCGTCCACCCGGAAGAGCGGGGAGTGATTCGGCGCGGCCTCCCGCTCGGCGACGTCCGGGGAGCGCGCCCCCAGCCAGAAATACAGGCCCGGCGCCTTCTGGCTCAGAAAGGA
Source organism: uncultured delta proteobacterium (assembly GCA_963722885.1). GTDB lineage: Bacteria > Myxococcota_A > UBA9160 > UBA9160 > UBA6930 > CAVXZE01. Next base: position 98,196 of record CAVROS010000010.1, read on the forward strand.
GAAGTCCTCGGCGCCGGTGCGGGGGAGCCCCCTCAGCAGCCGGTCCGGCCCGGCGACCCGCTCGAGTGTCGGCTCCATGCGCGCGGTCAGCTGCGGATCGTTGTAGGTGACGGGATAGCCGATGGTGATGTTCACCTCGGCGTTGGCGCCGGCGCTCTCGGCGATCTTGGTCGCCGTGGTCTGGATGCGCTGGTGGAGTTCGGGCTGCATCGACGGCTCCAGGGTGCGAATGGTTCCGAGAAGCTCGACCTCCTCGGGGATGATGTTGTGGCGCACGCCCCCGTGGATGGCGCCGATGGAGACCACCGAGGGGAGCCGCGCATCCATCTGCCGGCCCGGCAAGGCCTGCAGCGCCAGCACGATGCGCGAGGCCACCGCGATCGGATCGACGCCCAGCCAGGGGTAGGCGGCGTGGGTCTGCTTGCCCCGCACCAGGATCTCCAGCTTGTCCGAGCCGGCCATGGCGCCGCCCGACCGATAGGCGATCTCGCCAGCCCGGTACTGGGGGGCGACGTGGAGGCCGAAGATTGCGTCGGGCTTCGGGTCCTCGAGAGCGCCCTCCTCGATCATCAGACGCGCGCCTCCCTTCTCCCCGGGTGGCGCCCCCTCCTCGGCGGGCTGGAAGAGGAAGAGCACGCTTCCGGGAATCCGCTCCCGCACGCCAGTCAATACCTCGGCGACGCCCAGGAGGATCGCGGTGTGGGCGTCGTGGCCGCAGGCGTGCATCACCCCGACCTCGCGGTCGAGATAGGTGGTGCGCACCTTCGAGGCGAAGGGCAGGTCCACCTCCTCGGTGACCGGCAGCGCGTCCATGTCGGCGCGCAGCGCCACCACACCGCCGGGCAGTCCTCCCCGCAGCAGACCCACCACGCCGGTGTGGGCGATCTCTCTCCGGACCTCGATGCCCAGCGCTTCGAGGTGATCCGCCACCAGCTTGGCGGTCCGGAACTCGCGGTTCGAGAGCTCCGGGTGCTGGTGGAAGTCGCGGCGCCACGCGATCACCGCCGGCTCGACCTCCGCCGCCAGGCGGTCGATCTCGGTCTCGAGCCCCTCTGCGTCGGCGGCGCGCGAGATCGGCGCGGTGGCGAGGATCGATGCGAGCAGTGCGAGGGCGAGGTTTCTCACGGTGGACTCCCTGCGGCGGCCTCCGGTCCGGGGGGGTATACTGGCCGTCCGCGCCTTCGCGCCAACCCCGGAGGTTTCCGCCATGTTCGAACAACCGCGCTGGCCGCGCGAGGCCTGGCTGCCGATTTCCACCGGTCTGCTGTGGCTCTGGTGCGCGGCGAGCTTCGGCATCGTGGGATTCCTGTTCTCGCTGCTCCCGGGCTGCCTGCTCCTGGCCTCCGGCTTCTCCACGCTGATCTATCCGGGGGATCGCCGGATTCCCCAGTACACCGCTCTCGGCGGGCTGTTGGGCGTTCCCCTGGCGGTTCCCGCGATCTTCGTGGCCGGCCCGCTGATCGGACTCAGCCTCATCCTGCTCTCCGCCGCATCCCTGGTGGCGGCCGGGGCCATCGCGATCCGACAGGAGAGACACCCGCAGGAGGTGCCGATGCCGGCGACGGGACTGGCGCTCTCGGCCCAGGTCGCGGTGGACGAGGCGCTACTCGCCACCGTCTCGCTCGCCCAGCCGATGCCGCTCGCCGGAGATCACGGCCGGGTTCGCAGCGAGGTGCGCGAGGCTCGCCAGCTCTTCGATGATCGCGGCTGGATCGAGAAGCCCGCCGACTACCACCGCGCCCCGCCTGCGCTCACCGACCCGCTCCTGCGCCCGGCGCGCAGCCGGAAGCTCGAGTACGAACGGCTGAGCTTTCCGAGTGAGTACGAGCCCCATCCAGAGGAGCCCGGACGAGATCGCTGGCTCTCGTACCTGCCGAACCGCACCGCCCACGCCTGGGTGCTGCGCCACGAATCGGCCTCCCGGCCCTGGCTGGTCTGCATTCACGGCTACCAGATGGGGACGCCACTCTGGGACCTCGCCGCCTTCCGCGCCGGGCACCTTCACCACCGCCGGGACTCAACCTGGTCCTCCCGGTTCTCCCGCTTCACGGTCCGCGCAAGATCGGTCGCGTGAGTGGCGATGGCTACCTGGTCGCCGACTTTCTCGACACGATTCACGCCGAGGCCCAGGCGATGTGGGACATTCGCCGCATCCTCTCCTGGGTTCGCGGGCAGGGGGGGAGCCAGATCGGAGTCCACGGCCTCTCCCTCGGTGGCTACAACACCGCGCTGCTGGCCAGTCTCGATGGCGACCTGGCCTGCGCGATCCCCGGGATCCCCGCCACCGACTTCTCCAGGCTGGTATGGCGCCACGGACCCCAGCTCCAGATCCGCTACGCCGAGGACCAGGGGCTGCTTCAAGACGAGGTGACCGAGACGATGCGTGTCATCTCGCCTCTCGTGCTCGAGCCGATGGTGCCGAAGGAGCGGCGCTACATCTTCGGCGGCGTGGCAGATCAGCTGGTGCCACCAGATCAGGTGCGGGACCTCTGGCGCCACTGGGACCGCCCGCGCATCGAGTGGTACCAGGGCGGCCACGTCAGCTTCCGGCTTCACCAGCAGGTGGGCCGGATCCTCGACGACGCCTTGCGGGAGTGCGAGCTGGTCGCTGCCTGGACTGTCAATCCCAAGTAGATGTCGGGCGGGCCGCAGTAGCGACGCGGTGAGAAGCGCGGGCGGACTACTCTTCCGCGGCCTCGATCTTTGCGTCGAAGGTCTCGGCCTCCGGGAGCGACACCACGCCGTCGTCGTCGGTGTCGGCGGCCTCGTAGTCGCCGAAGCGCGCGTTCTCGTACTCGCGAAGCGTGAGCTTGTCGTCCTCATCGGCGTCGGCGGCTTCGAAGACGCCGGGCTCCACTTCCTCGAGCTCCTTCTGCGTCAGCGTGCCGTCCTTGTCGTCGTCGGCGAGGTAGTAGATCTCGATGATCAGGACCTGGAACTCCCCTCGGTCGATGACACCGTCGTCGTTGGTGTCGACGGCGTCGTGTGCCGCCGCCTCATCGTCGACCTGTTCGTCGGCTTGCGTCGCTCCCGGAAGCGCTGCGACGCCCAGGGTCAGGGCCAGGGTGATGAAGAGAGTCCATCCGAAGCGCATCTGTCATCTCCCTTCGATGGCGTTCGTGGAGGCGAGCCGACCGCGAGGCGGTCACTGCTGAACCTGCCAGCTTCCGTCGGGCTGCCGGCACGCGGTGCCGTAGGCTTGATGCGTTTCCCCAGCGACCACGATCGTCTGCTGGAACTCGCGGCAGTAGGCCCCGGTCCCGGTCTGGTAGGTCCGGGTCGGTGTGACGGTGCCGTAGTTGCCGGTATCCGGATTCTGCCAGCTGCTGGCCTGGCCGGTGCGAGAGGTCTCGAGCGCGAGCTGGGTCTGGCGCATCGCCAGCTCCTTGTCGCGCTGATCGAGGCATTGCCGATCGCGCCGCCGATCAGCCCACCGGCCAGGACGCCGCCGATGATCCCGGTCGTGCCTCCACCGGCGGCCGCTGCGAGGAGCCCGCCAGCGGCGCTTCCCAGGAGCGCCCCGCCCGTGGTCTTGGGCGCGCCCCCGGCCGTGGCGCACGCCAGCGGTCCGGAGGCGATCAGGGCGACGAGAACGAGGACGGCCATGCTTCGTCGGGTCATGAGAGTCCTTCCTCTTGGGGGTCTGTCTTGCTGGGTCTTTCTGGTGGGGTGCCGCCGCGCGCAGGGTCTGCGCCGCGAGCGCGCCGGCATCTCGGCCTACGTAGCGAAGGTACCTCCTCCGCCGCAAGTGGACGCACCTCACGGTACGCTCTCTCGCGTGAGGAATCTTCGGCGCGGCGGATTGCTCCTCGGCCTGGTTTTCGCCTGCGGGCCCGCTGCCTCCGGCCCGCCGGCAGCGGCAGAGCCCGACGAGTGGACGGCCCTACCTCGTGGAGTGTCCCGGCGAGCCACAGCAACCGACGCGGGAGTGGCTCTTCGATCGCCTGGCCGAGATTCGCGGACCGTAGGAGCGAGCTTCGACTTCACTCGCAGATCTCGAGAAGGATGCTCGGCTGCTCCTCGCCCCAGTCCACGGCCTCTTCGTGCACTACCTTGCCGTTCATCATCGTGGCCAGAACGTTGGTCTCCGCGATCTCATCCGGCGTGCTCTCGAACAGATTTCGGTCGAGAACGATCAAGTCGGCACGCTTGCCCACCTCGATCGATCCGATGGTTTCCTCGGCATCGAGCAGATAGGCCGCGTCGATCGTGTAGGCGCGGAGAGCATCCTCGAGTGTCAGCCGTTCGCTTTCCGGCGGGAGTGATGCCGTTTGACCCGGATTGCTGCGCGTCATCGCGATCGACATCTGCAGGAACGGATTCAAGGGAGCGGTCGGCCAGTCGGCGCTCAGGGCCACCCGCACGCCCATGTCCAGGAACGACTTCATCGGCATGACTCTGCTGTAACGCTCTCTACCCAGCCGGGCCAGGAGAATCTCCGACGGTATCGCGTTCTCTGCCGCGAATGTGTTACCGAGACGTCGAGCTGCTTGAAGCGCGGCTTGTCCTGATCCGTCACGAGCATCGTGTGGCCCATGCTCAAGCGCGTCTCCTCGAAACCGGCCTCCCGAACCGCCTGCATGCCGTCGAGCATTGCGCGGTTCGTCCAGTCGCCGATGGCATGCGTGTGGATGTTGTGTCCGGCCTCGGCAGCTGCGAGCATCGACGAGCTGAGCTCTTCGGGGCTCAGAGACACCAGCCCGCGCGTATCCGGCGCATCCGAATAGGGCTCCAGCAGGCCGGCCGTGCGCCCTTCGAAAGCGCCGTCGCCGTGGACTTTGAGTGTGTTGACATTGAAGAGCTCCGACGAGTACATCGGGCCGAACTTCTCGAGGGCCTTCAGCGCGCCCTCGATGTGCCTGGGGCGCTGGATCATGGTGGCGCACACCATCCGGACGGTGAGCCTGCCTTGCCGCTCGAGTTCGGAGACCGCCGAAAACACCGCCTCTTCGGTTCCCGGCACCTGAGCGACCTCATAGCTGGCCGTCACGCCGAGCTTCGACATCTGTCGAAGCACACCGTCCGCTTGCTCCAGCACGGCATCCTTCTTGATCAGGTCGAGTGCGCCGATCATGTAGAACACCGCCGCCGAGGAGGCCACGTAGCCGTTGGGCGTGCCGTCCTCCTCGCGGCCAAAGGAGTCGATCGGATCTGACTTGCCTTTGACGATGCCTGCCGCCTCCAAGGCCTTGGTGTTGGCCCAGCCCCCGTGGCCGGATGCCGCGATCATCAGGAAGGGGCGATCCGCGATGATCGCGTCGATGTCTTCCCGATAGATCTCGACGGTTCCTTCAAAAGCGCCTCCGAACGAGAAGAAGGGGCCGTTCGGATGCACAGCCACGTACTTCTTCACGTTTTCGAGCATGATCCTGGCATCGCGTGACATCTCCATCCGTCAGCCCGGACGAAAGAGCCATCAGCATCGTCGCGTGCTCATGGGTTGCGATGATTCCGGGCATCGTCATCTTGCCTTGCAGGTCAGCGACGATCGTTTCCGTGTCGATGAAGGCTCTGGCGCCCTTGTTGTCGCCCAGGTAGACGATGTTCTCAGCCTCGATCGCCAGGGCCTCGGCCCAGGGCTGGGACTCGTCGGAGGTGTAGATCTTGCCATTCTTGAGAACGTAGTCGGCCTCCGCCCATCCGGAGCTCGCGATCAAGGCCACGGTGATCGCTGCGAAGACTGTGATCAGGGGCTTCATGGTGTCTCTCCGGCTTCACTGTTCGTCATGCCACACGACCGCATAGGCGCGGTCCTTGTGCCGGAATCTCCCAGCCAATGTAGGTCTCGATGCCAGCGACGACCACGTCAATGTCATTGAGAGATACCGCGTTCTGACTTGATCTCGGCCAACCGGAGAGGTCTGTCGCCATGAACCCGTCCCGTTGCTCTGTGTTGCTGACCGTGGCGACGACCTGGTTGCTGGCATGCGTCGCGATCGCTCTCGTCGCCTGTACGGAGCCGGAGTCGAGCGGCAGCGACGCTCGAGAAGAAGAGGTTGCCGCCTCTTCCGAGAAGGCGATCGAGAACCAGTCATCACCGGAGGGGCCCGGGAAGATCCGCCCGGTCTGGTTTGGCGATCTCGACGAGATGGTCGAGAGACGACGCCTCCACACCGTGGTCACCTTCAGCGACACCAACTACTTCCTGGACGGCGCGGAGCAGAAGGGGATCTCCTACGAAGCGCTCAGGCTGTTCGAGAAGGAGCTCAACCGGGAGTTCGGGGAGGGGCACCTGAAGATCAACCTGGTGATCGCTCCGGTACACCGGGATCGACTGGTGGCGGCCAAGGAAATCGGGCGAGAGACGGTCCAGTACGTCGGCAACATTCACAAGTACTACGTCGCTTATGAGCGACTCGCCGCCGAGTACGAGCGGAGGGGCCGGTTGTAGCCTTCATCTCTTTCCGGGGTGATGAGCTCTGACCACGGGCAAACGCGGGGCGTTCGTCTGGAAGCGGTCCGGAGTCCGTCACTCGCCCCGGTAGACGCACCCGCTGGTGCAGGTCTCGGCGATGGACACCTGGCTCATGTGGGGCAGGCGGGGTGCCACCTCCCTCCAGATCCACCGCGCCAGAATCTCGGTCGTGGGATTCTCCAGGCCGTCGATCTCGTTCAGATAGTGGTGATCCAGCCGCTCGAGTGTGGGGCGGAAGGCCTCCGCGATGTCGGCGAAGTCGGTGACCCAGCCGTACTCCTCGTCGACCGGTGCGTTCACGTGGAGCGTCACCAGGTAGGAGTGGCCGTGGAGCCGGTAGCACTTGTGGTCCTTGGCCACGAGGGGAAGCCGGTGTGCCGCCTCGAACCGGAATGACTTGAAGATCTCCATTGCGTCGAGCTCCCTCGTGGAGGAACAGGTTGGGCGGGATGCTCCACGCGCCTGCCCATGGTGCCACCGCGCCGAGGAGATCGTTCATGGCGCGCGTGGTTGGCTGGCAGATCCGCATGTCCTCGAGCCCTCAGCATAGTTTATCAGCCGAGACGAAGGCTGCTTCGGGTCGTAGACAATCACCCCGTTAGCCTTCAAGGGCAGGGCGGGATCCGCCGATACGCCTGAGAACCGCAAGCCAGCAGTGCGTTTCGAGGGAGGTGCTCCGCATGAAACAGATCCTCTGGGTGCTCATCCTGGTGGGCGCATGCTTTGGTGGGTACAAGCTCCTGTCCCCCCCCGAGAAGGCGCCGGAGCTCAGCTTCGAGGACGCGGTAGGTCAGGCCATGGGTTGGACGGATCTGCGCGGGGGCAAGCGGCATCTGCTGGCGGTCTTCCTGCTTCCGAATTGCTCCCTGAGCGAGTACTCCGCCGAGCTGGTCAGCGACCTCCACGAGCAGTATGGAGACTCCGTTGCCTTCGTCGGGCTCGCCTTCGGTACCGCCCCGGTCGCCGACCAGATGAAGCGGGATCAGGCACTCGGGTTTCCGGTCGTGGGCCTTCGCGCCGTTTCCGATCCCTTTGCCGGCCAGGAGTTCGTCGACGCCGTTCGCAAGGCCTACGGCACCTACAGGGGCGTCTACGGCGGGACCATCATCCTGCTGAACGACCAGAACGAAATGCTCTTCGGCCTCTCTCAGGGAGACGTGAGAGAGCTCCCCGACCGCCTCGCCGCGCTCTGAGAGCCCAGCCATCGGCGAGAGATGGGGGCGGGAGTCGCGCTCCCCTGGGGCTACCGCGGTTGACCAAGCAGCCCGGGATGAATCCACTCGCGGTTGGCCGCTGCCAGTCGGTCCCACATCTCGGGGATCCGGAAGTGCTTTTCGGGTCGCCAGCCAGATGGTCAATCAGCCTCTGAATGCCTAAATTCCGAGGGCCCGCCCGGACGCAGCCGGGTGGACCCGACGGAGGATGAAGCGACGATGAGGATGCACCGTCTCGTTCTTGTGGCAGCTCTGCTCACGATGATTGCCGCGGCTGGCTCCGGGCGAGAAGCTCTGGCCAGCGAAGAAGGCGAAGGCGGTGAGGCTCGGCGAGCACCTGGAGTTCTCCCATCCTCTGGTCAGCAACACTCCTCAGCCCGAGAACTACGTGCGTTTCGTTTACGATTACTTCAACGAGCCGAGTCACGGCCACGAGCCCGGGGCCGACCGGCACAGACTGATGGTGGGGGCGGAGTACGCCCCGATCCGCTCGTTCAGCCTCGAGCTCTTCGTTCCCTACACGTTCCTCAATCCGGATGAGCACTCGAGCACCAGTCGCCTCGACAACCTGGAGTTCATCGGCCAAGTACGCCAGCTTCGCATTCGCAGGAGCACGGCCTCATGCTCGGAGGGGGATTGGCCCTGGATCTGCCCACTGGAAACGAGGACAAGGGAATCGGCTCCAGCCACACCTGGGTGATCGAGCCCTTTCTGGACTTCGGCTACAAGCTGAATCGGTTCGAGCTGATCGGATTCACCAACTTCGGCTTTCCCGTCAACGAGCACGATGAGGACGAAGCCGACTTCGAGCTGAGCTGGAATCTCTCCTTCCTCTATCTCATCACGGATCGATTCCACTACCTGGTGGAATTCGACGGGGAGCACTACTTCGGGGGCCACAACGACGGCTTCAACAGGTCAACATCTCTCCGGGCATCAAGTACCAGGTGCTGAAGAGCCAGAAGCTCTATCTCGGTGCGTCGGTGCGGCTGCCCCTGACTCAGGACAAGGAATTCTACGTATCGCCTCGCTTCTCGGTTTTCTACCACTTCTGATCGGCGAGCCGTTCCGCGCTGTGGTTCGGGGGCGCCAGCGGACTCGAGCCACGATGAGAAGACTGAAGACACCGGCCGTACATACGACCCTCCTGGGACTCCTGGTGGCGGCGCTCTTCTTCCTGTCGCTGGGCCCCCCGGTCGCCGAGTCCGACCGGACCCGGGTGGTGATCACGGACGCCGACGTCGCGCACGTGCGCGCCAGGTGGATCCGGACCTGGAACCGGCCGCCCACGGCAGAGGAGCTGCAGAGCGCGCTGCAGCGCTACGTGCGGGAGGAAATCCTGTATCGCGAGGCCCTGGCGAAGGGGTTGGATCGCGGCGACCCCACCGTCAAGCTCACGCTGGTTCGGAAGCTCTCGATGATGGCCAGCGGACTGGCCGACCAGCGGGAGATCACCGACGAGGAGATCGAGGCCTACTTCGCCCTCCGCAAGGAGCGCTACCGGATTCCGCAGCGGACCAGTCTGAGGCAGGTCTTCGTGAACCGCGATCAGCGCGGCGAGGCGGCGGAGGGCCACGCCCTCGAGATCCTGGCCGCACTGCGGGAAGGCCAGCCGCAACCGCACGAGCTCCCGGCATTCGGTGATCCACTGATGCTCGACCAGAGCTTCACCGATGCGACCGATCAGGATCTGGCTCGCACCTTTGGCGGCCCCTTCGTCGATGCCGTGAGTGCTCTCCCGCCTGGCGAGTGGCAGGGACCGGTGGCGTCCGGCTACGGACTGCACCTGGTCCAGGTGGTCGACCGCAAGCCGTCGAGCCTTCCGGAGTGGCAGCAGGTCCGGGAGCGCATCCTGGAGGACATGCGGTACGAGGCCCGCCGAGCAGCGGAGGATCAGTTCTTTCAGGAGGTGGCCTCCGGGTACCGGGTGTCCTACGACGAGGGTGCCGGGGCGGTGCTGACGCGCGGAGCCGAGAAGGAATAGAAGAGCAGTCTCCGATGTGGATGACCGCACAGCCAGCGCATCCCTCCCTTCCTCTACGCGAGGGGCTCCGTCGCCGCCCATGAAGCGGGTGATGACATGCCTGGTCGTGCTGCTTCTCTGGGTCGGCGCCTGGCCGAGCTGGGCGCATCTCGGCACGCCGGCCTCCCTGGTCATCCAGGAGACGTCGCTCCGCCAGTTCACCGTCGAGTTCAAGCTCCCCATCGTGGAAGGCCGCGTCCTCCGGGCCAAGCCGGTGCTGCCCGATGTCTGCGTGCTCCAGGGAGAGCCGGTGGTGCGGTCCACGGCCAGCACCGTGATGCGCTCCTGGGAGATGGAATGCGAGCCCGACGACCCTGATCGGCACGCCGCTGGGAGTCACTGGGCTGCTGGGGACGGCCCAGGACGTGCAATTGACCGTCGCCTTCCTCGACGGCCGGACACACGTCGCCACATTGCGTCCCACCCAGTCTTTCTACGTCCTTCCGCCTCCCCCATCGCTGCTGGAGCTGACACGGCACGCGGGACGCGAAGGCATCCGCCGGATCGCGCGCAATCCGGAGCTTCTCCTGCTGCTCGTGGCCGCAGCGCTTTCCGGGCTGCGATGGCACGTACTCCTGATCGGCATTTTCGCGTTCTGCGCTCGCCCACGGCGCGGGTCAGCTGCTGGGCGAGCGGGCGGGAATGGTGGTGACGCCTTTTCTGCCGCGGGCGCTCACCGCATGGACCGCATGGCTGGTGGCCCTCGCCGCGGCGCGACGCGAGCCTGGCGCGACGTCTCCATCGGGGCGTTGGGGCTGGCCGGCCGTGGCGCTGATCGGTGTGCTCGCCGGTGGGAGCCTGACGGAGACGGTGCTGCCGCCGGGCCTCTCGCAGATGCAGCAGCAGCTGGGCCTGGCGCTCTTCTCGCTGGGCATGGCGCTGGGCGCCGGCATCGTCGCCCTCGCCGCGGGCCAGCTCCGCGCGGCGCTCGCAAGCGCCCTCCCGGCGGCCTCGCACCGGGTGGAGAGCCTGGCTCTCTTTGCTGTGGGTGTGATCGCACTGGGATGGGGCACCTATCAGGCCAGCGCGATCGCAATGGTGGGAACCGTTGCGCCATCGGTTCCCCTGGTGTCGCTGGCGATCTGCGCCGTCCTCGCCTTCTGGTGCCGACAGCAGGGCGCCACGGATGCGCAGCGCACGCTCCTGACCCTGCTCGGTGGCGTTGCGTTCGCAGCCGCGGCGGTGGCCGCCCATCGAGCCCGGCTCTCGGTGGACACGGTCTGGGTGCTCGGGTCGCTTGCGCTGATCGGGGCACTGGTCGCCTGGGGGCGTTCCTGGCCGCGATGGGTGATGGTCCCGTTGCTGGTCACCGTGGCGCTCGTCCACGGCGTGCACGCCGCCGCAATGCTGATCGACGCCGGCTCTTCACGGCCCGCCGACGTCGTGGCCACGCTGGTGTTGCTGGCCCTGGTCCCGTTCGCCTGTTTCGCCACGGCGGACCGCCCCCGCCCGGAAGCCGTTCTCACGCCGGCCCGCGCTGCCGGGGTGGCGGCTCTCGGCCTGGCGTTGCTGTACAGGCTATCCGAGTACTGGGAATGGATGGCCGGCCCGCTCGCCGCAGAGGCGACGATGGGACTGATCCGGATTCCGGTGCTGGCGGGGATCCTGCTGCTCTGGTGCCTGGTGGCGGTTCCGCGCAAGCCGCGCTTCGAGCGGGGAGGCGAAGAGAGGACTCTCCTGGCCGCGGTGGGCGCTGCTGCTGGGCCTCGCCGTCTTCCTGGTTCCCCACGGCACGGTGCGGCTCAGCAATCCCTTCTTTACGCCGAGTCCGCCCTCCGCCGCCGCGGCCAAGCGGATCCTCTCGACGGTGCTCTCGGACATCTACCAGGCCTTCAATCTGCCCGATGAGGGCGATGCCTTCGATGCCCTGGCCACCAGCATCTCCCAGGAGCTGATCGCCGACGTCTACCTGGACAGCCGGCGGCGCCTCACCGCCGGCACACGGAAGGGAGCGGAGGTGCACATCAAGGACGTCGGCGTGATCTTCGTGGGCGACGCCATACCGGGCGGGGCCGACGACGACTCGTTCACCTATCCTTGCCAGTGGTACGTCACCGCGAGGGTGACCCACTGGCAGCACACCCACGATCGCCGCAACACCTACGCGGGAGAGCTCACCATCCGCGTCGAGGACAATCGCTGGAAGATCGCCCGCCTCGACCTCGAGAGCGAAGAGCGTGAGATCCTGTCCTGGAAGAGCTCATAGGAAGAGGAGACCATCTGGTGGCTCGATTTCGCAATGCCTGGATCCGCTGCTACGCGCTGCTTCTCCTGCTGATTCTCTTCGGCTGTGCTTCATCCAGCCCCGAGACTCCGGGGGCACTGACCCGCATCGTCGAGAACGGTGTGATTCGGGTGGGGATGACCGGGGAGCAGCCGCCGCTCACCATGATGTCGCGCAACGGGGACTTCCTGGGACTGGATGTGGCGCTGATGCGCGTTCTCGCCAGCAGCATGGGTGTCGAGGCGCGCTTCGTGCAGATCGACTTCGAGAACCTCCTCGACGCCCTCGACGCAGATGACGTCGACGTGGTGATGTCGGGGATGACGATCACGCCTCGACGCGTCGAGCGCGCCACCTTCATTGGCCCCTACTTCACCTCCGGCAAGACCCTGCTGACCCGGTCCGAGGAGCTGGCCGCCATCGAGATTCCCGAGGACCTGGACGAGCCGGAGCTGCGCTTCGCCGCGCTTCGGGGCTCCACCAGCGAGGAGTTCGCGCGCAGAGCCCTCTCCAGTGCGCAACTGGTGCTGACGGCGGGGCTCGATCAGGCGGTCCAGAAGGTCGTGAGCGGTGAGGTCGATGGCCTGGTCGCGGACCGGGAGACCTGTTTCTTCGCCGTGCTGCGCTATCCCGACCAGGGGCTCATCGCGTCTCCCGCCACCTTCACCCTGGAGCCGATGGGAATCGCGGTGCCCCTGGACGAGCCACAGCTCGCCAACCTCCTGCGCACCTACTTCACCGCGCTCGCGGAGTCGGGAACGCTCGAGAGGGCCCAGACGGTCTGGTTCAAGGACCCCTCCTGGGTGAAGAGCCTGCGGTAGGGTTTCGTTTGCGCTAGGGCGTGTACCAGATCGGCGAGGTGTAGGCGCGCTCCTGGGTGGTCGTCGGCGTCTCGTCGGACAGCTTCACGCCGAAGCGGACCGCATCGTACAAGGTCCAGCGTGGCGTCGGGATCTCGATCACCCGGGCGTAGTAGAATGCCCGCTCTTTCGCGTCGAAGTCCGGGTCCTTCCAGACGGCGATCAGCTCGGGGTCGCCGATGGTGTTGGTCCAGGTGGCTGTCTCCAGGTCGACGGTGTTGCCCACCGGGGGCAGCTTTCCGCCGGCGCCGGCCTTGCGGCTGTCGGCATCGCCCCACGCCACGTCGTGGACCTTCTCGTGCCGCTCGCCCTCTGCGTCCACCCAGCCCTTGATGATCTGGATCCGGTCGAGGTTGCCCCTGTAGGGATCCTTGAGGGCCGCGACCAGGAAGGTCGGCGCCTTGCCGGCCGGGGCCTGCGTGAGATCGCCGCCCATCGGCACGCCCTTCGCGTAGCCCGCCCTGGCCGGGAGCCGGGTGCGGGTGTCGCCGGGCTCGAAGTCCCATCCGCCGAAGAAGCGCACCGTCATCCGCGACCCGGTGGTGGCGTAGACCTCTTTGCGCATCATGGCGTCCCAGATCGCCTCGCGGGTGTTCTCGGTGGCCCAGACCCCGGCGTACCCGGAAGAGACGTACTCCCAGCCCCGGATCGCCAGACTCCTGTCCGGGCTGGCGTTGGCAGGTTTCGCGGCGCGCTTCGGGCTCGGCTCGGTGTTGGAGTGCTTGCCGAAGAAGTTCTCCTCGGCGGCGGTGGAGAGGGAGGTGTGCGAGTCGGTCGAGCCGATCATGCCGAACTTGTAGGGATTCACCCCGAGCTGCTGCTCGAGCTGGAGTCCGATCTCGAGCGCCGAGCGCCCGTACTCGTACTGGAGCATCTCGTTCTTCTTCGCCTGGCTGAGGTTGAGATTGCCCTTGTCCCAGGTCTCGTAGTCTGCGAACTCGTCGTTGGGGGAGAGCAGCGGATGGGTCTCGCCGTCGCCCTTGATCTGGGTGACCTCGCAGAGAGGCTCCCAGCGCTGCCGCCGCTCGGCGTAGTCGCGGGTCAGCGGCTGGCCGCCGAAGTCCACCGGCGCGAACATCATGCCGTTCGAGAGGTTGGCGTTGTGGGGGATGGCGAGGATCTTGCCGCCGGTCTTGGTCTCGTAGACTGACAGCGCCTTCCACAGATACTCCGGATCGAGGCTCTCCTGTGCGGTGACGGGCAGCGTCTGCGAGGCCTTGTCCCCGCCGTCGCGATAGATCACCACCCGGTGCAGGTTGTTGCCGGGCGGCACCAGCGAGGTCCACTCGTAGCCGATGAAGGCGCTGAAGACCCCGGGTTCGTTGTGCCGCTCGGCCGCCGCGATCACCTCCTCCCAGACCGGCCCACGCAGCGCCGGGTCGTTGTAATCGAAGGGGATCTCGCCCCGGGAGAAGAGGTCGACCATCTCGCTGGCGGCCTGGACCGCCTTCGGGCCGCCCTGGTTGATCATCTCGTGCCAGCGCCGGGCGCTCTCGTGCTTCATCAGCCGGGGATCGCCTTTCCGCAGCAGCGGGAACATGCCGTAGCCGTCCGAGTGGTCGGCGATTACCAGGAAGTCGAGAGGGCGAGAAAGCGCCGCCGGTTGCCCGAAGGTCGCGACCACCTCCTCGCCGCGGGCGAAGCGGTAGGCCTCGTCCATGCCCAGGCGGTTGCCGAAGATGCCGGCGTCCACGGAGATACGCGGTGTGGAGATGGGTGTCGCCCCAGAACACCTTGGTCGGATGGGTCGCGTCCGGCATAAGGGGAGTAGCTCTTCGCGGAGGGCGCCTCTGCCGCCTTCTCCTCGGCGCCCGCCGGGGCCGTGATGAGCAGACAGGTTCCCAGAAAGGCCGTCAAGACCGGATGACGCATCGGTTCCTCCTCGCGTGGCAGCGCCTCTTGGCTGAGAGATCCAGGGTAATCCAAGCTGCTCCCTCCGGACACCGCCAGTCGAGATTCTCCCCGGCTTCGCCCGCTGCTGGACAAGCGCCTCCAGAACGACCCATACTTGCAGGCAGAGAGCTGAACGCAGAGAGGGCATTTCCAGCCGAGGGTACCGAGAAAGGAGCACTTCATGGGTGAGCCGTTCGAACGAACGCTTGCGATTGTGAACGGCATGATGGAGCCGATGGCCGGGCTCGTAAGGGGGGACTCGACTCCTCCGTTTGGGGAGTACGGTCACCTCGTCGCCGCCGCGATCGAGCACGACGTCGCGCACTTCCGGGACATCGCGGCTGCCATGGCGGACGAGAATCGGAAGGTGGCCATGTTCGAGTTCGGCCTGGTGCCGCAGCTCTTCTATGCCTTCGACTGCGCCGCGCTCTGCCTGGAGTTCTTTCCCTCTTTCTATTCCGGCACCGATATGAGCATGATGTACGAGTTTCTCGAAGCCGCGGAGGAGGCAGGTGTGCCCTCCGATACCTGCTCGACCGACCGCTTCATCGTTGGAGCCACGCTGAAGGGAGAGCTGCCCTCCAATTCGTTCTTCGTCACTTCCTCCTCCCCTTGCGACGGAACCCGGATCGCCTACCCGATCCTGCAGAAGATTCTCGACTGCCCGATGCTGTTCCTCGACGCTCCGTTTCGCAACGATCGGGAGGCGGTGCAAGTACTACGCCGGTCAGCTGAAGGATGAGCTGATCCCGTTCGTGGAAGAACACACGGGACGGAAGTTCGACATCGACCGGTTCCGCGAGGTGATCGTCGAGTCCAACAAGGCGTACGAGTTGCTGGTCGACACCGGAGAGACCTATCGCGTCAAACCGGCGCCACACCACGGGATGCTCAGGGCGGCGCCCTATCAGCTGTTCATGACGGGCGCCGGGCGTCCCCGGACCACGGAGACACTGAGCCTCTTCTGCGAGGATCTCACCCGGAGGGTCCGGGAGGGCCGCACCGAGGGACCGTTCCCCGAGAAGCACCGCGTGATGTGGGTCCACGTCCCCCCGACCTACGACTTTGAGCTCTTCTCCTGGATGGAGGAGAAGCTCGGAGCGACCTTGGTGGTCAGCTCGCTCTCCAGCACCAGCGTTCTGGATCCGATCGACCCCAGCAGCCTGGAAACCATGCTGGAGGGATTGGCCTGGCAGGGCCTCGACATGACTATGTCGTTCATGCGCTACGAGAGCGCCGCCTTCATCGATTTCACGCTGAACGCGTACGATGAGTACGGCTGCGACTGCATCATCACCACGCAGCACGTCGGTTGCCAGAGCATCTGTGGTGCGCGTGGGCTGATTCGTGAAGCATGCCGCGAGAGGGAGATTCCGCTGCTCTTCATCGAGTTCGACTACAACGACGACCGGGTACTGGCCCGGGAGCAGATGCGCGCCCAGATCGAGGAGTTCTTCACCACGGTGATGGAGTAGGAGAGGCATCAGGACATGGAGAAGAGGCGCAACGTACTGCGAGAGCTGATCGACGAAGGCAAGCCCAGCATCGGCACCCACGTGCACAGCATGTGGCCCGGAATTGCAGAGGTGATCGGGCACGCCGGCACCATGGACTACATCGAGTTCTCCGGCGAATACGCGCCCTACGATCTCTTCTCCCTGGAGAACTTCGGGCGCGCCATCGATCTCTTCCCCGAGATGACCTCGATGATCAAGATCGACCAGGAGCCGAGGACCTACATCTCGGTTCGGGCGATCGGCTCGGGGATCCAGAACCTTCTCTTCACCGACGTCCGCAATGTCGCAGACGCAAAGGAGTGCGTCAGGGCCGCGCGCGCGGAGACCCCCGAGGAGGGAGGGGTGGTGGGAGTCGGAATGAGGAGGGATGTGGGCTACGTGCTCGGGGCCGGCTCGGCCGCCTACGTGCAGCAGCTGCGCGACGGCGTGGTGGCTTTGATGATCGAGAAGGCGGGTGCGATCGAGAATCTGGAGGAGATCCTCTCGGTCGAGGGCGTGGACATGATCCAGTTCGGTCCCGCGGACTATGCGATGAGCATCGGCAAGCCGGGCCAGTTTGGCGACCCGGCGGTGAAAGGCGCCCACGAGCGAGCCATCGCCGAGGCCATGAAGAGGGGGATCCGGCCCCGCGTCGAGCTGGCCAGCTTCGAGCAGGCCAAGCCCTGGATCGACATGGGCATCAGGGATTTCTGCGTCGGCTGGGACGTTCGCGTCATCTACCAGTTCTGCCGCCGGGAAGGCGAAGAGCTGGCCAAGCTTCTGGGCCGCTGATCGTCAGTCGGGCCGAATCGCTTCGATCAACTTCATCCAGTGTCTCTCGAAGATGTCGTAGGCGTCGGCTCGCTCGACCGGCGTGGCTTCGATCTCCGCCCCGAGTACCATGTTCCGCTGCTCTTCTCTGGACAACGCCGGCCACGGCGGCTGGCCTTCCAGGTTCGGATCCCCCGTCCTGGCGAACTGTGTCCAGTAGTCGCCCATCGCCTGCACGATGACCTGATCCTGCTCGTCGGTCGGAAACAGGGGAACGCTCTTGCCGAAGACGAAGACGATCTCGGCGCCGTGAAACGCGCCAGCGGTCTGGGTCGGGGAGGGAGGCACCCGAGTGAAGAAGTAGAGGTAGGCCGGCTGACCCACAGCTGCCATCTGCTTCGCATAGAACCTGGCCGGGGCGCCGAATCGGCTGTCGCCATAGACGGCGGAGGTGGCGTCGAAGACGGAGGCGTCGTCGGCCGCGGGATACAGCTCGAGGATCTTCTCGGCGTTCGCCCCGAGAGCGTCGCGCAAGTACCGAGGATATTCGTCCGCGGTCTTCGGTCCGGGTGAGCTGCCGTAGAGCGTCGCGTTCCCGAGGCTGTAGAGAATCGAGCCTTCATCGGAGTTGCTTCCGACCAGCAGGGGAATCGGCGCCTGGTCTCCGTCGAGAAAGGCCTCCATGACGCTCTTGGGCAGCACGTATCCGTCGATGGTCGGATAGGTGTAGGTGCCGACTTCGGGGAACTTCTGGAGCGCCGCGTACAGCTGGTCCAGGGACATCGCGCGGAGCCCTCTGATCCGGTCTTCGTCGTCTTCGACGGCCTTCTCCGCGAAGCCTTCCCCCGCAGCTTCCGCGCTCAGGAAGCTCAACACCGGGCGGTCGAGATGGATCAGCAGTCCGCCGGTGGAGGCGCTCTGCATGATGGCCCGATGCACGAGTCCGCGCGCCAGCGGTGAGGTCATCATGTGGGCGACGGACTCACCGCCGGCGGATTCGCCGAAGATCGTCACGTTGTCTGGATCGCCCCCGAAGCTGGCGATGTTGTCGCGCACCCAGTGGAGCGCTGCGATCTGATCGAGGGTCCCGTAATTGCCGGAGACGCCGTGCTTCGACTCCGCGCTGAGAGCGGGATGGGCGAAGTATCCGATCAGGCCGAGGCGATAGTTCAAATTGACGAGGACGACGCCTCTCTGCGTCACGGGAGTCGCTCTGGTAGAAACTCGGTCGACCCGCTCCCGCTCTGATGTCCGCCGCCGTGAATCCACACCATGACCGGCTGCTTCTCGGCCCCGCCTAGATTCGCGGTCCTCACATTCAGGTAGAGGCAGTCCTCGCTCTGGGCTTCTTCGGACACGATGCCCACCGCGAGCTTGAAGAGCGTCTTGCGGAACCATCCCATCCCCTGCCCGTCGACCATCCGCCCGAAGAAATCGTTCAGGTTGTCATTTCCCTGTGGGCAGATGGACTGAAATTCAGTCGCGTCGCGGATCTCTTCCCAGGGTATGACGGGCTGGGGCGGCTTCCAGCGCAGTTCGCCAACCGGCGCCGCCGCATAGGGGATTCCCTTGAAGACGGCTATCTCGCCGTCGGCCTCGAAAGAACCTTGAATCTCGCCGCCTTCGACCGCTACGATCGGCCCGGGTTCGGCTGAAGCGCTTCCGTACGCGAGCAGGCAGAGAGAGACGGCGAGTGAGACGATGGTGACGCGCAAGGCACCTCTCCTTCTTTGGTGTCTTCCTTGGTGTAGGCTCATCGCGAGAAGCCCGGTGAGCGGGTCTTCGGCGTCATTCTAGGCGGATCATCGAATCGGGGCACCGGGAGTATTGCATATGGCGACAGTGAATTCGGTCCTCGGCCCCCTCGACACCGCCGACCTCGGCTTTACCCTCATGCACGAGCACGTCATGGTCGCGGCGGCAGGGGTCTATCGCGACTATCCGGAGCTGCTCGGCCCCAATCGCATCGAGCGCGCAGTCGCCAGGCTGACCGCCGCCAAGCAGGACGGGATCGACACGCTCGTCGATGCGACCACGCTCGACCTGGGAAGGGACGTCGAGCTGCTGGCCGAGGTCTCCCGGCAGTCGGGTGTCCAGATCATCGCCTGCACGGGATGGTGGCTGGATGTGCCGCGCTTCTTTGCCGGGGTTTCTCCCGATCAGCTGGCGCAGGTGTTCGTTCGGGAGATCGAGAAGGGCATCGGCGGCACCGACATCAAGGCCGGGATCCTCAAGTCCGCCAGCGATGTCGCCGGCGTGACGCCGGAGGAGGAGATCGTGCTCCGAGCGGTGGCGCGCGCCCACCTCGAGACCGGCGTCCCGATCATGCTGCACTCCTACTCCCCCGGACAGGTCGGGCGAGAGCAGCTCCCGATCATGAGGGAAGAGGGTGTCGATCTGGGCCGGATCAAGATGGATCACTCGAACGACACCACGGACGTGGAGTACCTGACCTGGCTCCTGGAGCAGGGATGCTACCTGGGTCTGGACCGCTATCCCGGGAGAGCCACCAGCTCGAGGGCCCGCACCAGGACGATGAAGGCGCTCATCGACGCCGGGTTCGCGGATCGCCTGTGTCCGTCACACGATGGGATCGTGCTGAGCATTCTCGGGGGAGGAGACTTCGAGCACGCCGAAGCGGTGAGACTCGAGTACAACCCGCACGGTTTTCTCTACCTCAACAAGGTCGTGCTTCCAGAGCTCCGGGAGATGGGCGTCTCCGAGGAGACGCTCCGAGGCCTGTTCGTGGACGTTCCCCGCCGCTTCTTCGAAGGTCGCTAGGGGGACAGCCCGATGACGGATCAGCGAACCGAGACCGGGGTGTTCCACGGCTGGAAGATGGTCGGGGCGCTCTCCGTGGTCCTGTTCTTCGGCGCTGCGGGGCTGATGTACGTCTTCCCGGTCTTCATCGAGTCGTTCCAGGCGGAGTTCGGCTGGAGCCTCACCCAGATCTCCAGTGGCGCGGCGGTGCTGGCGATCGTGATGGGTTTCTCGAATCCGGTGGTGGGAGCCTTGTTCGCGCGCTTCGGGGCGCGCAAGACCATGCTGGTCTCCGCCGCCTTGCTGGCGCTGTCGACCTTGGGTTTCGCGCTTCTGGTGAACCTCTGGATGCTCTATGGGCTCCTGATGCTGTCCGGCTTCGCCATCGCCGGCGCGACGATTCTTCCCGCCCAGACACTGGTCATCAACTGGTTCGATCGGCTCCGCGGCCGGGCCATGGGGCTGACCATGGTGGGCATCGGTGCGGGCGGACTCGTGCTTCCCCCGGTCAACGAGTTCCTGATCCGGGTTCTGGGATGGCGCCTCGCCTGGTTCTGCCTGTTCCTGGTTCTCGCGACGGTCGTGATTCCCTTGATCGCCATCTACGTACGGACCCGGCCCCAGGACCTCGGCCTGCTGCCCGATGGGGCGGACCAGATTGAAGGGGCCGAGAGCCGATCCGCACCGGTCAGCGGGCTCACGGCGGGGAGCGCAGTCGCCACGTTGACATTCTGGCTGCTGGTGTCGGTCTTCCTGCTCCAGCTGGCCGGGGTCTCGGCGCTCAACTTCCACTTCGTCCCCTTCGCCATCAAGCAGCTGGAGTTCACGCCCCAGCAGGCGGCCTTCTACTACGGATTCGCCGTCGGCTTCAGCATCATCGGCCGGCTCCTGTTCGGCTGGCTGGGGGATCGCTGGCACCCGACGCTGCTCCTGGCGATTTCCCTGATGCTGTTGGCGGCGGGCCCCGCCGTGCTCGAGGTGCTGTTCGTCCGCCTCGGCCTGCGCGAGGTCGAGCTGTTGTGGCTCTACGCGGCTCCCTTCGGAATCGGGATCGGCGCCAACGCCGTGATCATGCCGGTCCTGGTCGGGCGCTGCTTCGGTGAGCTGCAGTTCAGCAAGATCATGGGATTTCTGATGGGCGGCTTCGCCGTCGGAATCATCATCGGCATCCCCATCTCGGGCTGGATCTACGACACCACCGGGAGCTACGAGCTGGTGCTGATCGCCTGCCTGGTGGGACTGTGTGTGGCCACGTTGCTCGCGACACTGATACGCCCCAAGCGGCATCACGCGGAGTTCGTGACCGCGTGACGTGGCCCCTGGAGAGATGAGGCCAATGAACTGGAAACGCATCTCTCGCAGCTCTTCAACCGGTATCGATCGTCGGCCTGCTCGTTGCGTGCGGGCCCCCGCCGGTGGACCTGGTTCTCCAGAACGGAAAGGTCGTCACCGTGGACGAGGCGACTCCCGAAGCCGAAGCCATCGCCGTGACGGGCGACCGGATCGTCGCGGTGGGGACCAGCGAAGAGATCTCCGAGTACGTCGGAGAGTGCGACCGAGGTGATCGACCTGGAGGGCCGGTTGGCGATTCCCGGATTCATCGAAGGTCACGGCCACTTCGCCTACCTCGGATTCGCAAAGATGTCGCTCGACCTGACCCGGGCCGCCAACTGGGACGAGATCGTCGCCCTGGTCGCCGAAGCCGCTCGAGATGCCGAGCCCGGCGAGTGGATCATCGGCAGAGGCTGGCACCAGGAGAAGTGGGACAGGGCGCCGCAGCCCGCGGTCGAGGGATTGCCGATTCACGAGAGCCTGTCTCTGGTCTCGCCAGCCAACCCTGTCTTTCTCACTCATGCCAGTGGCCATGCCTCGTTCGCCAACGCATTGGCGTTGGAGCGGGCCGGGATCACTCCCGAGACGGCGGATCCGCCGGGTGGAGAGATCCTTCGCGACGAAGAGGGCAATCCCACCGGCGCCTTGCGGGAGACGGCTCAGCGGCCGGTTCGCACGGCCATCGAAGAGGCCCGGGCGAGCAGGCCTCCCGAGGAAGTCATGGCCGAGGCGCTCCGAGCGGTGGAGCTCGCTGGCGAGGAGGCGCTGGCGCATGGAGTCACCAGCTTCCACGATGCCGGCGCTTCCTTCGAGACCATCGATCTCTTCAAGCAGCTGGCAGCGAACGGCGGACTGCCGATCCGGCTCTACGTGATGGTCCGCTTCGCCAGCAACGAAGAGATGGCGGCGAAGCTGCCGGAGTACCGGATGATCGGCTTCGGGAATCACTTCCTGACGGTGCGCTCCATCAAGCGGCAGATCGACGGCGCGTTGGGACCCCACGGCGCCTGGCTCCTGGAGCCCTACGAGGATCTGGAGAGCACGGGCCTCAACCTGGAGACGGTCGAGGACATCGAGGGCACCGCTGCGATCGCGATCGAGCAGGGTTTCCAGGTCAACACGCACGCGATCGGCGACCGCGCCAACCGGGAGGTGCTGGATCTCTACCAGCGCACCTTCGAGGCGCACCCGGACAAGACCGACCTGCGCTGGCGGATCGAGCACGCCCAGCACCTGCATCCGGACGACATCGGACGCTTCGCGGAGCTGGGAGTGATCGCCGCGATGCAGGGGATCCACTGTACCTCGGACGGCCCCTGGGTCTACAAGCGGCTGGGCGCTCGGCGCGCCGAGGAAGGCGCCTACGTCTGGCAGAAGCTGATGGCGACCGGCGCCGTCGTCACCAACGGAACCGACGTGCCCGTCGAGGAGATCGATCCGATCGCCAGCTTCTACGCCTCCGTCTCGCGGCGGATGAAGGACGGCAACGTCTTCTTTCCCGATCAGCGGATGACGCGAGAGGAGGCGCTCAGGTCGTACACGATCAACAACGCCTACGCCGCATTCGAAGAGGACATCAAGGGATCGCTCACTCCCGGCAAGCTGGCGGACATCGTCGTGCTCTCGCGAGACATCATGACGATTCCGGAAGCCGAGATTCCCGGGACCAGCTGTGGACTACACGATTCTCGGGGGCCGCATCGCCTACGCCGGAGAGACGGAGCGCTAGCGCGACGAGTACGCTTTCTCGAATCACGGCTACGGAGGAAATGAGATGGAACCGTTCAACGGATTGGGCATGCACATGGGCAACCTGGCGCGGCTCTCGAACGCGCAGACGCGCTCGATCAGCCCCGAGAACTTCACCGGGGCCAAGGGCCAGGGCGGCATGGCCACCGAGGGCACGGGGGCGGTCTGCGCCCGAGACCTGGGCCAGGGCTGGAAGATCTCTCCTTCGGTGGTGGTCCAGCCCGGCCAGACCTTCGAGATGGCGAACATCGAGGGACCGGGAGCCATCCAGCAGATCTGGCTGACGCCCACCGGCAACTGGCGCTACAGCATCCTGCGCATCTACTGGGACGACCAGGAGATCCCCTCCGTCGAGTGCCCGGTGGGCGACTTCTTCGGGATGGGCTGGGGTGAGTACGCGCAGCTGTCCTCGCTGGCGGTCTGCGTCAACCCGGGCAGCGCCTTCAACTGCTACTGGGAGATGCCCTTCCGCAAGCGCTGCCGGATCACGCTGACCAACCTGGCCGACGACGGGATGCTGCTCTACTACCAGATCAACTACACGCTCACCGAGGTACCCGAGGACACCGGCTACTTCCACGCCCAGTTCCGGCGGGTCAATCCGCTGCCCGTACAAGGAGGTCTACACCATCCTGGACGGCGTGCGCGGCCAGGGGCAGTACGTGGGCACCTACATGGCGTGGGGGGTGAACAACAGCGGCTGGTGGGGCGAGGGAGAGATCAAGTTCTACCTGGACGGCGACCAGCAGTTCCCGACCATCTGCGGCACCGGCACCGAGGATTACTTCTGCGGCTCCTACAACTTCGAGAATCGGGAGACCCGGCAGTACCAGGAGTTCACGACGCCTTACGTGGGTCTGCACCAGGTGATCCGACCCGGACGGTGTGTACCGCTCGCAGACGCGGTTCGGACTCTACCGCTGGCACATCACCGATCCGATCCGGATGCAGCAGGACCTCCGGGTCACCATCCAGGCCCTGGGCTGGCGTCGCGATCGCCTGAATCGCAGGTACCTGCCACTGCAGGACGACATCGCGTCGGTGGCCTACTGGTACCAGACCCTGCCCACGGCGCCCTTCCCGGCGCTGCCGGAGAGGGATACCTGGAGGTGATCTAGCGCGGACGTCTCCCGCCGGATCTGGGTTACCGTTTCGGCGCCAAAAGGAGGGGGGCGATGGCACGGAAACTCTCGTGTGCAATCGTGGTCGGAGCGGTTCTGCTGTGGGCGGCGAGCGCCTCGGCGGGCGGGCTGTACGTTCAGGAGCTCGCTACGCCGCGAAACGGAACCGCCCAGGCGGGGCAGGCGGCTTACGCCTACGACGCGGCCACCGCCTTCTACAACCCGGCCGGGATGTCGCGGCTGGAGAGGCCCCAGTGGCTGATCGGTCTCCAGCCCTTCATCACCGACATCCAGTTCGATCTCAAGGGCACCACCACCTTCGACGGCGGGGACGGCGGCCAGCAGGGGGGCATCGTCCCGACTTTCGGCGCCTACTACGCACGGCCCCTGAACGACCGCTGGGCGCTGGGCGCCTCGCTCGTGGGAATCTCCGGAGGAGCCCTCAACCCGGACAACGACTGGGCCGGCCGCTTCTTCATCACCGACCTGAGTCTGATGGTCCTCGCACTGAACCCGATGGTGAGCTTCCGCGTGAACGACTGGCTCTCGGTGGGAGCCGGCGTCGCGGTCAACTACGGCACCTTGGACTTCGACTCTCAAGCTCCCGCGCGTCGGGAACTTCATCGATCAGGACGCCCTGCGCGGAAGCGTCCAGCAGAAGATCGCGCAGTCGCCGCTTCCCGGTCTCATCGACAGGATCAACCAGCTCCCGCCGCCCATCCGAGATCCGATCCTGGAGCGCATCGACGAGGCGCTCGCTCCCGCGCGCGCGCAGCTCCAGGGGGTCTCGGAGCTTCTCGAGCCCGGCCCCGAGGGCAAGGTGGAGATGAGCAACGTCTACGACTTCGCCTTCAACTACAATCTGGGCATCCTGATCGAGCCGTACGAGCGCTGGCGCTTCGGCGTCACCTACCGCTCCGAGATCGACTTCAAGATGCACGGCGACTTCGACGTGAGCAGTCTGCCGCCGATCTACCAGGCTCTCGGGCTCACCGATGGCGACGTGGAGGCCGAAATCATGCTTCCCCACATGGTGCGGGCCAGTGTCTATCACCAGCTCACCGATACCGTGGCGCTGATGGCCAACGTGGGCTGGGAGCAGTGGAGCGCGATGGAGTTCACCCCCATCACCGGCCCGGCGGAGAGGGCCATCGAGGTGCCGCGGGACTGGAAGGACACCTGGCACTTCGCTCTCGGGACCGAGTGGCGGGCCGCGCCGCGCTGGCTGCTCCAGACCGGCGTGGCCTACGACACCAGCCCGGTCCGCGACCGGTTCCAGAATCTTCCCGACCAGCCGAGCGACCGGCAGTGGCGCTTCTCCGTCGGCGTCGTTCACGACTGGAGCGAGCGGGTCAAGATCGGCCTCAACTACACCTACATCGACTTCGGACACTCGCCGATCGACACCAGCAACGCCTTCGGCCGCCTGGCCGGCGACTACGAGAGCTTCGTACGGCCACGCCATCGCCTTGTCCGTCGCCTTCTAGTCTGGGCTAGGATCGCATCTCGAGAACGTCGGGCGTCGCGGGCGCGCCGACGTCCAGGAGGTGCGATGCCGGGACCGCTCCACGGATATCGGGTGATCGATTGCACCACCACGGTCACCGGGCCCTTCGCCACGATGATCCTCGGTGACCAGGGCGCCGACGTGATCAAGATCGAGGCTCCGGGCATCGGTGACGTGGTGCGTCTGCTGGGGACGGCGCGCGGTGGCATCTCGTCGCTCTTCGCCCTGCTGAACCGCAGCAAGCGGTCGGTGGTGCTGAACCTGCGCGAGGAGCGCGGCCGCGATCTCCTGCGGCGGCTGGTCGCCGGGGCCGACGTCTTCATCCAGAACTATCGTCCGGGCGTCGTCGAACGCCTCGGCATCGACGAGCCCTCGCTGCGCCAGGTCCGCCAGGACCTGATCTACGTCTCCATCAGCGCCTTCGGCCCCGAGGGCCCGTATGCCCACAAGCCCGCCTACGATCACATCCTTCAGGGCATCGCGGGGGTCGCGGCCGTCCAGAAGGACTCGGAGACGGGTCGGCCCCTGAACGTCCGCCATACGATCTGCGACAAGGCCACCGCGCTGACGGCGGCACAGGGAATCACCGCGGCGCTGCTCGCGCGCGAGCGCGGTCACGGCGGACAGCACCTGCGTCTCAACATGCTCGACGCGTCGATCGCCTTTCTCTGGCCGGACGGCGGCGCCAACGCGACGATCCTCGAGGAGGACGTCTTCCTGGCGCCCACACTGGCCGCGTCGTACCGCGTGGACGAGGCGGCGGACGGCTACTACTGCGTCGCGGCACTCACCGACGCCCAGGCGCACGGTCTCTTCCGCGTGCTCGGACACCCGGAGCTCTGCTCCGACCCTCGCTTCGAGACCCTGGCGGGACGGATCCGGCACATCCACGAGCTCGGCGGGCTGCTCGGTGTAGGGACCTCCGACCCCCGGGACCGGTCCGAGGTGATCGCGGCGCTCGAGACCGAGGACGTGCCCTGTGGCCCGGTCTACGGAAGTCTGGAGGAGGTCGCCGAGGATCCCCAGGTCCGCGCCAACGGAACCTTCGTCGACACCGCGCATCCGCAGCTCGGCCGGATGCGCGAGCCGCGACCGCCCCTGCGCTTCGACCGCACGCCGGCCGCGATTCGAGGCCCCGCCCCGGCCCACGGCGCTGACACCGACGCGGTGCTGCGCGAGCTCGGGCTCGGCGCGGCCGAGATCGAGGTGCTGCGCACCGACGGAGTGGTCGGCTAGAAGCAGCCCTCCTGCTGGGAGAGGCCTCACGGGGAAAGGCCCAGCTTCTTCGGGTCCCAGCTGTATCCGTCTTCTTCCTTGAACCTGGCGTTGGCCCAGTCCGGCTCGGAGGTGGGTTTCAGGTTGTCGGCTCCCATGCCCCAGACGCGCTTGGCCTCGTTCAGGTAGTGGATGTAGTTGCTCAGAGGAACATCCGGCGGGACCAGGTGGTCGCAGAACGGGATGAACCCGCCCCCCTCCACCGTCGGCGCGAGCCTCTCCACCTCCTCGGTGATGCCCCGCTTGCTCTTCGCCAGGATGCGCTTGTCGAAGCCGCCCATGATCAGCAGATCCTTCCCGTACTGCTTGCGGTAGGCGACGGGATCCGCTCCCCAGGTGCCGACCTCGATCGGGAACATGCAGTTGACGCCGGCATCCAGCCACAGCGGGAGGAGCTTGTCGATCTTTCCGTCGCAGTCGACGTAGATCACATCGATGTCGTACTTGTGCAGCGTGTCGACGATGCGCCGGTAGTGCGGGACCATGACCTGCTCGAAGGTCCTGGGCGAGATCAAGGGCCCGCCGCTGTAGCACATGTCCTCCCACAGATTGGCCGAGTCCGGCCGCACGCCGTGCTCGCCACACACCCTCTCGACGACCGCGATGGCGACGTCGGCCCAGGTCTCGACGATCTCCTCGAACAGCTTCGGATCGTCGTAGATGATCTCGGAGATCCGCTCCAGACCGAACCAGTCGCGCTGTCTCCCGTAGAGCGAGCCCGCGTAGATGGAGATCGGGTAGTCCCGCTCCGGGCGGGTCCACTCCTCGAGCCACCGACTCCAGCCGCCTTCGGATCCGAAGCGCTCCGGCTGGTCGGGGCGCATGCGCGGCTTGTAGTGCTCCTCCCAGCTCTGGCGGTCCTTGAGCAGGTGATCCAGGTGCCTGGGAATGGCGCCCATGATCTTGGCGCGCTCGACGAGCACGCCGTCCCGGCTTCGTGCGATCTCCGTCTCCCCCTTGTCCTCCAGGACCTCCTCGTCGAAGAATGGACACAGATCCACGATGCCGCCGCAGAGTCGCGTCCGGTCCATGCCGAAGAAGTCGTCCGTCGAGCTCGCGCTGGCGACGGATTGCGGCAGGCCGTACTGCTTCCAGACCAGCAAGGTCTCTTCCCAGAAGCCGAAGTCCCGGATCGGACAGCGGTCCACCGGCCGGTAGTGCATGATGTTGTCGAAGCGTTCTCGGTCGTTCACGAGGAGTCTCTCCCTTTTCGGCTTCGAGGATAGGCGGTTCTCGGACGGCTTCCCATCTGCGGCGGGCTTGCTCCGGCCGCCGTGTTATCCTGCCCGCCACCCGGACAATCACCCATCACCAGCTCCGCAGGAACGACTCGATGAAGAAGCAATCAGTCTCGCTGGACGAAATCTTCGCTCCCCGTGGAGTCGCGGTGGTGGGCGCCTCCGGGCCGGGGAAGCTGGGCTTCTCCACCATCGTTCTACAGGGCCTCAAGGATGCCGAGTTCCCGGCGATCTACCCGGTCAATCCGAAGTACGACGAGGTGATGGGGCTGCGCTGCTATCCGGACCTGACGAGCATTCCGGGAGTGGTGGACCACGTGGTGGTGAACATCCCCGCGGAGTCGGCGCTCGCCCTGCTCGACGAATGCGCGGCCAAGGGCGTGCGATCCGTCCACTTCTTCACCGCCGGCTTCGGCGAGAGCGGCTTCGCGGAAGGAGCGGAGCTGGAACGGGAGATGCTGCGGAAGGCGCGAGCCGGAGGCTTTCGCATCATCGGTCCCAACTGCGTCGGCTTGTACGTGCCCAAGAGCCGTCTCATGAATACGCTCGGAGTGCCCCTCGAGCCGGGCTCCATCGCCTTCATCTCCCAGAGCGGGGGCCACGCGAACAACCTCCCTGCGGATGGCGGGCCGAGGGGGCTGCGCTTCAGCAAGGTGGTGAGCTACGGGAACGCCCTGGATGTGGACGAGAACGAGCTCCTCGCCTACCTGAGCCAGGATGCCGAGACCGACATCATCGCCCTCTACATCGAGGGAGTCCGAGACGGCCGGCGATTTCACCAGGTGCTTCGCGAGGCGGCCGCACGGAAGCCGGTCGTCATCTACAAGGGGGGGAGGACCGAGGCCGGCAAGCGGGCCGCTCTCGGGCACACGGCGAGTCTGACCAGCTCGGTCGCCATCTTCGAGGGACTCTGCCGGCAGACGAACACGATCCAGGTCGAGAATCTCGACGAGATGGTCGACGTGCTGGTCGCGCTTGCGCTTCGCCAGTCCCCTGCCGCGTGGGCAGAGGAGTCGCCGTGGCGGGCGCCGGCGGTGGCCCCAGCGTTCTGGCCAGCGACGAGATCGAGAAGGCCGGCCTGGATCTGCCCCGCCTCTCCTCGGAGGCTCGGGCGGAGATGATGAAGCACCTGCCGGTGGCGGGGAGCATCTTCACCAACCCGGTGGACACTCCGAACCTGGCGACTCCGGAGGCGATCGCGACGGCCCTGCGAATCCTGAGCCGGGTTCCGGAGATCGACATGATTCTCTACCACCTCGGATTCCATCCGATCAGTCGGTGGGGCTTCGGCCGCTTCTCGTCTCCGGCGTTCCTGGAGCCGCTGATCGCTTCGATCGCCGAGGTCCGCGAATCCACCGGCAAGCCGGTCCTGATGGCGCTGCGGCCGCCGCTGGAATCGGGGGGGATGGAGGAGTTCCTCGCTGCCCAGGCAGCTCTGGTGGAGGCGGGAACACCCGTCTTCCATTCGCTGGGCGAGGCGGCGAAGGCGATGTCGCGGGTCGTGCCCTGGGGCCAGGCTCGACGGTAAAGCGGCACCAGCCAGAAGAGCGAGCCGGCCGGCGCGCGCCCCAACAGCTGCTCCGTGGGGCGCGCGCGGCGGTAGGCTAGGGGAGGGTGAGGCTGAGGAAGAGCGTCGCGCCCTGCATGACCTCGACGAGCGAGCCGCTCGCCACCGGGAAGTCGAGCGGAAGCTCGTCCGGGTCGTCGACCTCCGGGTTGGCGTCGAAGCGGAGCTCGCCAAACGTTCCGCTCACGCCGTCGTCGGCGACAGTGAGTGTGCCCACCTCCACGCCGTCGACGAACAGGCTGTAGTCACCCACAGCGAGATCACTGACCGCGACCCCGAAGATCGGATCGCAGCTCTCGTCCACTCCCGTCGTCACCTCTCCGGCGCCGGCCGCCTGACCGGGATCCAGCAGCATGGGAGTCACGGTCTCCTCGCCCATTCCGCAGTCGTTCAGGTTGGGGATCTGCGCCAGCATCGGCCCGGAGAACACGACCACGTCGCTCTGCTTCAACTCGATGAGCTTGCGGCGCGGATCCATGGAGAGCATGCCCTTCTTGTTGTGAGGTTTGCTCTTGACTTTGCCCTTACCAGGGTGGGTGCGGAGGCTCACCTTGGCATTTCCAGCGGGGTTCGGGGTCACGGTCTCGATCAAGGCGCCGTCCACGTGGATCTCGTAGCTACCGGGTGCAACCTTCTGCAGCTGCAGGTTGAGCACTCCCTTTCCGTTGGGTCGCAGGTCGTAGCGGGCGCTTACGCTTCCCTCGGTCGTCTCGGCGGCCGGATCCAGCTCCGTCAGCTCCTTCACCTTGGTGTGGGGCGTGTCGTTCGCGACCTCGCCGTAGAACCAGCCGGACATCACGTCCGCCGCCAGGACGACGTCGTAGATCGAGATCAGCTTTCCGCGCGGGTCGCTGGGCGGGCTCATCGCATCCCCGGTCTGGAGCAGATCGATCTTCAGGTTCACCTGGCCGTTCGAGCCCGCCGTGAACGCCTCGATCAGCTCGCCGTCCAGCGGATCGGTCGCCTCGAGGTCACGCGCCCGGAGCTCGTAGCTCCCGCCGGGCACGAGTCCTTTCACGTGGACCCGCCAGGTCGCCTGCTTCTCGGTAAAGGTGGAGTGCAGCTTGCCATCGTTGCGGCCTTTCCCGTTTCCGTTGCCGGGATTGCTGCCATCCACCAGCGGCACCTGGATCTTGGATTCCTCCTTGGCCCCCGCGACGAGCGGGAGGCCGAGGGCCAGTAGCAGGGCTGCCGAAACGGCGGCCAGCTTGGAGACGAACATAGGGGGACCTCCAGAAATACGTGGGTATTTCAACACGTTCTAGCTTATCGGAGTGTGAGATGGAGCACTTTAGGGATCTGATCGTCTCGGATTTGAGAATCTTCTTCCCCCGAGGGATTTTCCCGTGGGAAAGCCAACCTGGGGTCTCCAGAGCCTCTTCCGGCGCTGCGGGACGCTTGGGAGGCGAGCCTCCGGTCAGGCTCGGATAGGCAGGCGCCGGTGCCGCGTTCCGGTCGCGGCGAAGACCGCGTTCACCAGAGCGGCAGGTGTCGGTGCGATCGCCGGCTCGCCCGCGCCCGACGGGAGGTCGCCGTCGTGCTCCACCAACGTGACTTCCACCTCGGGCGAGTCCAATTGCCGGAGGATCGGGTAGGTCTCGAAGCTGTCGTTCGCGTTGGCGCTGTCGCGGATCTCCGCGCGTTCCTGTAGCGCGACGCTGCATCCCCAGGCGATGTTGCCCTCGATCTGGGCGGTGACCTGACCGGGGTTGACGACGAGCCCGCAGTCGTGTGCGCACCAGGCGCGCAGGGGTCGGATCCGGTCGTCTTCGAGAGCGACCTCGAGGACGACCGCCACGTAGGTCATCTCCTCGTAGACGGCGCAGGCCACCCCGCGGCCTCGCCCGGCGGCGACGGGCTCTCCCCAACGCGAGAGGAGTGCGACCTCGCGCAGGACGGCGGCGAGCCGTTCGCGTTCGGGACCGAGGTTGCGCAGCCGAAACTCGACGGCGTCGAGCCCCGCCATCTGCGCGAGCTCGTCCATCGCCACCTCGATTGCGGTGGTGTTGGGAGAGGCGCCGAGGCCACGCCACTGTCCGGTGTGGATGGGAATGCGGATGTCCGAAAAGCGCGTGCGCCGATCGGGGACGCGGTAGGGAGTGAGCGAGCCGCGCCTGGTGCCCGGATCGCTCACCAGGTCCGCGAGCCAGTGCAGACGCCTCTGGAATGGTTGCGGAGTCGAAGCCGATCGGGCACGCCGTAAAGTCGTGCAGCCAGTGGGTGAGGCGTCCCTCGGCATCGACGCCGGCGTCGATGAAGTGGGAGAAGGGCGGCTGGAAGTAGTTGTCGCGGAACTCCTCCTCGCGCGACCATTGCACCCTCACCGGTCGTCCCACTGCCGATGACAGCCAGGCCGCTTCGAGGGTCGCCTGGCAGCGCTTGCGTCCGCCAAAGGCGCCGCCCATGCGGAGATTGTGCAGGATCACCTCCTCGCGCCGCCGGCCGGTGACCTTCGCCACCAGCCCCTCCATGTACCAGGGATCCTGGGAGGCCGTCCACACCTCGACATTTCCGGGTCTGACCGACACCACTCCCGCACGCGGCTCCATCGCGGCGTGCGCCCAGAACGGCGTGTCGTAGCGTCTCCGCAGCCGGTGAACCGCCGCTTCCGCCGCCCGCCGGGGATCTCCTTCGGAGTCGGCGGTGTGTTCGAAGTCGTCGCGCGCGAGGGCTCGCTCGACGTCGAGCTCGCGCTCCAGCTCGTCCTGTTCGACCGATACACCGCCGTCCCACTCGAGCTCGATTGCCGCCACCGCGCGCTCCAGAGCCGAGGGGTCTTCCGTCAGCACTCCCACCCGGTCCTCGTCCCGGTCCACGATCACGTCGACCACGGCGTCGATGCGCTTCGCGGCTTCGAGATTCGCCTTCGCGAGCGCGGCGCCTGGACGGGGAGGGCGAAGCACTCGGCCGTAGAGCATGCCCGGAACCATCATGTCGCGGCTGTAGAGCGCGCGCCCGGTCACGATCGCCTCCAGGTCGACCGGTGTCTCGGAGCGGCCGATGCACGCGTGCTCTCGCGAGCGATCCACCGCGTAACGCGGCGAAGGGCGGCCGATCTCCCGATCCGCCGTGATGATGCTCGCCCGGTCGCCGGCCAGCTCTGCATGGGCGACTCGCGCACCGTCGGAGGAGACGAAGCCGCCCTTCGCGTCCCGGACCGAAGCCGCGTCCACGCCCAGGTGGAGTGCAGCGCGATCGCGCAGCGTTTCGCGGAGCAATGCGGCCGCATGGGAGACGGGCTCGAAGCAGCTCTGCATGCTCCGGCTCCCGGCGGTGACCGTGACGGGTGGAATCTGGTGGGTGTCGGGCGAGACGACCTCGATCGCCGCGAACTCGACGTTCAGCTCCTCGGCCACTACCTGCGCCAGGCCGGTCCGAATCCCCTGTCCCATCTCGCTCTTCGGGCTGAAGAAGCGGATCCGTCCGTCGGGGAGGAGCTGGAGCCAGCTCGGAGCGTCGTCGGCGTCGGGCGCGCCGAAGGTCGGCAGGGTAGGGAGGGAGCAAGCCGAGAGGATCGTGGTTCCCCCGGCAAACCAGCCGGTGCGGATCAGAAACTCGCGCCGAGAGAAGCTCGGACCCGCCTCAGCCACGGCGAGTCTCCTCGGCGGCGCGGCGAATGGCGCGCCGGATTCGGGGGTAGGTGCCGCACCGGCAGAGGTTTCCCGACAAGGCGCTCCGGATCTCCGCATCCCGCGGGTCGGGGCTGCGAGCCAGCAATGCGGCTGCGCTCATGATCTGGCCTGGCTGGCAGTAGCCGCACTGCGGCACGGCCAGTGCGATCCAGGCCTCCTGCACGGGGTGGAGGCGTCCGTCGCCCGGCGAGCCGGCCAGACCCTCGATGGTGGTGACGCGCCTTCCGAGCGCCGCGCTCGCCGGGATCTGGCAGGAGCGGACTGCAGCGCCGTCCAGGTGGATCGTGCAGGCCCCGCAGAGTCCCCGGCCGCACCCGTATTTGGTTCCCCGAAGTCCCAGGTGGTCGCGCAGAACGTCGAGGAGACGCACCTCGTCGAGCTCTTCCGGCAGCCTCACCCGCTTCCCGTTGATCTCGATTCCCTCGGCTCGCATTGCGCCCTCTCCGCGCTGATCTTCCGCCCCGAATCATACCGGGATTCCCCATGCAGGCCTTCTGCCTCGATGAGTCGCGCGCTCCAGCGATTGCAGAGCCGAGGCGATATCGAGCCGCTATCCTCGACGGACAAGACGCCTCGATTCTCGAGCGCCGGCGCAGCCAGGTCGAGCTCAGGAAAGGTCAAGGGAAGGTGAAGGTGTAGATCCATGAGTGGTGAATCACTTCGGTTCGGTCTCCTCGGTGTGGCGAAGATCACACCCGAGGCCTTGATCCAACCCGCCGCTGGCTCGGAGCGCGCCGAGGTGGTGGCGATTGCGGCGCGCGACCCCGAGCGCGCCCGCGCTTTCGCCGAGGAGCACGGCATCGCGCAGGTCGATGCCAGCTACGAGGCGCTGGTCCGCAATCCGGATGTCGACGCGGTCTACAATCCGCTTCCCGCGAGTCTTCACGCCGAGTGGACTCTCGAGGCTCTCCGGCACGGCAAGCACGTGCTCTGCGAGAAGCCCTTCGCCTCCAACGCATCGGAGGCCGAGCAGATGGTCGAGGCGGCGAGAGAGAGCCGCCTGATTCTCCTCGAAGCCTTTCACTATCGCTATCACCCCCTCGCGGATCGGATCCTGGAAGTCGCCGCCAGCGGGGCGATCGGCGAGTTTCGCGAAATCGAAGCGGCGTTCTGCGCTCCGATTCCGGACACCGAGGACATTCGCTACGACCTCTCCCTCGGTGGCGGCGCCACCATGGACCTGGGCTGCTATCCGATCCATTGGTGCCGGCTGGTAGCCGGGGCCGAGCCCACGGTGCTTGGCGCCGAAGCCCGAGAAGAGCCCTCCGGCATCGACGTCACCATGACCGCGGAGCTGCGCTTTCCCGAGGACGTCCGCTGCAAGGTGCACTGCTCGATGGCCGCCGACGTGGGGTTCCAGGCGTTCTTGCAGGTGACCGGAAGCAAAGGCGTGCTGCGCGCGGACAATCCGCTGGTGCCGCACTTCGGCCACAAGCTCCGCCTGACCATCGACGGGAACGAGAAGGCCGAGCAGATCGAGGGGCGAACCACCTACGATCATCAACTCGAAGCGTTCGTGGCAGCGGCTCTCGCTGGAGAGAAACAGCCCACCGGCGGCCTGGACGCCATCTCCAACATGCGCGTCATCGACGCCATCTACCGCGCGGCCGGAATGCAGCCGAGGGGAACCAGCGCATAGCGAGTGGGGACGTTGTTGAACATTCAACTTCCCGACAAGTCGGGAAGTTGAATGTTCAACAACGTCCCCGGTACAGGTAGTTGCGAAGAGAGAACTGCTTGCGGAAGCCCAGCTGGGTGTAGAGAGGCTCTCCCATGGCGGAGGCCTGGAGGGTTGCGTATCTGAGCCCCTTCGCCCGCGCCTCATCGATCAGGTGCTGCATCATCCGTCGGGCGACTCCCTTTCTCCGAATCTCTGGCCGGGTACCGGCCATGTGGAAGCCTGCGACTCCGTGATGGGTGCAGAGGAGCGCCGTTCCAGCCACTCCTTCGGGGAGAAATCCGAGGTAGAGCGTGATCTCCGGGAGGTCGAACACGTTGTGCAGGATGGTGGGGCCCACCAGGTAGCCGAAGGACTCGGATGCAACCTGGCTCCAGAGTGAAGACTCGTCTGGGGTCTTCACGGCGACGATCTCCAGTGGCTCCTCACGCGGCACGGCGGGACCTCTCTCCAGCTCGAGCGCCATCCCCGTCTGTGAGAACAGCAAGGAGAGCCCCTGCTTCTTCAGCCAGTCGCGGGAGAGTGCTGCCTGCTCCTCGGTCAGTACCAGAAGGATCGGCTCGTCCTTGCGAGTCAGATACCCGGCTGCCTTCTCCAAGGCAGCTCGCGTGGGTTCCTCGCCTTCCTCTCCGGTCAGCCAGATCCTGTTCGGCCAGGAGGAGCCGTGGTGGTAGATCCTCGTGAAGCCTTGATGCGTCTCCAGCGCTTGGTTCGCCTTGCCCACCGACTCCCAGAGGCTGAACAGGTTGGAGAGGCTGAGGCGCCTCAGCTCCTCTGCTTCGAATCGCTGCTGTGTCTTCATCCGCCTGGCTCCAGTCGATTCGGATGGTTCCGAGAGCGTACCCTCAGCGCTCCTCTTCGAGAAGGTCGACCGGCTCGCAGTCGAGGCCCGAGGCGATTCGACAGAGCGTCGAGTAGGGGATCGCTTCGTTTCCCTCCTCGACTCCCTCGAGCAGATTCGGAGAGATCGTCTTGCGGATGCCCGTCTCGCGCAGTGCGGCCTCGGCGATGGCCTCCAGCAGGTCGCGTCGGGACCAGCCGCGATCGCGCCGCAGTCGTCGGATCGCGAGACCGTCGGGCTGGATCGGCCGCCCGTCGTCGTACTTCCCACTCATGGTTCCCTCTTCCGGAGCCGGCATCGCCGAGAGATCGCGTCCGCGAGGGCGTAGCCCAAGACACCGATCTCGGCCAGAAACAAGGCACCCTCGACTCGCTATCCTCCCGAAATGCCGGGTGAGAGCGTCGACGTGCGCGCAGTGCTCTTCGATCTGGACGGCGTTCTGGTCGACAGCTACGAGGTCTGGTTCCACCTGCTGAACGGCGCGGCCAGCGATCTCGGCTATCCGTCCATCTCCCCCGAGGTCTTCCGGTCCTGTTGGGGCCAGGGCATCGAGGCCGACGTCGAGAAGTTCTACAGCCGCCACACCATCGCGGAGATCGAGGCCTACTACGGCGAGCACTTCGGTGATCACCTGGAGCACCTCGGCGTCGTGCCGGAGGTTTCCCGGGTCTTCGAGACGCTGCGGGAGCGCTCGCTCCGCACGGCGGTGATCACCAACACGCCCGCACCCGTGGCCTGGGACATGGTGAAGCGGGCCGGGGGTAGCCCCGATCTGCTGGTCGGCGGGACCGACGTTCCCCGGCCCAAGCCGGCCCCGGACATGGTGCTGCGCGCCTGCGAGCTGCTGGAGATCCCGGCGGGCGAGGCCCTGGTGGTGGGAGACTCGCGCTACGACCGCGAAGCCGCTCGCGCGGCTGGAACCGTCTTCGCCGGCCTCGGGATCGAGGGCGACGTCCGCCTCGATCGGCTGGTCGACGTTCTCCGCATCACTGCGGCGGTGCAAGGGCGAGAGCCGTGTCCCTGACCAATCTCGAGATCAAGGCGCGCTGCGCCGACCTCGATGCGGTCCGCGAGCGAGCCCAGGCCGTCGCGACCCGCCGCCTCGGCCTCGATCGACAGACCGACACCTACTTCGTGACCCGGCGGGGGCGTCTCAAGCTGCGGGAGTCGTCGCTCTCGGGAGGGCAGCTGATTCCCTACCTCCGTCCCGACCAGCGAGGACCGAAGAACTCCGACTACGGTGTGATCCCGATCGAGGAGCCGGAGAGCGTGAAGGCGCTCTTGACCGAGATCCTGGGCGTCCATCGGGTGGTGCGGAAGGTTCGCGAGATCTGGCTCCACGAGAACGTGCGCATCCACCTGGATCAGGTGGAGGGGCTCGGGAGCTTCGTGGAGCTCGAGGCGGTCTACGACGGAGCGCCCGAGTCGCTGCCGACGCAGCAGGAAAGGGTCCGCTTCTTGATGGAACGGCTGGGGATTGGCGAGGAGGACCTCGTCGACGTCTCCTACGAGGGCCTCCTCGGATAGCGGGGACGTTCCTTGCGTTCTTGCGTTCCCGGTATACCGGGAACGCAAGAACGCAAGGAACGTCCCCGCTCGCGATCAGCGTCCGTCAGCTGAATTGCGCCTTTTGGTACATGGTCACCACGGCTGCGCCGCCCAGGCCCAGGTTGTGCTGGAGGGCGATCTTCGCTCCGTCCACCTGGCGCTTGTCGGCCTCACCGCGGAGCTGCCAGTTGAGCTCGGAGCACTGAGCCAGCCCCGTGGCGCCCAGCGGGTGCCCCTTGGAGATCAGACCGCCCGACGGGTTCACGATGACCTTTCCGCCGTAGGTCTGGGCACCGGAGTCGACGAACTCACCTCCCTTGCCCTCGGGGCACAGGCCCAGGGCCTCGTAGGTGATCAGCTCGTTGCAGCTGAAACAGTCGTGAAGCTCCACCACGTCGATGTCCTCGGGCCCGAAGCCGGACTGCTCGTAGACCTTCTGGGCGGCGGCCTTGGTCAGGTCGGCGCCGACGATCTTGATGCAGCTCTTCTCGCTGAAGGTGCTCTCGAAGTCGGTCGTCATGGCCTGGCCGAGGATCTCGACGGCCTTGGCCTGGAGCCCGTGCTTCTTGATGAAGTCCTCGCTGCAGACGATCGCCGCGCCGGCGCCATCCGAGGTCGGGCAGCACTGGAGCTTGGTGAGCGGTCCGTAGACGGGCTTGGCGTTCAAGATCTCCTCGAGGGTGTACTCGTCCTGGAACTGGGAGTACGGGTTGTTGACCGAGTGCTTGTGGTTCTTCCAGCCGATCTTGGCGAACTGCTCCTTGGTGGTGCCGTACTTCTCCATGTGCTCGATGCCGGCGTTGCCGAACATCTGGGGGGCGCCGGGCGCCTTGGGCTCGAAGCCGCGCTGCTCGACCATCAACGCGAAGTGCTTGTCCATGGGGACGGTGCGGTCGGTGTACTTGATGCCGAGCGAGCCCCTCTCCATCTTCTCGAAGCCGAGGGCCATGGCGCAGTCGACCAGGCCGCCCTCCACGAACTGCTTGGCCATGAAGAGCGCCGTGGATCCCGTCGCGCAGTTGTTGTTCACGTTGTAGATGGGGATTCCGGTGAGACCGAGCTGGTAGACGGCGCGCTCGCCGCAGGTCGACTCGCCGTAGCAGTAGCCGACCATGGCCTGCTCGATGGCGTCATAGGAGATCCCGGCATCCTCCAGTGCCTTGGTGCCGGCCTCCGTGGCCATATCCGGGTAGTCCCATTCCCTTCTGCCCGGCTTCTCGAACTTCGTCATGCCCACGCCGACGACGAATACCTTCCTGCCCATGTCCGCATCGCTCCTGTGTTTTCTCCGCTCCGACAGTCGCAGGGGCTCCGGCGCTCATGGGAGGGAATTGACTCACGAGTCAATTAGCACAACGGGGTGCGCCGGATCACCCGGGTCCCGGACCCGCCTGGAAAGAGGACCTTTTTCACGGCTGGGAGGGCACCGGCTCCACGGCCTTGGCCGCAAACTCGACGATGCGCCGCTTCAGCTGTGGCCGCGGGCCGAAGAGGCGGGTTCCGTGTCCACCGGAGCGGTAGATCTCGAGGTCGTCGGCTCCCCGGTGCCGTGCGGCGACGATCCGCGCGCTCTCGGCGGCCTGGCGATCGTCTTCCGCCGCGACGACCAGGAGGGGGCCCGGGAAGCTGCTGGCCGCCGCGAGGACGTCGACGCCGAAGTAGTTGGTGCCCGGAGAGAGCAGTACCAGGGCCCGCACCCCGTCCAACTGCTCCGCCGAGAGCAGAGAGACGGAGCAGCCATAGGAGGCGCCGATCAGGACGATGCGATCCGTCGCGAGACCCTGCCGGGCCAGGTAGCCAGCCGCCGCCTTCACGTCGCGGACGCCATCGCGAACCAGCTCGCCGAAATCCGCCCGGGGGATGGCCGCCACGTCCACCCTCTCGCCGCGGCGCCACTTGGACTCACCGTGGGCCCGCTGATCGATCGCCAGCACCGTGAAGCCGGCCGCGGCCAGCTCGGGAACCAGGGGCGCCCAGGCGCTGCGATTCGACCGGTACATGTGCAGAAGAATGGCGACCGGCGCGTTGGCGTCGGCGGAAGAGGTGAGATCCCCCTTCAGAGTGAATCCGTCGCTGGTCTCGAAGGAGACCGGCAAGGAGAACGGCGTTCTCGTCTTCTCGGCGCTGGCGGCCACGAGAAGTGCGGCAGGAAGCGCGAGAACAAGGCACAGCCAGAGAGCTCTCACGGACACCTCGACCTCCCTTATCCTGGAAATCCCCGTCATACTAGAGCCCCGAGCCAAAGGAGGGAAAGGTGGCGTCGATCTTTACCAGGATCATCAATGGAGAGCTTCCGGGGCGCTTCGTCTGGCGCGACGACCGGGCCGTGGCATTCCTCACCATCCAGCCGCTCAAGCCCGGGCACGCGCTGGTGGTGCCGATCGAGGAGGTGGATCACTGGCTGGATCTCGATCCCGATCTGGCCCGCCACCTGCTGGACGTGTCCCAGCTGGTGGGGAAGGCCATCGATCGGGCCTTCAAGCCGGCGAAGGTGGGCCTGATCATCGCCGGTCTCGAGGTGAGCCACGTGCACCTGCACGTGACGCCGATCCACGCGCTCCAGGATCTGAACTTCGCCAACGCGGATCCGAATCCCGATCCGGCGGAGATGGATGCCGCGGCGGAGAAGATCCGCGGAGCCCTCCGCGAGCTCGGCTGCACCGAGGTCGTCGACTCCTGACTGCCGCTACTCGATGTACCCCATCGAGCGAAGTCGCTCGATCAGATCGGGATCGGCTCCGGAAGCTCGCTGTCCCTCCCAGTCCGGAAGACGCGGGAGCTCCGCCGCGTCCACGCGGTGTGGGGGATGGGCGGCCAGGTACTCGGGCCGGATCCAGGGCTCCAGGAAGGTCCCCTCCAGGTCCTGGGGAATGGCGGCGTCGGCCAGGTAGGCGAGGAGTGGCGCCACCTCGAGCACCGAGACCCTCTCCCGCGCCGCCAGGTGTTGGATGGGAGCACCGGCCGCCAGCAGGATCCCGATCGGGTGGTGGGTGCCCGAGAACCCGTCGGCGGAAACGATCTTCGAGACCGGAACCGTGGCGCCTGCGATCTCCACCGCCGCTTCGGGCCAGGCCGCCTCGAAGACATCGGTCTCCGGCCGCACCAGCAGGTAGGCGTGGGCGTTCGGGTCGAGCTGGACCTGGTAGAAGCGCTTCATGACCAGACGCACCACCCACTGCCGTAGGCGTGCGAAGAGCGGGCGCTCCGAGCCCGCGGGGCGCTCCACCATGTCGAGGACCTCTACTGTGAAGAGCGGCTCTCCGCCTGCGGTGCGCGCGCTCTCGAAGAGGTCGGTGAGCCGCTCCAGGATCGGCTCGCGGTCCTCGAAGGGACCGGAGTGGACGCGCAGCAGGACGAACGCGAACTGGCCCACGATGTGGAAGCCGTCTCGCTCGGGAATCAGTCCCGCCCGGGTCAGGCTCGGCGCCATGTCGAACGACCAGACGCGCCGGAGGCCGTCGTCGCCGGCTTTGAAGCCGTGATCCGAGACGACCAGGAGCGAGTCTTCGGGCCCCAGGGCGCCGGCGATCTCTCCGATCGCCCGGTCGATGCCGATCATCGTCTCCGGAATCAGCCTGGCGTAACGCTCCTCGGGAGCGGGAACGTCCCCGCCGAACTGCTCCGGAAAGGAGTCGTGCCAGAAGCGATGGGAGAGGCCGTCCACCGAGTAGAAGGTCACGGCTCCGACGTCCAGATCGAAGGCCCCGGCCAGGGCGTTCCAGTGGGCGGCCTTCTTCGCGAGCTCCATCCGCGCGTTCCCCGCGTAGTCCTCGCGGCTGGCGAGTCCCTCGAGCGAGTATCGGTATCCCGGAAGGCCCGCTCTCTCGAAGACGTCGGTAGGGGTGACGCTCTCGTCGCGCCGAAGCCAGCCCGGGATCACGAAGCCGCCGGGAAGTGGGCGGGGCGGCCAGGTGACCAGGTAGTCGTAGGTCCCCACGCGCCTGCCCTGAGCCGCCAGCCGCTCGAAGACCGTCGGGACCTGGACCGAGACCGCCGTCTTGAGGAAGTCGGTGACACCGTGGGCGTCGGGGCTTCGGCCGGTGGCGATGGAGGTCCAGACGGTGGGCGAATTGAGCGGCTCGACGGTCTCGACTTCGGCGGTGATTCCCCTTTTCGCCATTGCCGCCAGGCTCGGAAGCTCGCCGGCTGCGAGGAGAGGATCGATCACGCTCCACGAAGCCCCGTCCACACCGACGAGAACCACCCGCGCCGACACCGGGCTGGCGAGGAGCGAGACTGCGCAGAGAAGCGCGCAGAGGCCGTGATTCATCGAGTGGTCACCTCCAGGATGCTCTCCGCATCGGAGCCGGTATGATCGCCGCATGATAGAGCAACGGATCTGGCGCGTGGCGGCGGCCCTCGGGCTTCTCCTTCTGCTCTTTCCGGGGTCGGGCGTGGCGGCGGAGCACGACGTCGCGGCCGAGAGGGCCCCCACCGTGATCCTGCTCTCCTTCGACGGGGTG
Organism: uncultured delta proteobacterium; assembly: GCA_963722885.1. Lineage (GTDB taxonomy): Bacteria > Myxococcota_A > UBA9160 > UBA9160 > UBA6930 > CAVXZE01. The sequence continues at coordinate 139,803 of CAVROS010000010.1, forward strand.
CGCCACGACTATCTGGATCGCGGAGGCCTTCCGGCCCTGGAGCGGATCGCGCGCACTGGCGCGCGCGCCGGGTCCCTGACGCCCGTCTTTCCCGCCAGCACCTTCTCCAGTCACGTGGCTCTCGCCACCGGTGCACACACCGACCGCCACGGAATCGTCGGCAACCGCTTCCACGATCCGAAGAAGGGAGACTTCGACTACAGCAACGACGCCAGCTTCATCGAGGCCGAGCCGATCTGGGCTACAGCCGAGCGCCAGGGGGTGCGAAGCGCCACCTTCTTCTGGGTGGGGTCGGAGACCGACTGGAATGGAGTCGGTGCCAGCTACCGCAGGGCTCCCTTCGACGCCGGAATCGGAGAGGCGGAGAAGGTCGACCAGATCCTGGCATGGCTAGACCTCCCAGCAGAGGAGAGGCCCCGGCTGATCCTCTCCTGGTGGCATGGCGCCGACGCGGCCGGTCATCGCCACGGACCCGACTCCAAGAGGACGACGGCCAAGCTCCGCGGCCAGGACCGGCAGCTCGCCCGGCTGCTCGAGGCCCTCGACCAGCGCCAGGCGTGGTCCCACACCACGCTCTTCGTGGTCAGCGACCACGGCATGATCAGCGTCACCCAGGGCATCGACGCCATGGCTCCCCTCGAAGAAGGCCGGAATTCGCGCCCGGGCGATTCCCGGAGCCGCCTACGCCCTCGTCTACCTGGAGGATCCCTCCCAGCGCGAGGCGGCCGTCGCCGCGCTTTCGGCCGTGGAGGGCGTCCGAGCCTATCCGGCCGCAGCGGTACCCGAAGGGCTCCGATTCCGGCACCCGACCCGAACCGGCGACGTGGTCGCCCTCACCGATCCGCCTCGGACCTTCGTCAAGCCCTGGAGCCAGGGGGCTGGCTTGCTGCGGGTCTCGCGTCTGTTCGGCACCGCGGTGGGCGCCCACGGCTACGACCCCGGCGCCCACCCGGAGATGGGCGCAATCTTCCTCGCCGTGGGCCGGGGTGTCGGTGCGGGAGCGGTCCTCCCGACGGTCCGCGCCATCGACGTGGCCCCGACCATCTCCCACCTCCTGGGAATCGATCCCCCCACCCACGCCGAGGGAAGCCCGATTCCGGGGATCGGGAGCGGCATCGCCGGGGACTGACCCTCCAGCGTCGCGACGAGCAGCTCGTGCGCAGGTGCCAGCGCCGTTGCGTCCCTCGGGAGATCGCGCGATCCTGCCACGCCATGGCACTCAAACGCATCATCCTACTGCTGTGCGCTGCAACCCTGGTCCTCGCCTGTGGCGGTGACGAGGAGACCGTCGAGATCGAGGGCGGGGAAGTCACCTTCGAAGCCGAGGGAGAGGGTGTTCGCATCTCCGGAGAGCAGGAGGGGGTCGGCGCGATCGCGGGTCGTGTTCGGCGAGCAACGCGGAGATTCCCGACGGATTCCCCGAGGACATTCCCATCTATCCGGGTTCGGAGGTGGTCGCCGGCATGGTCGCCGGGGCCGGGGGGATGGTCACGCTGCAGACCGGCGACGACGCCGAGAAGGTCGCCGCCTTCTACCGCGAGAAGCTCGTAGAAGAGGGCTGGACCCTGGGTCCGGAGATGGACTTGGGGGCCCAGCTGGTGCTTCCGCTCCAGAAGGAAGGCCAGAACGGCGCGGTGCAGATCTCTCGCGAGGCGGATGTCACCACCATCGTACTCACCGCCGGAATGGGTCCTGGGAGCTGAGCGCGTTAGAATCCCTATGGCTCGGGTGCACGTCGAGGGAGGACAGCGATGGAGGTGATCGGCATGAACGGGTTGATGGCGGGTGCGATCCTGCTGGTGGGCGTCGTCGTGGGTCTGCTGCTCGGACGCCGTACCTCCGCGGCGCGGGCGCGGTCGCGCCAGCTCGAGGGCCAGCTGGAGCATCTGCAGAAAGAGCACGAGCGCACCCAGGCCGAGATCCAGGCGGGCAGGGAAGAGCTGGAGCAGGCCCAGGCCGAGATCCGGACGGGCAGGGACGCGCTCGAGAGCGCCCAGGCCGAGATCCGGGAGGGCAGGGACGAGCTCCAGCGCACCCGCGAAGGTCACGAGTCCTACCGCGGGAAGGTGACGGATCATTTCGTGGGCACCTCGGAGCGACTCCGCGAGCTCACCTTCCAGTACCGGGCGATCTACAACCACCTGGCCGAGGGCGCTGGGGAGCTCTGTCCCGAGGGCTTCCAGAAGCTCGACGGCGGCCTGGGTCTCGACGCGCTTCCCGAGGAGTCGGAGGCGCCCGAGTCCGAGTCGCACTGAGAGGCGCCAGGGATCGAACGTGAGGCGCCCGGCGGAGCTTGTCCGCCGGGCGCCGTCGCTCGCTTCTCCTTCGAGCCGCCTCGCTCCCTCGGCGCCTTTCCGTAGGTTTTCCAACGGAAAGTCGGCACCTGTTGCCGTAGCCGGGTCTCACGATCGGCCCCGCGGGCGGAGCGACCGGCCCGCGCACCGATCAGCCTACACCCGTTGGTTTCGAAAAGTCAAGCAGTTTTGCGCGGGCCCAGGGGGCAGCCTGTCGGAGCCCCGCATCGGCGGCTTCGGGTGGATCCGCCTGGCGTTCGGCGTGCGTCGGAATGACCTCGGGCCGGCGAGGCGAGCCAGTCGCCCTCGCCTCGCCGAGCCCGGGGATCTACATCCCGCCCTTCTGCTTGGTGCCCTTGTACAGCGGCAGAATCGTCATGAAGCCCGGAGGGTCGCCCACTACGGGGACCATGAAGGCCGTGCAGACGAGCTTCGTCGTCGTTGCAACGATGCGCGCCACTCCGTGGGAAATATCTTCAGCGGCGATACCCGCAGTGGTTTCATTGTCTACTGAGGCGGCCGATCTCGTGCAGATGGTGTCGCTGTCGCCACCGGCGTTGATCGATTCAACGCCCTCACCCAGTGTCAGGTCGTTCTGACCGATCCCGTTCTGATAGAACTCCACAGCGAAAAGCTCGCCGACGCTGCCAGCACCCTTGCCCACATCGGTACAAGCCACGCACGTCGCGATGTCAGCGTTCGATTGCGCGTAGGGTATCGAATAGAGCAGCTTGGCCTTGTCAGTTCCGTTCAGCAGCGGCACTGGGTCACCCACGCTGTCCTGCGCCCACGCGGTCCCCGCGGTTGCCACGCTCAGGAAGAGCGCGATGAGTGTCATCGTTGCGATTCTGATTGCCATGGTGGATCCCCCCATCGAGTTCCAATGGGCCGGGCGACCTTCGCAGGCCGTCCGGCCGAGTTGAAGATGATCGAGCTTACATCTACTCACGCCCGGCCTGCCAACTTTGCTACGAATCATGGACGGATGCCTTCGGCAACCCAGCGGGCGCAGGAGACTGGATCTCTCCTTCGCGGACTTTGCTGAACAGGAAGCCGGTGGCCCAGAGCAGAATCGAACTGCCGACACCCGCATTCTTGGCCCCAAGAGACGGTTCTCCAGTCCAATGAGGAGTAGAAGATGATGAGGTCAACGCTTGCTCTGACGGCGCTCTTCGCTGCAGTCCTGACGCTGGCTCTCGTGACCCCCGCCAGCGTCGCCCAGACGGACAAGCCGCCGGCCAACGCCACGAGCGCCGACGTCGAGCCCACCGCGACGAGCGGCGGCGTCGGCGCGCTCCACGCGCTGACGCTACGGAAGTGGCGCAAAGGGAGGATCCTACGCGTGGAGGTCCTGCTGGAACAGAGAAGCTCCGGATTGGACGTAGTCGCACATATCGACTCGATCCAGGTGAACGGGGCCGAGATGGTCGTAGTCGAGTACAACTACGCGCACACCTGCTCGGGCACATACGATTGCACCGTGAACGCCTCCGCGTGGCTCGACCTCGACGAAGCTGCGGCCTTCGATCTCAACGCTTTCAAGGGTCAGCCGCTCGTGATCGAGATCTTCGGGCGGGCCGAGATCCCGGGGACGCCCGAGACGAGCCGACTGCGCGCGGTGGCCCAGCTCATCAAGAAGTAGCCCGATCGGCCACAAAAAGGAGGCGCTCTCGGCGAGGGTCCGCCAATGCGCTGACTGCCGAGCTGTAGCACCTGCACGGTGTTGACTCATCACGTGTGGAATCGCACCACCCCGCCCGCCAATTCCGTGCTGTCTCCCAAGCCCGCAGCAGACGTGTTACACGTGAAATCGATTGCTGCACCGAAAAGCTGGGCCAAGGCCCCAGGCGAGACCACTGACGGCACGTCCATTGCGTCCACCAGCAGTGGGCAATAGGAGGTCACCCGATGACCGATCGCCAAGAGAGGCGAATCCCCTGGTTCCTCTGGCCCTTCTATGCGCTCTGGCGTCTTCTTGGCTTCATTCTCGACGCTACTGGACGCCTCGTATTGGCGGTCTTGGGGATCGCCCTCATGGAAGTCAAGCAGTTTTGCGCTGCCCAGGGCCAGCCTGGCGGAGTCCCAGGCGCCGGATTTCTCGCCTGGACTCGCCGACCGATCTCTCGGATCCGCGTGACCCTCTTGGTATCGCACTCTTGGGCGAACGACCGGGTAGGTCCAGTCCCCGCCTCTATCAGGCGGCTCCCCTTCGAGCCGTACTACTTGCTGATGCGCGCCTTCGGGGTCTTCTTCATGTAGACGACCTCGAGGGAGCCGCTCGGCGTACCGCTCACCTCGATTCGTCCGGCGCACTGGATCGCCGCCTTCTTGTTGCTCACGATCACACGGGCGAACACGTTGCCGACAATCGTTCCGTCCGTCTCGAAGGCATCCGCGTCCAGATCCGAGGGCGGCATGCTGTTGAAGCCTTCGAGCACCGGCTGACGGGTAGGGACGTCTCCGGCGTCGTACCACTGAACGGCGACGTCGGTAGCGACCGTGCCGACATTGACGCAGAGGACCCTGCTCCGATTAGTTGCGTTATCCCGGCCGCCGTAGACGAACGCCACCGGCGTCCAGCCCGTAAAGTCGATGGCCGAGGGCCCGGTGTCGTCCGGCGCCTCGAAGGGCCCACCGGCCAGCGCCGGCGTGGCGAGGCCGACGGCGACGATCGCGGCGAGGACCTGAAGGTTGATCTTCTGGATTGCGGAACGAATCTGCATCGAGTTCTCCTGGTTGAGAGGAATCGAGCCGGGTGCGCACTCCCCCCGGAGCCTGCGCCATCCGGACATCGAGATCGAGCCAACGCCCATCATCGATCAAATCCAATTCTAGCTGGTTTTTCGCGAGGAGGCCGACCATTCTGTCCTGAAGCTGCAGGTTCAGATCGAACCGCGCACCTGTCCATGGATCGACATAGTCGATCCAGGCATCTTCAGCGGCATCAATGATCCCATCGCCGTTCGTATCGTTCCAGTAGAAACTGGTCAGGGTGAGGTAGTGGTCGACCCAGCCGTTGATCCATGGGTTACACTCACGTGTGATAAACCGCTAGACTGAACCGTGTTTGCCGGACGCCACACCGCGTCCTTTGCGTTCACGAGCAGTGGACAAGAAGGGGACACCCAATGGCCGATACCGAAGCGAGACGGATTCCCTGGTTCCTCTGGCCCTTCTATGCGCTCTGGCGTCTTCTTGGCTTCATTCTCGACGCTACTGGACGCCTGGTATTGGCGGTCTTGGGGATCGCCCTCATGGTAGTGGGCTTGGCCGTCTCACTCACCGTCGTCGGTGCTCCAGTCGGTATCCCTCTCGCGGTATTGGGCCTCCTGCTTCTTTGCGAGCCTTCTTCTAGGAAGAGAGGATGAGCGCCAACAGCCAGCTCCCGAAATGGGCTCCGCCCGTACCCCAGAGGCTGATTCGCCGTTTCTACGAGACGGACGCAGAGGGAATCTACGATGAGGAACTGATCGACGAAGTCGGCTTCCGTCTCCTGGCCCGATGCGAGAGCTTCATTGCCGCCAATCGTGCGAGGACGGGAGAGGTCGCCTGCCCACGCTGTTCTGAGACGGTACAACGAGAGGAGCTGCTCCGTTGCCGGTGCGGCTGGAAACTCCCCTGGTCGGATTACTTCAAGACCATCCAACACAAACAGCTGAGCGGTGCGGAACCCGTTCTTGCTCTCTTTCGCGATTTCGTTCGCTCGTTCCCTTCCGCTCGAACGCCCAGGGAAAAGGTTCTGCTCATCGACCGTCTGATCCACGGATTTCATTGGCATCACAAGTCGGAGACCTGGACGCGCCCCGTAGCAGCCAACCTGATCGAAGGACGAATGGGGCAGGTCGTCGCCTTCCTGGACAAGCTCACGTACAGCGAGAAGAGCACATCCGGGACGAGAGAGAGCTTCGTGGAATGGGACGAGAGAATCGAGGCACACAGGGCCTGGTATCCATCCAGACGCAAGGCAAGAAGCGAGAAGACGCCTGAAACGAACCAGTGATGACGGTCCAGCAAGGCGCTGGACAGAATGCGAACTAGCGGAGGAGTGGGCTTCTGCCGAGCGTGCCGAACTTCTTGAGCGCCTTCCGTATCGTGTGTGCCCCGGTACTCCTGGTGCTCGCGTGGAACGGCGCAAGAGGCGCCTTCCTGACGCTATTCGTTCTCGGACTCGTATCCGACGCCTTGGATGGTGCGCTCGCCCGGCGGTTGGGCCAGGAATCGGACTTTGGGGCCCGGCTCGACCAGTGGGCCGACTTCGCTCTCTGGGTCTCCTTTCCGCTCGGCGTCTGGTGGCTCTGGCCCGAGAGTGTCCGGCGCGAGGCACCCTACGCGATACTGGCCATCGTGTGCCTCCTCCTACCGACCGCGATCGCCTGCGCGAAGTACCGGGCGGTTCCCTGCTACCACACCTTGTGGGCGAAGCTGGACTCGGTCCTGATGGGGATCGGTGTGCCCCTGCTGCTGATCATCGACCTCGCCTGGCCGTTTCGTTTCGCAGCGCTCCTGATGCTGGTGGGCATGGCCGACGAGATCGCCATCACGTATCTCTTGCCAGAGCGCCGTGACAACGTGCCGTCGGTCTTTCACGCTTTGCGGCTTCGCCAGCTCACAGCCTCGGAGCGTCCGGACAGGTCGCCCGCCACCTAGCATCGCGCCCGGGCTGCCGGCCGAACAGCGTCGCTCAACGGTCCAACTCTGGTGGTCTGGCTTCCCCGGGTTGGGTCGCCCATGGTAAGCCCAACGCCGGCCGCAGCTTGGCGGCCAGACGTAGGGGCAGACGGGATTTCACCCCGGACACATCCGCCGCGATCAGCTGAATTTCTTCTCCACCTCTGCGAGACACGGGCGTAGAATCCACCACTCGATCAGGGGGTGATAGAAACGCCTGCGCAGCGGGCGGAAAACACTAGAAGGAGTCGGGCGATGAGACTCGACATCAAGGCCTTTGCTCTGACCTTTGCACTGTTCTGGGTGATTGCGCTCTTCGCGGTAACCTGGTGGATAATGGCTTTCGAGGGTGCATCGGGTGACGTGACGCTCGTGGGTCGCGTTTACCTTGGCTACAGCATTATCCCGCTGGGCAGTCTTGTTGGCCTGGTCTGGGCTTTGGTAGATGGCTTGATCGCGGGCGCGATCTTCGCATGGCTGTACAACAAGCTGGTGATCGCCTCGCAGCTGGAAGCAAAGCTTAGTGGGCGCTGCTGATTGATCCGGGCTGAACTGAGCGAGCATTGCTGGGAGTGAAACGCGCCGGGTTTGCCGGAGACCCAGGCCCTTACGCTCCGCGTCTACACCCACGCAAGCCGTGCCGAGGAAGCGGATCTCTCCTTCGCGGACTTCGCGGCAGGAGAAGGTGGTGGCCCAGGGCAGAATCGAACTGCCGACACCCGCATTTTCAGGGGGCCGTGGCGGAAAGGAAAAGTCGTGAAATTCGTAGGGAGTTAGGTACCTACGGGACCCCGGCAACACGGCATTTCAGGGCATTTCGTGCCCAACTCCCCCCAGAGTCCCCCCACCCGCGGTGGCTCGGCATCGGATTCTCTCCAATTGAACGCCTGGTAATCCCACACCATGCCCTGTCCGGTATAGGATGGTTCTCGCACCCGATCTCCGGAAGGAGCCGACTCATCTGCTGCTTGGGCTGTACTCCACGAACTTCATCCGTGTTGGGTCGAGGCAAGTGCTGCACAGACAGGTGGAGAGACTGATGGGTTCCAGCATTAGACGCTGGGTTCTCGTGATCGCTTCCCTCCTCGCTCTTGCCGGACTTCCTTGGGTCGCGGCGCCCGGCGACGTGACGCATCGGGGGGCGCTGCTCGGCCCGTCCGGCGACCCGTTGGCTAGACCGCCGGTAGTGGAAGAGGCCTGGCTAACGCGGGTGCAGCGCGGATTGACGGAGAAGGAATACGAGGCGACGCAAAACCGTGTCGGCCTCCAGGCGCCCAACCGCGTCCACGACCTGCGTACCTATTTCGACGCCTCGGGGATACGGGTGCACGACCGCACGGCGGCGGGAGAGTCCCGAGTTGCTTTCGCTCTCGCTCTCGAGCGTTGGTCGCCTTGGCCACATGGAGCCGGTGGAGCTGGGCGACGTGGTGAGCGAGGGGGCGCGGGTGGAGATCCGGCGTCCGGGCGTGCTGGAGTGGTACGCGAACTCGCCAAAGGGTCTTGAGCAGGGTTTCACGCTCGCGATGCGGTTTGGATGGCGAAGGACCGCTAGTGCTGGAACTGGCGGTGGAGGGTGCACGGGCGTCGAGGCGAGTAACGGATGTGATCTTCGCAGGCGCAGACGGGGCGGCGCCTGCGATACGGAAAACTGGCGGCAGTGGACGCGGCGGGCCGCGTGCTGGTGGCGCGGCTCGAAGTACCGGAGGCATCACGATTGCGGCTGGTGGTGGAGGACGAGGGCGCCGCCTACCCCGTGGTGATCGATCCGCTACTCACGGCGACGGCCGACGCCCGGCTCGAGTCGGACCAGTTCTACGCGGGGCTCGGCTCTAGCGTGGCCGGGGCCGGGGACGTCAATGGGGACGGTTACGCAGACGTGATCGTCGGCGCCCCCTTTTACGACGCCGGCGAGGCCGACGAGGGCGCGGCTTTCGTGTTCCTGGGGAGCGCCACGGGCGATCGCCGATGGGGATCCCACCACCGCTGCGGCCCGACTCGGGTGGGATCAGGCGGGGGCGTTTCTGGGATGGAGCCTGTCCGGCGCTGGGGACGTGAATGGCGACGGCTACGCCGACGTCGTCGTGGGTGCCCCCTCGTACGACGCCGGCGAAACCGACGAGGGAGCGGCTTTCGTGTTCCTGGGAAGCGCCACGGGGATCGCTGACGGGAGTGCCGCCACTGCGGCGGCCAGGCTCGAGTCGAATCAGGCGGGAGCGGAGCTGGGCTGGAGCGTAGCCAGCGCCGGAAACGTCAACGGCGACGGCTACGCCGATATGAGTCGTGGGTTCCCGTTTCTACGACGCGGGTGAGACGGACGAGGGCGCGGCCTTCGTGTTCATGGGAAGCGCCTCGGGGATCGGCAACGGAGATCCCAGCACCGCTGCGGCCCAGCTCGAGTCGGACCAGGCAAATGCGAGTCTGGGCTCCAGCGTAGCGACGGCAGGAGATGTCAATGGCGACGGCTACGCCGATGTGATCGTGGGCGCTCTTCTCTTCGACGCGGGCGAGCAGAACGAGGGAGCGGCGTTCGTGTTTCTGGGGAGCGCCACGGGGATCGCCGACGGGGATCCCACCACCGCTGCGGCCCAGCTCGAGTCGGACCAGGTAAACGGGGGGGCTAGGCAATAGCGTGGCGGCGGCCGGGGACGTGAACGCTGACGGATACGCAGATGTGATCGTCAGGAGCCTCCCGAGTACGACGCGGGCGAGCAGAACGGGGGTGCGGCCTTCGTGTTCATGGGAAGCGCTTCGGGGGTTGCCGATGGGAATCCCGCTACTGCGCCATGGCCCGGCTCGAGTCGGACCAGGCCTATGTGGAGCTGGGCTGGAGCGTGGCGGGAGCCGGGGACGTGAACGGGGACGGCTACGCCGATGTAATCGTAGGCGCTCATGAATACGATGCAGGCGACTTGATCGAGGGAGCGGCGTTCGTGTTTCTGGGGAGCGCCACGGGGATCGCCGACGGGAATCCCACCACCGCCTGGGCCCAGCTCGAGTCGGACCAGGTGGGCGCGCTCTTGGGCTGGAGCGTCGCGGGAGCCGGGGACGTCAACGGGGACAATCTACGCCGATGTGATCGTGGGCGCTCTTCTCTTCGACGCGGGCGAGAGGGACGGAGGAGCGGCCTTCGTTTTCCTGGGCGTCGATGATCTAGATGGAGACCGCTTCGCGGACGGCTTCGACAACTGTGTGGTGGTGCCGAACAGCGGCCAAGAAGACACGGATGGCGACGATTACGGCAACGCTTGCGACTGCGACTTCGACCAGAGCCTGACCTGCGACATCGCAGACTTCAGCATCTTCCGAGAGGACTACATCGCCACCGTAGACCGTGGTGTCGGCACCGACATGGACGGAAACGGCGCGGTGAGCATTGCTGACTTCAGCCTGTTTCGGGACTGGATACGTGGCAGGGGTGCCGGGGCCATCGGGGCTGGTGCCGTAGCAGGACTCGCTGTAACTGGCCGAGGGCACGAGTCGCAGGTGGTCCAGCGATGAGGCCATGCTTCCCACGCGAAGACAGGGTAAGGTGGTGGCCCAGGGCAGAATCGAACTGCCGACACCCGCATTTTCAGTGCGGTGCTCTACCAACTGAGCTACCGGGCCACGGGGCGGGAAATCTAGCCCCTCGGCGGGCGCGGGGCTAGGACTCGGGCGCTCCTTCGTCCCACTCCGCGCTGGGCGCCTCGGCCGCCGGTCCCGGGGCGGAGCTTCCGGCCGGCGTCGCCGCCTTCGATTCGGATCGATGCGATCACGACGTTCTCGAGGGGGCGGTCCTTGGGGCCGTGGCGACCGTAGACGTCCCGCTCCACGGCGGCGATCCGATCGGCCACTTCCATGCCCTCGATCACCCGGCCGAAGAGCGAGTAGTCGCCGTCGAGGTGTGGGGTGTCCGCCATCACGATGAAGAACTGGCAGCCCCCGCTCTTGGGTCTGCCCGTATTCGCCATCGAGACCATTCCCCGAGTGTGGGAGACCTCGCTGAACTCGTCCTCGATCCTGTAGCCGGGGTCGCCCCTTCCGTCGTCCCGCGGATCGCGGTTCCTCGTGTTGGGGTCGCCACCCTGGATCATGAAGCCGGGAATCACCCGGTGGAAGGTGGTGCCGTCGTAGAACTTCTCGCTTGCCAGCTTGATGAAGTTCTCCACCGTCGCCGGTGCAATCTCGGGAATCAGCTCGAAGCGGATCTCTCCGAAGCTCTCGACGGAGAGGATCGCCACGGGTCGGGGAGCCTGCGCCGGCGGCGGCGGAACGACGCGGGCAGGACCCGCCGTCTCCGGAGGCGGTTCGGGCGCCTCGTCAGAGCCGCAGCCCGGCGCGACCGCCCAGACCATCCACACCATCGCCATCAGTGCTGCAAACCGTAGACATCGCGTTTTCATCTCTTCCCCCAACTGAGAAGGCGCCGGAATCGATGTGGTAGCGTCCGACCCATGAAAATTCGACCGTCAGCTTGTCGGAGTTTAGTCCTCCTCCTGGTCGGCCTGTACATCGCGGGCATAGCCGCCGGGGCACACGCGGCCGCGCCGGCACCGGTGATCGGGAAGCGCGGAATGGTGGTGAGCCCCCAGGCGGATGCCAGTGCCGCGGGCCTCGCCATGCTCGAGGCGGGCGGCAATGCGGTCGACGCAGCCGTCGCCACCGCCTTCGCCCTCGGTGTGAGCGATCCCCACCACTCCGGGATCGGCGGCGGCGGCTTCATCCTGATCCGGCTGGCCGACGGCAGGGCGATCGCCATCGACGCCCGGGAGACGGCGCCGGCGGCGGCCAGCGCGGACATGTACCTGAAGCCGGGCCTGCCCGCGCATGCCTCCCGGCTCGGTCCCCTCGCCGTCGGCACGCCTGGCCTGGTGAAGGGGCTGGCCTGGGCCCTGGCGGATTTCGGAACCAAGTCCCTCGCCGAAGTGCTGGAGCCCGCAATCCAGATTGCCGAGGAAGGGTTCGCGGTCGGGCCTCGCCATGCGATCGCGGCGGAGCTCTGGCGAGAGCTGGGTGGGCCGAAGCACTTCCCGGAGACAGCCGCGATCCAGCTTCCTCCCGACGCGGCTCCCATCGAGCCCGGGTGGCGCCTGGTCCAGGCGGATCTGGCGAGGACGCTTCGACTGATCGCCGCCGAGGGCCCCGATGTGTTCTACCGGGGCAGCCTGGCCCGGGCGATCGCCGAGGCGGTGCGGGAACGGGGCGGGATCCTCACCCCCGAGGACCTGCAGAGCTACCAGGCAAAGCGGCGGGAGCCGATCCGCGGCAGCTACAGGGGCTACGAGATCCTCTCCTTTCCGCCCCCCTCTTCTGGGGGCATCGCCCTGGTCGCGATCGCCAACATCCTCGAGCCCTTCGATCTGGCCAAGCGCGGCGCCGGCTCTTCGGCGAGCCTGCACGTGATTGCCGAGGCCATGAAGCTCGCCTTCGCAGACCGCGCCGCCTACCTCGGGGATTCGGACTTCGTCGATGTGCCGATCGCGGAGCTGATCTCGAAGCCCTATGCGGATCGCCAGCGTGCCCGCATGCATACGGCCTGGTGGCGGCGGACGCCCTGGAACTGGGGCAAGAAGGAATCGGCGATCCTGGTCGAGGGTCCCGGGAACCCGTCCGGCGGCGGCGGGACCACCCATCTCTCCGTGACCGACGCGGAGGGGAACGCGGTGGCGATCACCCAGACCATCAATCTCCTGTTCGGCTCGGGGATCACCGTCCCCGGGACAGGAATCATCCTGAACAACGAGATGGACGACTTCTCGATTCGTCCCTTCGAGCCCAACGCCTTCGGTCTGGTCGATACGCGGGGCTCCAATGCCATTGCGCCGGGGAAGCGTCCCCTCTCCAGCATGACACCGACCATCGTTGCGAAGGACGGCAAGCCCTTCATGGTGACGGGAAGTCCGGGGGGGCCGCGCATCATCACCGCGACGCTGCTGAGCATCCTCAACGTGGTGGACTACGGCATGGACGTCCAGGAAGCGGTGTCCGCACCGCGCTTCCATCACCAGTGGATCCCCGAACAGCTGCTGGTCGAGCCCGCGGTGCCGCTGGACGTGATCAAGGCGCTTCGCAAGAGGGGACATCGGGTGGAGGTCTCGAAGCGGAACTGGTCCAGCGTCCAGGCGATCGTGCTGGATCCGGAGAGCGGGTGGCACCTGGGCGGGAGCGATCCGCGAGAGCGACGGCGTCGCGCGGGGCTATTCGCCTTCGAGTCCCTGAGCGCTTCCCGGGCGGACGGCGGCGAGCGTGTAGGCCTCGAGATCGATGATCCGCCGGGCGACGCGGAGCACATCCTCGCGGGTGATTCGGTGGATGCGATCGGGGTAGTCGCGGTCGGCGTCGGGGCCGAGTCCGTAGCGCGCGTCGAGAGCCACGTGGAGCGCGCGAGCCGAGCTTCGCTGCTGCTCGATGGCGAAGTTCCCGACCAGGAAGCGCTGGGCGCGGAGCAGCTCGTCGTCGGAAGGGGGCGACTCGGTGATCCTCCCCAGCTCCTCCAGCATCCCGCGCTTCGCCTCCTCGAACTTCTCCGCGGCCGTCGCGACGTGGGTGGCGAAGAAGCCCACGGCGACGCCCTCCATGTTGAGCGCGCTCACCGAGTAGGCGAGGCCCTGTCGGTCGCGGAGCTCGCAGAAGAGGCGGCCTCCCTGGCCGCCCAGGATCTGGGCGATCACCTCCAGGGTCTCGCGATCTTCGTCCTGCACCGTGAGACCGCGGAACCCGATCACCAGGTGTGCCTGGGCGCGGTCCTTGTACTCCTCGGCGATGCGGAGCTCGCTCGGGGCTGGCTCCAGCTCGGGCATGGCGGGGTCGAAGGGCTCGCCGTCGAGGGAACCGAGCCGGCGGGCCAGATGGGCCGCCATGTCGTCCGGGTCCACATCGCCGACCACGGCAATCACCAGATTGTCCGGACGCGCGAGCCGCGCGTGGTGGGCGATCAGGGCTTCACGGCTGATCTCACGCACGGCATCGGATGTCCCCGGGATCGGGAGTCCGTAGGGGTGAGTACGGAAGTGGGTCTTGCAGAAGAGATCGAAGACCCGCGCCGCGAGCCGGTCGTCGCGCCGTGCGATCACCGCCAGGGTGTCGCGGCGCTCTCGTTCGATCTCCTCGACACCAAACGACGGTGCGAGCATCACCTCGGCGAACAGGTCGAGCACCGGAAGCAGCTTCTCGCTGGTTGCGTCCAGAGTCAGGCCGATGCTGTTCCGCCCCGAGAAGCCGTCGATGTCGGCCGCCAGGGACTCCACCTGCCGTGCGAAGTCGGCGGCGGAGCGCGCTCGGGTGCCGCGTAGCCACATGCCCGCCAGGAAGTTGCTGATGCCGGCGGTCTCTGCCGTCTCGGCGAGCAACCCTCCGAGCATCACCGCGCGAATCGCCACCACCGGGACTTCGCGCCGCGGGACCACGTGGATCTGGATGCCGTTCTCGAGCTGGTAGGAGAGAATCCCCGAGAGTCGTTCACGGGTTCTGGGGCGGTGAAACGCGCGAGAGGCCTCGCCGATCCCGCGGGCCACGGCCTCCTCGAGTGCGGTCGCGTCGATGCCGGGCTCGGCGCCGTCGGGCAGCACCGCGCCCACGGTGAGACGCTCGGGCGCCAGCCACTCCTTCGCCACGCGCTGTAGATCCTCGGTGGTGGCGGTTCGAATCCTCTCGAGATACTCCGCTTCGCAGCGGTGATCCCCGGCGATCAGGTGGAAGCTTCCAATCTTCCGCGCCAGCCCGGAGACGCTCTCGTGCTCCCAGTGTTGGCTGGCCAGAAAATTGGCCCGCGCCTTCTCGAGCTCGTCCTCGGCAACCGGTTCGGCCCGCAGCATCTCGGTCTCCCGCAGGACCGCCTCCACCGCAGCCAACGTGTTGGCCGGGTCGAGATCGGCCGCCGTCGCGAAGAGACCGGGATCCAGGGGCGTGTAGGAGGAGGCGTCGATCCGATCGGCGAGTCCGAACTCCTCCTTCACGCGCTGCACCAGCCGACAGCTCTCGCCTTCGCCGAGGACGAAGGCGAGCAGGTCGAGAAGCGGTGCGTCGGGATGGCGGAATCCGACGGTGCTCCAGGAGAGGTCGAGACAGGCGCGCTCGAAAGGACGCCGCAGCAGCGTGGTCCGCAGGGCGGTCTGCTCCGGCTCGGCCGGCCGGTTGCGGAAGGCCTTGCCGGGCTGCGCGTCTGCGAAGAGGGCACGGACCTCCTCGAGGATACGGGCGTTCTCGAAGTCTCCGACCGCCACCACCACGAGTTTGTCGGGCGTGTACCAGCGACGGTAGAAGCTGGAGAGCTTCTCGTGGCTGAAGCCCGCGACGTCTTCCCGGACGCCGAGGATCGGTCCTCGATAGGGGTGGACCTGGTAGGCCGTCCTGAAGAGCGCGTCCGAGAGCACGTGGTGGGGATCGTCCTCGGCAGAGCGGATCTCCTCCAGGACGACTTCGATCTCGCGATCGACCTCCTCGGGATCGAAGAGCGAATGCTGAACCGAGTCCGCCAGCACCTCGAGCCCCACGCTCACCTCGGCGCTGGGCAGCGTCGCGTGGTAGCAGGTCACGTCGAAGGAGGTGTAGGCGTTGATGCGTCCGCCCACGCCCTCCACCGCAGCCGTGATCTCGCCGACCCCCCTGCGCTCCGTGCCTTTGAAGAGCATGTGTTCGTGGAAGTGTGCGAGTCCGCCCTGGCCCGGCTCCTCGTCGGCGGATCCGACCGCGGCCCAGACCTGGACCTCGGCCACCGGCGCCACGTGGACCTCTCGCAGCAGAACGGTCAGCCCGTTCGCGAGTGTTTCGAGTTGAACCGGAGAAGAACTCAAAGCTGGGGGAAGGTACCCTTTCGGGGTGCCCGACCCCACCGTTGGAGTCTACGTCCACATCCCCTTCTGCGAGCGGGTCTGCCCCTACTGCAGCTTCGCCGTGATCCCCGCTCGCCCTCTCAGCAGCGAAGGAGAGGACCGCTACCTGCGCGCGTTGCTCGCCGAGCTTCGTCTTCGGCGCGACGTCTTCGCGGAGCACGGCCTCGCGAGCCTTGTATTTCGGGGGAGGGACGCCTTCCCTGCTGCGGCCGAGCTCGATTGCTCGGATCATCGGAGCCGTTGGCGAGTCCTTCACCTCTCGGGGAAGGGTCGAGACGAGTCTCGAGGTGAATCCCAGCACCGTGGAGCGCTCGCGGCTTCCGGCCTTTCGAAAGGCGGGTGTCAACCGGCTCTCGGTGGGAGCCCAGTCCTTCGACGACCGGATCCTTCGCCGCCTCGGCCGCGCCCACCGCGCCTCGGAGGTCCACGCCACGCTGCGGGAGGCGCGCGCGGCGGGATTCACCAACCTGTCGATCGACTTGATCTTCGGTGTGCCGGGTCAGGATTCCGATGGGTTTCGCCGCGACGTGGAGAGCGCGATCGCCTTCGCACCCGAGCACGTCTCGGTCTACGGGCTCGCCGTCGAGGAAGGGACGCCCTACGCCACCGCCGTCGCGCGCGGTCGCCTCGCTCTGCCCGAAGAGGACGAGGTGGTGGTGATGATGCTCGACCTCCGCGAGCGACTCGAGCGGGCCGGAATCCGCCAGTACGAGATCTCCAACTTCGCGCGGCCGGGGTTCGAGTCGGTGCACAACCGGCGCTACTGGGAGCGCCAACCGGTTCTGGGCCTGGGGGCGGGGGCCTGGTCGACTGACCCGTCGAGTCCGGAGGCGCCCCACGGGCTGCGACGGTCCAACCTCCGAGAACTCGACGCCTATTTGGAGCGGATCGAATCCGGCCTGGCGGGAGGCGACGCTCCCCCGGAGATCCTCGACGCCCGGACGGCCCGGGGCGAGGCTGCCTTTCTGGCATTGCGCACCACCCGCGGGCTCGCCGCGAGGTCGTTCGAGGCGGAGTTCGGCGTCGCCTTGCGAGATGCGTTCGGTCCTGCGATCGAGGAGCTGGCGGGAGTCGGGCTGCTCGAAGAGAACCGACGCGGGGACTTACGGCTCACACCTGCTGGATGGCTTCTCTCGGACTCCGTCTTCGAGCGCTTCGTGTGAGCGGCGCAGCACTGCTCACGTTGACGTCGGAAGTGCGTTAGGTTACCCAGTACCCGGCGATTTCATTGAGGTTTTTGGGGTGAGGGTGACGCCTACCGAAACGTTCCCCCGACGTTCCCGCGAGGCTGTCCGAAGCGGCGGATCCCTCTCGGCGCGCCAGGGCCTGGTGCTCAGTGTCGTGGTATCTGCCTACGTGGGGGAGGCGAGCCCGGTCGGCTCCGAGATGATCTCGGTCCTGCTGCCGGTCAATCTCTCCCCTGCCAGCGTTCGCAACACCCTCGCCGAGCTGAGCCAGCTCGGCCTGGTCGAGAAGCCCCACGCCTCGGCCGGTCGGGTGCCGACCGACTTCGGTCTGCGGGTCTACGTGGATGAGCTCCTGGATCTGCAGGGTCTCGCCGACTACGAGATCCGCACCCTCACCGGCAGCGTCGAGGACGCTCGCGTCGGAGGGGTGGCCCACGTCGCCTCGCGGCTCCTCTCGGAGCGGACGCAGCAGCTCGGTTTCGTTCTGCCCCCGCGGCTCGACCGCATGGTGCTCAAGCACGTGAGCTTCGTTCGCCTCTCCACGGACCGCGTGCTCGCCCTTCTGGTTTCTTCCGACGGCCGGGCCTACCAGAGGGTGATCGACGAGCGTGGCGATGTGGGTCAGCCGAAGCTCGACCGGATGGCGGCGGAGCTGAACGAGCGCATCGCGGGAAAGAGCCTGGCAGAGGTGCGGCGCTTCTTGATTCGAGAGACGGAGGCGCTTCGTGGCCACGCCGAGCGCCTGCTCGCCCGAGCGATCGATCTGGGCGCGGAGGCGGGCGCCGAGCAGGTTCGCGACGAGGCGGATCTGGTCATCGCGACCCGGCTCGCGCTGCTCGATCAGCCGGAGTTCCGCGATCCGGATCGCATCCGCCAGCTGTTTGGCGCGATCGAGGAAAAGCAACGGCTGGTGGAGATCCTGGACCGGGTGCTGGAGGACCACGGGGTGAAGGTGGCCTTCGGCAACGAGGTGGAAGAGCCCGCCCTGCGCAACTGCGCGCTGGTGGCCGCGCCGTACGGGGATGAGCTCGCTCCCCTCGGCGTCCTGGGAGTCATCGGTCCCAGCCGCATGAACTACGCCCGCGTGATTCCCCTGGTGGAATTCCTGTCCCAGCTGTTGACAGAAAGGCTCCGCACGTGAGTTCGAGATCGGACGATCAGAAGAAGAAGAAACAGAAAGGGACGCCCGAGCCCTTGGCGGAGGAGCCCTCCGGAGGCTCGGTGAGTCCGAGTCCGGAGCTGGAGGAGGCGCTGCGCGAAGCCACCGAAGCCGTGGAGGCGCGCCAGGCGGAGCGCGAGGGTGGCGAGGCCGAGGATGGCGAGGCCACCGAGCCCGAGGCCCTCCGGGGAGAGCTGGCCGCCCTCCAGGAGCGAATGGTCCGCCTTCAGGCGGATTTCGACAATTTCCGCCGCCGGGCTCTCAAAGAACGCGAGGAGGCCCACCAGTACGGTCACGAGAATCTCGTCAAGGATCTGCTGGCATCTGTCGATAATCTGGATCGCGCCATCGAGCATGCGCGAAAGAGTGATGGCGGGGACTTCGAGAGCATGTTGCAGGGTGTTGAACTGGTGCAGCGGGAGCTTCTCGGAGCACTCGCAAACCATGGAGTGAGCGAGATCGAGGCCGGGAACGTGGCGTTCGATCCGAACGTGCACGAGGCGATGGCGCAAAGAGAAGATGACTCGGTGCCGGTGAACACCGTAATCGAGGTGTTCCAGAAGGGATATCGGCTCCGGGATCGACTGCTTCGACCCGCGCGGGTCGTCGTTTCGAAGCCAGCGGCTGGCGGCGACGAGGGCGAGGCGGAGGCCGAACAGGAGTAGAGCCGGAGCCGTTTCCCTGACGGTGACCGGCGCGAGAGAGGCACCATTCGATGGGGAAGGTCATCGGAATCGACCTCGGTACCACCAACTCATGCGTTTCGGTGATGGAGGGTGGCGAGCCCCAGGTGATTCCCAATGCGGAAGGCGCGCGGACGACGCCGTCCATGGTCGCCTTCACGGAAGGCGACGAGAAGCTCGTCGGCCAGATTGCCAAGCGCCAGGCGATCACCAATCCCGAGCGGACCGTCTTCGCCCAGAAGCGTCTGATCGGCCGCAAGCAGGACACCGAGGAGGTGGTGCGGTTCTCGAGCGTCGCTCCCTTCACGATCGAGGCCGCCGAGAACGGCGACGCCTGGATCCGGGTCGACGAGAGGCACTGCTCACCCGAGGAGATCTCGGCGATCGTCCTGGCCAAGATGAAGGAGATCGCGGCGGACTTCCTCGGCGAGCCGATCACCGACGCGGTGATCACGATACCCGCCTATTTCAACGACGCGCAGCGCCAGGCCACCAAGGATGCCGGCAAGATCGCGGGCCTCAACGTGATGCGGATCATCAACGAGCCCACCGCGGCGGCCCTCGCATTCGGCCTCGATTCGGAAGGCAACAAGACCATCGCGGTGTTCGATCTCGGCGGGGGCACCTTCGATATCTCGATCCTCGAGATCGGCGACGGCGTCTTCGAGGTCAAGAGCACCAACGGCGACACCTTCCTGGGGGGGAGGACTTCGACCAGCGCGTGGTGGGCTTCCTGATCGAGGAGTTTCAGAAGGAGGCGGGCATCGACCTGGCCGAAGACAAGATGGCGCTCCAGCGTCTCAGGGAGGCCGCCGAACGCGCCAAGCACGAGCTCTCCTCCACCACGCAGACCGACATCAACCTGCCGTTCATCAGCGCCGACGAGTCGGGGCCGAAGCACCTGAACCTGACGCTCTCCCGCGAGAAGCTCGAGGCCCTGGTCGCGGACCTGATCGAGAAGGTGGTCGGTCCCTGTGAGACCGCCATCGCGGACGCCGGGCTCGAGCGGGAGCAGATCGACGAGGTGATTCTGGTCGGGGGCATGACGCGCATGCCGCGGATCCAGGAGAAGGTGGCCGAGATCTTCGGCCGGAAGCCCCACAAGGGGGTCAACGCCGACGAGGTCGTCGCGATCGGCGCCGCGATCCAGGGGGGAGTCCTCAAGGGCGAGGTCGAAGAGGTCCTGCTTCTGGACGTGACGCCTCTTTCCCTCGGTGTGGAAACCCAGGGCGGCGTGTTCACCAGGATCATCGAGAAGAACACCACCATCCCGACCCGGAGGGGTCAGGTCTTCTCGACCACGGAGGACAATCAGAACGTGGTCCGCATCCACGTGCTCCAGGGAGAGCGCGAGATGGCGGAGGACAACAAGAGCCTGGGACGCTTCGAGCTGGTGGGAATTCCCCCTGCACCGCGGGGGGTGCCCCAGATCGAGGTCAGCTTCGAGATCGACACCGATGGCGTGGTACACGTCTCGGCAAAGGACCTCGGCACGGGCAAGGGCCAGCAGATCCGGGTTTCCGCCTCCGGCGGCCTCTCCGACAAGGAGATCCAGGATCTGGTCGACGAGGCGCAGCGTCACGCCACGACGGATCAGGATCGCCGCGAGCTGGTGGACCTTCGCAACAAGGCCGACGGCCTGGCCTATTCCACGGAGCGGGCGCTCGAGGAGTACGCAGAGCACGTCGAGGAGGCGGATCGCGAGGCACTCCAGGCGGCCATCGAGAAGACTCGAGCCGCGATCGAGGCGGCAGACGTGGCCGGTCTCCGCAGCGCCGTTGACGAATTGTCGGGGCTCTCCTACCAAATGACGGAGACATTGTACTCGACGCTGGGAGCGGATAGCGCCGAGTAGGTCCGACCGCCGCGTCGCCGGCGGCTGCTGGTTTCCCGCCCGAACCCCGGTGACCCGACTTCCGTGAGAAAACGCGATTACTACGAGGTCCTCGGCGTCTCCCGCGGCGCTGACGAAAACGAGCTGAAGACGGCCTACCGCCGCCTCGCCCTCCAGTATCATCCCGATCGCAACCCCGACGACGCCGAGGCCGAGGACAAGTTCAAGGAGGCGTCGGAGGCCTACGCGGTGCTCTCGGATCCCGAGAAGCGCAGCCGTTACGACCACTTCGGCTTCGACGGCGTGGGGGCCGGTGGCCCCGGAGGCTTCCCCGGCACCGACTTCGGCAACTTCGGTGACGTCTTCAACGACCTGTTCGGCGACCTGTTCGCCGGCCGCATGGGAGGACAACGCCGCGGCCGGGGTCAGCGGGGCGCCGATCTCCGCTACAACTACGAGCTCGAGCTTTCCGAGGTGCTCGAGGGCACCGAGGCCTCGCTCCAGATCCCCAGGATGATGCGCTGTGAATCCTGCGAGGGCACCGGGGCCCGGGAGGGGACCAGCCCCCAGCGCTGCGAGCGCTGCGGGGGCAGCGGCCAGGCGATCTTCCAGCAGGGGCTGTTCCGGATCAGCCGCCCCTGCGACGCTTGCGCGGGCGAGGGGTGGGTGATTCGCGACCCCTGCCCGGGCTGCCGGGGTACCGGCCGAACCGAAGGACAGAAGACCATCAAGGTGGGGATTCCCCGCGGCGTCGAGGACGGGATGCGGCTGCGCGTCCCGGGAGAGGGCGAGGCGGGCATTTCCGGTGGCCCGCCCGGGGATCTCTACGTGGTGATCTCGGTTCGGCCCCACCCGCTCTTCGAGCGGGACGGGCCGGAGCTGCACTGCGAGGTTCCGATTCCCTTTGCCCAGGCCGCCCTCGGCGCCGAGATCGAGGTGCCCACCCTCGACGGCAAGGTGAAGCTCCGCATCCCGGAAGGAACCCAATCCGGCAAGGTCTTTCGTCTGCGCGGCAAGGGAATCACTACGCTGCGCTCGGGCGGGCGGGGGGACCAGCTGGTGCGCATCTTCGTCGAGGTTCCGACCAAGTTGACGGATCGGCAGCGGGAGCTCCTCGAGCAGTTCGCCCAGGAGACCGACACGGAGGTGTCCCCGGTGACGCGCGGCTTCCTCGAGAAGCTAAAAGATCTCTTCGATTGATGATTCGAGCCGGCTTCTTTGCGCTCTTCGCATCGGTCCTCCTCAGCTGCGGGGGGATGCCGGGGGCGGTGGCGCCCGATCCCACCGCCGAGGAGCAGGGGGAGTATTCCCGGGCCCTCGCCGTCCTCGGCGCCGACCGCGCGGGCGGCATCGAAGCGCTCGAGGTCTTCGTCGGGCGCCACCCGCGCAGTCATCTCGCCGACGATGCGGCCTTCCGTCTCGCCGAGCTGGCACTGGAAGATGGGCGGGAGCGCGATGCGCTCCAATACCTCACCTGGGTGATCCGACGCCATCCAAAGGGCGACCGCAGCGATCTGGCCCGAATCGAGCTCGCCAGACTCCAACGCGCCCGCGGCCACCCGGCGGCGGCCTACCGCACCGCGCAGGAGATCCGACTCTCCTTGCTCGGGAGCGAGGAGCGCCGTCAGGCCCATCGGCTGCTGGCCGATCTGGCCGGGGAGAACGGCAAGCCCGCGGTCCAGCTTCGCTGGCTCTCCAAGGTCCGGGCCGACCAGGCCGACGAACAGGCCGCCGCTCGGATCGACGACGAGATCGAGCAGGTGCTGGTGCCCATGAGCCCGGAGGAGCTGGAGGCGGCGGCGGAGCAGCTCGGCAAACGGGTGCCGGCGGCGCGGGTGCGACTGCGCCAGGCGGAGCTCGCTCTTCGCGCCGGCGATTCCGCGGCGGCCGAGGCTGCGCTGGCCCTCGCATCTACCTTGCCCCTCACCGAGGCCGACGTGGCTCGCCTGACGGCCCTCGAGAACGCGCTGCGCGAAGGCACGGGTGTGTGGTCCGGTCTCCTTGCCGAGGTCCCCAGCATCGAAGACGTCCAGATGGAAGGCCAGCCGGATCCGACCACCACCTCCGGCACCCTCGGTGTGGTGTTGCCACTGAGCGGATCCTTCGCGGCCTACGGCGAGGAAAGCCTCCACGGCATTCTTCTCGCCGCCGGCGCCTTCGACGCGGCCGCTTCCGGAGCCAGATCCCAGATACGGCTGCTGGTTCGCGATTCCGGCGGCAGCGCCGCCGGTGCCGCGCGCGGGGTGCGCTCCTTGGCCGAAGAGCCGGGACTTCTCGCCATCATCGGCCCGCTTCTGGCGAAGGAGGCGGAGTCCGCTGCAGCCGCGGCGGAAGACCAGGCGGTACCTCTCGTCGCCCTGACCCGACGCGAGGAGGTCGCCCGGGAGCGCCCCCACGTCATCAGGCTGGGCTCCAGCCCGCGCCTCGAGGCCGAGCTTCTGGCGGACTACGCGCTGCGCGAGCTCGGCAGTCAGCGCTTCGCCATCCTCTATCCCCGCGACAGCTACGGGATTGCCCTGCGGGGAGCCTTCTGGGACGCCGTCGAAACCGGGGGAGGCTCCGTGGTCGGTGTGGCTGCCTACGATCTGGAGGCGACGGATTTCGCCGAGCCGATTCGACGCATCATCGGCTACGAGTTCCTCAGTGGCGGTGAGCGTGGGGCCCTCGCCCAGCGGAAGAAGCTCCTGAAGCGCGCCAATCGGATGCCGCCAGAGCGCGCTGCGGAGCTGCGCAAAGAGGCCGCGGAGATCACCGGACCCGGCGACCGGCCGCTGCCCCCCTTCATCGACTTCGACGCCCTCTTCATTCCCGACTCTCACGAGAACGCGTCCCTGATCGCGCCGCACCTCGCCTTTCACGCGGTTCGAGGGGTTCGGCTGCTGGGACCGAGTGGATGGAATGACCCCGACCTGGTGAGAATCGGCGGCAAGCACGTGAACGGCGCGATCTTCACCGGCGACTTCTATCCCGAGAGCTCCTATCCCTTCGTCGCCGAGTTCGTCCGGCGCTTCCGGCAGACGTTTGGAGGGGAGCCGAGCTTCCTGTCCGCTCAGGGATTCGATGCCGCGAATCTGCTCATGGTGCAGCTCGCTCGCGGCCGACAGACGCGAGAAGAGGTGGTGGCGGGCTTGCTCGCCACCCGTGCCTACCCGGGCGTTTCGGGGGTCACCACCGTTCGCCACGACGGAAACGCCATCAAGCGCCCCTACCTGCTGGGCGTAAACCGTGGCGAGATCGTCTCCATCGACGAGACCGGCGAGCCGCCCTTCCTGCGCATTCCCGAGAAAAAGTCCCCCGAGGATCTCGACGCCGGCGGGTTGGAGAAGCGTTAGCGCGCTTTCCTTCCCAGGACTTGCCGAAAGCCCGCTCGTCCGATCGGCAGGTCGACTTGCACGTCTCAAGTCTGGCCCCGGCCCCGTCGAAACGCAGACAGATGACTGCGGAGAGTATGGAATTCGAGATCCCGGAAGAGATGCCGGTCCTCCCGCTGCGGGAGCTGGTCGTCTTCCCCTACATGGTGTTTCCGCTTTTCGTGGCGCGGGAGCGGTCGATCGCAGCGATCGAGGACGCGCTGGCCGGGGACCGGCTGGTGCTGCTGACCGCGCAGCGAAACCCCGAGGTCGAGGATCCCGAGCCCGACGATCTGTACAGCGTCGGCACCGTGGCCATGGTGATGCGGATCCTGCGCCTTCCCGACAGTCGCGTAAAGGCTCTGGTCCAGGGACTCTGCAAGGCCCGAATCGAGTCTTTCGTGGAGAACGAGCCGGCGACCTGGGCCTCGGTGAGCACGCTCCCGGCGGATCACGAGGCCGAATGGTGTATCGAGGCCGAGGCGCTGATGCGCGCGGTTCGCACTCGCGTGGAGGACCTGCTTCCCCTCAAGAATCTTCCGCCCGAGGTCCTCTCGGTCACGACCAACGTGCACGAGCCGGGGCGATTGGCGGACCTGGTCGCATCGAATCTGCGGCTTCGCCTGGCGGAGGCCCAGGAGATTCTGGAAGTCGTCGATCCCATCGCACGGCTTCGCCGGGTGGATTCGCTGCTGAAGCGCGAGCTCGAGGTCTCCACCATGCAGGCGGAGATCCAGTCGCTGGCCAAGGAGGAGATGAGCCGGGGCCAGCGCGAGCACTTCCTGCGCGAGCAGATGCGCGCGATCCAGTCGGAGCTCGGCGAAATCGATCCGAGACTCGAGGAGATCGCGGAGCACCGCGCCAAGATCGAGGATGCCGGGCTTCCGCCCGAGGCTCTCGATGAATCGCTACGTCAGCTGCGCCGGCTCGAGCGCATGCATCCCGAGGGTCCCGAGGCCCAGGTGGTGCGCAGCTATCTCGAGTGGATGGTGGATCTCCCCTGGTCCAAATCCTCGCCGGACCAGCTCGATCTGGCCGACGCCCGTACCATCCTCGACGGAGATCACGCCCATCTGACGGGAATCAAGGAGCGGATTCTGGAGTTCCTGGGGGTGCGCAAGCTGCGCCACGATTCGCGCGGTCCGATCCTCTGCTTCGCCGGTCCGCCCGGCGTGGGCAAGACCTCCCTGGGTCGTTCCGTGGCCCGCGCCATGGGCCGCGAGTTCGCGCGCGTCTCGCTGGGCGGGATCCGGGACGAGGCGGAGATTCGCGGACACCGCCGCACCTACGTGGGCGCGCTTCCGGGCCGGATCATCCAGGGGATCGTGCAAGCGGGCACGCGGAACCCCGTCTTCATGCTCGACGAGCTCGACAAGGTCGGCTCCGACTTTCGGGGGGATCCCTCTGCGGCGTTGCTCGAGGTGCTCGATCCGGAGCAGAACTCGAAGTTCAGCGATCACTACCTGAATGTCGCCTTCGATCTCTCCGACGTGTTCTTCATCGCCACTGCCAACCTGCTGGATTCCATTCCCGGCCCCCTCCGCGATCGAATGGAGGTGATTCGGATCCCGGGCTACACGCCCGAGGAGAAGCTCGAGATCGCCCGCTCCTTCCTGATTCCACGCCAGCTGGAGGAGAACGGGCTTCCCGAAGGCAGGATTCACTGGTCCGAGGCGGCCGTGCTCAAGATCGTCACGAATTACACCTTCGAGGCGGGGGTGCGAAATCTGGAGCGCCAGATCGCCTCGATCTGTCGCAAGGTGGCGCGGCGAGCCGCCGAGGGCGACGAGACCATCGTCCGCGTCCACCAGCGAACGCTCGAGAGCTACCTGGGACCGTCGCTGCACGCGGTCGAGAAACCCTCCTCCAAGGGAGAGGTGGGAGTCGCAAACGGCCTGGCCTGGACCGAAGCGGGTGGCGACGTGTTGCGCCTGGAGGCGGCGATGACGAAGGGCCGCGGCCTGGTGTTGACCGGTCAGCTCGGCGACGTCATGAAGGAATCGGGTCAGGCGGCACTCACCTTCGCCCGCTGGCGGCTCGCGGATTTCGGGATCGACGAGCGGCTGCTCTCACGTCATCAGGTGCACGTCCACGTACCCGCCGGAGCGATTCCCAAAGACGGTCCCTCGGCCGGCATCACCATCGCCGTGGCCCTGTCCTCCCTCGCCACCGGGATTCCGGTGCGACCCGATGTGGCCATGACCGGCGAGGTGACGCTGCGCGGACGAGTGCTTCCGGTCGGCGGAGTTCGCGAGAAGGTCCTGGCGGCGCTCCGCTCGGGGATCTCGACCGTCATCCTGCCCGAACGAAACATGGCCGAGCTGAAGGAGATCCCCGGGGAGATCGCGCAGAAGATCGACTTCATCGGCGTCTCTCACATGGACCAGGTGCTGAAGGCCGCCCTGGAGCGCATGCCCCCTCGCGGCAAGTCCAGGGTGAGGCGTGCGCCCGCCGCTTCCCCTCGTACGGGTGTGGCGGCCGCCAAGTCCGGCGACTGAGCGGTCTGCTCCCCGGAGCACGCTACCCTGCCGCTCATGCGGCTTCGGGACCTGGGCGAGTTCGAGCTGATCGATCGCATCCAGCGCCTCGCTGCGGAGGTGCAGGGGCGGGACGTGGTGCTCGGCATCGGAGACGATGCCGCGTTGCTGCGGCTGCGACGCGGCGAAGATCTGGTCGTCACCAGCGATGCGATGGTGGAGGGGACCCATTTCCGCTGGGATGGCGAGACGCCGCGGACGCTGGGAAGGCGCGCCCTGGCGGCGAATCTCTCCGATCTGGCCGCGATGGGTTCGCGACCGATCGGCTTCACCTTCGCCCTGGCGGCACCGCCCTCCCTCGAGGTGCGGCGCGTCACCGGAGTCGTCCGCGGGATGCTGGACCTGGCCGACTCCTTCGCCTGTCCCCTGGTGGGGGGGAACGTGACCCGCGCCCGCGAGACCTCGATCAACATCACCGCGCTGGGAGGCGTTCACCCGGGCCGGGTCTTGATGCGGAGTGGGGCGTGCCCCGGTGATCGAATCCTGGTGACCGGCAAGCTGGGGATCTCGGCCCTGGAGCGGGCTCGGGGCCGGATCCGGACGGTCCCCACGCCGCGAGTGGCGGAGGGTCGGGCCCTGGCCCGAATCGCCCGCGTGACGGCCTGCATCGACGTATCCGACGGCCTCCTGGCGGATCTGGATCACCTCCTCGAGGCCTCCGGCGTGGGTGGGGAGATCGACGCGCGCCGGGTGCCGACGCCCCGGGGCTTCGAAGCCGCCTGCAAACGTCTGAAACGGGATCCGCTCCGGCTGGCCCTCGGGGGCGGGGAGGACTACGAGCTGCTCTTCACGATGAGTGGAAATACACCCAGTCCGGAAGCTCTAGAGCGACGTCTGGGGACAGCGGTGACCGCGATCGGCCGGATTACCGAGCGCGGATTGCAGATCCACGGCTCTCCCAAAGCTCCCCGCGGCTGGAGGCACTTCTAGGCGCGGGCCCACGCCTAAGTCTCCGCCGTTCTGTCGGGTTTTCGGGTTCTTCGTCAAGAACGGCATGCAGCGAACCGATAGGCTTGGCGTGCGCCTGTCGCTATCGCATAAGTTCATTCTTGGCTCGCTGGCTGTCTCGGCGGCGGTGGTGGGATTCCCTCTCGTCATCGAAGCTCTGGGCTACCCGGTATCGCCCTGGGTGATGCCTTTCGTGGCGCTCGCCGCCGGTGGCTCTCTCGGCTTCGCCGTGTCCCGGCAGCTGGTCCGAAACTACCAGCCGATTCTCACCGCGACGGATCGCATCAGCCGGGGAGATCTTCGAGCCCAGATCCAGGTGCCTTCCGCCGGACGTTTTCCGGATGAGACGCACGAGCTGTCCCACGGCATCGCCGAGATGTTGGAGAACCTTCGCGAGCTGGTCGGCCACGTGCAGGTCACCGCGGATCGGGTCTCTTCCTGCAGCCAGAGTCTGGTCCGCTCCGTCCAGGGGGTGAACACGGCCAGCGAGGAGATCTCCGCCACGGTGACGGACGTCTCGAAGGGTGCGGCGCACCAGCAGACCCTGGTGCAGGACGTGAACCGCCTGATCACCGACATCGCCTCGGCGATCGAGGTGAACGCCTCCCGGGCTCGCGAGGCCTTTGGCTTTGCCGCCGAGGCGAACCAGAAGGCCAACTCGGGTGTCGACGTCTCCCGGCTCGCCATCGAGAAGATGCGCACGGTCTTCGAACGGGTCGAGCAGTCCGGTGGCATGGTGTTCCAGCTCGAGGCCAAGACCCGCCACGTTCACCAGATCACCGAGATCATCACCAGTGTGGCGTCGCGGACGAATCTCCTCTCCCTGAACGCATCCATCGAGGCGGCGCGCGCCGGAGAGGCGGGCCGCGGCTTCGCCGTCGTCGCCGACGAGATCCGCAAGCTCGCCGAGAACGCCGCGCGCAGCGCCGACGAGATCGCCAAGCTGATCCACGAGATCGAGGAGGACACACAGCGCGTAGCGGACGAGATGCGTCAGTCGGGCCAGGTGATTACCGAGGGCCGCGAAGACGTGAACACCATCGCTCACTCCCTCGAGCAGATTCGCGGCGCCGTCGGCGAGGCTGCCACCCGAGCGGAGGAGATCTTCCAGGAGGCCGACAACCAGGCCCGGGATGCAGAGCGGATGGTGGAGTCCATGGCCCAGATCTCCGATGCGACCCGGGCCAATGCCGGGGCGATCGACGAAGTGGCGGAGAACTCCCAGCGGCAGCGCGCCGCGATGATGGAGGTGGTCGAGTCGACCGACGCGCTCACGACTCACTCGAGCGAGCTGCGGGCCGTGGCCCATCGCTTCCAGACCCGTGCCGAGGCGAAGTCCGGGGAGGCCGAGTGAAGGATCTCCCCACATCTGATTCCTCGGACCGCTTGCTGGTCTTCGAGGTCGGCGGAACGCTTCTTCGCACTGCCGATCGCCGACATCACCGAGGTGACCGAGGTGGGACGCATCGCCTCCGTGCCGAGTCTGCGCGCCTCCGTCGGCGGTGTCATGAACCATCACGGCGACGTGCTTCTCGTCGTCCACCGCGCGGCGCTCTTCGAGGTCGGAGAGGGATCGCTCTCCGAACCCCAGAATGTGTTGGTTCTCGGCGAGAGCCTCGACGATCCCAGCCGCCTCGGTCTGCCCGTGGACGCCATCATCGGCCTGGTGGACGGTCCCGGTGGCACGGCCAACGGGACCGACGACGTGGTGGTGGATCGCCGTCCGCTCGGCGGCCGGCTCGTCAACGTTCTCGACCCGCAGCGATTGTTGGCGCGGGCCGTTCAAGTGATCGAAGAGTCGGTCGTAGGAGCCGACGCCATGCAGGGGGTTCAAACATGACGAGAGTTCTCATTGCCGACGATGCTTCCTTCATGCGGCAGATGATCCGGGACATCATCGAGCCGGAGGGCTTCGAGGTAGTCGGTGAAGCTTCCGACGGAGTCGAGGTCGTGGAGAAGTTCAAGGAGCTTCACCCCGACCTGGTGATGATGGACATCGTGATGCCCAAGCGGTCGGGGATCGACGCCGTGAAGGGGATCGTCGCGATGGATCCGACCGCCCAGGTCGTGATGTGCAGCGCACTGGGTCAGGAAACCCTGGTGATGGAGGCGATCCAGGCCGGGGCGAAGGACTTCATCGTGAAGCCGTTCAAGCCCGAGTGCGTGGTCGAAACACTCAAGAAGGCTCTCGAGAAGGAGAGCTGAGGGTGGATCTCGCCAAGTACCGGAACCTGTTTCTCGAGGAGGCGACGGAGCATCTCGCCGAGATGAGCCGCGCGCTGCTCGTCCTCGAGAAGACTCCGGACGATGGCGAAGCGATCGATCTGGTGTTCCGCATGGCGCACTCGATCAAGGGAATGGCGGGGTCGCTGGGCTACGACTCAATCACCGAGATCTCACACAAGCTCGAGGACCGGATGGATGCCTACCGGGCAGCCGGACGGATCGAGGTGGTCGAGGGAATCGCGATGCTCTTCCGCGGTCTGGACGGGCTCGAGCGCATGGTCGGCGTGGTTCGCGACACCGGTGAGCCGCCTCCGCCGGATTCGGAGCTGGCGAACGCGCTCTCTCCAGATGCCGCGGGCGGCGGCGCTCCGGATGCCCTGGAGGAGCCCGAAAAAAAATCCCCGAGGCGCTCCCTGACGCCGCGGAGACGCGGCGTCTAGGGGCGCCCGCACCGCCGCCTTCGGTGCGGGTGCGCACCGATAGCCTGGACCGCTTCCTGAGCTCCGTCGGTGAGGTGATTCTCACCTCCCGACAGGTCCGCACCGTCGCCGAGACCGAGGGTCTCGCCAGCTCCGCCGATTTCGGAGCGGGCTTCGATCGCATGGACCGCGTCGTCGGCGACCTGCAGCGCCGCGCTCTCAGCTTGCGCACGGCGCCGCTGCTCCGGGTGATGGACCCACTGCCGCGCCTGGCCAGGGAGATCGCGATGGAGCTCGACAAGGTCGTCGAGGTGGAGCTTCGCGGTGCGGAGCTCGAGCTCGACCGCTCGATTCTCGATCGCCTCAACGATCCCCTGGTCCACCTGGTCCGCAACGCAGTCGACCACGGTCTGGAGTCGCCCTCGATCCGGAAAGAGGCGGGCAAGCCCCCCGCCGGACGCCTGGAGATCGACGCTCGCAGGGAGAAGGACTCGATTCGGATCTCCGTGACGGACGACGGCCGTGGCATCGACCTCGAGTCCGTGCGCGCCCGCGCGGTCTCCGCTGGTCTCCTTCACGCGGACCTCGCCGAGGACCTGCCTCCCCAGGAGATCGCGCTCCTGGTATTCCGTCCGGGTCTTTCCACGGCCCTGGAAGTCTCGGGCTACTCCGGCCGGGGCGTCGGGATGGATGCGGTCAAGGCCACCATCGAATCCCTCGGTGGCCAGGTCGAGATCGACTCCCAGCCGGGTCTCGGCACCACGACCTCGCTGGTGGTCCCGATCACCGCTGCCGTGCAGCGAGTGCTGCTTCTCGGTCTCGGGGAGGAGACCGTCGCGGTCCCGATCGCGAAGGTCGAGCGGGTCATCGAGGTCGAGGTGGCGACCATCGAGGAGGCGGGGCGGGAATCATTCGTCCTGATCGACGACGAGCCGGTGCTGGTGCTGGATCTCGGGCAGCAGCTGGGGATGGGACCGCCCGAGGGGACGGACACCACACCGCTGGTCCTCGCCGAGGTGCGGGGGGAACGGGTCGCCCTGCGAGTCGAGCGACTCGCAGGGCAGCAGGAGATCTACGTCAAGTCGGTCCCCAGCCTGCTGGGCTGTGCGCGCGCCCTTGCGGGTCTCACCGTGCTGGGAGATGGCAACCCCAGCTTCCTGCTGGATCTGAATCATCTGATATGACGGAACTTGGTGCAGAGGTTCGGGAAGTGGACGTCGATCGCGTTCGGGAGCTCACGAACATCGGAGCCGGCCACGCCGCCACTGCCTTCGCTCGACTGGTGGGGCGGCCCTGCCAGATGCGCGTTCCCACGGTTCGACTGCTGCGCGCCGAGTCCGCCGCGCTTCCCTTCGTCGTCAACCTGCGGGACGACGAGCGGCAGGGGATGACCGGGATCTTCTTCGAGATCGAGGGCGGCCTCGGCGGGATCGTGGCGATTCTGTTCTCGCCATCCTCGCGCGATCAGCTGGTGGAGCATCTGACGGGAACGCCCACCGATCAGGCCTCGCCGGCGGTCTCCCAATCTGCACTCCGGGAGTTCGGAAACATCCTGGCCTCTCACGTCGTCTCCCCGATGGCCGACGCGCTGGGGGTGGCGATCCTTCCCTCGATTCCGGTTCTCGCCATGGAGGATGCCCTGGAGGTCCTGGGGTCGCTGATCGGCCTTCGCCAGAAGGGTCGGCCGGCATTGCGGATCGAGACCGAGATCTCCGACCGCCACAAGGACTTCCAGAGCCTTCTCGTCTTCGTTCCCGATTCCACCACCATCCTCAGCAGCGGGCGTCTCCCCACGCGATCCTGACATCTGATAAGGTCGAAGGCGTGGACCGAGATCGGCTACGTGCGCTTCTGCTCGCCGTTCAGAAGGGCGAGGTAGACCCCGAGGGCGCCATCGAGGAGCTGGCGCGCCTGCCCTTCGTCGAGACACCCCACGCCCGCGTCGATACCCACCGCGCCCTCCGTCAGGGCCTTCCCGAGGTGATCTTCGGGCCGGGCAAGACGGCGGAGCAGATCGTCGGGATCGTTCGCGTCCTGCTCGGGGAGGAACAGACCGTCCTCGCTACCCGGGTGGAGGCCGAGATGGCGGAGGCGGTCCTTCGCGAGCTTCCCGAGGGCGAATACGACCCGGCCGCTCGCCTGCTCTGGTACGGCCCGGCGGAAGTGCCCATCGTCGGCAAGGGAACCATCGCCGTGGTGGCAGCCGGCACTTCGGATTTCCCGGTGTCGCTCGAGGCCGCGGGCGTCGCGACCCGCTTCGGCAACCAGGTGGAGACGCTCTTCGACGTCGGCGTGGCCGGCCTGCACCGTCTGCTCGCCTCGAGCGACACTCTGCGCAGAGCCCGGGTGCTGATCGTCGTGGCGGGCATGGAGGGCGCGCTTCCCTCGGTCGTGGGAGGCATGGTGGACAAGCCCGTGATCGCCGTTCCGACCAGCGTCGGCTACGGCGCCTCGTTCCACGGCGTCAGCGCACTGCTGGGAATGCTGACCAGCTGCGCCTCCAACGTCGCCGTCGTCAACATCGACAACGGATTCGGCGCTGCCCACGTCGCCACACTGATCAACCGTCTATGAGTCGAAGGCGAGTGAATTTCGAGAAGGGAACGACGGAGCGGATCCTGCACCTCGAGACCTTCTCGGGAATCGCGGGGAACATGTTCCTGGGCGCGATGCTCGACGCCGGTCTCCCGCGCGCGACCCTCGAGTCGGATCTCGCCGGTCTCGGCGTCGACTACCGTCTTCGGGTTCGAAAAGTGAAGCGCGGCATGCTGAGCGCGCGCTACGTGGAAGTCGGCATTCCCCGCGAGGCGTCGCGAAGACGTCCCCGCGGCAGCGGCCGCCGATATCTGGAGATCCGCAAGCTCCTGGATCGCGCGAAGCTCGCCGCACCCGTGCGCGAGAGGGCCCACGCGATCTTCGAGGCGCTGGCCCGCGCCGAGGCGAAGGTCCACGCTGTGAAGGTCGAGGAAGTGCACTTCCACGAGCTGGGTGCAGTCGACGCGCTGGTGGACGTCACCGGAGCTGCGATCGCCCTGGAGCGGCTCGAGGTGAGCGCGGTGACCGCGACGCCTCCCGCCATCGGCCACGGAAGCGTGGAGACCCAGCACGGAAGACTCCCTCTTCCCTCTCCGGCGACCTTGGAGCTGCTGAAAGGGATTCCCACCGTGCCCGCCCATGTGGCCTGGGAGACGGTCACGCCCACCGGTGCCGCGATCCTGAAGACGGTGGTGGATGAGTTCCGCACTCTCCCGGCAATGACCGTGGAGGCGGTGGGGTACGGCGCCGGCGACGACCGCGAGGGTCCCATGCCCAACCTGCTGCGGGCGGTGCTGGGTCGCGGCGGCACCGCGGGGTGGGACCGCATCCTCTCACTCGAGACCAACCTGGACGATCTGGTCCCCGAGCACTTCGATCACCTGATGGAGCGCCTCTTCGAGGTCGGCGCGCTCGACGTATCCATCCAACACGTGCAGATGAAGAAGAACCGCCCGGGCTTCCTGCTGCGCGTCCTCGCGCGTCCCTCGGATCGAACCGCACTCTCGGGAGTCCTCTTCGCGGAGACCCCCACCCTGGGGGTTCGCGCGGTCGAATGCGATCGCCTGGTCCTGGAGCGCGAGGTTCGCAGGGTGGAGACTCCCTTCGGGCGGATCGCCGTGAAGATCGCCCGCGGCGAGCGCGGAAGGCTCGATGTCTCCGCCGAGTACGACGACTGCAAGCGAGCGGCGCGGCGCAGCGGGGCGCCGCTTCGCGACGTCATCCGAGCTGCCGAGGAGGCGGCACGCCGCTGCGGGTGAGCGAGTGGGGACGTTGTTGAATATTCAATGTGCCGTCCGAGCAGCGCTGGTGATCGGAGGCACAATTGAATATTCAACAACGTCCCCGTTGGCTGGGTGTGGGGAATCCCATCGTGGCTGGTCACGCTCCTGCGTTGACAAGTACGACGGAGCCCTCCTACGATGAGAACACACCCGCCCGCGGAGGAGATGTCATGGGGGATCTACCGAACGCAGTGGTGAAGCGCCTTCTCGCCAAACACGGAGATGGATTGCGAGTCTCCGGGAGCGCCATCGAGCAGGCCGTCGCGGCGGCCGAGGATTACATCGGCCGGCTGGCGCGAGAGGCCCACGCTTCGGCGATTGCGGACAAGCGCAAGACCATCATGGACAGCGATATCCAGAAGGCGCGCGAAAAGCTCACGTAGACGACAGCGTGCCGAGGTAGTCGATCAGCGTCGATTCGTTGTCGTCCGGGAACGAGTGGAAGCGGAGTCCGACTCCGGGCCTTCCAGACGGTGCGCCGCGGAGGCGGTAGAGCGCTTCTACCTCCAGGCGCAGGGTTTCTCCGAGCTCGGGCAGGGTGAGTTCGCAACGCTCCAGCGTTCTCGCCGGGCTGTTCCGATCGGTGCAGACGAACATTCCCATGCGTCCGATCGCGGTGGTGAAGGCAGCCATTCTGGGAGCCTCGCCAGTGAACGGCCAGGCGCCGTTGGTAGCGTTCGAAGCGGCGGTTCTTCGGCGTTTTCAGCATCCGAGCCAGAGTCGGTGCGATCCGGGAGGCCTCCAGCGGGTGTACGAGATAGCCGGCGGCACCCATCCGTCGAGACGCCTCGCGGCGGGGAGGACGCATCCGGTCGTCCACCAGCACGATCGGAAGCCGCTGGATTCCCGCCAGCGTGTGGACGGCGGGAATCAGCTCGATGCCCTCGCACCGGCCGAGGTTCGTGTCCGAGAAGACCACCTCGAAGGATCTGGAGTCGAAGGCCGCCAGTGCCTCGGTGGCGGTCTGGGCCCGGGCGACCTCGTAGCCCCGCACCCGCAACCCTTCGGCGAAGCTCGGATCCTTCGAGAGACGGGGCCCCACCAATAGGATCCGGTTCCGCCGGCCCTGGATCTGGTTCTTCGGTCGGCTGCGCTCTTCGGCCAGTACCAGGCGGCGCTGATCGGCGAGACGATCCTCGGCTCGGGCCAGCTCTTCCAGCCGGCCGGTGATGGCGATCTCCAGCTCCACCGCAGAGCCGTGACCCGGATCGACGGCAAAGAGGCGGTCTTCGAGACGACGCAACGGCTTCCCCGCCAGCGGGCCGCGCGCCGGGAGCACGACCTGTCCCGGCCGGTTGCAGCGGACCCGGGCGCTGTCGTCATCGACGCCGATGGCGAAGGCGAGTAGCGTGCCTCCCTGCTCCGATTCTGCCTCGACGCCGAGGCGTCGGAGCGATTCGCGGGCCTTGCGGAGGGCTTCGGTGCGCGCGGACCAGCTGGCGCGGATCTTCTGCTCGATCTGGCTGGCGTCGGTGCATCCAGCGATGTTCACCAGCGGCAGCTGGAAGAACGGGGGGGGCTCCAGGCACTTGATCTGGCTGGGACCGACCGTCACGAAGCGCACCCGCTCGAAGTAGCGCGGGCCTTCGAGGGTGGTGAAGGGCGCGGTGCCGAGCGGCAGGGAGGCGATGACCGAGCGGCGGCCCGGGAGGAACTCCGCCGCGATTCCCAGTCCCTCGAGTCGGCGAAGGACGAGCTTCTGGCCTCGCCGATCCTCGGCTTCTCCCATCGCCTCTCCCTCACCCGGATAAATCGCGCCACCGTTCGTTTCGGCTGGACGCTGGCGCTCCTTGAGAAGCCTGCGGACGCAAAAACGCCCCGGAGCGCGCTGCTCCGGGGCGTTTTTCCATACGGCCCTGGCGGGAATTCGCCGCCCTGGTCGGGTGGCGCCTACATCATGCCGCCCATGCCGCCCATGCCGCCGCCGGGCATTCCACCGGGCATCCCACCGGGCATGCCGCCGCCGCCGTCCTTCTCCGGCTTCTCGGCCACCGTCGCCTCGGTGGTCAGCAGCAGGGCGGCCACGCTGGCCGCGTTCTGCAGGGCGTAACGCACCACCTTGGTGGGATCGATCACGCCCGCCTTGACCAGGTCCTCGTACTCCTCGGTCGCCGCGTTGAAGCCATGGGCGCCCTTGGCGGACTTCACCTTGTCCACCACGATCGAGCCCTCGACCCCCGCGTTCTCGGCGATCCGACGCATCGGCTCCTCCACCGCGCGACGTATGATCGAGACCCCCGCGGCCTGCTCCGGGCTCAGACTGTCCTCCAGCCCGTCGAGTGCAGACTGGGCGCGAAGCAGCGCCACGCCGCCTCCCGCCACGATGCCCTCTTCCACCGCTGCGCGGGTCGCGTGCAGCGCGTCCTCGACCCGGGCCTTCTTCTCCTTCATCTCCGTCTCGGTCGCCGCGCCGACCTTCACCACCGCGACGCCGCCCACCAGCTTGGCCAGACGCTCCTGAAGCTTCTCGCGGTCGTAATCGGAGGTGGTGTCCTCGATCTGGGCGCGAATCTCGCCCACCCGACCCTCGATGTCCTTCTTCGAGCCCGCGCCATCGATGATCGTGGTGTTGTCCTTGTCGATCACCACACGCTTGGCCTTGCCGAGATCCTTCAGCGTCACGTTCTCCAGCTTGAGACCCAGCTCCTCGGCGATCACCTGACCACCGGTCAGAACCGCCATGTCCTGCAGCATCGCCTTGCGGCGATCGCCAAAGCCCGGAGCCTTCACACACGCCGCGCTCAGCGTGCCGCGGATCTTGTTCACCACCAGCGTGGCCAGCGCCTCGCCTTCGATGTCCTCGGCCACGATCAACAGCGGCTTGCCCTGACGCGCCACCTGCTCCAGCAGCGGCAGCAGGTCCTTCATGTTCGCGATCTTCTTCTCGTTGAAGAAGAATCATCGCGTCCTCGAGCACCGTCTCCATCCGATCCGGGTCCGTCACGAAGTAGGGCGAGAGATAACCGCGATCGAACTGCATGCCCTCGACCACCTCGAGAACCGAGTCCATCGACTTGGCTTCCTCGACGGTGATCACGCCTTCCTTGCCGACCTTCTCCATCGCCTCCGAGAGCATCTTGCCGATGGTCTCGTCGCTGTTCGCAGAGATGGCACCGACCTGGGCGATCTCCTCCGAGTCCCGCGTGGGCTTCGACTGCTTCTTCAGGTCCGCGGTGATCGCCTCCACGGCCTTCTCGATGCCGCGCTTCAGCTCCATCGGGCTCATCCCGGCCACCACCAGCTTGCTGCCCTCGCGGAAGATCGCCTGGGCCAGCACCGTCGCCGTGGTCGTACCGTCACCCGCGACGTCCGAGGTCTTGCTCGCGACCTCCTTCACCATCTGGGCGCCCATGTTCTCGAACTTGTCCTCGAACTCGATCTCCTTGGCGACGGTGACGCCGTCCTTGGTGACCGTGGGCGAGCCGAAGCTCTTCTCGAGGATCACGTTGCGGCCCTTCGGGCCGAGCGTGACGCGCACCGCATCGGCGAGCCCGTTCACGCCATTCAGGAGCTTGACACGCGCCTCCTGATCGAACTTGATTTCCTTGGCCATCGACTACTCCAGGATCCCGAGGACGTCGTCCTCGCGAATGATCAGATGTTCATCACCATCCAGGTTGACTTCGGTGCCCGAGTACTTGCTGAACAGCACCCTGTCGCCCTTCTTTACGTCGAGCGGCAGGACCTTGCCGTCCTCGCTCACCTTCCCGCCTCCAACGGCAATCACCTTCCCCTCCTGGGGCTTCTCTTTCGCCGTGTCCGGGATGATGATCCCGCCCTTGGTCTTCTCCTCTTCGTCGAGACGCTTGACCAGAATTCGGTCTTGAAGCGGACGGATCTTCATGAATCCGACACCTCCGATTGTTGCGATGATTCGTTGCGGATGGGCCGGCGCCAAGGAGGCGCGGCCGATTGGCACTCGGACGTCCCGACTGCCAAAGCCCGCGCAATGTATCGCCGCTGTCCTTCCGGTCAACCCATTGACTTTCGCCCTGATTTCGCCGAAGCTTTTCAGCGGGCGAAGAAACAGCGAAGGGGCGCACAGCAGCAAAGAGGCGGAAGGGCGGAAAGGCGAGGCGGAAAGGGTAAAAGGGGTTTGGCTCTCACACGGCGGCAGCGGGAAATCTACGATTTCATCCGCGACTACGTGACTTCGCGGGGCTACTCACCCAGTCTCGAGGAGATCGGGGCGCACTTCGGCCTCTCCTCGGTGGCCACGGTGCACAAGCACGTCCAGCACCTGGTGGAGAAGGGCTGGCTGCGAAAGGCCTGGAACCGCTCGCGCTCGGTCGAGCCCGTGGAATCGGATCCTTCGGGCTACGTCGCCCTGCCGCTGCTGGGCCTGGTGGCGGCGGGCGCGCCCATCGAAGCCATCGAGGTGGAGGAGCGCGTTGCCGTGCCCCGCGAGATGGTCCGGCGACGCGAGGAGAGCTTCGCTCTTCGGGTGCGTGGCGACTCCATGATCGAGGAGCACATCTGCGACGGCGACACCATCGTGGTGGAGAGCCGGAGCGAGGCTCGCAACGGAGAGACGGTGGTGGCGCTGATCCGCGGCAGCGAGGCCACGCTCAAGAAATTCTACCGGCGCGGCGCCAAGGTCGTGCTCGAGCCCGCCAACCAGGCCCTTCGCCCCATCGAGGTCCCCGCGAGCGAGGTTCAGATCCGCGGAGTGGTCCGCGGCCTCCTCCGCGCCTACTGACTCTCCACCACCTCGATCGGACCAGAGCTGCGGCCGGTGCCTGCCGCAGCGGCTTCCGCTACTCTTCTTTCTCTTCAAAATCCACAGGTTACGAACGTGCTTCGACTGACACGGGCAATCGAGTTCTCGGCCTCGCTCCGCTACCGCCGCGACGACCTCTCCGAGGAGGAGAATCGTCGCCGCTACGGCCCCCGGGCTTCCCAGCATGGACACAACTACCGGCTGGAGGTGACCGTGCGTGGCGAACCGGATCCGGCCAGCGGCATGGTCCTCGATCTGAAGGACCTGAACGATCTACTCGAGCGGGAGATCATGAGTCGATTCGACCATCGGGACCTGAATCACGACACTCCGTACTTCGAGGAGCGCCTTCCGAGCCCCGAGAACCTCGCGACGGTGATCGCCGAGATCCTGCGCGAGGCCCTCGCGCCCGGACTGTTCGATCGGATCCGGCTGTATCAGGACCGGGATCTCTGGGTGGATGTGGTCGAGCCGTGATCACCGTGAGCCGTCGCTACCAGTTCGCCGCCGCCCACGTGCTTCGTCAACCCTCCCTTTCGGATGGCGACAACGAGCGCCTCTACGGCAAGTGCGCGAACCCCAGGGGCCACGGACACGACTACGGGCTCGAAGTGACGATCACCGGGCCTGTGAGCCCGGACACCGGGCGGATCATCGAGCCCGAGCGTCTCGACGAGATCGTTCGCCGCCGCGTTCTCGAGCGCTTCGATCACTCGATGCTGAACCAGGATCCCCTCTTCCAGGGGGTCGTGCCGACGGCGGAGAACATCGCGACGATCGTGCACGAGCAGCTCGAGGGAGCCTTCGTCAGCCACGAGGGAGCGCGGTTGCTGCACGTGCGCATCGTCGAGACGGGGCGCAACCACTTCGACTATGGGGAGATGCCATGACCGATGCGAGGAAGAAGCCGGCGACGCGAGCCGAGGCCGAGGGGGTCTCCCACCCTGAGGAGGATCCGATCGCGCCGATGGTGCAGGCGTTGCTGCGGGAGATCGGCGAGGACCCGACTCGCGATGGTCTCGAGCAGACCCCGAGCCGCGTGGCAAAGGCGTTTCGGTTCTTCACACAGGGGTATCAGCAGGATCCCCGGGAGGTCCTGAGCGAGGCGCTGTTCGACGTCTCCTACGACGAAATGGTGCTGGTGAGGGACATCGAGTTCTACAGTCTCTGCGAGCACCACATGCTTCCCTTCTTTGGACGCGCCCACGTGGCCTACATCCCCAACGGGAAGGTTCTCGGTCTCTCCAAGGTCGCGCGACTGGTAGAGATCTTCGCCCGCCGCCTCCAGGTCCAAGAGCGCCTCACCGTGGACGTCGCCGAGACGATCGAGAAGGAGCTGAGTCCCCGCGGGGTAGCGGTGGTGATCGAGGCCATCCACCTCTGCATGATGATGCGCGGCGTGCAGCAGCAGAATTCGTTCGCCATCACCAGCTCTCTCCGGGGTGTGTTCCAGAGCGACTCGAAGACCCGCTCTGAGTTCATGGAGTTGATCCGGCATCAAAGGCAGAGCTTCGCCTAGCTCCTCGTGGGTTTTGTCGCGTCGCGTCACTAGTTCCCCCCGGGAACGCATATGGGTGTTCCAGCAGGCGAATTCCAGGCCATTTTTTTTCGATAAAAACCGAGAAAAAAGACCTTGGCAAAGCCCCAGAACCGGCATATGCTCCGCTCCGATTGAGGGTTACGGTATACTTGCCGTAGCCCCTTGCAGGTTGGAGCAGTTCGAAGCAGTTGGCGCAGTGACGGATTTGGGGTGCTGCGTCGCGTCGCAAGTGAGGGTCCCACACGGGGCAACGGCTTCCGCGAGAATTTCGGTTGAGGCGGAAGGCTGGCCCACGGAGGGCTCTGACTGATCGACCTGATCGACAGTCGGGTCGAGGTGGGTGGCCTCATTGCGGCGGTGCTGAGATTGGGGATCTGCTTCGACCGACGAGACGCCCCCTCGGTGTTGCCCGCAAGGCGGGTCGCCGTTGTATGCCCGAACAGAAATGAGGCTCCGGCTTCCGGCCGCCACAGGCAGCGGGGAGAGTGGTCCATCTCAGCGTCGAGAGGACACCCGGGGGGCAAGCGGCGAATGGCGTTGGTGCAATTGAGGTGACTCTCGCACCGAGGCCGTCGCGAAAGTGGCCCGTACAAGACGGGACCCGCAGAGAGGGTCGGGAGGCCCGCGGAATGGAGGATGAGAGGGTGAGTTTGACGAGAGAACCCTCCAGTGTGAAGAAGACCGGCGATAGCTGGCGGCGCGTCGGTCGCCGGCGCGAGCTGGGTCTCTCGACCGACAAGCAGGCGGTCGCCAACCCGCGTGGCATCGGCGGCGTGAAGGTCGACCCGCGACGGCTGAACACCGCGGGCGAGAGCCAGCGCTCGAGCGAGCGCGGGGCGCTGGTGTCCTACTTCCGCGACATTGCGGAAATCCCCACCCTCGGCAAGGAGGACGAGGTCCTTCTCGCCAAGGAGATCGAGGCCGCCACTCAGGCGTTCCGCCACGGCATGATGAACGTGCCCTGGACCGCAAAGGAGGCCGTTCGCATCTGGCTGGGTCTGAAGAGCGAGAATCGCGCGACGGGCAAGATGTGCGAATCCTTCGGCAGCGGGTCGCCCGAGGGCGAGGATCTCGGTGCCCGCATCGATACGATCCTCGGCAAGATCGAAGCGCTGTGGCGCAAGCGTGAAACAGCGCTCGAGGCTGGCAAGCCCGATGTAGTCGGCAAAGCTCGAGCGGCGCATGGCCCGCCTGATGAAGGACGCGGATCTCTCCATGCAGCTCTTCGCGCGCATGCGCCGGAGCGTGCTCGAGTACCGGAAGCAGGTCGCGCGGGGAACGCGCCGAATTGCGGCTCTGGAGTCGCCGCGGCGTGCCCCTCGGACCACCGATGGCCGCAAGAAGCGCGCTGCCGAGCTCTCCAAGTGGCGCGAGTCCCGGGTCGAGCTCGAGCAAGAGATCGGGATGGAGGCGCAGGCCTTTCTGGATCTGGTCGGTGAGATCGAGGATGAGTGGGAGCGGCTCACCGAGGTGAAGAACCTCTTCGTCCAGCACAACCTGAAGCTGGTGGTCGCGATCGCCAAGGATTTCAGGAACATGGGCATTCCCTTCCAGGATCTGATCCAGGAGGGGAACATCGGTCTGATCCGTGCGGTCGAGAAGTTCGAGTATCACCGCGGTCACAAGTTCTCGACCTACGCGGTGTGGTGGATCCGCCAGGCGCTGATCCGCGCGATCCAGAACCACAGCCGGACCATCCGGATCCCGAGCCACGTGCACGACACGCTGCTCAAGTACTACCGGGCCTACAACGCCCTCGAGAAGAAGCTCGGGCGCGATCCGACCACCCGCGAGATCGCCGAGACGATGGGAATCGAGGTCGAGCGGGCGGAGCAGCTCCAACGGATGGTGCGAGAGCCCGTCAGTCTCGAGAAGGAAGTTCCGGGGACCGATTCCAAGAAGGTGAAGGACATCGTTGCGGATCAGAATTCGATCTCCCCGGTGAGTGGACTCGATCACGCGCGTCTCGAGCGCGCCTCCGACGACTCCATCGCTCAGCTCTGCGAGCGCGAGCGCAACATCCTGCGCTGGCGGTTCGGGCTGAAGGGTGAGCGGGAGCACACGCTGGAGGAGATCGGCGGCAAGCTCGGTCTGTCGCGGGAGCGGGTCCGTCAGCTCGAGGCCCGGGCGTTGGCCAAGCTGCGCAACTCCGAGAGCCGGGATCGCCTCGAGGCCTTCGTGTTCGAGTGGGAGGTGGGGGCCGCCTAGCAAGCATGGCTCGGCAGAGCCGAGCCATGCGCGCAGCGAGTCGAAGGCGAACGAAGTTCAGAAGGCCGCGGCGCTCTATCTCTCCATCGGCTTCAGGCTGTAGAAGAGCCTGCCACTCTCGTCGAGAGAGTCACGGCTGGCCGTGATCCAGGCCTGCTCGAGCTCG
Organism: uncultured delta proteobacterium; assembly: GCA_963722885.1. Taxonomy (GTDB): domain Bacteria; phylum Myxococcota_A; class UBA9160; order UBA9160; family UBA6930; genus CAVXZE01. Next base: position 182,370 of record CAVROS010000010.1, read on the forward strand.
GCTCTCCTCTCGACGGCCAGGCGCTCGCGCTCTCCGTCGACCAGGTCCTCGAGCTCTTCGGCAGTGGGCTCCGTGCGCCCCAGGAGCTGGATCAGCACGAACTCGTTGTCCTGGACGGTGAAGATCTCGGCGCTGCTGGGCTCCTCCTCGGTAAGCGCGAAGGCGGTGGTCACCAGCTCCGGTGCGGCCCCTAGACCCGGAACGTAGCCGTCGGGACGGCGGCGGATCGGCTCGGTCCGCTCGATGTTGAGCCCGGCTTCCCGGGCCGTCTCGAGCAGGGAGTGGCCCTCGCGGATCGCGGCGGCCAGCTCCTCTGCTCGGGCCCGGGCCAGTCCGATGGCCTCTTCCCGGCGAATCAGATCCCGGGCGATCTCGTCCCGGACTTCCTCGAAGGGCACGACCATGGCGGCCTGCCTCTCCTCCACGCGGATCAGGTGGAGGCCGTGGGTGGTGCGGATCACCTCACTGGTCGCTCCGGGCTCGAGGGAAAAGGCGGCTTCCTCGAAGGGCGGCACCATGCGACCGCGCGGGAAGAACCCCAGGTCGCCGCCCTGGTCCTTGGAGCCCGTGTCCTCGCTCACCTCGAGGGCCACGTCCACGAAGTCGGCCCCTTCCCCGATGCGCTTCACGATTCCGTCCATCTTCTCTCGCGCGGCCGCCTCCGTCTCCGCGTCGGCGTCATCGGGCAGCCGGACCAGGATGTGCCGGGCTCTGACCTGCTCCGGGCGATCGTATTCTTCGGCTCGCTCGTCGTAGGCCGCCTGCACCCGCTCGGCATCGCTGGCCAGGAAGGCCTCGAGCCCGGCCTCGGAGACCTCCAGGTCCTCGGGTGGCACGCTCCCGTCGAAGCGGACGAAGGCGATCCGTACCTCCTCCCGGCCATGGCGCAGCGCCTCCCGCGCCTCGGCCTCGGAGACGGCCACGCTTTCCGCCAGCAGACGGCCGATCTTCTGGACCAGGAGCTCGTCCCGCAGCGCCTCCTGAAAGCGCCGCACGCTTCCGTAGTCGCGCTCGGCGTAGCTCGTGATCACCATCTGATCCAGGCGACCCGACTCATCGACTGCGCCGGGGATCCGCCTCAAGTAGCGTCGGATCTCCTCGTCGCTGGCGCGAAGGCCCAACTCTTCGGCCGCGTGGGCCAGCAGTGCCATCCGCAGCAGGGTGCTGGCCGCCATCTCGTCGAGGAACTCGGCGTTGGTCGCGTCGAAGCCGTCTCCCAGTGCCCGGCGGTACTCGGCTTCCTGGCGCTGGCGGATGCGGTACACGTCGCTGGCCGTGAAACGGCGGCCATCCACGTCCACCACCGTGTCGGCTCCCCCGGTGCCGCGAAAGCCGCCGCCGATTCCCAGGTAGAGCACGAAGACCGCGCCCACCGCCACGATCACCAGCCACATGATCCACTTCGAGCTTTCCCGCATGGTCCGGAGCATTCGGCCAGCCTCCAGTGAGGTGAAAGACCCCCTTCGCGTCCGAGCTCCGGTCTGGAACTCGAGACGAGGGTTCAGCGCGCAAGGTACGACCGGCCCTCCGACGGAGCAAGCGAATCGCGCCGATTTGGAGTTTCCTCGTTGATCGCCTCGCGGGGTGCTGATAGCATTCCCAGTGGCGCTGTCCTCAGTCCAAAGATTTCGTGAAATCGAGTACTTAGAGGGTCCCGCGCCATTATATAACGTCGTCCCACGAGCGCAGAAGGAGGCGCCGGTGGGCAGCGGTCGGGCCTACGCAAAGGAGTGGACGTGCCTCTGAAGCGAATCCTCGGATGGTTTTCGAGCGACCTCGCCATCGATCTCGGCACCGCGAACACGCTCGTGTTCGCCAAGGGCAAGGGCATCGTCGTCTCGGAGCCGAGTGTCGTCGCCGTCGTCAAGGATGGACGCGGTCCCGACAAGGTCCGCGCCGTCGGCGAAGAAGCCAAGGAGATGCTGGGAAGGACGCCGGGCAACATCGTCGCGATTCGTCCGATGAAGGACGGTGTGATCGCGGACTTCGAGGTCACCGAGGCGATGCTTCGGCACTTCATCGCGCGCGTCCACAACCGCTCCTCGAATCTGGTTCGCCCGCGCATCGTGATCGCAGTGCCGTCGGGAATCACCTCGGTCGAGCAGCGCGCGGTGAAGGAGTCCGCCCTCTCTGCCGGAGCGCGCGAGGTCTACTTGATCGAGGAACCGATGGCGGCGGCCATCGGCGCCGGCCTCCCCGTGACGGAGCCCTCGGGCAACATGATCGTCGACATCGGCGGCGGCACCACCGAGGTCGCGGTGATCTCTCTCTCCGGTGTCGTGTACGCGAATTCCGCGCGCGTCGGCGGCAACAAGATGGACGAGGCGATCATCAACTACGTCAAGCGCAAGTACAACCTGCTGATCGGTGAGCGAACCGCAGAGCTGATCAAGATCGCCATCGGAACCGCCTACGCGACCGAGGATCTCAAGATCATGGAGGTGAAGGGCCGCGACCTGGTGGCCGGTGTGCCGAAGACGCTCGAGATCAAGTCCGACGAGGTCATGGAGGCCCTGCAGGAGCCCGTCAACGCCGTCGTCGAGAGCGTCAAGGTGGCCCTGGAACGCACCCCTCCCGAGCTCGCCGCGGACATCGTAGACAAGGGCATCGTGATGGTGGGGGGCGGTGCCCTTCTCTCCAATCTGGACATTCTTCTCCGTGAGACGACGGGTCTGCCGGTGATGCTGGCGGAAGATCCGCTGACCGCGGTGGTGCTCGGCACCGGACGCTGTCTGGACGAGCTGCGCCTGCTCAGAGAAGTCACGATTCGAACCTAAACCAAGCCCCGCCGGCGCGGAGGTCATGCGCGACTTTCTCCGTCGGATTCGTCTCCCGCTCGTCTTCGCCGCGCTGCTGTTGCTGACGACCACGCTGATGGTGGTCGATCGGCGCACCATGCTGGAGGGAGGCAGCGATCACTCCTGGTTCTCGGGTGTGCTCATCGAAATCGCCACCCCGATCCAGAAGCTGATCCGGTGGCCGGTGGATCTTCTCGGCGAGGCCTGGACAGACTACATCGCTCTGGTCGATCTCCGTCGTGACAACGAGAGCGCTGCGCTCGCGCGTCGCGGCTCTGGAGGAGGAGAACCTGCAGTTCCGCGAGGCCCTGGTGGCCAGTGGAAACCTGGAGCGCATCGTGCAGATGCGGGAGAACTTCGAGGTGCCCCTGCTGCCCAGCGAGGTGGTGGGACAGGACGTCTTCCCCTGGTTCCGATCGATCTTGCTGGACCGAGGTCGCAGCCACGAGGTGCTCTCCGGCATGCCAGTGGTCTCCGATCACGGCGTGGTGGGGCTGGTGACGGCGACCTCTCCCCACGCCTCGCGAGCGATGATGCTGCTCGATCGGCAGAGCGCCGTCGATGCGATCATCCAGCGCAGCCGCGCCCGGGGAATCGTCCGGGGAAAGGGCACCGGAGAGCTCGAATTCGTGTTCATGGTTCGGGGCGATGACGTTCAGCCGAAGGACGTGGTGATCACCTCGGGGGTGGGAGGTGTGTATCCGAAGGGCCTCCGCATCGGCACCATCCGAGCGGTGCAGACCGACGAGGCGCGCTTGCTGCACACGGCCTCGGTACAGGCCCTCCGTCGACTTCGGGCGCATCGAGCAGGTCTTCATCATGCTCCAGCGGGGGCCGACCATGGATCTGCTCTACTCGGGGGAGGGCGACGGGATCGGCGTGGACGGGAGCTCGGCGGAGGCGAAGCCATCGCCATGAGGTCGATGCTCGCGATCTTCGCTCTGGGCGTCCTCGGGCTGATCGTCCAGACCGCCCTCCTGAATCTCCTTCCCGGCCGCTGGGTGCCGGATCTCGGACTCCTGATTCCCGTAGTGGCGATCCTGGCGCTGCCACCCGTCGAGGGCCTGCTGCTGGCCGCGGCCCTCGGCCTCAGCGCGGGCATGTTCTCGAACGCGCTCCTCGGTCAGTACGCACTGATCCGGATCGTCGAGTTCGTGGTGACTCGGATCCTGAACGCCCAGCTCGATCTCAAGCGGGCCCTGCCCCTGGCGGTCTTTGTCTTCGCCATCACGATCTTCGACGCGGCGGGTGTCATCGGGATCACCTGGCTCTTCTTCGGTGTGTTTCCCATTCCACTCGGCGAGACGGGCAATCTCCTGGTTCGCGCCGGAGTGAACGCTGTCGTCGCGCCGATGCTGGTCGTCCCTCTGCGCGGCCTCGTCGAGCGGTTCACCGAGAGAGACGCCCGCCGCAGCCGGGAAGTACGTCTCGACACCAAGAGGCCGGTGCTCTGATGGTGAGTCAGCTCGGAAAATCCGACACTCCCATCGAGGGGCGGCTGCGTCTGATCGGCGCGTTGATCGTCTTCGTCTTCACGATCTTCGTCCTGCGCCTCTTCCAGCTTCAGATCGTCGAGTGGGAGACTCTTCGCAAGCGCTCCGAACAGAACTCGGTGCGCACCGTCCGCCTCGATGCGCCGCGGGGCGATATCCTGGACCGCGAGGGCCGGATTCTCGCCACGACGCGTCCGGCCTACGAGCTGCAGGTGATCCCGAATGGCCTGCGCGAGCCGAAGACCACCTTCGCCGCTCTCGCGCAGCTGCTCGAAGCCGACTCCGCCCTGCTCGAGGAACGGGTGGGAGTGCGCAAGGGCGCCGAGCGGTTCCAGCCGGTCAGCCTGGTCGACGACCTCGACTTCGATCGCCTGGCGAAGCTGGAGACCCACCGCTACGCGCTGCCCGGCGTCGTCACCGACGTGCAGCCGCGACGGCACTACGTCGAGGGGGTCATGGCGGCCCACCTGATGGGGCTGATCGGTGAGATCGGCGAGGCTCAGCTCGAGAGGAGGTCCCGCGAGGGTTACCGGCGCCGGCGATACGATCGGACAGGCGGGTCTCGAGGCGCTTCTGGAGAGCCATCTACGGGGTCGCGCCGGCGGGCGCAACATCGTCGTCGACGTGGCGGGCCGCGAGGTCGAGGTTCTGGACGAGGTGGCGGCGGTCCCCGGCGGCAAGGTCGTGCTGGCCCTGGATCTCGACCTCCAGCGGGAGGCCGAGGCCGCATTCCTGGACGTCCCCGAAGGTGAGCCGGCCAAGATGGGTGCGGCGGTGGCGATGGACGTCAGGACCGGCGACCTGCTGGTGATGGTCTCACGTCCCTCCTACGACCCGAACGCCTTTGCCGGAGGCATCGACGTCGAAACCTGGAATGCGCTCACCGGCGACGAGTGGGAGCCTCTCCAGAACCGTGCGATCCAGAATCACTATCCTCCCGGCTCGATCCACAAGCCGATCCTCGCCGCCGCCATCCTCGCCGACGGGATCGTCACCCCCGAGACCCGCGTCTACTGTCCGGGATACTTTCGGCACGGGAGGCGCACCTACCGCTGCTGGAAGCGTGGGGGACACGGCTCGGTCAATCTCCACGAGGCGCTCAAACAATCCTGTGACGTCTACTTCTACACCAACGGCGTCAAGCTCGGGATCGACCGCATGGCGCACTACGCCAGGTCCTTCGGTCTCGGACATCGCACCGGAATCCAGCTCGCCAACGAGGCGCCGGGTCTGATCCCGAGCACCGAGTGGAAGAAGCGGCGTTTCGGTGTGGTGTGGTATCCGGGGGAGACGGTCTCCGCCTCCATCGGTCAGGGATACAATCTGTACACCCCGCTTCAGCTGGCGGTTGCCTACGCGGCGCTGGCGAATGGCGGAAAGGTGCTTCAGCCGCGGCTGCTGCTCCGCCTCGAGGCTCGGGACGGAACGGTGCTCGAGGAGTTCCCGCCCGAGGTCCGGAGCGAGGTTCCCATCGCGCCCCAATACCTGGCGGCGGTGCGCCGCGGACTCGAGGGCGTCGTCCAAGAACCCGGAGGAACCGGGCGCCGGGCACGGGTGGAGGGCGTCCGGGTCGCTGGCAAGACCGGCACGGCTCAGGTGGTGCGCCTCGAGCACACCGAGGGGATGAAGGAGGAGGAGATCCCGATTCGCTACCGGGATCACGGATGGTTCGGGGCCTTCGCCCCGGCCGACGCGCCCGAGATCGCGGTCGCGGTCTTCATCGAGCACGGGCTCCACGGCGCCAGCGCGGCAGCTCCGGTCGCCCAGCGGATCCTGGCCCGCTACTTCGAGAAGAAGCTCGAGATCGCCGAGCAGATCGCGGTGTCCGGGTCCGCATCGGAGGCTGACGTTGCTCTCGATTGACCGACGTTCATTCCAGAACTTCGATTGGCTGCTGCTCTTCTTGATGCTGCTGCTGGTGGGGGTCGGGCTCGTGAACCTGTTCTCCGCCACCCAGGCGGGGACCGAGGGCGGGCTTCCCTCGGAGTTCCGTCGTCAGCTGATCGCGCTCGCGCTGGCCTCGATCGGGCTGACCGTTGCTCTGCTCGTCGACTACCGGCACACGGAGCGCCTGGCGATCCCGTTCTACCTGGCGACGTTGCTGCTCTGCGCCTCGACCCTGGTCTTCGCCCCGGTGGTCCGGGGAAGCCGCTCCTGGTTGCTCTGGGGTCCGCTGAGCCTTCAGCCTGCGGAGCTCGCCAAGGTGGGGCTGGTGCTCGCCCTGGCCAGACACTTCCAGCACCACCCGGCCAGCGAGATCCGGCGGCTCCGGGATCTTCTCGTGCCCGGCCTGATCGTCGCCGCCCCGGCTGGCATCATCCTGGCCCAGGGTGACATGGGGGTGGCGGTGCTGACCGTGCTGATCGCCGTGACCTTCCTGCCGTTCGTGCGGATTCCAGCCCGGGCCTGGGCGGTGGTGGCGGCGGGCGGGGTCGCGGCCCTGATGGGTCTCTGGAAGTTCGTGTTCAAGGACTACCAGCGTGACAGGATTCTCCAGGTCCTGGATCCCTCCCGGGATCCCCTGGCATCCGGCTACCAGGCCATCCAATCCAAGATCGCCATCGGCTCTGGCGGACTCTTTGGCAAGCCCTACATGGAGGGAACCCAGACCCAGCTTCAGTTTCTTCCAACCCAGCACTCCGATTTCATCTTCTCGGTGCTCGGCGAGGAATGGGGCTTCGTGGGCTGCGTGGTGGTTCTCGGCCTCTACCTGGCCCTGCTGCTCTGGGGCCTGGTGATCGCGAGCAACTCGAAGGACGGCTTCGGCGCCATGCTCGCGGTGGGAGTGGTGGGAATGCTCTTCTGGCCCGTCGCCATCAACGTGGCGATGGTGCTCGGGATCGCCCCGGTGATCGGTGTACCCCTTCCGCTCCTCTCCTACGGGGGGTCACAGCTCCTGGCGAACATGATCGCGTTGGGCCTGCTGCTGAACGTCTCCATGCGCCGATACATGTTCTAGCCCGAGCTGGTATACATATTCCCATGCCCTCCCCCGCGGGTTCCCGGTCCAGAAAGCGCGTCGGTGCGTTCTTCGACGTGGACAAGACGCTGATCTCCGAGAATTCGGGGTCGCTCTACATGAAATACCGCTACCGGGAGGGCGAGATCGGCGGCTGGGAGCTGATGAAGGGGTTGGGAGCCTATCTCCGCTACAAGGTGGGTTTCCTCGACATCGCCGGCTGGACCCGGGACACGATGCAGCAGTTCAAGGGGGAGAGTGAACGCTCCCTGGCCCGGACGGCAAAGGCCTGGATGGAGGCGGACGTGGTGCCGACCATCTACCCGGAGGCCGCGAAGCTGGTCGGAGACCACCTGGCGAAGGGTCACGTGGTGGCGATCGTGTCGGGAGCGACGAAGTTCGTGGTCGGGCCTCTCGCCGAACACCTCGGGATCAAGCATCTGCTCTACACGCGTCTCGAAGTCGAGAAGGGGCGCTTCACGGGTCGCGTGGTCGAGCCGATCTGCTTCGAGGACGGGAAGATCTACTGGCTCCACCAGCTGGTCGAGAGGCAGAACATCGACCTGGCCAAGAGCTACTTCTACACCGACTCGATCACCGACCTGCCGCTACTCGATCTGGTCGGCCATCCGGTGGTGACCAACCCGGATCCGCGTCTCTACCGCGAGGCCGTGCGGCGCCGCTGGCCGGTCCGTTTCTTCGAGCCCCCGGGAGAGGCGAGCTAGACCAGGTTCTGGACCATCTCCTCGAAGGCGCTCTTGGGGCGGGCGCCGGTGATCTGGCCGACGACGGCGCCGTCCTTGAAGGCGAGCACGGTGGGGATCGATCGGATGCCGTACTTGCTGGGGATGATGGGGTTCTCGTCGATGTTCAGCTTCACGATCTTCACCTTGTCGCCGTACTCCGCCGCGAGCTCCTTGACGATCGGTGCGATGGCTCGGCACGGCGCGCACCACTCCGCCCAGAAATCGATGATCGCGGGAGTCTCCGAGCTCAGCACCTCCGCATCGAAGCTCTCGTCCGTGATCTCCAGCACCCCTGCTTCTGACATTGCTGCCTCTCCCTGCGGGTCCAGCCCGGCCTCGCGGTTCGAATCTCTCCCGGTGAGATGCCAGTGTTTAACAGATGGCCGCGCTTTCGCCTCTCGAAACCGGTCCATCTTGCCCTGCCCTGCGCTCTCCGGATCTGGCGCCGGATCTCCGGCGGAGCACGCGTTGACGCTCCCGGGGCCTCTCGGTATCCTTCAGTAGTCGCCGATGTTACCGGTTTTGCTAGCTTTTCTTGCTCTCTCCCGGATTCCCAGAGGTGGTCATGAAGAAGCACCCCCAGGAAGGGGACGCCGACACGGTTGCACTCATCCGAGCTGCTCTCGAAGAGAGCGCTCGTGTGAAGCGGGAGCTGGCCCGGGATGCGGCAGCTGAGATCGCCCAAGCAGCCGAGTGGATCGCCGCGGCCTATCGCTCCGGCGGCAAGATGTTGCTCTTCGGTAACGGCGGCTCCGCCTCGGACGCTCAGCACATCGCCGCCGAGTTGACGGGCCGCCTGCGCCGGGACCGCCCCGCGCTCCCGGCCATCGCTCTCACCGCCAACAGCTCGGACCTGACCGCGATCGGAAACGACTACGGCTTCGAGCACGTCTTCTCGCGGCTGATCGAAGCCCACGGAGAGGAGGGGGACGTGGCGATCGCCATCTCCACTTCCGGGAACTCGCCGAACCTGCTCACAGCCGTCGACGAGGCTCGGGCCCGCCGGATCCGCACCATCGCGCTGCTCGGCCGCGGAGGAGGAAAGCTGCTCGACCGCGTGGATCTGGCCCTGGTGGTGCCGTCGGACGACACCATGCGGATCCAGGAGTCACACATCACGCTGGGCCACTCGATGGTCGAGGTGGCGGAGCTCCTGCTCTTTCCGGAGCTCTGCGGCGCGTGAGTCGCCGCCTGCCGCCGATCGATCGCTCGAAGATCCGGACGGTCCCCGCCCGGCGCCGGGCGAGCAAGGTGCGTCGCAGCGAGGAGGCGGTTCCGCACCGCCCGGGGGGCTCCCTGGGCGATTTTCTCGAGGGTCTGCCGTCCATTCTGGGCGCCGCGGATCTGCGCGCGGCCATCGCCGCCACCGCCCGAGCCCGCCGCAACCGCAAGACGATCCTGTGGGGTTTTGGCGCGCATCTGATCAAGGTGGGCCTGGCGCCGATCGTCGTCGATCTGATGGAGCGCGGCTTCGTCGGTGGCCTGATGATGAACGGAGCCGGATGCGTCCACGACCTGGAGCTCGCCATGATGGGACGCACCAGTGAGGATGTCGGGCCGGCCCTCGACGACGGCAGCTTCGGGATGGCGCGGGAGACCTCCGAGCTTCTGAACGGTGCGATCTGCGCGGGGGATGCGGAGGGTCTGGGGATGGGGGCGGCGGTCGGTCGCGAGATCCTCCACGGTCGCTTTCCCCACAAGAACCGCTCTGTCCTCGCCTCCGCGGCGCGTCTGGAGATCCCGGTGACGATTCACGCCGCCATCGGGACCGACATCCACCACATGCATCCCAGCGCCGATGGCGCGGCCCTGGGAGCCACCAGCTATCGCGACTTCGAGACCCTGACCAGTCTGGTCGCGACGCTCCAGGGCGGTGTCCTCTTCAACATCGGGTCGGCCGTGATCCTGCCGGAGGCGTTCCTGAAGGCGCTGGCCCTGGCCCGCAACCTCGGATTCAAGGTGGAGAAATTCACCACCGTCAACCTCGACTTCATTCGTCAGTACCGGCCGGCGGTGAACGTCGTGGAGCGTCCGACGCGTCTCGGCGGGCGGGGCATTTCTCTGGTGGGCCATCACGAGATCCTGGTTCCACTGCTGGCCGCTGGATTGATCGAGTCGTCCCAGGAGAGAGGAGACACGGCGAAGTGACGGGCCGAATCGTCCTGCGGGAAGGTGACATCACCGACCAGGAAGTGGACGCGATCGTCAACGCGGCGAACAGCGATCTGATTCTCGGTGCGGGCGTGGCCGGCGCCATCCGCCAGAAGGGCGGGCCGACGATCCAGCAGGAGTGCGACCAGATCGGCCCGATCGCGGTGGGAGATGCGGCGGTCACGGGTGCCGGCAACCTGCCGGCGCGTTTCGTGGTCCACGCGGCCGGAATGCCGCCCGGCGGAGTTGCGACCGAGGAGAGCGTTCGTTCCTCCATGCGTCGCAGCCTGGAGCTGGCGCGGGAGGAGCGGTGTCGCACGGTGGCGGTGCCCGCGATCGGTGCTGGCATCGCCGGGTTCCCCTTGCAGCGTTGCGCCGAGATTCTTCTCGAGGAGGCCCGCGCGCATTTGAAAGCTGGCGGCTGCGTCGAAGAGATCCGGTTCGTTCTGTTCGGCGAGCCCACTTATCGGATCTTCGAGATGGTCGACGATGCGGCCAAGGTGGCCGCGCAGATGGAAGCTCTCGACAAGCGCTGATCCGCGCCGGTCCCGGCGCGCATCGGCGAACGCGATTGGAGGGAGTACGCGTGGTCTTCGAGTTCTACCAGCTGGCCGCAGCCATCTACCTGGTGGCGGCGGTGGCCGCGGCTCTCGGGTTCACACTCCCGTCCGAGCGCCTGAGCCGCGCTGCGGTGCTGGGCCTGTCTCTGGGTGTGGTCGTGCACGCCATGGCCTTCTGGCAGCTGCACGAGGGCGAGAGCACGCCGCCGCTCACGGATCTCGCCTACGTGGTCCCCTTCGTGGTCTGGATGTTGACCGTCTTCTACCTGCTGCTGATGATCCGGGTGCGTCTGATCGGACTCGCCGTGGTGGTCGCGCCCCTGGCCTTCATCGGCACCTTTGTCGAGTTCCTGGGTGCGCCGGCGGTGGAGTCGGGAGCCCAGCCGGCGAGCCCGATCTGGTCCCACATTCACGTGCTGCTGGCCAGCGCCGGACTGGCGCTCCTGGCGGTCGCGGGCGCTGCCGGAGCCCTCTACGTCGCGCGTCACCGGACGATCAAGTCGAAGCGTCCCTCGGCGATTCGACTTCCGCTGCCCTCTCTCGAGGCTCTCGACCGGGTGAACGCTCTCTCGTTGGTCGTCGGCTTCCTGCTGCTGAGTCTCGGGGTCGCGACGGGCGTGCTCTGGACGCAGGCGGTCGACGGTCGCCTCTGGCCGGCCACCGCGCACGCGAACGCAACGCTCGTGGCCTGGCTGGTGCTGGCGGTACTGGTCGCTGTGCGCTTCGGAGCAGGCCAGGGGGCGCGCCAGTCGGCGCTGAGCTCGATGGCGGGGTTCACCTTGATGGTCCTCGCGGTCATCGGTGCGGGGATGCTGGCGTGAACATCCTGCTGCTCGGCATGAACCATCGCACCGCGTCGCTCGATCTCCGCGAGCGCTACGCCGTGGATGACGTCGGGCCGCCGCTCACCAAGCTCGCCGCGGACGGCGACATCGAGGAGGCCGTGCTGCTCTCGACCTGCAACCGGGTCGAGGTGGTGGCGACGACCCGGCGCCCCGACGCCGCCCGCATCCGCCTGCGTTCCTTCGTCACGCGGGAGCTCGCCAGCGGGAGCCAGGTGCCCGGCGATCGCGCCCTCGATGAGGCGCTCTACGAGTACAGCGAGGGCAGCGCGGTGCGCCACCTGCTTCGCGTCGCCTGCTCGGTCGACTCGCTGGTGGTGGGCGAACCGCAGATCCTCGGCCAGGTAAAGGATGCCTATCGGGCAGCGGTCGATTGCGGTGCCTGCGGTCCGATCCTCTCGCGCCTGTATCAGCGGGCCTTCTCGACTGCAAAGCGCGTGCGCAATGAGACCCGGATCGCCGAGCGTCCGGTCTCGGTGGCCCGGGTGGCGGTCGACCTCGCCAGGCAGATCTTCGAGTCCCTGAACGACAAGTCCGCCCTCCTGATCGGCGCCGGAGAGATGATCGAGCTCGCCCTCGAGACCCTTCGCGGAGAAGGCCTGGCGGCGATTCGCGTCGCCAACCGCACGCCGGCTCGGGCCGAGAACCTCGCCAGCCAGTTCGATGCCAGCGCCCACGGTCTCTCCGAGCTTCCCGAGATCCTGGCTCGCTCCGACATCGTGCTCACCTGCATCGCAGGAAGCGCTCCGATCATTACGACGGAGAACGTCTCCCGGGTTCTCCAGGCTCGCCGGGGCCGGCCCATCTTCGTGATCGACCTCGGCGTTCCGCGAAACGTGGATCCCGCGGTGAACGAACTCGACAACGTCTATCTCTACGATCTCGACGACATGTCGGGGGTCGCGGAATCCAACACCGAAGAGCGACGCCGCGAGGTGGTTCGCGCCGAGGCGATCGTTCTCGAGGAGCAGCAGCGCTTCGAGGGGTGGCTGGCGGCTCTCAGTGCGGTTCCGACCATCCGCCACCTCCGGGAGCGAGCCGAGGCGGTGCGGATCCGGGAGCTGGATCGAATGCTCTCACGTCTCGACCTCGACGAGTCGCAGCAGGCGGGGGTGGACGCGCTCACCCGCTCGATCGTCAACAAGCTCCTCCACGTGCCGCTCTCCCAGCTCCGCAAAGAAGTCGATCGCGAGGAGGTGTTGGTCTACATGGAGGCGGCGCGTGCCCTCTTCGGGTTGGACCACGACGGCGCACCGGACACCGAGGTCGACGACGCGCTCCCGAGTGAGAACGGCGAGTCATGAGCACGCTCCGTATCGCAACCCGCGGAAGCCAGCTCGCGCTCGCCCAGTCCGGCTCGATCGCCCGGCGAATCGAGGAGAGCCTCGGCGTCGAGACCGAAATGGTCGAGATCCGGACCACCGGCGATCGGATCCAGAACGTCTCCCTGGCCAAGATCGGCGGCAAGGGCCTCTTCATCAAGGAAATCGAGGAGGCACTGCTCGAGGGTCGGGCGGATCTCGCGATCCACAGTGCCAAGGATCTGCCCGCGGCGATCGCGCCCGGCCTGGTCCTGGCCGCTTTTCCCGAGCGGGCCGATCCCAGGGACGCACTGATCGGAGGCGGGGCCACCAGAAGTCTGGAGGGGCTTCCACGCGGAGCGCGGGTCGGTACCGGAAGTGTGCGACGGGGCAGTCAGCTTCGCGCCCTGCGCCCCGACCTCGAGATCGTTCCCCTGCGCGGCAATGTCGACACTCGGCTTCGCAAGCTCGAGGAGCAGGACCTGCACGCGGTGATCCTCGCCTGTGCGGGTCTCGACCGTCTCGGGCTCGGGGATCGCATCCACCAGCGGGTGAACCCGAACCTGCTGCTTCCCGCGGTGGGCCAGGGAACCCTCGCCATCGAGGCGCGAGGAGGGGATCCGATTGCCGGGGATCTGGGGGTCGTCGATCACCCCGGTACCCGCGCCGAGTTGACGGCGGAGCGCGCTTTCCTCTCGCGACTGGAGGGAGACTGCAGCGTTCCCCTCGCTGCGCTGGCAGAGCGGGTCTCCCCGGATCGGGTCGTACTGCGCGGGCTGGTCGCGAGCCCCGACGGCCAACGGGTCGTCCGCGCTTCCGCCGAGGCGGCGGTTGCGGATGCCGCACTGGCGGGAAGCCGCGTTGCCGACGAGGTGCTCCGCGGGGGCGCCGCCTCGATTCTCCAGGCGATTCGAGCCGAGGCGATCGGGTGAGTCGGGCACGCTCCCTCGGCAAGGTCATCCTGGTCGGCGCGGGCCCCGGCGCGCCGGACCTGATCACCCTGCGCGGTGTGCGAGCCCTTCGCACCGCCGATGTGGTGGTCTACGACGCCCTCGCTCCGCCGGAGCTCCTGGAAGCCGCACCGGCCGGCGCCGAGCGGATCAACGTGGGCAAGCGCGGTCACGATTCTCCCACCCGCTCCCAGGACGAGATCACAGCGCTCCTGATCGAGCTGGCGCGGGCGGGAAAGACCGTGGTGCGCCTCAAGGGAGGCGACCCCTTCGTCTTCGGGCGTGGCAGCGAGGAAGCCACGGCCTGCTTCGATGCGGGCATCCCCTTCGAGGTGATCCCCGGCGTGACTTCGTCGATTGCGGCCCTCGCGTATGCGGGGATCCCCGTGACGGACCGGCGACATGCGGCCTCCTTTGCGGTGGTGACCGGACACCGGGACCCCACCCGCGTGCGCGAGCAGATCCGCTGGGAGGGCCTGGCTGCGGCGGCGGACACCCTGGTGGTCCTGATGGGGATGAGCAACCTCGAGGAGATCGTCGGACACGTGCTCTCGGGCGGGAGAAGGTCGGATACCCCCGCCGCGGTCGTGATGCTGGGCACCACGCCGCGACAGCGCGTGGTGGAGGCGCCGCTCTCCGAGCTCGTGAAACGCGCTCGCGAGGCCGGCGTCGGAGCGCCTGCCGCCGTGGTGGTCGGGGACGTGGTGCGCTTGCGGAAACCCCTCGCCTGGTTCGAGCGGCTCCCGCTGTTCGGAAAACGGGTCCTGGTCACCCGGACCGCGGAGCAATCGCCCTCCTTGCGGGACGCGCTGCAGGAAGCCGGGGCCGAGGTCGTCGTGATTCCGATGATCCGGATCGAGGCGATTCCCGCATCCCCGGAGATCGACGCCGCCTTCGCCGAGCTTGCGGAATACGACGTGCTTCTGCTGACGAGTGCGAACGCAGCCCGCCAGCTGGCGGCTCGCGCGGCGGAGCGAGGTGGTGATCTGGCGGGGCTTCGCGCGGAGGTCGTCTGCGTCGGTCCGGCCACGGCGGCGGCTGCCCTCGAGGTGGGCTTCCCGGTCCACAAGGTTCCGGTCAGCCGATTCGACGCCGAGGGGATGCTCGACCAGATCCGGAGAGAACTCCCGCCGGCGGGAAAGCGCTTCCTGCTTCCGCGCACCGAGAAGAGTCGTGAGATCCTTCCCGATGGATTGCGCGAGGCCGGTGCCCGCGTCGATACCGTCGCTGTGTACCGCACCGTTCCAGCGGATGTCGCCTGGGAACAGCTGGCAGAGAGTCTGGTCCAGGGGGAGTTCGACGCGCTGACATTCGCCAGTCCCTCGGCGGTCCGGCATTTCTTCGGGGGGCTCGACGCCGCTGCGCGGGAGGCCGCGGGCCGTTGCACCGTCGCCTCCATTGGGCCGGTGACGGGCGACGCGCTGCGCGCCCAGGGAATCGAGCCGGACGTGGTACCCGAAAGAGCCGAAGCACGGGCGCTGGTCGAAGCGCTGGAGCAACACGCCGCCCGCCACGGGCGGGACGCCGAGGGGCAGGGAGGAAGCCAATGACCTTTCCCAGAACCAGGCCGCGGCGATTGCGCCGAAACCAGACGCTGCGCTCGATGGTCCGGGAGACGCGGCTCTCCCGGAAGGACCTGATTCTTCCCCTCTTCGTCGTCGAGGGCAGCGGGGTTCGGGATCCGGTGGCCTCGATGCCCGGCGTCTTCCGGTACTCGGTCGACCAGGTCGTCTCCGAGGCCAAGGCGACTGCCGATCTGGGAATCCCCGCCGTCATCCTCTTCGGGATTCCGGCCGAGAAGGACGCTCGTGGTTCCGGCGCCGATGCTGACGATGGGATCGTTCAGCGAGCGGTGGAGGCGATCAAGGCCGGCGCTCCGGATCTCTGTGTCCTGACCGATGTCTGTCTCTGCGAGTACACGGATCACGGTCACTGCGGGATCGTCGAGGACGGCGAGGTCTCGAATGATCCGTCCGTCGAGCGCCTGGCATCGACGGCACTCTCGCACGCCCGCGCCGGTGCTGACGTCGTCGCTCCGTCGGACATGATGGACGGGCGGGTGGGAGCGATTCGCGCCGTTCTCGACGAGGCCGGCTTCGATCAGGTTGCGATTCTCGCCTACGCCGCGAAGTTCGCCAGCGCCTACTACGGGCCCTTCCGTGACGCTGCCGAGAGCACTCCAGCCTTCGGAGACCGACGCGCCTACCAGATGGATCCCTCCAACCGTCGCGAGGCGCTGCGCGAGATGCGCCTCGACCTCGCCGAGGGGGCGGATGCCCTGATGGTGAAGCCCGCGCTTCCCTACCTGGACATCCTCGCCGATGCCCGGCGCGAGTTCGACGTCCCGCTGGCCGCCTATCACGTCTCCGGCGAGTACTCGATGATTCACGCCGCTGCCGAGCGCGGCTGGATCGACGGCCCGCGCGCCATGGAGGAGGCGCTGGTCTCGATCAAGCGTGCCGGCGCCGACTTGATCCTTACCTACGCGGCCAAGGAGCTGGCGCAGCGGTCGCTTCCGGAGGAGAGCTCGTGACCATCCACTACAAGGTCGTCGAGACCAGCGACGTGTGCGACGAGGAGCTCGAGAAGATCCTGAATGAGTGGACCGAGCAGGGCTGGACTTTCGACACCATGCAGTTCGCCATGCGAGACTCGTCGAAACGTCCCGCGATGGCGTTCCTGACCTTCACCAGGGAGGCGGGCGACGGCTAGCCAAGCGGGGACGTTGTTGAATATTCAATTTCCGGGCCAGGCCCGGAAATTGAATATTCAACAACGTCCCCGCTTGAGTTACCAGAGCTCCGGAGGCTTCGACGGACAGGACCAGGAGCCGCCGATATCCTCCAGCTCCTCGTCTTCCTCCTCCTCGTACTCGTCCGCGTAGGGCGGGTTGTAGGCGCACTGGATCCAGCGGGGTGCGGAGAACTCGAGGAGATAACCGGTGCCGAAGTTCTGGTAGATGAAGTCCTGCTGGGAGAAGAGAGCGAAGCCGATTCGCGGTTGGGGGACCTCCTCCAGCTCACCGGCATCGACCAGCTCTGTCAGCTCTTCGGGATACAGGGACTCCTTCTCGAAATGACGCTGCAGCGCATCGATCACCTGCTGAGCTCGGCTATCGCGGGTGGTGGTGTAGTCGAGGCGGGTCAAGGACTGCCCCACGAGCAGGGGCAGACCCAACAGCAGCCCGCCCAGTGCCCAGATCTGCGCCCGGTGGGAGAGCCTGCCCGAGCCGCCGCCGCCGAGCGTCGCAGCGAGGACGAGCATCACCAGCGCGAGCACCGTGGTGAAGGCGAGGAGCCCCGGGCCCGCGCGAAAGGGCGTCAGGCCCTGCTGGGACCCCAGCCACAAGGCGCCGGTGGGGATCGCCGCAGTGAGCACGGCTGCGACTATGGAGAGGGCGATCAGATCCCCCGGTGTTCGCTTCAGGCCCCGTCTTACCAGCCATAGCCCGATCCCCACGCCGATCAGCAACAGCGCGATGGCCGAGGCAAAGACCTCGAATCCGAAAATCTGCACGACCGGCCAAGGGGAGATTGCGAACAAGAGCGTGTCGTCGGTACCGGTCACGTTGCGCTCGAAGACCACGGTGGCGGCGAAGAGGGGGAGGTAGAGGAGAAGCCGCAAGGGCCAGCCCCGGCGCTTCCAGCTCTCGGCGAGAAGCGGCGCCGTGAGGGCGGCGCCCAGGCAGAGAGCGAGCAGCACCACGCAGGCGCTCCAACGCCAGTGGAAGAAGCTCCACACGCCGGGTGCCTCCACGCCGTAATACACGAAAATGGCCACCGCGATCACCGAGGCCGTCGAGAGCATCCGCGCTACGGCCGAGCGGGTGGTGAAAAAAACTACCACCGCTGTGGTCAGGGCGGGGAGAACCAGAAGCGCGATCGCCGATCCCACGCTCTCCATGACGGCGCCGCGACCGCTGGCCAGAAGCGCGGTCAGCAGGAACGTGTTCGGGTTGTACCAGTTGGATTCCAGGTTGCCGGGGATCGGGCCGATTCCCTTGTGGAGCAGTGCAGCGTACGCCAGCAGCAGAGCCGTGAGAATCCATCCGGTCCAGGCCAGGGCTACCGATCCCGTTGCAGGTGTCGCTTTCTCGGTCGTCATTCGGATTCTTGAGGCCCCCTTACGGAAAGCTCGACTCCGCGCCCATCTTCCTCGGCGCCGGACGGTGCCAGACGGATCGTTGCGCTCACTTCGATGCTGCGTCCCTCCAGCAGCCGCTTCACCACCTCCACCGGATCGAGCGTGCTGAGTGCCCCAGCGAACTCCTTCGAGATCCGGTCGAGGAACTCCGCCCGGGTTCGCTCGCTCTGGGTCAGGATGAAGTCCATCAGGTCGCGGGGGACCGACTCACCGAGAGCCTTGCGCACCGCCTCCTCGGTGAGGAAGAATCCGGTGAAGCCGAGGGTCAGGCCGCGGCGCAGCAGATCCGGGAAGAAGCCGGCGGCGCCGTCATCCTCCCCTTCGACTGAAGGGGAGGTTTCCTTGCGCGTGGTTCTCTTCTTGGCCACAGAGTTCCTTTGCATGGCTGGTTCCGGATGATGGCGGACCTACGGGTTCGCGACATCATGGGCAAGAGTGTGGTCACGATCTCGGTCAGCGAACGGCTGTCGACGGTCGAGGATATCATGACCCTCGGTCACGTGCGCCACATGCCTGTCGTCCAGGGGGGGAAGCTGGTGGGGGTCGTGTCGGAGCGAGATCTTCTGCGCGCTTCCCTGTCGGTTCTCTCGGAGCACCCGGGCGCCGAACGGCGCGCCTTCCTCCATGTGGTGGAAATCGCACGGGTGATGTCCGCTCCACCCATCGTGATCGGCCCGGATGCGACCGTCGACGAAGCCGCCCTGGCGATGGCCGAGAAGAAGATCGGCTGCCTGCCCGTGGTCGAAGACGACCATCTCCTCGGCATGGTGACCGAGACCGACGTGCTCCGCTGCATGGCCGGCGTCGGCCCCGAGGAATAGCTCACCCGCTACGCGGCGAGCTCGGGCCAGCGCTCCAGGATGTGGCGGGCGGTCCGGTCCGCCAGCGCCGCCGTGGTGATCTGGGGCGGAGCTCCCAGCGAGGTCGGAAACACGCTGGCGTCCGCCACGAAGAGGCCGGACACGTCGTGGCTCTCCCCGAATGCGTCCACCACGCTATTCGACGGGTCGCTCCCCATGGCACAGGTCGACTGGGGATGGGTGGCGCTGATCGAAATCTCGCCCTCGCGGACGCCGCGCTGCTCGATCGCATCCAGAGCGTCCCCCGGCTCGAGCTCCAGCGGATCCACCCAGTACGGCACCACGACTCGCCGAGCGCCCCCGGCGAAGAGCAGCTCCGCGCTGTGCACGAGCCCCTGGGCGAGCCGCCGTCGGTCCTCTTCTTCCAGTGAGTATCGGACCTCGGGGCGGGAGAGGCTGGGGCCGGGCCGCACGCTTCCGGAGCTCTGATCGTGGAGCAGCACCAGCAGGCCGGCGGTGTGGTCGAAGTGCTTCATGAAGCGGAAGTGATCGCTGCCGAAGCCGGGAAGGTTCGCCGCCGTGAGCGCCGGGAAGCCGGTGACCGGCATCAGGTAGTAACCCGAACGGGGATCCCGATCGAGATCGATGAACTGATCCACGAGGTAGCTCTGTGGGATGCCGCGGTAGGGTTGAAGCGACTCCTCGAAGAAGCCCGCCAGCATCACCTGGGGATGCAGGTGCAGATTCCTCCCCACCCGGCCGCTCGAGTTGGCGATCCCGCTTCGCAGCAGCAGGTCCGGGGACGCGATGGCGCCGGCGGCGAGCACCACCACCTTCGCGTCGATCTCGAAGCTCCTCCCCGGGCGGCCGGCTTCGTCGACGGCATGGCCTCGGACCCGCCGCACGCGGCCGCTCTCGATTTCGATCCGCTCCGCCCGAGCGCTCGCGAGAATGCGAGCGCCGGCTTCCTCGGCGCGGGGGACGTAGGTCACCAGCATCGACTGCTTGGCGCCGAAGAAGCAGCCCAGGATGCAGAATCCGCTCTGGACGCAGTTCTCGCGGTTGTGCTTCGCCACCAGGCCCGAGTAGCCGAGCTTCTCGGCGCCGGCGCGAATCACGCGATTCATTGCATTGATCTCGTCCTCGCGGATCCGCTGCACCTTGAGGTGGTGCTCGACCCGTTCGAAGCTGGGTGCGAGAGCCTCGGGAGTCAGCGAGACCAGGCCGAATTCCCGGCCCCAGAGGCGGAGGATCGGCTCCGGCGTCCGGAAGGAGTAGCAGAGGTTGTGAACGGTGGAGCCGCCGACGTTGCGCCCCTGGAGGATGATCACCGAGCCATCCACGGTCTGGCGCATTCCCGCCTCTTCGAAGAGGCGCGGCAGCATCTCCTCCTCGCGCTGCGTGAAATCCGGGGCCGTCCAGTGAGGACCTTGCTCGAGCACCACCACCGATCGGCCCCCGGTGGCGAGTTCGGCCGCGGCGACCGCGCCTCCGGCTCCGGAGCCGATCACGCAGACGTCGGTTTCCTGGCGGAGATCCTCTTCGAGCTCACGCAGGTCGAGGCTCACGCGGGCGCCTCTTGGTCCAACCGGAACGGTCCCCGGTATCCGATCAGTGCCCATGTGGCGTCCTGGCTGTAGTAGCCCAGGTAGGAGAGATTGCGGAGCGCGTAGAAGGCCCGGCGCCGCAGACCGAGGCGGCTGGTCATCCATGCGCGCAGGGAGGCATCCTTTTCGGCATCGCCCATCTTCGAGAAGCGAGTCAGTCTGAAGTCGAAGAGAAGAGGTCCCCATTCCACCAGTCGCAGCAGGTTTGGCAGCACTCCGGAGACGCCCGGGTCGAGACCGGCGCAGACCCGGTCGATCACCTCGATGCTGCCGGTTTCGCGCACGGCCGGCGCGTCCGGTGCACCTGTCGCCACCATCCGCTCCACCACTCCGGTCAGGAGCTCTCTCTCGCGCTCGCAGAAGAAGGCAGTTTCGCAGCGATGGGTCGCGACGGCACCGGCCGCGGGAAGCCTCGCCAGTGCGGTGAGAGCGGCGCTGGTCGCCGCGAGACTCAGGAATCCGCGTCGCGTGGCAGGCAGGGAGAGAGCGGGGTCCATCGAGTCAGCGACCCTCACTCATTCGAAGAGCTGGCGCAACCTCGCTGGCAGCTCCGCCGCGTCGGCGGTGCGCGGTGCGCGCCGCTTCACGTCGACGCTGCTGAAGGTGTTCCAGAACAGGATCGGTCCCTCGCCCAGGGCGCCGCGTCGGGCGCGCTCGCGGATCTCGGCGAGACATTTTCCGGTGTAAGTGGTTTCGAGATCGAGACCCGCATCGAGGGCCGCGTGGACAGCCTGCTCGGCCGCGGGCGTCGAAGCTCCGTAGCCAGGGCCGACCTGTCCCGGGGTCACCGGGAAGTCCTCGGGACCGAGCGCCAGCTCGGGAATCGAGGGATCCGCGCGGCGAAGCCTCCGCAACACCGCTCGGGCAGACTTCGCGAGCCGAGCCGGCGAAGGCGGCAGGATGTCGGTTACCAGGACACCGACCACTCGCGAGGGGATTCCCGCCAGACGCAGGCCCAGGGCGAGACCGACGTAGGTTCCACCGGTTCCGACCGGCAGGTAGATCTCGGAAGGACTCTCGAGCACTCCGGCCTGGACCTGCTCGGCGAGCTCGAAGGCCGCGGAGACGAAGCCGAGCGTCCCCTCGACGCTGGATCCGCCGGCGGGCACGAGCGCCGCTCGCTCCCCCCGGAGCCGGGAGCGGAGGAGGATCCGGATGCCCTGGAGGGCGGTTCCTGGAACATTGCGGCTGTGGACCACCTCGGCGCCGTAGGCGAGGAAGAGGAGCAGCGAATCGCGCACCTTCTCGGTCACGGGCTGGTCCACCAGCAGCAGCGTGGTGGCCAGGCCCGCCTCCTGGCCCAGGATCGTGGTGGCGAGCCCGTGGTTGGTCCCCAGGCCGCCCACGGTGACCAGTCGTCGCACCCCCCGCTCCAGGCAGCTCCCGATCACGAACTCGAGCTTTCGCGGCTTGTTGCCTCCGTAGGTCGGGCAGGAGCGGTCGTCGCGCTTCACCAGTAGCTGCGGGCCCTCGAGACCGGCGATCTGGAGGGGCTCCACGGGGGTCGGCCCGGACAGAAAGCCGCGGTGGGGGAGGCGGCCCTGGAGGGCCGGGAAGCGCCGAAATAGAGCGGGCTGGGCGGAGGACACAGCGGGGTATTGCACGTCCCCGAAGGGCCCGCAACTGGGCCCCTCAACTCCCATTTGACAGTTCCCGCGGGGCTTTCGTACTCTTGCCGCACTCGAAGGTTTTGCTTCGCAGTACGGCACCGGAGAGAGTGGTGCGATTCTTGATGGGACCAGCGCCGGGACATCGTCTGTCCCGGCGTGGAGTGCCAGGAGGAGCCGAGCGGCGGGTACCCGTTGGGCGGAGAAGGGAATGATCGAATCGATCTTGTTGGCAACCGATGGCTCCGATGCGGCGAGCGCCGCCGAACGGTACGGCGTTGCGCTGGCCGCGCGCCTGCGGGCGCGTTTGCAGGGCGTGACGGTCATCGAAGACCGCTCTCTTCTGGGTCTTCGTGCTGACACCCTCGGTGTCACGCCGCCCGCCTTGGATGGAGTCGAGACCTTCTTGAAGGCACGAGCGGAGGGCGCCTGCCGTCGCGTCGGCGATCTGGCGCGCGCCCAGGGCATCGAGTGCGTGCCCGAGTCCGTGCGGGGCATCGCCGACGACCGGATCGTCGAGCGTGGGCAGAGCGTCGACCTGCTGGTGGTCGGCCGCGACGGCGAGCACGCCGCCTGTCGAACGGCTCTGATCGGATCGACGGTGGACGGGGTGCTGCGCAAGACCACCAAGCCGGCCATCGTGGTACCGGTGGGCGCCGAGTTTGGAGGGCCCATCCTGGTGGGCTTCGATGGCTCTCCTGGCTCGCGCATCGCTGCCAAGGTTGCCGTGGAGTTTGCGGGCCGGACCGAGCAGGCCATCCACGTCTTCGTCGACTCCAAGGACAAGGGGCGCGCCGCCGCCCGCTTCGAGGAGGTTCGGCGGCTGCTCGGCTCGCTCACCGTTCCGATCCGCGAGACTTCGTCCACGCTGGGCCGGCCGGACGTGAAGCTGGTCGATACGGCGCGCGGCGCCCGCGCGGGCTTGATCGTGATGGGGGCGTTCGGGCGCAACCGGATCAACGAGTACTTCCTCGGCAGCAACGCGGCGGCGGTCGTGCGAAGCTCGCCGGTTGCCGTTCTGCTCGCGCGTTGAGTTCGTGACCGGACGCCCGATCCGTATCGCCGAGCTGGCGGAGCGGCTCGGCGGCCGTCCCGTGGAAGGAGATCCCGATTTCCCGATCCAAGGGGTCGGGAGCCTCGCGGAAGGGGGACCCTCCGACCTGGGCTTCTTGCGCTCCGCGAAGCTCGCCGGTGCACTCGAGGAGACGCGGATCGGAGCGCTGATCGCTCCTCCGGACGTGGAGGTGGGCGGGCGTCCGGTGATCCGATCCTCGATGCCGAATCTGGACTTCGCGCGGGCGGCGGCCCTGATCGTTCCGGCCCCTCGTCCCGAGCCGGGCGTCCATCCCAGCGCATTCGTCGATCCCACCGCGAAGGTGGATCCCGAGGCATCGATCGGCGCCCAGGCGGCGGTGGGGGCGCGTACCGAGATCGGTCCGGGCACGGTGCTGCACCCGAACGTGACGCTCTGTGACGACGTGCGCGTCGGGGCCGATTGTCTGTTCCATCCTGCTGTCGTGGTGCGCGAGCGGTGCGCGATTGGAGATCGCGTGATCCTCCAGCCGGGGGTGTCGATTGGTGGCGATGGGTTCGGCTACGAGTTCAACGAGCGCGGCGAGCACGAGAAGGTGCCGCAGCTCGGGAACGTCGTGCTCGAGGACGACGTGGAGATCGGCGCCAACTCCACCGTCGATCGCGCCCGCCTGGGTACGACCCGCATCGAGCGCGGCGTAAAGATCGACAACCTGGTCCAGGTCGGACACAACTGTGTGATCGGTGCGCACTCCGCCATCGTGGCGCAATCGGGTCTCGGGGGGAGCACGCGCGTCGGCAACCGGGTCTTCATGATGGCGCAGTCCGGGAGTGCCGGTCAGCTCACGATCGGCGATGGCTCCTTCATCGCCGGGCGGGCGGGAGTCACGAAGGACGTTTCCCCGGGAAGCAGGGTGTGGGGGTTCCCGGCGGTGCTGGAACACAGCTGGCATCGCTCCACCGTGCTGGTGCGGCGTCTGCCGGAGCTGCTGCGCCGTCTCCGCGCCCTCGAGCGGCACCTCGGGCTGGACCCGCAGGGACGCCGAACTCGGGACGAGTGAGCGGGCTCGGCGGCGAATCCCTGGCGGCGCTTCGCGCCCGAGCTGCAGCGCTGGATGGCGAGTCGTCTCTCACCGAGCTGGCCGAGGCGTTGCGGAGGGATTCCCGGGCGGGAGCGAGGGCGCTCGCGGATCGCTGTCGGCGGAGGGTCGAGGCACTCCGCAAGGAAAAGGCACGGCTCGCCCTTCTCTTCGCGTACCGACGACAACTCCGCGAGCGCGGCGTCAGGCTGATCGCCGGGGTGGACGAAGTCGGCGTGGGTCCCCTGGCGGGTCCCGTGGTCGCGGCCGCCGTGGTGCTTCCGGACGATCCGGAGCTGCCGGGTCTGAATGACTCGAAGAAGCTCAGTCGTGCCAAGCGGGAGCGCCTCGCCGAAGCGATCCGCTGCCAGGCTCTCGACTGGCAGGTGGGTGTGGCCTGGCCGGAGGAGATCGATCGGCTGAACATCTACCACGCCAGCCTGCTTTCGATGAGGCGCGCGGTGGAGGCTCTCTCGCCCCACCCCGACCACGTTCTGGTGGACGCGCGCACGATTCCCGGGATCCGCACCCCTCAGACCCCCCTGGTGCGGGGGGACTCCCGGGATGCCTCCATTGCGGCGGCCTCGATCGTCGCGAAGGTGCACCGCGACGCGATCATGTTGCAGCTGGATGCCCGTTACCCGGCCTACGGTTTTGCCCGAAACATGGGCTATCCCACTCCCCAACACATCGAGGCGTTGGAGCGCGTGGGAGCATCGGCAGTGCACCGGCGCTCCTTTGCTCCCGTGGCGCGGGTGAGCGGGGCTTGAGAGGAAGACCTTGCCCGGAATCGGCCCCACACCCGAGGACTTCGTCGTCGACGAAATCCCCCTGTATCGGCCGAGCGGGGAGGGGGAGCACACATTCGTCCGTGTAGAGAAGCGCCTTCGCAACAGCGAGGAGGTGAGGCGGGAGCTCGCACGGCTCGCCGGCGTACGACCGGTAGAGGTGGGCTACGCCGGGCGCAAGGACCGGATCGCCATTGCCAGGCAGTGGTTCTCGGTTCCGCGGCTCGATCCCGAGCGCGCGCTGACCCTGGAGTGCGAGGGGTTCAAGGTGCTCGAGGCGGTCCGCCATCCCCACAAGCTTCGCACCGGTCAGCTGCGTGGAAACCGCTTCGAATTGATGCTGCGCGATCTGTCCGAGCCCGAGCGCGTGACGCCGGTGCTCGCCGAGATGGTGTCCCGGGGCATGTCCAATCGCTTCGGAGCACAGCGCTTCGGAAGCGACGCCGGAAACGCCGCGCGTGCGCGCGCCCTGCTGGATGGCGCTCCGCTCGCCGGGAGCCGAAGCCAGGCGCGCTTCTTGATCTCGGCACTGCAGGCCGAGGTCTTCAACGCGGTGCTGGCCGCTCGGCGCCTGCCGCTCGATCGTCTGGAAACGGGAGATGTCGCCTGGCTTCACGCTTCGGGTGCGTCGTTCCTGGTCGAGGACGCCGCGCGAGAGGCGCCTCGCGCGGCGGCATTCGAGATCAGCGCCTCGGGTCCCATCTTCGGAAGCCGCACTCTCGAACCCCGCGCCGCACCCCTGGAGCGGGAGCGCGCCGTCTACCGAGAGCTCGGCATCCCGTCTGCCGAGATGCTGCGCCTTCCGCGCGGAGTCCGGCTCCGGGGCGCCCGGCGGCCTCTTCGCGTCCGGCCCGAAGCGGCGAGCTCCGAGCTCGTGGGAGAAGGGGCGGTGCGACTCTCCTTCGCGTTGCCGCCGGGAAGCTACGCAACCGTGCTCGTCGAGGAGTTGCTCGCCGGGCTTGGATGACAGGGGCCCCTCCCTCGCGTACTCTCCTCTACGTCGGGGGACGGGAGGGAAGAGCCGTGCGAATCGCCAATGACGTCACCGAACTGATCGGTCGTACTCCCCTGGTGCGCCTGGGAAAGGTCAAGGACGGGCTCTCGGCGGATCTGGTCGTCAAGCTCGAGAGCCAGAACCCGGCGGCCAGCGTCAAGGATCGCATCGGCCTCGCGATGATCGAAGCGGCCGAGCGGGGCGGCCAGATCGAGCCCGGAAAGACGGTGATCGTCGAGCCGACCAGCGGGAACACGGGCATTGCGCTCGCATTCGTCGCCGCGGTGAAGGGGTACCAGTGCGTGCTGGTGATGCCCGACACCATGAGCCCGGAGCGCCGCGTCACACTGCGGGCCTTCGGCGCCAGGCTGGTGCTGACCGAGGGCGCCAAGGGCATGCGCGGCGCCATCGACAGGGCCAACGAAATCTGCGCCGAGCTACCGAGCGCCTTCGTACCTCAGCAGTTCATGAACCCGGCGAACCCCGAGGTCCACAGAAAGACCACCGCAGTCGAGATCTGGGAGGACACGGACGGCGAGGTCGACGCGTTGGTCGCCGGTGTCGGTACCGGCGGTACCCTGACCGGCTGCGCCCAGGTGCTCAAAGCCAAGAAGCCGTCTTTCCAGGCGGTCGCCGTCGAGCCCGAAGCGAGCCCGGTGCTTTCGGGTGGATCCCCCGGGCCGCACAAGATCCAGGGGATCGGGGCCGGCTTCGTGCCGGACGTGCTCGAGACCGACCTGCTCGACGATATCATCCAGGTCAGCAACGACGAAGCGTTTACGATGGCACGCCGACTGGCGAAAGAAGAGGGGCTCCTGGTCGGGATCTCCTCCGGTGCGGCGGTGCAGGCGGCGGTCAAGTACGCGAAGAAGCCCGGCAACGGGAGCAAGCTCATCGTCGTGATCATTCCAAGCTTCGGCGAGCGCTATCTCGGCACCGATCTCTTCGCGCCGTATCGTTACGAGGGAAGTGACAAAATCTCCTCCTGAAGAAGGCACTCCCGCGAAACGCGAACAGAAGAAGGCGCTTCAGCGCCGAAGAATTCTGGACGCGGCGAGAGAGGTGTTCTTTCGGGACGGCTTCGTCAACGCAAACCTGGACGAGGTCGCCGCCATCGCGGAGGTCGCCAAAGGGACCCTCTACCGCCACTTCGACAGCAAGGCGGACCTCTACGTCGCGGTTCTCTCCCACAACGGCCAGGTCTTCGAGGAGCGGATGCGAGAGGCCGCCGACCGGGGATCCGCCGCAGCGGACCAGATCCGCCAGGTCGGGCGCTTCTACTACGATCACTGGATGACGAACCGGGAGTACTTCCAGATCTTCTGGGCTCTGGACAACCAGGAGCTGATCGGTGAGCTCCCTCCCGGGGTGGTCGACGAGGTGACGAAGCTCTGGGAGAACTGTCTGCGGATCCTTGCCGACGTCATCGACGCGGGGGTGAAGGCGGGGGACTTCGCTCCCTGCGACCCGTGGGAAGTCGCCAACATCCTGTGGACGGTGGCGAATGGTTTGATCCAGACCGAACACGTGGCGCCTCGCCGGCAGCTGCGTCGCCGCGACCTCGACCGGGTCTTCGACGACATGGTGGAGCTTTTTCTCCGGGGTATCGCCAGGGCCGCTTGACAGCCTCTCCACCATCGGAAATCCTTTCCTGAGAGGAAGGTGACTCAGGGTCACATTTTTGGAGAAATGGGGGCCTCGGGATCGGAACGGTTCCGAAGGGCTGGGGGTGAAGAAGCAATGGACGCGACCCTGCAGGATAGTCTGCGTCAGCTGGTCTCGAGCCAGCTGGGCGTAGAGCTCGACGAAGTGGTGCAAGACGCGCGGATTCTGGATGACCTGGGGGCCGATTCCCTCGATGTGGTCGAGCTGGTGATGGCTCTCGAGGAGGCCTTCGACATCGTGGTTCCGGACGAGGACGTCGAGGGCATGCAGACCATCGGCGACGTCGAGACCTATCTGGCTGGACGCGTTTCCGTCTAGTCCCCGCGCAGGCCCGGGAGCACCCGCGCGTAGGCGCCGAGGCCCGTGGCGATGACGGCCAGAGCCAGGGCGATCTGGAGGCGCCCCCCCTGCAGCGCGTTTCGCGTGGTGTCACGGGCCCGGTCGAGCTCCTCAGGGGTGAGTTCCTCCGGCCCCGGACCCAGACCGCGCGCCCCCTCCAGAAGGTCGGGAAGGGCGAAGAGTATCCCGAAGAGAAAGAAGAAGAACGCCAGGTACAGGATCGTCAGTGTGAAGCGCGGCCGGAAGACCGGCTGGCTGCTGCGACGGGGAGGAGCGACGGGCATCGCCCTCCCAGGCTAGCATGTTCCATGCAGGCTAGGCTGAACGTGGGTTCGGACGGTGGACGACGCGAGCAAGCTTCCGAGACGACTCGTCATCATCGACGCTGCAAACTGTTTGTATCGCGCGTTTTTCGGTGTCCCTCCCTTGCGAGCGGCGGACGGCTTCCCCACCAACGCCGTCTTCGGCTTCGCGAAGATGCTCGCCAAGGTGATCCGGGAGGAGAAGCCCGACGCCGTAGCGGTCGTCTTCGATCCTCCCGGTGGCAGCTTCCGCGACCAACTCTATCCGGAGTACAAGGCGAACCGGGACGCGCAGCCGGAAGATCTCTCGGCCCAGTTTCCCGTCGCCAGGGAGCTGCTGGAGGCTCACCGGATTTCCGTTCTCGAGGTCGCCGGCTTCGAGGCCGATGACGTGATTGCCACCCTGGTGAAGACGGCGCCCCCAGACACCGAGGTGGCGATCGTCTCTACGGACAAGGATCTGATGCAGCTCGTCGACGAGCGCGTCTCCCTCCTCGACACCGTGAAGGGAACCCGGATCGGCCCGGCCGAGGTCGAGGCGCGCTTCGGCGTTCCGCCGGGGCTTCTGCTCGATGCGCGCGCCCTCGCCGGTGACGCCAGCGACAACATTCCCGGCGTGCGGGGAATCGGTGAGAAGGGGGCCGCCCGCTTGATCTCGGAGTGGGGGGATCTCGAGACGCTTCTCGAGAACGCGGCGCAGGTCAAGGCCAAGAAGGCGCGGGAGGCCCTGCTCAGCCAGGCGGAGGAGGCGCGCCTCTCCAAGCTTCTGGCCACGCTTCGCGAGGATGTTCCGCTGGAGTGTCGGATCGAATCCCTCTCGCTCGGCGGGCCGGACGACGAGGCCCTGCGCGCTCTCTACCGGCGCCTGGGATTCACGCAGCTCCTCGAGAGCCTGGGATCCGAAGCGGGCGGAGACGATCGGCCGGCGGATCGAATCGCAGTCGAGATGCTGACCAGCCTCGCGGATCTGGAGGGGATGGTTGCGCAGCTGGCCGAGCTGGATGGGATCGCCGTGCTGATGATCGGTGACGAGAAGAAGGGGGGCCTGGTGGACGAGCCCGCCGGGTTCTGCTTCGCCCTGGCCGGCGATCGGGCGGCCTACCTTCCGATTGGCACGCCGACGCTCCTCCAGCGCGACTGCATCCCCTTCGAGGAGGCGATGCCGCTGCTGCGGCCTCTTTTCGAATCTCCCGGCTCTCCTCCCTGGCTGAGCCGTGACACCAAACAGATTCAGACCCTGCTCGGGGAGCGCGGAGTCCGAGCCAGGCTTCCCGGCTTCGACCTCGAGCTGGCCGCCTACCTGCTCGACCCGGCGGGTCCGCGCACGACCGAGACCCTGGCGAGCCAGCATCTCGGCCGCGTCTCTCCAGACCTGGGAGGAGGTGGCGGGGCGAGGCGCGAAGGCGACTTCGGCACGGGAGCTGGCCCCCGAGGTCGTGGCCGCGTGGGGAGCCGAGGAGGTCTGCGCGCTCCGCGAGCTGGCCCCGCGTCTGGCCGGGCGCCTGAGAGACGATGATCTGGAGCCGCTCTTCGAAGATGTGGAGCTTCCCCTGACCGCGGTTCTCTCCGGCATGGAGCGGGCGGGGGTCCGGGTCGAAGAGGCCGTCCTCGCCGACCTCTCCGACGAGTACGAGAGCGAGCTGTCTCGCATCGAGGGTCGGATCTTCGCTCTGGCCGGTGAGAGCTTCCAGGTGAGCTCGCCCAAGCAGCTCCAGCGCATTCTCTTCGAGAAGCTCAAGCTGCCCGTCATCAAGAAGACCAAGACCGGCTACTCCACCGACGAGGGGGTGCTCGAGCAGCTCTCGGCTCACCACGAGCTGCCCTCCGAGGTGCTGGCCTTCCGCAGGCTCGCAAAGCTCAAGAGCACCTACGTCGATGCCCTGCCTCCCCTGGTGGATTCGACCACGGGCCGGATCCATCCCACCTTTCACCAGTCCGGAGCGGCGACCGGGCGCCTCTCATCCTCGCACCCGAACGTGCAGAACATCCCGATCCGCAGCGAGGAGGGGATCCGCATCCGGGAAGCTTTCGTCCCCGCCGAGGGCCACCGACTGCTCTCGGCCGACTACTCCCAGGTGGAGCTCCGCATCCTCGCCCACTTCTCCCGGGACGAGAGCCTGATCGAGGCCTTTCGCTCTGGTGAGGACATCCACCGGCGGACCGCGGCCGAGGTGTCGGGCATCTCGTCGGAGCAGGTGACGGCGGTGCAGCGGGAGCACGCCAAGGCCATCAATTTCGGGATCATCTACGGCTCCAGCGCCTTCGGTATCGCGAACCAGTTGGGCATCGCCCAGGCCGACGCCCAGAGCACGATCGACGCCTACTTCGCCCAGTACCGGGGGGTGCGCCGCTTTCTCGACGCCACGGTGGAGGAGGCAAAGAGCGACGGCTTCGTTCGGACCCTGCTCGGCCGCCGCCGCTATCTGCCCGACCTGACCTCTCGCAACCGGGTGCTGCGTCAGGCCGCAGAGCGGATGGCGGTCAATACGGTGATCCAGGGGACCGCCGCCGATCTGATCAAGAAGGCGATGGTCGAGGTGGCCGAGGTTCTGGAGGACCAGAAGCTCTCGGCCCGGATGATCCTCCAGGTGCACGATGAGCTGGTCTTCGAAGTCTCCGAGTCCGAGGCGGGCCAGCTGGAGTCTCTGGTCCGGGACCGGATGGAGTCGGTCTACGCACTGGAGGTTCCCCTCGTCGTGGAGGTCGGCCTCGGCTCGAACTGGCGAGAGGCGCATTGAGCCCCCAGGGGCCTCGAATAGAGGACCGGCGCCGCGCGTCGAACCCCGCGGGAGCACGGAGTGCCCATGGTGCGCAGCGGGGAGATGGGACGATCGCGAATTCGGGAGGAGCGATCGCGGCGCCGGATCTCGACGGCACCTCCGATGAGGAGGCGATCCGGGGAGTTCTCTCCGGGAATCGCGATGCCTTCGCGGTGCTCGTAGAGCGGTACCAGGGCCGGGCCTTTCGCCTCGCTCTGCGTGTACTGCGCAATGAAGAGTCCGCCCGGGATGCGGTCCAGGACGCCTTTCTGAAGGCGTACAGCGCCCTTTCCCGATTCCAGGGCCGGTCGAGCTTCTACACCTGGCTGTATCGGCTGGTGATGAATCAATGCCTCGACATGAAGCGCCGCGACAAGTCCGATCGTCATGTGGAGTGGGAGGACGAGGGAACCGGCGAAGCCAGCGCCGATTCGCTGTTGCCGCCGGAGGTGGCCGGCGTGCGCTTCGAACCCGCCGCCTCGATGATGCGGCAGCAGCTTCGCGAGCGAATCACCGAGGCCATCGGACGTCTACCCGACGGCCCCCGCGAGACGCTGATCCTGCGCGAGGTGGACGGTCTCAGCTACGCGGAGATCGCTGAGGCCCAGAAGATTCCCAAGGGAACGGTGATGAGCAGACTCCACTACGCGCGGAAGCAGCTTCAGGCCTACCTGATCGAGATGGGAGTAGCGGTCCGTGCCGATGCGCGGGCGGGGGAACAGTCGAAGTGAGCGCACGAGACAGAATCAGCGAGCGGCTCCAGGCCTACCACGACGGTGAGCTCCACGTTCTGGCCCGCTGGCGCCTCGAGCGCAGGCTGGCCCGGGATCTGGCTGCGAGGCAGGAGCTCTCCGCCTTGGAGGAGACGAGTCGGCTCCTCCGCGAGGTGGAGACGGACGGCGCCGCACCGGACCTCTGGGAGGCGATCCGGCTGCGGCTACCGGCTCTCGATGCCGAGCGAGCCGAGCCGGAGGAAGCGGGTGGCGGGGTGCGATCCCGTCTCTGGGCGCTTTCTCCCTGGGTTGGCGTGGGCGTAGCGGCCGCGGCACTCGCATTGGCGATCGGAGTCGAATGGGGCGATGCTTCTGTTCCCGGATCCGTGCGCTGGATCGACTCCCGAGGCGATCCATTGATGGTGCTTCAGGACGACAGCCAGGCGACGATCATCTGGGTGATCGAGGGAGAGCCCGGGGATCTCTCGGGGAGGTCGGGACGTGTGCTCATCTAATCGCCGCCGTCGGTGGCCGGTCGCGTCACTGCTGGCGGCGTTGCTGCTGGCGGCGCCGGTGGCTGCCGAGGACCCCCGACCCATCGACTTCGAGGTCACGGTGGTCCACGTCTCCAGCGGGAAGGGCGGCGTCGAGGCCAACGACCGGGCTCGGCGGGTCGACCGCATCATCGGTCCGCAGATCAAATACGACTCGCTCCGGGTGCTCGATTTCAAGCGCCGGCAGGTATCGCTCAACCAGATCAGCAGCGTGACTCTGCCCGGCGGAAAGCGCTTCCGCTTCCGGCCGATGGATCTCAGCGATGAGGGGGTGCTGGTGGCCGTGGACGTGGAGCATTCGGCCCAGGGCGATTTTCGGATTCCCAGGCGAAAGCCGTTCGTGTTCGGGGGGCAGCGCTACCAGGACGGCCAGCTGGTAATCCTTCTGGAGCCCGACTACTGAGACTCAGGCATCCCGCGGGGCAGAGAATCGGCAAATTTCTCGGAATCCTGCTGACACCTTTGGGCGGATCCGCCCACCTTAGAGTTGAAAGCCAAATATCCCCTTCCCAGGGAGGCCCGGAGCTGCTTCGTAGCTCCGGGCTTTTCCGTTCTGGGTAGCTCCCAGATGATTCCCCGCGGGGGCTGTGGTTTCCCCGCTCTGTTCGAAAACCGGCGATGCTCGCTCCCGCCTACGGGCGAGCGAGCATCGCTCACCGGGGCGTGCTTTATTCCACTGATGCGGAGCGGGTAGACTGCCCGCGGAGCATCCCCCGGTCGCCCGACGAGGCGGCGTTTCAGCAGAGGAAAGGCGGCGAGATGAGTATGCAGCTTCCCAAGCAGGGAATCGGGCGCGATGCGCTCTTCGAGGACATGCGCAAGCGGAAGGAGCAGGACGCCGACTGGCACGGCGCGCGGACCTTCAGCCTCATCTATCCGGTCAGCGACGAGGTGGACGGCATTCTCGCCGAGGCAAACGAACTCTACATGTTCGAGAACGCGCTCAATCCCTTCCGATTTCCGAGTCTTCGCCAGATGGAAATGGACGTGGTCTCGATGGCGGCGGGGCTCCTGAATGCGCCGGAGGACGCAGACGGCTGCATGACCTCCGGTGGAACCGAGAGCATTCTGATGGCGGTAAAGTCGGCGCGGGATCGGGCGCGCGCGGAACGGGGGGTCACCGAGCCCGAGATGTTGGCTCCCGTGACTGCACACCCGGCCTTCGCGAAGGCCGCCAAGTACCTCGGGCTCAGTCACCGCCAGATTCCCATCGGTGAGGATCTGCGGGCGGACGTGAGGGCGGCCGAGAGCATGATCGGCGACCAGACCGCGTTGGTGGTGGGATCTGCGCCGAACTACCCCTTCGGAACCGTCGATCCGATTCCCGAGCTGGCTGGACTCGCTGCCGAGCGGGGAATCTCCTTTCACACCGACTCGTGTCTAGGCGGCTTCTTGCTGCCCTTCCTGGAGCGGCTCGGTCATCCGGTTCCGCCCTTCGATTTTCGAGTGCCCGGTGTGACCACCATGTCCGCCGACGTCCACAAGTACGGCTACTGCACCAAGGGCGCCTCCGTCGTCCTCCACCGGGACGGATCTCATCTCAAGGAGTACCAGCTCTTCGTCTACAGCGACTGGCCCGGAGGGTTCTACGGCTCCTTCTCCATGGCAGGGGCGCGCCCGGCGGCACCGATCGCCGCGGCCTGGGCGATCCTGCGCTACCTGGGAGAGGATGGATACCTGCGGCTGGCGGCGGACCTCCTCGCCACCACCAAGAAGATCCGCTCCGCGATCGATGCGACCGAGGGACTCCGCGTGATCGGAGAGCCCGTGATGAGCGTCTTCTCCTTCACCGCAGACGAACTCGATCTCGGCGCCATCTGCGACGTGATGGATGACCGCGGCTGGAACATCGACCGACAGACGCCCCCGGACGCCCTCCATCTGATGCTGAGTCCCAAGCACGGCAGCGTGGCGGATCGCTTCATCGAGGACCTGCGCGAGGCCGTGAAGCAGCACGGCGAATCACGAGGCGTCGAGGCCCGCTACAGCTGATACGGAGCGACCGTAACCGGTTGGGACTTCGGCGCGTACCTGGGATGAGACACGGACCCATCCCCGCCGTTGGCCTCGGATCCGTGGTGTCCAGCATCGCCTGGTTCTGACGCTGATCCCGGTTACGCTAGGGCTTCGTCGAGAGAACCGGGCGAGGTCGGATGGAAAGCGGGGCGCAAAAGCGGGCGGAGCGCAAAGAGCGCTGGCGAGCCTGGATGGCGGCCGCCCAGCAGGGGGACGCCGACGCCTACCAGCGACTCCTGACCGAGCTGCTTCCCTTCGTCAGCGGCATCGTGCGGGGGCGCGTGGGTGGCGATCCGGCCGCGGAGGACATCGTGCAAGAGGTGCTGCTCTCGATCCACACCGCGCGACACACCTACCGACCCGAGCGACCTCTCGAGCCCTGGGTTCGCACCATCGCCCGGAACGCCGTGATCGACTGGGCCCGTCGGCAGGCACGCGCTCGGGGACGAGAGTCCGGCGTGGATGCAGCCGACCTGGCGGCTCCGCAGCAGGAGGGTCCCTCCGAATCCCTGTCACCCGGCGTGGAGCGTGCACTCGCCTCTCTTCCGGACGCTCAGCGACAGGCCGTCGTGATGCTGAAGCTCGAGGGTCTCACCGTGGCGGAGGCGGCGGAAAGGGTCGGAACCACTCCAGGTGCGCTCAAGCTACGCGCACATCGGGGCTATCGCGCACTGCGCGACCTGTTCGGGAGGGAGCTCCTGTGAGTGGCAGCCCTTCGGAAGCTCTGATTCGAGAGCTGGCCCGGGATCTCGATCCCGTCCAGCCGATTCCGCGGATCCGAACCGTGATGACGGGGGTGATCGTCCTCTGGTTCGCGGTGGCCGCCATTGGCGTCACCGTGCTGGGGCTACGCCCGGATCCCGCTGACGCGATGATCGGTGTGCGCGGAGTCGCGGCCGTCTTCGCCGGGCTTGGATTGGCGGGCCTCGGGGGCATCGTCGCTGCCCTCGCCATGGGTGTTCCGGGGCGCGAAGTCCTGGCGCGGGTTGCCCTGGCCCTCGCGATCCTCGGCATGCTGATGGCGGCAGGGGTCGGGGCGCTGCTGTTCGCGGCGAGTTCCGTGGCCGAAGTGCGAGTGTCCTGGACCGCGGATCTCGCCTGTCTCGCCGTGGCCATCCTGGTCGGGCTTCTTCCGGCGGCGGGAGTGGTCTGGTTCGCCGGACGCGCCTTGCCCTTCCGTCCGGTGATCGCGGTGCTGGCGGCAGCGGCGGGGGCGGTGGCCCTCGGTGCCCTCACCGCCCAGGCGAGCTGCACACACTCGGAGATGCGGCATCTCCTGGTGGCGCACGCGTTGGCGCCGGTGTTCGGCGTGTCGCTGCTGACCCTACCGCTGCTGGTGGCGCTGAAGCGATTCGGGCGCGCGCGTCAGGAATTGGATGCGTCCTCTTCCTCGTCGCTCGGAGATTCCGAACCCAGGCCGTAACCCTCGAGGTCGTCCGCGCTGGCGACGTCCGAGTCGGAGGGTTCCTTCTCCTTCTCCTTCTGCCCGCGCGTCTCACGCTTCATCGCCGCCTTCTCAGCCTTCTTGCGCTCGCGCTGGCGCTTGAGCACAGACATCTTGCTTTTCTTTGCCATGGCGTTTCCCAACACCTGCTGACCGCGTGGCCTGCATTCAGGGGTACCGTCTCGCCCGGGCGAGGGCGATGTCTATGTCGCGGTGCGGTTCGTCTCCGCCTGGCCCGATCGCCCGGGACCCTTCAGCGGATCCGGGTCCCGGCACAGCGACGGAGATCGAATCCGCTAATAGCGGTCGCGGCCTCCGCCGCCGCGGCCTCCGCCGCCGCGGCCCCACCGCCGCGACCTCCGCC
Source organism: uncultured delta proteobacterium (assembly GCA_963722885.1). GTDB lineage: Bacteria > Myxococcota_A > UBA9160 > UBA9160 > UBA6930 > CAVXZE01. Next base: position 218,376 of record CAVROS010000010.1, read on the forward strand.
GCCTCCGCCACCTCCGCGGCGATCGTGCGCTTCGTCGACCCTGATGTTGCGGCCGCCGAGGTCCTTGCCGTCCAGTGCCTGCCGGGCGGCGTCGGCACCGGCGTCCTCCATCTCGATGAACGCGAATCCGCGGGGGCGGCCGGTCTCGCGATCGGTGATCACGTTGATCGACTCGACGGTTCCGTGTTGTTCGAACACTTCTCTGAGCTCTGCTTCGGTGGCGCTGAAAGGCAGGTTTCCGATGTACAGCTTCTTGGTCAATTCGTTCTCTCCTCGCGACCGAAGGGGTGCCTTCCTCGGGCGCGAGAATCGCCGCAATCCAAGTCGGACCGTCCAACCGTAGATCCCGTGCGAAACGGACAGTTGCCTCGCTCGGCTCGGCTCGAAGCCGGAGCTCGGGCTAGCCGGGCTAGGTAAGAAAGGCAGACCCGATTGGAAACACGAAGAGGACGGGAAGGACCCGAGTTCTGTGCGCCGATCAAAAGATGCCCCTCGGCGACAGCTTAACAAAGGAAACGCGCCGGTTGTGCCAGATTCGGCGTGCTGGAGCTTCATCTAGTCGTGGCTTATTCCCCACGTTTCTGGCTCCGATCTGGATGGCCCCTTGGGGTTTCGCGACTCATCCGGGTTAAGCTGCCGGCATGCTTCGTCGCACAATCGTTGGACTGGCCGTCGCTGCCGTCTCGCTCGCCGTGGCCGTGATGGTCGTGGTCTGGGGAGTGGCCGGGGGCGGATTCGGCAGCCATCAGGGCCCCGGAACCATCACCGAGACCGCCGTTCCCGCGGAGGTGGTCGCCGACCGCGCCGCCCGCCAGATCGAGGTCCGGTTTGCCCCGGTGGAGGACGTCGAACGCCCGGCAAAGCAGATTCTCTTTGGCGACCTCCACGTCCACACCACCTACTCGAGCGACGCCTTCCTCTTCAGCCTTCCGATCCTCCAGGGGGAAGGCGCCCATCCGCCGGCGGATGCCTGTGACTTTGCCCGCTACTGCTCGGGGCTCGATTTCTGGAGCATCAACGATCACGCCGAGCTCCTGACCCCTCGCCAGTGGGCGGAGACGCGGGACTCGATCCGTCTCTGCAACGACGTCGCTGGGGATCCCGAGAATCCGGACCTGGTCTCCTTCCTCGGCTGGGAGTGGACCCAGATGGCCACCACTCCCGAGAGTCACTACGGCCACAAGAACGTCATCTTCCGCGACACCGCCGACGGGGCAGTCCCCGCTCGGCCGATCGGCGCCGGGCGCACCGGCCTCGACGCGGTCGTCAGGGAGATGCCGCTCACCTCCCGTCTCCTGATGCCCCTTTCCAGTCTCCAGAAGCCCGGTCCCTACCTGGACTTCAATCGCTACCGGGCCGAGGTGCTCGCGGTGCCGGACTGCCCGAGAGGGGTCGACGTCCACGAGCTACCGAACGATTGCTTCGAGGCGGCCGAGACACCGCGCGTGCTCTTCGAGAAGCTGGGACAGTGGGGCCTCCGGACCCTGGTGATTCCCCACGGCACCAGCTGGGGCATTCACGCGCCGCCGAACTCGTCACTCGACCGACAGCTCGGCGGAGGGGAACACGATCCGCGGTTCCAGCGCCTCTTCGAGGTCTACTCGGGCCACGGAACCTCGGAGGTCTACCGCAGCTGGCGTCACCTCTCCGCCGGCGCGGACGGGGCGGCAGCCTGCCCGGAGCCGAGCGCGGACTTCACACCGTGCTGCTGGCGGGCCGGCGAGCTGATCAGGGAGCGCTGCTCCGGCGTCTCCGAGGAGGAGTGCGACGCGCGCGCCCTCGAAGCCCGCACCTTCTTCGTCGACGCCGGGTTGGATCCGCGCCGCTTCAGTGTCGTGCCCGGCGCCACCCCGGAAGACTGGGGAGAGTGTGGGCAGCTCGAGGGCGACTTCCTGCCGGCCTACATCTACCGGCCGCGGATGTCGGCCCAGTTCGGCCTCGCCATCGGTGATTTCGGGGATTCCCCGACACCGGCTCGTTTTCGCTACGGGCTGATCGGATCCAGCGACAACCACAAGGCCCGGGCGGGGTCGGGCTACAAGGAGTTCGCCCGCAAGGCGATGGGCGATGCATGGGGCGGCCGACAGGATTTCCTCGACAGAGTGGATCCCCGGATCGAGCCCTCGCCAGTGCCGGTATCGGTAGAGGAGCTGCCCGAAGGGCTGGGTCTCCTGCCGGAGCGGGGGGCATCCTTCTACTCCACGGGAGGACTGGTCGCGGTCCACGCCGCGGGGAGGCACCGCGAGGCGATCTTCGAGGGTCTCGTGCGCCGTGAGGTGTACGGAACCTCGGGTGATCGGATCCTGCTCTGGTTCGATCTTCGAAACGGAGAGAGGGGTGTCGTACCGATGGGCGGGGAGGCGCGCCTCGGCCAGGTTCCCCGCTTCGAGGTCCGCGCGGTGGGCGCTCGCGAGCAGCAGCCGGGGTGTCCGAGCCACTCGGTGAAGAGTCTGGCTCCCGAACGGCTACAGCGTCTTTGTCTCGGCGAGTGTTACCACCCCGGAGATCGGCGGCGACTCATCACCCGCATCGAGGTGGTGAGAATCCGTCCTCAGACTCATCCGGACGAGCCCCTCGACGGGCTGATCGAGGATCCCTGGAAGACTCTCCCCTGTGAGCCGGATCCGGCCGGATGCAGCGTCGCCTTCGAGGATCCGGAGTTTCCTGGCATCGGGCGCGAGACCGTCTACTACGTTCGCGCCATCCAGGAGCCGACGCCTGCCGTCAACGGGGATCCCCTGCGATGCGAACGCGACGCCGAGGGAAACTGCCTGCGCGCCCGGCCCTGCTACGCCAGCGGGCCGCTCTTCGATCCCGACGACGATTGCCTTGCCCCCATCGAGGAGCGGGCCTGGTCCTCGCCGATCTTCCTCGACCCCCGGTAGAGCGGGTTCCGCATCGCCGGCGGGGAGTGCCAGCGACCAGCAGAGAAGAATCGTGCCGATCGCCGCCACGGCGAGGCTCCACTGGACCAGGGCGCCCGGTGGGCGGGAAAGGGCCAGTGCGACGAGGCCGCCGAGAACGCCTCCCGCCAGGAGTCCGAACACGTGTGCCCCGAAGTCCACGCGCTCTCCCGCTGATCCCAACATCGCCAGGAGCGCGAGAGCCGCGGCCACGGGCGCCCAGGAGCGGCGGCCGCGGGTCCCGCGCCGCCGGCGTCGAACCAGTCCCACTCCGCCGAGAATCCCCACCGCGCCGAAGACGGCCGTGGAGGCTCCGACGGAGACGTGGAAGCCACCGCGAAACCAGGCGTTCAGGAGATTGCCGCCGGCGCCGGATGCGAGCACCAGGGCGCAGCCCAGGCCCTGGCCCCAGCTTCGACACACCGCCGTCACGAAGAGCGCTCCGGCGATGGCGTTGGACATCACGTGGGCGAGGTCGGCGTGAAGGGTGAGTGCGGTGACGCTGCGCCAGACCTCTCCGAGAAGAATCCGCCGGGAATCCGCGCTGCCCCGTTCGAACCAGATCGCCTCCTCGCTCCAGGGACCGGTCACCAGGAAGAATGCCAGCAGCCCGACCGAGGCCGCGAACCCGGCGACCAGCTGACCGGAGACCACGGGCTCGGCGGGGGGAAGCTCCGGGCGCCGGTTCTCGCGCAGATAGGCGGCGAGAATTTGCAGCGCCCGCTCCTCCTGGTGCGCCGGGACGCGGAGAACGAAGCGACCCCGCTCGCGCACCACGGTGGGGGAGAGGCCCTCGGCGACCAGCACCAGGGCCCACTCGTCGGCGAGTCTGCGGGTGGTCGCGACCCTGGGCCAGCCTTCCTCTTCCATCTCGGGTCAGTCGCCGCTACCGCGCGGGGTGGCGGCCACCTGCGCGAGGAGTGCGTCGTCGACATTCCCGCCGCTCAGCAGCACACCGCATCGCCCGCGTCCTTCGCGGAGTGCGAGCGCCAAGGACGCGGCTCCCGAGGGCTCGAGGACCAGGCGCAGCTCGCGGAGAGCGAAGCGCATGGCGTCGAGCATCTCCGCATCCGAGACCAGCTCCACCCTCGAGAGGAGCTTGCTGAGCACCGTCCAGGTCCAGGCACCGGGTGTTCGCACCCGCAGGCCGTCGGCGATGCTGCGCGGCGGTGGGACCTTGCGACGCTCGCCCGCCGCCAGACTCAGCTGTGTGTCGTTGGCATCCTCCGGTTCCACACCGACGATCTCGGCGCTCGGCGCCAGCGCGTTCACGACCACCGCACAGCCGGACATCAGGCCGCCGCCGCTCACCGGAGCGTAGAAGCGATCGATCGCACCGGCGTCCTCGAGTAGCTCCAGCGCCGCGGTGCCCTGGCCGGCCGCGATGCGCGGGTCGTCGAAGGGCGGCACCGGAACCAGGCCGCGCTCTTCCGCCAGCTCCTCAGCGCGCTGCGCGCGCTCGTCGCTGTCCGGTCCGACCACGATCACCTCCGCGCCATCGGCCTCGGTGCGCTCCCGCTTCCGGGGCGGGGCGTCCGAGGGCATCACGATCACCGCGGGAATGCCGAGCACGGCGGCTGCCCGCGCGACGGCCTGAGCGTGGTTGCCCGACGAATGCGCCACCACTCCCGGACAGCCCTCGGGAAGCTGGAGCATCCGGTTGAACGCCCCTCGGAGCTTGAAGGCCCCGGTGGGCTGGAGGGACTCGGGCTTGAGCAGCAGCTCGCAGTCCCCGCGCAGCGGGTAGCGGAGCAGCGGTGTGCGCACCACGTAGGGGGCGATCCGCTCGGCGGCCTTCCGGACCTCCTCGATGCACAGAGCCTCGAGCTCCGCTGACATGGAGACTCCCCCCGGCCCGAATCCTGGCCGGCGACCGCGGCGCGCGGGAACGCGCTCGCTCGCGGTCAGTCTAGCCCGCGCCGGTTCGCCTCCAACGCAGTCAGGATCGAGCTCGACGACAGCGCTCGATGCGAGGATGGAGTCGACGGCCCGCTCGAAGGGGTCGCCGGTGCAGAGTCTCTCCGCCAGCTCCCGGGCTCGATCGGTGAGCAGCTCGTTCTCCAGGCTGGCCGAGATCAGCTCGGCCAGCCTGGCTGCGGAGAGCTTCGTGCGGGGGAGCGGCGGGGGCGAGACGCCGAGGAGGTGGGTGCGATGTCCCCAGTAGTGCTGATCCAGGAGGTGGGGAACGATGATCTGCGGGACCCCCGACCGGGCTACCGTGGTCGGTGGTGCCGGCGCCGCCGTGGTGGACCACCGCCGCGACCCTGGGGAAGAGGCTCGCGTGGGGGAGGGGGCCGGCGCCGAAGACGGAATCGGGGAGGGCGCCATCGCCCAGGCCGGCCCATCCCCTGGCGAGGATCGCCCTGCATCCCACCCGCTCGACGGCGTCGAGCAACAGGTGCGTGGTTCCGGCGGGATCCGAGTCCATCATGCTGCCGAAGCCCAGGTACACCGGGAGGCGGTCCGGCCTGGAGGAACGACTCGAGCTTGGGGGGAGGGGCGTCTCGTCCTTCGGGAGCAGGTAGCCGACCTGATCCACCTCCACGGGGAGGTCGTCCGGGGACGGGGGCCAGCGCCGCGTCGGCCGCCAGCAGGGGCCGCTCGGTGATCAGGTAGCGGTAGGTGTCCGACACGGGGCCGAGACCGAGTGCCGCGCGGTGGCGGTTGAGTTCCCCCGCAGCAGATGGCCCTGGAAGGCCAGGAAGCCACGCCACGCCAGCCGATTCATCCAGTGCGGCAGCGACTGGTTCGGGAGCATCGGCGGCGGGTAGTGGGCGGAGCGAAGCAACGCCGGGCAGTAGTGCGACGGAGCGGTAGGGAATCCCCCGGGCCTCGGCGACGGAAGGCCCGGCGAACTGGGCGCCGGCTCCGATGATCATGTCGGCGCCGGCGGCGGCCCGGGCAGCGCTTCGAACTGCTCCTCCAGGATCCGCTGAAACAGCCGCTTCGCCAGCTGCCCTGCCGCGAACGCTCCGCCGCGGAGCGAATCGGCGTTCTCGCCGAGGAAGCCGGTGAATGTCGGTGCCCAGGGGCCGAAACTCGAGCCCCCGCTCCTCCACCAGGCGGCGCAGGTCGGGAGGGGCGCAGACCACCGCCTGGTGTCCGCGCTCGACCAGGCGAGCCGCCAGGCCCACCATGGGCTGCACGTCTCCCCGGGAGCCCTCGGCCGCCAGCGCGAATCGCATGGAAGTCCCCCGTCTCGATGGTCTCCCTGCACATCGATCGTCCGAGATGTGGGCTTTAGCCCACGATTTCGGGCAGATCTGAAGGTCAGCGGCGGCGCAGGACCCAGAAGACGGCCACGGGCAGCGCCAGGTCGTGCCAGAGCGAGGGTCCGACGTGGCCCATGCTGAGCTCGCCCTGGATGAGCCAGGCCTGGAGATGAACCAGCGCGAAGTAGCCGTAGCTGAGGCCCGCGATCGCCAGCTGGGCGCGAAGCCAGGCGGTTCGCCCGAGCGCGGCGCTGGCCAGCAGCGCGACGCCCAGGCCCAGCGCCCAGCTTCCGTGCTGAGCGACGAGCGGAAAGCGACCGCCCCAGCCGAAGAGGTTCCCCAGCGCGGCGAGGCCCACGCAGAGGATCAGCCCCAACGCGACTCCGTGTAATGCCTGGGAACGCCGACGCAGTCCTGCCCACGCGCCCACCAGAGCGAAGCTGAGCTGATACCCGGCGATCTCGATGGCGAAGTGGCTGTCCTCCCATCCGTTGAGAGCCGCCGTGAACTCTCCCCGCATGATCTGGATGTATGCGACGACCAGACAGAGCACACCGGTCGCCGCCCCGAAGGTGACCACCAGGCGCTCGTGCCGCCGCCTGAACCCGGGTACCCACAGCCAGAGCGCGATCGGAAGCAGAAGCAGCCCGAACTTCAGTGCAACCTGTGCACTGTATCGGGACGACCAGTTCTCGAGGATGAATTCGAGCGTCTGCAACTTTGATCCACCGTGGTCGCGTCGGCGACAGTGAACTTCACTCTGCCGCGCGCGATTCTACAGAACTTCGCATTCGGCGGTGCATCGCCAGCGCTTCCTCGTAGTGGGCGGCTGCCGCGGTCGGCTCCGAGAGGAGCGTCGCCAGGCCGCCGAGATGATGGGAGATCGACCCATAGAAGGCGAATTCCACCACCGTGGCGGCGAGTGCGTGATACGGCCGAAGCAGATCGTACAGCTGCGCTCCGCGATGGGTGTCGCCGAGCGCCTGGCATACTTCGGAAAGCAACGCATGAGAGAATAGCCAGCTGCTGTCCCGGGGAATCGTCGAGAAGCCCCGCTCGGCCAGTGTCTCGAAGAAGCCGCGCGCGCGTTCGGGTCGGCCCGACGCGCACTCGAAACGGGCCCACCCACAGCGTGCCGGCAGGAGGTCCGGGAAGCGAGCGTTGAGCTGCTCCAACGCCTCGCCCAGCTCCTTGAGTCGCTCGCGCTGAAGAAGCAGAACGGCGAGCTGTGCTCCAGCCCTTGCCAGATCTGCGGGATTGGGGTTGCGCAGGACCAACGCAAGCCCTTGACGGGCCGCTCCTACCCTCATCACTCGAGAGCTTTTAACACCAATAAATGTAATCCATTTGGGTGAGGACGAGCCGGGGCACGCCCCAGACCGGGCCAGTGCCGCACGCGCGAGAAGGCTCGCGCTGCCAGATGCCCGGCCGGCGTCTGCCGCCTCGGTCAGGAATCCGCTTCGGCTGCGACAGAGATCGTTGCTCCAGAAGCCTTGCCTGCCCCAGGGCCAGCAAGATCTCTCCACGCTCCTCGAGTCCGCTCCTTCCGGAGCTGGTCAAAGGTGCTGAGGGCGCGCTGCGTACAGTGAAGCCGCCTCTTCGAAGGCCAGTTGATCCATCGCCCGGTGACCGGCTCGCATGGCGTAGTCCAGCGCCTTCTCCGCATCTCCGGCCGAGCTGAAGTGGCGCGCGAGATCCGCGAGATGGGGATCCGGATCCGCTGCGTGGAGCCGCTCCAACGCCTCGCCGACACGTCCGTGGAGCTGCGCCCGGCGGTGGGGCGCTCTGCTCGGCGTAGATGGCCTCCTGGGTGAGTGCGTGGGCAAAGCGGTAGCCGCCGTTCGAAGCCTCGTCGACGAGCCCCGCCCGCTGGGCTTCGTCGAGCGCCTCGGCCAAGGGCTCGCGGCCGAGTCCGCTCGCTCCTTCCAGGAGCTCCATCGCGAACTCCCGGCCGACCGCAGATGCGATCTCGAGAGTCTGGGTGCAGGTTGGGGAGAGGTGCCGCAGTCGGCCGCGGATCACCTCGCGCACGCCCGCAGGGACTTCGGGCTCTCGGCTCGAGGTATCGACAGGCCGGGCTTCAGCGCCTCGCTCGGCGCGAAGGCTCACCATCTCACGGATGAAGAAGGGATTGCCGTCGGTCCTCTCGAGCACCTCCGCGACCAAGCCCTCGGGTGGATCGAGACCCGCGAGCCGGTGCACGAGCTCCCGGACCTCGTCGGGCTGGAGTCCTTCCAGGGGGATATGCGTGCACACATCGCTGTCGGGCCAGCTCGGCGAGACTCCCCGCCAGCGGGTGATCCTGATCGACCTCCACGTCCCGGTAGGTCCCGAGAAGAAGGATCCGCGTCGCTCCGATCTCGTGTGCCAGGAACTCGAGGAGCTGATGCGCGGACCCGCCGGCCCAGTGGAGATCGTCCACGATCAGGATCCGCGCCTCGCGCTCGGAGGCGCGCGTGAGGAAGCCCGCGATGGCGTCGAAGAGGCTGAAGCGCGCCTCCTCGGGGTTGGCCTCGGTGGGAGCCTCGGGAAGGTCGGGCAGCGCGGTCGCGGATCTCGGGAACGATCCGGGAGATGCGCGCGGCTCCACCCCCGAGATCGCCACGCAGGGCGTCGGCATCCCGCCCGTCGACGAGCCCGCGCAGGATCTGCACCCAGGGCCAGTAGGGCGGGGCACCCTTCTCCTCGCGACACCAGGCCGCGTGCACTGAAACGCCTCGCGAACGAGCAGTCGCTGCAAACTCCTCGGCGGTTCGCGTCTTGCCGATGCCGGCCTCGCCGGCCAGGAGGACGATCCGCCCGCGCCCCGCTCCTGCGTCTTCGAGGGCCGCGTCGAGCTGAGTGAGGATGGAACCTCGGCCCACGAAGTCGGGCACACCTCTTCGCGCCGGGTAGGTCCTTGTCGGAGTGGCGGCGGGCTGCTCCTCGACCGGCGCGATCAAGCGGTATCCCCGACCCCGGAGCGTCTGGATCACCCGCTGCTGCGAGCCATCGTCGCCTAGAGCGCTCCGGATCTCCTTGATTGCAGTGGAGAGGGCCCCCTCGCTCACGGCCACCTCGGACCACACCCGGTCGAGCAGCTCGTCCTTGGAGATCACGCGATCCCGGTGCCGGAGCAGATAGAGGAGCAGGCGCAGGGGGGTAGGGTGGAGATCGATGGGGCGACCTTCCCTGCGGAGCTCTCGCAGGGCCTCATCCGCCTCGAACTCCCCGAACGCGAAGACGACCGGCCGCTCTTCCATGACCTTCCCGCTGCCGCTTTCCCCATTGTCTCACATTCCTGTCGCGCTCCGGCCGGGATTCCATCCTGTCGGCCTGAACAGCGTTCAGTCGGTTTCGGCCTCAAGCCTGGTCAGGTCGACCTGTCTCCGGGTCGCTCGAGGCGCCCCACGTCTCAAGAAGATCTCAAGCTCCTCTCAAGTTGCATCACCGCGAAGCGTTCAAGATGGGTCGAGAGGGAGGACACCATCATGCGTTCCCTTCGATGCCTCGGAATCCTGCTCGCTACGGCTTCATGCCTGGCGCTCGCCGCGAAATGCCCCTATCGCCCCATGCCCGTGGAAGGGAGGACGATCGAGCTGGCCGGGCTCGAGGGGACGGTCCGGGTCGTCACCGATGAGCTTGGCGTTCCCCACATCTACGCGGAGAGCGACACCGATCTGGCCAGGGTGCAGGGCTGGATCCACGCGCGGGATCGCTTCTTCCAGATGGACAGCAGCCGCCGGCAGGCGAGCGGAACCTACGCCGAGCTGGTCGGGCTCATCCCTTGGTCGACGGGAGCGATCCGGGGACCCGTCTCCTGGGTCTCCGGCTCGCGGCGGCTCGCTCCGAGGCACTCCTCACGCCGAGCACCAGGGCGATCCTCGAGGCCTATGCGGAGGGTGTGAACGCCTACCTCGCCGACTCATCCCCTCCCGCCCGAGTACGGCGACCTGGGGATCACCAGCGTCCCGGAGTGGTCCATCATCGACAGCCTGGTGATCGGCAAGGGCTTCGACGCCCGGAGTCAAGACCCGGATTGGGGCATTTACCGACTGGTACGAGAGCTACGTCGCTGCGTGCGAGGCGGCGACACCCCCTTGCGATGGATGGGCGCTGGCCGACGAGGACGTCGTGCGCTGGGATCCCATGGACCCGACGTCCACCATCCCCGACGCCACCGGATCCTTCCCCTTCGATCCCGAGCCGCCGGCCCTGGCGGCGCTGCGAGCCCGCACTCCCGGCCGGCGCGGGTGCCGCGGCGCGCCGATCGACGGCGCGGAGCGGGGAGCGGTCGCGGCTCCCGGGCGGTGCGGTCGGCTTCGGGAGCAACGCCTGGGGCGTGGCGGCCGAGCACAGCGCCAGCGGCCATCCGATGGTCGCCAACGACGCGCACCTGTCCCTGCAAACACCCTCGATCTTCTACGAGAATCACCTGGTGGTGAGCGGAGACCCGGGGATGAACCTGAGCGGCACGACCTTTCCCGGGAATCCCCCTCGTCCTCACCGGTCTCAACGACCGCATCGTCTGGGGAGGGACGGTCAACTACAGCGATCGCTCGGACGCCTTCCTGGACCGCCTGCTGCGAGACGCCCCCGGCTGCCCGGCGCGCCTCTGCATCGAGTCGGAGGGGGCAGCTCCACCCGGTGGAGGAGCGCAGCGAAACCTATCGATACAACAACTTCCCGTACTTCGGGGATCCCGGACGACCTGGTGGATGGGACTTTCATCGTGCGCGCGAGTGCACCGGAGACCGTGGACGTTCTGACGGTTCCCTTCCGGAGCTTCGGACCCGTGGTCGCGTGTCGAGGACCGGAGCGTGATCGACGACCCCGCGCCGTCTTCCCTCGAGACGACGGTCACCACCTGGCAGTACGCCGGCCTGCACGGCACGCGCGAGATCGAGGCCGTCGCCCTCTGGGCGCGTGCGCAGGACGTCTTCGACTTCCGGGAAGGGGTGAAGCTCTTCGCCGGGGTCTCGCAGAACTGGGTGGTGGGCGACGTCGAGGGGAACCTCGCCTACTTCACCAGTGGCGAGATCCCGCTGCGGGCCGATCTCGAGGCGGGGAGCGTGGTGGACCGGCCGGACCTGATCCAGGACGGGTCGGGACCGAACAACTGGATCGCCGATCCGGCGCTTTCGCAGGGGCAGACGATCCCGTATCAGGTCCTGCCTTTCGACGAGATGCCGCAGACCGTCAACCCGGCGAACGGTTTCGTGGTGACCGCGAACAACGACCCGGCGGGAGCCTTGCTCGACAACGATCCGTTCAATCAGTATCGGCCGGGCACGCAGCTCGATCTACTACGCCAACGACTGGGACTGCACCTCGGCCCTCCGGGCCGGCCGGATCACCCGCCTGCTCCGCGAGAAGATCGACGCGGGGGAGAAGATCTCGCTGGACGACATGAAGCGGATCCAGGCGAACACCCAGCCGCTCGACGCCGAGCTGATGATGCCCTTCCTGCTCCAGGCCGCCGCGAACGCCGAGGCCCCCGGAGCGCCGGCCGAGCTGGCCAGCCTGGCGGCGGATCCGGAGGTGGCCGAGGCCCTGGCGCGACTCGGCGCCTGGGACTTCTCCACGCCTACGGGAATCCCGGAGGGCTACGACGAGAGCGACGTGGACGGCGCGCGCGATCCCGACGTGAGCCCCGCCGAGGCGGCGGCCAGCGTCGCGGCCACGCTCTACAACGTGTGGCGGGCCCATGCCCTCGAGAATACGATGGTCCGCGCGGTGCGGGCCATCGGCGTTCGGAATGCCGGCCCAGATGGTAGGTAACGCTTCAGCTCCGCGGCCTCCAGCACCTGCTCTCCCAGGATCCCTTCACCGGGGTCGGCGCATCGGGCCTCGACTTCTTCCCGGAGCCCGCCGGCCTGGCCGCGGAGGAACGGCGTGACGTGGTGCTGCTCCAGGCGCTTCGCGACGCCCTCGACGATCTCGCCTCGAGCCGGTACGCGGACGCCTTCGGTGGCTCGACCGATCAGGACGACTACCGCTGGGGCAGGCTGAACCGCGTCCGCTTTCCCCATCCTCTCGGCGCGCCCTACGCGACCCCTCCGGGCTACTTCTTCGAGGACCTCGCCGAGAATCTCCCCGGACTCGCGCGGGACGGAGGCAACGAGACAGTGTCACCCACCGGCGTCGAGCATGCGTGCCAGCGGGGCGCACGCCTTCGAGTCGAGCATCGGCTCGGCTTCGCGGTTGGTGATGGTCGCCGGAAACCCCGAGGGCGGTCCCGCCCCGGTGGTGGGCTGGAACGCCATGCCGGGCGGGGCCTCGGGCCATCCCTTCAGCCCCTTCCGGGAGAATCAGCTGGGGATGTGGCTCACCGCCGATCATCACCCGATCCTGACGCTCGAGTCGGAGGTCCAGGCGAGCGCCTACGCCGAGGAGCAGTTCGTCCCGCCGGCTCCGTAGAGCGCCGAAGCTATTCCGGCTCCTCTTCCTCGCCGGCTGCTTCTTCCCCGCTCCCGGCGGAGGCTGGTCGAGGAAGATGGGCGAGGACCAGGCGCGCTCCTCCACCGGCGCGAGGCAGTCGTCGTCGAAGGGGGTGCGGTAGTCGCCGAAGCAGGGAGTGGTGCGGATCACGTTGCCCTCGGCATCGAACTCGGCGCGCAGGTTCGCGCCGTTGACGGCCGGCGTCGCTTCCTGGATGGCCCGCGCGTAGTAGAGCACGTCGCGGTCCGACTCCGCGTAGTCGGGATCCTCGAAGCGTGACCACGCAGCCGTCGGCCCGCGGCTCGCACTCGAAGCGCCTCCACGGGTCCTCGATCAGGTCGCCCACGTTCTCCCCGCTGTGCGCCTGGGGACGAATCCGGATCACCTCGATGGCGACGATGGGATGCCGCTCGTCGCTGGCGTGGTAGCACTCGCCGCGACACAGCCGCTCCAGGCGCTCGGGCGAGAGCCCCCGAATGCTCTCCTCCGGGCAGCCGTCCTTCTGGACGAAGGCTCCCACCGCCCGCACCTCGAAGCGCGGGGTCTCGGAGAAGGGGAGGGACGATCCCATCGGCAGCGCGCCGCCGGGTCCGTTCAGGAGATCGAACCAGAGGAGGATGCGGGGGCCGCTGGTGCCGTAGACCTCGCGGCGCCCGAGAGCCTGCCAGATCGCGCTCGCGGTTGCGTCCCTCCGCGTGCACGGCGACCAGCCCTCCCGGATGCAGGAAGCTCGCGATGCGCTCCGTATCGGTGCCCAGAAGACTGCGCTCCGCAGGAACCGGCTGGGGAACCTGGGGATCGACGTCTCCCGTCGCCTGGATGCGGCGGCGGGCGAGGTTGGCGTAGAAGGCGGAGCGCGGTCCCGTCGCCTCGGTCATCATGCGCCGCTGGTACTGCTTGTAGCCGGTGCCCGGGCGGGCGGTGTGGACGTCGCTGGAGGCGATGAAGCCGTAGCGGAAGCGCAGCGGATCGCCGTCGGGACCGGGCTCGTCGAAGTTGGAGAGCGCCATGCTGTACTGCACGGACTCCCGCGGGCGATAGCCGAAGGAAGGCTTGAAGCAGTCGCGGCACTGTCCGCAGTCGAGCCAGTCCTCGCCGCGCGTGTCGGGGAAGACGAGATGGGGTGAGACGTTCGCCAGCAGCGCCAGGCGCTTCGCCTCCTCGACGCGCTCCTCGCACTCCTGCTCCGGAAGGTCGCCGCAGCGCTCCCGCATGATCTCTCCGGCCCGCCAGCAACAGGGCAGGTAGTCCGGGGTGGGAGCGGGGCAGATCGGAGCGCCGTCCGGGCCCACCTCGAACTCGCGCCAGCTCCGGTACTCCTCGGAGTTGCCGTGCCCGGACATGATCTCGATCAGCCGCTGGCGCTCCGGATCGTGCTGGCGACGGGTGAGCTGCTTGTCCATCGAAGTCCCCGGCGGCGTGTAGAGCCCCCATGTCGTGCCGTGGGGAATCACCTGGGCGTCGTGGCCCCACTGGGCGAGCTTCTCGAAGAGCACCTCGGGGGTCGGCGCGTTCTCGTGGCAGTCGGGGGGAAGCTCGCGGGTGTTGACGCCCCGCTCGCACCGCTTCACCTTCGCGAGCTCGTCGAGCAGCCAGATGAAGTCGGCGTACTCACTCCAGTGGAGCGGATCGACGTAACGCGCGGCGCTCGCCAGCCCGAGGCCGGCGAAGAGACCGGGTCCCTCGTCGGCGAGAGAGCTGATCGGCCGGGCCGGAAGCTCGTCGTCCTCGAGGCCGGGGAAGATCACGTTCTTGTGTCCGTAGTGGCTCTCCGGCGTGGGGCCCACCTGGGTCCATTCGAAGCCCAGGAACGGCACCAGGTCGGGATCCGCCGGGCCGCCGCCGCGCTCCTCGCACTGGCGAACGCTCTCCTTCTCGAGCGCCCAGTGCAGGGGTGTGAGCCCCTCGGCGTGGTCGGTCAGGGCGAAGAAGTCGAGGGCCGCGCAGTAGCGGGCGAAGTCGCAGGCGTCGGCCGGCGGGTGCGCCCCCTCGCCCGCCAGCAGCGGGAGCGAGAACATGAAGGCGTCGATCGAGTAGGTGGTGTGGACGTGGAAGTCGCCGAAGAGAATGCGCTTGGCGGGGAGCGCACGCGCGGCGCCCGCGCGCTCTGCGAGCCCCGCGACGGCCTCCTTCTGGGCGAGGGCTGCGGCTTGCAGCGCCGCGTCGGGGCGGCGCGCCCCCTCGATCTCTCCCGGCGGGCGGTCGCTGCCCCCGCAGGCCAGCACCAACGAAGAACACGGCGATCGAGGCGAGAACGATTCGGGGCGGCATCGGCAATCCCTTCTTGTGAGCTTCTCGAGGTGACCGAAGGCTACAGCCGTCGCTGGAGCATTGCACCATCCGGAAACTGGGTGGCCGTCAGGTGCCAGTCGACCAGCACTCCCTCGGTGATCCCCGGCCTGGGCGGCGACCACTTCGCCAGCCGGGCGGCGATCTCCTCGTCGCTGAGAGCCGCGTCGAGGCGCTTCTTCTCGCAGTCGATGGTGATCGGGTCGCCCTCCTCGAGGGCCGCGAGCGGCCCGCCCAGCTGCGCCTCCGGCGAGACGTAGCCGACGCAGAGCGCACCCTCGGTGGCGCCGCTGAAGCGGGAGTCGGTGACCACGGCGACGTCGGTGAGGCCCAGCGCGCCGAGCAGGAGCGGGACGCGAAAGTTCTCGCTGAAGCCGGGGCCGCCGCGCGGGCCCTGGTAGCGGATCACCAGCACATCCCCCGATTGGATCTTGCCTCCGAAGATCGCGAACATCGCCTCCCGCTGGTTGGAGAACACCCTCGCCGGACCCGTGAAACGCTGGTTCTGTCCGCCACTGATGGTGTAGCGGCACAGCGAGCCGTCCGGGGCCAGGTTTCCGCGCAGCACCTTGATCCCGCCGGTCGGATAGATCGGCCGCTCGGCGGGCAGGATGACCTCCTCGCGGCTCACCTCTGCGGCATCGACGAGATCGCCGACGGGCGCGCCGGCGACGGTCGGACGCTCGAGGTGGAGCTTGTCGCGAATCCGCTTCAGGATCGCCATCACGCCTCCGGCCTCGTGGAGGTCCACGACGGTGAAGGGACCGCTGGGGCGAACCGGGCAGTAGTAGGGGGTGTCGTCGCTCAGGCGGTCGAAGGTGTCGATGTCGATCTCGAGCTGCATCCACTTGGCGAGCGACAGCAGGTGGAGGATGCCGTTGGTGCCGGCGGCGAGCGCCATGATCAGTCGCGCCGCATCCTCGATCGCTCCCGCCGTCACCAGGTCGCCGAAGCGAAGCCCTTCCTTCACCAGCTGGACGATGCGGAAGCCCGTCTCCTTGGCCTGCCGGAGCTTCTCCATGTCGTTGCCCGGCGTGGTCGATGCGCCGGGAAGACAGAGGCCCATCACCTCGGTGGCCATCTGCACCGTGTTGGCCGTGGTCAGCTCCGGGCAGGCGCCGCAGCCGGTCACCCAGCGGCCCTCCATCTCGTGCATCTGCTCGCGCATCTGCTCGGCGTCGATCTTTCCCGACAGATACTCGTTGACCAGGATCAGCGCGACGTCGGTGGGGAAGGCCGTCGGCTGGCCGCGGAAGCTTCCCGGCCTCGCCGGGCCACCGGGAAGGAAGATGGTGGGCAGGTTCAGCCGGGCGGCGCCGAGCCAGTGCCCCGGGACGATCTTGTCGCAGGTGCCGATGCACACCAGACCCTGCGCGTTGTAGTTGCGCATCTGGATCTCGACGCTGTCGGCGATCGCGTCGCGCTGCGGCAGGTCGTAGAGCATCACCTCGTCGTCGGTTCCCATGTCGCGGCAGTGTCCGGCGCAGGGCGCGATGGTCGAGAACTCGATGGGTACGCCGCCGCCGAGCAGTACGCCCTGCTTGACGGCGTCACCGAGCTGCCGGAGATGCATGTGGCCGAGTCCCACGTCCTGCGGGCTGTTGGCGACCGCGATCGCGGGCCGTTCCAGCTCCGCATCCGTGTAGCCGCTGGCCTTCCAGAAGAAGCGGTCCGCTCGAAGCTCCGCGAACACCTCTGCCGACTTCGCCAGCCGCTCCGGGTCGATCTTCTCGAACTTCTTCATGTTCTCGCTTCCTCGAGTCCGTCTTCGACGTATGGGGCGATCAGGGCGCGGGTGTCGACCTGGGCGCCGATCCGTGCGCACAGAAAGAAGGTCCCGGCGAGCTTGCGGTGCAGGAAGATCGTCTCGGGTGGCGGTGGGCGCATGAAGCCGTGCCGCACGACCAGATTGAAGCCGGCGTCGCGGGCGCGTGCGGCCAGCCGCGAGCTCTCGAAGTCATACACTCCTGGGTGTCGAAGCGGCTCTCCGAGCAGGATGATCAGGTCCGCCAGGGCCTTCGCCCTTCCCTCGGACTCGTTTCCTCCCAGGTAGCCGATGGCGACGGCCGCCTGGCGGATCTCCTCGCGATCGCAGCTGATCATGGCGCGGCAGATCCGCCGGTAGCTCTCCACGAACTCCCGGGGAAACTCCCTCGCCGCGCCGAAGTCGAGCAGCACCAGACGGCCCGAGTCGGGCTCGAAGAGATAGTTGGCGAAATTGGGGTCGGTCTGCATGAAGCCGAACTCGAAGAGCTCGCGGAACATCAGCCGCTGCAGGTGCTCGCCGGTACGGTCGCGCAGGCTCTGCGGATGATCGGGGCTGCGAAGATCTTCGATGGGAAGCCCCCAGGCGCGCTCCATGGCCAGGACTCGCTTCGTCGTCAAGTCTTCGTAGACGCGCGGGACGCGCACGGCGGAATCGTCGGCCACCAGGCTCCGGTAGCGCTTCATGTGCTCCGCCTCACGCTGGTAGTCGGCTTCCTGCTTGAGCTGGCGCTTCGCCTCGGCCACGATCCCCGAGATGTCGACCTCCACCGGCAGGATGCGCGTCATGCGCAGCAGACTGGCCAGGTTGTTCACGTCGCTGTCGATGCTGCGCGCTACGCCGGGGTACTGGATCTTGAGCGCGATGTCGCGGCCGTCGGCCGTGACGGCAGCGTGCACCTGTCCGATGGAGGCCGCGGCGAGGGGATCGAAATCGAACTCGCGGAAGCGCTCCTCCCAGCCCTTGCCGTAGGCGCGGCCGAGGGCGCGTCGCACCTGTGAGGCCGGCATCGTGTCCGCCGTGGCGCGCAACACGGAGAGCGCCTCGGCGAACTCCGGGGGCAGGAGATCGTCGCCCTCGAGGGAGAGCAGCTGACCGAGCTTCATGGCGGCGCCCCGCATCTGCGAGAGGCGGCGGGCCAGCTTCTTGGCGCGCGGTGCGGAGAGGAAGATGCTGGCCGCGTCCATTGGCCCCGCGCCCACCAGGCGCTTTGCCCCATCGGCGAGCCCGCCCGCCGCGAACTCGCCGGCCATCAAGCCCAGGCGAGCGAGGCGTTCCAGGCGCCCCGCGGGCACTCTGGTCTGACGGCGGCTCTTTCGGCTCTCGGTCACCTGCAGAGCGTATCGGAACTGCCTGGATCCGGCGTC
The DNA here is from genome assembly GCA_963722885.1 of uncultured delta proteobacterium. GTDB lineage: Bacteria > Myxococcota_A > UBA9160 > UBA9160 > UBA6930 > CAVXZE01. Next base: position 236,332 of record CAVROS010000010.1, read on the forward strand.
CGAGCCGCTTCCCGCTCTTCTCATTGGCCGGCAAGCCTGGCAGAATGACGGCTCTTCGGGGCCCAGCGGGGCTCTCGAGCTCCCGTCCCATCGGCGAATGGGGCGAATGGGGCAATCGGAGAAGGAGAGGCGGAGTTGTATCCGGGAACCCACGCGGCGGCGAATCCCGAGAAGCCGGCGCTGATCATGGGCCGGTCGGGAGAGATCGTCAGCTACGGCGAGCTCGAGGAGCGATCCTGTCGGCTGGCGCAGCTCCTCTGGGCGGCCGGCCTTCGCCCCGGCGGCCACCTGGCCATCTTCATGGAGAACCACCCTCGGTACCCGGAGGTCTACTGGGCTGCGTTCCGCTCCGGCCTCTACCTCACCACCGTGAACCGCCACCTCTCCGCCGAGGAGGCCGCCTACATCATCGACGACTCCGGTGCCGAGGTGCTGGTGACATCCCGGGCCCTGGCGGAGGTCGCATCCCTCTTGCCGCCTCGGATTCCGAAATGCAGGCTGCGGCTGATGGTCGACGGAACCGTCCAGGGCTACGACGGCTACGAGGACGCGATCGCCGCCCATCCGGCCGAACCGTTGGCGATGCAGCCGACGGGCGCCACGATGCTCTACAGCTCCGGCACCACCGGCCGGCCGAAGGGCATCAAGCGACCCCTCTCCGGCCGCAGCGTCGAGGAGGGGGAGCCGGTGACCCGGTTCCTCGCGGCGCTCTTCGGCTTCAACCAGGACACCGTCTACCTGTCTCCGGCTCCGATCTACCACTCGGCGCCGCTGGGCTTCTCGATGGGCCTGCTGGCCGAAGGGGGGACCCTGGTGATGATGGAGGAGTTCGATCCGCGAGAGGCGCTGCGCTGCATCGAGACCTATCGCTGCAACCACAGTCAGTGGGTCCCGACCATGTTCACGCGCATGCTGAAGCTCCCCGAAGAAGAGCGGGCGCGTTACGACGTCTCGAGCCTCGCGGGCGCCATCCACGCCGCCGCCCCCTGTCCGGTTCCGGTAAAGGAGCAGATGATCGAGTGGTGGGGGCCGATCTTCACCGAGTACTACGGCGGCACCGAGCTGAACGGCCTGACCTTCATCGACTCCCCGGCCTGGCTCGAGCACCGGGGCTCGGTGGGACGCGCGGTGATCGGAAGCATTCGCATCTGCGACGAGGCGGGGGCGGAGATGCCCACTGGCGAGGCGGGGATCATCTACTTCGAGCGCGACGAGATGCCCTTCGAGTACCACAACGAGCCCGAGAAGACGCGCGAGGCCCAGCACCCGCAGCATCCGAACTGGTCGACCATCGGCGACATGGGTTACCTGGACGAAGAGGGATTCCTCTACCTCACCGACCGCAAGGCCTTCATGATCATCTCGGGCGGGGTGAACATCTACCCGGCCGAGATCGAGAGCGTCCTCACCATGCATCCCCAGGTGCTCGACGTCGCCGTCTTTGGAGTCCCCAACGAAGAGTTCGGCGAGGAGGTCAAGGCGGTGGTGCAGCCGGTCGACGGCGTGATCGGATCGCCGGAGCTGGCCCAGGAGCTGATCTCGTTCGCGCGGGAGCGCATCGCCCACTACAAGTGCCCCCGCTCGGTCGACTTCGAGGCCCAGCTGCCGCGTCTGGCCACGGGAAAGCTCTACAAGCGACTCTTGCGGGATCGCTACTGGAAGGGACACGAGACGCGGGTCGTGTAGCAGATCCTGAGGCGCCTCTCACGGCTTCGGCTCGGCCCACTTGACGACCTCGTCGAGCCAGACCGCCCTCGGTGACCAGAAGAGCGCGTGCCCCCGGCCGGTTTCGAGGACCACCTCGGCAGCTCTCCGCGATCGCCGCCTTCTCGAAGGCCGCCCGGCAGCTTCCCGCCACTCGGTCGCTGGCGTCGTAGATCGAGAGGAGGCGTCCGCGCAAGCGGGCGGCGCGCTCGTCGAGAAAGCGCTCGAAGCTGCGCCCGAAGCCGCTGCCCGGCTTGCCGCAGCCGGCCATGATCACGAAGTTCAGCTTCTCCTCCTGCAGCTCGCTGGCCGCGATCAGCGCGATGCTTCCGCCCTTGGAGTGGCCGATCACCGTGACCTGCGACGGCGGCACACCTTCCTCGAGGAGACGGCGGACCTGGGTCGCCACCTTCTTCGCGTAGGCCTCCACGTCGGTCGCCCCCTTTCGGGCCTCGCTGATCACCACGAAGCCGCGCTCGGCCAGGGCCTGCACGATGGCCTGGTACTGGTAGCGGCCGTGGCGTGGGTGGGAGCGCTCCAGGCCCCGCTGCTCGATCCAGGCGCCGTGCAGGTAGAAGAGGTGCCTCCGAGCGGGATCGACGGCTTCCGGAACCTCCGAGTGGACCTCGCCCGCCGCCCCCGCACTGCTCGGACCGGCGGCGGTGGAGAGGGAGAGCATCGCCCCGAGCAAGCGCGGTGAGGAGGAGCCGCATGAGAGGATCATCGCACACCGCGGGCAGCGCCCCCTTGACAGCGGCTCGATATGATTATATTTCGATAATCATGGAAACGTCGAGCGCTTCCTCGCCTCCGGTCCGGCCCGAGCCGCCGACCATCCCCTACGCGCAGACCACCATCGCCCTCGATGCCGGGCACTACGCCGACATCCACCGCGCCGTAGAGCTGCTGTTCCGGGTTGCCCACTCGGAGTCCTACCGGGCACTCGTGGACCTGGGCGTCGATTCCCTGCGGACCCACGAGCCCGGAAATTTCGGCGTCATGATGGGGTACGACTTCCACATGACGGAGGCCGGCCCCCGGCTGATCGAGATCAACACCAACGCCGGCGGGGCGCTTCTGAACGGCCTTCGCACCGCGGCGCTCTGCGATCCAGGCGAGCTCGCCGGTGCGTGCTCGGGGCTGCTCTCGGCAGCGGAGATGGGGGAGCGCGTCGTCGAGACCTTCCGCGCGGAGCTCCGGGCGGTCCGCGGTGGCGACGCGGTCTTGCGCAGCGTCGCAATCGTCGACGAGCGCCCCGAGGAGCAGTTCCTTCACCCGGAGTTCGAGCTGGTTCGCGAGCTCCTCGAGCGCTCGGGGATCCGCGCGGAGATCGGCGACACCGCGGAGCTGGAGCGCACTGCTTCGGGCCGGATCGAGCTGCGAGGGATGCCGGTCGACCTGGTCTACCTGCGCGACACCGACTTCGCTCTCGAGACGCCGCGGAGCGGCGTTGCTGCGCGCGGCGTATCTGGCCAGGCGAGGTGGTGGTGACTCCCTCTCCGAGAGAGCACCACCTGCTGGCCGACAAGCGGCGCCTCGCTCTCTTCTCTTCGCGGGAGTCGCTGCTGCGCCTCGGCGTCGACTCCGAGGATGCCGCCTTTCTGGCGGAGGTGGTTCCCGAGACCCGGCTCCTCGGCGAGATGAGCTTCGACGAGGCCTGGAGCACGCGGAAGAGCTGGGTCTTCAAGCCCGCGGTCTCGTTCGGGAGTCGGGCCGTCTACCGCGGCGACAAGATCTCGAAGCGCAAGCTGCATGAGATCCATCCCGAGGAGCACTACCTCGCCCAGCGTCGCATCGAGCCCGGTGCGGTGCAGATCGCTGCAGCGGGGGGCCTGCAGACCATGAAGTTCGACGTGCGGGCCTACGCCTATCGCGATCAGCTGCTTTTCCTGGGGGCCCGCGTCTACCAGGGCCAGGTCACCAACTTCCGCAGCCCCGGTGGCGGCTTCTCGGCGATCTGCGTGCTGCCGGGGAGTTCCGAGAAGGGCGCTGGCTGATCCTCGCCTGGCGAGGTGACAGGGCCCTGCCCGGAGGCTTCGGATCCCCCGTGGGGCAGCCTGCTGGGCGTCCCTCGAGAATTCGTTGAATCCGCCACCGTCTATTCTAGACCGCGCTATTTTGTTGGAGTCGACTCCAGTTTCACTGGGTCGCATTCACGGGATGGAGATCTCCGGATGTCACAGGCCGATGGGGAAGGGCGCCGAGACCGGAGAAAGCGCGAGAATCACGCGCGGATCTACGACGCCGCCCGGCGGCTCTTTCTCGCCCAGGGCGTCGATGCCACCACCGTGGAGCAGATCGCTGCGACGGCGGACATCGCTCCCGCCACCTTCTTCAACCACTTCCCCAGCAAGCGGGCCGTCCTGAACGAGATGACCAGCGAGGTCTTCTCCTTCCTCGGCTTCGCGATCGAGCAGCAGCTGAAGGCCTCCGGAGGCACTCGGGAGCGTCTCGCCCGGCTCGCCGCGGAGGCTGCGGACGGCATCGGAGAGTCGCGGGGGCTGGCCCGCGAGGTGCTGCTCGAGCTGGTCCGGAGCACCGCTCGCCCCGGCGACGTGCCGCCCTACCTGGAGCGAGTCCACGAGCCCTTCGCCGCGGTCATGGCAGAGGGCCAGGAGCGGGGGGAGGTCCGCACCGATCTCGATGCCCACTACCTGGCGGAGATGGCGGTGGGGCTGTTCAACACGGCGATCACCAACTGGATCTCCGATCCCGATTATCCGGTCGAGGAGCGCCTGCGCCTGACCGCCGCCTTCATCGGCGAGGCGATCGAGCCGCGCAGCGCTCTTCCGGAGCGCGACACCAATCACCCCGATTCCCGGTCTCGAGCCTCGAACCGGACATTCCAACACCTCGAAAAGGAGCAACCCGATGGGCATCGACGTGAACGTCGACTTTCTCGAAGCGGAGGCCTGGGACGAGAACATGCGCGATCGCATGCGCTGGCTGCGCGAGAACGATCCCGTCCACTGGTCGGAGCGGAGCCGCCTCTGGGTGGTCAGCAAGTTCGAGGACGTCAACTACGTCTCCAAGAACCACCCGATCTTCTGTTCCGGTGGGGGCGTTCGTCCGGGAAGCATCGTCAAGCTCCCCCTGATCGACGAGGACGAGCCCCGGCACACCCAGCTTCGGCGGCTGATCAACCGGGGCTTCACGCCCCGCATGGTGCGCAAGCTGGAGACGACCTTCCGCCAGATCGCCACCGAGACGATCGACAAGGTCGCCCAGAACGGCGAGTGCGACTTCGTCGACGACATCTCCGTGCCCATGCCGCTCCTGCTGATCGCCGAGATGATCGGCATTCGCAAGGAGGACCGGGAGAGCTTCCACCGCTGGTCCGACGACCTGATCGCCGGCGACGGAAACCGCGACAATCCGGCGATCATGGAGAAGACGGGTCTGGCCCTGCGCGAGTACGCGAACTACCTGAAGGAGATCTTCGCAGGAGCGTCGCAAGCAACCCCAGGACGACCTGGTGAGCATCCTGGTCGGCGCGAAGGATCAGGGCCTGATCGGTGAGAACAAATACGAGATGGAGGTCGAGGCGCGTCCCATCGATACCTCCACCATGCAGAGGATCGAGCAGACCCGCGACCTCGCCGACGACGAGCTGGTGATGCTGATGGTGCTGCTGCTGGTCGCCGGAAACGAGACCACCCGCAACGGCATCTCGGGCGGGATGAGCCTGCTGATCGAGAACCCGGGAGAGCGCCAGAAGCTGATCGACGATCCCTCGCTGATCCCCGTGGCGGTGGAGGAGATGGTTCGCCTGGTCTCCCCGGTGCAGAGCTTCGCCCGCACCGCGACCCAGGACACCGAGCTCCGCGGCAAGAAGATCCGCAAGGGCGACATCGTGCTGATGCTGTATCCCTCCGCGAATCTCGATCCGGACGAGTTCGAGGACCCCGAGGTCTTCAAGATCGATCGCGATCCGCGCCACCTGGGCTTCGGCGTCGGCAATCACTTCTGCCTGGGCGCCAACCTCGCGCGCATGGAGATGCGCGTGGCCTTCGAGGAGCTGCTGCGGCGCCTGCCGGACATGGAGTACGCCGACGGGGGGCCGGAGATCCGGCCTTCTCCCCTGGTGCACACCTTCCTGCACATGCGGGTCCGGTACACGCCGGAGGCTTGAGTCGATCCGGAGCCGCGGGTTCGAATCCGGTCCCACGCCGATCCGAGGTCCGGTGCCCCCTGGCTCCGCGACCGGCGAAACCGTATGACGGCGCTCATACCACCCCTTACCCGGGACGCGCATAACTAGCCTCACCCGAGGTGAAAGGGTCCGGTTGTATCCGCGGCGAGGAGGCGGGTCATTTGCTCGTCTCATGAAGCGCCGGGCCCAGCTTTTCCCCACGGGGCACGATCGCATCACGATATGGAGAAGGAGCGAGTCTGATGGCAACGATGACCAAGTCGAAGCGGCAGCTGGTGTGGGTGTATGACCTGAACAAGTGCATTGGCTGTCAGACCTGCTCGGTGGCCTGCAAGGTGCTGTGGACGCACGAGGAAGAGGGTGCGGAGCACCAGTGGTGGATGACGGTGAACACCCAGCCCGGGGCGGGGACGCCCAAGGACTGGGAGAAGATGGGTGGTGGTTACGACGCGGGGAAGCTTCAGCTGGGGAAGCTTCCGACGGCGGAGGAGTTTGGAGGCGGCTGGGACTACAACTACGACGAGGTGCTTCGTGGGGGTCGCGGTCGCGAGGTGTACCTGCAGAAGACGGCGGGCAGCAAGAGCTGGGGGATGAACTGGGACGAGGACGAGGGAGGCGGAGAGTATCCGAACGCCTACTTCTTCTATCTGCCGCGGATGTGCAACCACTGCAGCCGAGCCGGCGTGTGTGGAGGCGTGTCCGAGTGGAGCGATGTTCAAGCGCGAGGAGGACGGTCTGGTGCTTCGCGACGAGGACATCTGTCAGGGGGCCCAGGACTGCGCGCGAGCCTGTCCGTACAAGAAGATCTATTTCAACGCGACGACGAAGGTGAGCCAGCACTGCATCGGCTGTTTCCCGCGGCTGGAGCAGGGCGTGGCACCGGCCTGCGTGCGTCAGTGTCCGGGCCGAGCGGCGTTCGTGGGCTTCAAGGACGACGCGGGGAGCGCGGTGTACAAGCTGGTGGAGAAGTGGAAGGTGGCGCTTCCGCTGCATCCGGAGTACGGGACGGAGGCGAACGTGTTTTACGTGCCGCCGCTGGCGCCGGCGCCGCTTCGCGAGGACGGGAGCTTCGACGAGGGAGCGGAGCGGATTCCTCCCTCCTATCTGGAGGAGCTGTTCGGTCCCGCGGTCCACGGGGCGATGGACGTGCTTCGCACGGAGCTCGACAAGAAGCGTCGCGGTCTGGACTCCGAGCTGATGGACCAGCTCATCCTGTACCGCTGGCAGGACTGCCTCGGACACCTGAGCCGCGATCCCGCAGACATCGTCTGGAAGTGAGCCGCCGCCGGGGCCTCTGGGAAGGCTGGTCGGGCCATCACCTTCTCGGGCCCCTCATCGCCTGAGAAGGAGACTGCGCCATGCAGGGCATCACATTCCATGGAGTCCACGACTTCCGCTACGGGCAGGCGAAGGAACCGGCTCTGGAGGCGGACTCCGACGTCATCGTCGGGGTGACCCAGACCGCCATCTGCGGCTCGGATCTGCATCTCTGGCACGGGACCCTGCCGGCCGCCGAACCGGGCTTCGTGGTCGGACACGAGTGCGTGGGTGTGGTGGAGGAGGTCGGGAGCGGGGTGCAGACGCTCGCCAAGGGCGACCGCGTCTTCGTCTCCTGCACACTCGGCTGCGGCACCTGCGTCTTCTGCCGGCGGGGACTCTACAGCGGCTGCAAGGTGACCACGGCCGGAGGGACGCGGAGCAACATCATGGGCTTCTCCGCCGCCTTCCCCGGCGTCCAGGCCGAGAGGGTGCGGGTGCCCTTTGCCGACGCCAACGTGTTTCGGATTCCGGACGGGGTGAGCGACGAGCAGTCGCTGTTTCTGACCGACATCCTTCCCACTGCGGAAATGGTCGTCCAGTTCGCAGAGGTGAAGCCCGGCGACCGCGTGGTGATCTTCGGCTGCGGACCGGTCGGAAGCCTCGCCCAGCGCTGCGCCCAGATCCACGGCGCCGCCAGGGTGATCGCGGTCGACCTGGAGGACACGCGGCTCGCGCGCGCCCAGGAGCTGGGCTGCGACGTCATCAACCCCGAGAAGGAGAACCTCCTCGAGCGCGTGGCCGAGCTCACCGGCGGCGAGGGCGCCGACGCGGCCATCGAGGCGGTCGGCCGCCCCGAGCTGATCGGCCAGGCATCCCTGCTGGTGCGGCCGGGCGGGATCATCGCCGTCGCCGGCGTCATCGTGGCGCCGGTGGAGCTCCCCTGGGCGCTCTTCCTGATGAGAAATCTCAGCCTGCGCGCCGGCCTGGTGAATCCCCAGAACCACGTCGGCCCGCTGCTCTCGTTGATCGAGAGCGGGCGGCTCGATCCCACCGAGATCATCACCCACCGGATGCCACTCTCCGAGGGGATCGCCGGCTACGAGATGTTCGCGGAGCGGCGCGCCGGCGTCCTCAAGGTCGTTCTGGAGACCTAGCCTGCGTATTTCACCGGGGAGCGGCGATGCGCTCGCGCTCACCGGCGAGCGCCGCTTTCTGCTGCTCTTCCTGCCCATCGCCCTCGGCTTCGGGGGCCGCATGGCGCTCCCCGCCTTCAACGGACCGCTGGCGGGGTTCTTCACCGACAACGGCTACCTGATCGGCTTGCTCCTGGCGGTGGGACCGCTGGTCTCGGCGCTCGTGAACCCCGCCATCGGCCGCCTCTCGGATCGGACCTGGACGCGCTTCGGGCGACGCCTTCCCTTCGTCCTGTTCGGGGTGCCGATCGCGACCTTGGCGCTGTTCGCCATCCCCTCGGCGCCGAGCTACGGGGTCCTGCTCGCGCTCTTTCTGCTGAATGCGCTGTTCATCTCGATCGCCGGCGTGCCCCTCCTGTCGCTGATCCCCGACATGGTCGCCCCGGCGAGGCGCGGTCGCGCCATGGCGCTCTTCATGATCGCCGGTGGAATCGGCGCGATCGCGATCCAGATATCCGGGAAGTTTCTCTGGGAGACGCGCTTCGAGCTGGTCTACTACCTGACCGCAGGACTCGCCGTCGTCTGCATCCTTCCCCCGCTCTTCTTCATCCGCGAGTCCCGGCCCCGGGCCGAGGATCTGGCGGCGGCTCGGGGTCGCGGCGGCACGTCGCCCCGCGCGGCGCTGGCGTCCCTCGCGCGCCGGGATCCGATCGCCCTGTTTCTCGCCTCCGCCTCCCTGCGCTATCTGGGCGTCGGGATCGCCATCAACTACTTCACGCTCTTCGCCGTGACCGACCTGGGTGTCGCGGTGGGCGACGCCGCCCTGGCGATCGGCGTCACCGGTGCGGTTCGCCTGGCCCTGGCGATTCCCTCGGGCCGGCTTGCCGATCGCTGGAGCCGCAAGCGTCTGCTGGTCGCAACCACCGGCGCGGCAGTGGTCGTGAACCTCGCCACCGCCCTGGCGGTCTGGAACCTGGCCGGGCTGTACGCCGTGCTCCTCGCCGGCGCCGTGGTGGGGACCCTGGACATGGTCGTGAGTGGCCCGCTCTTCATGGACCTGATGCCGGCGGATCGACGCGGTGAGCTCACCGGGATCAACATGGTCCTGCAGAACGTCTTCCGGGCGCTGGGCGCCCTGCTGGGCGGAGCCGTCTTCGCCTGGTCCGGCAGCTATCGGCCGGGGTTCGCAGCGGTGGCGCTCTTCTTTGCGGTGTCGGCAGTGATCCTGTCGCGGGTTCGCATCGCACCGGCGGCGGATCAGCAGGCGGGCTGAGTCTCACAGCGCGCCACCCGCAGCCGAGCGCTCGCCGCTACTTGGCCTTTCCCGGCGACTCGTAGACGCAGGCATGACCGCCGGAGCCGATGTGACAGGTCCGGCGCAGGTCGGGCTCTCCCAGCACGCGCTTGAAGAGCTCCAGCTCGTAGTCGCACACCTCGGGGTGTTGCCGGGCCAGGTCGGAGAGAGGGCAATGGTGCTCCACCAGTCGCAGGCCGCCCTTGGCCTCCGAGCTGGGCGCGGGCTCGGAATCGCACAGGTAGCCCTCGGACTCGCGGATCTCCGCCAGGATCTTGAGCTTCTTGGACCAGGACCTCGCTCCCTTGAGCTGCTCCTGGTAGCGCTTGAGCAGGTCGCGGAGTCGGGCCTGGAGGAGCTTCTCGACGGCTTCGGGGCCCCGGAGCCTTTCCAGGCGCGCCAGCAGATCCAGCGCGACCTTGGCACTGGCCTGGGGAAAGGCATCATCGGCGGCTTCGGTGAGGCGATAGAGCTTGGCCGGACGGCCCACGGGGCGACGCACGGAGCGCTGCGTGACCTTCCCATCGCGCTCCAGCGCCGCCAGGTGCTGGCGCACGGCGACGCCGGAGATGCCCAGCTGGCTCGCCAGAGACGCCACGTCCGTCTCGCCGGCGCGCTTGAGCAGCTCCATCAGCGTCATGCGCGTGCTGGTTCCCTCGCCGGAAGAGAGCTGGGGGCGGGAGTCGGTGGAAGTGACGGCGGCTCGACCTGCAGGGGTCGAGGACCGCTCCTGCCCGGAGGCTCGTTCTCTCTTCGAGGATCCTGTCATCGGGCCTCCAAGGTGCTCCATCCGCCAGCTGCCCGCGCAGCCGCGGCCGAGGAACGCCTCTCGCCGGCATCCGCCCTGGCCGCGCGGGACTTGAGAAATTTGCCTAACATCAAGAATATACTCAATAATCTTGTTGAAAAACAGCATCCGGCTCCAGAAGCTCTTCGAGCACGCTTCCGGAGTCTGCCGGATGGAGTCGGGCGGGCCGGGGAAGAGAGCGGCGGGATGCCGCAGCGCCTCAGATGCTGTATCCGCCGTCCAGTACCAGCATCTGGCCGGTCACGTAGCTGGCCGGGGGTCTCACCAGCTGCCGACTCTTCTCCGATGCACCCCGAAGCCGGCGAAGATCACCATCGCCGAGAGCACCAGCGCGGGCAAGAGCCTGGGCAAGGCGTCGAAAGCCGGTGCCCAGGCGATGACGGGTGCCGCTTGCGGTGCGAGAAGGATGGAGGGCAGCAGCAGCAGCCCCAGCGAGGCCATGGCGAGGGAGAGCAGGTGGTTCACGGAGTAGCGGCCCGAGAGGATGCGACCGCCGTTGTCCTTCAGAAACTCGATCGCGAAGCGGCCGATGCCGTAGGCCATCAGCGCCAGGGCCGAAGGTACACCGAGGGGCATCCCGAGGAAGAAGGCCGCGCTCACCGCCACCAGGATCCCGAGATCCAGGATGGCCTCGTAGAGGGCCGTCGGGTGGAGGCGCACGTGCTGGTGGTCCCCGACGCGCACCGCCTTCGCGAGCGGGTTGCGGTAGGTGATCGCGAGCCGCTGCCCCGTCGGCCGGCCGTAGCAGCAGCCGTAGGAGAGGCACCCGAGGCGCCCGAGGGCGTGGCCGATCGGCATCGCCAGGGCGAATGCGTCCACCAGCGCCAGCAGTGCGACGCCGGAGTGCCAGGAGAAGATGCCGAAGACGAGCGGCATCATCAGGAGTCCGCCCCAGGAGGCGAAGACCGGCCGGCGCAGCGCCTCCCTCGGCCTCTCGAGCAGCAGGCGGAAGTCGAGCAGCTGCGCGAGGAGCCACGATCCGCACACCACCAGGGTGCACGCGATCAGTGCGAGCGAACCGAACGCCTGGACGGAGACACCCTGACCGATCAGGATCACGCCCATCCAGGCGAGGGTCAGGAAGGCGCCGAGGGCCGCAAAGAGGCCGAACGTCACGAAGACGAGGTCGCCGTATCGGAAGAGCACGACTTGATCGGCGAGCCAGTCGAGCGCCGCGTTCAGAGAATCGCTACGCCGGACCAGCCTCGGGGTGAGGGGTGCTCGGAGCGGCCCGTCGAGGTGACGGGTGAACGGGGTCGGTGCGCAAGCCTCTTCCGCGGCTCGCGAAGCGGGAGCAACCACCTGAGTCTCCTAGAAGGGACACGCTGAGAGAAGGATGTCGGAAGCGGCACGCTCCCTGTTATGACCTGGATCATGCCCGCGAAGCTCAGGCCGTCGCCTGGCGGGGGCAATGGCAGCGCAACTAGGGTCTTACCCTTGCCGAAAGTCGTCGGGCGGCCGGAGCGATCCCCAGGAGCGAGGATCCCGACTCGGAAAGCCGACTTTCGCAGTCTTGATTCAGACCGCGGCCCGCCTCAGTTCCTGTCACCAAGGAGCAACTCCGGATTGCGGGCCTCGACCAGGCGGCGGATTCCGTCTCGCCAGTGGACCCGGGTTCGTCCCAGCATCTGGTGCATCCTGGTGAGATCCATGGTCAGGCTGCCGAGGGCGTGCTCGCTCGCCTGGAGGCGGGCCTCGAGGCCGGTGAGTTCGCCCAGGTACTCGCACCACTCCTCGATGCTGACGGCGTCGCTCCCGCCCCAGTTGACGGTGGTGGCCGGTACGTCGGCGACTTCCAGCAACCTGGGTACCTGGGCGATGTAGTCGTCTTCGTGGATCGGGTTGTAGAGATTGGGACTCTCCGGATGCACGGCGATCGGCTGCCCCGCCTTCATCATCATCAGGTGGAACCACGGCCAGCCGCCGCCCTCGCCGTAGGGGACGCTCATCCGGGCGATGCTGGTGGGAAGCTCCCACTGCCGGGCTGCGAAACGGACCACGGTTTCCGCGGCGATCTTGGAGATGCTGTAGGTGGGGAAGAGCGCGCGGTGGTTGTCACCGAGTGGATCGCTCTCTTTCAGCGGCTGGTGTCCCGCGTATTGATAGACGGCCCCCGATGAGCAGTGAAGAAAGCCCTCGGCGTCACGACAGTGTGACATCAGACGGCCGACGCCTTCTGCGTTTGCCGCCAGGTCGTAATCGAAATCACCGCTCTTCACGACGGCGAAATTGAGGACGTAGTCGTAGTCGCGGGGAACGTCCTCCAAGGAGTCCTGGGCGAGATCGACGCTCAGCGGGTGCACGCCCACCGCTTCGATCCTCTCGCGATCCTCGGCTCTCCGGAAGCGGGCGATTCCGTGGACTTCGTTCTTCCGGGCGAGCTCACGGGCGAGCGGAAAGGCGACCTGGCCGGTCGGGCCGGTGATCAGGATCTTCCGTCCCTCGAGAAGGATCGGTGTCGTCGCCACGATTCGCGCCCCTCCTCTCGGGACGCTAGCGTACGGCTTTTCCCTCTACCTCTATCGCAGCAAGGGATCGCCATGGAACGGTTCGCAGACAAGGTCGTGTTGATCACCGGTGGGGCCTCGGGAATCGGGCGCGCCAGCGCGGAACGCTTCGCCGAAGAGGGTGCGCGAGTCGCCTGTACGGACATCAATGTCGAAGGACTGGCCGAGACGGTGGCGCAGATCGAGAAGGCGGGGGGACAGGCCCTCGCGATCGAGTCCGACGCCGCCGACGCGGGTTCGGCTCGTGCCGCGGTCGCGACGTGCGTCGAGAAGCTGGGGAAGCCCAACGTCCTCTGCAACGTCGCTGGCGTCGGTGGATTCGCGCGCACCGAGGATCTCACCCTCGAGCGCTGGGAGCTCATCCTGGGCGTGAACCTGAGCGGCACCTTCTTCATGAGCCAGGCCTGTCTCCCCTACCTTCTCGAGTGTCAGGGACAACATCGTCAACGTGGCGTCGCTCGCCGGTCTGATCGGGCAGGCCTACTCCGCCGCCTACTGCGCCTCCAAGTGGGGCGTGGTCGGCCTGACCAAAGCGCTGGCCGTCGAATACGTGAAGCAGGGTCTGCGGGTCAACTGCGTCTGCCCCGGCGGCGTCGCGACGCCGATTCTGGGCAACTTCATCCCGCCGGAGAACGCCGATCAGGAGCTGGTCGGACGACTCGCACTGATGCGCGGCCTGATCAAGCCCGAAGAGATCGCCGAGACGATCGCCTATCTCGCCTCCGACGCCGCCCGCTCCGTGACCGGCGTCGCGCTTCCCATCGACAAGGGCGTAGCCGCCGCCTGAGGAGGAGCTCCTGGCGTCGTCGATGATGATAGACTCGCGGCCATGAGCCATCCCCAGCCGTTTCGGCATCTGCTGGCGCCCGGGAGAATCGGCTCCCTGGAGCTGCGAAACCGCATCGTCATGTCGCCGATGGGCTCGAATCTCGCCGAGAGGGACGGACACCTCGGCGAGCGGATCAAGCGCTACTACGAGGAGCGCGCGCGGGGCGGCGTGGGGCTGATCATCGTCGGTGTCGGGGCGATCGCGTTTCCGGCAGGCGCGTGCAATCCCAACCAGATCGCCATCTCCGACGACGTCTACCTTCCGGGACTTACGGACCTGGCCGATCGCGTCCACCACCACGGGGCGAAGCTGGCCATCCAGCTCCAGCACGCCGGAAAGGTCGCCACCCAGGACATGGGTGCGGGGCGTCCTCTCTGGGTGCCCTCGGCGCTTCCACCCAAGGTGGGGGATCTCTTCGACGACCTGACACCGGAAGAGGTCGGAGGCGTCACCGAGTACTTCTCGCGGCCGGGTGCGAAGCTCCGCTTCCACGAGATGAGCAAGAGCGACATCGCGGAGCTCGTCGAGATGTTCGCGGACGCCGCCGATCGCGTCCGGCGCGCCGGGTTCGACGCCGTCGAGGTCCACGCCGCACACGGCTACATCGTCTCCTCCTTCCTCTCTCCTGCGACCAACAAGCGCGAAGACGAGTACGGCGGGCCGCTGGAAAACCGGGGCCGTCTGCTCGTGGAGGTGATACGGGCGGTCAAGGAACGGGTGGGGGCGGGTTTCCCGGTCTGGTGTCGCCTCGATGCCAGGGAGTTCCGCACCGAGAACGGGATCACCGTCGAGGATGGCCGGCGCGCCGCCGAGCTGGCCGAAGCGGCCGGCGCCGACGCGATTCACGTGAGCGCCTACGCCGATCCCACCTCGGGCGTCGCCTTCACCGATGCGCCGCTGGTCCACCAGGCCTGCGGATACGCGCCCCTGGCCGAGGGGATCAAGAGGCGCGTCCAGGTGCCGGTGATCGCCGTGGGACGGATCGAGCCCGAGGACGCCGAGGCGATCCTGAAGGCGGGCAAGGCCGACTTCGTCGCCATGGGGCGGAAGCTTCTCGCCGACCCCGAGCTCCCGGTCAAGCTCGCCGAAGGACGCCCCGAAGACGTGCGTCCCTGCATCTACTGCTACACCTGTGTGGGGAAGATCTTCCTCAACCAGAGCAACTGCTGCGCCGTGAATCCCGCCACCGGGCGCGAGGCCGAGTTCGAGATCGAGCCCGCGGAGACGCCGCGGCGCGTCCTCGTGGTGGGCGGAGGGCCCGCCGGCATGGAGGCCGCGCGGGTCGCCGCGCTGCGCGGGCACCGGGTCACCCTCTGCGAGAAGAGCGAGCGCCTGGGAGGGACCCTGGTCTTCTCCTCCCTGGTCTACGAAGCGAACGGCAAGCTGGTCGAGTACCTGGAGCGCCAGGTCCGCCAGCTACCCATCGATCTGCGGCTCGGCGAGGAGGTCACATTCCAATTCGCCCTGGACCAGAAGCCGGATGTGGTCCTGGTCGCCGCGGGTGCCGGGCACGGGGATTCGGCGATACCGGGGGAGGATCGCCCCCACGTCCTCGCGGGAGGCGATCTTCGCGCTCTCCTGACCGGGAGCGACAAGCGCGTCGCCGAGGAGAAGCTCTCTCTGGGCCAGCGCGCCATCGTCGGCGTCGGCGGGCTGCTGGGTGTCGCCGACCACATCTCGCGCGCCCGCGCGCTCACCCGCCGATGGATGCCGATCGGGAAGCGGGTCGCCATCATCGGCGGTGGCCTGGTGGGAGTCGAGCTCGCCGAGTTTCTCTGCGAACGGGGGCGCGAGGTCTGCGTTCTCGAGGAGGGGAATACGCTGGGGGTGGAGATGGCGCTTCCCCGGCGCTGGCGGGCGCTCCACGAACTCCGCCAACACGGCGTCGCCCTGCTGACGGGGGTGAGCGTCGAGGAGATCACCGACGAGGGTGTGGTCTACAGCGCCGGGGACGGCGCGAGAAGCACCACTCTCGCCGACACGGTCATCCTCGCCACCCGTCCCGGCGAGAACCTCGACCTGGCCGAGGCCCTCGAAGAACTCGGCGTCGAGATCCACCGGCTCGGAGACTGCCAGGGCATCGGCTACATCGAGGGCGCGATGATGGACGCGGCGCGGATCGCGCGGGCAATCTGAAACGGACGGGGACGTTGTTGAACATTCAATTTCTCGACCAAGTCGAGAAATTGAATGTTCAACAACGTCCCCGCTAGTGGCCCTTTAGTAGCTCGTCGGTCGAGGTCATCTTTCGCAGCCGGGCGGGGTCGACGGGAACCGAGCGGATGTCGTAGGACTCGCGCCGCCAGCCGGCACCGCCCCCCGGCACGTAGTAGAAGACGGCGGCCACGGGGTCGAAGACGTGGGCGGGCTCGCCGCCGGGCCACTCCGGATACGCCCCGCCGAGGTCGCTGCTGAAGCGATGCACCAGGATGCCCACGTCGAGCGGCAGGCCGTTCTCGCGTCGTGGTGATCATGTAGAGGGGCTGCAGGGTCTGGTAGTCGATCCAGAGCACCACGGCGGCGACCCCGTCCACCGAGCGTCGCGCGATTCCCTCGATCACCACCGCGTAGCGCAGATCCCAGCGATCGCTCGCTACCGAGAGACCGGAGGGGCCGAAGTTGCGGTTCCGAAGGATGGGGTAGCCCTCGTTGGTCACGTTCAGTGGCGCCAGCACCTCGCGCTCCCCGATCACCCGCCAGTCGTAGGCGTTGGGGCGGATCGCCAGACCGGTGAATCCGCGCCGGATGTCCTCGGTCGCCTGGATCGAGAGAGCGGCGGTCGGATGGATCGACTCGAAGTTCGTCACGCTTTCCCCGCCGCCCGAGGCAAAGGGGATCCCGCCTCCTCCCTCGTCGCCGCTGACCGTGTAGCGAGGGGTGAAGATCCCATCGACCCAGGTGCTGGCCGACCGCCGGGGCTTGCGCATGGTGGGGACGTAGACAAAGGTGTTGTCGGCTTCCTTGTACTTGCGATCCGCCTTCTCGGGACGGATCTGGCGCCATGCCAGGTGACGGGCGTTGAAGGGCTCGTCGAAGCTCCCGCCGGCGATCCAGACGTTATTCTCGCCCTCGGAGATCCCGTAGCCGCTGGCGGCCAGGTCGGCGCGGTGGCCGGTGCGGATGTAGAAGAAGTCGCCGAGATAGGTCTGCGCGGTGCCAATGCGGCTGGGCAGATCGAAGAGGCGGAACTTCCCGACCGGTCCCGCGCCCATGTAGCGGTACTGGAGGTTCCAGGCCCACTTCGTGCCCGCGTCTGGATCCTCCGGGTCGATGCGGTCCTGCGGGAAGGGGATACCGGCCAGGTAGCCTTTCAGATCCCCCTCGCCCTCGATGCGCACCTGGTCGGCGAACTTCTCCGTGGCCTGGAGGTAGAAGTCCGGAATCTGGTAGCGCCGATGGCAGGTGCCGATCTCCATCCGCATGCCCTCGTAGAAGAACACCTCGCGGAAGTTCCAGATCTCCGGTGGCAGCAGGGACTCGAGGGCGAGGAGATCCATCAAGGAGAGCAGGGCCCCCTCGCGGATCGCCGGCGGGCCGGTGTCGCCCTCGGTGACCGCGCTGGCGCCGCCGCTCCAGTCGGGGCAGCGCCCCTCCGGCGGGAGGTCCGCCGAAGCGCTGGCTGCCAGTAGCAGCAGCGCCGCGGCGAGCCAGGCCAACCGCTTCGTCAGCGCGGATCTGGCTTTGGGCATGGGTCTCTTCGGAACCTCCAGGTGCGCCAGTGTACCTCAGCAGCCCCGCCCAGCACGATCGGGGCTGAATCAGCGGATTCTCGGAAATCAGCAGTGGCGCCTGCTTCAGCGGCCGCAGTAGCGAGTCGGTGAGAATGGCAGGCGAGCTCGACACAGGTGCAATCGGCTCGGAGGGGGGCAGATGGGCATCCTGACGATACGCGCGCTGGCGGTGACCGCAGCAGTCGCGGTCACGGCGAGCCTCGGTAGCCGGCTCGGAGGCCATCGAGTTCTTCGAGGGGCGGCTCGAGATCCACGGTTTCTACGAAGCCCAGGTCCGCGCGATCGCGAGGGACTACAGCCTGAGCGACGGGCTCGATCTGACCCAGTGGTACAACATCCTCAACATCGAAGCCGAGGTCGACTTCGCTCCCGATGGCTTCGGGCCTTTCGACGTCTTCCAGGGCTTCATGCGTGTCGACGTCCGTTACGACTGCGTGTGGACGCGCGGCTGTGGCATCTTCTCTTCGGCGGACGCCTTCGGCGATCGCGCCAAGAAGCTGCCCAAGCGGCTCAATGACGGTCGCCGCGCCGGCTACCGGCCCAGTGGCGCGCTCTACACCGCCCACACACGCCGCTTCGCGGATATCCCCCGCGAGTTCCTCTCCTTCGATTACCGGGACATGCCCGATGGCTCCTTCAGACCCTCGGAGCTCTTCGACATCGGCGGTCTCGACACGCTGTTCGGCTCCCGGGGGGTGGATGGTGTCTTCGGCACTGACGACGATCCGGCGCCCTTCTACTTCTCCCGACAGCTCGACGGATGATGAGTGCAGCTTCGGCTTCCGCGCGAGCGCAAGGGGAGCATGGACGGGGTCGGCACCCAAGTGATGGGGCCCTGGAATCCAAAGTGCCAGGTGCGGCCCATCGGCGCGATCCGATACAAGCCCAATCCGATCAGCGACATCGATATCAATCCGATCACCGGCGCGGTCGGCTCCGGCGCGCTGCCACTCCGCCCCCAGCCGCGGAACGTCTGGACCAAAGGCTCGGCGAAGGACCAGGCCCAGGGGGTCTACTACCCGAGCTACAGGCTGGCGCAGCAGCTGCGCGACGGGAAGTTCGGCGACTTCGACCAGAACTTCAGCCAGTCGGAGCTGGCGTGGAACCGCGGCGCCAGCCAGCAGGACGAGGGGGAGCTGAAGGAGGCCTACTTCGACATCGAGATGTTCGACAGCCGCCTGTGGCTCCGCCTGGGCAAGCAGACCGTCGTCTGGGGGAAGACGGAGCTGTTCCGCAACCAGGACCAGTGGAATCCCCAGGATCTCGCCCTGGCCTCGCTACCCAGCCTCGAGGAGTCGCGGATCGGGCTCTGGATGGCGCGCGCGGTCTGGCACTTCTGGGATGTGGGTCCCCTCGAAGACGTGCGGGCGGAGTTCGTCACCATCTTCGATCAGTTCGAGCCCACCGATATCGGCCGCTGTGGCGAGCCCTACGCGCCCAATCCCGTCTGCAACAAGACCCTCGGCCTCTTCATCCACGGGCTGACCGGCTTCGGGATCGCCGGCGAGATCCGGCCTCCGGATCCCTGGAAGCAGCTGGAAGGGGATCGAGGCGGGCGGCCGCCTCGAGTGGCGCTGGGACCGCTTCAGCTTCGCTCTCAGCGACTACTGGGGCTACACGGATCTGCCCTACCAGGAGACGCTGTTCCGCTACTCGAGGAACGTCGATCCGAGGACGGGACGTCCGCGCTGGGGAACGTCGACGGGGAGCTGCAAGACCGGAAGGGAGTCGAGCTGCCTCACCGAGAGGAACGCGCTCACCCATCACAGCGTCAACCAGCAGCTCTTCCACATGATCTGCGCCACCAGCATCGGCTTCTCGAATCTCGATCCGAGTGCCTGCGGCCAGACCGTCTTCACCAGCCAGAACCTGGCGGATCCGACTCAACCTCGCTCTCGCCCACAGTGGCCGTGGCGGTCGGCGCCATCGTCTCGGGTCAGGATCCCAACGCACTCTTCGGGATCACCGGCGGAGGGCTCTTTCTCGAGCTGGCCGAGTACGGCCGCCGCGCCGCTCAGGCCGAGGTGCAGCCGCGGCGACGGCCGGCAACCCGTTCGCGGCCGGCGTCCGTCACTCCCCTGGTTTCGCTGGTCGTGGATCCCAACGACGGCCCCGCCGCGGTCACCCCGATCCGATTCCAGAACCTCTTCACCCAGTTCGGGCTCTCGCCGTTTCTGACCGACGAGCAGGAGGGGCTGCTGGGCTGCGGTCCCTTCTACGGCACCAACTGCGACATCGAGGGCGTCGATCTGATGAACGCCGAGGCCAGCGCGCTGATGCAGTCCTTTCCGGGCTTTCCGGGCACCTCCGGCAGCCACTGGGATACCAGGGACAGCGAGCGTCGACCAGCCCGGCACGGTGGGCTTCCAGGGCGGTCCGATCTGCACGCGGTACGAGAGGGGCAGGCTCTTACGTCCTGCCGGGCTGCCGGGGGCCGGGTGAATCCGGGCTACGACATCGACGTCGACGGCTCCACCTTCGGGCCCGATCTGATCGCGGTGCGCAACATCTACCAGCGCGTCCACCCCTTCACCGGACAGGAGTGGAACAGCGAGATGGCGATCGCCTCCTGGAACACCCTGATGGCCCTGGTCGCCCTCTCCTCGCCCGCCGAGCCGGGCAAGTTCCTGATCACCGACTTCAATCCGAGCCAGCCCTTCGCAGAGCGGCCGCTGCTCCTTCGCCACGCCCCAGTTCTGCAGGAACGTCCAGTCCTTCTTCCAGATCTCCGGAATCCAGCGCAACACGATTCGGGCGGGGGGCAACGGGCGCTTCGGCCGTCGCGACTGGACCTGGGCGGGCGGGAAGGAGATCGCGCTGCGCTACCAGAAGCGCAACATCCTCGGCTTCGGCATGGACTTCGCCGAGGACTTCACCAAATCGAACTGGGGCATCGAGTTCACCTGGGAGAATGACATCCTGGTGGGGGACAACGACCGGATCGACGGACTCGGCGAGGTGGACCGCTACAACCTCACGATCTCCGTGGACCGCCCCACCTTCATCAACTTCTTGAACCAGAACCGGACCTTCTTCATCAACACCCAGTGGTTCCTCCAGTACGTGGACGGCTATCGGAACTCCTTCCTCATCAACGGCCCCTTCAACGTGCTCGCGGTGTTGGCGATCAACACCGGCTACTTCGACGACCGGATGCTGCCGAGCATGAGCATCGTCTACGACTTCGGCTCGAACTCCGGCGCCTGGCTTCCCCAGCTCACCTACCGCTACTCCGCGAACTTCTCGGTGACCGTCGGGGCGGCGGCGTTCATCGGTCGGGAGGAGGCACGGCCCATGGCCATCAGCCCGACGTCGCTCACCAACCGCACGGCGCGTCACGCCTACAAGGACTTCGTCGAGAACGGCCCGAGCGCCATCCGCGAGCGGGACGAGATCTTCTTGAAGCTGCGCTACACATTCTGACAGCCCGGGTGGAAGAAACCGCATGCCCCGACGCTCGATCGGCCTTCCCCTCACCGTCGGAATCGTCCTCACCCTGATCGCCGTCAGTCTGGCGGTGGGGTGGCAGATCCTCGTCGTCGCGGATCTCGAGCCCGTGACGCGAGGCCTCACCACGGTTCAGTGGCTGCTGATTGGCCTGGGCTCGTTGTTCTTCATCCTGATCATCGTCGGACTGGTGCTGCTCTGCGCCTGGCTGGTGCGCGAGATGCGGGTGAACCAGCGCCAACAGGCCTTCCTCGACGCCGTGACCCACGAGATGAAGACGCCGCTGGCCTCGATGCGCCTGTTCCTCGAGACGCTGAGCCGGCACGACGTGGCTCCGGAGCGGCGCAGGTCCTTTCTGGCGCGCATGGGGGAGGACGTGGAGCGACTGGAGCACACCGTCTCCCAGGTTCTCGCGGCGGCCCGGGCCGAAGGCACGGTCCGTCGGCCGCGGGGCGGGCCGGTCGATCTGGCCGCAGTGCTCACCGAGAGCATCGAGGCGATTCGAGACCGACACGACCTCGACGAGGACGCCATCCGACTGGAGAAGGAGTCATCGGTCACCGCCTCGGGAGACCCCGACGAGCTCGGTGTGGTGTTTCGAAACCTGCTGGAGAACGCCGTCAAGTACTCCGAGCCGCCTGTCGAGGTGCGGGTGCGGCTCGCCTACAGCGGGGACGAACGGGTCGAGGTCGAGATCGCCGACCGGGGCATCGGGATCGAGCGTCGGGAGCTGCGAAAAATCTTCCAGCGCTTCTACCGGGTGGGTCGCGACGTCCAGCGCCACGCGGCCGGTCTCGGGCTGGGCCTCTTCATCGTGGGCAACCTGGTGCGTCGTCAGGGCGGTCGGGTGGTGGCGCGAAGCGAGGGCTCGGGGCGCGGCAGCCGCTTCGTCGTCACTCTGCGCGCCGGCGTGGCTGCGCCGTCGCGCGAGCCCCTGGAAGCGGCGCCCCGTCTCGGGGCGGGCTTCTAGGTGCCTCGTATCCTGATCGTCGAGGACGAGGCCCATCTCGCCGAGGGACTGGCCTTCAACCTGGAGGCCGAGGGGCACCAGGTGGAGATCGCCGGAGACGGTCGCTCCGCCGTGGCGAAGCTGGCCGACGCCGGGTCGTCCTTCGACCTGGTCATTCTCGACTTGATGCTCCCGGAGATGAGCGGGTTCGAGGTGGCTCGCCGGACCCGCGCCTCGGGGAACTACGTGCCGATCCTGATCTTGACGGCGAAGGACGATTCCGCGGACCTGGTACGCGGCATCGAGGAGGGAGCGGACGACTATCTCACCAAGCCCTTCAAGCTCGACGAGCTGTTGGTCCGCGCCCGCGCGCTGCTGCGCCGCCGCCGCTGGGACGGCGCAGCGGAAGGGGAGGACGGGCTTCGGGAGTTTCGCTTCGGCGAGGTCACGGTTCGCTTCGATCGCTTCGAGGTGGAGACCCCCGGGGAGACCATCCAGCTCACGACCCGGGAGCTCGGTCTGCTCCGTGCGCTGATCGAGCGAGAGGGGGAGGCGGTGACCCGTGGAGAGCTCTTGGAGAGCGTTTGGGGGCTGCGGCCGGACACCAGAACCCGGGTGGTGGACAGCTTCATCGTACGCCTGCGTCGCTACGTGGAGAAGGATCCATCGCGGCCCCGACACATCGTCTCGGTGCGGGGACACGGCTACCGCTTCGTTCGCTGACCGCAAAGGCTCTTGTGCAACAGGTACGGAGTCTGCCACTCTCCCCACATGTCGGATCCGCTGCAGATGCAGGTGCGACCCGAGCTGCAGGACCCGGTGCTGGTTCTCGCCTTCGAAGGCTGGAACGACGCCGGTGAAGCGGCCACGGGTGCGGTTCGCTACATCGGCGAATCCTTTCAGATGGTCTCCCTGGCCAAGATCGATCCGGAGGAGTTCTACGACTTCACCGTGCAGCGTCCGCTGGTGCGACTCGACGAGGGTTCCGTCCGGCGCATCGAGTGGCCGAGCTTCGAGTTCCAGTTCGGCTCCCTGGCCTCGGGATGCGAGATCGTGATCGGTGTCGGTGCGGAGCCGCACCTTCGCTGGCGAACCTTCTGCGACCAGGTGATGCGCCTGATCGGCGATCTCGGGGTGCGGCGGGTGGTGCTGCTCGGTGCCTTCCTGGCCGACGTGCTCTACTCGCGGCCAGTCCGAGTCACGGGCTTTGCGAGTGCGCCCGAGCTGATGGAACACTTCTCCATCGAGCCCACGGGCTACGAGGGACCCACCGGGATCGTCGGGGTGCTGGCCAGCCGGATGCGAGATGCGGATCTCGAGACGGTCAGTCTCTGGGCGGGTCTCCCCCACTACATCGCCGCCACCCCCAACTCCCGGGGAGTCCTCGCCCTCGTCAGCAAATTGACCCAGGTTCTCGACTTCCGGGTCGACGAGGGACCGCTGCAGCGAGCCGCCGCGGAATTCGAGGGGCAGATCGCCGAGATCGTGGCCTCGGATCCGGCCCTCGCCGAATACGTCAAGGATCTGAAGCGCCGGGAGTTCGCCCAGTAACGGCGGCCGCGGAAGCGTGCCGGTGGGGCGTGCGGGCTAGAGCTCGATCGACTCGTCGATCAGCATCACGGGGATGCCGTCGTCGACGGGGTAGAGCACCCGTTCGTCTTCGCGCACCAAGGCCTCGGTGAGCTCCTTCTCGACGGTCTCACCGCTTCGGTTGCGCAGCTCGCCCTTGCGGATCTTCTGGTTCAACTCCTCGAGGCGCTCGGCTGTCGCCAAAGCGACCGGCTGCTTCGTCTCGGGGCAGACCAGGATCTCTAGGAGTTCGGTGCTGACCGGCATCTTCGTCTTCGGACTTTATCAGCTCCTGAACCCAGCTGCACCGCGTCCACAAACTCGAAGGGCGAATACGAAACATCGTTTTGAAAAATTCGAAACGAGTCACAAGGGTTGACGTCGGGAATTTGACGTTCTAATCAACGATCCTGCGCTCCTACGGAGCGTTTGGAGTGGGATTTCACCTGGACCCGTCCCGGCGGATCCCACAGCCCTGAAATCGGAGCAGTGCACTTCCCAAGAGCGGGGTCGAAGGGGCGCCTCTGAGCGCAGTCCATCGCCTGCATCACCAGGGGGCTCCTCAGTCGACCGATGGGATCGTTCCCCCCCAGCAGACGCGCACTTCTGGCCCTGTCAGCCGCCGCCGTCGCTCTGCTGCTGCTGTTTCAAGGCTCTCGCGATCCGGCCGGGGCGCTGAGTGACGATGCGCTCGTCGCCGGGAGCGTCTGTGAGGCGCAGGAGCTGAAGGCGCTGAAGGAGGCGGAGCCGGATCTCGAGATCGAGATCCCCGCGGAGTTCGACAAGCTCTTTCCCTCGCTCTCGGCCTGCCGGTCCCACGAGGTGGCCTGGGACGCGACGCTCCCAGGGCCGATTCAACCGATTCCCTTCAGTCACGCCCATCACTCCGGCAAGTTCCAGATGGACTGTCTCTACTGCCACACCGGGGGCGACCGCCTGGCGATGGCGGGAATGCCTTCCGTCGAGATGTGCATGGGCTGCCACCAGCATTTTCCTCCCGAGTACAACAGCCTCGAGGGGATCCGGATCCTGAACCAGTACTGGGAAGACAAGCTTCCGACTCCATGGGTCCAGGTCCATCGCCTCCCGGAGCACGTTCAGTTCACCCACAACCGTCACATGGCGACGGCGGGTGTCACCTGCCAGAGCTGCCACGGACTGGTCGAAGAGATGGACAAGCTCTTCCTGGTCGCCGACACCAAGTGGTGGCAGTACGGCCTGCCCACCAAGAAGCTGGAGATGGGCTGGTGCGTGATGTGCCACCGGACCAACAACGCGTCGACGGACTGTCTCCTCTGCCACTACTAGAGCATTGGAAGCGAGGACCCGCTGAAATTCGAATGACTGAGATCGACCGTCGCGATTTTCTGAAGCTCGCCGGCGCCGGCGCCGCCGCCGCGGCGGCGGCTGGCTGCTCGGACCACGTGGAGAAGCTGATCCCCTACGTGGTCCAGCCCGAGCTGATCTCGCCGGGAGTTCCTCTCTACTACGCCTCGACCTGCCGGGAATGTCCCGCGGCCTGTGGGCTCCACGTCAAGACCCTCGAGGGGCGGCCCGTCAAGCTCGAGGGAAATCCGGAGCACCCGATCAACCGGGGGGCGCTCTGCGCGCGGGGGCAGACCGCGATCGGTCGCCTCTACCACCCGGATCGCTTCCGGGGTCCGATGTTGCGGAACGGGTCGGATCAGCTCGAGCCGATCAGCTGGGACGCCGCCATCGAGTTGCTCTCCCTCGAAATCGCCAAGGCTCCGGGAGCGGTCCACGTGCTGGGAGGCGACCCCGGCGACACCGCGGGAAGGCTGATCGATCGCTTCGTCCGCGCCGTCGGAGCCGCCGGCCGCACGGTCTACGAACCCTTTGCCTCCGAGGCATTGCGCGCGGCCACCAGCAACGTCTTCGGCGTGAACTCCCAGCCGTGGTTCGATCTCACCGACGCGGATCTGGTGGTGGACTTCGGAAACGAGATCCTCGACACCGGTCTCTCGCCAATGGAGCACCAGGGGCAGCTCGCCGCTGCGCGTGACATCGCCACCCACCCGAGCGGCGGTGCGCGATTCGTATACGTGGGTTCGCGGCTTTCCCAGACCGGATCGAATTCCGACGAGTGGCTGGCCGCGCGGCCCGGCAGCGAGGGCATCCTGGCACTGGCGCTGGCCCGGGTCGCGATCGAGAGCGGCGGGGGTACGGAGCAGCACCGGGCACTCCTGAGCGGGGCGCTGGCCGACGCGGGGGTCGACGCCGTCGCGGAGAAGACCGACCTGCCCGCGGAGACCATCGTCCGCCTCGGGAAGGCGCTGGCCAAGGCTGGGAACCCCGTCGCCATCCCGCCGGGAGTCGCGGTTTCCACCCGACGCGCGATTGCCACGACCGCGGCGGTTCTGATCCTGAACGACGTCATCGGAGCCGTCGGCCGTTCGGTCAGGATCCCGCCCGAGAACGAGCTCGGGCGCTCCGCCAGCTACCGCGATGTCCTCGCCCTGGTGAAGGCCATCGAGGACGGGAGGGTCGGCGTCCTCCTGGTGCACGACTCGAATCCCGTCTACTCGCTGCCCAAGGCGGCCGGCTTCGAGGCGGCGCTGGCGAAGGTGCCGTTCGCTGGTCTCCTTCGCCTCGATGGTGGACGAGACTGCCGAGCGAGCTCATCTGGTTCTGCCCGACCATACGCCGCTGGAGTCCTGGGGCGACCTGGCGCCGCGGGAGGGGGTCCGCTCCCTGATCCAGCCCACCATCCGGCCACTCTGGGACACCCGGGCGCTGGGAGACACACTCCTCGACACCGCCCGCGCGATGGGCGAGGAAGTGGCCGCGAAGCTCCCGCCGGGCAGCTTCCGCACCGTGCTCGAGGAGGCCTGGTCCGGTACGGATCTCACCGCAGCACTCGCCCGCGGCGGCGAGTTCTCCCAGCCGGCGGCGGCCCCGGTCGCGCTGGCGGAGGGAGCCGGGCGTCTCGAGGTGGTGGAGCCGGTGTTCAGCGGCGAGGGCGATTTCGTGCTGCTGCCCTTCCCCCACTCCTTCCTGTACGACGGTCGGGGCGCGAACCTCCCCTGGCTCCAGGAGATCCCGGATCCGGTGCTGAGCATCGCCTGGGAGCCCTGGGCGGAGATCAGCCTCGATACCGCCGAGAGGCTGGGGCTCGAGCTCGGCGAGGTGGTGGCCATCGAGACCTCGGCGGGCCGCATCGAGGTTTCGGTCCATCCGCGCGGCGGCATCCGCGACGACGTGGTGGCGGTTCCCATCGGACAGGGTCACCGCGTCGGACGCTACGCCTCCCGCGCCGAAGACGGGCGGGAGGGTGAGGCCCGCGGCGCCAACGTGATCGAGATCCTTCCCGCCGGTGTCGACGAGAGCGGTGGGCGGGCCTGGCTGACCGAGAAGGCGCGCCTTCACAAGACCGGTCGTCACCAGCGTCTGCCGCTGCTTCAGTTCTCGGACAACAAGCGGGGTCGCCAGCTCGGCGAAGCCATCGCGCTCGCGGACCTCGCGGCAGCAGCGCACGGCGAGCAGGCGGGCCATGCCGAGGCCGAGCACCACGGGAGCCACGAGATCCGCGAGGCGTTCCAGGCCTCGGCCGATGCCGACGTGGCCAGTCTGTATCGCTGGGGATTGACGGTGGACCTCGACCGCTGCACCGGCTGCGCCGCCTGCGTGGCGGCCTGCTACCTGGAGAACAACGTCCCCGTGGTGGGCGAGAAGGAGATCCGCCGGGTGCGCCCGATGTCCTGGCTCCGCATCGAGCGCTTCATCGGGGACGGCGAGCCGGAGCTGGTGGTGGGCCGCCAGCATCCCGCCCGCAACCGCGAAGAGCTCGGCGGCGTCGACGTCCGGCACTCGCCGATGCTGTGCCAGCATTGCGGGTCGGCTCCCTGCGAGTCGGTCTGTCCCGTCTACGCCACCTACCACAACGAAGAAGGCCTGAACGGGATGGTCTACAACCGCTGCGTCGGCACGCGGTACTGCGCCGCCAACTGCCCCTACAAGGTCCGCCGTTACAACTTCTTCGACAACGCGCTCACCAAGTGGCCCGACCCGATGCGCCTGGGGCTGAATCCCGACGTGACGGTGCGCTCCCAGGGGGTGATGGAGAAGTGCACCTTCTGCATCCAGCGCATCCAGGCGGCCCGACAGATCGCCAAGGACGAGGGCCGTCCCATCCGGGATGGCGAGATCGTGATGGCGTGCCAGCAGGCCTGCCCGACCGGGGCCATCCAGTTCGGGAATCTCCGCGACCCGAACAGCGAGATCGTGAAACAGCAGGCAAGCCAGCCGAAGCGCACCTACCACGCTCTGCACACGCTGAACACCCGCCCCGCAGTGACCTACCTGGCCAAGGTCCTGCGCGAGCCGGCCGAGGGCTAGAAGACGATGACTCCGCCGCCTGCCATGTCCGTTGCCGAAACGCTGCCCCCCGCAGCGGGGCCGGCCGAGCGCCGGCGACTCCAAGATCAACCGCGACATCCTGGGGGTGATGGAGGGGGTCTCCCTCGGCTACTTCGGGCTGCTCGCAATCGTGCGTGCTGGTGGTGGCCTGGGCCGCCGGTCTCTGGGCCCTTCAGGTCTACCAGGGACTCGGCCTCGCCGGCTACTCGGTTCCGGTCTTCTGGGGCGTCTACATCGTCACCTTCGTGTTCTGGATCGGAATCGCCCACGCCGGCACGCTGATCTCGGCGATCCTCTACCTGTTCCGGGCGAAGTGGCGCAACTCCATCAACCGCGGCGCCGAGGCCATGACCGTGTTCGCGGTGCTGACCGCGGCGCAGTTCCTGGGCATCCACGTCGGCCGGCTCTGGAAGGCTCTACTTCATCCTCCCCTATCCCAATCAGCGCGGCCTCTGGGTCAACTTCAAGAGCCCGCTGCTGTGGGACACCTTCGCGATCTCGACCTACGCGACCATCTCGATCGTGTTCCTCTACATCGGCCTGATCCCGGACCTGGCCATCGCCCGGGATCGCGCCACGGGCTGGCGCAAGCTCCTCTACACGGCGCTGGCGCTGGGCTGGCAGGGGACCACCCGGCAGTGGAAATCCCACACCCGATCGGTGCTGCACCTCTCGGGCCTCGCCACGCCTCTGGTGCTCTCCGTACATAGCGTGGTGTCGTGGGACTTCGCCGTGACCATCGTCCCCGGCTGGCACGCGACCATCTTCGCGCCCTACTTCGTGGCGGGCGCGATCTTCTCCGGAATGGCCATGGTCCTCACCGTGATGATTCCGGTCCGGCGCATCTACCGCCTCGAGGCCTACATCACCGAGTACCACTTCGACAACATGGCGAAGTTCCTGCTCCTGACCTCGTGGATCGTCTCCTACTCCTACATCACCGAGTACTTCATCGCCTGGTACAGCGGAGTCGAGGCCGAGCAGTCGGCCTTCTGGCTGCGGGCGTTCGGTCCCTACTGGATCTCCACCTGGGTGATGATCACCTGCAACGGCATCATCCCGCAGCTCCTCTGGTTCAAGAAGATCCGGACCCACGTCCCGACGCTCTTCGTCATCGCCACCTTCGTCAACATCGGGATGTGGTTCGAGCGCTACGTCATCATCATCACCGGCCTGTCCCGCGAGTACGATCCGGCGGTCTGGGGTGTGTACACCCCCACCTGGGTGGAGCTCTCGATCCTGGCCGGCGGCTTCGCCTTCTTCGCCACGCTCTTCATCATCTTCCTGAAGATCTTCCCGGTGATCGCGATCTCCGAGGTCAAGGAACTGGCGATCCACCAGAGGGCTCACACGGCCGAGGAGGCGCACTGATGCCGTCCCTGCTCGCGGTCTACGACAAGCCGGGTTCGGTGGCGGAGACCGCGCATCGGCTCAAGAACCGCGGCTATGGCGAGCTCGAGGTCTACTCGCCGGCGGCGTTTCCGGAGCTCTACGACATCGTCGATGCCAGGCCGAGCCGGGTGCGCGTCTGGACGCTGGTCGGCGGCCTGGTGGGTGCGGTGCTCGGCTATGCGCTCACGATCTGGATGGCCAACGACTGGCAGCTCGTAGTCGGCGGCAAGCCCTTCAGCTCGATTCCTCCATACACGGTGATCGCCTTCGAGCTGACCATCCTCTTCGGCGGTCTGATGACCCTGCTCGGTCTGCTCGTCGTCGCGAAGCTCCCATCCGGCAGCTTCGGCAAACACGCAAAGGCCTACAGCCCGCGTTTTTCGGCGGAGGAGTTCGGTCTGGTGGTCGGCTGCAAGGAGCGCGACGTGCTCGAGGTGGACGCCCTGCTGCGCGACGGCGAAGCCAAGGAGGTCACCCTTGTCGAGCCGTAGTCACAGGATGCGCGCCCACGGGCTCTTTGCCATCTGCCTGCTCCTGCTCACCAGCTCCTTCGGATGCTGGGAGCAGTGGTCGGTGGAGTGGTTCCCCCAGATGAAGTGGCAGAAGGCGGTCCAGCCCTTCGAGCGCCTCGCCTTCCAGGGCCGCGACGCGGCGTTCCTGCCGCCGGAAGGATCGGTGCCCGTTCAGGGCTTCCAGCCGTCGATCGAACGTCTCGACATCGTCGCCGCCGACGCCCTGGTGAATCCGCGCGATCCCGCCGACTTCAAGTCCGTCGCCAACGGCGAGAAGATATACCGCGTCTACTGCCTGCCCTGTCACGGAGCGACGGGCATGGGCGACGGCCCGGTCAGCATGACCGGCGAGATCATGGGTCCCTTCGCCGGCGTCTTCCCGCTGGTGGGCACGACCACGATACGAAGCGACGGTTACATCTACAACGTGATCCGCATCGGCAACGGTGGTGCACTGGGATTTCGCATGCCCAGCTACCACCGCGTCCCGCCCGTGGATCGCTGGGACCTCGTGAACTACGTGCGATACCTGGACCAGAAGAAGGGGCAGCCTTGAGTCTCGCGCCCGCAGAGCAGGCCATCCGCCAGGGGTTGCCGAGGAAGGCGCTGGTGGTGAGCAGCGCGCTGATGGCGATCGGGCTGGTGGCCTTCGGGGTCGGTCTGTGGACCGACGCGGCCACCGCCTGGCGCGCCTACCACGTCAACTACCTCTACTTCGGTGGCCTGGCCCAGGCCGGCGTCGTGCTCGCATCGATCTTCGTGATAATCGGCGCGACCTGGCCCGGGCCGGTGCGGCAGATCACTGCGGGGCTCTCCGCCTGGGTGCCAGTCACTCTGGTCCTCGCCGCGATCGGCTTCTTCGGGCGCCACCACATCTATCCGTGGATCGACGAGCCGCTGCCGTGGAAGGCGGCCTGGCTGAACGAGAGCCGGATGTTCGCCACGGATCTCGGCGTCCTCGCCGTGCTCGCGCTGCTGAGCTACGCGTTCCTGAAGGCCTCGGCTCGACCGACGCTCCACGGAGCGGCCGAGAACGCCACGGGCTTCACCCGGTTCATGATCGAGCGCTGGACCGCCGGTTGGCGCGGCGAAGAGGAGGAGCGGGCCGCTTCGGCAGCCAGGCTCCGCGTGCTGGCTCCTCTCATCTGTCTGACCTTTGCCTTCGGCTACAGCGTGATCGCCTTCGACCAGGTGATGTCGCTCTCGCCCATCTGGTTCTCGAATCTGTTCGGGGCCTTCTACACCTGGGGCGCCTTTCTGACCTGTGTCTCGGTGACGGCCCTCCTCGCCGCGGCGCACCGCAGGTACCCGGGACTCGAGGGGGAGATCACCAAGGACCGCCTCCATGATCTCGGCAAGATGGTCTTCGCCTTCTCGGTCTTCTGGATGTACCTGTTCTTCTCCCAATACCTGGTCATCTGGTACGGGAATCTCCCCGAGGAGACCGTGTTCTTCCAGGCGCGCCTGGGCAGCGAGTTCCTCCAATCCACCTGGTACTGGGAGGGCTGGTGGCAGCGGCTCGGCGAGCCCCACGTGATGGTCACGCTGCTGGCCTGGGTCTGCGTCTGGGTGATCCCCTTCTGGCTCCTGCTGGGGCAGAAGCCAAAGCGGACCTGGTGGTTCCTGGCGGGGGTGGCGGTGATCTCGGCCTTCGGCTTCTGGCTGGAGCGGAACGTGCTGGTCTGGCCCTCCTGG
Organism: uncultured delta proteobacterium; assembly: GCA_963722885.1. GTDB lineage: Bacteria > Myxococcota_A > UBA9160 > UBA9160 > UBA6930 > CAVXZE01. The sequence continues at coordinate 267,692 of CAVROS010000010.1, forward strand.
GCCCCCGAAGACAGCTTCGCCTTCCTCGGCTGGATCCAGATCGGAGTCGCCCTGGGCTTCCTGGGAGCGTTCTCGCTGACCTATCTCGTCTTCACGCGTGTCTTCCCAGCACTGGCGGTCCCCCGTCGTCGCTAGACTCTGACCATGACCGAGTCCCCGCCCTCCCAGCTGGAAACCTTCCCGCTGCGTCGCGGTCGGCGACCGGTCGTCCTCCACGAGACCGGCTTTCGCCATCCCGGGGGTCTCTTCGCGGGGAGTGAGTTCTTTACCGCCTACCCGAGCATCACCCAGCTGTTCGTCACCGTTCGCGGTCTGCGGGTGGCGACCCGGAAGGGGATCTTCCTGCTGCGTCGGGACGCCTTTGCGAGCGCGGACGGGTCCGAGCAACTGGTGCGCGCTCTCTACGCGCGAATTCTCGGGCAGCCGGGTGGCTCGCTGCAGCTGGCGCGGATGCAGCGGCTCAATCGCTGGATGCTGGGCCCCAACCCGCGTTGGCTGAGTCGTGGTGTCTCCCTGGCCTGTGTCCTGGTGTTCGTCCTTCAGGTGCTCTATTTCCCCTGGGTCGAGCTGGCCGGGGCATTCAACGCCGACCTGGTCGAGCTGGGCGAGTGGTGGCGTCTGGTGACGGCCAATTTTCTGCATGCGGTTCCCCCCGCCTCCCGCTTTTTCTTCTCCCTTCACCTGATTCTCAACACGATCTGTCTGCTGGCGCTCGGGCTGCTGGTGGAGCGCTCTCTGGGTTCGGGCCGGGCCGCCCTGGTGATGGCCGCGTCGGCCCTGGGTGCGATGGGGGGCAGCTTCCTGGCCGGCTATCAGTGGGCGCTCGGCGCATCGGGCATCGTGGCCGGGCTGGTGGGAGGCCTGATCTGGCTCGAGTTTCGCCGACCGGAGCAGCTTCCGGCGATCTGGCGGATTCCCCGGCAGCTCTTCGTCGCCGCCGTGGTGGGCGAGACGGTGTTCCTCTTCTTCATCCCGGGGATCGCTCACGCTGCCCACCTGGGAGGCTTTCTCACCGGTGTACTGGTGACCGCCGCGCTCACGCCGGCAGAGCTGGGGCCGGGGAAGTCGCCGCGCTGGCTGGCCCCTGCCTGCGCGGCGATCGCTCTCTGTGTGGGAGCGGCGGCCGCTGCGGCGGTCTGGCCGCTGCTCGCTCCCAGCTCTCCGGTTGCGGAGCGGCGCGCCGCTCACCTGCTCTCCGCCGATGTCGCGCCGCTCCATCTGAACAACGTGGCCTGGACCATTGTGACCGCGTCGGCTCCCTCGCCCGGCCTGGTCGACGTGGCGCTGCAGCTGGCCGAGCGCGCTGTCCAAGAGACCCTGCAGAGAGATCCCAACCTCCTCGACACCCTCGCCGAGGCCTACTTCGTGGCGGGGCGCCCCGAAGACGCCATCCACACCATCGATGCGGCCATTTCCCTCGCCCCTGGCGTCGACTACTTCCGCGAGCAGCGCCGACGCTTCACCGGGGAGCGAGATTCGGAGGACCGTCCCGACCCGCCCGCGGAGCCCTGGGAGCATCGGCCGCCGCGACTGCCCCAGCCGCCGCCGCAGGAAGAGCCCGGGATCAGGGTGTGATCTCGTCGCCGTCTTTGGCGATCACCACTCGCCCGCCAAAATCCTCGCCAACGATCTTCTCGTATTGGAAGTCGTAGACCGGTGGCGGCCGCAGGCGAGTGAGTACCAGCGTTCTGATTCCCATCTCCCGGGCCAGCTCGCCGATGGTCTCGAGCTTCGGGTGGATCTCCGCCTCTCGGCGGAGGACGTCGGCCCTCTCGGCTCCGACCCCCTCCAGCGCGGCGGCCAGAGAGGCGCCGTAGATCGCCTCGTGGACGAGCAGGTCGGCCCCCCTGGCGAAGGCGACAAGGGATTCCGGTGCGAAGCCCACCGACGCCAGCACTACGGATCGGTTGTCGGCCTCGATCCGGTAGGCCAGCGCGGGGAAGCTCCCCCCCGGCAGATCTGCCACCCGGATTGCGAGCTCCCCCACCCCGAACTCGGCGCCGTCCTCGAGCTCCAGGATCTCGACCTCCGCATTCTCCGGGGGTTCCCCCCACTCGGTGGCCGTCGCTTCGATGCCGCTCTGGTGGGCGCGCAGCAGCGCCTCCAGGGCAGCGCGGGTGCCGGGGGGACCCATCACGCGCAGCCGCTCGCTATTCGCGGCAATCCACCGGGTGAGGATCAGGTCATCGAGACCGACGGTGTTCTCCGGGAGCAGACTGGTCAGCAGGACGGTGTTCGGCTGGTGGACGGGGATTTCCGCCGAGCGCAGCGCACCCGCGATTCCGCGCCCCGCATCGACGAGCAACACCTCCTCACCCTTCGCCACGGCTGTCGAGGGCCCCAGCCGCCAGTGGTTCTCGAACGTCCCACCGGTTCCCACGGTGATCAGGGTGAGCGTCTCGAAGCGGCGGGGCTCGAGATCGGCGACTCCCGACAGCACCTTCTCGAAGCGTTTCGAGACGACGGCGAAGACCCAGGTGACCCCCACGAGCAGGGCCAGTACCAGGAGGAGCATGGCCCGGGCGGTCATTGCGCCGAGACTGCCGTGTCGGTCCTCTCCGTGGCGGGGGAACCAGGCATCTCGAGCATTCTAGCCCGCGTCGTCTACCGGGTCGCGTAGCCAGGGCACCGCTCTAGCCACACCGATTCCCGTCCGATAAGGTTACCAATGTAGGGGAGTTAGCCCTCCTCGAGTCACACTCACAGGGTGTGGCGGCCCGGGGCGGTGGGAACGGCGCCCTCTTCGACCGCCGGGACTGGATGCGGGGACTGGGCCTCGCAGGGAGACTCCATCGCCGAAATGGGAGGTGAAAAATTGGACCAAACTCAAACTACGGCAGGTAAGGTGGCTGCGTCCTGAACGCCACTCTTTTGCCGATCATTTCCTTTCGGTGAACATCGGTGGAGTCGGGGACGCCAGTCCCAGGCCACCGCCCCCGGGAGCGCGGACGCCGTAGCCGCATCGGGTCCCTCGGACCTGCTCCCGGGGCGTTTCGCCTCCCGAGCTGTCCCCTCGGGGGCATTTGTGCTCTGAAAACAGCCTACTGCCTTCTCCGGGCTCTTCTCCAGAGTCGGGCTGTGATCGCCGGCACAGCCCCATTCCCACGGTCGTGGCACCTTTCCGTTCGAATCACGGGGTGAGAAAAACGCCGCGCGCGGCGCCCCTGGGGCCCGTTGGTGGATCTGGAAGGACCGGGCCACCACCCCCGTCCGAGCGGTTCCAGGAGATGTCGTCGCGCGCGGCGACTCCCGTCGGTGCCATCGCCCACCGACCTGGGAGCGTGCTCAGGCTCCCCTACTTGATCGTGAGGGGCCTTGCGATGCACGCATCGGTGTCGCGCAGCGGCGGCACCGCGAACAGGAACGCGTAGTCGCCATCGGCGGCGCAGACCTCGGCGAGCGCGTCGAGATGGAAGTTCTCGCCGAAGAGAACTCCGGTGTGCTCGAGGGAGATCCGCCGGAGCGGGCGCTCGGTTCCGGGAATCTCCGATGGGCGCACCTCGACGGACGCCGTATCCGTGGCGACCAGTGCGACCTCTCGTTCGTAGAGCCACCGGACACAGGCCAGGGAGAGTCCCGGTGCGGGTCCCCAGAGGTAGTCCTTCCAGCATGCTCGCGTGTGGCAATGGGAGAGCGAGCCGGTGCGGATCAGGAGGATGTCTCCGGACTCGATGGCGACTCCCTGGCCCTCGGCACAGCTGTCGAGCTGCTCGGGCGCGATCGCGAGTCCATCCGGGAGCCGGTCCAGGCCCTCGGTCCGGGCCAGATCCAGCAACACGCCGCGACCGGCGATGCCATTCGGCGAGGGCCGGGTCGCGGAGATCCTGGAGACCAGGTTCGGGGGCACCTGGGCGCCGTCGGGCAGCGTGCAGGGGATCGGCCAGCCCCGCCGCGGAAGCGTGCAGGCGACGCGCACCCGATCGGGAGTGATGAAATGGAGCGCGTTGGGCGGCCCTTCCCCCCAGCGGCCCTGGTTCGAGTACCGGACCTCGAGCTCCTTGGCGGCTCTCGCGTCGGGGATCACGGGCTTCCCCCACGGCGCCGTGGCGCTCCGCGGGCCTCGAGCTGCGCCTCGACCCGTTCCACATCTTCCGGGACATCGACGGGTGTGCTCTGCCAGCCGTCGATGATCGCCACGCGGATGCGATGGCCGTGCTCGAGGGCGCGGAGCTGCTCCAGCGCCTCGGCACGCTCGGCCTCGGTCGGCGTGAGATCCACGTAACGCATCAGGAACTCCCTCCGGTAGGCGTAGAGTCCCACGTGCTGCCAGTAGCGTGGCTGAGAATCGCGATCGCGCAGGGCGGGGATCCGACTCCTGGAGAAGTAGAGCGCATAGCGGTCCCGGTCGAAGACCACCTTGACGCGGTTGGGATCGTCGATGTGGTCGGGCTCCGCCGCGTGGACCACCGTCGACATGGGGGCTTCCGGAGCCTCCTGGAGGGCGGCGACGGCGGCGTCGATGACGAAGCCCTCGATCAGCGGCTCGTCTCCCTGGATGTTGACGATGATGTCGTCTCGGAGATCCCGGGCGGCCTCGGCCAGCCGGTCGGTTCCGGTGGGATGGTCCGGGGAGGTCATCACGGCGGCTGCCCCGAACTCGGCGCAGGCGTCCGCGATGCGCTGGTCGTCCGTCGCCACGTAGACATCGCGGAGCCGAGTTGCCCCGCGAGCACCCTCGTAGACGCGACGGATCATCGGCATCCCGGCGATCTTGGCCAAGGGCTTTCCCGGGAAGCGGCTGGCGCGCCAGCGCGCCGGGATGATCCCCACGGCCGTCATGGCCGCCATGCTAGCCGATGGTTAGAGTGTCTGCTGTGACGCCGGAGACCCCCCAGAGCCCTCACCCGGTCCGCAAGGTCATCGCCGTCTCCTCCAACAAGGGAGGAGTGGGCAAGACCACGGTGGCCACCAATCTCGCCATCTACCTGCGCGCTCTCTACGAGGAGCTGCCGATGCTGCTCGTGGCCCTCGACGACCAGTCGGCCATCGAGCGGATGTTTCGGCTCCAGCCCAGCACGCGGGAGGAGGGCAACCTGAAGCACGGGTGGGCGGAGCGCTCCCTCGACCGGGTGATCCAACTCGGCCAGTACGGCATTCACTTCGTGCCCCCTCCGCCGGATACGGCGCCCCTCAAGACCCGCGCGGGAGATCCGCAAACCCTCCGGCGCATCCTCGAGCAGACCGACTTCGACGGCGTGGTGATCGTCGACACCAAGAGCGATCTCGAGGCGCTCACTCAGAACGCGCTCCACGCCGCCGACCTGATCATTCTCCCCGTCGCCGACTGGGGGTCTCTCGAGGAGGCCACCAAGGTCTTCCAGCTCCTGGAGCGTGCCCAGCTCCTGCGGGTGAAGCGGCGCATCCTTCTGACACTGGTCGATCGTCGCACCCGGGTGGATGCCGAGGGGAGCGTCCTGTACGACCGTCTGAGCGCGGCGATCGACGCGCGGGACTGGCCTCGCTTCGAGAACTACCTGTCCCGGAGTCCCCGGGTCGAGGCCCTGCTCTCCGCCTCCGAAGCGCCGGGCTCGATTCTCCACGGCGCGCGTGGCACGCAGCTGCACCGGCAGCTGCGGGGGCTCGCCGAGGAGGTGGCGAAGGATCTCGACCTCGGGCCCGTGTTGCCGGCCCCCGGACGGCAGCGCCCGCGCCAGAACCCACGCGAATCCGGCAACGTCGGACTGAAGCGGGCGTTTCTTCGCGTCTTCGGGCAATCTTAGGCGGTTTCGAGAGCCGCTCCGCGGTCCTGACGCGAGTCTTCGACGGGCGGTCCAGGGAGGGCAATAGCATGGCGACGTTCGGAATCCTGGTGGGAGGCGGGCCTGCCCCCGGAATCAACGGAGTGATCGGAGCGGCCACCATCCTCGCGCGACGAAACGGCGCCAAGGTGTACGGCATCCGGGAGGGCTTCCGCTGGTTGATGGAGGGCGACACCAGCCACGCCATCCCCCTGGAAATCGCGGACGTCTCGCGGATCCGTCCGCTCGGCGGCTCGATCCTGCTGACTGCCCGGACGAATCCCACCAAGCGCGCCGAGGATCTCGATCGCGTGATCGCCAGCCTCGACGAGCTCGGTATCGATCACCTCGTCACCATCGGCGGTGACGACACCGCCTTCTCGGCGTTTCGTGTCGCCGAAAAGGCCGAGGGGCGCATCCGAGTTGCCCACGTCCCCAAGACCATCGACAACGATCTTCCACTCCCCCCCGGCATTCCCACCTTCGGCTTCGAGACCGCCCGGGAGAACGCCACCCGGCTGCTCTCCCATCTGATGGAAGACGCCAGGACCACGCGACGCTGGTACTACGTCGTAGTGATGGGGCGAAACGCCGGACACCTGGCTCTCGGTGCAGCGATCGGCGCCGGGGTGACCTTGTTCATGATTCCCGAGCACTTTCCCGAGGGTCAGATTCGTTTCCACACCGTCGCGAACCTCCTGGAGGGAGCGATCGATCAAGCGTCGGGTGATGGGCCGGCCCTACGGTGTCGCCGTCATCGCCGAGGGAGTCGGGGAGCGCCTCGACCCGGACGACCTCGAAATCCTGAAGGACGTGGAGCGGGACGAGCACGGACACATCCGTCTCTCCGAGGTGCCGCTCGGCAAGCTCCTGCGCTACAGCGTTCGCGACGCGCTGGCGGAGCGCGGCATCAGCGTCACCATCGTCGAGAAGGACGTGGGCTACGAGCTTCGCTGCGCGGCGCCGAACGCCTACGATCTGGACTACACCCTCGATCTCGGCGCCGGCGCCGTGCGGACGCTTCTCTCCGGTCGCTCCGGAGTGATGATCACCCGGCAGGGGAAATCCATCCTGCCGATCCCCTTCAACGAGATGATCGATCCGAAGACCGGACGCACCCGCCTGCGCCTGGTGGATACCTCCACCGAGTCCCACCAGAACGCCTGGGCGCTGCAGGTGCGCATGGAGGAATCCGACCTGGCGGATCCGGAGATGCTCGGGGCCATCGCCGAGACTGCCAGGATCTCGCCCGAGGAAGCGAAGGAGCGCTATCGACCGCTGCCGTGAGGCGGCTCGTCAGTCCGGAGCGTCCTGCGCGCTGGGCGTCGGCGATCGCTCTGGAGAGCTTCGCCCGCATCGCCCGCAGTCGCGTCTCCTCCTCGTCGAGAGCTTCTCTTTCCTCCTGGGGCGCGTTCGGGGCTCTTCGCCACCATCACTTCGATCTCGCGATCGGCGTTCCGGAGCATTCTCTTCGCATCGGGCAGCCGGTCCGCAGCGACGAGTGCCAGGCCCTTGCTGAGCATCTCCTCGGTCGTGGGTGCGGATCCGGGATAGCGGCTGGCCGCGTAGCGAACCAGCGCCTGCTCGGTTGCCAGAAGCTCGATGCGGCTGGGAAGGTAGTGGTTGCGCGGCTCGCAGGCCTCGCCGAACTCGAAGTGGTCGTAGGAGACCAGTCCCCCCGTCTGGAAGATGTACCACGAGACGCGCTCCGAGCCGAAGAAGTGGATCCCCCGGCGCCCCCTGCAGCGGCGGTCGGCGATCACACCGATCATCGACGCTTCGGTTCCGGTCACGCCGGAGTCGACGGAGAGCGTCTCCCAGGGCTCGACGTCGACGCGCAGCAACCGGAGCTCCCGGACCGGAAACCCGGAAGGGGCCTTCCGGTCCGGTCTGGAGCGACGCCAGGGTTCTCTCCAGGGAGTCGCCGGCGACGGGTGGCGCCGGTGTCCAATCCGGATGCGCCAGCCGGTAGCTCTCGGCGTAGTCGGTGGCGCAGCCGACAGCGGCCATACCGAGGAGCAGGAGAAGACAGGGGATCGCTCGTTCCATGGCGTGGATGGGTAGCATTCCATGGGCATCGTGCATATTCTGCGTGCCTGTCGCCGGTCTGCTCTTCTCGAGGTGGATGAATGAGCTACGAAACACTGCTGTTCGACGTCGAGGATCACGTCGCCCGCCTGACCCTGAATCGCCCCGATGCGGGCAACGCCATGAACGCGGTGATGATGCGCGAGCTCCGCGACGTCGCGATCTGTTGCGACGAGGATCCCGAGATCCGGGCCGTGCTCATCACCGGCGCCGGCAAGATGTTCTGTGCCGGTGGGGATCTCAGCAGCTTCGCTGGGGAGGGCGACGGGCTTCCGGCATACCTCAAGGGAATCACCAACGATCTTCACGGTGCGGTGTCGCGTCTTTGCCGGATGGACGCGCCGGTCGTGTCCGCCGTGAAGGGGGTCGCCGCGGGTGCGGGCTTCAGTCTGGCATGCGCCGCCGACATGGTGATCGCCGCCGAGTCGGCGCGCTTCACCGTGGCCTACACGGGTGTGGGTCTCTCGCCCGACGGGAGCTGCTCCTTCTTCCTTCCCCGCCTGATCGGGCTTCGTCGCACCCAGGAGCTGATGCTGACCAGACGGATCCTCGAGGCCTCCGAGGCACTCGACTGGAACCTGGTCACGCGAGTGGTCCCCGTCGACGATCTCGAGGCCGAATCCGCGAAGCTCGTCGCCCAGCTCGCGGCGGGTCCCACCCGTGCATTCGGTAGTGTGAAGCGGCTGCTGCTTCAATCCAGCGGGGATCATCTCGAGAGCCAGATGGAGCGCGAGGCGCGCTGTATTGCCGACGCGGCGCGTAGCGCCGACGGGAAAGAGGGCATCGCCGCCTTCCTCGCGAAGCGGAGTGCCGAATTCACCGGCGAGTGAAGGCCGACGCCATCCGCTCGCAAAAGCGTCTTCAGCAACGCCTCAAGCGGCGCCGCGGGTCTGCAACTCGACGAAGCGGCGGTAGGCGCCGCCGGGTTTCGCCATCAGCTCGGGGTGGGAGCCACGCTCGAGGATCCGGCCGTCTTCGACGAAGAGGATCTGATCCGCAGTTCGCACCGTGGAGAGACGGTGGGCGATCACCATCACCAGGCGATCGCGGCTGGCTTCGCGCAGGGCGGAAACCAGCCGCTGCTCCGTCTCTGGATCCAGCGCCGAGGTGGGCTCGTCGAGGATCACGATCCTGGATCGGCGCACCAGAGCGCGGGCGATGGAGAGACGCTGCTTCTGGCCGACGGAGAGCTTGCCCCCGGAGCGACCCAGCTGGGTCCGGTAACCCTCCGGTAGCTCGCGAATGAACTCGTCGGCGCCGGCGATCTGGGCGGCCCGGCGCACCTCGGTCTCGCTGGCCTCGGGGCGGCCGAGCTTGATGTTCTCCTCGATGGTCGCATCGAAGAGGACGGTTTCCTGGAAGACGAAGGAGACCTGGGAGCGGATCGATTCGAGGCTGGCCTTCTCGATGTCGACGCCGTCGAAGCGCACCCTGCCCAGGGTGGGGCGAATGAAGCGAGGAATCAGGTAGGCCAGTGTGGTCTTTCCGGCACCCGCCGGTCCCACCAGGGCGGTGATCTGGCCGACCCGGGCCTCGACGCTGACGCCGCGCAGGGCGGGCGTGTCGTCCGGATAGGAGAAGCTCACCTCCTCGATCTGCACCGCGTCGGCGAGCGGAGCCGCGGCGAAGGCGTCGTCGGAATCGCTGCTCCGGGGGCAGGTCCATCAAGAAGAAGACGCGCTGCAGCCCCACCGCCGTCTCCTGCACCCGGATCCACAGCGCACCGATCTCGACACAGGCGAAGCTGAGCATCATGAAGTAGCTGAAGAGCAGTCCGAAGTCGCCGGGCGAGATGGTGCCCTCGATGACGAGGTTCGCGACGTAGTAGAAGACACGACTGCCGACGATCACGGCCGGGACCACGGCGCACAGCGTGATGATCATTCCCAGCGCCATCAGGGAGCGGTGACGGCTGAAGGAGGTCCAGCTGTCCGCGTCGAAGCGCCGCTTCTCGCGTCCTTCGCCGCCCAGGCTCTGGACCGCCAGGATGTTGCCGAGCCCCTCCTCCAGCGTCGAGGTGGTGGTGGCGCCGGCCCGCCGGCTTCGCCCGGCGCGCCGGCGAAGGGCTCCGGAGAAGGGAACCGTCGCCGCGAATGCGATGCCGAGGATCGCGACGGCGGTCCAGACGATGATCGGGTGATTCCCGAACACGCTGCTCAGTACCAGGAGGATCAGGATGGAGAAGGTGGTGGACGCCAGTGGCGTCAGCAGGATGCGGTAGACGCCGTTGGTGATGGCCGGGGTGTCGTACATGACCCGGAAGATGGCGTCGCCGATCCGCTCGTCGTCGAAGGCGGTCATGGGCAGGGACTGGATGCGGTCGAAGAGACTGGAGCGGTAGTGGTGGTTCAGGGCCTGTGTGAGACGGATCGTGAAGCGGAAGTCGAACAGCCCGAGCAGGCCGCTGGCCATGCTGAAGCCGGCGTTGGCCTCGTTCTCGGTTCGGGTGGCCTGGTCGTGGCCGCTCGCCAGGTAGGCTTCCGCCTGGTCCCGCTCGGCGCCGCCGGTGCCGACGGCTCCCACCAGGAAGACCAGGAGCATCTGGGCGCCGACGGTCCAGAGCAGGATTTCGAGGGGAGTCCGGCCCGCCAGAAGGTCGGTGAAGACTCGCACGACGGCGGGGTAGGCGAGCGGCTGCTCGCCGATCGGAACGCCCAGGATGAAGTGGTCGATGATGATCTTGACCGGCCAGGGCAGGATCAGCAGGGGAAGAAGACTCGCGATGAGGAGGCCGAGCTTGAGCGCGAAGCGGCCCTTGAAGGGCGTGACGTAGCGAAACGCCCGGGCCAGCAGTCGGAGCGACTCGAGGCTGGAGAACTCCTCGGCCTCCTGGAGTCGTCGGCTCATTGCGCCACCCCGGCCACCGCGGCCCGGATCGGGGCTTCTTCGGTTTCGACCAGTTTCCGGTAGACGCCGTCCTTGCGGGCGACCAGCTCCTGGTGCGACCCGCACTCGGCGATCCGGCCATCCTTCAGAACCAGGACCTGGCTGGCCCGGCGAATCGTCGAGAGCCGGTGGGTGATGAGGAAGATCATGCGCCCCTTGCCCCACTCCGCCAGGTTGCCCATCACGCGCAGCTCGGTCTCCGCGTCGAGCGATGCAGTCGGCTCGTCCAGGATCAGGACCGGGGTGTTCTTCAGGACCGCCCGGGCGATGGAGAGGCGCTGGCGCTGGCCCGTGGAGAGCTTGGTGCCCCGTTCCCCGAGCAGCGTGTCGTAGCCTTCGGGGAGCTGTGCGATGAACTCGTCGGCGCCGGCAATTCGGGCGGCTTCCCGCACCTGCTCGTCGCTCGCATCTGCTACCGCGTAACGGATGTTCTCGCGCACGGTGGTTCCGAAGAGCAGGTTCTCCTGAAGCGCGACCGCCACGCTCGCGCGCAGACTCGCGACCTCGAGCGCGCGGATGTCGACCCCGTCGATCTCGATCGCGCCCTCCTGGGGGTCGAAGAGGCGCAGGAGCAGCGCCATCAGCGTGGTCTTGCCCGACCCGGTCGGGCCGACGATCGCCGAGATGGTTCCGATCTGGGCTTCGAAGCTGACCGACTCGAGGGCGGGGCGATCCGGCTGGTAGCGAAAGCGCACGCTCCTGTAGCGGATCCCCTGGCGGACCCCCTCGAGGGGGATGGCGTCCGGTGCGTCCACGATCTCGGGCTCCAGGTCCAGCAGCTCGAAGACCCGGTCGAGACCGATGGCGATGTCCTGGGTCCGTCCCCAGGTGCGAAACAGCTGCCGGAGCTGCCCGGCACCGTCGCCGAATCGCGCCTTGAAGTAGTTGAACAGCCCGAGGGTCCAGGCGCTGAAGCCGAGGGCCGCTACCAGGACCCGGTCGTTGCTCAAGGTCTTGAGGGCCGCCAGCCCGGTGGACACCACGATGGCGGAGACCACCACCCAGAACAGCAGGACCACGAAGACGGCGAGGAGTCCGCGAGCTGCGAAGGCCGCGTCGAAGGCGACGCGGCTGTCGGCTTCGAAGCGGGCCTGCTCGACGGACTCGGCCCCGTAGGCCTTGATCACCTTGATGCCTTGCAGGGTCTCCTGGATGCGAGAGGTGAGCGCGGAGTTCGCCTCTCTCGCGGCGCGGAAGCGGACGCGGAGGCGGCGCGAGAACCAGTATCCGGAGAGCAGTAGCGGTGGCCACAGCGCGGCCAGGATCAGGGCCAGCCAGAGGTCGAAGAAAGCCACGACGACGATGCAGAAGAGATACCGACCCAGCATGCCGATCGGGGCGATCACCAGCACGTCGATCAACTGGGTCACCATCGCGCTGTCCTGGTACATGCGATAGATGGCGTCGCCGATCTTGGTGTCCGCGTGGAAGCGGAGCGAGAGGCTCTGGAGCTGCTCCATCATCCGCATCCGCAGGACCTGATTCACCTTCTGCAGGATCCAGACCCGGTAGTAGTAGAGGGCGAAGCCGCCGGGCGTCGCCGCGAGACCGAAGCCGAGCCCGGCGATGATGGTGCGGAGCAGCACCTCGCGTCGCTGGTCGGGGCTCAGGGCTCCCGCCTCGACGAATACGGCCGGATCCAGCCAGAGGAAGGCCGCCTGCGGGGAGGTGAGCGCGCTCCCCTGGAGGACGCGGGTCCAGAACGTGTCCATCAGCAGGATGCCCACGGGAACGAAAATCAGGGCCAGGGCGGAGAAACCGAGGAAGAGCAGCGCCAGATGTCCGCGCACCGGCCGAAGCAGATGCAGGCAGCGGACCAGCAGCTGAATGATCAGGCGGAAGCGAAGCCGATCGTCTCGGCCCCCTGTTCCCAGTCGGCCGAGGGAGAGGTCGGCTTCTGCCTGGCTCACTTCGCGTCGTCCACCCGAAACCTCGTCCGATCTCGACCCGTGCGAGAGCCTACGCTGCCCCCGTGCTCGGGTCCACGCCCAGGCTTCGGCACGGATTCTCTTCCCCCGGGGAATCGACGCCGTGGTGGTTGCCCGGGGATGCCGTAACCTCGCGCGGGAACGGGGAGGGGCGGGTCGAGGTCGTGCAGATCATCATCGTCGGCGGGGGGCTGGTGGGCACGACGCTGGCCGAGAAGCTCTCGGGTGATGGGCACGATGTCTCGCTGGTGGAGCACGACCCCAGGGGTGCCGCCGAGCTCTCCGCGACTCTCGACGTGCGCATCGTCGAAGGCAACGGCGCCACCGCCAGCACACTGCGGCGAGCGGGTGCCGCGGACGCCAGTCTGGTGGTGGCCACCACCGACTCCGACGAGGTGAACTTCGTCGCCGGGCGGATCGCCGCCTCGATGTTCAAGGTGCCCCGCGTGGTGGTGAGGCTCCGCGACCCGGACCACGAAGAGGCCTTTCACGAGCTCAGCCGGGGAGACGCGGTCGAGATCTTCTGTGTGAATCCGGAGACGGCGGCCGTCGACAAGGTCGCCTCGCTCCTCGAGGTTCCGAGCGCCCTCGACGTGGTCTCCTTCATGGAGGGCGAGCTTCTGGTGGCGGGCTTCCGCATTACCGAGAGCTCCGAGTTCGCCGAGCGCCCGGTCTCCGACATGGACCTCTTCTTCGCCGAGACCCCGTCGCTGGTCGCGGCGATCCATCGCGGTGACCGCACCGTGGTTCCCCACGGCGACGAGGAGATCCGCGCCGGGGACATCGTCTACTTCGCCATCGAACGGAGCGACCTCGAGGGCGTGCTCGAGCTGATGGGCGCCCCTCCCGAGGCTCGGCACCGCGTGATGATCGCCGGAGCCACCCGGATCGGTCTCGCCCTGGCGCGTCGCCTCGAGGGGAGCGAGAGCCGGGTCACGTTGATCGAGCCCGACGCGGATCTCGCCCGCCGTGCAGCCGAGTCTCTGGCCGACACAATGGTCGTCTCCGGCCCGGTCACCGGCGAGTCCCTGCTCCGCGAAGCGGAGGTCGAACGGGTCGACACCTTCGTGGCGGTGACCGCGGAACACGAGACCAATCTGGTGGCCTGTCTGCTCACCAGGCGCCTGGGAGCAGGTCGCGCCTTCGCGTTGGTGGACAACCCGGCCCTCGCCAACCTGATTGGCGAGACCGCCATCGACGCCATCATCAGCCCGCGGCTCCTCGCCATCGGCCTGATTCTTCAACACATCCCCGGCGCCCGGGTGCACTCCATGGCCGCCCTGCTCGGAGACCGGGTCGAGGTCATGGAGGCGGAGGCGGTGAAGGGGAGCCGGATCGTTTCGGGCCTTCTCTCTGAAGTGTCGCTTCCACGGGGCGTCCTGGTCGGAGCGCTGCGCCGGAACGGGACCCTCCTGGTGCCCCGGGGCACCGACCGGGTCGAGCCTGGAGACCGGATCCTGCTCATCGCCACTACCGAGAGCGCGGCCAAGCTCACCGAGTTCCTGACCGACTGACCGGGACGTTCCTTGCGTTCTTGCGTTTCCGGTCCTCCGGAAACGCAAGAACGCAAGGAACGTCCCCGCTGCGGGGTTGGCGCGGTCGGGTGTCAGGAATGTCGCCAGTTCGCCGATGAGACTCCCAAGGGGGGCTCGCACGGTGGCGGATCAAAGGCTCGAGTGGGACACACCCATGTATCGCCTGGCGGTTGCACAGCTCGATCGGACCGCGGCGTTGATGGGGCTGGACGACAACATCTGGAACCGGTTGCGCACACCCCAGCGCGCCCACGTGGTCTCCTTTCCGTTCCGCCGCGACAACTACGACAAGGTGGACACGGTCTTCGGGTACCGCGTTCAGCACATGACGACGATGGGACCCACCAAAGGCGGTGTCCGGTACGACCGGGACGTGAACCTCGGCGAGGTCACCGCGCTGGCGATGTGGATGTCCTGGAAGTGCGCGATCATGAACCTCCCGTTCGGCGGAGCGAAGGGCGCACTCAGGCTCGATCCCAACGAGCTCTCCCGCGCGGAGCTACAGCGGGTGACCCGCCGCTACACCTCCGAGATCATCGACGTGATCGGGCCGGACCGCGACATCGCCGCACCGGATCTCGGCACCGATGGCCAGGTGATGTCGTGGATCATGGACACCTACTCCCAGCAGAGAGGTCATACGGTGCCCGGTGTGGTCACCGGCAAGCCCGTCGAGATCGGCGGGTCGCTGGGACGCACCGAGGCGACCGGGCGTGGCGTGGTCACCTGCATTGTCGAGGCCTATCGCCACCTCGGAATCCCGGTGGAGGGCGCTCGAGTCGCTGTCCAGGGCTTCGGCGAGGTGGGTCGCGTGACCGCCAGGCTCGCCGACGAGCTCGGCGCACGCGTGGTCGCCGTCTCGGATGTGAGGAGCGGCATCTACGACCCGAGCGGCATCAATTTGAAGCGGCTCGACGAATGGGTCGCCGCGAACCACTTCGTCGGCGGATTTCCCGGAGCGGAGAGCATCAGCAACGCCGAGCTTCTGACCGTTCCCTGCGAAGTGCTGGTTCCCGCTGCGGTGCAGAACCAGATCACCGAGAAAAATGCGGACGACCTCCAGTGCCAGATCATGGTGGAGGGTGCCAACGGGCCCACCAGCCTCGAGGCCGATCAGATGCTCCACGAGCGGGGCGTATTCGTGGTGCCGGATGTTCTCTCCAACGCCGGCGGCGTGACCGTCTCCTACTTCGAGTGGGTCCAGGGCCTCCAGCATTTCTTCTGGAGCGAAGAGGAGGTCAACTCGAGGCTCATCACGCTGATGCGGCGCGCCTTCGGTGAAGTGCTGGCGACGGCCGAGGAGAAGCAGGTGGATCTTCGCACGGCAGCCCTGATGCACGGCATCGCCCGCATCCGCGAAGCCAAGCGCCGCCGAGGAGTCTTCCCCTAGTCGGGGGTGGAGATCAGAGGCGCAGTCGCTGTCTGCCGCGGCGGCTCGAGATGCGGCTCAGCAGCGCGCCGAGGGCCATCCCCGTCGAGAGGACCAGGGCTCCGGTGATCCACTCCGCCCAGCGCTCGCCGGCGTGAAGCCGATAGTTCTCTTTGGTGAGCCGCTCGATCTCCGCCTTCTGCTCGGCGTCGTTCGCCGAGAGTTCCTCACTCCGACGCCGCAGACCGGAGGTCTCCGACTCGGCGCTCTCCAGAACGTTGCGAAGGCTCGCTGTCTCGGCCTCGAGCTCTTCGAGGCGGATCGTGGGCGGTGGCTGCGGGTTCAGGTATCCGCCGGGGATCCAGCCCTCTTCGCCCTCGGCGGTTCGGATCTTCGTCCACTTCTCGTTGCGCTCCAGCACCTGCAAGGCATCGCCGGTCGTGAGGACCCCCAGGATCCGGAATTGATTTCCCGGCCCGCTGCGCAAGTTGAGCCGCACCTCGCCGCTGACCCAAGCCGGCTCTGCCAGCACCGGGGCGGTGACCAGCAGCGCCAGGAGACCGAGCGCAGCGATGCCTCCGACGAGTCCCATCAGGCTGATCTTCTGCATTCCCGGTATACCCTCCTGCACCCGATCCTGCCGGAATTGTATCCGTCTCGACCTCGGATGGGAGGCCCGAAGGGGATTCCCCATACCTCTGCTCCGGGCGGTGTCGACGGCGAGACGCGAGCTACGCTCTACAGCCGTGTCTCGCCATTGCGCTCTGACCCTGGCGACGTTGCTCGGTGCCGTTGCCATCCACGTCGGGATTGCCGGCCCGGCCCGCTGTGAGGAGACAGCTCGGCTGATCCTGGTGCTCGTGGTCGATCAACTGCCGCGGGATCGGGTCGACGCCGATCTTCCCGGAGGTCTCGGTCGCCTGGCCAGAGAAGGGCGGGTCTACACGGAGGCCACTCTGGACCACGCCATGACCGAGACCTGCCCGGGTCATGCGACGATCCTCACGGGTCGCCATCCGGGGCGCACGGGAATCCCCGGGAATCGCTTCCTGGACCTGGATGAGGGGAAGGCCGTCTACTGCGTCGCAGACTCCGTCGCCACCGCCCGGGTTCTCGGAGGCGAGGAGGGGCGATCTCCGAAGAACCTCCGTACTTCCACTCTCGGCGACTGGATGAAGTCGGCCGACCCCGCGAGCCGCGTTTTCTCCGTCTCCGGCAAGGATCGCGCAGCGATCGCATTGGCTGGGCACTCGCCGGATGTCGCCTACTGGTTCCACCCGGCCGGAGAGATCGGCTTCACCACCAGCGGCTACTACCTGGATCGGCTCCCGCAATGGGTGCGGGCGTTCAACGGGCGCACCCCGCCCGAGGATGGCTTCCTCGCCGGTGTTCCCCCCAACTGGAATCACCTCGCCGACGAAGGCGGGCCGCCGCAACGCCCCGACGATTTCTCGGGCGAATCCGAACGGTTCGGGCGCAGCAGCGGCCATCCGCTCCGAGACGAAGATCTCGAGGAGTTCGCTGCACGTCTGGTGGCGTCGCCCTTCCTCGACCAGGCGAGCCTCGAATTTGCGACCGCGCTGGTGCGGGAAGAGAGGCTGGGGCGCGGATCGTCGCCCGACTTGTTGGCGGTCTCCTTCTCGGCGATGGATTACGTAGGGCACCTCTACGGGCCCTACAGCCACGAGTCGCGGGACGCTCTCCGTCGGTTGGACCTCGCCATCGGAAGCTTCCTGGACTTCCTGGAGCGAGAGCTGGGTCCGGGTGCGGTTCTGGTCGTGCTGACGTCGGATCACGGAGTGCTGCCCCTTCCCGAGTGGCTGGAACAGACGGGTGGCAACCGGTGCCCCGTGAAGGGCGGGCGCATCGGTCTCCGGCGCCTCGGGCTCCGACTGATGGCGAAGCTTCATTGGGAGTTCAGCCCGCTCTTCTCGTTTCCGCGACCGTGGGTGATCTTCGCGGGCTTTCAGCTGGGGGTGGATCGCTCCCTCGCCAGGCGCCACGGCGTGGCGGTGGAAGACGTGATCGCCGCCACCCGGCGGATTCTCGAAGCGGAGCCCGCGATTGCGAAGGTGTGGACTCCGGAGGAGATCGCGAGGGGCGAGGACGAGTTCGCTCGCCTCTACCGCAACTCCTTCGATCCGGAGCGCAGCGGCGATCTGGTGGTGCAGATCGAGCCCACCTGCCTCATCTCCCCCTTCGATGAGGGCACCACGCACGGCACGCCGTACCTCTACGACAGGGCGATCCCCCTGATCTTCTGGGGTGCCGGAATCGAGGGGGGGCGGGTGCCGGGACCCGCCAAGACCGTCGACATCGCGCCGACATTGGCGAGGCGCCTCGGAGTCGCACCTCCCTCCGCCCTCGATGGCCAACCCCTGTTCGAGTGAAGATGAAGGGTTGGCTCCCCGGGTAGGACTCGAACCTACGACCCAGCGGTTAACAGCCGCTTGCTCTGCCAGCTGAGCTACCGGGGAACGAAGGGAGAGAATTCTAGCCTGCTTTCTTCACCGGGTCGCGTGGCGAGGGCGCCGAGAGTGTCGCCCAGAACGCAACGAGATCGCTCCGCAGGCTACTTCGGCACGGTGGCCTCGATCACCGCTGAGGGCGGTGCCTCGGAGCCGTCCTCGCGGACCAGGATGACCTGGTACCGGTAGCGGTGGCCGGGCTTGACCTCGGTATCGACGTATCCCTCCGAGGGGACCTGGGCGATCTCGTCGCTGCCGAAGGTTCTCTCACGCAGGACCCGTGCGGCGGCGAAGCCCTCCTGGATCTCCGGCTTCCAGTGCAGGCGGATGGCGCCTTCCCGTGGCAGTGCGCGGAGGCCGTAGTCGACGCTCTCCACCTCGATGGGATCCGACAGCTCGCTCTCGAGGCCGTCTCTGTCGAACGCCCCCATCTGGTAGGAGAGCCGCTCGCCGGCTCCGATCTCGCGGTCCTCGGCATGGGTCGCACCCGGCGCGAGGGTGGCGACGATCTCGCCGGAGCTGGCGCCCTCGCGAATCCGCAGCAGCCGGTAGCCGGCGATGTCCTTTTCCACGTTGGGATCCCAGGCCAGGTGGTTCGAGCCCAGCCGCTGCTTCTCCACGCGCAGACCGATGGGCGGGAGGGGCTCGGGCTTGGTCACCGCGCGGACCTCCGAGGCCTTCTGGCCCACGCCGCCGGCGGCGTTGACGGAGGCGACCCGGTAGTAGAAGACCCGCAGGGCACCGAGTCCGCGGTCCAGGTAGGTGGTGGAGAAGCGGCCGTCCAACCGGGCGATCAGGAGGTAGTCTCCATGCCTGGCGGGACTCCGGAACACCCGATATCCCACCACCGTGGGGTCCGGCGCCGGGCGCCAGCTGAGAGCGACCTCCCGGGGCTGATGGCTGAAAGCCTGAAGGCCGCTGGGAGCTGCGGGCAGCCAGGCCGTGGTCGCGCAGACATCGGGATCCGGTGCCCCGGCGATTCGGCCACTGGAGTCGAAAGCCCTCACTCGGTAGCAATAGGAGGCGCCATCTCCGAGATCGGCACGACCTCCC
Source organism: uncultured delta proteobacterium (assembly GCA_963722885.1). Taxonomy (GTDB): domain Bacteria; phylum Myxococcota_A; class UBA9160; order UBA9160; family UBA6930; genus CAVXZE01. Next base: position 286,757 of record CAVROS010000010.1, read on the forward strand.
TGCGAGCCCTGCTTGGGAGCGAGATCATCGCCCCGATCGACGTAGCGGGTCTCGAAGCGCCCGGGTACCGCGCTGATTCGTCGGAAGCGGCCCCCCTTCTTGCTCCTCCGCTCGATCACGTACCCGCTGACGTCGCCGGTGAGCAGGGGATCCCACTTGAGGGGGATGGCTCGTAGCTGGCCCGAGATCGCGCGCAGCCCCCGCGGTGCCGGAAGCTCCAGCGCGGGGGACTCCACCAGGATCGGAACCGTCGGTTCCTCGGTGCCCCGGAACACCTCGCGCGCGCGCTCCACATCCACGAGCGTCGAACAGCCGAAGCTCGCGACGATCAGGACCAGCACGGCGAACCTCATCGAATCATTCCTTCTCCGATCCGATCTCGGGCTCGGCCCGCAGCCGCTCGAGATTCGAAAGCAGCTGCTCCGCACGGGCCACGTACTCCAGCGCCTGGGCGTTGCCCGGGTCGATCAGCAGCGCCTTTCGCCACTGCTCCAGAGCCGCTTCGAGGTCTTCCTGCTGGTAGTCCTCCTGGCCCTGCCGGATCAGTTCCTCTGCCGGTGGCATCTCGCTGCGCAGTTTCGCGAGATGGGCAATCGCGTCCGGGTGCGGGTTTTCCGGATTCGCCTGCAGGGCTTTCATGTCGTACTCGATTGCCTTGTAGAGCCTCCCCTGGCGCTCGGCGTCGAGGGCGTTCAAGTGGAAGCCCTCGGCCCGGATCTCCTGATCCGTGGCGTGGATCTGAGGTGGATCGACGCCGCGGGAGTCCGTCCCGACCGAGGCCTTCTCGACATCGCGAATCTGCGTGATGAAGGAGAGATTGCCTCTGGCCGTCTCGTTCTCCGGATCGAGCTCGAGTACCAGACGGAAGGCGCGTTCCGCGCTCCGGAAATTTCCGGACGAGAAGGCACGACGTCCCTTCGCCAGGAGGGGTTTCACCTCGCGCTGCAACCTGTCCTCGAGCTGGCGCTCATCGGTTGCGAGCCGGGGGTCGAAGGGGTCGAGGGTGCGGAGGGCGGCCAGATGGCTCCTGGCGCCGATCAGGTCCCCCACCTCGTACGCGTCGATGTAGGAGTTCCTCGCTTCCTCGACATGCGCCGAGAGGCTTCGAGCCAGCATCTGCACGTGGTCCAAGGTGGCGCGATCATCCGGTCGGAGCTGGAGGGCGAGCCGGTAGTTCAGCACGGATTCCGCCAGTCTCCCCTTCCGTTCGTAGTAGCGGCCTCTCTTCTTGAATAGCGCCACCAGTGACGCCGACTCGTCTTCGACCTCCTTGATGCGGCGCTGGACAGACCGGTAGTAGAGGCTGTCGGCGTCGACGCTTCGCCAGATCTCGAGTGCCGCCACGCGGTCGCCCTCGCGATAGCGGCGCTCTCCCAGCTCGAGAGGCGTGGTGCAGGAGACGAGGGCGAGAAGAAGCAGAAGGGAGAGCGTGCGGATCACGTTGGCTCCGCGTGGTCGTCCCTTCCCGCGGCACTCGCGGGTGGGGGCGAGGGATCGACGGAGTATACGTGAACGGGCTCCTTCCGACCGGAGAGCTGGCGCTCGCCCTCGAACCTCAGCTTGACCGTTCCCCGGACGTGTCGCTGAACCGCTTCCGAGACCAGGATCTCGCCGGGTCGGGCGAGCTTCTCCAGGCGGTGGGCCACGTTCACGGCGTCGCCCACCGCGGTGAAATCCGTACGCCGGTCCGAGCCGATGGTACCGACGACCACGATCCCGGTATGGATGCCAATGCCGATCTCGACGCGCTGACCGTCTCCGCCCAGCTGCTGGTTTCGCAGCGGCGACCGCCTGCTCGATGTCGATGGCGGCACTCACCGCATGCACCGCGTGGTCGGGATTCGGCACCGGCGCGCCGAAATACGCCATCACCGAATCGCCAATGAACTTGTCGATGGTGCCTCCCCGGATCAGCAGGCGATCCGAGACGAGCTGGAAGATCTCGTTCAGCAGCGCGACCACGTCGTGGGCCTTCATTCCCTCGGAGAGGCGTGTGAAGCTGCGGATGTCGGCGAAGATGATCGTGACCTCGCGTTCGGCGCCTGCCAACTCGGTTCCCTCCGGGCTCTCCAGCAGGGTGTTCAGGACGTAGTCGCTGGCGTAGCGGCCGAAGGCCTTCTGGATCCGCTCCTTCTGCAGGAGCGACTCGCCCATCTTGTTGAACGCCCGCGTGAGCTCGCCCACCTCGTCCCGAGAGGTCGGCGGGATCCGGGTGGCCAGGTCGCCATCGGCGAGCCGTTCGACGCCGGCGTGGAGTCGGCGTATGGGTGCGATCAGCAGTGTTACGAAGCCGATTCCTCCAAGAATGCCCAGGAGCACGACCGCGACTGTGAGGGTTGCGAGCTGCTGCTGGTTCTCCTCCACCACGGGCTCGACCAGGATACCCAGATCGAGCTCGATCTGGGCCTCACCCAATTGCACGCCGCTGTACAGGACCGGCGCGGCCACCACCAGATGGCTACCACGTCGCTCCACCACGTTTCGGGCCGGTTCCTCTCCCCTCCCAAGAGAGAATTGCCCCACCCGGTCCTTCTCTTCGGCGTCCAGAGAGGCGACGATCGTCTCAGTGATGTCCCCGGACTCGGTTACCTCGAAGCCGACCAGGCGCGCCCCAACCAGTCCCTCTTCCTCTCTGGCCTGCTGGATGTGCGCTTCGATCAGAGGCCCGGTTCCGAGACTGTCGTTCTCCAGCCAGAGGATCTTGGCGTCTCCGGCCAGATTCGTTGCGAGGGCGGAGCCGTGTTTTCGCACCCCGGTCTCCAGCGCAGCGCGCTCGTGCCGAGTCGCCATCAAAGCCAGCCCGATGGACGCCACCAACAGCAGCGTGACCACCAAGGCACTGAACTTCAGTTGAAGCGATCGCACCGATCGGACTCGCCGGGAAGGGGAAAAGCCGAGAAAGCTCGCCAGGATGCTCGAGCCCAGGCTACTCCAAGGGCCAACCGGGACGCAAGATGTGGGCGAATTCCCAGCGGGCTCCGATCCCGCCTTTGGCTTCTCACGTCTGGCCGACTCCGCTCATTCGGAGCCCAGTCGGATCTCCAGGATTTCGAACTCTCGGATGCCCTTGGGTGCCCGTACCTGAACCTCGGCACCCTGCTCCTTCCCCATCAGGGCGCGGGCGACAGGCGAGGTCACCGAGATCAGGCCGCTCTTGAGATCCGCCTCGTCCTCACCCACGATGGTGTAGGTGACCTCCTCGCCGGAGTCGGTGCTCTCCAGCACCACGGTTGCACCGAAGCTCACGCGGTCGGTTCCTTGGCCGGTTCCGTCGATGATCTGGGCTCGGGCGAGCTTGTCCTCCAGGAGCCGGATCCGCCCTTCGAGCAGCCCTTGGCGTTCCTTGGCCGCGTGGTACTCGGCGTTCTCCGAGATGTCACCGTGGGCGCGGGCTTCCTCGATCTCCTTGACGATCTGCGGCCGATCGACGGCCTTGAGGCGCTTGAATTCCTCTTGAATCATCGCATGACCGCGAGGAGTCATCGGGACCCGTTCCGAGACGGACATGAGGCCACCCTTCGTCGCGCTGTGCAGCTCGGCCGAGCCGGAGTTCGCTGACGGCTGATTCCAAAACACGCGTCGACGCTCTCCCCAGGAGAGCGTCGACGGCAAACCAAGGCTAACCATCCCGGCAGGGGAATGCCATGAATCCGGAAGCCACATCGTCCCCTGGGGGAGAGGGCTCGCGCTTCCCTTTGGTTCCGCTGGCCGTCGCTTTCTATGCGGTGATGGGGGTGGTGGCCGTGGCCTGGCGGTGGCTCGTGGACGGCCAGGGCCCCTTTTTCGCGGCCCCGGAAGCGGTGAGCCCCGAGGTCGGCCTGCTGCTTCGGCACGCTCTTCTAGGGCTGCTGGTCGGCGCGGGGCTGATCGTCTCGTCGCGGCTCTGGATCCGCTACACCCGGATGGGCCGCGTCCTGGCGCAACGCCTCGCCGAAATCCTCGGGCCGCTCTCGGGAGTGCAGGTGGTGGTCCTGGCCCTCGCCAGTGGTCTGGGCGAGGAAGCGTTCTTTCGCGGTGCGCTCCAACCCCGCGTGGGTCTGGTGCTCGCCAGTCTTCTCTTCGGCATGGCGCATCTCGTTCCGAGAAGGGAGTTGCTGCCCTGGACCGGATTCGCCGCCCTGGCGGGCGTGTTGCTCGGTGCGCTCTTCGACTACACCGGGAACCTGGTGGCGCCGGCCGCCGCGCACGTCCTCATCAACGGAGTCAACTTGAGCTGGCTCAGCCGCGCATCTGCTCTGCGCGCGCCAGACGCCTGAAGAGACCTCGTCACCCAGGGTGGAGTGCGCGCCCGGTTCGAACTTCCCTGGCGCGGGTGACGAGTCAGGAGAGGCCGACGTCGTCGTCTTCGTCGAGCAGACGCTCCTCGAGCACGCGCAGCAGATAGCCGAGTAGCAGAAGATTGGGCAGGCGTTTGAACGTTTCGCCCTCGATGCCCTCCGACTTCCCGAAAGATTCGGCGTAGGAGTTGAAGAACTCCAGCGTTTCCAGCGGAACGTTCTTCGCGAGAACTTCGTTGATCTGTTCCGCCGGTAGCTCGCCAAACAAGTCGGCAAACTCCCATGCCAATTCCGAGTGTGTCATCGGGGGGCTCCGATTGCCGCGCGTCGTCGCGGGCGCAGGACGGATCCTGCCACCAGGGACACTTCTTGTCAATGAAACACAATCCTCGTCGGTGGCAAGGCCGCAGGTAACACGCATCGATGCATGTCTGAAACGCAAATTCGAAGCGGGTCGCGAGCTGTCGAGGCCGTGCCGGTGCGTGCCGGCTGCCTCCGACGGAAAGGGCGCGGCCGCCAGGCTCTAGGAGGCGTTTGTGCTTTGGATTCGCAGCTTCGACGAGGTAACTTGCCGATGGGATTCCAGATGGTCTCGGGGCGGAATGCTGCGGACCTCCTTCCCCGGCTCCCCTCCCATCGGATCTTCGACGCTGCGTTCGAAGACCGCCTCCCGGACGAAGAGAGGCGCCTCGTAGCGGAGCCCGATCGCGATGGCATCGCTGGGACGCGCGTCGACCTCCACGATTCGCCCCTGGGCTTTGACGATGATGAGCGCGTAGTAGATCTCCTCGGTGAGGCGGGTCACCACGACGCGCTCGACCTCGCCTTCGAGCTGGTCGATCAAGCGCTTGGCCAGATCATGGGTGTTGGGCCGCGGCTGCCATTGGTTCTCGAGAACGGTGGCGATGGAGCGCGCCTCGCTGAATCCGATCCAGATCGGCAGGCGTCTCGAGCCTTCGAGTTCCCCCAGAACCAGCACCGGTGAGTTCGAGTGCGGATCGAGGGTCACGGCCTCGACCCGAACGGCGACTTCGGGGTCGGGTTCCGGGCCCGAGGAACAGCTCGAGACGAGAACGGCGAGGAGAAATGCGAGGGTACGTCTATTCATAGGGGGGACCTCGACTCACGCTGATGATACTCTGCCTGCCATGGCCCGGTCGAGCACATCTACTCGAGCTTCGCTCGATCGGGGTCGCTGGCTGCTCGCCCTCGCACTGGCTGCCTTGCTTGTGTCGGGTGGCTGCTCGGACCGAGCGGGGCCTCCGGCGGGACCCGCGGTCGACGGTGAAGTCCGCCTCTCCCTCCTCGCTGTTGGCGACACCGGAAAGCGTCTTCGTTTGGACTGGATGCCCAGCGCCCAGAGGCGGGTCGGAGCGGCCATGGAGGCCGCGGATCGGCACCGCCCGGTCGACGCGCTGCTGCTCCTGGGGGACAACTTCTACCCGGCGGGCCTGCAGGAGGCAGAGCTGCGACTCCGGGTCGGCATGAACCTGGTTCGTCCCTATTGCCGCTTCGTCGACCTCTCGGGGCCGCGCTCGGACGAGGTCGCGGAGGCCTGTCGCAGGCCACCGGGTGAGCGCCACCCGATCCCGATCCTCGCCGTCTTGGGCAACCACGACTACCGCGTGCCCGAGAGCCCGAAGCTCCAGGTCGAGGCGGTGCCCGACTTCGTCTCCAACTGGGACATGCCGGCGGAGCGGATCGCGGTGCGCGAGCTCGGGCGCGGCGTGAGTCTGGTTCTGCTCCAGTCGATGGAGACGGTGCACAAGGCGCAGCTGCTCGACGATCTCCCCGAAGCGATCCGGTCGGCGCGCGGACCCTGGCGGATCCTCATATCTCACCACCCCATCGCTCCCACCCGGTCGCTGGAGGCGCACGGAAGGTTCGAGGCCCGCTACATGGCGGAGGCACGCAAGCGGATCGCCGAGGCCGGGGTCCCCCTCCAGCTCGTCGCCAGCGGACATCACCACTCCCTGCAGATCATCGAGCCGAGCCCGCCCGGTCCACCTCTCCAGGTCGTGGCCGGCGGGGGTGGGGGGGCCCTCGATGCGATCAATGCCGTCGAGGGTCAGCGTTTCGGGGCCTCTCGCTACGGCTTCGCGCGCATCGACCTGGTCCGGCGTGAGGGATCGGAGCGCCTCGTCGTCTCTCTCTACACGACCCGGGGCGCATGGCTGCCCGCCGGGCGTCCGTCGCTGGCGGCGCGCTGGTCGGTCGCGCTCGACGGGACGCTGCGCGACGAGGAAGCCTCGCGTTGACGGACCCGGATCGGAGCCGGGCGCACTGGGCGCTCTTCGGACTCGGGCTGGCGATCTCGCTGCTGATGCTCGCGCGGGTACAGGTCGCGGGCGACGGAATCAGCCTGCTCTCACGGGGCTGGCTCCTGGCTGCGAAGCAGATCTGGGTGCCGTTGGGAAACCCGGTGGCCTCTTCCGCGGGGGGGTACGTGCCCGGAGGACTCACGGCGCTCGTGGTGGGCCTGCCACTGAAGCTCTGGATGCATCCGCGGGCGCCGGTCGTGCTGATCCTGCTCTGCCACGTGGTCGCCTACCTGATGCTCGACCGGGTGGTGGGAGAGGCGCTGGGCCGGCGCGCGCGGCTCGTTTTCGCCGTCGTCTACTGGCTAAATCCCTGGCGCCTCTACCAGTCGGCCTGGCTCGACAATTCGAACTACGTGTTCCTGACCGGCGCGCTCCACGCCTGGGCCTGCTACCGACAGCGCAACACCCCGAGCTTTCTCCACTCGGCGCTCCTGGTGGGTGGGGTCGGCCTCACCTTCCAGCTCCACGTCGACGCGATGATCCTGGTGATCGCCGCGATTCTGCTCTGGCTGCGCGGTAGGTGGCGGCCCCACTGGGGAGGCGTCGCCGTGGGTGCGGCCGTTACCGTGGGAGCGCTGGTGCCCTTCTTTCTCGAGTTGGCGCGCGAGCCGCGCCTCCTCCCCGGGAGCGAGGGCTACGTCGGACGCAACATGGTCCAGGTCTGGCCGCCCTTCAAGGGCATGCTCTACTGGTTCCGCTACGCCTCCCTCGACTGCTCGAAGAGTCTGTTGGTGTTCGACTTCACTCCGGCCTTCGGCGCGCGGGCGGATGCCTTGCTGATGCCGCTCTTCTCGATCCTGCGCCGCCTGGCTTCGGTGACCGTGGTCGTCTCCGTCGTGGCGAACCTCTGGCTCTGGCGCCGCCGCCGCGCTTCGCCTTCCGCCGGGACTGGCGATCCGACATCGCCGCGCACCTGGCTCGGCGAGTACGCCCTCTGGACCTTCGCAGCCTGCTTCATCGCCAACGCCCTCTCGCCCTCGGTGGTGACCTGGTGGCACAACCTGATCGCGCTTCACGCGGCGGTGCTGCCCCTCGTCCTCGGCGCCGACGCCCTGATCGCGACGCCCTGGGCGCCCTGGATGCGGCGCGGGATCGTGGCCTGGGCGGCGCTCTCAGTGATTCTCCTGCTCGGGATGGCTTTCGCGAGCGACCAGTACCGCCAGGGCGGACGCGATCCGGTGGAGTACGTCCTCGAGTCGGATCACGAGATGGTGCGGGATCTGGGTCTAGCCGACTGCTGTGGCATCTCGGTGGATCCCGAGAAGGGTGCCTGGCCGCGCAAGAACTCCTACTTCTATGTCCACTACATTCGCCCCTTCCTGATTCCGCCGCCCGCGCCGGACGATGCCCCTCCCGAGATCCGCTGGGACTGATACCCCCTGGCACAGGGTCGCAATCTGGTAGCCTTCCTCCAGCGTTTCGCAGCGCCGGACAGATCGGAGTCGAAACATGAGTGAAGCACGCTCGGGTTGGGGGTTGGTTGGCCTCGGCGTTGCGGTCGCCCTCGGCATGCTGGCGAGCTCGGTCATCGTCTCGAGGGCGGTGATTCGGGTCAAGCAGGAGAACCAGGCGCTCGAGGTCAAAGGCTTCGCCGAGAAGCAGATCGTCGCGGACTTCGCGTCGTGGAAAGGCTCGTTCACGACACGGGCTCCCCAGCTGACGGCCGCGTACGAGCACCTTTCTCGACACCGAGCGGCGGTCGAAGCGTTTCTTCACGACCAGGGCGTTCCAAGGGATTCGTACGAATTCTTTCCGGTCGGCACTTCCGTGCTGTTCGCAAAGAACGCACGGGGGGCGATGACGAATCAGGTCGAGGGCTACGCGTTGAGCCAGGAGATCGGAGTCAGCTCCGCGAACATCGATCTTGTCTCGTCGGTCTCGAAGAACTCCGCAGATCTGGTCAAGCAAGGAGTCGAGTTCTCGTCCTATCGACCCGAATATTTCTACACACGCCTGGGCGAGCTCAAGATCTCGATGCTGGCCGAAGCCACGGCCGATGCCCGCCAGCGGGCCGAGGTTCTCGCCGAAAACGGCGGCGGGCAGATCGGCCATCTCGTGTCCGCCCGGCAGGGCGTCTTCCAGATTACGCCGGCGCATTCCACGGAGATCTCCGACTACGGCCGGAACGACACCTCCTCGCGCGAGAAATCCATCAAGGCTGTGGTCACCCTCCGCTACGCGGTCGAGCGCTAGCAACCCGCTCGTCGCGACCGCGGTGACCCCGACGGTCACCGAGGACCCACCGAGGACGGGTGCCACCCAAGCGTTCTCGTGTTGGTGGTGGATGAATTGGTGAACGGCCAGCCCTCCATGTAACGTGAACCAAGGGCAACGCACGTCGGCCGCAGACCTGCCGATCGAGACAGAGCGCACGCAGTGCGCAGATCGAGGCGTGTGCGGGCACGGCACGACTCTTGCTGTCACGGCCGTCCGTATGGGTCGGCCCCTGCGACGTCACGCACCGAACACGTACTACCTCGTCACTACCCGCTGCCACCAGGCGCGTTTCCTGCTGCGCCCAGAACCCGCCGTCAACGAGGCCGTCCTCGAGTGGCTCGCCCGCGCGCAGCACGTCTACCCCGGAGTCCGCCTCTTTGGCGTCTGCGTCATGTCCAACCACCTCCACCTGCTCGTGCGAGACACCCAGGGTGAGCTGGCCGCCTGGGCCAGCTACTTGCTTGGCAACCTTGCCCGATCCATCAACGCCATCCGGGAGCGACGTGGCGTCGTCTTCGAGCGGCGCTACTCCGCCGAGCCCGTGCTCGACGACGCGGCCCTGCTCGATCGCTTGGCCTATGTCGTCACCAATCCCGTCAATGCGGGCCTGTGCAACCAGAGCCGCCACTGGCCAGGGCTCCTGCTGTGGACACGGGCGGGGGAGCCCGGGTTGCGCGAGGTATCCTGGGTCGGACGCAAGGCCTACCGCGGTGCCCGTTTCCGGGCTCGGCAACGTGGCCAAGCGCCGCCGAGCCCGGATCGGTTTCGCGTTCGTGGGACGCTCGTGATTCATCCTCTTCCCACCGAGATCGGTTCGGGTTCGGAGGGGGGCTGCGAGATTTCCGAGGCCATCGCGGCACGCGAGCGCGAGCTCGCCGCCGAGCGCAGACGCTCCGGCAAGCCGGCGATGACGCGCCGCGAAGTGCTGGCTCAGGACTGGCATGCGGCCCCACGCCGTCCGAAGCGTTCGCCCCGCCCCGCCTGTCACGCGACCGAGCGGAGCCTTCGCAAGCGCTTTCTCGAGGGCTTCCAGGAATTCGTGGACGCCTTCCGCGAGGCTTCGGCCCAGTGGCGCTCGGGATTCCGCAACGCCCGCTTCCCCCCGTGGTCCTACCCTCCGGGTGGCTGCCTGGTCCGCGTCCCCGAGCCCGCCCCCGCATAGCAGCCCAGGCTCTCCTAAGGCTCGGAGGCGCTGCGTCGCTTCCGATCTTGTCCGAGCCACCTCGCTCCGGCTTGGACGGGGGCGTTCCCGAAATCTCGCGCAATCGCCTGCCTAGCCTAAGGGCCACAGGAGAGAATCGAGCCCCAGAATTCACAGGAAGACCGCAACACGCCCCTCATCCGCTAAGCCAAGTGCGACGCGTGGGTGGCACCCGTCACGGCCCCGTCACGCGTGGGTGGCACCCGTCACGGCCGCAGGTACCTCGGCGGGTCATTCCCGCGATCGCAACCGCTTCAAGGTCTCTTCGAGATGCGTCCGGATTTCATCGTTGCTGAAGGGCGAGTCCGGAACTACCTCGGAGAAATCGAGATCGAGATCGGATATCGCTGCTTCCATTGACGTGATGATTTCACGTTGCTGTGTCGTGTCATATGTGTGTTCGAAATCGGGGACGATGTCGTACAGGTATCCGCCGATGGACGATTGCTCGATGCTCTCAATGTGGAACAGGCCATAGAGAGGAAGCTGCAAGCTCTTGAGCAGTGCTTTCTTCTCCAAATCCTTCCTTCCGCGAATCGCCACCGATGCGATCGCTACCGCGAGGTACACGGCGCCGAAGATGCCGAGCCACCACCATCCGTATCGGGCGCCCAAGAATATCGAGATGCCCGCGAGGAGCAGGATCCACGTGATCGGGAACGACCATTCGGTCTGGCTGCTGATCGGCTCCGGTTTCATTCGATGCCTCAGAGCGGGTCGGCTTGTAACACTCGCTCGTTGTTGCTGCTTGGATCGATAGCGTTTCGGTCACACGAGCAACACTCTTTGTCGGATGATCCGCTGCAATCTCCGGTCGAGTCAGGATCCCCCCGGTGTGATTTGGAGAGCGGGCCGTCGAGCGCCGCTCACGGGTATCCAGCGATCCCCTGAGAGGGATTCGAGAGGCCGTTCTGCGCACGCGGATCGTCATCGTAGCCGCGCCATCTGATTGGAGTCTCTGTGGCGCGGACCGGGTGCGGTTCAGGTGGACCCTGGGTTCGGGCGGCTTGCACCCACCCTGGGCTTCGGCCAAAGCGCCGGGGCCAGTGGCTCCCCCAGACGAAAGCGCGGGCCCCGAAGGACCCGCGCTCTGGTCTGCAAACCCCTGTTGGGGCTGCGTCTTTTTCAATGGTCGGGGCGACTGGATTCGAACCAGCGACCTCTTCGTCCCGAACGAAGCGCGCTACCAAGCTGCGCCACGCCCCGATAGAACAACGCCGGGCGGGAATATGCCTACTTCCTCTCCCGGCCTCAAGTTTACTGCGTACACTGGGAGGTGGTTGTCTGGGAGATCGAGCTGGAATCCGCCGTAGCCGCAGATCCTCTCCAATTCGCCCTGGTCGTGGCAGTGGCCTTCGCCGCGGCCGGGAGCGCGGTGGCCTGGCGACCGGTATGGGTGGTCCGCTTCCCCCGTGCGATTCTGCTGACAATCAGCTTCGTGAGCCTCCTCGCCCTCGCCCCGCTGGTCGCGTGGGACCCCCCGGGTCTCAACCTCCAGATCGATCCCTCCACCGAGCCCCTCCTGCCAAGGGGAGATCCGGCGCAGGAGGTCTATCGCCAGGCGGTTCGGGACTTCGGGGACGACGAGGTCTTCGTGATCGCCATGCAATCGGAGGACGTCTTCCAGGCCGAGACCCTGGCGAGGCTCCGGCGCGTGACGGACCAGATCGCTCGGTTTCCCGAGGTCCGGAAGGTCCAGAGCCTGACCGACGTCGTCGCCTTCCGCTACGACGCCGAAAACGACTGGATCGAGGTGGCGAGCTTCCTCGATGAGATCCCCACCGACCCCGGCGAGCTCGATGCCGTCCGGCAGCGCGCCCTGGCCGATCCCCTCTACCAGAAGGTCCTGATCTCGGAGGACGGCCGGACGGCCGCGATCAACGTCACTTTTCGAAAGATGACGGACCAGCAGTTCATCGATGCCCGGATGGATGAGAGAATCCGGGTGGTTCTCGATGCGGAGACGACCGCCGAGGTTCGTTTCTACCTGGCCGGTCGCTCCCACATCAAGGTCCGAGTCTATCGGCTCATGGTGCGGGACATGCGTCGGTTGATCCCGATCGCCCTTGGCGTGGTGGCGGTCGGGCTGTGGCTGGTCTTCGGATCCTGGCGAGCGGTGGTCCTTCCCATGGCGGTCATTCTGATATCCGCCCTCTGGACCTTCGGAGCGATGGCCTACCTCGAGCGGCCGCTTACGGTGCTGACCACCTTGCTGGCTCCCATGCTCGCCGCGATCGGAAGCGCGTACGGAATCCACATGGTGTCTCGCTACCAGGAGGAGGCTGCGCGAGGGAGCGACGGCGCCGGTGCTGCGGTCCATTGCCTGCGGCAGATGCGCCTGCCCGTTCTCCTGGCCGGGCTCACGACCATGATCGGTTTCGGTGCCCTCTTGATCGCGGACGTCCCGGCGGTTCTCGAGGTTGGCGCCTTCTCGGTGCTGGGTGTTGCGTCCATCACCCTGCTCAGTCTGACGATGTTGCCGGCTGCGCTGGCGATGTCGCCGCTTCGATCCGATGCGGACCCTGGGGCTCGAGGCCTCAGCTCGCGAATCGACGCTGGGCTCGATCGAGCGCTCGCGGCGCTCTGCCGCCTGGCGACGCGCCGGGCGACGCCGGTGCTGGTCGCCTCAGCCGCCCTCGTGGTCGTCTGCGCGGCGGCGATCCCCCGGATCGTGATCGATACCGACTATCTGTCCTTCTTCGACGAGAGCTCGGAGATCCGCCGTGAGTTCGAGGCGGTCAATCGGCTCCTCGCCGGTGCGGTTCCGATCTACATATCACTTCGCGCTGACCAGCCGGGGTCCTTCCGCGACTCCGCGGTGCTTCGGTCCATGGAGCGCATCCAGCGGGAGGCAGAGGAGATTCCGGCGGTGAGCCGCACCCTCTCGCTCGTCGATACCGTGCGGGTGATGAACCGGGTGGTATCGCGGGACGATCCGGAGGAGGAGCGGATTCCCGATTCGCGCGGTGCCGTCGCAGAGCTGATCTTCATGGCGCCCAAGGGAGACCTCGACCGTTACACCAACGTCAATCACAGCCGGGCCAACGTTCTGGTCCGGACGGGCGCGGTCGGCTCCGCTGCGGTGCAATCGGTCGCCGCGCAGCTCGAGACGGCGATCTCCAGGGGAGCTCTACCGGAGGGGATCGCGGCGGAGGTGACGGGAAACGCCATCCTGCTTTCTCGGAGCGCCGATGGCATCGCCCGTAGTCAGCCCCAGACCGTGTGTCTGGCGGCGCTCGCGATCTTCGTCCTGGTGGCGGTCTCGTTTCGCTCGCTGCGCCTGGGTTCGGTCGCGATGGTGCCGAACCTGGTTCCAGTCGTGATCTTCTTCGGGGCCCTCGGTCTCGGCGCCGCGCCGCTCTCCCTCCCGACGAGTCTGATCGGAAGCGTCGCCCTGGGCATCGCCGTCGATGACACCGTCCACTTCCTGGTGCGTTACGGCCGGGAGCGCCGCCGCGGGCTCGCTCCGGAGGAGGCGGCGCTGCTCTGCGCTCGTCGTGCCGGTCGAGCCATCGCCATCACGTCCTTCATGTTGATGGCCGGCTTTCTGGTGGTGGGGCTCTCCAGTTTCGCCACACTGCGGCAGTTCGGCATCCTCTCCGCAGCGACGATGGGCGTCTGCCTGCTGACCGATCTGGTTCTTCTCCCCGCTCTCCTGGTGCGCACACGGTCCTGAGTTTCCCCGTTCAATGCGATTCGAGGCGGCGAAGATCGAAGGTCTTTCGAGCCAGGTTCGGATTGGGGTCGAGTTCCTGGACGGTGAGGGTGGTGAAGGTGTCGATTTGCAGGTTCCGCATGGTCAGCGTGTTGGGCCAGTGGACGCCGTCGATCTGTTTGATGTCGGCGGATGGGGCGGTGAGCTCCTTCACCAACAGGTCGCGCTTGTCCCAGTAGCGCGTCAGCAATGGAACGCAGCTCCCCTTGTCGACGTGGATCACGAAGCGGGAGTAGTCCGAATCCGCGTGGTCTCTGGGGATGACCTCCACCACGTAGGCTGTCGTGTCCTGCACCACCTTGTCGCCAAGACGCTGATAATCACCGTCCTCGATCTCCCGGGGCACCAGGTCCTCGAAGGTGAAGTCGGTTCCGAAGACGGCCTCGCGGCGCAGATTCACCCGCCGGATGCGTCGCGTCGTGGCCAAGTAGACGAACTGATCGTTCTTCCGAGCGTGGTTGTTGATGATCAGGTAGCCGGAAAACCGCAGGTCGAAGGGGTCGAGGTACTTGACGATCGTCTTGGAGAGCACCCCGTCGCTGGGCTTCCCTTCGGGGTCTCGCAAGCTGCTCCAGGTCATTCGGAGCTGCGATTCCTGGGTGGCGCCGCCACGATCTCCGGAGAGCAGCTTCGAGCGTTGTACGTACGAGTCGAACCGGTTGTCGAGGACGCACTGATAGATGTCGCGTCCACTCAGGTGCGCGTCCGGCGCAAGCGCGTCCTGCAACTGCTCGGGGCGCGTCGGCGTCGCGTGAGCGGGCTCGCTGGCATCGGCCGTTTGGCCAGATCCGTTGCTGAGCACCATCATCAGGAGTGGCAGGAACAGGATCCGGCTGCGGGCGCGCATCTCTCCTTGGACTCCTTCGACCCCACCGGACCGCGATCCGGAGCGGGCCCTCGCGGCGGGTTCTAGCCGGTGGCCTCCTTGCGGAGCTCGGCGATGGTGGCCGCGTAGTCCGGCTTGCGGAAGATGGCCGAGCCGGCGACGAAGGCGTTGCCCCCCGCACGCGCGACACGCCCGATGGTGCCGGGGCCGACGCCCCCGTCCACCTCCAGCTCGACCGCGAGCTCGCGCTCGTCGATCCAGTGCCGAATCTGGGAGATCTTGGGGAGGACGCTCTCGAGGAACTTCTGACCCCCGAAGCCCGGGTTCACCGTCATCACCACCACCTGATCGATATCGCCAAGGATGGGCTCGATGACCGCGGCCGGTGTCGCCGGATTGAGGGCGACACCGGCTCGCGCACCTGCTTCCCGCACGTGCGCCAGAGTCCGGTGAAGATGCGGGCAGGCCTCGGCATGGACGGCGATTCGATCCGCTCCAGCCTCGGCGTAGTTGTCGATGAAGGTGTCGGGCGATTCGATCATCAGATGGACGTCCAGCGGAAGGCTGGTCGCGGCGCGAACCGCCTGGATCACCACCGGGCCGATGGTGAGGTTCGGCACGAAGTGTCCGTCCATCACGTCCACGTGGATCCAGTCGGCGCCGGCCTCCTCCACGGCGTGGATCTCCTCGGCGAGTCGGCCGAAGTCGGCGGAGAGAATGGACGGTGCGATCAGATGTCTCGGCGTGGTCACGGTTGTCGCTCCAGCCTGGCGGCGAAGAAGCCATCGCTATCGTGAAGGTGAGGGAAGCAGCGCAGGAAGCCGTCCGCGCCGACCAGGGCGCGGGTCGGCGCGGGAGCCGCGTCACCCGGCACCAGGCGAAAATCCCGCGTTTCGGAGAGAAACGACTCGATCACTTTCTCATTTTCCTCGGGCAGCAGAGTGCAGGTACTGTAAACGAGTACGCCTCCCGGTCTCAAGGTGGTGGCCGCGTTTCGGAGGATGCGCCCTCTGGGTCTCCGCCAGGCGCTGCGGATCGCCAGGGCGCACCCGCCAGCGGGCGTCGGGATTCCTGCGAAGGGTGCCGAGGCCCGAGCAAGGTGCGTCGACCAGGATGCGGTCGAAGGCTCCCCGCGCCGCGAATCCGCGAAGCGTGCGCATGGCATCGTGCTCGGAGCTGGTGATGTTCCTGAGACCCAGCCTTCGGGCGTCCCGGCCCACCAGACGCAGTCGTCGGACATTGCGATCCAGTGCCACGACCTCGCCGGCGTCGCCGATCTCTTCGGCGATGGCGGTCGTCTTGGTCCCGGGCGCGGCACACACGTCCAGGATGCGCTCTCCTGGCTTCGGTTCCAGGAAGGCGACGATGAGCTGCGACGCCTCGTCCTGGATGGTGAAGCGCCCCGCCAGGAAGGCCGGGTCGTGGGCTGGATGGCCGCGGTGTCCGAGCACGAGTCCACGGGGCGCGAGCCGGCAGGGGCGGACCTCGGGGAGGCGCGGCGCGAGCTCTTCGATCAGGGCATCGCGGGTGTTTCGAAGCGGGTTCGCCCGGGCCGTGAGTGGGGGAACGGAATTCGAGGCCTTCGCCAGCAACGCCGCCTCCTCGGCGCCGAAGATCTCGAGCCACCGCTCCGCAATCCAGGGAGGGAGCGAGAGGACCCCGGTCAGGTGACCGAGCGGGTCCTCCAGGAGGTCCGGCAGGGGAATCTTCGGGTGGACCCGCGCCAGGCGCCGCAGCACACCGTTGACCAGGCCGGTTGCCCGTTCCGCGCCGACTGCCCGTGCGCATCGTACCGTCTGGTCGACGGCGGCGGAGTCGGGGACGCTCCTGGTGAAGACGAGCTGGTAGGCGCCGACTCGCAGCAAGGTGGCCACCAGGGGCTCGAGCGTCTTGAATTCGCGCTCGAGAACCCGGGACAGCAGGAAATCGAGCCGGCCGCGCCAGCGCAGCGTTCCGTAGACGAGCTCCGTGGCGAGCGCGCGATCTACGGGTGCCAGACGGCTCCTCCGCAGCGCCGCATGGAGGGCGAGATCGGCGTAGGCGCCCGCGCGTTCCACTCGTTCGAGCACCCGGACCGCGAGAAGTCGCGTCTGGGTCGGCGTTCCGTTTCGGCGCGGGCCGGCTTCGCTGCGAGGGCTCCCCCGGTGCCGCCGTTGTCGTTTCGCCTCGAGCATGTCGCGCCCGAGTCTAGGCTTCATTCCCCAGGCGCGCACCGTCGGAAATCGGACGACCGCGCTGGAAATCGCGCACGTCGAGCGCGCGTCCTCCCGGCCGTTGCAGTACGCGCGGTACCAGCCATCCGTCGCCGGTCGCGATGCGGAGCGATCCGTCGTCGGCGATCCGCGCCGTACCCGGAGCGTCGTCGCTGGACCCGGAGATCGCCGATGCCGCCAGGATCCGAATCGGTCGATCGGCCTCCATCCCGAAGGCACCGGGTTTCGGCGCCATTGCGCGCACCCGCCGGGCCAGCGCGATGGCCGGTTCGGCGAAGTTCAGCCGCGCGTCGTCGCGCTCGAGCTTCGGAGCCAGGGTTGCGAGGGAATCGTCCTGGGGCGTCCAGGTTGCCCGACCGGCGGCGATCTCCTCCACGGTGTCGGCGACTGCGTCGGCGGTGAGCCGGGCGAGCCGCTCGGTGAGTGAGCCGGTGGTCTCATCCGCCCCGATCGAGAGGGATCGCATCGCCGCCACCGGTCCGGCATCCATCTCCCGCTCCAGGCGCATCACCGACACGCCGGTCTCGGTGTCCCCCGCCAGGATGGCGTGGGCGATGGGCGCCGCCCCGCGGAAGCGCGGGAGCAGGCTCGCGTGGCCGTTGATCAGGTACCCCAGACTCGGAAGCTTGCGAATGCGTTTCGAAATGAACTGGCCGAAGGCCACGACGACGCCGAGATCCGGCTCGAAGCTGCGCAATTCTTCCGCGAAGGGAGCGGTGTTCACGTTTTCCGGTCGAAGCAGCGGCGCCTCGCTGGCGAGGGCGATTTCCGCCACCGGAGACGGGGAAAGCCGTTGCCCGCGGCCGCGTCGCCGGTCCGGTTGGCTGACCACGACGACCACGGGATGGGGACCGCTCCGCAGACGTTCGAGGGTGGGAGTCGCGAACTCGGGGGTGCCGAAGAAGGCGAGCTTGAGGGATCGGACAGTCAGAGGGAGGTTCCGAGCTTCGAAGAGGGGTGGCTTTCGTCGTCTTCGCCCTCGAGCTTCAGCGCCTTCTTTCGCTTCTTCACGTACATGCTGCGCTTCAACCGGCTGATTCGGTCGATGAAGAGCACACCGTCCAGGTGATCGATCTCGTGCTGAAGGCACACGGCGCGCAGCTCCTCTGCCTCCTCGATCCGCTCCTTGCCGTCCAGATCGAGTCCGCGGACCCGGACCCTCTGGGACCGCTCCACCTCGGCCTGGAAGTCGGGGACCGAGAGGCAGCCCTCGGTCCAGGTGATGGTTCCATCGCGCTCGAGGATCTCCGGATTGACGAGCGCCAGCGGGCTTCGCTCGGCTCCCTCTTCGGTCCACTCTGTGTCGAGAACGATCAGGCGGATCGGTTCTCCGACCTGAGGCGCGGCCAGGCCGATGCCGGGCTCGTCGTACATCACTTCGAGCATGTCCGCGGCGAGCTCGCGAATCGCGTCGTCGATCTTCTCGACCGGCTCGCACATGCGCTTGAGACGCGCATCGGGAAACTGGAGGACTTCGCGCAGCGCCATGGCAAGAGTCAAGGGTAGCAGCGGGCGACCGGGCTTCAAAGCATGTCGACGGGGTTCACGTCGACGCGTACGCGAATCGCGGCGGGGAGTTTCTCGCTCGCGGTCGCCAGCTGGCGCGCCGTCTGCCAGACAGCTGCACGATCGTTGCCCTTGATCAGCAGCTGAAAGCGATGGCGACCGCGGAGCCGTGTGATCGGCGCTGGCGCCGGCCCCAGCACCTCGCAGCCAGCGCAGCTCTGCGATGCACGAGCCAGCTGCGCGGCCGCTTCGCGAGCCTCCCCTTCCTCGGTGCCCGACACGACGACCTGGGCCAGCCGTCCAAAGGGCGGGTAGCCGAGAGCCGACCGGTGCGAAATCTCCTCGATGTAGAAGCTTTCGTAATCGTGCTCGAGGACGGGACGTATGGCGTAGTGGTCGGGGTTGAAGCTCTGCACGACCACCCTCCCCGGGCTCCCCCCGCGGCCGGCACGACCGGCCACCTGAGTGAGTAGCTGGAAGGTTCGCTCCGCAGCTCGGAAATCCGGGAAGTGCAGCCCGAGATCTGCGTTCACCACGCCGACCAGCCGTACCCCGGGGAAGTCGTGTCCCTTGGCCACCATCTGGGTGCCGACCAGAACGTCCAGCTTGCCTGCGCGCAGATCGCGAAGGATCCCCTCTGCGGTGCCGCGACCGGCGGCGGTGTCGCGGTCCAGACGAGCAATCCGGGCCTCCGGGAAATGGCTGCGCACCTCCTCCTCGAGCCGCTCGGTTCCGACTCCGAGCAGGGCGGTCTGCTGTGCGCCGCAAGACGGGCAGATCTCCGGCGGCGGTGTCTGGAAGTCGCAGTAGTGGCAGCGCAGGCGATCTTCGCGGGCGTGGAAGGTGAGTGAGATGTCGCAGTGCTTGCAGCGCTCCACGTGATGGCAGTCGAAGCAGATGATCTGTGTCGAAAAGCCCCGCCTGTTGAGAAACAAGATGCACTGTCCCTCTTCCGAGAGGGCGTCGCGCATCCCCCGAAGCAATAGCGACGAGAGGATCAGCTTTCGGCCCCGCGGCAGCAGCGCGCGCTCCCGGGCCAGGTCCACCAGCTCGACGGAGGGCAGGGGACGGCCCCCGATCCGGTTCAGCAGGGAGAGCCGTCGCAGCTGGTTCCGCTCGGCAGCGTATCGCGTTTCGAGCGCCGGCGTGGCCGAGCCGAGGACCAGAGGGCAGCTCGCCGCACGGGCTCGACGGAGCGCCAGGCTGTGGGCGTGGTAGCGGAATCCCTCCTGATTCTTGTAGGCGGTGTCGTGCTCCTCGTCGATCACGATCACGCCGAGCTCCTCGATGGGCGCAAAGAGCGCGGAGCGCGCGCCGACGGCAATGGGAGTCTGACCGCGGCGCAGGCGCTCCCACTGGGCGAGTCGTTCGGATGGCCGCAGTCCGCTGTGCAGCACCGCCAGGCGGTCGCCGAAACGTGCGCGCAAGCGGCCGAGGATCTGATGGGTGAGGGTGATCTCGGGAACCAGGATCAAGGCCTGCCGCCCGACCCGAAGGGAGTCGGCCACCGCGCGCATGTAGACTTCGGTCTTGCCGCTTCCCGTCACTCCGTGGAGCAGGAAGGTCTCGGCGCGGCGTCCGGTCACCGCGGCACCGATCTCGCGGCAGGCGATTCGTTGCTCCTCGGTCAAGGTGAGAGAGGCCGGCTCCTCGCCACCCAGCTCCGTCGAGCTGTGGAGCGGCGCCGGATGGGTCTCCACACTCACGAACCCCCGCTGCCTCCAAACCCCGCAGCAGGCGCGCCGCACCCTTGAAGCGCCTCGCCAGAACCGCGGTCGCCAGGGGGCCGCGAGCGGCCAGCTCGCGCAGGAGCGCCGCTTGACGGGGCGCGCGCGCGAGCTCCCCGTCGCAGGTGGCCTCGATCTTCAGGCCCGGGCTCACGGTGGCGACGCGCACGCGGGCCGCGCGGACCCGCGGACCGCGCTCCAGGACCTCCGCTGCCACGAGGCGGTCCTTCTCGAGCAGGGGGAGGGCGGTGGCGGCGGCGCCCGCCCGGCGGCGGAGCGTCTGGGGAGGAAGGGGACCGTCCTCGAGGAGCTGGAGCAGCCGGAGGGCGTCTCCCGTCACCGCGCCCAGACGCAGCGCGTCGCGACCCCGAGGTGTCAGCCCCATCCCTCGAAGCGTCCGCGGTGCGGAGCCCGCGGGAATCGCAGCGGCAAGGGCGGTGCCGAGGGGACAGAGCACGGCCTTGGCCTCTTCGCCTAGGATGGTGATCAGGGAGGCAGACAGGACTGGCTCGGAATCGACCACGCGTTCGATGCTGCGCAGCCGGCCGCGGGCTCCGCGGGAGGGCTGGGCAGCCAGCTCGACGATCACGCCGGTGAGGATCCGGCTCTCGAAGGGAACCCGGACCCGATGGCCGATGCCGACCTTCGCCGCCTGGGCGGGGGGGATCGCGTAGTCGAAGAGCTGATCGACCGGAACCGGGAGCGCGACCCGAGCGATGCCCGCGGCGGTTGGAGAGAAGAGGTCGTCGAGCATATGGGTGCAGTGTACAGATCGGGGCTGGGATCTCGCGTGGTGATGCGCGACGGTGTCCGGGAGCTTCACGTCGACGGGACCTTTGCGTCCCGCTACGAGCCGGGCCGGGAAATCACCGGATCCGTCTGGGACGCCCTCGCCGCGGGGATCACCGCTCTCCCCCGTCAGCGGCGACGATCCGTGCTGCTCCTGGGGCTGGGTGGAGGGAGCGCGGCGCGGGTGGCGCGCGCTCTGGCCCCCCGGGCGCAGATCGTCGGGGTGGAGATCGATCCCAGCGTGGTGCGGCTGGCGCGGCGCTGGTTCGATCTCGACGCCCTCGGCATCGAGGTGGTGGTCGATGATGCGCGCGCCTACCTGGGGCGCTGCCGGAGACGCTTCGACGCGGTGCTCGAGGACGTCTTCATCGGCACCGGCCGCGAGGCCGTGAAGCCGGAGTGGCTTCCCCAGCCCGGGCTCGACCGGGCCGCGGGTTGCCTGGCACGGCGCGGAATCCTGGCGAGCAACGCCCTGGATGAGGCCCCTGCCGTCGCGGCCGCCATGGGTCGCCTCTTCCCGAGCGTGGTGCGGATCCGGGTCGACGACTATGACAATCAGATCTTCGTGGGCTGCTCTGGCGCGCTCAGCGGAAGGGGGCTTCGCCGCGCGGTGGCGGAGACTCCAGTTCTGACGCCGACGCTGCGGCGCCTCTCCTTCCGCAGCCTGCGCTGAGGGCGGGGACGTTGTTGAACGTTCAATTTTTCGGGTCCCGAAAAATTGAACGTTCAACAACGTCCCCGCTGGGCTACCGGTCTTCGGCCAGGAACTGCAGCACGGTGTGGTTGAAGCGCTCGGCGGATTCGGCCAGCACCAGATGCGCGCCGTATCCGAGGGTGACCAGCCGCGCGTTGGGGATCTCGTCCGCCAGCTCGCGGTGAAGCTTGGGGGGGGTGAGCTGATCCTGGCGTCCGCACAGGATCAAGGTCCTGTGCGGGATGTCGCGCAGGCGATCGAAGCAGTCGTGAGCGAGACAGGCATCGCACTGCCGGATCAGGATCTCGGCGGAGATGGGGGGCGAGTCGCCGGGAAAGCTCGCGGCCATGGCCTCGATCAGGTCACTCTGCTCCAGGGTCTCGTCCTGGAGGGTCCAGAGCAGGCGTTCGCCAAGGAAGATCTGGGGCCCTGCGCCGGAACGCGCCATCTCCTGCCAGGTTTGAAGCAGCAGGCGCCGCTTGGCATCGGGCCGCGCATAGGTTCCGGTCAGGATCAAGCGCCCGAGACGATCCGGGTGGCGGAGGGCGAACTCCTGGGCGGTCATCCCCCCCATGAAGACGCCCAGGACGTCGACCTCTTCCAGCTCCAGGGCGTCGAGGAGCCCTGCCAGATCGTCGGCCAGGTCCGCTGTGGTGAAGGGCCCACCGGGGTCCTCGCTCTTGCCCACCCCGCGATTCTCGAAGACCAGTGTCCGGTGCCGATCGGAGAAATCGGGAACCTGGAGCGCCAGCCATCCCTTGCAGGATCCAGCCATCCCCATGACGAGCACCAGGGGATTCCCCTTTGCTTCGCCATAGCTCTCGTAGTAGACGTTGCGACCCGCGACGCTGGCCAGCGGCATGGCAGGGAGTCTAGCGCTGTCGATGGTCTAATGAGAGAGCCGCTTCAGCTCCGAGAGCACACCCCTGGCGGTCGCCTTGAGCGTCTCGAAAACCCCCTTGCCGACGGGAGCGCAGGCCTCGAAGTCGGGCACGCCGAGAACATTGAGCTGCCGGCGCATCTCGTCCAGGGGAGCGGCACTCGGGAGATCCCGTTTGTTGTACTGGATGATGAAGGGGACCTTCTCGAGCTCGAAGCCCTGCTCGAGCAGGTTGATCTTGAGATTGTCCATGCTCTCGAGGTTGGCTTCCATCCGCTCGATCTGGCTGTCCGCCACGAACACCACGCCGTCTACACCCTTCAGGATCAGCTTCCGGCTGGCGTCGTAGAAGACCTGGCCGGGCACCGTGTAGAGGTGGAAGCGCGTCTTGAAGCCGCGGATCTGACCCAGAGCCAGGGGGAGGAAATCGAAGAACAGAGTTCGCTCGGTCTCCGTGGCCAGCGAGATCATCTTCCCCTTCAGGTCGGGATTCGTCTTGCTGTAGATGAATTGCAGGTTCGTCGTCTTTCCACACAGTCCGGGACCGTAGTAGACGATCTTGCAGTTGATTTCTCGAGACGAATAGTTGATGAAGGACATTGCCCCGCCGCGTCAGTCCGAAAACAGATTGTCGATGTCGTCGTCCGTGATCTCGTTGAACGGGCTGCCGGCTCCGCCGACAGCGCAGTCCGCCTCGGACTTCTTCAGCATCTCTTCGAGGATCTTCGCCAGCTCGTTCCCCGCCTTCTTCACCCGCAGGCGAACCAGACCCAGGGAGCTGCGCTCGTCGAAGACCACCACCAGAATGATTCGCTTAGCCACGAGCGTGACGTGGAGGTTGTCCCGGATACCCTGGTGGAAGTGGACCGGAAAATCTTCCTCACCGATGATCTTCGCCAGACCTCCCGTGGCGGCGATGCTTCCCGCGGTCAGGGAGGCGAGGCTGGTGGTGTCGATGCCACTGATCTCGCCGGCTTCAGCGATGAGCTGGCCGTTCTTCTCGACCACGAAGAGGGCCTTGGCGTTGGCGTCGCGGATGAGTCGATTGATGACCGCGAGGATCCTCCTGTAGTCCTCGTCGTACATCACCAGTTGGGTGTCCATCATCGGCGCACGCCTCGTCGGCAAGAACTCATGCAACTGCCCGAAATACAACGCTTCGACACTTGGCACTCTAACCCGCTCTGGCGCTGCCGGGCAAGCTCGCACCGCGCAGAATGGTTCGGTCTTTTCCCGGTGCGGCTTTAGCTCATCCGAGAGCGATTCTGGAGGGACCGCCCCACGGTGACCTGATCCGCGTACTCCAGATCACCCCCCATGGGCATTCCGTAGGCGATTCGGCTGAGCTGGATCCCGGTGGGCCGCAGCTGCTCGGCGATGTAGTGGGCGGTGGCATCTCCCTCGGCATTGGGATTGGTCGCCAGGATCACCTCGCGCACGCTCCCCGATCGGATCCGCCGCTCCAACTCGGCGATCCGGAGATTCTCCGGGCCGACGCCGTCGATGGGAGAGAGGGCGCCACCCAGGACGTGGTAGCGCCCGGAGAAGGCGCCGCTTCGCTCGATCGCCATTCGGTCTGCGGGCTCCTCCACCACACAGACGAGCCCCGGATCCCGCTTCGGACTGCGGCAGATCGAGCAGGGCGAGACCTCCGTGAGGTCGAAGCAATCCTCGCAGAGCACGATCTCCCGTTTTACCTGAAGGATCGCGTCGGCGAGCTCCGAGCTGAGAACGTCGGGGGCCGAGAGCAGAAAGAAGGCCAGGCGCGTCGCGGACTTCTCGCCGATTCCGGGAAGCCGGCGCAGGCTCGCGACCAGCCGTTCGATCGGGGGTGAGGTGGGCACCGCCTAAGCCGGCTCCTGGGCGCCCGGGGGCGTAAAGAGGGGCACACCGGCCACCCGCTGCATTTCCTCCTGGACCATCTTCTGGGCGTCCGCGAGGGCCGCATTGGCCGCCGCCGCCACCAGGTCCTGAAGCATGGCGCGGTCGCCGGACTCGATCAGGCCGGGCTCGATGCGGATCTCGATGATGCGGAGCTCGCCGGACGCCACCACCGTCACCATCCCGCCGCCGGAGGAGGCCTCGACGGTGCGTCGGGCCAGCTCCTGCTGGACCTTGGCCA
The DNA here is from genome assembly GCA_963722885.1 of uncultured delta proteobacterium. Taxonomy (GTDB): domain Bacteria; phylum Myxococcota_A; class UBA9160; order UBA9160; family UBA6930; genus CAVXZE01. The sequence goes on from CAVROS010000010.1 coordinate 311,245, forward strand.
GTCGGCTCTGCATCTCCTGCGCCTTCGCAAACAGCTGGCTGAGATCGGGTTGGCTCATCGGCCTCCTCCCAGGGGTCGTATCTCCACGATCTCCCCGCCCAGGATCTCCAGCGCCTGGTTCACGTTGGGGTGGCTCAGCGCCTCCTTGCGCCGACGGCGTGCGAGGTCTTCCCCGGGGCCGCTGTCCGGCTCCGGTGTCGCGGAGTCCTTGGTCGAAAGCGCGACCCGCGTGGGCTTCCCGAAGAAGCGCTCGCATATCTGCTCCAGCTCGCCGATCCGGGCCTCGAGCTGGTGGGTGGCAACGCTGGTGGGGAGCTCGATCTGGACTCGCCCGGCTTCGCTGGCGAGGAGACGCCCGCCATCGAGAGCCGCGAAGAGACCGCGGTTCTGCTCCTGGGCGAGAGAGCGGAGGCGGTCGTAGACGATCGCCGGAGATGCGCTCGAATCCTGGGGGAGATCGGCACGGGATTCGGTGGGGGTCGTTCCGGCCGCCTCTCGGGTCTCCCCGGCCCCCGGTCGTCTCGCTGGCTTCGCAGGTGGCGCCGGCTGCTCGCCACCGCCGCCGGATCCACTTCCGGTGGTCTTGCTGGCCTCGCCGGAGAGGCGGCGTTCCAGAGCATCGATCCTGGCCAGGAGCTTGGCGACGTCGTCGCCGGGGGGCATGGTGGCGAGACGCACGACCGCCATCTCCAGCACGGCGAATGGGTCCGGAGCCCAGGTGAGGTCTTCCTGCTCCTTCAGCAGCGCCCGGAACATCCGGCGAAGGCGGGTCTCCTCGGTGCGCTTGGCCAGGGCCCGCAGGACTTCGAGCTCCGAGTCGGCAGCCTCCACCAGGCCCTCGGCATCGGGAGCGATTCGCAGGACCACCAGATCGCGCAGGCTGCGGAGCAGGGCTGCCCCCAGGCGCCGGGAGTCGATTCCCGAATCCGAAGCCCGTCGACAGGCGGTCAGGGCCGCCGCCGGATCGGCGTCGATGCAGGCCTCGATGATCTCCGCCAGGATCCGCGTGTCGATCAGGTCGAGGACCTCGGCCACCTGGCTGTCGTCGATCCGCTCGCCGCCGAAGGCGATCAGCTGGTCGAGGAGGGTGAGCGAGTCGCGGAGCGAGCCCTCACCGGCCCGTGCGACGGTGGCCAGGCTCTGCTCCGAGATCTCGACGCCCTCTTCCCGCGAGATCTTGCCGAGGGTCTCGGCCACTTCGGCTGTCGGGATGCGCCGCAGGTCGTGGCGCTGGCAACGCGAGACCACGGTGTAGGGGATCTTCTCCGGATTCGTGGTCGCAAAGACGAAGAGGCTGCGCGGCGGGGGCTCCTCCAGGGTCTTGAGCAGCGCATTGAAGGCCGCTGTCGAGAGCATGTGGACTTCGTCCACCACGTAGATCCGGTGCTTTCCCGGGGAGGGCGCGTAGCGGATCGATTCGATGATCTCCCGCACGTCGTCCACGCCGGTGCGGCTGGCCGCGTCGATCTCCTGGACGTCGGTGGAGGTGCCCGCGGCGATCTCGGTGCAGGCCGCGCAGGTTCCGCAAGGCTCGTCCGTCGGACCCTCCTCGCAGTTCAGGCAGCAGGCCAGGATCCGAGCCAGGGTGGTCTTTCCGGTTCCCCGCGGGCCGGTCAGGAGGATGGCGTGGGGGACTCGCTGGCTCCGAATCGCGTTGCGGAGCGGCGTGGTGACGTGGGCTTGTCCCGCGACTCCATCGAAGCTTCGGGGGCGCCATTTTCGTGCGAGAACTTGATAGCTCACCGTGGGGGGAACCACCTCGTGGTGCGTCACAGGTCGCGGCGGGCCAAGATCGCAGGGCACCCCCGATCACAACCGGACCCCGCTACCGCTGCTTCCTTCCGGACCTGACGGGGTTCACAGGGTGCCGAGCTCGACCGGGACCCTGCGATCATGGCTCGCCGCGACGCTTCCGAATCTACCCTGTCCGCCCGATCTTCGCCCGACCCTCCGCCGGCTCGCCAGGCCTCCGTGCCGACCTGGGTGAGGCGGCTAGCTTCAACGGCCGCGGAGAGGTGCCGGAGTCCGGTTGAACGGGCCTGACTCGAAATCAGGTGAATGGCTTGCCATTCCGTGGGTTCGAATCCCACCCTCTCCGCCAGCTCCCCCATGCGTCTTGCCGGTTCAGGGAGCGAAGATGCCGGCTGATGCGGGTCTCCGCGGCGATCCGGCGGGCTCTGCCCTTTGGGCGGGTTCGCAGGGCTGCTTCGACGCCCCGCCCCGGGATGGCTCGAGCCACCTCTGACACGACTGGATGCCAGCGGGCACATACCTGTTGAGGGTGAGGTCCGGTTGGCCGTATCCTGGAGCCGTTTCCGGGATGGTTCGTCATCAAGGGAGCAAAGGCAATGAAGGCAGCGAGAAGATACGGGACGATGGTTTGGCCTCTGTCTGGTCCTGTTCTCGTGGGCCATGCCGGGTCGCTCCGCGGCTCAAGAGATCTGCGGCGAAGCTCGGACCGAGCTGATCGCGGGAAGGGACATCGTGGCCGGCGTCGTCGACATCAGCCACGACGAAGCCGCGCTCTACATCACCCTCTCCACCGACCGCTGGGCGATCCTGCGATCCCAGGTGCACGTGGCGGGGACCCCGGAGGAAATCCCGCAGACCCGGTGGGGGAGCCTTCCGAGAGTCCGTCGGTTCGACTACGCCCATGTGCACGAAACGCCCGTGGTGACCGACACCTACACCATCGCGCTCGAAGAGCTCGGTCTCTTCCCGGGCGGGGCCGAGTGTCTCGATCAGACCCTCGTCCTCTCCGTCCACGCCCTGCTCACGCCGACCTCTGGCGGACGGCGATTCCCCCGATCGGCATGGGCGGCGGGCACCTCCTTCTCGCGCTGGGGACGGCCGATGTACGTCGAGTACGACCTCCAGTGCTGTGCGACGTCTCGACCCGTCATCCAGGTCGATCCCATGTCGCAGGACTTCGGCGAGCCCTTCATCGGGTGCGGAGTCGAGCAGAGCTACACGATCATGAACACCGGCGACGCCGACCTGGTGATCCACGACGTCCAACTTGCCACGGGATCGGAGGACTTCAGCCTCGATCTGAACGAGGGCTCCGAACGGGGCACTTCCGTGGACGCTGTCTCCGGGACTCGGACTCGACGTCTTCGTGCGGTACACGCCGCTCGACGAATTCGACGACACCGCGTTCCTGACGGTGTTTTCGAACGATCCTCTTCACCCCGAGGTCGTAGTGACCGCCGACGGCATGAGCACCTTCTACGGCGAGCAACTCGACGTCTTCGAGCAGTCCCTCAAGGCCTCGGTCGACATCCTCTTCACGCTGGACCGATCCGGCTCGATGAGCGACGACAACGCGCTGGTGGTGGCCAACTTCGACACCTTCATCAACACGCTCGTCGAATTGGACCTCGACTACCACGTCGCCGTGGCCGTCGAAGACGACGGCTGCATCCTCGGCTCGGACGCGTACATCGACAACACATTCAGCCTCTCGGACGCCGAGAGCACCTTCGAGACCCAGGCCGACATCTACCTCACTCTCGGCACCTACGGCGCCAACACGGAGCGGGGCTTCTCGCTGGCAGAGGCCGCTCTCGCAACCGGCCAACGTCGGGTCGGGAGGCTGCAACGAGGGCCTCTACCGCGAGGAGGCTGCGCTGGCGATCGTGCACGTCTCCGACGAGCCCGAGCAGAGCGTCAATCCCTACACCTACTACGTGAGTCTGTTCCAGGGGATGAAGCACGACCCGGACGACGTCGTCATCCACGCGGTGGCCGGCGACTACCCGGGCGGGTGCGGGTCGGCGGACGCCGGCACGGGCTACTACGAGGCCACCGTGGCCACCGGCGGCCTGTTCCTGTCGATCTGTGCCACCGACTGGGGGAGTCACCTCGAGGCGCTCGCCGAGGCCAGCGGGGAGGTGCTAATGACAGCTTCGAGCTCACCCAGCTGCCGGTGCCGGAGACGATCGAGGTTCAGGTCGATGGCATCCGAACGACCACCGGCTGGCAGTATGACGCGAGCATCAACTCCATCGTGTTCGACCGGGACCACATTCCCGCCGGCGGATCGACGATCGAGGTCGAGTACGCACTGATGCCAGACTGCGAGGCGTGAGAGACGAGGGCCACCGGAGCAGGGCCGTTTCCAGAGGTCGGACGGCTCTCTGGTCCCTGCTCCTGGTGGCCGCCGGCTGCTCGGGCTGGCTTCTCCTCTCCTGCCCGTCCTCCTCCCAGAGGGTTCGCAACGTCCTCCTGGTCAGCATCGACACCTGCCGGGCCGACCACCTCGGCTGCTACGGCTATTCCGGCCGCATCACCCCGAACATCGACCGGATCGCCGAGGAGGGCATCGTCTTCTCGAACGCCTATTCCCCGGTTCCGATGACGCTGCCGGCTCACAGCTCGATGTTGACCGGCACCGTCCCGCCTCGTCACGGCGTTCGCGACAACTTCGACCACAAGCTGGGGCACGCGAACCAGACGCTGGCCGAGATACTCGGCTCGGAGTGGCTTCACGACGGGTGCCATCGTGAGCTGCCTTCGTTCTGGATTCCCAGTTCGGGCTCGACCAGGGCTTCCAGACCTATCAGGACCGGTTCGAAAAACCCTACGAGAAGCTGACCGTGAGTGAGCGCCGCGGTGAGGAGACCAGCCGCCTCGCCCTGGAGTGGCTGGAGAGGCACAGGAGCGAGCGGTTCTTTCTCTTCCTGCACTACTACGATCCCCACACCCACTACGCGCCTCCAGAGCCCTTCGCATCGCGATTCCCGGACGAGTCCCTATGCCGGCGAGATCGCTTACACCGACCACTGTATTGGACGCGTCATCGAGCGTCTGAAGGATCTGGGCCTGTACGACTCGACCTTGATCATCATCACCAGCGATCACGGGGAGATGCTCGGCGAGCACGGCGAGCTCGACCACAGCTACTTCATCTACCAGAGCGCGATCAGGGTCCCATTGATCTTCAGGCTCCCCGGGCTCCAAGAAGGGCAGGAGGATCGACGATCCCGTAGGCATCGTGGACATCGTGCCGACGGTGTGCTCGATCCTGGGCATCGGCGCTCCGGACCCGCTGCAGGGGAGAGACCTCTCGGGAAGCTTCGACGGCGGAGAGCCGCTCGGCCGGGAGAGGCCTCTCTACTGCGAGAGCCTGCTCGCCACCAAGTACGGCGCCAATCCCTTGCAGGGAGTGGTGACCGATCGGTGGAAATACATTCGGACCACGCGGCCCGAGATGTACGATCTGATCGAGGACCCGGGCGAAGCCAACAACCTCGCGGAGCAGCGGCACGACCAGGCCCGGATTCTCGAGGATCGCCTGAGGCAGATGCTCGCCGAATCGGTTCGAGAAGCTGGCTCCGAAAGCAGGGCGGTACTGGACGAGGCGGGAAGAAGGCGCCTGGAATCACTGGGGTACCTGGGCGGCGCGAGCGTCAGCGAAGATCCGGAATTCGACCCGGCCAGGGAGGACCCCAAGGACCTGATCTCCTTCCACAGGCGGCTCACCAACGCCCTCGGTCTGATCGAAGAGGAGAGATTCACAGAGGCCAGGGCAGCCTGCGAAGAGCTGCTCGCGGAGCGTCCCCGAGATCCCCAGACACACCTCTATCTGGCCAAGATCGCCACTGCGCAAGGGGACTTCTCCGGGGCCGCCTCGTATCTGACCGAAGCCGTGCGGCTCAGGCCCGATGCCAGATCACACATCGAGCTCGGAACGGCCTTGATCGCAGCTGGGGAAGACCGAGGAGGCGATCGGACATTTCGAGGAGGCGATCCGCATCGAGCCGGATGCCCACCACGAGCCGTACTTCAACCTGGGGAATGCCCTGGCAAAGCAGGGCAAGGTCTCCGAAGCCATCGGGCACTATTCCGAAGCCTTGCGGATCCACCCCGGGTTTGCCGAGACGCACAACAACCTCGGTTTGCTGCTCTTGAAGCAGAGCAGGATCGAGGAGGCCATCGAGCATCTCTCCGAGGCGGTGCGGATCAACCCCGACTACGCGGAGGCGCATGTCAATCTGGGCCTCGCGCTCTCGAGGCAGGGCAGGGCGGCGGAGGCCATCGAGCACTTCTCCGAGGCGGTGCGGATCCGCCCCGAGTTTGCGGAGGTGCACAACAGCCTGGGCGTCGCCCTGGCGAAGCAGGGCAGGACGGCCGAGGCGATCCATCATTTCTCCGAGGCGGTGCGCATCAAGCCGGACTTCGACGATGCGCACAACAATCTCGGCGTCGCCCTCACCAACCGAGGAAGGACGTCCGAGGCGATCCAGTGCTTCTCCGAGGCGGTGCGGATCAACCCCGACAACGCCAAGGCGCGCCAGAACCTCGAGAAGGTCCTGGCCGCCCAACGCGCAGATTAGGCACGATCGCGACACCCTCGGGCTCTGCTGATGCCGATCCAAGCGGAGAACAAACGACTGCCTCTCGCCGCTCGGACACACCGGCTGTCGAGGGCTGGGAAATTGGCCGTCAGGCCCTCCTCTGATCGGCGGCGGAGGCTGCGCGTGCTGTGACCAGGCGCCGGTAGGCGGCCGGTGGGAAGAAGGTGAGCCAGAAGCTGACCGCGCCCACCAGTCCCAGCAGAGACTCCAGCAGGATCCATCCCGCGACCGTGGGGTCCACCCCGAGGGCGCTGGCCCAGATGGTGGTGCCCATCAAGGTTGCGGTGGAGGCCAGCCCGATCCCCAGAGCAGGAAGCGGTTGGTGACCATCGGGTCCGCGAGACCCAGCCTCGGTCTCGCCGCGCTCCGCGATGGTAGATCAGCGACTCCACCCCTCCCCAGGCCAGGCAGGCGGTGCGCGCCACCGCGAAGACGTCGTACCGATCCGGTCGGTCGCGTCGGCGGCGTAGATGCGCGTGGCGGGGAACGCGAGGTAGCTCGCCAGCAGGGCCAAGGTGAGCAGTCCCGCCAGCCCGGCGGCCCAGCCCTCCCGCGCTCGGAAGACGCGCCAGGTGAAGATCAGGATCGAGAGGGCGGCCAGGCGGATCGCCACCTGGGTCACGCCGAGGACCAGCTTCTCGGTGGCCTCGGAGACGAGGCCCGAAGACAGCACGATGGTCTCCGGCACGTAGCCCACGACTACACCGATCACGAAGCCCGCGCCGATCCGCCAGCTCCGGAATCTCGCGTGTGCGCCACCCCAGCCGGAAGCAGCCGCACTCCCACTGCGAGGCTCGAAACGCAGAAGGCGAGAAGCCCGGCGGCTCCCAGGATTTCGATCATGCCACACCTCCCAGACGTGATTCCCGCCGTGTAGCGCCTCATCGGCAAGAGATCCCAGCGGCCTGAGCCGTCACCGGCGGGCCTCCCCCGGGTTCGATTACAGAGAAATGCGGACTTCCGGTCAACGCTACACTTCGGGTGTACTTGGATCGATGCGGGCGCTCGGGCCCGAGCCG
>CAVROS010000011.1:0-117418 GCA_963722885.1 uncultured delta proteobacterium
AGTCCGGATTCATCTTCACGTCGTATTCGGTTTTGCCATCCTTTCTCTGATAGGTCACAAAGGCCAAGGGTATGTTCCAGGCCATCTCCGGGTGGCCGACGAAGGCGTACTCTTCCGGCGTGCGCACGTCGATGACCCTCACCTTGTCCGGTGCGGCTTTCCACATTTCGTAGGCCTGCGCGGCGGTCACATAAAGACCAAGGGCGGTTTGTTTCCCTTTGGGAAGCTGCATGTCCTCGGCCACGGAAGCGGACCTCCCGGTATCCGCTCCAACGAAGCTCGCAGTAAGCCCGCAGAGCATCGCGACCATCACGGTGCAAAGGAAAATTCGACGCAACATCGTTGGTCTCCCTTCGTTCTGTCGCACACCACCGGGCCGGCGGGGACGGTGAGCCCCCCTGCGTGCCAGGTTCGGCTGCCCCAGTGACCTAACCTTTGTGTCGCCAAGACAGCCGTTCCATCTCCTGCCGCCGGGTGACGCTTCGCGGGTCGCACGGTTCACGCCGCCGCCGCCTCGCTTCGTTCTTTCCAGGTCCCCGATGGCGCAGCTGGGCGCATCGCCCCGTGTTCGCTGTTCGCTCCGCAAGCGTGCCTTCTTCCGTCCGGTCGGTCTCGTGCATCAGAAGTCCGGGTCCTGAAACGTCGGCTCCCGGTCCTCGCTGAAAGCACGAATTCCCTCGACGCGGTCGGGATGGACGACCGAGCGCCAGTGCGCCTCCATCATGATCGCGGCTGCCTGCTCTATGGGCTCGCCCTCTCCCATGAGAACGGCGGCGCTCGACGGCCTGGACGGCCGTCGGTGAGTTGCTCGCGATCTTCTCAGCGATGCGCAGCGCCGCACCCATGAGCTCGGCCCTGGGGTGAAGCTCGTTGACCATTCCAAGCCGGTGCGCTTCCCGTGCGGTGACTGGTTCCCCGGTCATCAGCATCTGCATGGCCTTCGCCGGGGGGAGCACGCGGGGAGCAGGACCGGTGAGCCGCCGCCGGCGGAAAGGCCGACCATCGCCTCAGGCTGACCGAAGACGGCGTCGTCGGACGCGATGATAAAATCGGTGCTTATCGCGATCTCGCAGCCACCGCCGTAGGCCATTCCGTGGACCGCGGCGAAGATCGGCCTGCGCAGCTGGCGCAGCGTGTAGAGAACGCGATCGAAGACCTGGCGCTGACGCAGCCAATCCTCCTTGGTCATGCTCTTGCGCTGACGCAGGTCGCCGCCCACGGAGAAGGCTCTGTCACCGGCGCCGGTGATGATGGCGACCCGCACGGTGACGCGGGCCGCGATGGCCTCGAGGATCTCGATCAGGAGCGCTGCCAGCTCCGTCGTGATGGCGTTGTCGGCATGCGGCCGGTTAAGGGTGATGAGCGCCACGGTTCCGCCGGAGAGGTACTCGACGAGCACCGGCTGATCGGGCTCCGCGACATCGGCCGGCGGGCGGTAGCCAAGTCGCTTCATGCGCGTGTCGTTGTTGTCGGCCACACCGTTCTCCTCTGCACTTTTCTCACGCGGTCCGCTGGAGCCGAGCGACGCTCATAGCCATGTCACGTCCACGGGTCTTCGCACCGGGATCCGCAGGTACTTCTCGGCCGGGTACCCGATCACGAACGTCCCGTGCGGGACATGTCCCTCCGGCAGCCCGAACATCTCGACCAGGGGCGGGTAGCACTGGCCGGCCGTGTTGATACTGCCGGTGAAGGTGGTTCCAAGGCCGAGAGCGGGCGCCGCGAGCTGGATCTGGTGGATCGCAATCATGGCTGCCGGGGGCGCCGTCCTCTCGTCTTTCGGCGCATAGGCCATGATGACGCAGGGCGCCCCCCGGGAGATGCGGTCCTGTCCCAGCTCCCACGGTTCGACAAATAGTTCGAGCTTGGCCTCCTGGTAGAGCGCGGGGTTCTTTTCCTTGACGGCCTTCATCCAGTCGATCGTCATCTCGGCAATCCGGTGCACCTTCGCCGGGTCGTTGATCACGAGCCAGCGCACCACCTGCCGGTTCGCCCCGTTCGGAGCCCAGCGGGCGACGTCAAGGACCTCCAGGATCTTCTCGCGCTCGATGGGCTTCTTGACGTAGCCGCGAACCGAACGTCTCGAGATCAGGTACTGCCTGACCCGATCCCACCTGGGGATGAGGTGGATGTCGATCGGCTGGCAGTCCTCGGGCCCCATCGAGCGCTGGTGCATTGCCTCGGTGGGACAGATGGCCACGCAGTGGCCGCAGTCAATGCAGAGGCCCCACCCGTTTTCGATGGGAACGGGATAGTCCTGCTTGGTGATCAGGCCGCCCGGGCAGGCCCGGATGCAGCTGCCGCAGCCAATGCACAGGCTCTCGTCGACCCTGATCATGGTGTCGAGCTTGTAGGAGACGGCCATACCTTCCTCCGTGGCCCGTCTTCATGTTGCCGGCGGCATTCCCCGGCGTGCCGCACGGGCACGCCGGGGAATTCGCTCCGAGCCGTCTTTTGCGCTGTCTCCCACAGACTAGCCGAGACGTGTGCCTTCAGCCTCGAGCCCGCCTCCTTGAGGAAGTTTGCTCCAGCTCCTTTTCTCCCATTCTTCCTTGAGTACTTCCGTCGCCGCCTGCTCCAGGAACTCCGGGGCCGCCCACTCGTTCACATCGAAGTCGTTCTTGATGTAGCCGTGGCTGAACATGAAATCCTTGCCGATATTGATGCATTCCAGGTTCTGGGCGCTCAGGCTCGGCACCATGTCGACGTGCTTGATGCCCTTCGTAGGTGTGCTCCGCATCCAGGTAGAACGTCTGCCGGTTGAGGATCACCGCCGCGGCGTGCTTGTGCTCGTTGGCCCAGCGGCCGACCTTGATCATGGCCTTCATGTAGGCGATGACGAGCTCAGGGTGCTCCTTGGCCATCACGTCGGTGCAGGTGATGACGGCGGGGGTGTTGGCAACCTGAATCGTCCAGTCCGGGAGCTTGGACAGGTCGAAGATCGCCTTGATTTCGCCCGTGGCCTCCGAGAGCTGCCCGAACTGTCCCATCTGGTTGTAGATGGCATCGACGGTCCCGTCGAGCAGTGCCTTCTCCAACGGTCGGAAGGCGTAGTCGTGCTTGTGGTCACGGCGCATCCACAGCTCAGACGGGTTGTTCATCGGCGGGACCAGCATCTCGGGCTTGTCGTACCAGTCATCCGGGTAGGGGAACTCGACGAGCTCGATGTCGTCCATGGTCATGTCGTTCAGCATCAGGATGTTCTCGATGCCCATGTGTTCCTGAATGCGCCACCAGTCGTTCTTGATGGTGTTCAGGCTCTTGGTGATGCCGATCTTCTTGCCTTTCAGGTCCTTCATCGCGGAAGATCTTGTCGCGGGCGCGCACCTGCATCACCCCACCCTCGTAGACCCACGTCGCGCCCAGCAGCACGGTGCGGCGGAGGTCCGCGTGGACGTGGATCGCGGGATTGAGGCCGCCAAAGCGGATGAGGTTGTCGAGGTTGTGGATGTAGTGCGGGTACCAGTTGTTCTCGGGTGCGTGAGCGGAAGTAAGCGTACTCGACGCCGATCTTTTTGTACTCCTCGCGGCACCATCCCAATTCCTGGTCCACATTGTTGGCGGATACCATGGGGCAATTGGTGAACCACACCTCTTTCCAGTTCAACGGCACCGTGGTGGATACTCTTTCTGCGGTCATGAATAGATCCTTTCTTGTGAGGCTTCCGGTCTGCAGCCGCAAACGGATCCTGCCTCGTTGGCTTTGGCTGTGTTCGCCGTCATTTCGTTCCGCAGCTCATCCGGTCGCTCATCATCGAATCGGCCGTGATGGCGGTCTCTCGACGTCCCTCGTCTATCCTTTTGCGATCACGGTTGGGCTCCCTTCGTCGGTGAACGCCCCCTGGCTCCGGCCGCGACGGAGGGCATCGACGGCGGTCAGCAGGTCGGTTGCGATCGCGCGCTTGAGCACGAAGGCGTCGGCACCTGCCTCCATCGCCGCGCGGCGCACGGTCTCCTCGTCGTGGACGCTGAGGACGATCACCTTGAGGTCGGGACAGCAGGCGCGCACCGCTCGCAGCCAGCCCAGCCCGCTGTCCCGGGCCAGGGACAGATCCACGACCGCCATGTCGGGCTGGAGTCGTTCCGCTCCTCGAGCAACGACGCCTCGTCGGCAACCATGACCACCGTATCGAACGCCGTCTCGAGCAACCCGCGGACGCCTTCCGTGAGACCGTGGTGGCGGTCCGCCACCAGAACGCAGCTCAGAGGCTTCTCGGGCATCGAGGCACTTTCTCCCTCCGGCCGCGCCCGTCGCGATGCGTGTGGGCACCCGACTTCGAAGCCAGGTTAGGCGGGCTTCGGAGGGTTGTGACCTCGTGAAACTACGGGGCTCGCCGCCGGAAAATACGGGGCTCCCGCGCGGAAGGGTCAGAGATCGACGAGACCGTGCTTGATGGCGAAGCGGATCAGCTCGGCGTTGGTGCGTATGCCCAGCGTCTCCATCATCTGATACTTGTGGAACTCCACCGTCCGGACCGAGAGCGAGAGGCTCGAGGCGATCTCCTTCGCCGAAAGCCCCTCCGCCAGGAGCTGGAGGACCTCCCGCTGCCGCGGCGTGATGGAAGCGACCGGGTCGCCGGCCTGCTCCGGCCCCTGTTTCATGGCTTCGAGGACCTCTCCCGCGAGCAGCGGCGTGAGGTAGGTCCTGCCCTGGAGCGCGGCGCGGATGGCCGTCAGCAGCTCGGCGGGGGCCGAGTGCTTGAGCACGAAACCCGACGCCCCGGCTTCGAGCGCGCGCCGCGCAAAGGTCACGTCCCGGTGCATGGTGAGAAACACCACGGGCACGGGATCGCCGCCTTGCCTCAAGCGGACCAGGGCGTCGATTCCGTTGAGGTGGGGCATGGTGACGTCGGCGACGATCACGTCCGGCCGAAGCGTCCTGGCCGCCTCGACCAACTCGCGCCCGTCTTCCACCACGCCCACCAGATCGAACTCGGGGGTGAGCAGGCTCTTCAGCGCCTCGGCCACCAGGAGATGGTCGTCGGCAAGGAGCACGCGCGGACGGTCCGGAGGGCTCATCGCGCCTCTCCGTCCGCGGGTACCCAGGCGACGATCGTCGTGCCCCGGCCGGGCGCGCTCTCGATGTCGAGCGTGCCGTTCACCAGCCGCACCCGTTCGCGCATGCCCACCAGGCCGAGGCGTCCTCCCTCTCCCGGATTCTCCGGATCGAAGCCGACGCCGTCGTCACCGACGGCGAGGAGCAGCCCGCCGTCCATCTGCCGTAGCGTGACACTCGCGGCGCGCGCACCGGAGTGGCGGGCCAGGTTGTTGAGCGCCTCCTGCGCCACGCGAAACAGGCAGAGCGCCGCATCCCTCCCGACGCCGGCGGGCAGCGGGTCGAGCTCCACCGAGAGGTCGATCTGGCCCTGGCGACCCCGCCGTTCGCATTCCGCCCGAAGCGCCTCGGCCAGGCCGAGCTCCTCCAGGACCGACGGGTGCAGGTGATACGCCAGCGAGTGGATGTCCTCGCTGAGGCGTACGAGCTCCTCGCGAACCGACAGCATCGCCTGTGCCTGGGCTCCGTCCGGCGCGGCGAGCTCGGCACGGCCGACTTCGATCGCCAGCACGGCGAGCCGCTGCGTCACGTCGTCGTGCAGCTCGCGCGCGAGCAGCGCGCGCTCCTCCTCGTGGGCTCGGATCAGGCGCCCGCTCAAGTCGCGCAGCTCGTCCTCGACTCGCTTACGCGCCGTGATGTCGCGGAGGACACCGTAGGTGCGCGACGCGCGTCCGGCGGCGTCGCGGGAAGCGACAGCCGCCAGGTGCTGGATCCACAGCTCTCGACCGTTCGGATGCAGGAAGCGGTACTCGAGGGAGAATCGGCTCATCCTCCCGTCGTGCAGGCGCTCGCGCAGATCCACGACGCGTTGCAGGTCGTCGGGATGGATGTGCTCCAGCCAGAACTCCAGCGGCTGGAGACCCTCACAGAGATTCCGGGGGATTCCGCAGAGGTCACGGAATCGGTCGTCGACGTACATGACCCCTCCGACGAAGTCCCCCTCGTAGAACGCGAGGCCGGCGAGCTCGGCCCCTGCCTCGAGACGGGCCTCGCTCGCGCGAAACGCCTCTTCGGCACGCTTCCGCTCGGTGACGTCGATGGAGACGCCCATCAGGCGCTCCGGCTTTCCCGTGGACGTGGACTGGGGCCGCCCACGGGAAGCGATCCACCGCACGCGATCATCGCCTGGGACGATGATCCGGTACTCCATGTCGACGGGGTCGCCCTCACGCGCGGACCGCTCGATGGCGCCCCGAACCAGATCCCAGTCTTCGGGATGAACCGAGGCCTCGAAACGCTCCATGCTGATGACCTCGTCCAGCGAATACCCGAAGATCGCCCGAGCCCTCTCCGTGGCCCAGAGGACGCCGGTGCCGTAGTCCAGAGTCCAGAGCCCCGCCTCGGCGGAGTCGGCGGCCAGGCTCAGCCGCGCTTCACTCTCCCGCAGTTCCTCGTCGGCGCGCTTGCGAGCCAGCGCGTTGGCGAACACCTGCGCGACCAGTTGCAGCCGCTTCACCAGCGCGTCCGGCCAGTCGCGCTCCGCCCGCGTGGTATTGAAACCCAGGGCGCCAAAGGGCGACGCGCCTCCCGCCGAGAGCGGGACAGTCAGATTCGACTTGACCCCGAACAGGCGGAGGTTCTCACGGTCGAGGGCGGCCGCCTCCGGGAGATCCTCGAGCGAAGAAACCGCAACGCTGCGGCCGGCCAGCATTTCCTGTTGGAGCCAGGGGAAGTACTCCTGAGCGCTCATCCCCCGCATGGGAGACAGCAGATCCTCCTGGGAGCTGTAGAAGTGGGTGAGCGTCAAGGGAGCTCCGGCCGCAGCCGTCCTCTCCCACAGCGCCGAGAGATCGACGCCGAGAACCTCGCAGACGCGGCGTTGCGCGTCTTCAATCCCCCGGTCCACCTCGCCGGGAGGCAGGTTGATGAACCTCGACGAGAGGTCGGAGATCAGCGTCTCGAACTCGAGACGGATCTCGGGGCGGTCCGCAGAAGGGTGCGCGTGCTTCGCCATGAGCGTTCCGCGCAATCATACCCAAGATGAGCGATTCTCATCCGTGGCCAGGTGGCAGGCCACTGTGCCGGTCAACAAGGTCAGCTCGGCCCGAAGCCATCTCCCAGCTGCGTCTCAGGGCGTTCGAAACGCAGCAGGGCTGGGAGGTGATGGGATGAAGCCCGGCGCCAGGCGAGCCGGCGCTCGTCGCTCGTCCGGCGAGGGCACGGATCAGTCGGCTTCGCGCCAGCTCTCGTCGGGGGCGTACTCGCGGATCCCCGCGGCGAGCTTCGCGGAGTCGGGGCCGAGGTCCTTCTGGTACACCGTGCCGTAGTGATTGACGAGGAATGTCATCACCCCGGTGCGGCCGTACTCGTCGGGCCAGGCGATGGCGGCGAAGCCGGCGACGAGGTTTCCGTTGATCACGTAGTCGTAGGCGCCGCCCGGCGCCGCGGCTCCCTGGCGGGTCAGGATGCGGTAGTGGTAGCCGTAATAGGGTGCCTCCCGGTCCGCCTGGCCGCGCGCCTCGAAGGCGGGTCCGAAGGGGCTCGGCTCCTCCCCTCGCCGGCTTCCCAGTAGAGGCCGTCTCGCTTGCCCGGCGTGCTCAGGACGCGAGTCGCGAACTTGCGCACGCCGCTTCCGTCGCGGGGCTCCGAGGCATAGCGCTGCTGCGCCTCGACGTAGTCGCCCAGCACGGAGATCGCCATCAGCTCGTTCATTCCGACGATGCGATCGATGATCTCGTCGGCGCCCGCCGCGGCATCGAACTCCCAGCCGCGCTCGGAGCGCACCAAGGGCAAGGGAAGGGATAGGCCCGGAACCCGACCACGAGCGTCACCCGGTCGGGTCCGTCCTCGCGGTAGACGAGGAGGTCGTCTGCGCCCTCGGCGAAGCGCCGGCGGCGCTCACCGACGCCGGGGTCGTCCGAGTCGAGCACGAGCTCGGCATACTCGTCGTCGACGAGACGGCGAAGGGCGGCCTCGTCGTTGGCGCGAGACGCCTCGATCAGCGCCCGAGCAGCCTCCTGCGGCGTGGTGAAGGCCTGCGCCTCCGCCCGGGCACCCCGAGCGGAGACCACCAGCGCTAGCAGCAGGAGCAGCGCGCCCGCGAGCCAGCGGGGGTCGGATCGCTTCGAACGCATGGGGCTCCTCTCTAGCGAGGCGAGGGCAGCGCGACCGGCGCGGGTCATCGGCGCCCACCCCCGCGGCCGCCGCCGCCGCGGCTGCGACCACCACCTCGGCTGGAGCCGCCGCCTCGGGAACCGCTGTAGCTCCCGCTTCGGCTCGCCTTTCCGCGCGAGCTGTACGAGCCGACGTCGCGCGACGAGCCGTAGCCGCTGTAGCTGCCGCTCCGCGCCGCGGATCCGCCACCGGCGGGCCGGGTCGAGGGGCGCGCCGCGGCGCTGGTCGAGGGCCGGCTGCTCGCGCCACGGCCGGCCCCGGAACCCGCGAGCCCACCGGAGGGATACGTGCTCGGTCGGGTGCTCGATCCGCCGACGCCTTTCGACGGAAGCGTGCTGGGGCGGCCCGCGCCAGCCGCGCCGGCGCCACCGGAGGGGCGCGCGGGTTGCGTCGACGGCCGATAGCCGGCGTCGCCCGGTCGAGCGCTCGGCCGGGTCGAGGGAAGCTGCGTCGGACGGTTCGCGGCGCCCCCACCGCTACCCGGCTTCCAGGCGCCGCCGCCACCGGGGCGATCGCTCGGCAGCTGCGATGGCCGCCCGGGGCGCGCGCCCTCGCCGCCGCCCGGCTTCCCGGGGCGCTGTCCCTCCCCACCGCCAGGCCTCTGCCCATCTCCCGGACGCTCGCCCTTTCCGCCCTCGAACTTGTTCTTGACACTGTTGTCGATGTTGATGTCGCCGCGGTCGATGTTGATGTCGCCGCGGTCGATGTCGTCCCAGTCGACGTCGTGCCAGATCTCGTTGTGCGCCCAGCCCATCGCCCAGGCGGTCGAGGCGCCGAAGAAGACGCCCGCAGTCACGGCCGCGCCCGCGCCATAGGGGTAGTAATACCAGGGGTAGGGCGTCGGGTAGTAGCTCACGACGGGCGCCGGCGCGGGCACCACCACGACCGTCGGGTTGTAGGTCGGGACGTAGACGATCTTGGGATCGGCGCTCTGGATCACGACCACGTCGTTCTCGGAGGTCACCGTCTGCTTGTCGTCGGAGACGAGGTTCCCGGCCGCCTCGGTCCGCCGGCGGAAGCGCTGGATCGCGTCCATCACCTCGCCCGGATCGGCCGCGACCCGCTCGCCCAGCTGGATCGTCCACTCGAGGTTGGAGGCCATCATGCGGACCACGTCCGGCGTGTTCAACAGGTTGCGCACGCTCTCGTGCCAGGCCGGGTCGGGCTGGAGGGTCTGGTCCTGGGCGAGCCGGTCGAGGAAGCGGTCCGCCTGGACGACGTCGAGGGGATACGTCGACGCCGGGAGCACGATCGCAAGGAGCCCGTCCGGGTAGAGCGCGATCGGCGCGACCAGGTCCTCGACGGAGGCGTCCGGCGCGACCGGGAGCGAAGCCGGCGGCGCCCGCGGCCGGCACCGGTGACGCAGCGGGCACCTGCGGCGTTCCCTCCTCGGTTGCGCACGCGAGCGCGGCGGCGACGGCCAGCGCGACCGCCCACCACCCCCTCGTCGCTCCGCCTCTTCTCACGGCGTCCCCTTCGTCGATCAGGTGACTCTAGCGTCTCACCGGACTGTCCGCCTCGGACCGGCCCAGAGCGGGCTCTGCACGAGGAGCACCTCGAGCAGGTTGGCCCGGAGCTCGAGGGCCCACTCGGTGCGGATCGCGGGTTGCTCCCCTACGCTTCCTCTCCATGGAGATCGAGCTCAAAAGCCTTCTGATGGAGAATCCGATCCTGCTGACCTTCGTGGTCATCGGGCTCGGCTACCTGCTCGGCAAGCTGCGCATCGCCGGCGTGGACTTGGGCGCCACGGCGGGCGTCCTGTTGGTGGGCCTGGTGCTCGGCCACCTGGGCTTCCCGGACCGGCCCGAGGCCGCGACCTTCGGCTTCGCGCTCTTCATCTTCTCCGTCGGGGTGCAGGCGGGGCCGAGCTTCTTCGGCGCGCTGCGCGAGGACGGCAGGCGCTACGTCCTGCTCGCCCTGGTCGTGGCCGCGACGGCGGCGACCCTCGCCGTCGTGCTGTCGCGGGTGCTGGGTCTCGAGCACGGCCTCGGCGCGGGGCTCCTCGCCGGTGCGCTCACCAGCACCCCGACGCTCGCCGGCGCCCAGGACGCGGTGAGGACCGGGCTCGCGCGCCTGCCCGAGGGCATGGACGCCGCGCGCGCCACCACCAACGTGAGCGTCGGCTATGCGATCACCTACCTCTTCGGAACCGTCGGCCTGATTACCTGCGTGCGCTTCCTCCCCCGCGTCCTGGGGATCGACCTGCCGGCGGAGGCCCGCAGGATCGCCCAGGAGCGTGGGCTCGGGGTCCGCAGGCGAGTCGTCGGCTCGGCCGCGGCGCTGCCCATCGTCCGAGCCTACCGCGTGTCGGGGGAGGCCGTGGGCCAGACGATCGAGCAGCGCCGCATCGCGCTGGACCGCAAGCTGCTGCCGCTCCGCGTGCGCCGAGGGAGGGAGCTCCTCGATGCGGACCCGTCCCTCGAGTTCGAGGAGGGCGACGTCGTCTCCGTGGTCGCGACCGTCGTCGAGCACCGGCAGGCCCGCGAGCAGCTGGGCGAGGAGATCCTCGACCCCGAGCTGATCGACTTTGCGATCGTCACCCGGGAGATCGTGGTCAGCCAGGCCGCCGCCACCGGCAAGCCGCTCTCCGAGCTCGGGCTGCGCGAGGAGTACGGTTGCCTCCCCGTGCGGCTCACCCGGGCCACGATCGATCTCGCCGTCGAGCCCGGTACCGTCCTGCAACGCGGGGATCAGCTCCAGGTGACGGGCGAGGAGTCCCGGGTGGAGAAGCTGGCCGAGGAGCTCGGCTACCTCGAGGGCGCGGTGGAGGACACCGACCTCCTGACCTTCGCCTTCGGGATGGTGGCCGGCATCCTGCTCGGGCTGGTCGTGGTGAAGCTCGGGGGAATTTCGATCGGTCTCGGCACCGCGGGGGGACTCCTGCTGGTCGGCATCCTGGTGGGCTTCCTCGGCTCCGTCAATCCGACCTTCGGACTGATGCCCGCACCCACGCGCTCCTTCCTGATGGACTTCGGTCTGGTGTTGTTCATGGCAGAGGTGGGTCTCAAGGCGGGCGCGGGCGTGGTCGAGGCCCTGACCTCGGTCGGGCCCGCGATGATCGCGGCGGGCGTCCTGGTGACCCTGGTCCCGGTGGGCGTGGGCTTCGCCGTGGGCCGCTACGCCTTCGGAATGAACCCTGCTCTCCTGCTCGGCTCGATCACGGGTGCCATGACCAGCACACCATCGCTCAAAGTCCTGACCGAACTCTCCCGCAGCTCGGTGCCCGCCCTCGGCTACGCGGGGACCTACACCTTCGCGAACGTGCTCCTCACCTTCGCGGGCACCCTGCTGATGATGCTGTAGCGCCGCGGACCGGCTCGATCTCCCTCACCTTGGCCCGGGCCCTCGCTCCCGCGCAATGTCATCCTGGGGGAGAGCGCGGGCGCAAGTAGGGGTACGTTCCGCTGGTGGACCTGTTCCCCTTCCGAGTACAGATCAAGGTGAGATGTGGTGATCTGTGCGGGTTCCGTCAGGGCTCGAGAGCGTCTTTCGGCAGCCTGCTAACCCTCGGGCTGCCAGTTGGGCTGGCCGGTGGTGGCCAGCACCGCGTTCCACAGATCGCTGTCGAGGGGCATCCGCTTCTTCTCGGCGACCGCGGTCGAGATGGGGACGTGGATGATGGACTGGTTCCACCATCCGATCATCACGTCCGTCTTGCCGGCCATGGCCGCGTGGACGGCGCTGCGCGCCATCTGGTCGGTCAGGGTCCGGTCCCAGGCGGAGGCCGGGATGCTGCGGATGCTGTAGCTGGGATCGATGTACTTGAGGTTGATCTCGATGTCCCGCTCGGCGAAGTGGGTCTTGATCCGGTCGCGCAGGAAGATGCCGATGTCCTGGTAGCGGACGTTTCCCGACGCATCGCGTGCCACCTTCTCCCGCTCGAAGAGATGCTGGCCGGCTCCTTCGGCGACCACGACCAGGGCGTGGCCGCGCTTCAGGATGCGGCGCTCGAGGCAGCGGAGGAAGCCGTTCTCCCCCTCGAGGGGGAAGGGGACCTCGGGCACCAGGACGAAGTTGGCTTCCTGGTTCGCGAGCGCGGCGCCGGCCGCGATGAAGCCCGCATCCCGTCCCATCAGCTTCACCAGTCCGATCCCGTTGGGCGCGCCGCAAGCTTCCACGTGGGCGCCGCGCAGCACCTCGTTGGCGACTCCGAGAGCGGTCTGGTAGCCGAAGCTCATCCAGACGTAGGGCACGTCGTTGTCGATGGTCTTGGGGATTCCGACCACCGACTTGGTGAGCCCGCGCCTCTGGATCTCCTGCTGGATCGCGTGGGCGCCGCGCTGGGTGCCGTCGCCCCCGATGCAGAAGAGGATGTCGATCTCCTGCTCCTCCAGGAAGTCCACCGTGATCGAGGGATCCTGGGCGCCCCGGGAGCTCCCGAGCACGGTTCCGCCCAGGTGGTGGATGTCGTGGACGAAGCGGTGGGTCAGTGTGATGGGATCGAAGCCCGAGTCGGGGTTCAGCCCGGCGTAGCCGTTGCGGATCCCGAGGATGCGCCGCACGCCGTAGTTGTGGGTGAGCTCGAGGAATCCCGAACGGATCACGTTGTTGAGCCCCGGCGAGAGCCCGCCGCAGGTGACGAAGGCGGCGGTGGTCCGATCCGGGTCGAAGAAGATCTTCTCGCGGGGACCGCCCTTCTCGAAGGAGAGGGGCTCCGCCTCGGATGGATCCCCGCCGACCTCGTTCTCGAAGCGCACGCGGATCGTCTCGTCCAGGAAGGTCCGTCCCTTGGCCTTGAGGGGGGACTCGATCTGGCAGGGGCCCAGATTCGGGACGATCAGGTCGTGCTGGGTGGGCATGGTTCGGCTCCTGGGTCGCTGGTCTCGATTGTCACCGACTGGCCATGGTGTACTTTACTCCATCATGGAGGATGTGAAGCCCGAGGCCGATATCGCCTGGGGGCGATACGACGCGGTGCTCTTCGACCTCGACGGCGTGCTCACCGACACCGCCGGGGTCCACGCCGACTGCTGGAAGCGCACCTTCGACGAGTTCCTGCGCCGCCGCGCCGACCGGACCGGAGAGCCGTTCCAGCCATTCGACATCGAGAGCGACTACCGGCTCTACGTGGACGGAAAGCGCCGCTACGACGGGGTTCGGGACTTCCTCCACTCGCGGGGTATCGACCTCCCGGAGGGCTCGCCTGAGGATCCTCCCGACGCCGAGACGGTCTGCGGGGTGGGAAACCGGAAGAACGTGCTGGTGAACCAGGCCCTGGAGGAGGGCGGCGTCGAGGTCTACCAGGGCTCGGTGGCCCTGGTGCGCGCGCTGCTGGCCGCCGGTGTGAAGACGGGTGTGGTCTCGTCCAGCGCCAACTGCGCCGCCGTGCTGCGAGCGGCGGAGATCGAGGACCTCTTCCAGGTCCGGGTGGACGGGAAGGTGGCCGCGGAGCTCGGTCTGCCCGGCAAGCCGGCGCCGGACACCTTCCTGGAGGCCGCCCGCGAGCTCGGCGTCGACGCCAAGCGGACGGTGGTGGTGGAGGACGCGATCTCGGGGGTGCAGGCGGGCCGCAACGGTGGCTTCGGCCTGGTGATCGGGATCGCGCGCCACGACGAGCCGGGCGTCCTGCGCGAGCAGGGTGCGGACGTCGTGGTCTCCGACCTCGGCGAGCTCTCGGTACCCGCGGAAGGAGGTTGAGCGCCGATGCTCCAGCGCGAGCTCGAGCTTCCCCCGCGGCACGTCTATCCGCCCGACCCCTGGCGGCTGGTGGAGCGGCGCTTCTATCCGCGCCGGCTTGCCCAGTTCGAGACGCTCTTCGCCGTCTCCAACGGCTACCTCGGCCTGCGGGGCAACTTCGAGGAAGGGGCCCCCGCGTTCCAGAACGCGACCATGGTGAACGGCTTCCACGAGACCTGGCCCATCGTCTACGGTGAGGAGGCCTACGGCTTCGCCAAGACCGGCCAGACCATCCTCAACGTCACCGACGCCAAGATCATCAAGCTCTACGTCGACGACGAGCCGTTCTATCTGCCCACCGCCAGCCTGCTCGAGTACGAGCGGGCGCTGGACATGCGCGCGGGCACCCTCGACCGGACGATCCTGTGGGAGACAGCGGCGGGAAAGAGGGTGTCCATCAAGTCGCGCCGGCTGGTCTCCTTGGAGCACCGGCACCTGGCCGCGATCGAGTACGAGGTCACCGTCGTCAATGCGGAGGCGCCGGTCATCATCTCGTCGAAGCTGATCCACGAACCCGAAGACGAAGCCGAGGACGACGACGATCCGCGAGTGGCTCGGGGCTTCAGCGGCCGTGTCCTTCTGCCGCGCTACGGCTTCGATAACGGCCATCGCATCGCGCTGGGCCACCAGGCCTGCCGCAGCGGGATGACGCTCGGCTGCGCGGTCGACCACGTGATCGAGACCGAGTGCCCTCACAGCTGTGAAGTCAGCCGCTCGGAGGACGAGGGAAAGCTCGTCGTGATCGCGCAGGCGAAGCCGGGGGAGCCGATCCGCCTGATCAAGTACATGAGCTACCACACCTCGCGGCGGGCTGGGGCCAAGGAGCTCTGCGAGCGGGCCGGCGCGCACCCTCGACCGGGCGGTGAACGAAGGCTTCCCGGCCCTGCTCGAGGGCCAGCAGAGGTATCTGGACGATTTCTGGCGGCGCGCCGACGTGCAGATCGACACGGAGCCGGATCCGAGCGGCCGCGGGCTGCGCAGCGCGGGACATGTGCAGCAGGTACTGCGCCTCAACTTCTTTCACATCCTCCAGGCCAGCGCGCGCGCCGAGGGGGCCGGGGTTCCGGCCAAGGGTCTCACCGGGCTCGGCTACGAGGGCCACTACTTCTGGGACACCGAGATGTACGTGGCGCCGTTCCTGATCTACACCGCTCCCCGGGTAGCCAAGAACCTGCTCAAATTCCGCTTCAGCATGCTCGAAGCGGCGCGGGAGCGCGCCCGCGAGGTGAACCAGAAGGGGGCGCTGTTCGCCTGGCGGACCATCAACGGCGAGGAGGCCTCCGCCTACTACGCCGCCGGAACCGCCCAGTACCACATCAACGCCGACATCGTCTACGCGCTGCGCAAGTACGCCGAGGCCACCGGCGACGAGGAGTTCCTCTTCAGGGAGGGGGCCGAGGTCCTGGTCGAGACGGCCCGTCTCTGGCGCGACCTCGGCTTCTTCGCGGAGAGCCACGACGGCCGCTTCTCGATCGTCGGCGTCACCGGACCCGACGAGTACAACACGGTCGTGAACGACAACGCCTTCACCAACCTGATGGCGCGTGAGAATCTCTGGTTCGCCGCCGACACCGTCGAGCGGTTGCGGCGCGAGCGCCCCGATGCCTACGAGGGCCTGCAGCACCGAACTGGACTCGAAGACTCGGAGCCCCGCGCCTGGCGCGAAGCGGCCGACGCCATGTATCTCCCTTACGATGAGGAGGAGGGGATCCACCTCCAGGACGACGAGTTCCTGGACCGGAAGCCCTGGGACTTCGAGAACACGCCGCCCGAGAAGTACCCGCTCCTCCTGCACTTCCATCCGCTGGTGATCTACCGCCACCGGGTGATCAAGCAGGCGGACATCGCGTTGGCGATGTTTCTCCTCGGCGACGAGTTCTCGCTGGAGCAGAAGCAGCGCAACTTCGACTTCTACGATCCGCTCACCACCGGCGACTCCTCGCTGTCGGTCTCGATCCAGAGCATCCTCGCCTCCGAGATCGGCTACCAGGAGAAGGCGATGGAGTACTTTCGCTACGCCGCACTGATGGACTACGCCGACCTGGGCGGGAACGTGAAGGACGGACTCCACATCGCCTCCATGGGTGGCACCTGGATGACGGCCATCTACGGGACGGCGGGCTTTCGGGACTACGACGGCCGCTTCAGCTTCTCGCCCCGGCTCCCGCCCGGGTTGAACTGCATGCGCTTCCGCCTCGATCTCCGCGGCCAGCAGCTCGAAGTGGAGATGACACAGAAAGAGGTTACTTATTCACTACCCGAGGGCGAAGGGCTCGTCATCCACCACCAGGACCAGGAAGTGCGGGTCACGCCAGCGGCGCCGGTGACGATGCCGCTCGGCGATTAGCCGGCTTCGGAAGAAGGAGACGCCATGGAAGACCTTTCCTATCTCGGCATCCGCAATGTCGGGCAGATTCATCACAACCTCTCCACCCCCGCTCTCTACGAGGAGTCGGTCCGGCGCCGCGAGGGATGGATTTCGCACCTGGGGCCGTTGGTGGTGAGAACGGGGCAATACACCGGACGCTCTGCCGACGACAAGTTCGTGGTCCGCGAGCCGACCAGCGAAGGCCGGATCTGGTGGGGCAAGCACAACCGGCCCGTCGAGCCGGAGCGATTCGAGCAGCTGAAGGCCCGCCTCCAGGCCTACCTGCAGGGTCGCGACATCTACGTCCAGGACTGCTACGCGGGAGCGGATCCCGACTATCGACTCAAGGTGCGGGTGATCAACGAGAGCGCGTGGCACAACCTCTTCGTGCGCAACATGTTCCTTCGCGAGCTGGACCGGGGGGTCCTGGCGAGCTTCGATCCCGAGTTCACCATCATCCACTGCCCCAACTTCCAGGCCATCCCCGATCTCGACGGAACGCGAAGCGAGGCGTTCGTGATGCCGCACTTCGGCCAGCGCCTCATCATCATCGGTGGCACCAGCTACGCCGGCGAGATGAAGAAGTCGATCTTCACCGCGATGAACTACCTGCTTCCGCAAGAGGGCGTGCTGAGCATGCACTGCTCGGCCAACCGCGGCCCCGACGGCGACACGGCGGTCTTCTTCGGGCTCTCGGGGACGGGCAAGACGACCCTCTCGGCGGAGCCCGGGCGGGCGCTGATCGGTGACGACGAGCACGGCTGGAGCGACCGCGGCGTCTTCAACTTCGAGGGCGGCTGCTACGCGAAGGTGATCCGTCTCGACCCCGAAGCGGAGCCGGAGATCTACGAGACGACCCGGCGCTTCGGCACCGTCCTCGAGAACGTGGCCCTCGACACCGACTCGCGACGGCTCGACCTCGACGATGCGGCTCTCACCGAGAACACGCGTGCCGCCTATCCGATCACCCATCTGCCCGACATCGTTCTCGACGGCATGGGCGATCACCCGCAAAACGTAGTCATGCTGACGGCGGACGCCTTCGGCGTGCTGCCGCCGATCGCGCGCCTCACGCCGGCCCAGGCGATGTACCACTTCCTCTCGGGCTACACGGCCAAGGTGGCCGGCACCGAGCGCGGCGTCACCGAGCCGTCTGCGACCTTCTCGGCGCTCTTCGGCGCGCCCTTCATGGCGCTCCACCCCACTGTCTACGCGGATCTGCTGGGAAAGAAGATCGCCGAGCACGAGGTTCGCTGCTGGCTGGTCAACACGGGCTGGACGGGCGGACCCTACGGCGTCGGTGAGCGCATCAAGATCGCCTACTCACGTGCCGTGATCCGCGGGGCGATGTCGGGTGCGCTCGACGACGTTCCCTACCAGACCGATCCGGTCTTCGGTCTGGAAGTCCCCACCCGCTGTCCGGACGTACCGAGCGAGGTGCTGAATGCGCGCAGCACCTGGAGCGATCCGAAGGCCTACGACGAGCAGGCCCGCAAGCTGGCCGGGCTCTTCGCGGAGAACTTCAAGGAGTTCGCGGACAACGCCTCCCCGGAGGTGATCGAGGCGGGACCGCGGATCGGCTGAGGGAAGCTGCCTGCAGATCGAGCGTCGCATCTCGCCTATGCTGGAGAGCCATGACCACCTGGGTACTCGCGGGAGACGTCGGCGGCACCAAGACGAACCTGGCGATCTATCGCTTCGAGCAGCCGAGGAAGGCGACCCTCGCCCGCGAGGAGACCTTTCCCAGCCGGGAGTACCCGGGGCTCGAGGAGATCGTGCACGAGTTCCTGGGGAAGCAGCGGGAGCCCCTGGCCGCCGCCGCCTTCGGGATCGCGGGCCCCGTCCTGGACGGGGAGGTGAAGGCCACCAACCTGCCGTGGCGGCTGCAGGAGAAGCGGCTCGCCCAGGAGTTCGGCTCCGAGCGGCTGCGGCTGCTGAACGATCTGGAGACCACGGCCTATGGCGCTCTATTCCTCGAGCCCGACGAGCTTCACACGCTGAACGCCGGCGCGCCCCGGCAGACCCACCGCGCCGTGATCGCCGCCGGGACCGGGCTGGGCCAGGCGATCCTCTTCTGGGACGGCTCGCGCTACCGCCCCGCGGCGACGGAAGGCGGCCACGCCTCCTTCGCGCCGCGCGACGAGCGCGAGGTGGAGCTGCTGCGTTTCCTGCTCCAGCGTCACTCGCGCGTCTCCTGGGAGCGCGTGGTGTCCGGTCCGGGCCTCCAGTGCATCTTCGAGTTCCTGCGGGCCAGGGGAGCCCCGGTGGCTGCCGAGGTGGAGGAGCGACTCGAGAGCGAGGATCCCAGCGCGGTGGTCGGCGAGGTCGGCATGAGCGGCGCCTGCCCCACCTGCGAGGAGGCCGTCGATCTCTTCGTGAGCCTCTACGGCTCCCAGGCCGGCAATCTGGCACTCACTGCGATGGCGCTGGGCGGCGTCTACGTCGGGGGAGGCATCGTCACCAAGCTCCTGCCCAAGGTGACGAGCGGCCTCTTCATGGACGCCTTCTGTGACGTCGGACGCTTCGAGCCGCTGCTTCGCGATACGCCGGTGCAGGTGATCGCCAACCCCAAGACGGCGCTGCTGGGGGCCGCGGAGGTCGCCCTGGACCTGGCGACACTCTGAGCGGCGGCTGAGCCTTCATTTCTCATCCGCCCGCGTCTTGTACCAGTTGATCAAGCCGTTGGTGGAGCCGTCGTGACCCTCCACCGGCCCCTCCTCGGTCAGCTCCGGAAGGATCACCTTCGCCAGCTGCTTGCCGAGCTCGACCC
The DNA here is from genome assembly GCA_963722885.1 of uncultured delta proteobacterium. Lineage (GTDB taxonomy): Bacteria > Myxococcota_A > UBA9160 > UBA9160 > UBA6930 > CAVXZE01. The sequence goes on from CAVROS010000011.1 coordinate 18,985, forward strand.
CCCACTGGTCGAAGCTGTTGATGTTCCAGATCGCGCCCTGCACGAAGATCTTGTGCTCGTAGAGCGCGATCAGTCGACCGAGGGTGCGGGGATCGAGCCGATCGAAGAGAATCGAATTGGTGGGCCGATTTCCCTCGAAGCAGCGGTGTGGCAGGATCGCTCGGATCTCCTGGGGCGACAGGCCCGCGGCATCGAGCTCCGCCTCCACTGTCTCGGCGCTCTTCCCGACCATCAGCGCTTCGGTCTGGGCGAAGAAGTTGGCGAGCAGCTTCGGGTGGTGGTCGCCGATCGGGTTCTGACTCCGGACCGGGGCGATGAAGTCCGCGGGAACCTGGCGCGTTCCCTGATGGATCAGCTGAAAGAAGGCGTGCTGACCGTTGGTGCCGGGCTCGCCCCAGATCACCGGACCGGTGGTGTAGTCGCGAATCGCCCGTCCGTCGCGATCGGTGCTCTTGCCGTTGCTCTCCATGTCGCACTGCTGGAGGTAGGCGGCAAAGCGATGCAGGTACTGATCGTAGGGAAGGATGGCGTGGGTGTGGGCGCCCAGGAAATTGTGATACCAGATGCCCAGCATGGCCATCACCACCGGGATGTTCTGCTCGAAGGGGGCCTCGCGGAAGTGTTCGTCCACGTCGTGGGCGCCCTGGAGCAACTCCTCGAAGGCCTCGAAGCCGATCACACACGCCACCGGCAGGCCGATCGCCGACCAGAGCGAGTAGCGCCCGCCGACCCAGTCCCAGAACTGGAACATGTTCTCCGGATCGATCCCGAACTCGACCACCGCCTCGGTGTTGGTCGAGAGGGCGACGAAGTGGCGTCTCACGGCCTCGGGGTCGCCGAGCGCCCGCATCAGCCACTCGCGGGCGGAGTGCGCGTTGGTCATGGTCTCCTGCGTCGTGAACGTCTTGGAGGCGACGAAGAAGAGTGTCGTCGCCGGATCGAGGCCGCGGAGCGTCTCCGCCAGATGGGTTCCGTCGACGTTGGAGACGAAGTGGGCGCGCAGCCCCTCCTTCCAGTAGGGGCGCAGCGCCTCGCTCACCATCTTGGGACCGAGATCGGAGCCTCCGATTCCCAGGTTGACCAGGTCGGTGATCGGCTTGCCGGTGTGACCCTTGAATCGGCCATCGCGCACTGCCTCGGAGAAGTCGCGCATCTGGCCGAGGACCCGATTGACGTCGGGCATGACGTCGCGGCCTTCCACCAGGGTGGGCCGGTTCGAGCGGTTGCGAAGCGCCACGTGAAGCACGGACCGGCCTTCGGTGCAGTTGATGGGTGCGCCGGAGAACATCTCCTCGATGAACTCTCCGAGCCGCGCTTCCCTCGCCAGCTCCATCAGGAGACGCATCGTCTCCGCGGTGACCCGGTTCTTCGAGTAGTCGAAGAGAAGATCGCCGAGCTGAAGCGACATCCGCTCGAAGCGGTCCGGCTCCGATGCGAAGAGGTCGCGCATCTGCAGGGGCTCGATTTCGCGCCGGTGCGCGTGAAGCTTCTTCCGCGCGGGAAGCTCACAAAAAGGTGTCATCGGACGGTCCCCACTTCTGCTCCGCCGTCGAACTCGAGGATTCCGCGGTCCCACGCCTCGGGGGCTTCGAAACCCAGCAGATTGACGATGGTCGCAGCGAGGTTGCTGAGCCCGAGATCCGGATCCGGACGAACGATCAGTGAATCCCGGCTCTGGTTGTCGTAGAAGATGCACGGCACCGGGTTCAGCGTGTGGCTGGTCTTGGCCGCGAAGCTGCCGTCGGGATTCTTCTTCGACTCGCCGGTCTTCACGTCGATCTCGTACATCTCGTCGGCGTTCCCGTGGTCGGCGGTGATGATGGCGATGCCCCCGGCGGCGTCGACGACGGGAAGCAGGCGGGCCAGCGCCAGATCGACGGCTTCGACGGCGATGATGGCCGCGTCGAAGTTGCCGGTGTGGCCGACCATGTCACCATTCGCATAGTTGACCCGGACGGCGCGGTGCTTCCCGGTCTGGATCTGGCGGATCAGCTCGTCGGTGATCTCGGCGGACTTCATCCAGGGACGCTGTTCGAAGGGAACCACGTCGGATGGAATCTCCAGGTAGGTCTCGAGTTGGTCGTCGAACTTGCCGCTTCGGTTGCCGTTCCAGAAGTAGGTCACGTGTCCGTACTTCTGTGTCTCGGAGATCGCGAGCTGGGGGATCCCCGCGGTGGTCAGATACTCGCCCATGGTGCCGGCGATGGCAGGTGGCGCCACCAGGAAGCGCTCGGGAAGCTTGAGATCGCCGTCGTACTGGAGCATCCCCGCGTAGACGACCTCGGGGAAGCGCACCCGGTCGAAGACGTCGAAGCCCTGCTCGGTGAAGGCGCGGGAGATCTCGATCGCCCGGTCGCCGCGGAAGTTGAAGAAGACGACGCTGTCCCCGTCGTGGATCGGCCCGATCGGCTCGCCCGCCTCGGCGATCACGAAGGGAGGGAGATCCTGGTCGATGACTCCCGGGGACTCCTCCCGGAGGGTCGCGATGGCCTGGGAGGCCGAATCGAAGTGACGCCCCTCGCCGAGCACGTGGATGTGCCATCCCCGCTCCACCATGCTCCAGTCGGCCTCGTAGCGATCCATGGTGATGCTCATCCGGCCGCCGCCACTGGCGATCCGCGGGTCGAAGTCATCGCCGCGGAGTTCGGCGAGGAATTGCTCGAAGGGCTCGAGGTAGTCCAGGGCCGACGTCTCGGGCACGTCGCGGCCGTCCAGCAGGATGTGGAGGCGGACCCGTCGCTGCCCCTCCTGCTTGGCGCGCAGGACCAGCGCCCGGAGGTGATCGAGATGGGAGTGGACGTTGCCATCCGAGAACAGCCCCAGGAAGTGCAGCGTCGAGCCGCGGTCTCTGGTGTTCTCGATGATCTCGCGCCAAGCGTGGCCCCGAAACAGCTCCTCGGAGGCGATGGCCTGGTTCACCAGGGCAGCCCCCTGCTCGTAGACCTGGCCGGCGCCGATGGCGTTGTGACCGACCTCCGAGTTGCCCATGTCGTCGTCGCTCGGCATCCCGACGGCGATTCCATGCGCTCTCAGGGTGGTGTGGGGGTAAGCCGAGAGCAGCCGGTCGAGGACCGGCGTCCGCGCGTGGAAGATCGCGTTCCCTTCCCGTCGCGGATTCACCCCGACTCCGTCGAGCACGATCGTCACGACGGGGCCGCGGATTCCGGGGAAGCTCGGGTGTTTCTTCAGCACGATTGACCTCGCCGCCTGTCCTCGGGGTGCCTATCCAGAATACCCCTTCTTTCTGTCTCGCCCCTTTGCGCTTCTCCTCGCCGGCCCCGCTCGGGTATCCTCGGCGCAGGAGGACTGCGTCATGACCACCCCTTCGCTCGCCGACAGCATCAAGGCCAATGCTACCGGGATGACCCTGCTCGGCATCGCCATGCTGATCCTGGGCGCGCTGGCCCTGTCCGCGCCGCTCTGGACCGGAGTCGCGGTGGCCCTGATGGTGGGGTGCCTGGTGCTGGCCGCCGGCATCGCCCAGTGCGCCTTCTCGTTTCAGGCCGGCTCCTTCAGCCAGAAGCTGCTGGGGCTGATGCTCGGCCTGCTCACCGGGATCTGCGGCGTCGTCATGATCGCCCACCCGGTGCTCCAGCTGAGCTTCCTCACCCTGGCGATGGCCGTCTACTTCGTCGTGGCGGGCATCTTCGAGGTGATCTCCGCCCTGCGGAGTGCGTCCCCTCCGCGGCTGGGGCTGGATCCTGGTGGGCGGCCTGCTGTCGGTGCTGCTGGGCAGCCTGATCTGGACCCAGTGGCCGCTCTCGGGAGACTGGGCCATCGGCGTGCTGGTCGGCATCAAGGTGATGTTCCTCGGCGTAACGATGATCACCCTGGGCAGCGCGGCGCGGGCGCTGGCTGCGGAGGCCGGTCGCGCCGCCTGATCGTCAGGGCTCCCCGTCTCTTCGCGATCGGGGAGTCGCCCACGCCGTTCAGCTCGCCGACCACCTCGAAGAGGTCGCCGCTTCGGTAGAAGTCCACCGCGAGAATGTTCGGAAGCTTGCCGCGCTCGCGCTGGCACTGGCGCGCGCGGGAGAGCAGGGAATCGTGGGCGTTCACCACTTCGGCGTTGGAGGGCCGGGGCGCGGGTGTCGTCTCGATCCAGTGGTTGATCTGGAAGAGCGACCCCGCGGTGCCGCCGCGATTCGCCCGGCACGAGAACTCCTCGGGTGCGTGGAAGGTGTAGGGCGTCTCTTGAATGTGTTGGAAGGCGGGCCGCAGCCAGGAGACGCCGGGACGTCCCGACTCGAGGAAGACCAGCAGGTTCTGACCCGAAGCGACCAGCTCGTACAGCTCCGGCCAGGGCGGTCCGGCGGGTCCGCGGTAGACGAAGTCCTCGAGGTGACTGTCGGCAAACGCCCCAGCCAGATCCTCGGGCGTGACGTAGTCCTCCACGACCATCAGCAATACCTCGCCGGGGTGCTGGACCAGGAAGGAGCGGATCTCGCCGAGGGTGGGTGTCAGTTCGTACGCGCCGATCTCGCAGAATCCGTGACAGAGGTAGAGTCCGCGGCTCCCTTCGTCGGCGCCGACCAGGCGCGCTCGGATGCGCATGGCGGCCTCCAGACCCTCCGTGCCCAGCGCCTCCTCCAGGATCTCCCGGGTGGGGCGCTCACCGCTCAGGTCGGTCTTGATGCGCGATGCGCCGGGGAAGCCGTAGTGGACGTCGATCAGGAGCGCCCGCACGCCGTCGCGAAGCTGCCGTGGGATGGCTCGCTGGTGGTGTGGGAACATCCAGTCGGGGATCTCGGCATTCGACATGGCGTTGTGCGCACCGGGAAACGCCACCTCCTCGACGCGCCGGTCGCAGAGCGCCTGCTGGCCGTTGCAGGCCCGGACCGAGGTCGGTGGCGGGGCCGAGAGCGGATTGCCGCAGCGCCAGCCAGAGGGTCGCCAGAGCCAGGGCGAGGCCCACCACGAAGACCGTTCGCACCAGGGAGCGCTGCGCTCCGCCGGTGCGGGCCAGCGCCGGGCTGGTCTCCACCGACTCCAGCAGGAGGCGAAAGATCTCCCGCGCGCCGACCAGTGCGATGGCGGTGCCCGCCAGGATGACCAGGCCCGAGAGCACCGGGCGCGGGGCGAGGGCGGCGAGCAGACCGGCGCCGAAGACACCGAGACCCCAGGCCAGCCGGCCTCGCCTGGAGGGGGGCGGCTCGGCCGATCGCCTGGCCGGCGCGGCGCAGCCAGGCCAGGGGCTCGAAGGTATCGAGGAGCGAGGTGGCCGCGGCGGTGAAGAGCAGTCCCAGACCCCCGAACAGGAGCCCCCACGCGGTGAGCCCGGCGAGGCAGGTGTCCCAGAGCCCCGCCAGCGCGCCCGCGGTGAGCGGATCCTCGGCGAGGCGCGAAACCGCGATGCTCCCGAGCGGCAGCGTAGCGGTCACCAGGAGGCCGGCCCCGAGCAGGACGACACCCGCCCCCACCAGCCCGTGGCGGCGGTCCTCGGCCAGGGCGATCCCGAGCCCGAGCAGCAGCGGGCCCGCCAGGAAGAGGATCCTCACCAGCCAGGACAGCTCTTCGCGAAGCTCCCACGCCTCGATGACGATCTGGGTGCTCCCGCTGGCGTCGAGCGACGCGGCAACGGTCTGGATCTGATCGGGGATCCGCTCGGCGAGCTCCGGGCTCGCCCGCTCGAATGCGGCCCGCAGCAGGATGCCGACGTCCGGCACCGAGAGGACGATCTGTCGGGTGCCTTCGGCGAAGAAGGTCCGGTGCGCCGAGCGGGCCGCAGTGCGGACCAGCCCGCGCATCGACTCGGAGGCCGTCAGTCCTTCGGCCACCCCGAGGATCAGCGGACGCACCGCCGTCAGGTCGGGGCTCTGCTCGAGCAGCGCAGTGGTGATCCGATCGGCGGCGAAGGCCGCGACGCGCGGATCGGAGAGGCTCGCCGCCGCGCGGTCGCCGAAGGCCACGGGGTCGAAGATGCTCCGCGAGACCGTCGAGCCGACGGCGCCGAGCGCTATGCAGGTGGCGCCGGCCAGCAGGACGCTTCCGTAGAGGAGGCGGCGGACTCGGGATTGCGAGGTCAAGTGGGGCGGTCGCTCCTTCGCCGGTCCGAGCGAGCCTAGCGATGACTTCCCCCGGGGCTGTCACTTCGAGGCAGTCATCCGGCACCTACGAGATGAGCTGTTGGGTCCACCGGAGAGGAGTTGCTCATGGGACGGCTGATGGAGTCACTGGAGCGCCGCGATCAGCCTCGCGTGCGGTGGGAGCTTCCCTGCACACTGCGGGTCGAGGGCCGGCGCCATCGCGGGCTGGTGCGAGACATCTCGGCCTTGGGCCTCTTCGTGGAGACCCCCGACCCGGTGCCGCCCGGGGCCGACGTCATCGTCGAGTTCCGGATCCCGGAGGGGAGGCGCTTCGTCCTGGAGGCGAAGGTGCCCCACCGACGCCCGGTCTCGCACAGTCTTGCCTCTCACAGCACCGAGGGCGTCGGCCTGCACATCCAGGATCCCTCGCGGGCCTACCGGCGTTGGGTCGAAGACGTGGGTGCTGGCTAGGGCCGTGCCAGAGGCGCGTCTCGGCGGTCGCAGTAGCGGGCGGGTGAGATATGCAGGCTAGACTGCGCGCATGGTAAAGGCGCGCGCGATCTACGCCTGCACCGAGTGCGGAGCGCAGCAGCCGCGCTGGCTGGGTCGCTGCCCGGGCTGCGGTGCCTGGGAGTCCCTGGTCGAGGAGAGCGTTGGCGCCGAGCAGCCCCGGCGCGGAGATCTGCTTCGGCTGGATCCGCAATCCGGTGCCGCAAAGCCGATTCCCCTTGCCGATGTCGATCCCTCGGCGGCGCCGCGCATCGTCACCGGTATCGCCGAGCTCGACCGGGTGCTGGGCGGCGGTCTGGTGCCCGGCTCCGTGGTGCTGCTGGGCGGAGAGCCGGGAATCGGCAAGTCGACCCTCTGTCTGCAGCTCGCCACCCAGCTCCAGCGGGGATCCGGGCCGGTGCTCTACGTGACCGGCGAGGAGAGTCTCGAGCAGCTCCGCCTGCGCGCCGAGCGAATCGGCGAGATCCCGGATTCGTTGCTGGTGCTCTCGGAGACCCGAGTCGAGCGCCTGGCCGAGCCCTGGCGCGAGCTGTCTCCGTCGCTGGTCCTGATCGACTCGATCCAGACCATGAGCACCGAGCGAGTGGAATCAGCACCGGGCTCGGTGGCACAGGTGCGGGAGAGCGCGGCTCTGCTGGCGGCGACCGCCAAGGCACACGGAACCGTCGTGGTGCTCGTCGGCCACGTGACCAAGGAGGGCGCCATCGCCGGTCCCCGCGTCCTCGAGCATCTGGTGGATGCGGTCCTCAACTTCGAGGGCGACCGGGGCCATCACTTCCGATTGCTCCGCGCCTCGAAGAATCGCTTCGGATCCACCCAGGAGGTGGGGGTCTTCAGCATGGGCGAGGCCGGGCTCTCGGCCGTCGAGAACCCGAGCGAGCTGTTCCTCGCCGAGCGGCACCCCGGTGCACCGGGCTCGGTCATCGTGCCGATCATCGAGGGCAGCCGCCCCATGCTGTTGGAGATCCAGGCCCTGGTGGCCCCGGCGGGCTACGGAACCGCCCGGCGCACCTGTCTCGGCATCGATGACGCGCGGGTTGCGTTGCTGCTCGCGGTGCTGGACCGCCGCTCGGAGGTGGATCTCCTCTCCTGCGACGTGTACGTCAACGTGACCGGTGGGGTGAGGGTGGCCGAGCCCGCGGCGGACCTGGGTGTGGCCCTGGCTCTGGCTTCGAGCCGTCTGGATCTCCCGATTCCGGCGGACGCGGCCGCCTGCGGCGAGGTGGGTCTGGGCGGCGAGATTCGACGAGTGGGACGGATCCCCCTGCGGCTTCGCGAGGCCGCCCGCCTGGGCTTCGAGCGGGTGCTGCTACCCGCCGCGGTCGCCTCTCCGGGCGGCGGTGCGGAGGGGCCGCACGCGACTGGGATCCCAGTGGAGAACGTCGCCCAGGCGGTTGCCTGGATGCGCGCGTCAAGCCCCGGACACGGGGGCGAGAATACGGGTTAACTATCTCGTTTTCTGGTCGTTTTTTGCTCCGTAGCCTTTGACATCCGGGGAGCCTGCGGCTAGCTTCGAGACAATGCTGGTGCGCTCTTCCCCCCCTCCTTCCCTGCGCGCTGCGCTCGATCGCATCGCCGAGGGTCTGGAGCTCGTCGAGGGATCTCTCCGCGAGCAGATGGTCTCGCCCCAGGAGCTGATCGGCACCATCGGTGAGCACGTGCTCTCGTCGGGGGGCAAGCGGCTGCGTCCGGCGCTGCTCTTCCTCGCCGCGGAGCTGTGCGGCTACACGGGCCCGCGCCGGGTCCAGGTGGCTGCGGCCGTGGAGCTGCTCCACACCGCCAGCCTGCTCCACGACGACGTCGTCGATCTGGGAGAGGTGCGCCGGGGTCGGCCTTCGGCCAACGCGATCTGGGGCAACAGCCGCGCCGTCCTGGTCGGCGATTTCTGCCTGGCGCGCGCTTCGGGAATGATCGTCGAGGACGGGGATCTCGAGATCTTGTGGATCTTCGCGAACACGATCGGCCTGATGTCGGAGGGGGAGCTGTTTCAGCTTCAGCGCAGCTTCGATGCCTCGGTGACCGAGGCCCACTACTACGGAGTGATCGAACGCAAGAGCGCAGCGCTGATCTCGGCTGCCAGCGAGGCGGGGGCGATCCTCGGTGGTGTCACGCGTCCCGAGCGTCGTCGTCTGGCAGAATTCGGTCGCGAGATGGGGCTGGCGTTCCAGCTGCGCGACGACGCCCTCGACTACTCCGCCGACGAACAGGTGCTCGGCAAGCAGCCCTACACCGACCTGCGCGAAGGCAAGGTCACCCTGCCCCTGCTCTTGACGCTGAAGCGCTGCACCTCGGCGGAGCGCGACGCCGTCGACGCGGTCCTCAAGGCGGCGTCGAATCGATTGGCGGAGCTCCAGGGCGAAGGCCGCTTGACGCCGGAGGCGGTCATCGCTCCGCGCGATCTCGAGCTGGTGCTGGAGCTGGTGGAGCGGCACCGGGGAGTCGAGGACACCAACCGGCGCGCCGAACAGCACGTGGGTCGCGCCGCCGCTGCCATCGCGCCCTTCCCCGATTGTCCCGCCAAGGAGGCCTTGCTCGCAGCGGCCGACTACGCCGTCGATCGCGCGTACTGAACGCTTCGCCCCACCCGGTCCCGCGGACCCAATCAATCCATGTCCATTTCCGTGATCCGAACGGTGAGGGTGTTCGCCCTCACCATACTGCTTCTCGTCAGCCTGGGGCTCGCCGGTTCGCCAGCTCTCGCCGCCGATGGAGGAGATCTCTCTGGCGTCGTGAACGTCAACACGGCCACCGCCGAGCAGCTGATGCTCCTCCCCGGCATCGGGGAGGCCAAGGCACGGGCGATCCTGGATCGCCGCAAGGAGCAGGGTGGCTACAAGACGGTCGATGAGCTGGTCGAGGTCAAGGGCATCGGCCCCTCCGCGCTGGACAAGATCCGCCCATTCGTGGCGATCCAGGGCAAGACGAGCCTGAGCAGGCAGTAGCCCGCCGGGGTCGGGTGTCGGGCGCTGCGGCTTCGAAGGGGCCAGGACCTCGAGGTTCGGAGACGCCCGGCACCCGAGTTTTGCTATCCCCGGCAGCATGTGGGGACGCGTTCTCACCTTGGGCCTGGTGCTGCTCCTCTTCTCCCGGCCGTCACCGGCGGAGCCGGCGCGGCGGGTCGTCTCGATAAATCCCTCTTTCACCGCGATCCTGGTGGCCATCGGAGCGCGGAGCTCGCTGGTCGGCGTCGACGAGTTCTCCGCCAGGGAGCAGCCGGCGGTCGCGGATCTTCCGAGAGTGGGAGGTCTCTACAACCCCGGGCTGGAAGCCGTCGTCGCCCTCGCGCCCGACCTGGTCGTGCTGGTGCCGAGCGCCGAGCAGCGCGATTTCCGCAATCGCCTGGCGGACCTCGAGATCCCCTGCCTGGAGCTGAACCCGACGCGCTTCGACGAGGTGCTCGGGGCCATCGAGCAGCTCGGTGCGCGCGTGGGCCGGGAAGCCGCCGCCGCGTCGCGGGTGCAGGAGATCCGCCGGGTGCGGAGCGGCGTCGAGGACGCGACGCGGGGGCTTCCGCGCGCCCGCACGCTGCTGGTGCTGCAACGGGATCCCCCCTTCGTGGTCGGCCGCGGAAACTTCGTCGGCGAGATGGTGAGGATGGCCGGCGCCGAGAACGTGGGAGCGGAGTTTGCCGAGCCGTATCCCCGCGTCACCCGGGAGTGGATCATCGATGCGGCACCGACGGTCATCCTCGACTCCTCGGACGCGCCCGGCGACGCGCTCGAGTACTGGGCGAAGTGGCCGTCGCTGCCCGCAGTGAAGCGCGGGCGGGTGATCTCTCTCTCACGCGGAATCGCTACGCTGCCCGGGCCCTATCTGGACCGCGCGCTGCTCGCCATTGCCGCGGCGATCCACGGCCCCGAAGTGGTGAGCCATCTGGCGGAGCCCGGTTCATGAGAGTGCTGACGCGGCGACGGATGGCAGCGGTGCTGTTGGGCCTCGCCGCTCTGCTCGTCTTTACCATGGCTCTCGGCCTCGCCGTCGGCCCGAGCCCGCTCTCCCTGGGCGAGGTGTGGAACGCGCTCACCGGGGAGGCCGAAGCGGCCACCGCCGACATCGTGCTCCGCGTCCGCCTGCCGCGGGTGGTGCTCGCCGCTCTGGTCGGCGCTTCCCTGGCGGTGGCGGGCACGCTCTTCCAGGCGCTGCTCCGCAACCCGCTCGCCGATCCCTACATCCTCGGTGTCTCGGGCGGTGCCGCCCTGGGCGGGATCTCGGTGCTGGCGTTCGGCGGCGCCCTCGGTCTCGGCTACGCGGCGGTGCCGCCCGCCGCCTTCGCCGGAGCCATCCTGACCATCCTTCTGCTCTTCGCCGTCTCCGGCGGGGCCGGGCGACTCTCGCCCACCACGCTGCTCCTCACCGGTGTCGTCTTCAACGCCTTCGCATCGGCCGCAATCGTCTTCCTGGCTTCCGTGGCCGGCCTGGTCAAAGGGGCCGGCATCTTCCTCTGGCTGATCGGGAACCTCTCGGATGCGCGCTTCGAGTTGGCGGGCTGGGTGGCGGCCTTCCTGGCGCTGGGCCTCGCCTGCGCCCTTCCCCTGGCGCGGGCGCTCAACCTGCTGGCGCTGGGCGAGGAGCCCGCGGCTCAGCTGGGCATCGAGGTAGAGCGGGTAAAGAAGGTGCTGCTCGGTGCGACCTCGCTGATGGTCGGTGCAGCGGTATCGGTATCCGGGCTGATCGGCTTCGTGGGTCTCATCATTCCCCACCTGCTGCGACTCCTGTTCGGCCCCGATCACCGTCTCCTGGTGCCCGCGGCGGCCCTGGGTGGCGCCGCCTTCCTGGTTCTCTGCGACACGCTGGCGCGGACACTGCTGGTGGGTCGCGAGCTTCCCGTGGGCGCCATTACCGCCATGGCGGGCGGTCCCCTCTTCTTGATCCTGCTGCGTCGCCATCACCGGAGGGCCCTGGCGCGATGACCGCCCTGCGTTTCGACTCCGTCGCCGTCTCCCTGGCAGGTCGTCCGGTGCTCTGCGGCGTGGACTTCGAGCTGGCCGAGGGCGAGGTGTTGGTGCTGGCGGGACGCAACGGTGTCGGCAAGACCACGCTCCTGCGGATCGCGACCGGCATTCTCGGGCCGGATGCCGGAGAGGTTCGCGTCGGCGGCCGTAGCCTCGCCGACCACGGCCGCCGGGAGCTCGCCCGGGCGATGGCCCTGGTCCCCCAGGAGACCACGGTTCCCTTTCCGTTCAGCGTGGCCGAGGTGGTGTTGATGGGTCGGGCACCTCACCTGGGGCTCCTCGGCTTCGAGTCGAAGCGCGATCTCGGCATCGCCCGGACGGCGATGGAACGGCTGGGGATCGATCACCTGGCGGATCGCTCCATCCTCGAGATCTCCGGAGGCGAGCGACAGCTCGCCATGGTGGCTCGCGCCCTGGCCCAGGAGGCGCCGATCCTTCTCCTCGACGAGCCCACCGCCCACCTCGACGTGAGTCGTCGCCTGGAGGTCCTGGCGCTGGTCCGCGAGCTCGCCAGGGAAGGGCGCTCGGCCCTGGTCGTCTCCCACGATCTGGGAGTCGCCGCCCGGGAGTGCGACCGGGTGGCCCTTCTCAGCGAGGGACGCATCCTGGCCGTCGGGCCGCCCGCCGAGACCCTGGAGCCGGCCCTGCTCCGCCGCGCCTTTGGGGTGGAGGCGGAGATCCTCCGCTGCGCCGACGGCTCGGCGGTGGTGGTGCCCCGCCGCGCCCCCGGCCCCTGATCTGGCTCACCCGCTGCGCCTTCTGCTTCCGCGACGAGTTGCTATGAATCTCCGCACCACCCGGCAGAAGGAGGGGTTCCATGTACGGTGACGATATCGCCAGGATTCGCGCTCTCGAAATCCTCGACTCGCGGGGCAACCCGACCCTGGAAGTGGAGATCACCACGTCCCAGGGTCACGTCGGCCGGGCGGCGGTGCCCTCCGGTGCATCGACGGGATCCCGGGAGGCTCTGGAGCTCCGGGACGGCGACCCGAAGCGCTACGGCGGCAAGGGCGTGACGAAGGCGGTGGGCTTCGTGAACGGCGAGATCTCCCATGCGTTCATCGGCACAGCGCTGGGGGGTATGGCGGAGCAGAAGGCTCTCGACGCGGCGTTGATCTCCTTCGACGGGACCGAGACGAAGTCGCGGCTCGGCGCCAACGCGATCCTCGGTGTCTCCCTCGCCGCAGCCCACGCTGCTGCCGCGGCGGCGGCTCTGCCCCTCTACCGGCTGCTCGGGGGAGACGACGTCTGCCTGCTTCCCGCCCCGATGATGAACGTGCTCAACGGCGGGGTGCACGCCGACAACAACGTGGACCTGCAGGAGTTCATGATCTTCCCGGTGGGTGCACCCAGCTTCTCGGAGGCGCTCCGCTGGGGCGCCGAGGTCTTCCACAAGCTTGCGGCCGTCCTTCGCACCAAGGGTTACGCGACGGCCGTCGGCGACGAGGGGGGATTCGCGCCGAACCTGGGCTCGAACCAGGAGGCCATCGAGCTGATCCTGACGGCGGTGGAACAGGCGGGCTACCGGCCCGGCGACGACATCGGTATCGCTCTCGATCCCGCCGCGAGCGAGTTCTACAAGGACGGCGTCTACGACCTGGCCGGCGAGGGGGTGCGCAAGAGCGCCGAAGAGATGAATGCCTACTGGGAAGACTGGGTCGCCCGCTATCCCATCCTCTCGATCGAAGACGGGCTTGCCGAGCAGGACTGGGACGGCTGGGCGGCGTTGACCGCCAAGCTGGGCGATCGGGTGCAATTGGTCGGGGACGATCTCTTCGTCACCAACCCGGCGATTCTCCGCCAGGGGATCGAGCGGAAGGTGGCGAATTCGATTCTCATCAAGGTGAATCAGATCGGGACGCTGACCGAGACGCTGGACGCGATTCGCGTCGCCCGGGAGGCGGGCTACTCGGCGGTGGTCTCCCATCGCTCGGGCGAGACCGAGGACACCACCATCGCCGACCTGGCGGTGGCGACGGGTGCTGGACAGATCAAGACGGGCTCGCTCTGCCGCACCGATCGGGTCGCGAAGTACAATCGACTGCTCCGGATCGAGGCCGATCTGGGTGCGAATGCGCGGTACAGCGGTCGCGGTACGATCGTCGGAGCCTGATGCGGACACTGCTCTCCATCTCCGCGGCTCTGCTCTGGACGCTCCTGTCCTCCCTCCCGGCGCCGGCCTACGTTCCGCCGCCGGAGAGGATCGCCGCTGCCGTGGCAACGGCGAATCAAAACGCCGGTCGGTTTCGCCTTCTCGAGGTGAAGGTGGCGCTGTTCCTGGGGGATTCGGAGCAGCCAGTGGCGACCGGCGAGCTGCTCAGTGATCCCGGCGGGCTCTCACGGCTCGAGATCCGCAGTCCCGAAGGTGTCGTGGAGCGGCATCTGCTTCGCGGTGGAGAGCTTCTCGCCAGCCGGGACGGTCTCCCGCTCGGCGCACCCAGACCTTTTCTCCCACCTTTTTCTCTGCTGCAGGCGAAGACCGGCGGTGTGCTGATGACATCGCTTCGGACCCTGGGTGTGTCCGCCCACGAGGTCGCACTCGGCTACGAGGGTGAGCACGACTGCTACGTGCTGGGGGGGCGGACGCCCAGCTCTGGAGTGGCGCTGCCGGACCCGCAGCCCGCCCTCTGGGTGGACCAGGAGAGCCTGGAGCCCGTGCGTTTCGATCGTGGCGACGGAGTGCGCTTTCGCCTGGGTTCGTACGTCGCCTTCGGCTCGATTCGCCTGCCGTCCTGGATCGAGATCGGCGACTCGCGCGGCTTCCTGGCGCGACTGGAAGTCCTGAGTGCGGAGCCGGTTTCCCCATCGCCGGGGTCATTCGGTCGGGACTGGCTCAGCGCTCCCTGAGATTCCGCTCAAGTCGTTGCGCTGATAGTCGAATGGGTGTGGTGTGGGTAGAACCAGGCCACGGGGTTGCGCCTCTCGGTGCAGCTCCGCGCGGGCGATCCCCCAGCTCACTCGCCGGGTAGACCCTTCGATCGCACAGCTTCCCCCAAGTGAGGTGAGAATCATGTCGAGCGCACAGCCGCTCAGCGTTCTCGTCGCGGATCCGGACGTCGAGACTCGCGACGCCCTGAGTGCCTTCTTGCTCGAGGAGGGCTTCGAGGCCACCAAGCTGGATGATCCCTCCAAAGCGCCGGGGGCGATCAAGGACGGGCGATACCAGATGGTCTTGCTCGACCTGGACGAGCCGGGGGCCAACGGCGTGGAGCTGCTCCAGAAGATCCGCTCGGTGGACGACGATCTCTGCGTGATCTGCATGACCGGGAAGCCGAGCGTCGAGACGGCCGTCGCCACCATGAAGCACCGCGCCTTCGACTACCTGGAGAAGCCCTTCGAGATTGGCGAGCTGCGGCCCGTACTTCGCGATGCGATCCGCCAACACGGACTGCTGGTAAACGTGGAGAAGCGGCTGAATGCCATGGTCGGCGAGCGGGCTCGCACCCGTCGTCACGAGATGGGGTTGACACTCAAGCAGGTCGCCAACCGCACGGGTCTCTCGGTGAGCCTGATCTCGCAGATCGAGCTGGGGAAGAGCGCCGCTTCGGTGCTGACCCTGTACAAGCTCTCCACCGCGCTCGGCGTCAAGATGACCCACTTCTTCGAGACGATCTGAAGCCGAGCTCGCGAGGCTTTCTCCTACCCCGGCCGCAGTAGCGACCTGGTGGGAAATGCAGGCTAGCTTCTCGCCGCCCGTCACCCGTGTCGAGGAGGAGCCCTTGCGGAGCGTCGAGGACACCCGCCCCAGGTCCGGCCTCTCGGTGCCCGTGATTACGGTGCTGGACGAGTCTGGAGCGCTCGTCGAAGAGGGCCAGCGAGCGGTGGTTCGCCACGTGATCCAGGATGGATACGGGGCCGACGTGGTCTTCGCAGCCGGGACCACCGGCGAGTGGGATCGAGTCGAGCCGGCGGTCCAGAGGCGCGTCATCCAGCTCTGTGCCGAGGAGGTGGCCAAGGCCAACGCGGCGCTGACCCCGGAGCTGGGAAGGGAGGTGGAGGCGTGGGCGGGAGTCACCGCTCGCACCCCCGAGGACACCCTCGAGAATCTCGACTTCGCCATCTCCGCCGGCGTGCAGGCCGCCGTCCTGGCGCCCCTTTCCATCCGTGGCCTGAAGGATCCCGTGCGCTTCGTGGCTCGGGACGTGGCAGACCTGCTGGATGCGCGCCCGCGCCGGATTCCCATCTACCTGTACGACAATGCCGACATCGCAGTGGATCCGAAGATTCCACACATCCGCACCCGGCAGGTGAAGGCCCTCTCCCGTCTCGATTTCGTGCGCGGCATCAAGGTGAGCGCATCGCGCAAGGTGCTCGGGAACTACACCCGGGCGGCGGCCAGCTTCCGGGAGCGAGGGGAGTTCGGCATCTACGTGGGCAACGCGATGCTGATCTTCGAGATCTTCCGGCCCCGCCCGGGCTGGCGAGGCGTGATCTCCGAGCACTGGCAGCGCCGCCGGCTGCGCGGCGGGCTGCCCATTGGTGTGGTCGCCGGTCCCGCCAACGCGCTCCCGCGCGAGTGGGCCCGAGCCTGGCAGCTGTGCCGTGCCGGTGACGCGGAGCGGATGGATCGCGTCCAGCGGGTGCTCGAGGCGTTCTCGGTCGGGACCCACGCTGCGGGCGGCAAGCGAACCATTGCGTGTCTGAAGCGTGCGCTCCTTCGGCTCGGCGTGATCGCGAGCGATGCGGTGGCGGACGGTACCCCCGCCCTCGCCCGTCCCGATGCAGAGCGCTTCGACGAGGTCTTCGAGGAGGTGCGAGGCATGGCGAGCCGGCTGCTGGTTTCTACCTGGGTGACACGGTGAGCGGAGATCGCGACAGGGACGTCGCCGGAATCGGCAGCATGGCCGTGGACCGGCTGCACCGCATCCCCCGCGTTCTGGGCGCGGAGGAGAAGGGAATTCTGCGCCCGATGCCGGACGGCAAGCCCCAGCAGACCTTCGTCGGTGGCGTGGTCTTGAATCACCTGGGGTGGGCGGCTGCTCTCGGCCTGCGAACGGGGGTGTTCGGCAAGCAGGCCGAAGACGAGGACGGTCGCTTCCTGCGCGCGGCCATGGACCAGCTGGGCATCGAGCGGGATCTGGTTCTCGACGGCTCGGCCAGCACCTTCGCCCATATCTTCGTGGACGACGAGGGAGGTCGGGCGATCTACATGGCTCCCGGTGCGACTTCCGAGACCACCTCGGAGCAGATTCGCACCCGCCATACTGAATTCATCACCGGATCCCACCGGGTCTCGACGGAGGTGTCCCAGCTCCCGCTGGCTGCGGTCCTCGAGGTGCTGCGGATTGCCGAGGAAGCCGGAGTTCCCAGTGTCGTCGATCTCGACGTGCCCCCCTCGGATGCGGTTCCGGGCCTCGGCGACGAGGAAACCCTGGATGCCGTGTTGCGCCGAGCCACCCTTTTGAAGCCGGCGAAAGCTGCCGCGCGGGAGCTGCTTCCCGAGTCGGGAGGGGACGCCCTGTCCATCGCGGAGGGCATACGCGCGCGCTACGGCAACCAGGCCGTGCTGGTGACGGACGGCGAGGCCGGCTGTGCCATCGCGGCGGAAGGAGTCGCCCTCCGCGTCCCCGCCTTTCCAGCCAAGGAGGTGATCGACACCACCGGCGCTGGCGACGCCTTCCTGGGCGGTCTGCTGGTGGCTCTGGAGCTGGGTCTCGATTGGGCGGACGCCGGAAAGCTCGCCAACGCCTGCGGGACGGCCTGTGTCGAGCAGCTCGGGGCATTTCCCGAGGACCCCCAGGCGGCTCGTACCCGGGTCCTCGAGCTCTACGACGGCGCGCCGATCTCCCTGGCACCGCTCCCCGAGAAGCCGGTGGCCCTGGCCGAGAGCGAGGCGATCGCCGCGTACGATGTGGCCCTGGCGGAGCTCTCAGCGCTTCGCGGGCGGATCGACCCGGCCGCCTTCGACGAGGCGGTCGCGCTGATCCGCGCTGCGGAAGCGGAAGGCGGTCGGGTTCACGTGACCGGTGTCGGCAAGCCCGAGCACGTGGCCCACTACGCGGCTTCGCTGCTCTCCTCGACGGGAACTCCGGCCACCTTTCTTCACGGCACCGAGGCGGTCCACGGGAGCGTTGGCCAACTGGTTTCCGGCGACGTGCTGATCGCCATCAGCAACAGCGGAGAGACCGAGGAGCTTCACCGGGCTGTGGACGCTGCGCGCGGGCTCGGGGCAAAGCTGATCGCGGTGACCGGTGCGCCTCGATCCCGTCTGGCCCAGAGCGCAGACGTCGTTCTCGATGCGGGCGTGGCGCAGGAGGGAGGGGGATTGGGATTCGCGCCCCGCGCCAGCGTGGCGGCCGAGATCCTGGTCCTGGCGGCCCTTTCGGCGGCCCTCGAGTCGGAACGCGGCCTCACCCGCGCCGACTACAATGCGCGTCATCCCGCCGGAAAGCTCGGCGAGTCGAGTCGGTGACAGAGCCGGACTAGCTCTCCTCGGAGTCGGGCAGCTTGACGGTGAGGACCGGGCAGGGGGCCTTCTGCACCACGCGCTCCGCGATGCTGCCGAGCAGCAGGTGCTTGATGCCGGAGAGGCCGCGCGTGCCGATGACGATGAGGTCGACGTTCTGGCGCGCCGCCTCCTCCTCGATCACCGTCGCGGGATAGCCCTCGCGAACCACTGTCTCCACCTCGATGCCCTTCCGGGAGATCTCCTCGGAGTACTTGGCGAGCTGCTGCTGGGCCTCCAACTTGACGTTGGCCCAGAACTCCTGGGGCAGGTACGCCCCCTCGAGTTGCTGGAACTCGACGGGAAGATGGTAGGCGTGGAGCAGGATCAACCTGCTTCCATGCTCCTCTGCTAGATGGGTGCCCCACTCGATGATGGGCTTCGCGTGCTCCGAGAAGTCCATGGCCACCAGGATTTGGCGTACTTCGATCGTCATACCGAGAGCCTGCCACTGAACCAGGTTGACTGTCCAGGGGCCCGTCCCTACCGTTTTGCGTCTCCGGGGCCGTAGCTCAATTGGGAGAGCGCCGCGTTCGCAACGCGGAGGTTGGCGGTTCGATCCCGCTCGGCTCCACCAGCCTTCCCACACATCAAACGAGCGGGGACGTTGTTGAATATTCAATTTCTGGGCCAGCCCAGAAATTGAATATTCAACAACGTCCCCGCTTGCCGGATCGTGAGGGAAAACACCCGCATGGGGTGTCTTCTGCGCATGGGCGATCGAATGGCAGCAGCGGCCAGCTGGGGATGGGTGTGGGCTCGAGCCCCGGCTCGGGATAAATTGACCGGGTGGGGCGTGTGAGGAGGGATCGGGTCAGGGCGGTGTTCTCCGAGGTGATGATCTCTACACGCGACGGCGAGCTCGAGTAGCGCCGTGCCGGTTCCGGCTGTAATTGCGGCGGGTGATGGACGGGCTGCGAAGGACATCTGCGGCCAGAGCAAGGTCTACCTCGAGATCGGAGGTCGGCCTCTGGTTTCGTTGGTCGTGTCGATCCTGCAGCGGGTGCCAGAGATTTCCGAGATCTGGGTCGTCGGGAACGCTTCGCGTCTCGAGAAGGTCCTTGCCGATCCCTCGCTCCGCGCCGAGCTGCGCGTGCCCGTCACCATCGTCCCCCAGTTCCGGAATCTCTACGAGAATTGCTGGCAGACCTATCGGCGCCTGCTGCCGGCGGCTGGCCCCGAGGGACGGGATCCCAGCCCCGAAGAGGCCGAGTACCCGGTCCTGTACCTCTCTGCCGACCTCCCCTTCGCCACGCCCCAGGAGATCTCCGAGTTCATCCGGCGCGGCGCGGCGCTCGACTGCGACTACGCCGTCGGGCTCGTGACCGAAGCTTCCATGCGGCCCTTCTATCACACCGAGGACGGCGCGCCGGGAATCGAGATGGCCTACTTCAACCTGCGCGAGGGCCGCTTTCGTCAGAGCAATCTCCACCTGGTCAAGCCCGCCCTGCTGGGCCATCGGCACTATGTGGAGGAGATGTACGAGCACCGCTACCAGAAGCAGATCGGGAACATCATCTCCCTGGCCTGGCGGATCTTCTGGAGCAAAGGCGGAGGTCCGCGACTGGTCTATTACTACGCCATCATCCACGCCGCCGCGGTCGCGGACCGGCGGGGGTGGCTACGGCTTGCCGACCGGCTGCGTCGCTGGATAGACATCCCCAAGGTCGAAAGGGCATTGGGAGGTCTGCTTCGAACGCGTTTCCGCTTCGTCACCACCGAGGTCGGCGGCTGTGCCGTCGACATCGACAACGAAGAGGATTACGAGACCGCCAAGCTGCGTTTCCAGGAGTGGCGTAGACACCAGGAGGCGACGGCGGAGCGTCTCCACGGTCCGCTTCCCCTGGCCGCGGAAGCCTCCGACGGGAACGAGCCAGAGATTCGAGTCCTTCCGGGGCAGGCTCGCGAGTCGCTTCCCTGAGAAAAGCGGGCTGGCTCAGGGGAAGGGGCGATCGCCTTCCGAGGCTTCTGCGCCGTGGATCGATGCCGCTGCCGAAAAGCTCGGGACGATTTCGAGCTTTTCCATCTTCGTGTAGAGCGTCCGGCGGCCAATGCCCAGGAGCCGGGCCGCGGCGGTGCGATTGCCCCGGCACTCGCGCAGTGCGTGACTGATGCGCCAGGCCTCGGCCAGATTCATCCAGTCCCGCAGCTTCGGAGTCGATCCCCCGCTTCGCGTGGTGGCCTGGCGCAGGAAGCCGTCGAAGAGCAGGTCCAGCGACGGCTCGCTGGTGACGGGAACCGTTCGTTCTCTCGCATCGATGGGCATGGGCGGCGAGCTTTGCAGGAGACGTGCCAGGTCCGGAATCGATCCGGGAGGCGTCTGGCGGCTGAGCGGGCAGTGCTCGAAGAACGCCTGCTCAATCCCTGGGCAGGCGGCGCCCAGGATCTGAGCAGGAATCCGCACAGATCGGGCCGGAACCGCCTCATCTGGGCGTCCTCGAGCCCGGCTGGCGTTGGCACGTCCATTGCTTTTAGCTGCAGGACCGGATCGTGGCAGGGTCTCCACCCTGCTTATCGCGGGGACGCAGCGATCGGAGACCAGAATATGGAAGGGATCTGCCATGCGTAAGGTCGAGGCCATCATCAAGCCGTTCAAGCTGGATGAGGTCAAAGAAGCGCTCAGCGAGATCGGGATCCACGGGATGACGGTGACCGAGGTGAAGGGCTTCGGGCGCCAGAAGGGACACACCGAGCTCTACCGGGGTGCCGAGTACGTGGTCGACTTCCTTCCCAAGATCAAGATCGAGATCACCGTGAGCGAGGAGATGGTGGAGAAGGTGGTCGAAGTGATCGTCGCGGCGGCCAACACCGGGCGGATTGGCGACGGAAAGATCTTCGTCCTCCCGCTGGACGAAGCGGTGCGCATCCGCACCGGCGAACGCGGTCCGGACGCGGTATGAGAACGCGACCTGAGCGCCGGCCGAACCACAGAGGAAAAAGCTGATGAATGGAAAAGAAGTACTCGAGTACGCAAAGAAGAACGATGTCGTGATGGTGGACCTCCGGTTCACCGACTGGCCCGGTACCTGGCAGCACTGTTCCTTCCCGATCAACGAGATCGCCGAGGAGCACTTCGAGGATGGCCTCGGCTTCGACGGCTCGTCGATCCGCGGATGGCAGGCGATCCACGAGAGCGACATGCTGATGGTTCCGGATTCCACGACCGCCTTCATCGATCCCTTCTACAAGCATCCGACCCTGGTGCTGCTCAGCAACATCATCGATCCGATCACCAAGGAGCCCTACTCGCGCGATCCGCGCTTCATCGCACGGAAGGCCGAGAGCTACCTGATGCAGTCGGGGATCGGCGACACCGCCTACTTCGGGCCCGAGGCCGAGTTCTTCATCTTCAATGACGCGCGCTTCAGCACCGGCACCAACCACGGCTTCTACGAGGTGGATTCGGTCGAGGGCGTCCTGGAACTCGGGCCGAGACGAGGACGGGGCCAACCTGGCCTACAAGCCGCGCGTCGGCGGGGGTTACTTCCCGGTGCCCCCCACCGACTCCATGCAGGACATCCGCACCGAGATGTGTCTGGTGATGCAGAAGCTCGGCATCACCGTGGAGGCGCAGCACCACGAGGTGGCGACGGGGGGTCAGGCCGAGATCGACATGAAGTTCGAGACGCTCGTCCAGATGGCCGATCAGCTCCTCAAGTACAAGTACGTGGTGAAGCAGGTGGCGCGCCAGAACGGTCTGACGGCGACCTTCATGCCCAAGCCTCTTTTCGAGGACAACGGCTCGGGCATGCACACCCACCAGTCGATCTGGAAGGATGGCAAGCCACTGATGGCCGGCGACGGCTACGCGGGCTTCTCCGAGCTGGGTCTCTACTACATCGGCGGCATCCTCCAGCATTCGAAGGCTCTGGCTGCGTTCACGAATCCGACCGTGAACTCCTACAAACGGCTGGTGCCCGGCTACGAGGCGCCGGTGAATCTGGCCTACTCGAGCCGGAACCGTTCGGCGGCCTGCCGCATACCGATGTACTCGCCGAGCCCGAAGACCAAGCGGGTGGAGGTCCGCTACCCGGACCCGGCCTGCAACCCCTACCTCGCGTTTTCGGCGATGCTGATGGCGGGGATCGACGGGATCGAGAACAAGATCGATCCCGGAGAGCCGCTGGACAAGAACATCTACGCTCTCTCACCGGAAGAGGCGGCCGGCGTTCCGACCATGCCGGCCAGCCTCGACGAGGCGCTCGCGGCGCTCCACGAGGACCACGAGTTTCTCCTCAAGGGCGACGTCTTCACCGATGACGCGATCGAGACCTGGATCGAGTACAAGCGGGAGAACGAGGTGGATCCGATCCGCCTGCGGCCCCATCCGCACGAATTCGAGATCTACTTCGACATCTAGAGCGCACCGCTCCGCGGGTCTTCGAGGGCCCCGCCGGCTGTGACCGGCGGGGCCCGTTTCGTTGCACGACGGAGTGCACGCAGCGCGCGGAAAGAGTTAGACTCGAGTGCCCCCTATGGCCGGTGTCGTCCTACGCAAAGGCTCGCAGCTCGGGAAGTACCGTCTCGATCGCCGAATCGGGAGGGGTGCCTACGCGGCGGTCTGGCGAGCACGGGACACCGTCGAGAAACGCCACGTGGCCCTCAAGGTGGCGTTCCCGGAGCTGGTCCGGGAGTACGGCCGGGAGGCTCTCGAGCACGAGGCCCGCATCGCCAGCCGGCTCTCCCACCCCAATATCGTGGCGGTCCGGAATGCCGACTGGATCGACGGCTACTTCGTCATCGCCTCGGACCTGGCCGAGAAGAACCTCACCGACTATCCGGGAGCCCGGCGCTCCGCCCGCGTGGGTCTGAAGGTGGTCCGGGATGTGGCCGCGGGCCTGGCCTACGCCCATGCCCAGAAAGTCCTCCACCGCGACGTCAAGCCCGAGAACATCCTGATCTTTCCGACCGTCGCGCCGCCCTCTGTGATTTCGGGGTGTCGCGGTTCGCCAAGCAGGCCAGCGCCACCTACACCGAGGCGGGAACGCTGGGCTTCATGGCACCGGAGCAGGCCTACGGCCGACCCAAGTTCACCTCGGACGTCTTCTCCCTGGGTCTGATCGCCTACCAGCTTCTGACCGGTGTTCTCCCCAGCTGGCCCTTCACATGGCCGCCCGCGGAGTTCAGGCGCTTCAAGGAGCGGGTGCCGGAGCCCCTGTGGCCGGTGCTCAAGAAGGCCGCCAGCTTCGATCCGCGGCGCCGCTACACCGACGCGGTCGCCTTTCACCGGGCCCTCGAGTCCGCCTTTCAGCGACTCGACGGGCGCCGGGCGCCGCGCCCCCGCACCCCGCGCCGCCGCTCGGCGCCCCGGCCCTCGCCGCTGGCGATCCAGTCCGAGCTCTTCAGGCGCCGCCACGGCTCGGCGCTGGGGATGCGCTACCGCTGCTACCGCTGTGACGGTCCCATCGCCGAGTCGATGCAGCACTGCCCCTGGTGCGGCACGGCCGACAATTCCTTCCGGCACATCAGCGCCTATCCGCTGGTTTGTCCCGAGTGCGAGCGGGGGGTTCGCCCCGAGTGGACCGCCTGTCCCTGGTGCTACCCGGGTCGCCTCGCCGGAAACGGACGTCCGTTCCGTCCCGATGCCAAGGCCGAGCGCAACTGCAGCCGCCGCGGCTGTCCGGGGCGGCTGCAGCCCTTCATGCGCTACTGCCCGGTGTGCAAGCAGAAGCCGCGACGGGTCTGGTCGCACCCCGAGCTCCACGACCGCTGCCCCCGCTGCCGCTGGCCCGTCTCACGGGAGTTCTGGCGCTTCTGCGCCTGGTGCGGCCGCCGCGAGCCGGCCGCTGGGTGGTTCGTCGGCACGCCTAGGTGAGGCGGAACAGCAGGAAGGTGGCGTCGTCGGGCTTGGAGGGGTGGTCGCCCTCGGGCTCGCGCATCCGCTGGCGGCAGCGCCGCGCCAGATTCCGGACCACATTCGCGAGCGGGCCGGTCCGGATTTCGTCCACGATCTCCTGAAGGCTCAGGTTGTCGAGGAGCCCGTCCGTCGCGAGCAGCACGGTGTCCCGGGGTGCCAGGCGGATCGGACTCCCCACCTCGATGCGCATCTCCGCCGAACCCACCATGTTGGAGATCAGGTGCCGCTGGTCGTGATGCAGGGCCTCCTCCTCCTCGAGGAGGCCCGACTCCAACGCATATCCCACTGGAGAGTGGGAGACGGTCTGGAGCTTGATCTTGCCGCGCTGTCCCACCACGAGCATGGCGGAGTCCCCGACGTGATAGGCGCGGAGGGTGTTCCCCGCGATCTCGGCCACCACCAGCGTCGTCGCCGCGCCGATACCCAGGCCCCTCACCGCTTCGTTTCCGTCCTCCACCCCGTCGAGAATCGCCCCGCGAAGGGTCCGGGCAGGGAGATCCGCGGCCGCGACCGCCTTTTCGAGCCGGCGCAACGCCGTCTCCGCCGCGTCCTCGCCGCCGGCCTGGCCACCGACGCCGTCCGCCACGGCGAGCACTCCCTGCTCGGAGTCGATCAGGATCAGCGCCGCCGCATCCTCGTTCTTGCCCTGCTTCTCCGGCGAGCGCGCCGAGTAGAGGGCCACCTCGCCGCGAGCGAAGGGAAGAAGCTCCCCCTCGGACATGTCCGCGTCGGTGAGGATGCGGGCCACCAGACCGTGCTCGGTCGTCGCCTCCATTCTCGGGTCAGGCTCCGTCTTCCTTCAGCACGGAGAGGCGGACACTCTTGGGATTCACGTCGTGCACCTGGAAGCCCTCTGGATGGGTCACCAGGTCCGGCGTCAGCTGGAAGGTTCGTCTTCCCAGCTGCACGAGCAGCGCGTCGATTCGAACCTCGATGGCGTTCGCCTCGCCGAGGACCAGCGACCTGCGTGGTCCGGAGACCGTGACCTCCACCTCCCCCGGCTCGACGCCCTCGAGGGCGAAGCCCTCGGGCAGGTTCTCCACCACCACGGGGACACTGCGGACGGCCCGAACCACTCCCGAGCCCGGCACCACCAGCAGCCACATCAGCGCGGCGGCGGCGAGAGCGCCGATCGCTTCGGGCCAGCGCCGAAGCAGGGTGGAAAGCTGCAGCCGCGCCGTTCGCTTTCCAGGCGTCACCCGCTCGATGAAGCGGTGGATCTCGATGGCCAGCTCCTCGGGGCGGTAGAGACGGCGGAGGACCCCGTCGGCGGCGATGGAGGTGACCCCGCGCTCTTCGGAGACGGCCAGACACAGGGCGTCCGTCCGCTCGGCCAGACCCAGCGCTGCGGCGTGACGGGTGCCACCGTGTCCGACCTGGGCGTGATCGGTCGAGAGCGGGAGATGGACGCCAAACCGGTGGACGCGATTCTCGCTGACGATCACCGCGCCGTCGTGGCCCGGCGAGTGATCGTCGAGAATGCTGAGCAGCAACGGCTCGCTCAGCTCCGCGTTCACCTGGGTCCCCTCGGTGATGTGTCGGTCCAGCGGCTCGCGACCGGGCAGCACGATCAAGGCGCCGGTTCGATCCGCGGCGAGCTGGGCGATACAGCGAATCAGGGTGTCGGTGGCTTCCGGTGTCGGGGTCCGTGCCCGCCTGCGCAGCCCGCGGACGGCGATCAGCTCGATCAGGCGGCGCAGATCCTCCTGGAAGACGACCACCAGCACGATCACGAAGACGACGACGGAGCCCTGGAGGATCCAGGTCGTGAGCGTGAGGCTGAGCTGCCGGGCGAGCAGAAAGCAGACACCCAGGATGGCGATCCCCAGAAGCGCCCAGCGGGCCCGGGTCCGTCGCAGCCACACGTAGGCGCCCCACAGCAGCGCCGCGACCAGACCGATGTCCACGAGATCTTGCCAGCGGAATTCCAGGTTCACCCTCCTCCGGTCCGAGGGTCGCGAATCTGCGTCACTCTCGAAGCCCGAGCTCAGCGCCCGGTGAGAAAAGCGGGCTAAACGTTCGAGCCAAGGTCGCCGCCGGCGGACAGGCCGAGGACCTGCTCCATGTCGTAGAAACCGGGCTCGCGCCCGAGGATCCAGACGGCTGCGCGGACGGCGCCCCGGGCGAAATGATCGCGCGTCGCCGAGCGGTGGATCAGCTCCAGGCGCTCGCCCTTGCCGATGAACATCACGGTGTGCTCACCGGGGTTGTCGCCGCCCCGCAGGGCCTGGATGCCGATCTCGCCCGCGGGTCGGGCTCCGGTCTCCCCTTTGCGCCCCAGGACCAGGTGCTTCTCCGGGGACTGGCCTCGCCCCTCGGCGACGGCGCGGCCGAGGTGGAGCGCGGTGCCGCTCGGCGCGTCGATCTTCGCCGTGTGGTGGAGCTCGAAGATCTCCGCGTCGTAGTCCGGTCCCAGCAGCGCGAGGCCTGGCGCACCAGGTGGAAGAGCACGTTCACCGCCACCGAGAAGTTGGCGGCGAGCAGGATCGGGATCTTCCCCGCCAACCGGTGGATCTCGGCTCGCTGCTCGGGGTCGAACCCCGTCGTGCCGACCACGCAGGGAACCGCCGCATCCGCTGCCTCGCGCAGGAAGGACAGGGTGGCGTCGGGGATGGCGAAGACGATCGCCACCTCGCAGCTGGCGAGACAGGCTTTCGCGTCGTCGCTGACCCGGACGCCCTCCTCCAGAGAGCTCCCCAGGCCGGGATGGCTCGGCGCCTCGAGGGAGGCTCCCAGCCGAAGCGTCTTCTCCTCTGCCAGGACGGCGCGTACCCGCTCCCCCATCCGTCCGAGGGCGCCGACGACGAGAACGCGCGGTTCGCTCACAGGAGGCCGAATTCCTTGAGCGCCACCTGGAGGCGCTCCCGGTTCGTGGCGGTGATCGGCGTCAGCGGCAGGCGGACGTCGTCGAGGATCGCGCCGCGCAGCGCGAGGGCAGCCTTGATCGGGATCGGATTCGTCTCGCAGAAGAGCAGGTCCATCAGCGGGAGCAGGCGGTAGTAGGTCTCCTGAGCCCGGGCCAGGTCGCCGGCCCGGAAGGCGCGCACCAGCTCGACCATGTCCGCCGGAACCAGGTTCGAACAGGTGGAGATCACTCCCTGGCCCCCGATCGCGAGCACGGGCAGCGTGGCCCAGTCGTCACCGGCGAGCAGCGCGAAGTCCGCCGGGGTGGCGGCCCTGGTCTGCGCCATCTGGTGGAGGTCCCCGCAGGCCTCTTTCACGCCGACCACCTGCTCGATCTCCGCCAGCCGAGCCATCGTCTCGGGGAGGATGTTGGAGGCCGTGCGTCCGGGGATGTTGTAGGCCACCAGCGGAAGGGAGGCCTCGCGGCCGACCGCGGCGTAGTGCTCGACGATTCCGTCGGCGGTGGGCTTGTTGTAGTAGGGCGAGATCAGCAGGGCCCCGTCGGCGCCCGCCTCCTTGGCGTGCTGGGTCAGCTCGATCGCCTCCTGGGTCGAGTTCGAGCCGGTTCCCGCCACCACGGCCACCCGCCCGCGCGTCGCAGCCACGACCACCTCGATGACGCGGCGGTGCTCGCCGTGGGAGAGAGTCGCCGCCTCGCCGGTGGATCCGCAGGGCACCAGGCCGTCGACCCCGGCGGCGATCTGAATCTCGACCAACTCGTGGAGCGCGCGCTCATCGAGAGCGCCGTCACGAAACGGTGTGACCAGGGCTGTCAGGACTCCTTCGAACACGGCTATCTCCTCTAGATCTCGATCCGGCCGGTGAAGACGCTTGCGGCGGGGCCCGTCATCGAGACGCTGGCGCCGACGCCCTCCCATTGTATCGACAGTTCACCACCGCGAAGCGCCACGGTGACGCTGCGGTCCACCACATCGCGAAGAATCGAGACGACCACCACGGCACAGGCTCCGCTTCCGCAGGCGAGCGTCTCGCCGGTTCCACGCTCCCAGGTGCGCTGACGCACCCGATCGCGGCTCACCAGCTCGACGAACTCTACGTTGACGCGATTCGGAAAGGCGGGATGACTCTCGACCAGTGGCCCCAGCTTCTCGACTGGCGCGTCATCGACGTCGTCCACGTAAATGACAGCGTGGGGATTCCCCATCGAGACAGAGCTGACCTGCAGGGTTTCGCCGCCGACCTCCAGCCGGGCGTCGAGCACGGGGCCGTCGCCATCGGCGAGGAGGGTGGGAATCTTCGCCGGCGCGAGCACCGGCATGCCCATCTCTACCGTCACCATGCCCTCGCCGGCCCAACGCGGAACCACGACGCCACCGAGCGTTTCCACGCGGATGGAATCCGCGCCGGTGTAGCTCGATCCCGCAGGAACTTGTAGAAGGCGCGGATGCCGTTCGCACACATCTCCACCTGGGAGCCGTCGGCGTTGTAGATCTCCATCCGGAAATCCGCAGCCTTGGAGCGGCGCACCACCAACATCTGGTCGAAGCCCACCCCGAAGTGGCGATCGGCGAGACGGCGCGCCAGCGGCTCGAGGGGCGGGAGCTCCTGGGCGATCCCGTCGAGCACGACGAAGTCGTTTCCAGCGCCGTGCATCTTGGTGAACTCGAGCTCCCGGGTCACGGAATCAGCTCCTTGTCATCCTGGGCGTCGTCGAACTCGACGGGCTCCGGGATCGTCTCCTCCTGCACCTGCGGCTGGGTCTCGGTGGCCTGGGGACCAGCGCGGTCCTTCTTCTTCGGGACGACCGTCCTTACCGGCGGGCCGTACTTCCCGCACGCCGGGAGGCCGATCGTCAGCATCAAGAATGCGGCGAACGCGGCGCAGATCCTCATCGATTCTCTCCCCTGGCGTCCAGCTCCCGGGTCTCCTGTTCGATCCGCGCCTCCGCTGCGTCGAGCGCCTCGATCACCCGCTCCCGGGCCGTTCCCCCGACGTGTGCGCGCTCCTCGAGGGCCCGGTCCAGACTCAGCAGCTCCCCCGCACCCGCTGTAAAGGCCGGGTGGAATCCTTGAAGATCTTCGCGCGAGAGGGAGCGGAGGTCGAGATCTTTCGCGAGGCAGTGCCGGACGATGCGTCCCACCGTCTGATGGGCCTCCCTGAAGGGCAGATTCGCCCGGACCAGCGCCTCGGCGAGATCGGTTGCCAGCAGCATCGGATCTTCGGCTGCGGAGGCCATCCTTTCCACATCGACGCGCAGGGTCGCCAGCGCTCCCGCGCTCACCTCGAGGCAGTCCCGCAGCGTCGCTGCGGTGTCGAAGATGGGCTCCTTGTCCTCTTGGAGATCCCGGTTGTAGGTGAGGGGAAGTCCCTTCATCACCGTCAACAGGGCGACCAGGTTTCCAATTGCCCGCCCGCTCTTTCCCCGCACCAGCTCCGCGACATCCGGGTTCTTCTTCTGGGGCATGAGGCTCGAGCCGGTGGAGTAGGCATCCGCCAGCTCGATGAAGCCGAACTCCGCGCTCGACCAGAGCACCAGCTCCTCGGCCAGGCGCGAGAGATGCACCATGCAGATGGCGGCGGCAGCCAGGAACTCGAGGGCGCAATCTCGCGACGCCACCGCGTCCATACTGTTCGCTGCGGGAGCCTCGAAGCCCAGCGCCGCCGCGGTGTGCTCCCGGTCCAGCGGAAGGGTCGAGCCCGCCAGGGCCCCGGCGCCCAGGGGGGCGGCCCTGGAGAGCCGCGCGTGGAGCTCCCCGAAGCGCTCGTGGTCTCGGGAGTGCATCGCCACGAAGGCGAGCCAATGGTGGGCCAGTCGCACCGGCTGGGCTCGCTGCAGATGGGTGTAGCCGGGAAGCACGGTGTCCAGGTGCTCCCGAGCGCGGGCGACGAGGACGCCCTGCAGCGCGAGGAGTCCGCGCTGGACCGCGTCGCAGGTGTCTCGCAGATACAGGGCCAGGTCCGTGGCCACCTGATCGTTGCGACTGCGTCCGGTGTGGAGCCGTCCGGCCACGCTTCCCACTCGCTCGTGGAGCCGCGCCTCGATGTTCATGTGGATGTCTTCCAGCGCCGGATCGAAGTGGAAGGTCCCGGCCTCGATCTCCGCGGCCAGTGACTCCAGGCCCTCGACCAGGGCTTCGACATCCGCCGCCGCGAGCAGCCCGACGCTCCCGAGCATCCGCGCGTGGGCGATGGAGCCGCGGATGTCGTAGCGGGCCAGCGCCTTGTCGAAAGACACCGACGCACTGAAGCGCTCGACGGTCGGATCCGTCGCCTCGCCGAAGCGTTCACCCCAAGCTTTCCGAGTTCGCCCCATGGGGCAACTCTCGGAAAGAAAACGGCAATTTGCAAGCTGCGGACGGTATGCCAGCCTGTAGCCTGCACTTCTCACCACGTCGCTCGAGCTCGGCGGCCGCAGCCGCCGGCGGGCGAGGGGTGCGGGCTTGGCCGGGGGGATCGGATTGGCCGCCGGAAAACGAACCAGAGG
Source organism: uncultured delta proteobacterium (assembly GCA_963722885.1). GTDB lineage: Bacteria > Myxococcota_A > UBA9160 > UBA9160 > UBA6930 > CAVXZE01. Next base: position 49,121 of record CAVROS010000011.1, read on the forward strand.
CAAGACCGGCAAGGGCGGAGCCCGGCGTCGAGAGTTCGAGGCGCGGCGGGCTCGCTGGCGGCGGATCCTTCGCGTCAGCGCACTCGTCCTGGTCTGCGCCGGCTTCTTCGCCGGCTTCTTCGCCGCGCGTTACGCGATCCATCTCGACCGGATCGTCCGGGCGCGATTCGAGGGCCGGCTGTTTCGGGTTCCCTCCCGGGTGATGTCGGCGCCAACCATTCTCTATCCCGGGCTCGACTGGAAGCGCATCGAGCTGCCCGCCACCCTGGTGCGCCTCGGCTATCGGGAGATCGAGCCTGGCGATGCCCCGCCCGTCGGCCACTTCAGCTGGGAGGGTCGGCGGGTCCGGCTCCACCGCCGCCCCTTCGATCACCCGAACCGCGCCGAGCCTTCCCGCGACATCGTCCTCCGGCTCAGCGGGACGACCATCGAGGAGCTTCGCGACGCCCAGACCGGCCGCGAGCTCGGCGCTCTGCTGCTGGAGCCGGAGCTGGTGGGTTCCTACTACGGACCCGATCACGAGCAGCGGGAGCTGGTTCGCGTGGAGGGCGTTCCCCTTCACCTGGTCGACGCGATCCTCGCCGTCGAGGATCAGCGTTTCCTCGAACACAGCGGGATCGACTTCCGACGCATCGTCGGGGCCCTGTGGGTCAACCTCCGCTCCGGTCGGGTTCGCCAGGGCGGCAGCACACTGACCCAGCAGCTGGTCAAGAACTTCTTCCTGACCCCGGAACGCAGTCTCGAGCGCAAGCTCCAGGAAGCCGCGATGGCGCTGATCGTGGAGGCCCGCTACGGGAAGGACGCGATCCTCGAGAGCTACCTCAACGAGATCTATCTCGGCCAGCGCGGCTCCACGGCGATCCACGGCGTGGGAGAGGCCTCCTGGTTCTACTTTGGCAAGGCGGCACACCGTCTCAGCCTTTCCGAGTCGGCCCTGCTCGCCGCCATCATCCAGAGTCCGAACGGTCTCTCGCCCCACCGAGAGGCGGAGCGCGCCACCGATCGACGGGACCTGGTGCTGCGGCTGATGCACGAGCAGGGACGCATCACACAGGAGCAGCTGGAGGAGGCGAGTGCCGAGCCGGTCCGCGTCGCGAAGGTCACACCCGAGCCCAGGGATGCGCGCTTCTTCCTGGACGCGCTGCGCAGGCAGCTCCCCGGTTTCTACAGTCTGGAGACCCTCACCAGCCAGGGACTTCGCATCTACGCGACTCTGGATCTCCGTCTCCAGCGACTCGCGGCGCTCTCCCTGCGCGAGGAGCTGGCTGCGCTGGAGAAGCGCTATCCCGCCCTCGCCTCCGGAGATGGGCTGCCTCTGGAGGGATGTCTGGTCGCGCTGCGGCCGCAGACCGGAGAGGTGCTCGCTCTGGTCGGTGGCCGCAACTACGCCGTCAGCCAGTTCGATCGCTGCACCCAGGCGCGGCGTCCCGCCGGGAGCGTCTTCAAGCCCTTCGTCTACATCGCCGCCCTGGAGCCGGTGCCGGGCGGACCGCGGATCACCCTCGGCAGCATGCTCGACGACGGTCCCCTCGAGGTCACCACGGCGACCGGTGTCTGGCGACCGGCGAACTACGACAAGAAGTTTCACGGCCAGGTCCGGGCCCGCGATGCGCTGGAGCGATCCCTGAACGTCGCCACCGCTCGCCTCGGCCAGCAGGTCGGCATCCCCCGCGTGGCGGAGGTGGCCGAACGGCTCGGAATCGAGAGCCCTCTGCCGCGGGTTCCGAGTCTTGCCATCGGCAGTGCCGACCTCTCTCCGCTGGAGCTCGCCCGCGCCTATGCGACGATCGCCAACGGGGGAATCCGGCCGGAGATCCGCACCTTCGAAGATGTGGTGGATGGCTCCGGGAAGGCCGTGGAACGCCAGCCGATCGGATTCGAGCGGGTCCTCGACGCGGGCACGGCCTATCTCGCCACATCGCTCCTGGAAGGCGTGATCGATCGAGGCACCGGCCGGGGTGTTCGGGCGGGGGGCATCCGGGGTCCCATCGCCGGCAAGACGGGGACCAGCGACGAGGAACGGGACGCCTGGTTCGTCGGCTTCTCGCCGGAGCTGGTGGTGGTCGTGTGGATCGGGTTCGACGAGCCCCGCAGTCTCGGCCTACCCTCCAGCCAGGTCGCTCTCCCCGTGTGGACCCGCTTCGTCCGGGAGGCCACCGGAGGGCATCTTCGCGGTACCTTCATTCCCCCTGTGGAGGTGGTCGAGGTGGAGATCGATCCTGTCTCCGGCGCTCTGGCCCTGGCGGGCTGCCCGCGGCGGACTCCGGAGTACTTCCTGCGCGGCACCGAACCGGCGGCGACCTGCCCGGAGTGGGCTTCGAAAGGTGGCGAGCGCGGTCGGCCGGGCGGACGCGGGCCGACCTTTCTGGAGCGCCTCTTCGAAGACTGGCTGAATCGCCTGTGACGAGTCGGTGGAGGGGAATCGTTGCGCTCGGCCTGCTCGGGTTGTTCCTCGGGGGATGCAGCTTCTCGCTCGGAGGCAGGCTCGCCCCCTCGGGAGCCCCCCCCTTCCGCTTGACCGACGTCGCCGACCAGGGAGATGCGGCGAGACGAGCATCCATGCGGCTGGTCTTGGGGGGATTGGACGAGGATCAGGCCCTGCGGCCGTCCCAGGCGCTGGCCCTCTACGAGCGGGCACTCCAGGTCGATCCGAACAACCCCTTCGCCTATCTGGCTTTGGCCCGCCACCATGTCGACGGAGCGGATCCGAAGCGCGCCCTGGCGTTTCTGGACAAGGCCGACGGCCTGCTCGCGCATTCGGATTGGCGATCCCCGGGTCTGGAGGCCAATCTGGTCGGAATTCGCGGATCGGCCCTCTACGCCTCGGGTCGCGTCAACAGCGCACTCCCGCTTCTCGAGCAGGCGCGCCGCCTCTCGCCGACCGTATGGGACGATGGACGTCTCGACGCATGGGAGCTTCGGTGATAGCTTCGGCGCCCGGATGACACCGAAATTGAAAGTCTTTCTGGGCGCGCTGGCAATCACGGTGCCCCTCGATCAGCTCACCAAGCTCGCCGTGGTCCAGTCGCTGACCTTCGCGGACCGGGTGCCGGTCATCGAAGGTTTCTTCTACCTGACTCACGTTCGCAATCCCGGATCTGCCTTCGGTCTGTTCGCGAGCAGCCCCGAGCCCTACCGGAGCATCTTCTTCATCGGGATCACCGGGGTCGCGATGCTCATGATCCTCTCGTTCTATCGGCGTCTCGCCCCGGGGGATCGGCTCCCCGCCCTGGCCCTCGGACTCGTCCTCGGGGGAGCGGCTGGCAACCTGATCGATCGCATTCGCGTCGGAGAAGTGATCGACTTCCTTCACTTTCGGCTGTGGGGGGGTACTCGTGGCCGGACTTCAATCTGGCCGACAGCTTCATCGTCGTCGGTGTGGCGCTGCTGATCCTCGAGCTCCTCGCGACCGAGGGTGAGCGCCGCGCCGATCCCGCGGGTACCGGATCGCAATGATGATCGCGGGGCGCGAGCCCTCCTTCGACACATAGCTGAGTAGAGCGATTTGCGTGTAGTTTGCTTGACACTTGCGTGGAGACTGGGGTAGAAATCCGGAGTTGAATTCTCTCGATCCACCACGCAAGAGCACGGATCGCTGCGCCCTCCCCCCAAACCGGTGCGAGCGGTGCGAGATTCGGGACATAAAGGCCCGGGACTCGGCATGAAATTCTTCATCGACACCGCGAGCGTCAGCGACATCCGCGAAGCCGCCGATCTCGGCCTTCTCGACGGAGTCACCACCAATCCCACACTTCTCTCCAGGGAAGAGGGAGATCCTCTGGAGATCCTCCGCGAGATCACCAAGATCGTCGAGGGTCCGGTGAGCGCGGAGGTGACCGCACTCGATGCCGAGGGCATGGTGCGCGAAGGTCTCGAGCTCCGAAAGATCGCCGACAACATCGTCATCAAGATCCCGATGACGCTTCCGGGGATGAAGGCGATTCGCACCCTGTCGGGGCAGGGCATTCCGACCAATTGCACGCTGATCTTTCAGGCGGCTCAGGCGCTGATGGCCGCGAAGGCCGGTGCGACCTACGCCTCGCCCTTCGTCGGGCGTCTCGACGACCTTTCGACCGACGGCATGGAGCTGATCGAGCAGATCTGCACCATCTATCGGAACTACGATTTCGAGACACAGGTTCTGGTCGCGAGCATCCGGCACCCGGTGCACGTGGTGCAGGCGGGCCTGCTCGGGGCTCACGTCGCCACGATGCCCCCCAAGGTCATCTCGCAGCTCGCGAAACATCCGCTCACGGACATTGGCCTCGAGCAGTTCCTTGCCGATTGGGAAAAGGTAAAGAACCGCTCTTGACTGCGGCGCGCCGGCGGTCCTTCGGACCGCGCGGTGCGAGGAATCCCCCCATCTATGAAGAGGTCAAAGAGCGATTACGTCATCCAGACGGTGACGAACGCCCTCCGCGTTCTGGAGGCCTTTCGCGACAAGGAGGAGCTCGGGGTGACCGAGCTCTCCCGTTGCCTGGGCCTCCACAAGAACAATGTCTTTCGCCTGCTCGCCACCCTCGAAGACAAGGGGTATGTCGAGCAGTGCGCGGACAGCGACCGCTACCAGCTGGGTGTGCGCTGTCTCGAGCTCGGATACACCTACGGGCGCAGCGGCGGGCTGCTGCGTCACGCCCGGGGCATCCTCGAGGATCTCGTGCGGGTCACCGGCGAGACCGCCCATCTCGGTACACTTCAGGATTTCGAGGTGGCGCACCTCGACGGGGAGCAGCCGGATCAGCTGGTGCTGACGGGCCTGCGGATCGGGCGCCGCCTTCCGGTCCACTGCACGGCACTCGGGAAGGTGCTCCTGGGCTGCGGGGACCGGCTCCTCCGGGAAAACTTCGATCGGCTCTGCGTCGCCAACGGGACGCTCCAAGCCCGGACCGAGGCGACCATCACGGATCGCGACAAGTTCTTCGAGCACCTGCGCGGCGTGGGAGGCCAGGGCTTCGCCCTGGATCTGGAGGAATCCGAGGCCGGGCTCTGCTGTGCGGCCGCTCCCGTCTTCGCCGCCAGCGGACGGCTGGTCGCAGCGGTCTCCGTCTCCGGTCCCGCTTTCCGCCTGGGCCGGGACACCTTGCTGGATCAGATCGTCCCGCCTCTGCTCTCGGCAGCCGACGAGCTCTCCAGGCAGCTCGGCCATCAGGGCTACCCGGAGTAGCCTGCATTTCTCACCAGCTCGCCCTGCGGCCGCTGATCTCGGCAGGGATCCAGCGATCTGATAAAATCGCGCCTTTCCCTTTTCACCATTCTGCAGGGGCACTCGAGCCCGCGAGAGCGCATTGCGCGAAACGGCTCGAGCAGACGATCGCCGAGATCACCGGTCTCTGAGAAAGGTCGCAGGCGCGGACTCTCCCACCCATGTCGATCGATGCGAAGATCAAGAAGCTAGAGGAGCTGAACACAGAGGCCGAGATGGCCGGCGGCGAGGCCCGGATCGCGCGCCAGCACCAGAGCGGCCGGCTGACCGCCCGAGAGCGCGTCGAGATGCTCCTCGACCCGGGAAGCTTCGTCGAGATGGACAAGTTCGTGACCCACCGCTGCACGGACTTCGGCATCGAGACGACCAAGATCCCCGGCGACGGAGTCGTGACCGGTCACGGCAAGATCAACGGGCGTCTGGTCTTTCTGTTCGCGCAGGACTTCACCGTCTTCGGTGGTAGCCTCTCCGGAGCCTTCGCCGAGAAGGTCTGCAAGGTGATGGATCTCGCCGCCAAGGTCGGTGCGCCCTTCGTCGGGCTGAACGACGGAGCCGGTGCACGGATCCAGGAGGGCGTCGTCTCTCTGGGTGGCTACGGTGAGGTCTTCCTGCGCAACGTGCTGAGCTCCGGAGTCATTCCGCAGATCTCGGCGGTGATGGGCCCCTGCGCCGGTGGCGCGGTCTACTCCCCGGCCATGACCGACTTCATCGTCATGGTGACGAAGACCAGCAACATGTTCATCACGGGGCCGGACGTGGTGAAGACCGTCACCCACGAAGAGGTCACTCCCGAGGCCCTGGGCGGCGCGGTCACCCACGCCTCGAAGAGTGGAGTCGCGGTCCTGGCCGCCGCCAGCGAGGAGGAGGCGATTCGATACATCATCGACCTCCTGTCGTTCATTCCCCAGAACAACCTCGAGGATCCGCCCTTCGTTCCGACGGAGGACGATCCACGGCGGATGGATTCGCGGCTCCACGACCTGGTTCCCGACGATCCGAGCAAGTCCTACGACATCAAGGACCTGATCGGGCTGGTCGTCGACGACGGGAAGTTTCTCGAGGTCCACGCCCTGTGGGCGAGGAACATCGTCTGCGGTTTCGCCCGCTTCGGGGGGCGCTCGGTGGGAATCGTGGCGAACCAGCCGGCCTATCTGGCCGGGGTTCTCGACATCGATTCCTCCAAGAAGGCGGGCCGCTTCGTGCGCTTCTGCGATGCGTTCAACATCCCGATCGTGACCTTCGTCGACGTGCCAGGCTTCCTGCCGGGCGTGGACCAGGAGCACTTCGGCATCATCACCCACGGGTCCAAGCTCCTCTTCGCCTATTGCGAGGCCACCGTGCCCAAGATCACGATCGTGACGCGGAAGGCATACGGCGGGGCCTATGTGGTGATGAGCAGCAAGCACATCCGCGCCGACGTGAACTTCGCCTTCCCCACCGCCGAGTTCGCTGTGATGGGCCCCGAGGGCGCCGTGAACATCGTCTTCCGCAAGGAGCTCGCCGAGGCCGAAGATTCGGCAGTCCGCAGGGAGGAGCTCGTCGACGACTACCGGGAGAAGTTCGCGAATCCCTTCAAGGCCGCCGAGCTCGGCTACATCGACGAGGTGATCAAGCCGGAGGAGACCCGGCCCAAGATCATCGAGGCCCTGGAGATGCTCGCCACCAAGCGAGACACCAATCCGCCCAAGAAGCACGGCAACATCCCGCTCTAGCGGGGACGTTGTTGAACATTCAACTTCTCAGGCGAGCCTGAGAAGTCGAATGTTCAACAACGTCCCCGCTACGTCTTCTTGCGGCGGAAGGTGAAGAGGTAGGCGACGCCGACGCCGAGCAGGTAGAGCACCACCAGCGGTCCGGCCAGCAGGACCTGGCTCACGACGTCCGGCGGAGTCAGGATGGCGGAGAACACGAAGGCGAGCAGCACCGCGTACTTGAGACCGGAGATGAACTGCCGCGGTTCCACGATCCCGCTCATGGACAGGAAGAACACCACCACCGGGAGCTCGAACCCGACGCCGAAGGCGATGAACAGCCTCGTGGTCAGGGAGAAGACCTCGCGCATCGTCCACGCCGACGTCACGAAATCGCTGCTGAAGCTGGCGAAGAACTTGTAGACCAGCGGAAACACCATGAAGTAGCCGAAGCTGGCTCCGGCGGCGAAGAGCGCGGTGGAGACGACCACGAAGGGAATCGCCACCTTCTTCTCGTTCGCGTAGAGGCCCGGCGACACGAAGGCCCAGATCTGCCAGAACACCACCGGAAGGGCCAGCGCGAAGCCGGCCAGCAGGGAGCGACTTCAGGTAGGTGAAGAAGATCTCCGTCGGAGCGATGGCCTGGAGGGTGCTCCCGTCCGCTCCCAGGGCTTCGGTGGCCGGCTGAAGCAGCCATCCGAAGATCAGCTCGCTGAAGTTCCAGCAGATGGCGAAGCCGATCGCCCAGGCGATCAGGATCTTGAAGATGCGGCTTCGGAGCTCGGCCAGGTGGCTCGTGAGCGGGAGCTGGGTGTCATCCACCGGAGGGCTTCTCTCCGGGATCGGTGCTGGCCTCCTGAGCTTCGCTCGGCTTCGCTGCGGCCGTTGCCTCACCGACCGCTGCCGAGTCCGGCGGCGGCGCCTCGGGGGTGCCGGCGGCTGGCGGAGGGCCTCCGACCTCCTCGAGCTGATCCGCCCCGGACTCGCCGGGTGCATCTTCGAGAGGAGCGCCGGGAGGCTTGGGCGGAGTCCTTTCGATTCGGGGCTCCTCGGTGGCCTCGGTAAAGCTCTGCCGCAGGTCGGAGGAGGCGCGGCGGAACTCGGCCAGTCCGCGGCCCAGGGAGCGGGCGAGCTCGGGAAGCTTGGTCGGGCCGAACACGAGCAGCGCGACGACCAGGATGACCATGAGCTCGGGGAGGCCGATGCCGAACATCGCAGCGAATCTAGCCCGCTTTTCTCACCAGGTCGCGTAGCGAAGGCGCTGAGAGTGCCGTACTAGCGACCTGGCGAGGCCAGAGATGGCGCTGTGGCTACGCGACCTCCAGGCGGCCGATCGCTCGGGGCCCGTTGCGCACCAGAACGGGCTGACGCTGCCCGGGTTCCAGCAGGGAGAGGCCAACCCAGTGGGCTCCGTCGATGGTGGGGCTGGACCAGGCGATCCGCGCGATGCTCTCGAGCCTGGGCTGTCCGTCCACCTCGCGAAGCGTGACCCGCAGCAAAGAGCCCACCCGCTCCGGTGTGTCGAGGCGGACGCACATGCCCGAAGGGGAGATATCCCGGGTGAAGCCCACCCGCAGGCGTTGGTCCGATCTGGCACGTGGGAAGGAGCAGTACTCCACGTGCCGCACCACGTCCTGCCGCGGCTCCCGGCGCGTTCCCTTGGTGGCTGGTGGCGTTGGAACCGAGCAGGGGTTGCTGAATCTCGGCCGCACTCATCGATGCGCTCCCTGGCTGGCCGCTGCTCCGCCAGGTCCGACGGGTAACGGGATTCCTCGAAGCGCGGGCGCGGAGACCGCATCCGCGACGATCTGAAGGGCGGGGTCACCCGACTCGAGAACCGGGAGGAATTCCTTTACCAGGGTGGGATCGAACTGGGACCCGGCGCCCAGTCTGAACTCGCTTCGCACCTCTTCCGAGGAAAGAGCCGGGCGGTAGGGTCGGCTGCTGCTCATGCCGTCGTAGGCGTCGGCCATCGCGACGACGCGAGCGACCAGGGGGATCTGCTCACCGTAGAGCCCGTCCGGGTAGCCCCGACCGTCCCACCACTCATGGTGGTGGCGGATCACGGCGGAGATCTCGGTGGCAATGCCGAGGGGCTCGACCAGACGCGCCCCGATCTCGGGATGCCGCTCGACCAGGCGTCGCTCCTTCGCGTTCAGCGCTGGCGGGGCGCATCAAGAGGTCGCTGGGGACGCCGATCTTGCCGATATCGTGCAGGAATCCCGAGATGCGAATCTGCTCTCGATCCCTCGTCGAGAGACACAGGCGATCGGCGAGCAGGCCTGCGTAGTAGGCGGTTCGCCGGGCGTGGCCCCGCATGAATTCGCACTGGCTCTCCACGGTGTCCGCCAGGACCTCGAGAAAATTCAAGGTGCGGACGGGTTCGGTCTTTTGCTGCTGGAGCTTCGTGCTCCGTCCCATCTCCGTGACGAGCTCGGCCACGCGGCGGTTCACCCGCGGATCGCGTTCCACGTGGTCGAGAATCTCGGCCACCTGGCTGTCGAGGCCGACGACCGCACCCAGAGTCTCGAGGAAGCCCACCAGCCGGGCGCGGCCGCGCCGCCGGGACAGGGCGCGAAACACCGACGCGCTCACCTGCACCACGTCAAAGGGCTTCTGCAGGTAGTCGCTCACGCCATAGCGCACGGCTTCGGCGGCGTTCTCCAGGGTGCCGTAGCCGGTGATCACGATCAGCTCGACGCCGGGGAACTCGCGCCGAATCGTTCGCATCATCTCCTCGCCCTGGATCCCTGGCATGTTCAGGTCGAGGGTGACGAGATCGATGGCGTGGGTGCGCAGGATCTCGAGGGCCTCGAGGCCATCTCGAGCACAGAGGACCTCGTAGGTGGGCCGGAGAATCATCCGGAGCGACTCGCGCGGCCCCCTCTCGTCATCCACCACCAGGATGGTGGCCTGCTCCTCGGGTCGGTCGTGGGGTGTGAGATCGTTCATCGAGCCTCGACATCGCAAGTCCCATGCCAGGCTCGGGTTTTGGGCGGTGTGGCCGTAAGTCCCCGTTTTGTTGAGAGGTTTTGGCTAGAGAGGCGTTTCCCCCTGGGGAGAATGTGCTCCGAGTGGTGTTCCGAAACGTACGCCTCCTCCCGCTGCGTCGCCGGAACTCTCTGGATTTCCAGTGCAATCTCGCTGTGTTCCATTTGGAACAGATGGAGCGAGGAGTCAAGAGTCCGAGCGCGGCATCCGATGCAGACGAACAGGAGCCCCCCATGCGAACAGCCCTCGGACTCGGATTCGTACTCCTGCTGATCCTTCCCGTTCCGTTCTCCGCCGAGATCTATCGCTGGACCGATGCCGAGGGTAGGGTGCATTTCACCCAGGACCTCGCCCAGGTTCCGGTGGCCCATCGCGCCGCGGCCGAGGAGAGCGCGACGGCTCCCAGGTCCGATCGTCTCCAGACCTACTCGACCCCCGCGGCCAGCGATTCCACAACCGTCCGCCGGAGCAGCCGGAGGCCCCGTTCTGGAGAGATGCTGCGGATTCCCTTCGAGAAGCGGGGCGACGTGATGGTCGTCAACGTCACCTTGAACGACCGGGTCAGCGCCCCCTTCCTGGTCGACACCGGCGCCAGCGACGTCTCGATCCCCGCAGCGCTGGCGGATCGGCTGGGGATCCAGATCGGACCGGATACGCCGTACCGTCGTTATACGACCGCCAACGGGGTCATCGCCAAGCCGATCATCACGCTGGATTCGGTTCAGGCCGGTGAAGCGCGGCTGGAGCAGGTTCGGGCGTCGGTCAGCTCGACCATGGAGGTGGGTCTGCTGGGGGGTGCCTTCTTCAACAACTTCACCTTCCAGATCGACCCCGCTGCGAACCTGATCGCCGTGGTGCTCAATGATCGGGTCCGCGCCGGACGCAGCGAGACCCAGTGGCGCCAGCAGTTCCAGCGCGCCCGCGGCGACCTGGCGCGGCTCGAGCGATACATCGAGGAGAACCACTTCACCCGGGAGAGCCGCGTGGCCGGGTTGGAGCAGAAGCGGGCCGAACTCGAGGGCGAGCTCCGGGACCTCGAGGAAGAGGCCGATCGGGCTCGGGTTCCCCAGGCCTGGAGGGATTGACGGGATGCGAGGAGTCATGGCTCGTGCGTTCCTGCTGACGGCGGTTCTGGCACTTGCCGCGTCGGAGGCGGGGCAGGCGGAGATCTACAAGTGCATCGGACGCGGACGGGAAGACGCTCTTCACCAGCGACCAGTCCCAGTGCCCCGGCGCCGAGCGCCATCAGTCCAGCGGTCGGGTGGAGAAGATGCCCGCGCAGTCGCGGCCTTCGGTACCGACGCGCGCCGGCGCGGCTCCGCCGCGGGGTCGGGACCGTGGCGGGCAACGAAGCCCTGTGGCGCGGCAAGAAGCTACGGGCCGAGGCGGAGCTGCAAGAGCTCGAAGGGCGTCTCGAGTACATGCGGCGGGCCGTCGGTTGGTGCAACCGCGGTCATTCGCTCTACGCCGAGGACGAGATGGGCATTCGCCGCAGCTACGACTGCCAGGACGTCCAGAACGAGTACGAGCAGGTGAAGGCGCGCATGTCGGGACTGCGCCTCTACCTCGACGAGGGTCTCGAGGACGAATGCCGCCGAGCCGGCTGCCTCCCCGGCTGGATCCGCTGAGAAGCGGGGACGTTCCTTGCGTTCTTGCGTTTTGGGGGAACCCAAAACGCAAGAACGCAAGGAACGTCCCCGGAGTCACTCGCGGGCTCGAGGCCGAGCTTGTCCATCTTCAGCTTGAGCATGCGCCGGGTGATTCCGAGCTGCTCGGCGGCGCGGGTCTGGTTCCAGCCGCAGCGCTCCAGCGCCTCGCGGATGATGTCCTGCTCGAAGGCGGCCACGGTCTCCTCGAAGGCGGTGTGGCCGCTTCGAATCGCTTCGCGAAGAGACTCCGTACGGTTCGCCTGGGCGATCTTCTCGGGCAGGTCGCCGACGTCGATGAGATCGCTGTCGCTCAGGGCGACGGCCCGCTCGATGGCGTTCTCCAGCTCGCGCACGTTGCCGGGCCAGTGGTAGCGCTCGAGGGCCGCCAGGCTCTCCCGGGTGAAGCGCGCCGCCCCGAGGCCGGCCCGCTCTCGAGAGAGGGCCAGGAAGCGTTCCGCCAGCAGGCGGATGTCGTCGCGGCGCTGGCGCAGGGGCGGGAGCTGGAGCGGGACCACGTTGATGCGGTAGTAGAGATCGTCCCGGAAGCGCCCCTCTCCGATCTCCTTCTCCAGATCGCGGTTGGTCGCGGCGACGATCCGCGCGTCTACCTCGATGGGCTGGGTTCCCCCGACGCGCTCGATGACGCTTCCCTGAAGTGAACGCAGCAGCTTCGCCTGGAGTGCCGGGGCCAGCTCGGCAATTTCGTCCAGGAACAGGGTGCCCCCTCCGGCCGCCTCGAACTTCCCGATCCGGCGCTCTCGGGCGTCCGTGAAGGCGCCCCGCTCGTGGCCGAAGAGCTCGGTCTCCATCAGGTTGGCCGGAATCGCCGCACAGTTGACGGCGACGAAGGGTTCGCTGCAGCGCGGACCCAGGTCGTGGATGGCGCGGGCGGCCAGCTCCTTTCCCGTCCCGCTCTCGCCGCGGATCAACACCGTCGCTGTCGAGCGCGCTACCCGCTCGATGGTCCGGAACACCTCGCGCATGCCCTCGCTTCGGCCCACCAGGTCGCCGATCCGGCTGCGCTGATCGAGCTCGTCGGTGAGCCGGTCCACCTCTCGCGCCAGCTCCCGGTGCTCCAGGAGATGCCGGATCTTGATGCGCAGCGCGTCTGCCTCGAAGGGCTTGGTCACGTAGTCCGCCGCACCTCGCTTCATGGCTTCGACGGCCGTGGCCACGGTGCGGGTCGCCGTCAGGACGACCACGGGTGGCGCCTCTCCGCGCTCCTCCAGCTCTGCCAGGAATTCGAGGCCGCTTCGACCCGGCATCACCAGATCGAGAACCACCAGGTCGGGGGGCGTTTCGGCGAGCGCGCGGAGGCCGGCGTCGACACCGTCTGCGGTAACGACCTCGCAGTCCTCCTTGAGGAGCATGCGAAGCGATTCGCGCACCCCCGCCTCGTCATCCACCACCAGCACGCGCGGCATCCGGGAAATCTATCACGCGCGGCCAGGTTAGGGTCGCGACCTCTTCCCGATGCGGGGCCTTCGCCGAGATTTCGCCTCGCCGACCGGCTCAGGCTGGAGCCGGGAGATCCAGGAGGACGACGATTTCCTCGGCGTCGCTGGTGTCGACGGTCAGCGTCCCACCCTGGGATCGGATCACCAGCTCCGGCAGGACGATCTCGATCGAGGTGGAGGAGAGCGAGAGATCCTCACCGGCGGCGGCGTCGACACCCTCCGCCCTGGCAGGCGAGGGGTTGTGGAAGCGGAGCAGGACGCGTACCGCAGGCCCCCCGCGGAGCCCAGTCGGATGGTGCTTCGATGCCAGGTAGAGATCTGTCCGCTCCGGCACCCACTCGAAGGCCTTGTCGAGCAGACATTCGAGGGCGAAGCGCAGCTGAGCTTCGCCGCAGAGGGCGAAGGGCGAGCGGCTGTCGATCTCCTTCAACACCAGCAGCCGCCGCGCCTGGATCTGAGAGCGCCGATCTTCGAGGAGCTGCTCGACCAGGGCCGCGACATTCACCGGAGATCCCTCGCTGGGCTCGAGGGCGGCGAAGCCGGAGAGCCGGTCGAGAACCCGCTCGACGCGACCCAGATCGCTTCCCACCACCTCGTGGAAGCGGCCCCGGAACTCCGGGTCATCGAAGCGTTCCGGGAGCAGAGAGGCGAAGGTTCGGATCGCCACCAGGGGGTTGCGCATCTGGTGGGCCACCGAGTGGACCAGTCGCTGCAGGAGATCGTTCGCGGGTGCTGCCGGAGGCGCGGCCGCCGGCGCCGCCGGTTCCTGCTCCTCAGGGTGGGGCTGCTCCGCTGCGGCAGGTTCCACGGGCGGGGCGGCCGGGGCGCGGCTCTCCGCGGCCGCCTCGTCAGGCTCTCTCCGCTCCGACCAGCCGGCACTCTCCGCCGGCTCCTGCGCCTCGTCGAAGCGCAGCTGCGCTGCTTCGATCGGATCCGCCAGCCCCGCGGAGAGGGAGCGGGTGACGACGGCTTCGAGCTCGCGCAGATTGCCGGGCCAGGGGTAGTCGCGGAGCGCGTCGAGGGCGGCGGGGCTGAATCGGCGCGGCCGCTCGCCATGAGTCCTGCACCACTCGAGCACCGTCTCTGTGGCGAAGGTGCCAATCGCCAGCGGGCGCTCGCGGAGGGGCGGAATCCGAATCGCGATCCCGGCAAGGCTCTGAGCCAGGCTCCGATTCAGGCCCCCTCCACTGCCCCGGTCCGGGAGATCTCCCAGCGTGGCGACCCATCGGGTGCGCCGCGCACCGGTCAGCCCCGGCGGCATCGCGATCTCGATCCAGGCCTGGAGCTCCCGCTGGAGCGAAGCGGGCAGTCGGTCCAGGTTCTCCAGGCACACGGTCGAGGGCCTGCGGCCGGCTGGGCTCTCCGCCGCGTCGTGGATCGTCTCGCGGACCGCCTTCGCCGAGTCCATGGCCTCACAGGGCACCCTGACGAACCCGCCCCGGGAGCCGCCGCCGAAGGTGTGGATGTAGTGAGCCAGCAGCGTGCGTCCGCTACCCGGCTCTCCCCGCACCAGGAGCGGCACTCCCGGCAGGCTCGGATCCAGGGCCCGAAGCAGCTCCGGGAGCTCGAGATCGGCGAAGAAGCGGGAGAAGCGGGCGGAGAGAGCGTCCCGCACCCGGCGCGCCGAGAGCGTCTCCGCGGGCCTTGTTGCCAGCGCATTGCGGATCCGCTGTCGCAGGCGCTCGGGGGTGGGCGGGAAGACCACGATCTCCGCCGACAGGGTGTCGAAGAGCCGCTGCACCTCGCCCTCGTCACCCGGCCTCGGCAGCAGGATCCAGCGGGCATCGGGAATCCGCGCGGCGTGGCGGTGGGCGAACTCCAGCTCCGCCTCCAGGTCCCTCTCCATGCCGAGCAGCACGATGCGCGGCGGAGCGGTCGTCTCGAAGGCGCGGTCCGAGGGCTCTCCCAGCAGCGCGTCGCTGCCGGCGGCCGAGAGGCGGGCAAGAGCTCCCCGAACCCTCTCATCGCGATGGATGATCCAGAGCGTCGGCATGGTTCCCGTCGGTTGCGGGTCGAGAGCGAGCCAGCCGGACCCATCCGTCCCAGCTCGCACCCACCCGCTTCTCGTAAGGGGCAATCCCCGTGCCAACTGCGTTACTCCGGCAACCGGCAGGCAGCTCCGGCGCGGATCTCCTGCCGCTCAAAGGAGAAATCGAAGCGATCCCCGGAGGGCGATGCCACCGCTGGAAAGCCTCGCAGGAACCTTCGTTCGCCCATACTGGGAAAACTTTAGCCACACTCGCTCCTGCAGTCGTTGCTCCGCCCGGTCCAACCTGCGAGATTAGTCATCGAGCCGGGGATTCCGGATTCTCGACGGAGTGGGTGGGTGGCCCTGATCGATCACGGACCCGAGGTCCAGCTTCGCAACTGGTTCGATCGACCCTACGACGACGCGATCGCGGCGGCCCGCACCTGCTACTCGTCGCGCGTCATCGGTGCCGACGAGGTCACGGATCGCCAGCGGCGGAGCATCGGGCCGCTGACCTACCGGGCTGGGCACCATACGGTGTATCAGCACGCCACCTTCGAGTTCGCGCTGTCGGGGATCTCCCGCCAGCTCGTCTGGTCCTTCCTGCACAGCTTCCCCTTCTACAACACCGAGCAGCAGAGCCAGCGCTTCGTGAGGCTCGACGAAGTGCGCGCGCATCTCCCGCCGGACCTCCAGGGAGAGGCCCGAGAGACCTTCGCGAGAACCGTCGAGGCGGCCTGGCGCGTCTACGCCGAGCTCAGCAGGCGGCTCGAGCCGGTGGTGCTGGGCCTGCTCTCGGAGCTCTGGCGGCTTCGCAAGCGGCAGTCCAAGGCCTTTGGCCGCAGCGTGGCGAAGGAGGCCGAGAAGAAGGCGATCGAGACCGCGCGCTACGTGATCCCCCTCGCCTGCCACACCGCCATGGTCTACACGGTCTCGGGACTCACCCTGCACCGTTTGCGGCGCATGGCGGCGGCCTGTGACGCCTCCCGTGAGGCGCGGACCCTGGTGGACCGCATGGTCGCCGAGGTGGAGCGCCTCGATCCCGCCTTCTTCCAGGAGATCGGCGACGACCCCCTCGAGCCGGCGGAGGTGGTGGAATTCTCCCTGAGTCCGGCAGGGCTCGGCGACCCCGCGGCCCTCGAGGCCTTCGACAAGTCCCTCGACGGTCGCCGGGCAAGGCTGGTCGACTACGGTCTGCGCGGACCCGAGGTGATCGCCGACGCGGTGCGCCAGGTCATCGGCCGGTCGGACCTGGACGACGAATCCGCTCTCGACTGCGTGCTCGATCCGGCCCGAAACCGCCGCCGCCTCGAGCCGCTCGACGTCTCGGCACACTCGCCGCTGATGCGGACACTCAACCACGCCAACTACACCTTCAAGAAGAAGCTCTCTCACAGCGCCGACTCCCAGGACCAGCGCCATCGAATGGTTCCCGCCTCCCGACCGCTCCTGACGCGCACGGTGCCGGGCTTCGTGGACGTGGTGGAGCCCGAGCTGATCGCCTCGGATCCCGCCTGCCACGGCCTCTTCCGGGAGAGCGTCGAGGCTGCCTGGGAGGCGCGCAGCCGGCTCCTGGAGCTGGGGACCCCTCCCGAGCTCGCCCTCTACGTGCTGCCCAATGCCCTCGCGGTGCGTTTTGAAGAATCGGGGAGCCTGGTGCATCTACTCCACAAGTGGAACATGCGAACCTGTCTCAACGCACAGCGCGAGATCTTCGAGGCCTCCCTCGACGAGATCGAGCAGGTCCGGGCGGTGCATCCCCAGCTGATGAAACACGTGGGGCCTCCCTGCTCGGTGCGCTCCGGGCTCGTGCGTCCTCGGTGCACCGAAGGCAGCCACTTCTGTGGCGTGCCCGTCTGGCGGAGCTTCCCCGATATCCAGCGGAGGATCTGATGGCAAGACTGCTTCTCGGAGCTCTGGCTCTTCTGGTGGTGGCGATCCCGGTGAAGCCCGCCGAGGCGGTCGACCTGATCGGCACCTGGCACGTCCTGATCCACTACAAGGACTCGGTCACGGACCATCCCGAGCGGGAGCGCTGGGAGGACCGCATCTGGGAGTTCGAGCAGGAGGGAAGCCGTCTCCGCTGGACCGACTACCCGATCGTTGTCTTCTCGGATCAGAGCGGGCGCTTCGAGCAGCTCGGGGGCAACCGCGCCAGCCGTGTGCTCCATTTCTGGGAGCCCAACGCCACCCAGCTCGCCCAGATCCAGGAAGGGCTCGAGATCAACCCACGGGGATCCCGCTCCAAGACGCTGCGAGGCTCCGATGCCGAGGGCTGGAGCTCCGGCAAGAAGAAGGGAGGCTATCAGTCCGCGCGCTTCATCACCTTCGAGGAGATCTGGCAGATCACCGGGATGCCCGACCGGCCGACCTTCATCCGGGACGACGTGCTGGGCTCGGCGGCAACGGAGAACGTGGAGGGCCGGACGACCTGGGAGGGCGAATCCGTCGAGTCCGGCGGGGATCTGATCCGCGGACGCTACGACCGCGACGGGACCCGCATCGGGACCTTCCGGCTGATGCGCTCCGGCGAAGTGAGCACCGTGAAGGGGAGTGGAAAGTCGCAGAGCGAGCGCGTCCGCGACGTCATGGCCCAGGCCTACGCTGCCCAGCTCTTCGCGGGGGAGCTTCCCGGGGGCGTCTCCGAAGCGGACCTTCGCAAGAGCATCGATGCGGGAGAGTTCACCGACGACGATCGCCGCGAGTTGCGCGTCGAATTCGAGCGATCCCTCGCGGAGAGCTTCCAGAGCCAGGGCAACGACCCGCGGCAGCTCCGGCCTCAGATTCAAAGCCTCGCCCAGAAGATGGTCGCCCTCTTCGTCGACGAGGGGAAGAGCATCGCGGACATCCAGAAGATGCTGGCGGACGGCAGCTTGCGGCCGTGAGCCATGCGGGCTGACGCTTCCCCGCTTCGCCGCGCCCGGGAGCGGGATCTGGAGCGTCTCGTCGCGCTCTTCTCGATGCTCCTCGAGTACCACGCAGAGCGTTCCCCGCGTCTGGCGCTGCGGGCTGGCGCCGAGGCCGAGGAGCAGGTGCGTCGCCTCCTGGCCGCGCGCCTCCGGCACGGGGAGAGCCGCGTCCTCGTCTGGGACGAGGACGGCGATCTCCGTGGGCTCTGCGTCGCGCGGGTGCTGGAGCGCCCCGCGATCTTCGCCGAGACCGAGCGCGGGGAGATCGAGCACCTGCTGGTCCGGGAGTCGTCCCGCCGCCGCGGCGTCGGCCGGGCGCTGGCCGAAGCCGCACTGGCCTGGATGGGCGAGCGGGGGATTCGGCGAGCCGAGGTTCAAGTGGTCGTGGAGAACGCCGGTGCGCGCGCCTTCTGGCGCGCCCTCGGGTTCGGAGCGGCGATGGACGTTCTCGAGAGGCGCCTGTAGTGTCGGCTTCCCGAGGAGAGAACCTCGAATGACGAAGCCCCTCGACGGGATTCAGGTTCTCGATCTGTCGCGACTCTACCCGGGTCCCTACTGCTCGATGATCCTGGCCGACTTCGGTGCGGACGTGCTCTGCATCGAGGATCGGCGATACGCCTCCGAGCCCGCCATGCCCTCGGTGATGCGGAACAAGCGGCACATGAGTCTCGATCTCGCCTCCCCCGGCGGGCGCGAGATCTTCCTCCGCCTGGCGCGCGATGCGGACATTCTGCTCGAGGGCTTCCGTCCGGAGACGATGAAGCGCCTCGGTGTCGACTACCCGGCGCTGCGCGAGGAGAATCCCCGTCTGGTCTACTGCTCGATCACCGGTTTCGGGCAGACCGGTCCCTACCGCGACATGGTGGGGCACGACGTCAACTACCTCGCACTCGGTGGCGTGCTCGGCAACATCGGTACCGGCCCCGAGGCGCTGCCTGCGATTCCCGGCACCCAGATCGCCGACGTCGCCGCCGGGGGCATGAACGCCGCGATCGGCATCCTGCTGGCGCTGATGGCCCGGGAGCGCAGTGGCGAGGGTCAGTACATCGACGTGTCGATGACCGACGGAATCGTCGCCATGAACGGCTATGCGGCCGTCTTTCTCTGGGCCCTCGGTGAGTCGCAGGAGCCGGGGCGCTCGATGTTGACGGGGAAATACCCGTGGTATCGGGTCTACCGCTGCGCGGACGGGCGGGATCTCTCGATCGGGGCAGTGGAGATGCGCTTCTGGAGACGGCTCTGCGAGCACTTCGATGTCGCCGAGTGGATTCCGCTGCAGCACGACGACGAGAAGGCGCCGGAGATGCACGCGTTCTTCGAAGCCCGCTTCGCGGAGAAGTCCCGGGACGCCTGGTTCGAGGAGCTTCGGCCCCTCGAGGTCTGCGTCGCCCCGGTTCTCGATCCCCGGGAGGCCTTCGAGTCCCAGCAGGTGAAGGCGCGGGATCTCGTCGTCGAAGTCGAGAAGGATGGCCTCCGCCAGAAGCTGCTCGGCATTCCCATCAAGCTCTCCGAGACTCCTGGCTCGGTCGAGTCGCCGCCGCCGGCTTTCGGCGAGCACACCGACCAGGTGCTCTCCTCTCTCGGCTACGACGCCGAAGCCATCGCCCGCCTGCGGCGCAGCGGGGACGTCTCCTGAGCCGCTGGCCTAGCGGCCCAGCTCCTCGAGGATTTCGACCAGCGTATCGACGCCCAGCTCCAGGTTGTCGATGGAGACGCGTTCGTTCGGACCGTGGATCCCGCGGGTTTCGTGGGGGCGGAGGCGGCGCGGAACGAAGCCGTAGGCGACGATGCCGAGATCCCGGAAGTAGTGGGCATCCGTGAATCCGGCGATCATCTGGGGCACCACGATGCTCGGCGAATCGGCGCCGGCCGCCGCCGCCTCGATCGCCCGGAAGAGCTCGGTATCGACCGGTGAGCTTCCGGCTTCGAAGCTCAGAAGGGGTTCGAGTGCGATCTGCGGGTCGTCGACCAGGCGGCGAATCTCGGCGATGAACTCCTCGCAGCTCTCGCCGGGGAGCAGCCGCGCATCGAGCTCGGCGCGGGCCTCGGCCGGCACCACGTTGGTGCGCCTGCTTCCCTCCAGCACGGTGATGGAGATGGTGTTGCGCACCAGGGCGCTTCGACGGGCCTCGGAGAGGAAGCGCTCGCGGAAGCCGGGGTTCGTCCGGAGGGCGCCCTCCAGGTCCGCGAAGCCGGCACGGTCCTCGGGCGGGGCGAAGGGAGCCAGTGCCGCGAACATCCGCTCCGCCTCCGGTGTCACGCGGATCTCGCTCTCCATCCGGCGCACCCGGTCCAGCGCGGCGATCAGTCGCGGCACCGCCGCGTCGGCGCTGGCTCTGGAGCCGTGCCCCGGAGCCCCCTTCGCAGTCAGCTCGATCCAGCAAGGACTCTTCTCGGTGAAGGTCACACCCCAGAGATCCGGGGTCTCGCCCTCGCCGGGCACGATTCCGCCGCCCTCGGTCAGCAGGAACTCCGCACCCTGGAGCAGGTCGCTTCGCTGCTGGGTCAGGTAGCGCGCCCCGTCGCGACCGCCATTCTCCTCATCCGGTGTGGACAGGAAGATCACGTCCCGGTCCAGGACGACGCCCTGCCGCGCCAGCTTCACCAAGGCGAGGAGATGGACGACGGCGATCCCCTTGGCGTCCAGAGCGCCACGGCCGACCACGGTGTCGCCGGCGATGACCCCCTCGAAGGGTCCCGCCACCCACTGGCTCTCGTCCGCGGGAACCACGTCCAGGTGCGAGAGCAGCACGATCGGATCGCGTCGTCCGCTGCCCGGATAGCGGGCCCAGGCCGCCGCCCGCTTCACGCTCGGGTTGGCGGAGGGAGTCTCGATCACCCGCGCTTCGAGCCCCTCCCTGCGGAGAATGTCGACCAGATACTTCGCCAGCGCCCGCTCGTTGCCGGGCGGGTTGCTGGTATCGAACTGGATGGCCCGGGAGAGAATGGCGCCGGCTGCCCCTCCCGTGTTCGTCTCCGGGTTGGGATAATCCGGTCCGCGCAAGCCACCGCATGGGAGACGCACACCCCGGAGGGACCGCACATGCGACCATCGCGAGCAGAAATAGACAGCGGGCGCCGTTGCGAGAAGTGAAGAAGATCATCCAACTCAAGGAATTATCTGAGGTTCGGCGCCGCGGGCGGCCAACGCCTCGGAAAAATGTGATCTCGCGCACACAATAGAGCGGGAAAATGATCTATTTAGCACTGGCTTCTGTGTGCCGAACCAGAAGTAAATCTAGTGGCTCGTGCCCGGGTCCCCTTCAGTACGTTGCCCGGGTGGCAGGAGACGGCAATGATAGACGCTGATTGGCGCAAGCGCCTCAAGCGGCTGCTGCTCCGAGACGGTCAGAGTCTGGACCGTCTTGGCGTTCGCTTTCGTCTTGTGCGCCGGCAGCGGCACCGTCTTCCTGACCAGCGGCGGCGAGACCGCACCGCTTCCGGAACCCTCAGCAGCAGCGTCCGTTTCTCCCGAGTTGGCTCCGGCGTCCGCGAACAGCTCCGATCCCGCAGCACCGGGCACCCCCGCGGCCGAGCCCGGAAAGGCGCCCCTGGTTCAGATCGTTACCGAGGGCGAGATCGGCCGAGGGCAGACCCTGGCCAGCTCGCTGCGGGGCAACGGTGTCTCCGGCGCAGTCGTCCACCTGATCGCCACACAGATGGCGCCGGTCTTCGACTTCCGCTACGCGCGCCCCGGAGACAGCTACCGGCTCACCCAGGACGAGGAGGGTGACGTCCTCCGGTTCCGCTACACCCGCTCCGCCCTCGAGCACTACACGATCCAGCGCGACGGGGCCGACTACCTGGTTTCCCGACACGAGCCGGAGCTGGTTCGTCGCCGCGCACGAATCGCGGGCGTGGTCTCCAGCTCGCTCTACCAGGCCGTCCAAGCCCTGGGCGAGGAGGTCGAGCTGGCCAACGACCTGGCCGAGATCTTCGCCTGGGACATCGATTTCTCTCGCAGCGTTCAGCCCGGGGACGAGTTCTCGATCCTCTACGAGCGCCTCTTCCTGGTCGGCGAGGATGGGACCGAGACCTATGTGCGGCCCGGGCGGATCCTGGCGGGTCGCTACACCAACGGCCTCCATGACTACAGGGCCGTGTACTTCGAGCAGGCGGAGGGCAAGGGCGGCTACTACCGGCCCGACGGCTCCTCTGTGAGGCGCCAGCTCCTGCGCACTCCGCTCAACTACCGGCGCATCAGCTCCCGCTTCTCGCGCTCCCGGCTTCACCCGATCCTCAGGGTACGTCGCCCGCACCTGGGCATCGACTACGCCGCCCCTCGCGGCACACCGGTCTGGGTCGTCGCAGACGGCACGGTGATCTTCCGGGGATACTCGGGCGGGCTGGGCCACCTGGTCAAAGTGAGGCACGCGAACGGCTACGTGTCCTACTACGGACACCTGTCTCGCTACCCCCGGGGTCTCAAGGTCGGCCAGCGGGTGCAGCAGAAGGAAGTGATCGGCTACGTCGGATCCACCGGCATCTCGACGGGCCCCCACCTGCACTACCAGCTGATGAAGAACGGCAAGTCGGTCGATCCGGCGGCGGTGCGCACGCCCGCCGGCGAGCCGATCCCGGCAGCTGCCCAGGAGACCTTCGCTGGGCTTCGCGACGAGCTGCTCCGCGAGCTCGATCCCGCCCCGATGGTGGTGGTCACCACCGAGGCCATGTAGAGCGGCCAAGCCCGGCTCTCTCACCCGCTCGCTGCCCGGCCTCCCGATCTGTGCGACGATAGTGCCATGGGCGCTCCCAACCCCGGCACCGTTCGCCAGCAGCGCGAGGTGCTCATCCGCACCCCGGATGAGCGGTCGGCGGTGATTCCGTGAACGCGCTCTCCGAGCTTCGGCTGGTGCGCGTCGGGTCCACCAATGCTCTCAAGCTCCAGGGAGTTCGCGCGGCCCTGGCCGCCTTTTCCCGCGATGTCACCATCGAGGGAATCGATGTGGAGAGCGGGGTGCCCGACCAACCGCTGGGATTCGAGGAGATCGTCGAAGGAGCCCGCAACCGGGCCGAGAGGGCGAAGCGCGGTGGCGAGTGCGATCTGGGGATCGGATACGAAGACGGGCTGGTGGCGATCCCCGGATCGCTCGAGAGCTGGTTCAACATCGGCTGCGCCGCGGTGAGCGACGGGGTCCGGATCTCTCTCGGCCTCTCCTCGGGATTCACCTATCCGCCGGCCTGCTCGCAGCGGGCGGTCGCGGAACGCGAACCCATCGGGGCGCTCTTCGATCGCTTCTGGGGGCAGCACCGAGAGAGCTCCCCAGCCCCTGCGCCTGTCTCGATTGGAAACGTCGGGAAGCTCACCTGCGGCGCGTTGACGCGCGCCGAATACACGCGTCATGCGGTGGTCTGTGCTCTCGCCCCCCTCATCCACCCGGATCTCTACACTGGCGGGGGAGGGATGGATTGACCACCGAGACCCCGATCGCATCGATCTCCCAGCTCGTCGACCACGTGCGCGGCGGCGAGAAGCCGGTCGACCGCTTCCGGGTCGGGACCGAGCACGAGAAGATCGGCCTGCGGCGGGAGGATCTCGGGTCGGTTCCCTACGAGGGCGAACGGGGCATCGGCGCGTTGCTGGAGCAGATCGCGCGGGAGGACCACTGGACGCGGATCTTCGAGGCGGAGAACCTGATCGCCCTGGAGAAGGACGGCGCCAACATCACCCTGGAGCCCGGCGGGCAGCTGGAGCTCTCGGGTGCCCCGCTACGAACCATCTTCGAGACCTGCGAGGAGTTCAATCGCCATCTGGACCTGATCCGGGGGGTCTCCGAGCCCATGGGCCTGATCTGGCTGAGCCTCGGCTGCAATCCCCTCCACGAGGTGGCGAAAATCCCCCGCATGCCGAAGGCTCGCTACCGCATCATGAGCGACTATCTCCCCACCCGGGGCGACCTCTCCCTCCACATGATGCACCTGAGCGCCACGGTCCAGGCCAATCTCGACTACTCCGACGAGGCCGACATGGTGGCAAAGATGCGCACTGCCATGGGGCTGACTCCCGTCGTCTCCGCCATCTTCGCCAACTCCAGTCTCTCGGGGGGAAAGCCCAGCGGCTTCGTCTCACAGCGCATCCATTTCTGGCACCACACGGACCCCGACCGCTGCGGACTGCTCCCCTTCGTCTTCGACCCGGACTTCGGGTACGCCCGGTACGTGAACTGGGCAGTCGACGTTCCGATGTTCTTCGTGGTCCGCGATGGGAGGTATCTGCCGGCCAGGGGAATGACCTTCCGGCAGTTCGTGAATACGGGTTTCGAGGGGCACAGGGCGACGCTCAGCGACTTCGATCGGCACCTGACCACTCTCTTCCCCGAGGTCCGTCTCAAGCAGGTGATCGAGGTGCGAGGCGCTGACGCGGTTCCCTCCCATCTGACCTGCGCCCTTCCCGCTCTCTGGAAGGGTATCCTCTACGACGCGGAGGCCCTCTCGGCGGCCTGGGAGCTGGTGGAGGATTGGAGCTTCGAGGAGCGGGAGGCGGCCCTGGATGCGGTCTCCCGGCAGGGACTGGCCGCCGAGGTCCCCGGCGGGCCGGTGCTGCCGCTGGCTCGGGAGATCGTCTCGATCGCTTTCGGAGGTCTGCGACGCATCGCTCACCCCGGTGAGTCGAGAGACGACGAACGCGGCTTCCTGGAGCCGCTGTTCGAGCAGTTGGAGACCGGGAGAAGCCCGGGCCAGGTGATCCTGGATCGTTGGGAGGGCGAGTGGGGAGGCTCGTTCGACCACTTGATCGATTACGCGCGATACTGATAGAGTCCGCCGATTGGAGGAGACGCAATGGCTTCGAAGTCGTTCAAGGTGTCATTCACGCTGGATGAATCGGATGCCGCCTACTTCCGTAGGCTCTACCGCACCGCGAAACAGCACTCCTCACCGGAGGACCGCCCCAAGATCCTGAAGGAGGTGGGCGGCCTGATCGACCGGGTTCGCGCCACCAAGAAGGCCCCGAGCTTCGTCCTCGAGGCGATCCTGGTTCTCGAGGATCTGATCCAGATGCTCGACGACGAGGACTACGCCCTGCCTCAGCCGATCGCGGACAAGGCCCTGGCCGCCCTCGCCTACTTCGCCAATCCCGAGGATGTGATCCCCGACTACATCCCGGGGCTCGGGTTCCTGGACGACGCCATCATGATCAAGTTCGTCGAGGACGAGTTCAGGCACGAGCTCTGGGCCTACCGGAAGTTCCGGAAGTTCCGCGACGGCGCCGAGCAGCGTCCCTGGACGGCCGTGGCCCGGCAGCGGCTCCCGAAGCGCCTCACCGACTTCCGCAAGGAGCTTCGCGCCAAGGTCAAGGCGAAGAACACCCAAGAGAAGGCGAAGGCCTCCCGGGCGGGCAGTCGCACCGCCGGCTGGTAGTTCGCTGATCGACGGGCCGCGGGGTGCGGAGCGCGCGACAACGAGTCATCCTCTGCGCCAACCATGACGGGCCTTGAACGCAGCCGGATCCTGGTCGTCGATGACGAGGAAGCGATCCTCGAGACGATGACCTACACCTTCGAGGACGATTACCAGGTCCTCACCGCCACCTCTGCCAGCCAGGCCCTGGACCTCCTGGAGCAGGACGGGCCGGTGGCGGTGGTGATCTCGGACCAGCGGATGCCGGAGATGACCGGTGTCGAGTTCCTCGCCAAGGTCTTCGAGATGGAACCGACCACCGCCCGCATCATCCTGACGGGCTTCGCCGACATGAACGCCATCATCCGGGCGATCAACGATGGCCACGTATACGCCTACATCACCAAGCCGTGGGAGCCCGCCGATCTCAAGCAGGTGGTGAGGCGCGCCGTGGACCACCACGCGCTGGCTGTCGAGAACGAACGCCTGCTCGGCGACCTGCACGACGCCAACGTGATCCTCGAGGCGATCATGGATCAGCTCGACACCGGAGCGATCGCCGTCGACGCCACCGGGGTCGTGCGCGCCGCCAACCGGCCGGCCCGGGAGTGGCTGGGCCTGGAAGGGGATCCGCGGGGACGCGGGCTCAAGGAAGTGCTCGAGACGGCTGGTCTCGAGCACCTGGGAGGTGCAGCGGATCGCATCTCGTCGGACGAGGAGGTCAACTACCAGGAGGTCGACCTCACCAGAGACCATCAGAGCGTGCGTCTGCGCATCACGGTCCAGACTCTGAACGATCCCGAGGGTCGCGATCTCGGCCAGGTCATTCTCGCCCGGGAGATCTCCCACGAGCCGCTCAGGCGGCAGTTCGACGAGCAGCTGGCTGCCATCGTAGACTGCGCGGGGGACGTTCGCGCAGTGCTGGAGCAATCGCTGGTGGAGCTGCGCGCCTTGCGGGGGCAGGTGAGTGATTCGGCCATCGACTCCCCGGGAATGGCCGAGCTCGCCGATCGGATCTCGCGCAGCCTCACGGCCATCGAATATTGGCTCGAGGTCGACGATGCAATGGTTCGGGAAGACTATCCCGAGGCACAGCTACTGATGGATCGGATGCGGATCGCGATGTCGCGTTGGCCGCTGCCGGATCAGTTGCCCGCGCGCGCGCGCGACCTCGCCCGCCGGGTGGAGTCCTACTACGAGTCCGGAGAGAATCCAAAGCAGCGAACCTTCTGAGGCCCCGGCGCGAGGCGCCGGCGGTCTTCCCCGGCTCGAGTTCCGCATCGAGCGGCTTCGGACCAGCTTGCGCTTCACCTACGCGTTTCACGCCAGGGAAGTGCGCTTCGAGCGGGAATCCGACGGGGCCTTCGTCGGCATCTTCCCGGAGACCTTCTCCTTTCATTCCAACCGCCATGATCCCGCGGAGCTCTATCTTCGCCTCGAGGACCTCTGGTCGAACCCGGCGCGGATGGCGCCGGAAGCGAATCGGCGCGACGCCGAGGAGGCGATGATGCGCCTGCTGGCAGCGCTTCCCGGCTACCTCTGTGGGATCGTCGACCGTCTGGAGGCCAGCGGCGCCTCTGCTCCACTGGAGCGGGTCTGCGAGGATGTGGCGGTCTTCGGACAGCTCACCTGCCGCTTCATCGCAGACAAGGGTCTCGAAGATCATCCGCGGCTTCGGATTCCCCGCCTCCACCTGCGCAAGCTGGTGCTGCGGACCCTGCTGGTGATCCTCCGGGAGCGCGTTCAGCCCCAGTTCATGGAAGCCTACGTCTCCGGCGAAGCCACCCCCGAGCTCTCCTCGGACGATCCGAACGACATCGGCTTCTTCTACGCCCTGGCCGAGGGCGATGCCTCGCTGATCGACCGCCGTGTGGTGGGGGCGGCGGAGCGAGCCTACTACCGCTGGCTCGAGGACGTCTGTCTCGACGAGGAGAATCGGGCCTTCGAGACCGACCGTGCTCCCTTCGACGACCGCGAGGTCGAGGTGATGCGCGCGGTCGCCGCGAACGGTCGCGGCCCGGTGACCCGGGGCGCCGACCTCTCTCCCTTCCTGCGGCGTCCTGGAAACCGCGACTGCCGACGTCTGCTGAAGAAGCTCGAGATCTGGTTCCTGCATCAGTACGACATCCGCCACGCCGCCGCAGTGCTTCATCACCACGATCACCTGGTCGCCGGTCGAGACGACGCGGAGAGGGTCCTCTCCATCCATACCACCTCCACCTACCTGATCGCGCTGCTGCTGCTCGCCTCTCCCTTCCTGGCTGCGGTCTTCGCCTACCAACGCGCCCCGGTCTTCTTCGACGCTCTCGCCTCTGCGGAGGTGATCCTGGTGGCCGCCGTCGCCTTCTGGTTCCTGGCCTACCGCTTCATGTGGAAGAAGGAGCTCACCTTCTTCCACGCGGCGGTGCCGCGCATCGGGGCGGGGATCATCGTCGGCTACCTGCCGGTCTTCCTGATCGACGAGGTCTGGGATCTGGCCGAGCAGTCGCCATTCTACCTCGCGACGGTGGCGGGCCTGCTCGGGTCGACGACCCTCCTCTTCATCTATGTCGAGGTCCAGCGACGGATCGGCGATCCGCAGGAATCCTTCGCGCGGGCGGGGAGGATCTTCCTTCTCGGTCTGGTCGAGGCGGCCGGCTTCGGCATGCTGGTGACGAGCCTGCTCGGCCCGCTGATGGCGGTGCGCAACTGGGGCCCGCAGATGGGTGCCGGCTCGATGGAACTGCTCCAGACCACCCCGGCGATCTTCTTCGGAGAGCTTCCTCGGGTCGTCGGAATCGAGCCCTTCCTGGCCTTCCCCACCGCGGTGGCGCTGATGAGCTTCCTCTCCTTCTTCATCGGGACCTTCCTGCAGCTTCTCTGGGAGGAGCTCCCCATCACCGAGCCGCTCTGACCCGATGGTCTAGCGGCCAAGGCGTCGGAATCGGTACAGTCAGCGTCTTGGAAGGTCTGGCTTCATGTCCCTGATCGTGATGTACACGACCCCCGGCTGTCCCTACTGCATGATGGCGAAGCACCTGCTCACGGATAAGGGGCAGACCTGGACCGAGATCGACGTCCAGGCCGACACGGATCGGCGTGTCGAGATGATGGAGCGTTCGGGTCGCACCTCGGTGCCGCAGATCTGGATCGGTGATCGGCACGTAGGTGGCTTCGACGAACTTGCAGATCTCGAACGCAGGGGCGAGTTGGATGGACTGCTGGGCACCTCACACCGAGACGAGGGCACTGTGCACACTCGGGTCCTGATCGCGGGGAGCGGCCCCGCCGGATACACGGCGGCGATCTACACCGGCCGGGCAGAGCTCGAGCCGGTGATGCTGGCCGGG
The DNA here is from genome assembly GCA_963722885.1 of uncultured delta proteobacterium. Taxonomy (GTDB): domain Bacteria; phylum Myxococcota_A; class UBA9160; order UBA9160; family UBA6930; genus CAVXZE01. The sequence goes on from CAVROS010000011.1 coordinate 77,657, forward strand.
CTTCAGTTCGGCGGCCAGCTGATGCTCACCACCGAGGTGGAGAACTATCCGGGCTTCCCCGAAGGTGTGGCGGGGCCCGAGATGATGGAGATGTTCCAGAAGCAGGCCGAGCGATTCGGGACCCGGATCCTGATGGAGGACGCCACCGGGATCGATCTCGGCCGGCGTCCCTTTGCCGTCGAGAGCGAGGAGCACCGCTTCACCGCCGATGCGCTCATCATCGCTACCGGCGCCACCGCCCGATGGCTCGGGATCCCGTCGGAGCAGCGGCTCTTGAACCGCGGCGTCTCGGCCTGCGCCACCTGTGACGGCGCCCTCTACCGGGGCAAGGAGATGGCCGTGGTGGGTGGCGGTGACACGGCGATGGAGGAAGCCCTCTTCCTCACCCGCTTCGCCACCAAGGTCACGGTCATCCACCGCCGCGACCAGCTGCGCGCCTCCAAGATCATGCAGGACCGCGCATTCAAGAACGACAAGATCGAATTTCTCTGGGATTCGGTGGTGGGCGAGGTACTCGGAGAGGACTACGTCACCGGTGTCCGGGTCGAGAACCGGAAGACCGGAACCTCCCGGGAGCTTCCCGTCGAGGCCCTCTTCATGGCGATCGGTCACAAGCCCAACACCGACGTGGTGCGGGGGCAGCTGGAGCTGGACGACGTCGGCTACGTCAAGGTCGAGCCCGGTTCGTCGCGAACCAGCGTCGCCGGCGTCTTTGCCTGCGGCGATGTGATGGACCCCACCTATCGCCAGGCGATCACCGCCGCGGGGACGGGTTGTATGGCGGCCATCGATGCGGAGCGATGGCTGGCGGAGCAGTCGGCAGAGTAGAACCATGGCGCTCACACGACACCGACTCGAGCAGCTGGTGGCGCGTTCGACCGACATCGTCGTCGGGACCGATGGCGACGGGACGGTGGTCTACTACAACGACGGGGCGAAGAAGAGCCTCGGCTACACCGCGGAGGAGATGCTCGGCACCTTCGTCGGCAAGGTCTACCCCAGCCTCGAAGAAGCCAGGCGGGTGATGGAGGCGATGCAAAGTCCAAAACACGGGGGGAAGGGCATCGTCGAGACCTTCCGCACCACCTTCCTTTCCAAGAGCGGCGCGCAGATCCCGGTCGCCATCTCGGGGACGATTCTCTACGACGAGAGCGGTGAGGAGGACGGCTCGATCGGTTTCGCGAAGGATCTTCGCGAGATCCTTCTCAAGGATCAGCTGGCCACACTGGGCGAGGTCGCGGTCGGTCTCAGCCACGAGATCAACAACCCCCTCGCGGTGATCCTCAATCAGACGGAGCTTCTGGAGCGCGACATCATCCGGCTCGCAGGAGAGCGCGACGTGTCGGTGGAGGAGGAGCGGCTCGACGCCGTGCGGCGGGAGATCTCGCGGATCTCGGAGATCATGATGCGCCTCGACCAGATGGTTCGCGAGGAGAGCTACGAGACCATCGACTACGTCGGACCCACCCGAATGATCGACCTTCGCACCGATCGCAGGCGGAAGCGGGGATCCAAACAGGCGCTTCGAGGAATTCGGGTGCTCGTCGTCGACGACGACCTGGGAATCTGCCGCAGCCTCCGCGAGATCCTCGAGAGTGACGGCTGTCAGGTCGAGGTCGCGGGAGACGGCGTCGCGGCCCTCGCCGCGCTCCACCGCCTGTCGTTCGACGTGGTGCTCACCGATGTGGTCATGCCCAACATGGACGGCTACGAGCTCTACACCGCCATCCGGGAGCGGCACCCGAACCTCCCGGTCCTGATGATGACCGCCTTTCACTACGACAAGGACCACATCATCAAGCGGAGTCGATTGGCGGGCCTGGAGACGGTGATCTTCAAGAAGCCGGTCGACCCCAACCGGTTGCGCCGGAGGTTGATCGATGCGGTCGCCGAGCGGCGGCACGACGCCTGATCCGCCAGAGAGAAGCGGGCTGGGATCGGCTTCAGCTGACCAGGTGGTCGTTCGGGATGTTGAAGAGCAAGCCGTCTTGGCTCTTGCAGAGGGAGCGGTCTTCCCACTCGTTCAGGACGGTGACCTCGTCACCCTCCGAGAACGCCACCTCCTGGGGATCCTCGCCGAGATTCGATTGGTGCTTGAGGGTGATCGCCTTGGTGATGGTCGCCATTTCGGGGAGATCCTCCTGATCACTCCGCCGTTGTAGCCCCTCGCGGCTGCGGTTTCAACGAATCTCGAGCGTGCGAGCGGCGCACACCCCCACGATCCGATGCGCCCCGGCTCGACGCAGGGTGCGAGCGGCCTCGCGCAGTGTGCTTCCCGTCGTCACCACATCGTCCACCAGCCAGATCCGACCCGGCAGCGTCCTCTTCCCGGCGCGGAAGGCTCCCGAAACGTTCGGCGCTCGCTGGGAGCGGGCGAGCCGGGTCTGGCTCGGCGTGTTGCGAATCCGGGTCAGCGCGGTGGGATCCACGGGAAGCTCGCGGCCGCGGCCGAGCGACGCCGCCAGCAGGCCCGCCGGATTGAATCCCCGCTGGCGCAGGCGCAGCGGATGAAGGGGCACCGGCACGATCAGGTCCGGCGCCGGTCCGGGAGCCCGTCGGCCGGCCTCCCCGATCAGCGCCGTCGCGATCGCCTCCGCCGCGGGATCGAGACCGAAGAGCCCCGGACCCGGGTACTTGAAGCGGCGCAGCCAGCCGGCGGCCTCGCCCTCGAAGGACACCGCCGCGACCCAGCTTTCCAGGGGGGCGGGGGCCGCCGTCTCGAAGCCGGGTGCGAGCCGAAGCAGCTCCCGTCGGCAGCGAGGACAGAGCGCCTCCCGGCCGACGGCCGTCCCGCATCTCGCGCAGACTCCCGGAAACAGGAGATCGAGGACACCGCGCCACATCTCGGCGAACGGATCGCCTCCGCGGGACCTGAAGCTTGGGAGAACTTACGCGATCCGTGAGCGCGCCGTCATCGGACCGTCTCGCTCTCGAGGGGGTGTTCCGGTGGCTGTTCCAGCTCGATGGTGGGTGCGTCGGCCCAGAGTCGCTCCAGGTCATAGTACTCCCGCACCTCCTCCTGGAAGACGTGGACCACCACGTCGTTCAGGTCGATCAGCACCCAGCGGCCCTCGTCGTAGCCCTCCACGCCGAGGGGAGAGCTGCCCATCTCCTGGCTCGCCTCCAGTATCCCGTCCACCACCGAGCGCACGTGTCGGTCCGAGGTTCCCGTCGCGAGCAGGAAGGCGTCCGTGAAGGAGGTGAGCCGGTGGACGTCCAGGGCCAACAGGTCCTGAGCCTTCTTCTCGGTCGCCGCCGCCGCCAGGCGTCTCACGGTCTGATCGAGGTCAGAGGTCACGCCCGGTTCCTCTCCGCGTAGACCCCGCTGCTGATCACTTCGCGCCGCACCGCCGCGGGTAGCAGGTAGCGCACCGAGCGGCCCTCCCGGATTCGCCTGCGGATGTCGGTCGAGGAGACCTCCAGGGCCGAGATCTGGATCCACCGTATCCAGGATTCCGCGGTGCGGTGGCGGCCGAATTCACCTTCGCGATCCAGATCGAACTGCTGCGCGAACCTCGCCGGGAGTTGCTCGGCCAGCGAGCTCCCACCCACCGGCGGGCGGGTGATCACCGCGAAGTGAGCGAGGGTAAAGAGAGTCGAGGGATCCCGCCAGGTTTCGATCTCGGCAAATGCATCCTGGCCGATCACGAAGACCGGCTTCTCCGGCGCCAGCCGCTCACCGAAGCTGCGGAGGGTGTCGACGGAGTAGGACGGCCCCGGGCGCTCGATCTCCAGCAGATCGAGAGCGAAGCGGGGGTTGTCCGCGATCGCGCGGCGGACCCACTCGCAGCGGAGCTTCGCCGGGGCAATGACTTCATCGACGCCTTCCTTGTGAGGCGGCTCGGCACTGGGGACGAAGACCATGCGCTCGAGACCGAGGATCTCGGATACCTCCTCGGCGGCCCGCAAGTGGCCGAGGTGAATGGGATTGAAGGTTCCCCCGAGAACGCCGATTCCGCCTCCAGGGCTCATTCGCGAATCTGGCCGTCCCCGAAGAGAACGAACTTGAGGGTGGTGAGGCCCTCGAGACCCATGGGACCGAATGCGTGGAGCTTCGAGGTGGAAATACCGATCTCCGCGCCGAGGCCGAGGCGGTAGCCGTCCGCAAAGGCCGTCGAGCAGTTGATGCCCACCGTTCCTGAGTTGACGCGACGCAGGAACTCCTGGCCGTTGGCATAGTCGTTGGTGACGATCACCTCCGTGTGATCCGAGCCGTAGCGCTGGATGTGGGCGATCGCCTCGTCGAGATCGTCCACCAGACGCACCGCCAGGATCTTGTCCAGGTACTCCTCGCTCCAGTCCGCCTCTGCCGCCGGGACCGCCTCGGAGAAGATCTCGCAGGTCCGCTCGCAGCCGCGGATCTCGACCCCTTCCTCGTGGAGCGCCTTGAGTACGCCCGGCATCACCGTGTGCGAGGCGTCGGCGTGGACCAGCAGGGTCTCCAGTCCGTTGCACACCGCGACCTGCCGGATCTTCGAGTCGCGCACGACGGCGGTGGCCATCTCGCCGTCCGCGCTGGCGTCGATGAAGACGTGGCACACCCCTGCGTCGTGTTTGATCACCGGGATCGTGGAGGTCTCGGTGACCTTGCGGATCAGACCCGATCCGCCCCGCGGAATGATCAGGTCGATGAACTCGTCGGCGCGAAGCAGCACGTCGATGACGGAGCGATCGGTGTCGGAGACGATGCCGATCGCATCGGCGGGAACGCCCGTCTCGCCGGCTGCCGCGCGCAGCTCCTCGGCCAGCGCCAGGTTCGAACGGATCGCCTCGGATCCCCCGCGCAGGACCACGGCGTTTCCCGCCTTCACGCACAGGGCCGCCGCGTCCACGGTCACGTTGGGTCGCGACTCGTAGATGATTCCGATCACACCCAGCGGAATGCGCATGCGACCCACGCGCAGGCCGTTGGGCCGCAGCTTCGCGTCGACGATCTCGCCGACGGGATCCGGGAGGGCCGCGATGGCGCGCAGGCCGTCGACCATGTCCTCCCACTTGCTCCCCTCGAGAGCGAGTCGCCTCACCATGGGGGCCGCCAGCCCCTTGGCCTCGGCTTCCTCCATGTCCTTCCGGTTCTCGGCGAGGATGTGTTGCCTGGCAGCTTCCAGTCGCTCCGCCGAATGCAGGAGCCAGGCGTTCTTCGCGCCGGTGCCGAGATCGGCCAGCGAGCGCGAGGCACTCCTCGCGCGACTGGCGAGATCGCGGATCTGAGCTTCTAGATTCATTTCGTTACTTCGGTTCCAATTCGGCTCGACTTCGCTGACTCTCGGCTCGGGCATCCCCATCTGCGGAGGGCGGGGTCATCCCTGGACGTCGCTGCCGAGAAGCACGAGGTCGTCGCGATGGATCACCTCGTCTCCGTTCGAATATCCTAGCAGCTGGGTGATCCTCCGCGTGGAGACGCCCTTGATGCGCTTCACGTCGGCGGAAGCATAGGCCGCGAGACCCCGGGCGAACTCGCGTTCGCGCTCGTCCACGCAGGAGACCGGGTCTCCGATACCAAAGCTCCCCGTCGACGCCGACGATGCCCGCGGGGAGGAGACTCCGGCCCCTCTCCACCAGGGCGCGCGCCGCTCCCTCGTCCACTACCAGGCGTCCCCGCGGATGGGCCGTGAAGGCCAGCCAGTGCTTGCGGCTGGCCAGCCGGCTTCCGGAGGCGAAGAGGGTTCCGACGGGCTCTCCGGACGCCACCTGCGTGATCACGTTCCGCCTGGTTCCGTTGCACACAACGGTGGCGGCGCCCGAGCGGGCCGCGCTCTGCGCCGCGGCGAGCTTGGTGACCATGCCCCCGCGTCCGAACGCGCTGGCGGAGCCGCCGGCGGCGCCCTCGATCTCCGGGGTGATCGACTCGATGACACCGTAGAGAGGCGGCTTGCGTCTCCTGGGCTCCGGGGGGCGGGTGTGCAGGCCGTCCACGTCGGTGAGGATCACCAGCAGGTCCGCCGCGACCAGGTTGACCACCGTCGCAGAGAGGCTGTCGTTGTCTCCGAAGCGGATTTCTTCGGTGGCGACCGTGTCGTTCTCGTTCACGACCGGAACGACACCGAGAGACAGCAACGTCAGCAGGGTGCGGCGCGCGTTGAGGAACCGCTCGCGGTCGTCGAGTCCGCTCCGTGTCACGAGCACCTGGGCGACCTGCCTTCCATGGCTCGCGAACCGCCTCCGGTAGAGCTCCGAGAGTCCGATCTGGCCGACCGCGGCGGCGGCCTGCTTCTCGGGAATCGAGCGGCCCGGGTGGGACCAGCCGAGGGTGCGGCTCCCCATCGCGATCGACCCCGAGCTGACCAGCACCACCTGGCGCCCCGCATCCCAGAGCTCGGAAACCTGGCGGGCGATTTCCGTGAAGATTCGCCGCCGGAGCGCGCCCCGGTTCGAGAGCACGCCGCTTCCGACCTTGACGACGATGCGCCGTGCGTCCTTCGCGGCCTTGCGAAGCTCAGCCATCGTCTTCCTCGGCCTCCGCATCGATCGCGCGCACGATGGAGCGCAGCAGATCGCCGATGCCTTCCCCGGTGGCGCCGGAGATCCGGACCACCTCCCGGCCTCGGGAGCGGAGCGCCGCCTCCGGCTCGCGGAGGACCTCGCGGTCGGCGATCAGGTCGATCTTGTTGAGCGCCACGATTTCCACGCGATCCCGGAGCGCTCCGTCGTAGGCTCCCAGCTCGTGGCGGATCGAATCGTACTCCGCCAGCAGGTCGCGATCCTCTTGCGCCGGCGTGCCCACGTCCAGCAGGTGCACCAGGACCCGCGTCCTCTCGATGTGTCGGAGAAAGCGGTCGCCGAGCCCGACGCCCTCGCTCGCGCCCTCGACGAGCCCCGGAATGTCCGCGACGACGAAGCGCCTGTCGTCGAGCGCGGCGACCCCGAGGGCGGGCACCAGGGTGGTGAAAGGATATTCCGCCACCCGGGGTCGGGCGGCGGAGACGCGGCGAAGCAGCGTCGACTTTCCGGCGTTTGGCGCTCCGACCAGCCCCACGTCGGCCAGCAGCTTCAAGGAGAGTCGCAGTCTGCGCCTCTCGCCGGGCTTTCCCGGCGTGGCGAAGTCGGGAGTCTGGCGCGTGGGGCTCTTGAAGCGCGCATTGCCGAGTCCCCCGCGCCCACCGCGGGCGACGACGACGCGCTGGCCGTCCTCGACGAGATCCGCCAGGAGGGTGTTCGCAGCGTTCGAGTCGAGCTCGTAGACAGCCGTGCCTACCGGAACGCGGGAGATCGAGTCTTCGCCGCCGGCGCCGGTCCGATCGTTACCGCCGCCGCTGACGCCGTTTCCGGCCTTCAGCTTCGGCCGATACTTCTGATCCCACAGGGTGGCGAGACTCCGGTCGGCGACCAGCACGACGTCGCCACCGCGTCCCCCGTCGCCGCCGTTCGGCCCGCCCCTGGGAATGAACTTCTCGCGCCGAAAGGCGACGATCCCGTCGCCGCCGTCGCCCCCAATGGCGGTCAGGATCGTCTCGTCGATGAAGGAATCTCGTGACTTCATCGCTCGCTGCTGGGCCGGGCCCCGGACAGCCGATCACGCGGAGACGGGTCCCAGGCTGCTCCTAATTCGGCGGCTCGACCTTGGCCACGACCTTGCCCCGCGAGCGGCCGTAGGTGACCGTGCCGTCGCAGAGCGCGAACAGGGTGTAGTCCTTGCCGAGGCCCACGTTCGAGCCAGGATGGATCCGGGTCCCGACCTGGCGAACCAGGATGTTGCCGGCACGGACGGCTTCACCGCCGAAGCGCTTCATGCCGCGGCGCTGCCCGTTGCTGTCGCGACCGTTGCGCGAGCTTCCCTGTCCCTTCTTGTGCGACATCTGAGAGTCTCCGCTACCTGCGGCGGCCGCCCCGAATTCGGTGGTGGTTCGCCGCGGTGTCTGGTTCCCGATCCGCTAGGCCTCGATGGCGTCGACGCGGATCTCGGTGTAGTCCTGTCGATGTCCCATCTTGCGCCGGTAGCCTTTGCGGCGCTTCATCTTGAAGACGATGATCTTCGGCCCACGCCCCTGATCGGTAATCGTCCCGACGACCTTCACCCCTTCGACCAGGGGTGTGCCGACCCGGGTCTCGCCCTCGCCTCCCACCAGGAGCACCTGGTCGAGCTCGATGGATTCGCCCACCGCCCCGGGAAGCTTCTCGACGCGCACGGCGTAGCCGGGCGTCACGCGCACCTGCTTTCCGCCGGTGCGAACCACCGCGTACATCACGATTCCTCTCGTTCGAGGGAACGCTGCATTATCGGGGATTTAACCGGCTCGTCAAGCGAGGGCGTGGGGGTGGCGAGGCTGGGCTCCGACTCCGCCGGGGGAATCCCGGCGGACTCGAGGGGCTCCGGGGGGGCCTCCTCTGCCACGCCCGCTTCGGGGATCGGGGCCTCGCTACTGGCCGGCTCGACGGTCTGGTCCTCGGGGGGAGTCGGCTCGGCATCGCCCACCGGTGGCTCGCCGGGCTCTTCCTCGGGAGGTGCGGGCTCCGAATCGCTCACCTGCGGCTCGACGGGCTTCTCCCCGGCGGATGCCGCCTGGGTCTCATCGGCCTCCTTCGCATCCGAGGGCTGCTTCTCTTCCTCGGCCTTGCTGGAGAGCCAGGGGAGGTCGAGCGCGACGGCGGCGCCCTCGTCGAGAGCGGTGATCTCGAACTGCTCCTGATGCATCTCGCCCCGGGCGTGGACCTCGATCTCGCGCCCCAGCTCGCGCTCGAGCGCCTCCAGGGTTTCTCTCTCCGGCCCCAGGAGCTGCTCGGCGACCCGCCGGTTCACGCTCACCGCGATGCGCCGGCCGCAGAAGCGGGGCAGGTCCTTCTTGATCTCCCGCAACACCTTCTGGGCCACGCTGTCTTCGGAGAGCACGTAGCCCTTGCCTTCGCAGTAGGAGCAGGGCTCGCAGAGCATCTGAACCAGGTTCTCGCGAGTCCGCTTTCGTGTCATCTCCACCAGGCCGAGCTCGGAGATCTTGAGGATGTTGGTCCTCGCCTTGTCCTGGCGGATCGCGTCCTGAAGCGCCCGGAAGGTCTTCTCCCGGTTCTCGGCGGACTCCATGTCGATCAGGTCGATGATGATGAGCCCGCCGATGTTGCGGAAGCGGAGCTGCTGGACCACCTCCCGCACGGCCTCGAGGTTGGTCTTGAGGACGGTGTCCTCGAGATCGCGTCTCCCGACGTAGCGGCCCGTGTTCACGTCGATGGCGGTGAGGGCCTCGCTCTGGTCGATGATCAGATAGCCCCCGGACTTGAGCCAGACCTTGCGGCCCAGATTGGCGTCGATCTGGGACTCGGTGCCGAAGTGGTCGAAGATGGGCTCGATTTCTTCGTAGAGCTTGATGCGCGGCTTCGGGGCGGCGACGAAGCGGTCCACGAAGGACTTCATCTCGTCATAGGCCGGCCGGGAGTCGACGACGATGCGCTTCGTCTCGGAGTTGGCGAAATCCCGGATCACCCGCAGCGGGAGCGAGGGCTCCGTGTAGAGCGCTTCCGGGGCTCGCACCTGGTCCTTGTGGATCTGCACGTCGTCCCAGACCGCGGTCAGATAGCGGACGTCCGCTTCCAGGTCGGCCTCCCGGGTTCCCTCGCCAGCCGTGCGAATGATGAAGCCCAGGTCCTGGGGCCGGATGCGGTTGACGATCTCTCGCAGCCTGCGTCGCTCCCGGTCCGATTCGATGCGCCGCGACACCCCCACCCGCTGCGCCCACGGCGTGAGCACCAGGTGTCGGCCGGCGATGGACACGTGGGAGGTGATCCGCGCTCCCTTGCTCCCAATTGGCTCCTTGGCGATCTGGACGACGATCTCCTGCCCCTCGCGGAGCAGGCTCTCGATGCTCGGAACCCGGCGTCCTCCCCCGTTGCGGCCGCGGTTTCGGCGTCCCCGGGGCTCTTCGTCATCCTCCTCGATGCTCTCGATGTTCTCCACGTAGTCGCCGGCGTAGAGGAAGGCGGCCTTCTCCAGTCCGACGTCGACGAAGGCCGCCTGCATGCCGGGAAGGACCCGGGTCACCCGACCCTTCACGATGCTTCCGGCGACGCTGCGGAGCCTCGCCCGCTCCAGGTGAAGCTCGACGAATTGGCCCTTCTCCAGGATCGCCACCCGGGTTTCGCCGGGTGTGGCGTTGATCAGGATCTCGTTCTGCACTGCGCTCTTCCGTTCCGGCGGCGGGCGTTCCCGGGCCTCTCGGCTTCTGCACTGGCCGCGATCGCGGCGCCTCCGGCATTGGCGAGCCGATTCGGGAAATCGTCGAGTTCACAACCGCCGAATGGCGGGGCGGGGTCAGGCGGGAGCTGCAGTCCTCCGGGCGGGCTGCAGTTGGACGGGATCTCTGGCTAACATCCCGAAAAGACACTTGAAGTCGTAGACTCGCACAGGAACTGTCTCTACGGTCACGACCAGCTCGCCCGAGAGCCCCGTGAAGCACCCCGCCACACGCCCAGCTCACGACGCCAGCCCCTGGACCTGCCCCGTCCCCGTCCGGCACACTGCACGACACACTGCACCTACGGAAACCCCGCGGGAAAGCCCGGGTCGGACCGTCAAATCTCTCTCCTAGGAGCATCATGGATCAGAGCAGCAAGGTCAACCCGTCATTTCGCCCCGGTGATTCCAGTGAGACCAAGGACGAATCGAGGCAGGTGGACCCCCGTCGGGGACTCCCCAGCGTGGATCGGCTGGCCCGGGAGATGACCCGTCACGCCCCGGATCTGCCCGACTGGAGCCTCCGCGAGGCCGCCCGGCAGGCGGTGGCCGAGGCTCGGGAGCGGATTTCCCGGGGGGAGGCCCTTCGCTCGATCTCACCGCTCGGGCTCTTCACCTGGCCGCGGCCCTGGACAGGCCCAGTCCCACCCGGGTGATCAACGCCACCGGTGTCGTCCTGCATACCAATCTGGGTCGCGCCGTCCTGGCTCCCGGGGCCGCTCGGGCAGCTGCAGAGGCCGCCGCCGCCTACTCGGACCTGGAGTTCGACCTCGAGAGCGGAGAGCGCGGCGATCGCCTGGCCCGGGTCGGGACGCTGCTTCGTCTGCTTTCCGGGGCGGAGGCCGCCATGGCGGTCAACAACAATGCGGCGGCGGTCCTCCTCGCCGTGAACAGCCTGGGAAGGGGGCGCGAGGTGGTGGTTTCCCGGGGCGAGCTGGTGGAGATCGGCGGCTCCTTCCGGGTGCCCGAGATCCTGGTCCAGGCGGGCGTGCGCCTGGTCGAGGTGGGAACCACGAACCGGACCCATCCAGAGGACTACCGCGGTGCGATCGGTGCGGAGACCGGACTCCTGCTGAAGGTGCACCGGAGCAACTTCGAGCAGCGGGGCTTCGTGACCGAGGTGGAGCTGCCCGCCCTGGTGGAGATCGGCCGGGAGGCCGGGGTCCCCGTGGTGGAAGATCTGGGCAGCGGGACCCTGCTCGATTTCCGCGCAGAGGGCCTGCCGCCCGAGTCCTTCGCCCCGGCTCGCCTCGCCAGCGGTGTCGACCTGGTCTGCTTCTCCGGGGACAAGCTTCTCGGTGGACCCCAGGCGGGCGTCGTTCTCGGGACCGAGGAGGCGGTGCGCAGTCTTAGGCGCAATCCCCTGGCGCGCGCACTTCGGCTCGACAAGATGAGCCTGGCGGCGCTCGACTGGACCCTTCGCGCGGTCGCCGAGGGGCGCGCAGCGCAGGAGATTCCGACGCTGCGCCAGCTCGGCGAGCCACTCGCCGCGGTGGAGAAGCGGGCGCGGGAGCTCCTGGTCCTGATCGACGAGGTGGCCGACGCCCGCATCACGGTGGAGCTGGAGGAGACCCGGGCGCCGGTGGGAGGCGGTTCGGTTCCCGGCTTCGAGCTCCCGAGCCGCGCGGTGACGCTGCGCGGAGCCATCGGCGCGGAGCGGCTCTGTTCCGCGCTCCGTCGCGGACCGGTTCCGGTGCTCGCACGGGTCCGGGACGACCGCGTGCAGCTCGACGCGCGCACCCTCCTGCCGGGGGACGAGGCCGTCGTGGCGTCGGCTCTCCGGCGCGCCCTCGCGGATGTCTGAGCCCGCGCGGCGCGCCTTTCGAATGGAAAGGCGCCTCCCGTTCGGTTAGGGTTGAACTGGCCGGTCAGCATGTTGAACTCGAGCGTCCTCGTACTCAATCGTTCGTATCTTCCGATTCACGTCACCTCGGTGCGTCGGGCCTTCTCGCTTCTCTATCAGGGGATCGCACGAGCCGTCGACGAGCAGTACCAGACCTTCGATTTCGACGGCTGGCGCCAGCTCGCTGTAGCCCGGGACATGGACTCGATCGGGACGGCTGGCGGCCGCATCCGGGTCCCGCGAGTGATCGTGCTGATCGCCTTCGATCGTCTGCCCAAGCGCCACGTGCGTTTCAGCCGCATCAATCTCATGGCTCGCGACAACTTCCGGTGTCAGTACTGTGGCAGCAAGCCGTCGCGGTCGGAGCTGAATCTCGACCATGTCGTTCCCCGCTCCCTCGGAGGCCACAGTACCTGGGAGAACGTCGTCACCAGCTGCGTCGACTGCAACCGCCGCAAGGGTGGGCGAACGCCGAAACAGGCCCAGATGCTCCTGCGACGCCGCCCGGTTCGCCGCGGTGGACACCCCTGGCAAATCTGATGCTTTCCAGCGTGCGCTACCAGGAATGGCGCCCCTATCTGAATATCGTCGACGCGTCCTACTGGAACGTCGAACTCGCGGAATAGCAGCCTCACCGGAGTCAAGGCCACGGAAATCAGAGCTGGAAAGAGGAGGAAGGGAACCGCTCCCGCCCCGCGGCTGATCGCCGTCGGGGGTGGCAAGGGGGGCGTCGGCAAGACCCTGCTGTGCGCGAACCTCTCCGCCGCCCTGGCGAAGAGCGGATACCGCGTGGTGGCGATCGACACCGACCTCGAGGGCGCCAACCTCCACACCTGCCTGGGCATCTCCTCGCCGCGGGTGAGCCTCGCCGACTTCGTTGCCGAGCGGGAGAGCGACCTGGCCAAGCTCGTCCTGGAGACGCCGATCGCGAATCTGCAGATGATCGCGGCGACCTACGGGAATCTCGCCTCCGCGCAGCCGGGAGCGACCCGGCGCATCGAGCTCCTGGCCGGGCTCCGACGCCTGGACTGCGATGTCGTCTTCGTGGACTGCGGCGCCGGCTCCCACCCCGCGACGATCGACTATTTCCTGGTCGGAGACGACGGTCTGCTGGTGCTGCACCCGGAGCCCACCTCGCTCGAGAACAGCTACTCATTCCTGCGCGCTGCCTTCTACCGGCGAATGCAGGTGGCGATGAAGAAGCACGAGGTGCGCGACCGGATCCGCGAAGCCATGGACCAGCGCAACCAGCGGGGCATTCGCACCCCCTTGGACCTGCTCCGCGAGGTCGAGTTGATGGACCCGGAAGAGGGGAAGCGATTCGTCTCGACCATGCGTCGTTTCCGTCCGCGGATCGTCGTCAACGAAGTGACCACGGCCGAGGACGTCAAGCTCGGCTTCGCCGTTCGCAGCGTCTGCCGGAAGTTCTTCGGAATCGAAGCCGACTACATCGGCTACATCAATCGCGATACGGCGGTGCACGAGGCCATCCTGCGACGTCGTCTGGTCCTGGAAGAACATCCCAAGAGCGATGTGTCCATCTATCTCCAGCGAATCGCGCGGAAGCTGATCGAGTCGCTCGGGCCACCGGCAGCGGGGGCGCACTCGGATCGAGGCGATCGATGAAGACGCTGGCGGAGATGACCCACTACGAGGTGCTCGAGGTGGGGCCGGACGTCGGCTTCGAAGAGTTGGTGCGCGCCTACCGCCTGGCCCGGTCAGCCTATGCAGAAGACTCCCTCGCACTCTACTCGGTCTTCAGTGCGGAGGAGTCGTCCGCTCTCAGCAGCCGGATCGAGCAGGCGTATCGCGTCCTGGCGGATTCCGATCAGCGCAGGGAGTACGACGCTTCACTCGGCTCGGAGGTTGCCTGCGAAGACGAGATCAAGATCGCGCTCGATCTCGCCGTGGAGGATGCGCCAGCCGCCCAGGACCCCTTCGAGGCGATGCGAGAGGTCACCGAGTTCGATGGATTCGAGGAGGATGCAGAGGGCCCCTTCGATGGTGCGTGGCTGCGGCGTTCCCGCCTGCGCACCGGCGTGGAGATCGAGCAGATTGCCACGATCACCAAGATCAACCCCAGCTATCTCCGATTCATCGAAGAAGAAAAATTCGAAGACCTGCCCGCTCCCGTCTACGTGCGCGGCTTCGTCGCCGCCTACGCCCGCTGCATCGGCCTGGATCCCGAACGCGTCGTATCCAGCTATATGAAGCGGCTGGAGGTGGTGCCGAGGAGCGAGCCGCGGCGCAGCCGGCGCAGCCAGCGCAGATGGCGCTGATGGCTCGGGCGGGCGGGTGAAGGATGTCGCGAATCACTGATCCGCAGCGGGCCCAGCGACTGGCTCGCGCCGTCCTCTCCGATGTGATGCTGTACAACCCCGAGCGCGTGCGCGCCGGAATCGAGGCGGACGATCTCTTCGACCGCCTGCGCCCGGAGCTCGACGAGGCCCGCGCGTTCTTCGAGCGGCGGGTCGATCCCGAGGTCGCGACCAAGAGCAACGCCTTCGATCTCGCTCTGGTGGACGTGCTGGTCTTTCGCAGCCGCCGCATTCGCTCACGAATATGGTGAGCTTCGTGGTCGGCGAAGCGGACGCCGACCAGCGCCTGGACCGAGCCCTCGCCGCCGTTGCGGGGATCCCTCGGTCCCGAGCGCGCCGCTGGATCGACGATGGGCTCGTCGACCTGAACGATCGTCCGGCACGTCCCAGCCAACGCGTGGCCCTCGGCGACATTCTCCGTGCCCGGCCGCCGGCGCCGATTCCCTCCGCGGCGGTGCCCGAGGAGATTCCTCTCGACGTGCTCTACGAAGACGAGGACGTGATCGTGGTCGACAAGCCGGCTGGATTGGTGGTGCACCCTGGCCCCAGCCATCCGCGCGGGACCCTGGTGAATGCGCTGCTTCACCACTGCGGAGATCTCGCCGGAATCGGCGGCGTGCTGCGGCCCGGCATCGTCCACCGTCTGGATCGCGGAACTTCCGGGGTATTGATCGCGGCGAAACACGATCAGGCTCATCTCGCTCTGGCCGAGCAGTTCAAGGACCACCGTGTCGAGCGCGTCTACCTCGCTCTCGCGCGCGGAGCGCCGGGAGAGGATTCGGGGCGAATCGAGCTGCCGATCGGTCGCCATCGTCGGGACCGCAAGCGGATGTCGGTGTCGACCCGGGCCGGACGCGCGGCCCGGACCGCCTGGACCGTCCGGCGGCGTTTTCCCGCGAGTGGCGCCATCCTGCTCGAGGTGCGGCCCGAGACCGGCCGAACCCACCAGATCCGAGTACACCTGGCGGCGACGGGACTTCCGATCGTCGGAGATGAGGTCTACGGGCGCTCCAGGGGAAAGGCGTTCGCGATCGCTCGTCCCGCCCTCCACGCCGCGGTGCTGGGCTTCGACCATCCGCGCGACGGTGAAAGGCGCCGCTTCGAGGCGCAGCTTCCAGCCGATTTCGCCGAGCTCCTGGAGCTCCTCGCGCAGCGGGAACCGGTTCGATGAACCAACCCCCCGGGTTCCTCACTCATCCTCTTCTCTCCGATGTACGCGTCGCCCACGGCTTCGGCCAGCTTGGTTCGCGGGAGCCGGCCGATCTGATCCGTCCGATCCAGGAGCACGGAACGGAGGTGGCATGGGTCCAGGGGGTGGGCGACACAGATCCAGGTCACGCCGACGCCGTCGTCTCGACTCTCGCCAGGATTCCGGTGGGAGTGTTGACGGCGGATTGTGTCCCCGTCCTGATGGCCATGGATGGCGGCCGGGTCGTGGCGGCGGTCCATGCCGGATGGCGCGGTATCGCCGCGGGCGTGGTGCCGAGTGCATTCGAGGCGATGGAGCGCGCCGCCCCGGGCTGGCGTCGCGTCACGGCGGTGATCGGTCCTCACATCGGTGCCTGCTGCTACGAGGTGGATTCACCCGTCATCGAGCGACTCCGGATTCGCTTCGCCAAGCTGCTGGATTCGGCGCTCACTCCCGTGAACCCGGAGCACTCGATGCTCGATCTGGGAGTGCTGGTTCGTCTGGAGCTGATCCGCGCCGGCGTCCCGCCTGCGAACGTGGGATCCTTCCCAGACGCGTGTACCTGCTGTGACGCAGCGCGCTTTCATTCCCATCGCCGCGATGCCGATCGCGCGGGTCGCCTGCTTCACTGGATCGCGGCGAGCGCGGTGGAATCACCGGCACCTTGAGCCCGTGGTTTCAGCACCGGAGAAGGATCGATTCGCGCTGACAGGCCTTGACACACCCCACGGGGCGCCGTAGTGTCATCAGCGAAGTTCTGGTGGCTGGAAACTCTTCACCTCCGGCCACTCCCCCTCGAGAACAGTCTCGGGCCACTAGATGGCCAGGCAAGGTGACAAGCGGGTCCCGGGATTCAATTTTCCATCAACTTTTTGGACTGAACTTCCGAACGACACACTAGAGCCGAGCCCAGAAAGGCCTGTTCTCCAGCTGGCGTGTCCCTTCCCGGGAAGACGCCGGTGCAAGAGGCCGCGCCAACGCGACGCGGAAGGGGTCTGCCAGGCGACCCGATCCAATGCTTTCCCTCCCATCCGATCATCCAAACGCACACGAGAGAGATCCCTTGACGACCACACGCGTACCCGACGGGAACGATCTGAACGGATCCACGCAGGGAAACTCGGGCAACCGCAATGCGCGGAGAGGACGAAGCCGACGCACCAAGGGAAACGGCACGCGCCGATCGCGCGAGTTTCCCGACGTCGAGGACGAGCTCTCCGAGGAGGAGTACGGCGCGGAAGCCGAAGAAAACGGCGAGCGGATGAACGTCGCGGACCTCAAGCTGAAGAGCGTGACCGAACTCACCGAGATCGCCGAGGAGCTCGCGGTCGAGAATGCCGGGGGTCTCCGCAAGCAGGATCTCCTGTTCGCCATTCTGAAGGCCCAGACCGAGAAACGCGGGAGGGTCTACGCAGAAGGGGTTCTCGAAACCCTGTCCGACGGATTCGGCTTTCTCCGCGCCCCCGATCAGAATTACCTCGAAGGCCCGGACGACATCTACGTTTCCCCTTCCCAGATCCGTCGCTTCAACCTTCGCACCGGGGACACCATCTGCGGTCAGATCCGGCCGCCGAAGGAGGGCGAGCGCTACTTCGCCCTGCTCAAGGTCGATTCGATCAACTTCGAGGATCCCGAGGCGAATCGTCACAAGATCCTGTTCGACAACGTGACGCCGCTGTATCCCGAGGAGGGATTCAATCTCGAGGCCAAGTCCGGAGGGCTCACCACCCGCATCATCGACCTGATCGCCCCGATCGGGAAGGGACAGCGCGCGCTGATCACATCGCCGCCGAAAGCCGGCAAGACGATGATCCTGAAGGACATCGCCAACGCGATCGCCGAGAACCATCCCGAGGTCCATCTGATCGTGTTGCTGATCGACGAGCGGCCCGAGGAAGTGACCGACATGCAGCGCAACGTGAGGGCCGAGGTGGTCTCCTCGACCTTCGACGAGCCGGCGTCGCGTCACGTCAAGGTAGCGGACATCGTGATCGAGAAGGCCAAGCGCCTGACCGAACACAAGCGCGACGTGGTGATTCTCCTCGACTCCATCACCCGCCTGGCACGGGCGCACAACACCGTGATCCCCCATTCCGGGAAGATCCTCTCCGGAGGCGTCGACTCCAACGCCCTCCACAAGCCCAAGCGCTTCTTTGGCGCGGCCCGCAACGTGGAGGAGGGTGGCAGCCTCACCATCATCGGCACCGCACTGATCGACACCGGATCGCGCATGGACGAGGTGATCTTCGAGGAGTTCAAGGGCACCGGGAACAGCGAGCTGGTGCTGGACCGGAAGCTGGCCGATCGCCGCACCTACCCCGCCATCGACATCAACCGATCGGCCACGCGCCGCGAGGAGCTGTTGCTCCCCGAGGCGACACTCAACCGGATGTACGTGCTGCGGAAGGTCCTCGCACCCCTCAACCCGGTGGACTCGATGGAGTTCCTGCTGGAGAAGATCAAGGTCACCGACTCCAACGAGGAATTTCTGTCCTCGATGAACAGCTAGCGCCGGTCCGAGGCCCGAAAGCCGGTTCGCTTGCGGTTGCCCCCCTGATGGGCGACCGTTTCAGCATGGTCCCCTGGATCCTGCACCACGATCATTTCGCGCCGGCCCGCGGCCTGCCCACGGCTCGCCGGGACTGCACCGGCCACTCGTAACCCCCCGAGAAATCAAGAATTCATCGGATACTGTCCCAAGCCGGGACAGGGTCCGAGGTCCGCCAATGCTGGATCTTTCCGAAAGAATCGCCGACGCCACGGCCCGAGCCGCACAGCTGGAGGAGCAGCTCGCCAATCCGGCCCTGGCGGGGTCTACCAGCGAATACGCCCGGGTCGCCAAGGAGCTGAGCACCCTGCGCCCGCTGGTCGATGCCGGTGGACGCTACCAGGCGCTCCTCGCCGAAATCCGCGACACCCGCGAGATGCTCGAGGACGAGGAGATGCGAGAGCTCGCCGAGGCCGAGCTGGCCGAGCTTCTGGCGAGCGGGGAGGTGCTCGAGAGGGAGATCCTGGAGCTGATCCTGCCCAAGGATCCCAACGACGCCAAGAACGCGCTCCTCGAGATTCGCGGCGGCGCCGGCGGCGAGGAGGCGGCGCTCTTCGCGGCGGATCTCTTCCGCATGTACTCCCGATACGCGGAGCGGCGCGGCTGGAAGATCGAGCCACTCTCGATGTCCGAGACCGGAACCGGGGGGATCAAGGAGATCGTGGCGGGCGTCACGGGCAAGGGCGTCTACGGCCGGCTCAAGTACGAGCGAGGGGTGCACCGGGTGCAGAGGGTCCCGGTGACTGAATCGGCGGGGCGAATCCACACCTCGACGGTGACGGTGGCCGTGATGCCAGAAGCCGAGGAGGTCGACCTCCAGATCGACCCGAAGGATCTCCGTATCGACGTGTTTCGCGCCTCGGGACCGGGAGGGCAGAGCGTCAACACGACGGACTCGGCAGTGCGGATCACCCACCTCGAGAGCGGCCTCGTGGTCCAGTGTCAGGACGAAAAATCCCAGCACAAGAACAAGGCGCGGGCGATGAAGATCTTGCGCGCGAGGCTCTACGAGGCGGAAGCGCAGCGGCTCGCGGACGAGCGGGCCAGCGAGCGAAGGTCTCAGGTGGGTTCTGGCGATCGCAGCGAGAAGATTCGCACCTATAATTTCCCCCAGTCGAGGGTGACCGATCACCGGGCGGGTCTCACCGTCCATCGGCTGGAGGCGATCCTGGAGGGAGAGCTCGACGAGCTCTTCGATGGGGTACACACCTTCATGAGCACCGAGCTTCGGAAATAGGCGGGGGCAGTGGGCTGATGCAGGCAGTGCGCACATGGACGGTGCTGGACCTGATCCGCTGGACGACGGAGCACTTCCAGTCCCGGGGGATCGAGGGCGCGCGCCTCGACGCCGAGTGTCTGCTGGCCCACGCCCTGGATACCGAGCGGTTGCAGCTCTACCTGGAGTTCGACAAGCCCGTGGCGCCCGCCGAGCGCGCCCGCTTTCGCGAGCTCGTGAAGCGCCGTGCCGACGAGCGGGTGCCGGTGGCGCTGCTCACCGGGCGCCGGGAGTTCTGGTCCCTGCCGCTGCGCGTCACGCCCGAGGTGCTGGTACCCCGTCCCGAAACCGAAACACTGGTCGAGGTCGCGCTTCGCCTGCTGCCCGATCGGGAGTCGGCTGCCCGCATTCTCGACGTGGGCACCGGCTGTGGAGCGATCGCCCTCGCCCTCGCCAAGGAGCGACCCAAGGCGCTGATCACCGCGACGGACATCTCCGCGGCGGCTCTCGCCGTGGCCAGGGAGAACGCTGCGGAGCTCGGCTTCGAGAACCGGATCCGGTTGCTCCCGGGCGACGGCTTCGAGCCGGTGCGGGGGGAGCGTTTCGACCTGATCCTGTCGAATCCTCCCTACCTCTCCCGCAGCGAGGCGCCGGGGCTTCCCCCGGAGCTCGCCCACGAGCCGCGGGAGGCGCTGTTCGCTGGAGGCGAGGGCACGGAGCTGCTGCGGCGCCTCGCGTCCGAAGCGCGGGATCTTCTCGAGGCGGGGGGCGCCCTCGCTGTCGAAGTGTCCCCCCAACAGGCGCCCGAGATGACAGAATGGCTGGCGAACGCGGGCTTCGCGCGAGCCGAGTGCCACTGCGATCTCGCGGGTCGGGTACGCGTGGTCTCCGCGGGGCGAGGCTGCGTCCCCAGAGAGAAAGGGCAGGGCAATGGCGAACCAAGCTAGTGGCAAAGGAATGGTCAAGGTCCTTCAGGCCTCGGATCCGGGCTTCGAGGCCGCCTTCGAGGAGCTCTGCCGTCGCCGCGAGGAGCGCGACGAGAGCGTCGACAGGACGGTCCGCAAGATCGTCGATCGGGTTCGCGAGGATGGCGACGAGGAGGTCATCGCCTACACCCGGAAGCTGGACGGCGCCAAGCTCGATGACCTCGAGGTGGGCAGAGACGAGTGGGAAGCGGGCTGCGAGCAGGTGGATCCGGCGGACCGCGCCGCCCTCGGAAAGGCGGCCATGCGGGTTCGCGAGTTTCACCGCAAGCGCATCCCCTCGAGCTGGGAAATGCGTGAGGAGGGCGGTGCCTTCATGGGGCAACGGGTGCGCCCCCTGGAGAGGGCCGGGATCTACGTACCCGGCGGCAAGGCCGCCTATCCTTCCAGCGTGATCATGAATGCGGTTCCGGCTTCGGTGGTGGAGGTCGGCGAGATCGTGATGGCCACGCCGCCGGAAAAGGACGGAACGGTTCTCCCCGAAGTGCTGATGGCGGCCAAGGTTGCCGGCGTACACCGCATCTTCAAGATGGGAGGGGCCCAGGCCGTTGCGGCCCTCGCCTTCGGGACCGAGTCGGTGCCGCGTGTGGACAAGATCGTGGGCCCGGGAAATGCCTACGTGCAGAACGCCAAGCGGCTCGTGTTCGGCTGGGTGGACATCGACAGCGAGGCGGGTGCCAGCGAGGTCCTGGTGGTGGCCGACCGGACAGCGACACCGACCTGGATCGCAGCCGACCTCATCTCCCAGGCTGAGCACGAGGAGATGGCCTGCGCGGTGCTGATCACCACGGCGAAGGCCCAGGCGACACGGGTTCAGGACCAGCTCGTCAAGCAGCTCAAGCGCCTCGACCG
The DNA here is from genome assembly GCA_963722885.1 of uncultured delta proteobacterium. GTDB lineage: Bacteria > Myxococcota_A > UBA9160 > UBA9160 > UBA6930 > CAVXZE01. The sequence continues at coordinate 98,765 of CAVROS010000011.1, forward strand.
CGCCAAGATCGCCAGGCAGGCGCTCACTCGCAACGGCGCGATCATCATCGCCAAGGATCTGGACGAATCGATCGAGCTGGCGAATCGCTACGCGCCCGAGCACATGCTGCTCGCGATCGCCGATCCGGAAGCGGCGCTGAAGCGGGTGACGAACGCGGGCACCGTGTTTCTGGGTCACTATACGCCGGTCGCGGTCGGTGACTACCTGGCCGGTCCGAATCACGTGCTCCCCACCGGTGGGACGGCGCGCTTCTTCTCGCCCCTCGGGATCGAGGACTTCCTCAAGCGAACGGCTTTCGTGCGTTTCGAGCCTCCCAAGCTTCGCGAGCTCGGCGCCGACGTGATCCGCCTCGCGGAGCTCGAGGGATTCACGGGACACGGAGCCTCGGTCGAGCTGCGCCTGCAGAAGATCCGACGCGCACGCCGCGAGCGCGAGGCCGCTCGCGAGCTGGAGATCGAGATATGAGTCAGACAGGAGCTCGAAAGGCCTCCCTCGAGCGCAAGACCCGCGAGACCGAGATCCGACTCGATCTCGATCTGGATGGATCTGGCGAGTACGATGTCGCCACCGGGATCGCGTTCTTCGATCACATGCTCGAATCGTTCGCGAAGCACGCGCTATTCGATCTGCACCTGCGCGCGAAGGGCGATCTCGAGGTCGACCTGCACCACACGGTGGAGGATGTGGGGATCGCATTGGGGAGCGCGCTCAGGGAGGCGCTCGGTGATGCCAGGGGAATTCGCCGCTTCGGAAGCCAGGTGCTTCCGATGGCCGACGCGAAGGTCGAGGTCAGCGTCGACGTTTCGAACCGCGCCTTCCTGGTCTACCAGGTGGAGCTCTCGAACGACCGGGTCGGGGGATTCGACGTCTCGCTGGTCGAGGACTTCCTCTACGGCTTCGCGCAGAACGGCGGACTCGACCTCCACGTCGAGCGTCGTTACGGCGAGAGTCCTCACCACGTGGTGGAGGCGGTGTTCAAGGGTCTGGCGCGCGCCCTGCGCACGGCCCTGGAGCTCGACCCCCGGGTGGATGGTCTGCCGTCGGTGAAGGGCGCCTTGTAGTCGTGGGTCGCACACCCCCCCGTGTCGCGGTCGTCGACTACGGCGCCGGGAATCTCCGCAGCGTCAGCAAGGCCCTGGAGCGCTCGGGGCTGCGGGCGGAGGTGTGCCGAGACCCGGCCTCCTTGCGCGACGCGGACGGCGTCGTGCTTCCCGGTGTCGGGGCCTTCGCCGACGCCGCGGCGAGCCTGCGAGCCAAGGGTCTCGACGAGGCCGTCATGGCGGCCATCGACGACGGGCGTCCCTACCTGGGTCTGTGCCTCGGCCTCCAGCTGCTCTTCGAGGAGAGCGACGAGCACGGTTCGACCCCGGGCTTTGGCCTCTTGCCGGGCCGCATCGAGCGGTTCGACGACCGGGATGAAGAGGGAGGAATCCTTCGGGTTCCGCACATCGGATGGAACAGCGTGCGGTTCGAAGGATCTCACCCGATGCTGAAGGGGCTTCCGGCCGAGGACTGCTTCTACTTCGTGCATTCCTACCGCGCCGTTCCGCGGGATCCCTCACAAGTCGTCGGGATCGCCGAGTACGGTGGACCCTTCGCGGCTGCGGTGGCAAAGGGCTCGGCCTTCGCCGTGCAGTTTCACCCCGAAAAGAGCCAATCGTCGGGCAAACGCCTGCTCGATGCCTATTCCGACTGGATGACTTCATGCTGAAAAGCGTTCCGGGTTTCGTGTGTCTGATCACTCTTGTCTGCATGGCCGGATGCGTGGAGACGGTGAAGTCGCGTCACTTTCCCGCCCTCAACGACCGCAAGGACCCGATCCGGCGGATCGCGGTCGCGCCGTTTCGGGCCACGGGCAGTCTCTCCCGAAGGACGAACTCCACCGCGGCCGTGCCGCCCAGCGTCGCCACCGCCCTGGTCGCGCGCTACCTGACCGAGGCGCTGGCAGCGCGGGGGATTCCCGTAGTGCCCGCCGACGATGTGGCGCGCGCCCTCGCCACGCAGCAACCCGTCGAGGAACGGCTCGTTCCCCGGGCGGTTGCCCAGGTCGTCGCCGAGAAGTTCGGGGCCGATGCGTTACTGCTGGGCTCGGTCACCCGATTCGACGAACGCCGCGGTCAGGCCGCCGGAGCCCTGCATCCGGCGGCGGTGGGTTTCGAGGTGACCCTGTATACGGCGCCGGGATCGCTGAAGCTCTGGAATGGCGTCTTCGCCGAGACGCAGCAGGCGCTCTCCGAGAACCTCTTCAGCACCCACCGCTACCCCGGAGGCGGCATGCGTTGGCTAACCGCCGAGGAGCTCGCCAAATGGGGTGCGGAGGAAATGGTGCTTCAGATCCCGCTCTGGTGAGTTCACTGTGAGTCCCTTCGAGCTGATCCCCGCAATCGATCTTCTGGGCGGCAAGTGCGTCCGGCTCTCCCAGGGCCGCTACGACCAGGTGACCGTCTACGGAGACGACCCGTCGAAGATCGCGGCGGACTTCGCCTCCCACCCGCTGCGTCGGCTGCACGTGGTGGATCTGGACGGAGCCCGGGCCGGGAGACCCTGCAATCGCGAGGCGGTGGGCGCCATCCTTCGGGAGATGGGCGGGGTTCCGGTCGAGCTGGGGGGCGGTATTCGAACCCTCGAGGGCGTCGAGGCGTGGCTCGACCTCGGTATCGACCGGGCGATCCTGGGGACGGTGGCCCTGCGCAGCCCGGAGCTGGTGCGCGAGGCGGCCGCTCGCTTTCCGGGTCGGATCGGAGTGGGCATCGACGCCCGGGACGGACGGGTGGCGGTGGAGGGGTGGCTCGAGACCAGCGAGGTGGACGCGGTGGAGGTGGCGAAGCGCTTCGAGGACGTCGGAGTGGCGGCGATCATCCACACCGACATCTCCCGCGACGGCATGCAGACGGGCCCCAACTTCGAGGCCACGGCGAGGCTGGCCGACGCAGTCGAGATTCCGGTGATCGTATCGGGCGGTGTCGGATCCGAGGAGGACGTCCGCGCCGCCGTTCGGCATGCCGGGACAGGGGATCTCGGGCCTGATCGTGGGCCGCGCTCTCTACACCGGCGCGGTGGATCTCGCCCGGGCGCTGGAGATCGTCGCGTGCTGCTGAAGCGGATCATTCCCTGCCTGGACGTGGACCAGGGCCGCGTGGTGAAGGGCGTTCAGTACGTGGACCACGTCGATGCCGGCGATCCGGTGGAGGTCGCCCGTCTCTACGACGAGCAGGAGGCGGACGAAATCACCTTCCTCGACATTACCGCCAGCCACGAGAAGCGGCGGATCATTTTCGACGTGGTGGCTCGCACCGCGGAGACGGTCTTCATGCCGCTCTGCGTGGGCGGCGGTGTCCGCAATCTCCAGGATATCCGCGATCTTCTGAATGCGGGGGCCGACAAGGTCTCCATCATGACCGCTGCCGTTTCGAATCCGGAGCTGGTGGAGGAGGCGGCGCTGATGATCGGGACGGCGAACCTGGTGGTGGCCATCGATGCGCGGCGGATCGATGACCCGGAGGGTTTTGCCGCCCGGGCTGCCGGTCGGCGGCCAGGACGGTGAGCGACCCGCCGTCGATGAGAAGGTCCCGGCCGTCTTCGAGGTCTATACCCACGGTGGGAGACGGCCGACCGGGATCGACGCCGTCGAGTGGGCCCGGCGCATGGCGGCCGCCGGCGCCGGCGAGATTCTTCTCACCAGTATGGACCGCGACGGCACCAAGGTCGGCTACGACATCGAGCTGGTCCGCTCGGTCGCCGACGCGGTGGCGGTTCCGGTGATCGCCTCGGGTGGGGGAGGAACGCCGGAGAGCCTGGCCGAGGCCCTCGACGACGGACCCGAGGGCGGTCACGCCCAGGCGGCCCTGGCCGCCTCGATCTTCCATTTCAGGGAGACCACCGTGGGGATGGTCAAGAGTCGCCTCCTGGAGCTGGGGATCCCAGTTCGGCCTCCGGCGCTTCCTTGATGGCACGGTGACCCTGCGCTAGGTTCAGCCGCCGGTGTCGATGGCTCCGAGTACTGCGTTTTCAAAGCGTTTTTCGTTGATGGTGGATCGTCCTTTGGGCACTTTCTCAGTTTGCTGCCCGGATCGATCACGAAATCGGGCGCGGTAGAGCGGTGACCTTCGGCCTTGTGCAACAGACCCGCAGCTCGACACGCGAGCCGATTACGAACCACTTACCGATACGAGCGTGGTCTACGCCCAATGGCTTGGACCTCGCTCGTAGCAATGGGCTCGAATTTCTGGAGCGGAGGAGATCGGGAGGCGAATGCCGGTCATCAAGGTAAAGGACAACGAGCCCTTCGAAGTAGCCATGAAGCGCTTCAAGAAGCAGGTGGAGAAGGCAGGAATCCTGACCGAACTCCGCCGTCGCGAGTACTTCGACAAGCCCAGCGTGCGCAAGAAGAAGAAGGCGGCCGCCGCCAGGAAACGCGCACTGAAGAGGCTGAAGCGGATGGTCAACTAGTCTGACGCCGGGGAGCCGCGGGCCAATGAGTCGGATCCCGGAAGAGACAATCCAGGCGATTCGGGATCGCGTTGATGTGGTCGATTTGATCGGCCGCTACGTCACCCTCAAGAAGGCCGGGCGAAGCTTCAAGGGCCTGTGTCCCTTCCACCAGGAGAAGACTGCCTCGTTCACGGTGAACCCGGAGCGCGGGATCTTCCACTGCTTCGGATGCGGTGAGAGCGGCAACGCGATCGCGTTCCTGATGCGCCACGAAAACCTCACCTTTCCCGAGGCAGTGCGCATGCTGGCAGCCGAGTGCGGGATCGAGATTCCCCAGACCGGCGGCGGGGAGCCGGGAGTTGCCGAGCGGATCCTGAAGGCCACCGGCGTTGCACAGAAGCTCTACCGCGAGGCGCTGATGGCCTCCCAGGGCGAGCCGGCCCGCGCCTATCTCGAGCGGCGTGGTCTCGGGCGCGAGCTGGCCGAGCGCTTCGGCATCGGCTTTGCGCCGGATCGCTGGGACGCGGTGACGAACGCCCTGGCGCGCAGTCGCATCCCCGCCTCCATGGGCGAGAAGGCCGGACTGCTCAAGGAGCGCGAGCGCGGTGGTCACTACGACCTGTTGCGGGGGCGCATCACCTTTCCGATCCAGGATGTGCGCGGGCGGGTGATCGGCTTCGGTGGCCGGGTCCTCGAGCTCCGAGCAGGAGCCGAAGTATCTGAACACTCTCGAGAGTCCGGTCTTTCACAAGCGCGAGACTTTCTATGGCTTCCCCTTTTCCCTCGAGCCGATTCGCCGCAACGACCGGGCCGTGGTGGTCGAAGGCTACTTCGACCTGATCGCTCTGCACCGGGCCGGTATCGAGGAATCGGTCGCGACCTGTGGTACGGCTCTCACCGAGGGTCACGCGCGCAATCTTCGCCGCCGTACGCGCAATCTCGTGCTGCTCTTCGACGGTGACGAGGCCGGGCAGCGCGCCGTTCTTCGCGCCCTCGAGGTGGTGCTCCCTCAGGGCCTCCGGGTCCGCGCGGCGGCCTTGCCGGCCGGTGAGGATCCCGATGACTTCCTGACTCGGAACGGCCCCGAGGCCCTGCGCGATCTGATCGACTCGGCGCCGCCCGCCCTGGAGCTCGCCATCCAGCGCGCGTTGGCCGGTGGCTGTGAATCACCCTGGGAGAAGGCCGACGCGGTGGCGGCGGTGGCGCCGCTTCTGGCCGTTCTTCCCGACCCGGTGGAGCGCGGGGAGTACACCCGCCGCCTTGCCATGGCCTGCGGAAGTGACGTGCGCGACGTGGAGGCGGTGGTCCGCCGCGTGGCCCGAGGTGGAGCGGCGCCGGATCACGACGAGGATGGCGGCGTGCTGGTCCGGAGCGCGACGCCCGAGGACCGCCGCTTCGCCGACGTCGTGCAGATTCTCCTCGAACACCCGGCCCACGCCGGTGAGGTGGATCAAGACACGCTGCTCGCTTGCGCTCCCGACCCGGTCTGGAGTGAACTCACCGCTGTGGTGCTCGGGGAATGCCGCGGTGAGGGTGGTGTCGACGTCGCCGCTCTGGCAGATCGCTGCGAGGGATTGGCCCGTGAGCGGTTGCTCCGACTCGCCTCACGGACCGAAGGTCTCTTCGATGACGCGGACCGCGCTCTGCGCGCGTTGCGCGACACGGTGGCGTGGCTGGAGAGGCGAAGGCAGCGCAGCGAGGCGAAAGCGCTCACCGCGAGGCTTCGGATTCCGTCGGAGGATCACGAAGCGCTCTTGCTGGAGAAGGACCGTCAGCTCGAGCGCCTCCGTTCCCCCGGCGGGCCGCAGCCCCACTGAGACTGGATTCGAATGGGTTCGATCGACGGCAGAGCAGAACCGAGGAAGGAGAGCCCGATGGCTTCGAGCGCGCCCGGAAGCCAGCAGCGACCGACCCACCAGCCGGTCGCAGAGGCAAAACCGGCCGGGGCTCCCGAGACCTCGGGAGCCGGCGGTTCTCCGGGGGCGCGCGTCGCCGCGGCTCGCGCCAGGGTGCGCTCTCGGCGCAAGGGTTCGCGCCAGAACGCGGGTTCGGCGCGAGCGAACGTAGAGATCAGTCAGGAGACCCGTGAGCTTCGCGTCGTCAAGAAGCTCGTCACCGAAGGCCGCCGGCGCGGATACCTCACCGTCGACGATGTCAACGGCGCCCTGCCGGAAGAGGTGTTGTCGACGGATCAGCTCCAGGAAGTCATGGCGCTCTTCGGAGAACACGAGATTACCGTCGTCGACTCGCAGAGGCCGCGCGCCACCCGGAAGGTCCGGGAGAGCCGCTCCCGGGCGGAATTCGACAGCGAGGATGCCCCTCGCACCAACGATCCGGTGCGAGTCTACCTGCGCGAAATGGGACAGGTGTCACTGCTCAGCCGCGAGGGCGAAGTGGAGATCGCCAAGCGGATCGAGGCTGGGGAGCACAAGATGCTCTACGCCACCGTGGGCAACGCCTATGGCGTTCGCGAGGTGCTGCACCTCGGCGACCAGCTTCGCAGGAACAAGATCGAGCTCAAGGCTGTGCTCGACGGGCTCGACGACCTGGAGGCGGCGCACACCCCCGACGAGCGCCGCAGGATGCTGCTCCAGGCGTTCACCCGCATCCGGCGCCTCGAGGGAGACATCAGCAAGCGCAATAGCGCGATCGCCAACCCGCGCACCAGCGACGAGACGCGCAGCCATCTGCTAGAAGAGGTCGAGGAGCGCTATCGCCGGTGCGTGCATCTGCTGCTCGAGACGCGCTTCTCGGGAGCCAGGCTTCTCCGGATCGGCTCGAACTTCCAGAAGGTGGCCCGGGAGATGCGGGCTCTGGAGCGGAAGGCCGAGCGTGTCGCGAGGCCCTTCAAGGTGAACAGCGCCGAATTCGAGCGGCTGGTTCTGCTCTCGACCCGTCGCAGCAAGAAGGGGAAGGAGGCGCTCGAGCAGCTCGGCGGTGATCCGGAGCGCATCGCGGCGGCCTCCCAGAAGATCGAGGCGATCCAGAGGACCCTGCGCAAGCGCGAGAGCGAGATCCGGATGGATCGAGATGCCGTCCGCGAAGCCACCTCGCTATATCGGGAGGCGTCCCGGGAGACCCTCCAGGCCAAGAGCGAGCTCACCGAGGCGAACCTGCGCCTGGTCGTGTCGATTGCCAAGAAGTACACCAACCGCGGTCTTCAGTTCCTCGACCTGATTCAAGAAGGCAACATCGGGCTGATGAAGGCGGTGGACAAGTTCGAGTACCAGCGCGGCTACAAGTTCTCGACCTACGCCACCTGGTGGATCCGCCAGGCGATCACCCGGGCCATCGCCGATCAGGCGAGAACCATCCGGATCCCCGTGCACATGATCGAGACGATCAACAAGCTCCACCGGGCGGGTAAGCAGCTGGTGCAGATGCTGGGTCGTGAGCCGTTCCCCGAGGAGCTCGCCGAGAAGCTGGAGATGCCCCTCGAGAAGGTGCGGACGGTGCTCAAGATTGCGAAGGAGCCCATCAGTCTCGAGACGCCGGTGGGCGAGGAAGAGGACAGCAGCCTGGGTGACTTCGTCGAGGACAAGAACGCGGTGAATCCCCAGGAAGCGGTGGTCGAGCGGAGCCTCTCGGATCAGACCCGCCGGGTGCTCGCGACCCTGGCGCCGCGCGAGGAGCGCGTTCTCAAGAAGCGCTTTGGCATTGGCGAGCGAGCCAACCACACCCTCGAGGAGGTGGGCCACGATTTCGACGTGACTCGCGAGCGAATCCGCCAGATCGAGGCCAAGGCCTTGCGCAAGCTCCGCCACCCCAGCCGAAGCCGCCTGCTCAAGAGCTTCGTCGACGACTGATCCCCCTCGGAGCGGGGCGTTGCGTTCTTGACGTTTAGGCATTGCCTAAACGTAAGAACGCAAGGAACGTCCCCGGGCTACTCCGGCTCAGTGGTGGAAGAGGCGGAGCTTGGTGTGGACCAGGGTGATGCCGTACTCGCGGCAGGCTTCCTCGATCTCCGCGTCCCGGGTCGAGCCGCCGGGCTGGGCGATGAAGCGCACCCCGTGGCGCTGGGCGTGGTCGATGTTGTCCCGGAAGGGGATGAAGCCGTCGGAGACCAGGCTCACCCCGTCGAGCTTGGCGAGCCACTCGCGGCGCTCGTCGTCGGTCAGGAGATCGAGGGAGCCCTCCAGACAGTCCCGCAGGGCTTCGCTCTCGAAGCGGGTCAGGTCGCCCTCGATGTAGCGCACCCGCCAGTTGATCCGTTCCTGGCGCTTGACCCCCTTCTTGAACTTCAGGCCGAGCACCTTCGGATGGGTGCGCAGGTGCCAGAGATCCGCCTTCGATCCCGCCAGCTTGGTGCAGTCGACGCGCGACTGCTGGCCGGCGCCGATGCCGATCATCTGACCGTCCAGGGCGTAGCCGACGGAGTTCGACTGGGTGTACTTGATCGCCACCAGGCCCAGCAGCAGGTCCCGCCGCGCCGCCTCGGTGAGCTCGCCGCAGACCACCCCGTCGAGCTCGGCGGCAGACACCATGTGGTTGTTGCGGTCCTGGACCAGCCGCATCCCGTAGATCTCGCGCGTCTCCTTCTGCGGAGGCCGGAAGCCGGGATCGGCGCGCAGCACGATGAAGCCTCCCCCCTTCTTGGACTTGAGGATCGAGAGCGCCTCGTCCTCGTAGTCCGGCGCGACGATGCCATCGGAGATCACTCCCTTGAGGAAGCCAGCCGTCGCCGTATCGACGGGATCCGAGAGGGCGGCGAAGTCGCCGAAGGAGCACTTCGGATCGGCGCCGCGGGCCCGCACGTAGGCGAGGGCCGCATCGGTCAGCTCGACCCCCGGCACCTCGTAGGCCTCGGCCAGGGCCGGATCGAGCTCGCAGGCCACCGCCGCGCCAGCCGGTGAGACGTGCTTGAAGGAGGCCGCGGCGGCAAGACCGGTGGCCTGGCGCGCCTCGGCCACCAGCTGACAGGCATTCAGCGCGTCGAGGAGATTGATGTAGGACGGATTGCCGTTCAGGACCTCGATGGGCGCCGTTCCCGCCTCGATGGGCTCGATGCTCGCGAAGCTCTGATGGGGGTTGCATCCGTACTTGAGCTGCATGGCTTACTCCGGGTCTTTGGGTGTCAGATGGGCGTCGATGATCGCAGCAAATCGAGCCGATCTCAAACCGCGCCGAGGCCGATTCCCCGTGGTAACCTGGAAGCCCCAGGGCCCTTAGCTCAGTGGTTAGAGCAACCGGCTCATAACCGGACGGTCCCAGGTTCGAACCCTGGAGGGCCCACCACTAACCCCTGCGAGACTTCCTCACTTTGTTTCGCGAAACCTTGTCGCCAGCTTGTCGCCAAGTCCTGCTTTTCCGCCGCTTCATCGTCGGTTGACATTGACGGCTGGCACGCGCAACACCTCGACGAGGGCGTTGTCTGCGAGCCGCGCATAGCGGCGCGTGGACTGGATCGACGTGTCACCCGTCGAGGCAACTCGGACCGTTGGGGCTGTCGAATCAAGAGGCTCTTCTGCCACTGGGCGAGGAGGGATCCAATGGCCAAGGGAGCAGGAGAGTCGGCAGAGAAGATCGTCAAGGATATCCGGCGTAGGACACGCAAACGGTTCTCGGCAGAAGAGAAGATCCGCATTGTGCTCGAGGGGCGACGGGGCGAGGAGAGCATCGCGACGCTTTGTCGCCGCGAGTTGCAGGAATCTGCCGAAAGATGGACCCTCCCCTCCAAGCCCGGACCCTTGGCCCTCGATAGGGAGGCTGGTCGTGTCTGATACCCGTGTCTCGTCCGCCGCGGGGCTGCGCCGCCTTGCGCAGATCGATCCCAAGGCTCGCCTCGAGGATCTGATGTCCCGTCCCTACCAGTACCGCGGGTGGGAGGACGTCTACCGCGACGAGTGGACCTGGGACGACATGGTCCGCGTCTCCCACCTCCGCGTCAACTGCATCGAGACCTGCTCCTTCGACGCCTACGTGAAGGACGGCATCGTCTGGCGCGAGGAGCAGAACGCCAACTACCCCCAGGAGTTCAAGGACGTCCCCGACTTCAACCCGCGGGGCTGCACGGCGGGCTGCGCCTACAGCGCGCAGATGTACGACCCCACCCGCATCCGCTACCCGATGAAGCGCATCGGCGAGCGGGGCTCGGGCCGCTGGCAGCGGCTCAGCTGGGACCAGGCGCTGGAGGAGATCGCCGACAAGCTGATCGACGTGATCGTCGAGGACGGACACGACTGCGTCATGTACGACCACGGCACCACGAACAACGACGCCGGTATCGCCACGACCATGGAGCTGTTCCTGTTTGTGAGGGGTCTGGCTGCCACCATGATCGACTCCTGGGCGGGGGTCGGCGACCTGCCGGTGGGTCTGATCCAGAGCTGGGGCACCTACATGAGCGAGGGGACCGCCGACGACTGGTTCCGCTCGGACTACATCTTCATCTGGCTGGGCAATCCGAACTACACCCGGCAGCCCGACGCTCACTTTCTCTACGAGGCGCGCTACCGGGGAGCCAAGATCGTGGCGGTATGTCCTGACTTCAGCCCTTCCACGCTTCACGCCGACCGCTGGCTGAACGTGCGCCTGGGGACCGACGCGGCGCTGGCGCTGGGCATGGCGCACGTGATCGTGGACGAGGGTCTTCACGACGTCGGGTACATCAAGGAGCAGACCGATCTCTCCTTCCTGGTGCGCGACGACAACAGCCGCTTCCTGCGCGAGAGCGACGTGGTCGAGGGGGGCTCCGACGAGCAGTTCTACTTCTGGAACGTCGCCAAGGGCCGCAAGCAGCTGGCCACGGGCACCTGGGGCTCCGAGGTGATGACGATCGCGCTGGACGAGGAGACGGATCCGGCGCTCGAGGGGGCGCACAAGGTGCGTCTCGTGGACGGCAAGCAGGTGCGGGTGCGTCCGGTCTTCGAACTCTTGAAGGCGCATCTGGCTTCGTATTCACCGGAGCGGGCCGCGGAGATCACCGGGGTTCCGGCCAAGAACATCCGGGTGGTGGCCCGGGAGATGGCGAAGGCGAAGTCAGTGATGATCTTCTCCTCCTGGGGCGCCTGCAAGCACTACCACTCGGATCTCTTCCAGCGCGGCATGGTCTATCTGATGGCGCTGACGGGCAACTCGGGCGGCAAGCCCGGCTCGGGCATCAAGGTGTCCACCTGGTGGCCGTTCCCGGGCTTCGCCCTGGTCGGAACGGGCGAGCAGCTCCAGACCGAGCCGCGGATGGAAGTCCCGATGGAGCACCCCCAGATGCAGGACATCTCCAAGCTGATGTTCTGGATCTCGAGCGAGAGGATGCGCTCCACGCCGCTCATCCCATGGCTCTACGCGCACGACCCGAAGTTCGCCGAAGCCGCGGGGAACGACGCCTACGCGGATCCGGCGCTACCCCGTCCGGTCTCCGAGTACATGAAGGAGATCATCGAGCAGGGCATCCAGCCGATCCATCCCATGCCGCCCAAGAGGCCGAAGTTCCTGTACTACTCGGGCCCCAACCCGCTGCGGCGATGGCCGAATGCCAGGACCATCCGCGACAGCCTGTGGAAGCAGATCGACACCATCGTCACCTGCGACTTCCGGATGTCGACCTCGGGGATGTGGTCCGACTACATCCTTCCGGCCTGCGGGTACTACGAGAAGCCGGGCATCAAGTACACGATGTCCTACATCCCCTACGTGGTGGTGGGTGACCGTGCGGTGCCGCCCCTCTACGAGTCCAGGCACGAGTGGGACATCATGATCCACCTCGCCAGGAAGATCCAGGAGCGTGCCAGGGCGCGGGGCGTCAAGGGATTCACCGACCACACCGGTGAGGAGCACACCCTGGAGAACCTCTACGACTGGTTGAGCGTCGACGGCGTCTACGTGGAGGGCGAGAAGGGCGAGAAGGCGGCGCTCGACTACATCATGCGGAACTCCGGTCTCACCCGTTACACCGACCTCGGCGAGCAGCCCTGGCAGAAGGCGGTCGAGGACGGCATGGTGAAGATCGAGAAGGTCGCCGGGCTCGAGCTGGCCATGAATCTCAGCTGCATGTTCAGTGACTACGACTACAGCGAGCCGATGAACCAGTTCGGCTGGTTCCACGAGCACAAGACCCCCTGGCCGACGCTCACCGGCCGTCAGCAGTTCTACATCGACCACCCCTGGTACACGGAGGTCGGTGAGCAGCTGGCGGTGCACAAGGAGCCAGTGGCGGCGGGTGGCCCCTATCCGCTGCGGCTCACCGGTGGTCACAACCGCTGGAGCCAACACTCCATCTTCCGGGCCAACCAGCCGCTGCTGCGGCTCCAGCGGGGCTCGCCGGTCGCCTACCTGAGCGAGGCCGACGCCCGGGAGCGGGGGATCTCCGACAACGACCGGATCCGGGTCTACAACGACGTCGGCGAGTTCACACCGTGGGCGAAGATCTCCCCAGCCGTCCAGCCGGGTACGCTGATCTGCTACCACGCCTGGGAGGGCTACCAGTTCCCCGACGGCGCCACCCAGAACGACGTCGGGGCCAACCCGCTCAAGCCCAACAACATGGCCGGAGGCTACGGGCACCTCCAGTACCGAAACGCCTACCTCTCGATGAACAACATCCCCAAGGAGGTGGCCGTGGAGGTGGAGAGAGTGCGGGAGGGGGTAGGACGATGACGGTCGAAGCCGTTCCAATCGAGCTGCGCAAGCTGTGTAGGTGTTCAAAGGTTCGTCTGAGGGAATAGGTCTGATGTTGGATCCAGCCGCGAAAGCGAGCCTCCGCTGAACGCCCGTTTGTCGCCAACTTGTCGCGAAGCGTTTTTCGCTCTTGTAAGTGCCCGGAATTACTCGCGCTTTTTCCCCTGGGGTCGGGTTCGAACCCTGGAGGGCCCACCACCAACCCCGCGAGACTTCTCTCGCTTTTGTTTCGCGAGATCTTGTCGCCAGCTTGTCGCTCCCCCCTCTTGCTGGGCTTGCCCTCCCAGTCATGGCTGGCCCGTTGTGGCCGTGGGTATGGTCGAGAGGGGCTGGACCGGGGACGCCCGTCTACTGAGTGCTTGCTTCTTTCGCGGCAAGCACTGCCGTGACATTCAGTGTGGTGAACTCCCTTGAGTCCTTCGGAGGTTGGGTCGTTTCTTCTCTTGGTGTGAGCGTGATCGACTTGGTCTTGCACTTGTGGACGCAGACACCGCATCCGATGCACAGATCAGTATCCACCACGACCGCTTTTCTGTACTTGTTGGTCGCCTTGGTGGAGAACTTCATCTGGATCGCGTCCATCGGACAGCGTCTGATGCAGAGGCCACATGCTTTACAGGTCTCCGGAGTCACCGCGACCTGATAATTCGACTTCTCCAGGCTCTTGGCGAAATCCAGCTGATGATACGGCTTGAACATGGTGCAGTACTCGAGATCGCAATTGCAGAGCGTCTCCTGTTTCTCCATCTGGTTCGAGAGGCCGTGAACCAGGCCGGCATCCGCCGCCTTCTTCAGAATCTCGAGAGTTTCTTCCTTGGTGATTTCCCTTCCATGGCCGTACTTCACCATGTAGCGGGCGAACTCGTCGAAATGGAGGCACACCTCGGAGGGGAAGGGGCTTTCACGGTAATCCGGGTCGAGCTTGTGTCTCTGTCTGCAGGGGCAATGGCCGACCGCGTAGTACTCGTAATTGTCGATGACCTTGACGACGTCTTCGAACGGCAGGACCGTCTTTCCGGCCTCGACCGTCTGGTTTACGGGTATCGCTCGCAGCCCGCGATGCGGGAAGGGCTCGAGCTGGTCGTACCAGCCGTCCATGTAATACCTGTTCGCATGAGGCGCCATGCTCCTGGTGGGTTCCTGTCCTCTCCGTCCCAGTACGTGACACGAAGGAACATCTCGAGGGGGTGAATCAATTTGTACTGAGACGAATCTCCACGTATCGCCTCGTAGGCCAGCCCCTTCCTGCAGAGCGCCTCGATCTTCGGGAGCAGATCGGCGGGGTCCATTTCCTTCACGGCGGCGATCTGATCGAGGCTCGCGTTGCTCGTCGGAAATCCCGTCATGAATTCTGCCTCTTCAGGCGTGATGAATGACGTGATCATGGGCATCATGTGCTCTGATTCCGGGAACCCCAGCAACGGATTGTCGAGGTAGTCGATGAGCTTCTGGTAGATCTCCTGATCCGTCATCTTCATGCTCCCATAGGCGCCCTGCCGGGATCACATCCGACGATTCCATTCGTCGTTGCTTCTCTCGGTCGCCCTAACAGCCGGACCCGAACTTCCGGCAGGCGCTCAAGATGTCCTCGGAAAGGGCGCCGTCGTCGACTGCTCGCGCCAGCAGCAGCCCCCCGACGCACAGGGCCATCGCGCCGACGGCGCGCTCGTGGGCCTCGTCATCCTCCGGATCCACCAGGTGTCGCTCGAGGCTCTCGATGATGTTGCGAAGCTCGGTCGCGTAGGCGCGCCGAACCGCTGGCGCGGCACGGGCCACATCCGCGCTGCACGAGGGCAATGGGCAGCCGGCTCCCGGGTTGTCCCGATGCGCGCGATTCAGATAGGCATCGAGCATGCGCCTCGTGCCTCCCGGCCCATGCAGGAAGTCGGCTCCCTCCAGCCAGTCCTCGTACGCGGTCTTCAACGCGAGCGCGACAGCCTCGGCGGTCAGATCGACCTTCGAGTCGAAATGGGAATAAAACCCGCCGTGGGTCAGCCCCGCCTCTTCCATGATCCGCTGGACGCCCGCGCCACCGAGGCCCTCCTCGCGGAACTGGCGGGCGGCGGCGGCGACGATGCGCTGATGAGTCTGCTCTTTCTGCTCTGTCCGCTTGCTCGGCTTCTTCATGGCCATGACCCACTCGCTCGTAGCTCTCCGGGCCGATTGGAGGGAATCGAAAATCTGGATGATGGTCGTCATGCCAATTGAGATGACTACCATCATGCGAGCAAAAGAGGTGGCGGATCTGGCTTCGAATCGAGGGCTCCACTGACAATCCGTTGGTCGTCAACTTGTCGCCAAGCGATCTTCTCCATCCTAAGTACCTAAAAATGCTTGTGTGTCTTGCGATCCGTGCCGCATTCGTACCCTGGAGGGTCTCGCCACCCCGGTCCGGCCGGGCGACGAGGTGGCCGTGATCGCTGCGGCGGACGGGGGATAGATCGGACTCGCCGATCCTCGCCTTCGGGCCATCCGATGAGCAGGAAGGCCGGGCCGCTGACCGGAAGGCGCTACGCCTTTCCCTTGTGGATGCTTCCCGATATCTCGAAGTATCTCTTCAGCACCGGCTCGATCGCTGCCAGCTGCCGATCGTGTTTCTTCGAGGGAAGCAGAAGCCGCAGGGGGTTTCGTCTGTAGTAGGCCAGCGTCTCCGATACATAGAGATTCAAGAATTCGGTGAAGAGATTGATCTTGCGGATGCCGCCCCTGACCGCCCGGGCGATGTTCTCGTCGCCGGTTCCGGATCCGCCGTGCAGAACCAGGGGAACCGGGACCTGATTTCGGATTGCATCCAGTCTTTCGAAGTCGATCTTCGGTTCCGCCTTGTATTCGCCATGTGCGGTTCCGATGGAGACAGCCAGGCAGTCGATCTCCGCTGCTGCGAAAACCGTCTGGCCTCCTCCGGGATCGGTCAGCATGCTCTCGTCCTTGCCCCTTTCGACGATCACCTTTCCCGAGCCGACATGACCGATCTCGGCCTCCACCGAGACGCCCTTCTCCCGGGCCGCCGCCACCACGGTTCGCGTCATTCGCACGTTCTCGTCGAAGGAGAACGAGCTTCCGTCGATCATCACACTGGGGAATCCGGCATCGATCGCCTTCAGACAGGCCTTGACGGATTTTCCGTGATCCAGATGCAGACACACCGGCACCTTCGCTCCTTCGCACAGCCGCAGAACCGATCGCGTCCAGGCACCGAAGCGTTTGAACTTGTCGATGGGGAGTGAGGGGTAGCTGATGATTACCGGGGTGCCGTGCCTTTCGGCCACCTCCAGCTCCAGCTCGAGCATGTGTCTGCTGATGAAGTCCGGGGCCATGACGGCGTACCCGCCCTCCTCGGCCTTGCGGAGTAGTTGAGTCAAGGGGACGAGCATGCTTCGTCTGCTTTCAAGATGGCGGGTTGGAGAACGCTCCCAGCCAAGCGGCTTTTGTCTGGAGCTGTTGCCGAGAGGACGGGTCTATCGAACCGTGCCGTACGCAACGAAGATTGGTGACGACCAGGCCCGCGGTTCATTCACACCCAGGCAGTCATCGTCACCGAGCGTATTGCAGGGAGACATTCCTACGTAGCGTCCCGCCCGGTCGAATTCATGATTCTGTGTCTGGCCGTTGATCAGCGGCTTGGGCTCGCTGATGGCGCGAACGTAGTACACGGCGTCACGCTTGGAGGTGCCGAACTCCGGATCTTCGAACTCGAAGACACAGCCGCTCTCGTCCACGGGGCAGTGGTAGACCTTCCACTTGTCCTCGATGAGGTCATCGACCCGTTCATCCGGGTGGTTCTGTGGGCGAATGCGGACGACCTCGATACGGTTGATCAGGGTTCGCCGGTCGGACGGGTTGTAGCATTCGCCATGGCACAATTTGCCAGCTGGTCGGCGCTGAGTGAGCCCAGAGTGTAGTCGGACAACCCGGCTCTTGCCCGAACGCGCCCGCTGCCCTTGCCGGAAGCGCGGGTTGCCCGTGGTGGTGACTTCTCCGCCCATCGGAACGACGGTCGACGAATCGTCGCCCGCATCGAGCAGGTCGAACCAGAGCAGTGTTCGGTCCCCGCTCGTCGCATAGACCTGCCTGCTCTCGAGTGCCTTCCAGATCTCCTCGCGGGTCCTGTCCCGCGCGTGAACCGCCACCAGCCCGCCGGTGTAGAAGAAGGATGCCTGTCGCTCGAAGGCCCGGACACCGGCCATCATCGCTTCCCGCTTGCTCGCAGCTCGCCACGCCCTGCTGGAGACCCTTTCCTCGTCGCTGACTTCTCCCACCAGCCTCTTCTTGATCTCGGGTAGCTGAGAGCTCCAGGCCTCCGTCATGCCGCTTCTGGAGAACTCCTTGTAGCCGGTCCCCGGCCTGGCGTAGTGATTGTCACTGGAACCGATGAACCCGAAGCGGAAGCGCCGCGGGCTCCCGGGATCCGAGAAATCGCGTATCGCCAGGGCGTATTGGGCAGATCCTCCCGGGCGAGTCCCGTAGGTCGGCAGGAAGCAGTCCCTGCACTGCCCACTGTCCTGCCAATCCGCTGCGGAGGCACTCGGGATGCTCATCAACGCCTCTCATCGGTGCTGTCCAGAAAGTCCTGCCGAGCTTTGCTGGAGAGCTGGAGACATTCTTCAGCTGGTCTTCCTTCGGACCGACAGTGTTCGAGCACGATATCCCCAGCACGGCGGCACCCGGGATAGAACTCCTCGGTCTCGGGGGGCATTCCTTCTCGCTCCGCTCGTTGAAGGTCACGTGCCTCCAGGGCCGATAGGGCTCGGAGTTGCCGTGGCCGGAGAATATCTCGAACAAACCCTGTCGTTCGTGGCCTCCATACCGTCCCGCAGTTGCTTGTCCCATGTCACGCCCATGGGAGTGTAGTTCCCCACGTATTCCCATGCGGAATCACCATGCTCTCACCGCCCCACTCGGAAAGCAGCTCGAACAGCTGTGCCGGTGTTTCAGCCTGGGCCATGCACTGGCCTCAGGTCCGAATAGGGAGTGCCCACGGACAGGCATTGTCGCGAACCGGGAGAGGTCTGCAGCGTATCGGTTGAACGTCATGTAGGGCGGGAAATTGCGGAGATCGACGAGTGGCAGAAGGAGCTTCTGATCCAGACCGGGCAGGAAGTCGTTCTCGCTGAGCCCGCCCCTGGGAGGCTTGGAGGCGACCGGGTGGGTCGGCACCGCTTCCTCCGAAGTCTCCAGAAACACCACGTTCTTGTGCCCGTAGTGGTCGTCTGGATTTGCACCCACCTGGGTCCACTCGAAACCCAGGAACGCGACCAGGTCCGGATCCTGCGGATCCGAGAGGGATCACACTGCCGTATGGCGCCTTCGTGTTCTGCCACAGGGTCGGGGTGATATTCTCCGCATGATCGGTGATCGAGAAGAAATCCAGGCCCGAGCAGAAGCGTGCGAAGTCACAGGCGTCCGATACCGGGTGTACTCCCTCGCCTGCCGCCAGGGGCATCGTCATCTGGAAGGCATCGAGCGAAATGCTGTATCTACGTGAAGATCCCCGAAGAGGATCTGGGTCGGCTTACCCGCACCCGCAGCTTCAGGAGCTCGTTCTGGAGGCAGTTTGCGACGGGGCGGCTCGATCTCGCGGGACGGGGCGGTGGGTTCCTCCAAGGGGA
>CAVROS010000012.1:0-555496 GCA_963722885.1 uncultured delta proteobacterium
ATACCCTGGAGACGGAGCTCCTTCACGAGTCGATCCTGCAGCGTGAGGAGCGCACGCTCAACACGACCCTTTGCCTGAGGCGTGTTGGCACAGATGATGTCGATGTTCAGTTCCGACAAGGCCCGACTGAATTGCGTCATCCCCGCTGTCTTGCGTGGCTCGGTGGCGTTGATCCGAAAGATGCTGGCTTTGTCGCTGTAGAAGGCGACGGGCTTTCCGTGGCGTTCGAGGTACGTCCTCGTCGCCGCGAAGTAGCTGAATGTCGACTCCGAAGGGACGAAACGAAGTTCCATCAGGCGACTCGTCGCGTCATCCACGTAGACCAGCAGCGTGCACCGTGGGGCTCGCTCCTCGAACCACTCGTGATCGCATCCGTCGATCTGGATCAGCTCCCCCAGGCAGGAGCGACGACGGCGAGGTTGGTGGACTCGTTGCCGCTGAGAACGGGGCACCCAAAGCTCGGCGTCGATCATCCAGCGCCGGGAGAGTCTCGACCGACACCGCGACGCCGTGAACCGCTCGGAGCTTCTCGGCCGCACGCCTTCGGTCGGACCGAGTAGCTCTCCGACGAGCGAGACGAAGGTGGGTCCGACACCGCAGCCCCTGCCAACTCAGCCACGGGTCGAGGACTACGTAGAACGCGTGAAGGAACCGAACGGTGCCATTTTTCGGCCTCGAAGTGATTGGGCGGCGAGTTTCTATCGCGCGGCCTCCGATCCTGGGCCGTATCGTGAGGGTGCTTCGCCGACCACTCGCCCCCTTGATGATTCGGACCCTGAGATGCAGCAGCTCATGAAGCAGGTCTACGCGGTTGGTGGCTGCGCGCAGCCGGGCAGGCCCTGTCAGCCGGCGGTTGACCTCGTTCGCGGAGGCGGGGACCGCCTCGCCGCCTATCTAATCACGCAGTATGAACGAACGCTAGAAGACGGATACTCAAACTGGGTTACTTACCTAACGCTGGTCGGCGAGACGCAATCCGATACCGGCTTTGAGTTCATTAGCCAGCGGCTCGAACGGCAGCCCGACCTCTCAATCGAAGAACGACGAGCGTTGATCACAGCGCTTAGCCATACCGCTCACGAAGAGGCAATCGACATCGCCTTGGGCATCTTGGGTAGCGAGTCCGATGTCGGCATGTTGAATCGCTCAGTCAATGTGCTGTGGCGCGTCTCGATCGACGTGGGGCATCTCCGTCCGGATGTGCGAGACTTGCTGCTGGAGCGGCGCGCGGAGGGGTGGATTCAGGCGAAGCGGGCCATCAGCTACCTGAACGGACACTTCGGGTTCCTTGAAGAACAAGGGCGCCCGAAACTGGCCCCGTAGAGGTCGGTGGTCCCCACCACTGATACCGACGCGCTGCCTGAGCACCAACCAGTTTCGAGCCGCTCACGCTGCCACTCCGCGAGCAGTCGGGCAACGCTCGGAGCAGCGCGGCAGCCGCGACGGTTCTCGAAGAACCCCGCATCGCAGTCCGGGCTTCCGATCTATCGGCCAATCGTTGGCCAGTCCGCGCGCCTGGCTTCGCACCGAGATGACCTTCTTCACCGCCACAGGGGGCTCCACGCGCGGCGCCCGCTTGAGCTTCGCGGCGCCCCGCTGCCGCAGCTCCTCGAGCCGCGCCGCCTTCATCTTCGGCAGTCGATCGGCGACCTCGAGGAGGGCTCCGAGGAGGAGATCCGGCTCGACCCGCTCCATGCCCGCGATCGCCACCAAGCCACCCAGGTTCGCCAGGATGTGGACGCGCTTCCCCTGCTCTCGCGTGTGAAGAACGCTCGTTTCTGCTCCGCTCATTGCCGTCCCCCCAGCCGGCTCGTGCGTCGCTTCAGACCCGCGCCAAGGTCACGTTTCCCGCCGCCTCAGAATGTCCACAAGGGCCTCGCTCCGGCGACGATTGGATGCGCGGAGACCGCGCCGAAATGGCGGCTGTCCCAGCTCCGCGACGGGTTCATTCCCATGACGAAGAAGCGGCCCTCCGTGAGGACGATCTCGCCCTCGCGCCGTGTGCTCGAGCGGCAGCCCCGGCGAGTCGACTTCCTTCAGTTCGCTGTCCGGAACGGCCGCTCCGTTCACCGCGACAGCCGTCCATCGCCACCCGGATCCGATCTCCCGGAATGCCGACCACGCGCTTGAAGACTGGCGTCAGACCGCTCGGGCAGGAGCCGTCGATCACGTAGCCGCGCTCCCGCGCGAGCTCCGCCGCGGCGCTTTCGAGACAGACCGCAACCCACGCGCCCCGTTCGACTGCCGGCCTCACGCGTTGATGGATGCCGCGCGGCATCGATTCCGTCCAGTTCACACGCAGGTCGAAGGCGCTCGCCGCACCGAGGAGAACGGCACTCAACGTGAAGATGCCGAGCACGATCCGCACCCGCTTGGCGCCCCCGGAATCGCGGGAAATCCAGTTGGAGTCGATCCTGCGGACGGCGCAGAGGTCTCCACCCCATAAGTCCAATGCCCACAAGGGGAACTCAGCGAAGACTCCAACCCCTTTATCTTGCGTTACGATTTTTCGACTCCAACCCGAACGACAACCTACTCATCTCTGTGTCGACTCCGGTCAGGCTCGGGCCGACTGTCGAAAGTGACGAAAACGTCGAAGTTGTCCATGGCCGTCGCGGAAACATGGCCGTGTCAACCGACGCTCTGATAGGATTCGCTCACCTCCTGGATGTCCGGTGTTCCACGCCTTCGCGGGACACAAGGATGGCTTTACGGAAACCGCAGTCCGACCAGGAGTCCGTCGCGCTCGAGACGCCAGCAGCAGGGCGTCAAGAGAGAGCCTCAGGGAATCCTCGGCCCAGGGGGTGCGGGGCTGAAACCTCTTCGGGGGAGATCGTTCCGCCTCGCCGCGAGAAACCCGCCGAGATGGATCGCAGAAGCGGATTCCAGCCGCTCTTCAGCCTTCCCCAGGACGTGCCCCGGCGATGGAAGGACCACTGGCTGAAGCTGGCGGAGCGAGCCATCACCTCCTACCGCGCCGCCGTCGAGCTCAAGTGCCTCGACTGCTGCGCCTGGCACAGGACGGAGGCGCGAAGCTGCGAGATCCGGGAGTGCCCGCTGTGGGCCGTGAGCAGGAAGATCTTTGGAAGCTCCGCGAGGTCCGAGGAGCGCCGTGAGTAGGCCCAGCCCCGAGCCCCGCGTCAAGCTGACCGACCGCCCTGCCCTGCGGCCGAAGCAGGCCACGGCGGCAGGGGACGTTTCCGGGAGGGCGCCGTGCGACCCGCCGCCGAAGTTCGGCAATGAGCGAGCAGGGCCCCCGTCGTGGAGGGCTGGAAAGTCGATGGCCGCGCCCGCGCGGGAGCTCCGGCATCTGAGCCACGCCGAGGCTACGCTGCTGGTCATGGCGGCGGAGGGGAAGCGGCAGTTCGGCAAGGTCGTCCCGGGCCCGCGCGGGAAGGGCTGGCGGATCGACGTTCGCCCCTACGGCTATATCTACGGAATCGCCGGCCGGGGATTCGCCGATCAGGAGATCGCTCTCGGGCTCCTCAATGTGATCCGAATCGAGATCGCGGAGGGGGCGAGCCGCGAAGCCGCGGTGGCGCCGTATCTGCGCAGCCATTCCGCGTTGAACCGGATCACGAACCGTTACGCGCGGTGGATCAAGCTCAAGGAGGCCGAGGCGGAGGTGGGCGATCTGAGCCCACGGACGGTGCAGGAGTACCGCCGCTATGCGCGTCCCGGAGGCGAAGTCGAGTGGTGGGATGCAGCAGTCGGTCTTCGAGATCACCACGGCGCGGCTGAAGGCGTGGAATCTCGCGCTCGCAAAGCGGGGGCTCTCCCCGGCGACGCGGAAGCATGTGCTGGGTGCGTTCCGCACCTTCATGAGCTGGCTTCGCGAAGAGGACCCGCGGCGCTTCGCAATCATCCCCGAGTTCCCGACGATCAAGGTGCCGGAGCACGAGCCCGTGATCCTGACGCCGAAGGCGCAGGAGGCGATCCTCGAGACGTTCACGAACTGAACGAATGGCTGAGCCATGCTCTCGCCGGCCGCTGTGGTCTGCGTTCCGGTGAGGTGCGCGCGCTCGCTCCTGGCGACTACCGGGGACGTGACGAGGATGGCGTCCCGTGGCTGTCGATCACGAAGGCCATGCAGACGCTTTCATGGGACGGCGAGCCGGGGCCGACGAAGAACAAGCGCAACCGGACGGTCCCGATCCCGGATGATCTGGCGGACGCGATCGAGTCCCTGTGGCCCGCCTCTGCGCGGCTCGCCGCGGACAAGGGCACCCCGATGCTCGTGAACTCCCGAACGAACCGCCGCTGGTCTCACTGGGCGTTGCGCGCCTCATGGCTCCGCGGTTGCGAGTCGGCCGGTGCACCACCGGTTCCGCTCTACGAAGGGACGAAGCACAGTGGTGCCACGGACATGCTGGCGCGAACGAAGGATCGCGCGGCGGTTCGTGACTACCTCGGCCACACCGATGCTCGCAGTACCGACAAGTACGCCAAGGTCACGAGCGGTGCCCTGGTAGACATCGCCAAGCGCAAGAAAGCCGACACACATCAGTGACGATTTGCGTGCATCTTGCGTGCAGCGAAAAAACGCCTCTGTAACCTATTGATTTTAAAGAGAAATTGGCGTCCCCAACGGGACTCGAACCCGTGTTGCCGGCGTGAAAGGCCGGAGTCCTAGGCCACTAGACGATGGGGACGCGCTGGAATCAGCTGGGGCGCAAGTATGGCGAATGATGCCCGCAGCCGCGAGGGTCAGTCCGGAGTGGTGATGTCGGCGTGGCGCCACAGATACCAGCAGGCCACGCTGCGGTAGGGCTGCCAGCGTCTGGCGATGTCCTCGAGCTCGCCGGGGCTCGGAAGATCGTCGAGTCGGTAGAGATCTCGGGCCGCCTTGCGCACTCCGTAGTCTCCCACCGGGAGAACGTCGGGGCGGCCGAGCGAGAACATCAGCAGCATGTGCGCCGTCCACACACCGACGCCGCGGATCTGGGTCACCGCCGCGATCACGTCGTCGTCGTCCATCTGTGGAAGCCTGCGTGCGCGGACCGTTCCGTCCAGGAACGCCTCGGCGATGCTTCGCACAGCCGCCACCTTCTGCCTGGAGAGGCCGACAGCCCGGAGGCGCTGCGGCGACGCCTCGAGCAGACGCTTCGGAGCGGGAATCCGGCCGCCGAACTCGGCCTTGAAGCGGCCCTCGATGGCCGATGCGGCGGCGCCGGCGAGCTGCTGGTAGAGAACTCCTCGAACCAGGTAGCGGTAGGGCTCTCCGCGCCAGCGCAGCTCGCAGGGACCCACCTTTCGGATCAGCGGGCGCAGGACCGGATCCCGGCGGCAGAGCGAACGGCAGGCCTTCTCGAGAAGCGACGCATCGAGTCGCGAAGGCATGCGCGGAGCTTAGCCCGGTCCGAAATCGGGCAACTCCAGCTAAGATACCGCCATGGACGATCTCAAGATCCGGCAGGAACGGGCACAGAACCTGTGGACCAGCGTGCAGCGCAAGACACCTCCCCTGGCCTCGGCCACCATTCTCGAGCCAAACCCCCAGGTGGAAGCGGATCAGATCGGGGGCCTCGCTCAGGCCCAGGACGAGGTGGTGACGTATGCCTGCGCCTTGACCAACCCCGAGCTCTACGAGAGCTGGGGCACCTTTCCGCCATCGGGCCTGCTGCTGATCGGCCACCCCGGCACGGGCAAGACCCTGTTGGCCGCGGCCATGGCCACCCGTGCCAGGACCCCCTTCCTGCGGGTGGAGCTACCCCGCCTCGCCCTCGAGATCGTTCACCACGCTGGACAGGCGGTCGAGCTGCTCGACACCTGGTCTCATGCGCTACAGGAGATGCCTCCTCTCAGCGTCTTCTTTCACGAGCTCGAGTTCTCACAGGCCCAGGCATTCGGCTTCAGCCGGCCCGATCTCCCGATTGGGCCGATCATGGATTTCCTCCTCGAGTTCATCGAGCGCGCCATCGCGATCCCCAATACGCTCGTGGTGGGCTCGACGACGAACCCGGTGACGCTGCGCCACGCTTTCCTGGCACCGGGTCGATTCGAACGCGTCGTCGAGGTGACGCCTCGCTTCCCGGAAGACATCGTCGCCGCCCTCGAGATCCACAGCCGGGCTGCCGAGAAGCGCGCGGGGAGGAGCCTCTTCGGTCCGATCGACTGGGCGGAGGTGGTCCGTCCTCTCCAGGAGCCCTCCATCGGAGAGTGGATCCGGCTCATGCACGGGGTGCTTCGCCGCAAGGCCCGCCGGGAATCGACAGGCGAGGAGACCGGTCTCGTCACGGCGGAAGACCTGATGGCGGAGGTGGAGCGCTTCAAGAAGGCACGGGGCCAGATCGCCAAGCCCGACGGCGCTGGAACCTACGTCTGAGCCATCAGGCCGAAGCCGTCACCGGGGCCGTTGCGCGGCCAGGACGACCGGCGAAGGAGGCAGGCTCGCCAGCCTCTCCTTCAGACAGGTGGGGCAGATCCCGTGGCTCACGCGGTGGACGGGCCCTCGCTCAGCCGGCTGACTCGCCACCCTGGGCATCGTCCTTTCGCACCACGCGCAGACCACCGTCATATCCCGGAAGTGGACGGATCCAGGCATCAGGTGGCAAAGAAATCGGAGAAGAGCCCTTGATTGGGACCTGGCGGCGGCAGCGGCGTAACGAGGCTTGGAATCACGGTTTTCTCGGTTCCGGGACGTCCCGGATCCGGGACGCCCGGGCCCCCCGCGAATCCAATCACACGGTGACGCTCTCCGCAGCCGTGCGATTTCCGCAGTCGGGACGCCGAATCCGGTGGGACGGTGCGCCCTCGGGGAACGGCACCCCTCCGGCAGAGCGACTGCAAGCTGCGCGTCTGCTTCCGGCGCCCTTCCGCCTCGGCGTCCCAGAGGAGGGATTCCAGCCTCCGAAGCCAATTCTCGACACCCTGGCAACTCCTTGATTTCACAGCGCAATCTCGATCTCCAATAGCTGGCACGCGGCTTGAAGAGGATCTCGGAAGTCCGGCGCCGAAATGCGCCGGACGGAGGGGGACTCTGATGCCGGAGCACGCGGTGCTCTTCGTAGATGACGAGGGCAACATCCTGAAGGCCGTGCAGCGCCTGCTCCGCAACGAGCCCTGGAACGTGCTCACAGCATCCCGCGGCTCGGAGGCCCTGGAGATCCTCGACCAGACCCAGGCCCAGGTGGTGGTCTCGGACCAGCGCATGCCCGAGATGAGCGGAGTCGACCTGCTCCAGGCGATTCGCGAGCGCCGACCGAACGTGGTTCGGATGATGCTCACCGGCTACACCGAAATGAACGTCGCCGTGGAGGCCATCAACCGCGGTGAGATCTTCCGCCTGATCACCAAGCCGTGGAACGACGAGGAGCTCAAGGCGACGCTCCGGCAGGCCTTCGACCACTTCGATCTCAAGGAGGAGATCAAGCGGCTCAACCAGGTCACTCGAGAGCAGAACCTGAAGCTCCAGGACATGAACCGGAACCTGGAGCAGAAGGTCCGGGACCGCACCAAGCAGCTCGCAGAGAAGCACCAGGAGCTGCGCGTGGCCTACATCCAGACGATCCGCGCTCTGGCGGAGGCGGTGGATGCGAAGGATCCCCACACTTTCGGTCACTCCGAACGGGTGGGGGTCTTCGCTTCGAAGATGGCCCGCGAGCTCGGTCTGCCGAAGGAGCTGATCGAGCGGGTGTACATCGCCGGATTGCTCCACGACGTCGGCAAGATCGGTGTACGCGATGCGGTGATCACCAAGCCGGACCGGCTGACACCCGACGAGTACGCGGAGATCAAGGAGCACCCGGAGGTCGGTGCGCGGATCCTCCAGCCGGTGGCGTTCCTCTCGGACCTGATCGACTGCGTACGCCATCACCACGAATGGTACGACGGCGACGACCGAGGTTACCCGGCCCGCCTGTGCGGCGATCGGATTCCCCTGCCCTCCCGCATCATCCTGGTCGCCGACACCGTGGAGGCGATGTCCAGCGATCGCCCCTATCGCAAGGGACTGCCCCTCGAGACGGTGGTCCAGGAGCTGCGGGAGTACTCGGGCAGTCAGTTCGATCCGAATTGCGTGGATGCCTGTATCCGACTGATCGAGCAAGAGGGTGAGGCCTTCATCAGGAAGGACCAGAAGTTCGACATCGATGCGTTCCTCGAGGTGTAATTGCTGATGAGTTCCGGATCCTCCCTTCGATCTCCCGCACTGGCGGCACTGGGCCTCGACCTCGAGAGCACGCTCAACGAGGAACCGCACTTCCTGCTGGACGTGTGTTTTCTCGGCGCGCTGCACTCCGAGCTGGTCGAGCATCTCGGTCGCGACGAAGCCCACGCCACCTTGCTCCAGCTGGGCCTCCTCCACGGTCTGCGAGACGCCGCTCTCGTCCTCCGCGCCGGATTCGGAGGCAGCCCCCTGGAGCTTCCGGCGACATCTCCCGCCACACCGCGCCTGGCGATTCGCCTGGCGCCGAACCCAGCCGTCCCAGCCGACAAGTTCGAGATCCGCGGCTCATGGCCGGAGCGACACGAGGCCGAGGCGTATCGGACCGCCGTCGGATCCGGCACCAGTCCGACCTGCTACGTGAGCAGCGGGTACACCTCGGGTTGGCTCTCCGGCATCTTCGACTCCGACGTGCTGGCTCTCGAGATCGAATGCAGCGCCAGCGGCGACTCGGCCTGTCAGTTCATCGCACGGGAGACGGCAGTCTGGAGGGAGACGTCGAATCCGAGGGCCTCCCGGCTGCTCGATGCGCTGCCCTTCCCCGCCTTCCGCCAGCTGGTGGCGAGGCATCTGGAGTCCACGCCGGAGCCGGATCGCCGGGAGGCTTTCGAGGCCGGAGCCGCGGTGGTCCACGTCTGGGGACCCGTCATGGTGATCCCTTTTTCCAGTCCCGAGGAGTCGCTCCACGCTCTGCAGTTGGTCGGCAGGGATCCGGGCGCCCGGGACGTACGGGTCGTGATCGTCGACCTCTCCGGCGCGATCATCGACGAGGGCTTCGGCGCGGTGGCCCTCGAACAGATTCTCGACTCCATCGAGAGGTGGGGCGCCGAACCGATCCTCGCGGGGATCTCACCGCTGTCGGCGCGCGTTCTGGAGGATCTCGAGAGGACCCACCTGGTGATCCACAAAGATCTACCCGAGGCGATCGCGGCCGGATTCCAGATCGCGGATCTCCATCGTGTCGCCTCCTGATCTGCCGGATCAAGTCGGCCAGACGTCCGCCCGAATCAGCAAGCAATGACCGCCAATCCGTCGATTCCCGATCGCGGCCAGCTGAGCGAGTTGCCGCTCCCGCGCCTCCTACTCGACCTGCAGCGCTCCAGGTTGAGTGGCTCGCTGACCTTGCGCCAGGCCCAGGTCGAAAAGTCGATCCAGCTGCATGAGGGAGCGCCGGTCCTGGTCGAGTCGAGTCGCGCCAGCGAAAGCCTGATCAGCCTGCTGTTGGAGCAGGGAAAGATCCACGCCGACCAGCGGGAGAAGGCGCTCCAGCTGATGAGGGCCAGGCAGTGCAAGGAGCTGACGGCTCTGCTGGCGCTGAAGGCGCTCGGGGCCAAGGATCTCTTCCTGGCCCTCCGCGATCAGGCGAAGCGAAGCCTGATCGAATGCTTCAGCTGGCCCGGGGGAGAGTTCGAGCTGAGCCGTTCGGTGGCGCCGGCTCACGCGAGCCAGCCGCTGCAGATCGATCTGCTCGCGCTTGCCCAGGAGGGGATCGCCACGCACTGGCGACCGCACGAGATCCTCACGGCCCTCGGCGACAGGGTGAGCCTGTACCCGAAGCCCGCTCCCCTCTTCGCCCAGGCCCGAAACAGCCTGGTCGAGGACGAGCCGTTGCGCGCTCTCCTCGATTCCCTGAACGGAACCCTGACGACCTGGGCCGCACTCCAGCGAACCAGCTCCAAGAGTTCCTTCGCGGCCTTCTGGGTCCTCGACGCTGTCGGTGCACTGGAGTACTCGGCCGAGCCACAGGGCGTCGAGCAGGAGGTCTCCGGAGAAGAGGCGCAGGACGAGATGGAGATCGAGATCTCGGTCTCGGGCGACGGCGAAGCTCCCCCGAGCACCGACGCCGAGAGGCCCGCAGAGACGGCGAACAGCGAGGCGTCGGCCACCGCCCGCGGGGATGCCGAGATGGCCGCCCTGCGTGACGAGGTCCTCGAGAAACACAGCCGGCTGAAGGAGATCACCTTCTACGAGCTTCTGGGCGTGGAGCGCGATGCGCCGCACGCCAAGATCAAGCGCGCCTACATCAGTGCCGCCAAGCGCCTGCATCCCGACGCTCTCTCGCGCCTTGGTCTCGACGAGGTCAAGCGCGAGGCCAACGAGGTCTTCGCCGAAATCGCCAAAGCCCACACCACACTCCTGGACGAGAAGCAACGCCAGATCTACGACGCCTCCCTCGATGGGCACACCGCGGTGGACGCCAACCAGGTGGCGCAGGCGGAAGCCCTCTACCGCAAGGGCGAGATCCTGCTCCGCGCCGGCAACTTCAAGGGCGCACTCGAGTTCCTGGAAGCCGCCATCAAGCTCTGGCCGGAGGAATCCGACTACCAGAGCGCCTACGGCTGGACGCTTCATCGCAAGAATCCGCCCGAGAGCGAGCGAGCCCGGGAGCATCTCGAGAAGGCGATCGCCCTCACCAGCGACAACGCCGAGGCCCATCAACGGCTCGGCCTGGTGCTGAAGGCGCTCGGGGAGAATGCGCCCGCGGAGGCGGCCCTGGCCCGCGCCGAAGAGCTGGGCCTTCCCCGGTCCTAGCCAGGATGGCTCACCAACTCCCCTGGCGAGGCCGCCGATCCCGGCCGGAAGAGTTCAGGACCGCCGGGACGCAGCCAGCGCGAAGAGGCCCGCGGCTGCGCCACCGAGGCCAGCAAAGCGCGCGTCCTGGGTCTGGCCCTGGTCGTAACGGAAGTAGATCTGCTGGAGCACCACGGCCATCTTGAAGGTGCCGAAGACGTCGTAGAAGGGCACCTTGCTCACGTCGCGACCGCTCCGCTCGCCGTAGCGAGCCACCGCCTCCTCTCTCGTCATGAAGCCGATGGTCTGGGTGGGCATCGGGCTCGTCCCCACCGGCGCCTCGCCGCGATTGTTCCAGAGCGCCAGGAGCGTTCCGAGGTCCGCCAGAGGATCTCCCAGGGTGCACATATCCCAGTCGTAGACCGCGACGCAGCGCCCGGGGTCCTCCGGATCCACCGCCATGTTGTCGAGGCGCCAGTCGTTGTGGACCAAGGTCGGCGCCGGAGATTCCGGGAGATTCTCCACCAGCCAACTACTGAGGTCTTCGGCGGCCTCGATCCTGCCAGTCTTTGCCCGCTCGTAGCGGGCCGCCCAGCCCTTCACCTGGCGCTCCAGGAAGTGCTCCGGATCGCGCCCCAAGGAGTTCAGACCGATCGGTTCGGGATCCACCGCATGGAATTCGGCGAGACTGTCGATGACCACCTCGGAGAGCTTCCGGTTGGCGCGCTCATCCTCGCCGCCGCCGAATTCCGCAGGAACCGCGCCACGGATCACGATGCCGCGACGCCGCTCCATCACGAAGAAGGGGGCGCCGATCAGGTTCACGTCGTCGCAGTAGAGATAGGCGCGCGGAGCCAGGGGAAAAGCCTTCCACAGCACCGAGAGGGCGCGGTACTCCCGATGCATGTCGTGGGAGCCGGGCGCCACCGGCCCCAGCGGCGGCCGCCGGAGCACGTACTCGACGCCGCGCTCGCCTTCGCCGTACTGGAGCAGGTAGGTGAGATTGGCGTGGCCGCCGGCGAACTGCTCGACGCGCAGCGGAAGCTCTCCACCCTCGAGCTTGTCGCGCAGATAGGCGTGCAGGATCGCCTCGTCGAAGCGCTCGTCGGCGCGAACCGCAATCAGCTCGGGAGCAAGGGGGGCAGCCATGGCGAGGCGGAATCCTACCAAATCCTAACCGACGATTCGTACCGCCGGCGGCCGGACGTCGACCGGGAAGCCAAAGACATGGGCGTAGAAGAAGAGCTCGCCCTCGAGCGCGGTGCGGATGTTCTCCACCCGACGAAAGCCGTGCTGCTCTCCCTCGAAGGGCACGTAGGCGTGGGCGATGCCCCGAGCTGCGAGCGCCGCCACCATCGCCTCGGCCTGGTTCGGCGGCACGATCCTGTCCTCCAGGCCCTGGAAGAAGATGACAGGGCAGGAAAGCCGCTCGGTGTGATGAATCGGAGAGCGCTGGACGTAGAGGTCGCGGCGCTCCGGATAGGGACCGACCAGGCGATCCAGGTAGCGGGACTCGAACTTGTGGGTGTCGCGGGCGAGAGCCTCCAGATCTCCCACACCGTAGTGGCTCGCTCCGGCGGCGAAGACATCGCGGAAGGTGAGTGCGCTAAGCGTGGTGTAGCCGCCCGCACTCCCCCCGCTCACCGCCAGGCGCTCGAGATCGGCGACCCCCTCGGAAGCGGCGAAGTGCGCGGCATGGGTGCAGTCGTCGACGTCGACGACCCCCCAGGCGCCCCGGAGCAGCTCGCGGTAGGCGCGGCCGTATCCCGTGCTCCCACCGTAGTTCACGTCCAGGACGGCAAAGCCCCGGCTCGTCCAGTACTGAATCCCCAGCTTGAGTGCCGAAGAACTCGCCGCTGTCGGCCCCCCGTGGCTCTTGACGATCAACGGGGGCCGCTCGTCCGCCGGTGCCTGTTGCCGCGGGTTTCCGGGTCGGTAGAGGAAGGCGTAGGCACTGCGGCCGCCCTCGGAAGGAAACTCGATGGCCTCGGGCTCTGACAGCAAGCCCGGATCCAGGTCGATCTCGAAGCTCCGGCAGACTTCCTCGACGCGGCCGTCCTCGATGTCGAGGCTGCAGATCGCGGGGGCCGTCGCGGCACCGGCTCCGATGAAGCAGGCGCGACGGCCCGCCACATCGAGGCCGTCGAAGCTCGTGAGGGGTGTCGAAAGATCGATCAGCCTTCCTTCCCCCAGCTCCAGGCGCGCGAGTCGCTCGATCCCGTTCGAGCGGTAGATGCAGAGCATCTTCTCCTCGTCGACGAAGCCGTAGCTGGACATGCCAAAGACCCACTGCGGGAGGCCGAACTCCGCCTTCCGGCTGCAGAGCGGGACGATTCCCGACTCCCGCTCCTGGTAGAGATTCCACCAGCCGGATCGGTCGGAGACGAAGGTGAGTCGCCCGCCGGGTGAGAAGGAGGGCTGGAAGATCGACTCATCGCGGCCACCCGCGACGGCTCTCGGCGTGCCCGCATCGCCTCCCGCGCCGAAGGCGGTGACGAAGAGCGTGGTCCCGTCCCAGGGCATGTTGGGGTGGTCCCAGCTCAGGTATGCGAGGCGATCGCCTCTCGGCGAGAACCGGGGCGTGCTCACGAAATCGTGGCCGGCGGCGATCACGCGCCGAACGCCCGCGTCGAGATCGAAGGCGACGATCCGGTTCTCGGGCTCCTCTCCCTCCCGGTGCTCCTCCTCCACCGCGACCAGCCGACGCCCGTCGGCCGAGAGGTCGAAGTCCGCGTAGCGCGCCTGGGGCAGGGTTCCGCCGACGGGCCGCCCTCCCTCGGCGCCGAGCCGCTGGATGCCGGGCTGATTCAGGTCGACGTAGACGAGCTGGCCCGCCCGGACCAGGAACTCGCCGCCGCCGTATTCGTGCACCAGGGTTCGCACGTTCGCCGCTTTCGGCGTGACCTCTTCCGACCCTCCCCCGCCTTCGAGCCCGAACCACCACCTGTCGCCCGCCCTCCTCGGGTCGCCCCTCCAGCCAGTAGACGAAGTTCCCGTCCAGGCGAGGCTGCGACAGGCGCCGGGCAGCGCGGGCGACCAGATCCGCGTGCAGCGGCGAGGCCCAGGATCCATAGGGTGCGGTGCGCTTCACGGGCGAAGGATGCCACAGGATGGGAATCGCGGTGGAGGCAGGTTACTCTCGCGGCCTCCGTGAGTCCGCTTGACGCCTCGATCCTGATCGCCGGGGGCCTCGTCGCCGGAATCGTGAACACCCTGGCCGGGGGAGGTTCCCTGCTCACCGTTCCGTTGCTGGTGCTGCTGGGCCTTCCCGGCGCTCTCGCCAACGGCACCAATCGCGTCGGCATCGTGATCCAGAACGGCGTCGCCACCTGGGGATTCCGCAGACAGGGTGTCTCGGGGATCCGCGCCGCCGTTCCCGTCCTGATCCCGGTGGCGCTCGGCTCCCTGGTCGGGGCCTTCGCGATCTCCCAGGTCTCGAGCGAGCTGTTCGAGCGCCTCTTCGGCGCGGTGATGCTGATTCTGCTGGTCCCCACCCTGCGAAAGCCGAAGCCGCGCGCCGACTCCGTCGCCGATCCCCAGATGCGCTCGAGGCGAGGAGCGACCCTGCTCTTCTTCGCCATCGGACTCTACGGCGGCGCCTTCCAGGCCGGTGTGGGCATTCTGCTGGTCTTCGCCATCTCCTATGCCGGCTACGATCTGGTGCGAACCAACAGCATCAAGGTGGTGGTGATCTTCGCGACCACCTTGTTCGCCGTGCCGGTCTTCATCGCCGCCGGCCAGGTCGTGTGGCTCGAGGCCCTGGTCCTGGCGATCGGCTTCGCCGGCGGCGGCGCCCTGGGCTCACGGATCGCGGTCCGCGGAGGTGAGCGGGTGATCCGGCCGGTGCTCGCCGTGGCCGTCGTCGCCCTGGCCGGGCGAATGTTCGGTCTCTACTGAGCACCGCCCGCCCTGCTTCCGCAGCCGGGGCGCGCCCGGAGAAGGGGCGCCCAGCCGCTCACCACCGGCCTCTCTGCGAGGCCGACCAGCACCGCGCCGTCTCGTCCCGTCCACCACACCGGAATCCCCAACGCTCTGGCGCGATCGAGCACCACGCGATGGGGCATCCCGAAGCGGCCTGGACACGGGGCCGATGCGATCGCCACACTGGGAGCCACGGCGCGAAGGAAGGCGGAGGTCGCCGAGGTGCGGCTGCCGTGATGGGGCAGCTCCAGAACCTCGGCTCGAAGCTCGGCTCCGGAAGCCAGAAGGGCTGCCTCGGTAGCGGCCTCGATGTCGCCGGTCAGCAGGACGCGGCTTCCACCGACGTCGACCCGCACCACCAGCGAGGCCTCGTTGCGCGAGAGTCCGCTGGGCCGCGGCGGCCAAAGCGGTGTGACCTCGAGATCCGCGAAGCTCTCGGTGCGATCTCCCCTGCCCTTCTCGGTGACCTCGATCTCGCGCTTCTCCGCCTCGGCGAGGAGCGCTGCGAAGGCCGGGTCTTCCCGGCCGCCCGCCGGGAGCCAGAGCCGGGCAGTGGGAACGCGCTCGAGAACCGCGCGCAGTCCTCCGCGGTGGTCGAGATCCGCGTGGCTCGCGATCACCAGGTCGAGCCGCAGTGATTCCGAGAGCGGCGAGAGCCGGAACCACCGCGGTTCGCCCCAGATCCACGCCTCCGGGAAACGCCGTCCCACCGTCGAAGAGCATGGTGGCCCCTCGCCCCTGGACGACGACCGCGTCACCCTGTCCGACGTCGAGCGCGACCAGGCGTGGAGGTCGCGGGACGACTGCCGGTGCGGGGAAGTGGACGATCAGAGCCGCTCCGGCCATCGCCAACGCGATCCTCCCCGAGGTCGCCCGAAGCCGCGTCACCAGCACGGCGAGCAGCAATGCGAGCAGGAGTGCGGTGATCGAGGGTGGGGGAATCGGCGGCTGCTCGGGGAGCCACGAGGCGAGTTGCTCGGCTCCGCGCAGCGCGGCACTGGCCGCCGCCGCGCTTCCCGACACCGTCCACTCGGTGAGCCGAGCGTCGGGTCGGACCAGCGTCGCGACCGCCGCGAGAAGAGACGCGGGAAGCAGCAGCAGCCGCGGTGAGCGGAACCGCGATCAGATTGGCGAGCACGCCGACCGGCGCCACCTGGCCGAAGTGGACGGCTGCCAGGGGCGCGGTGGCGGCAATCGCGGTGGCCGAGGTCCGAAGCAGCGCATCGACGCCGCGACGGATGCGGAGACCGATCCCCCGCCCTTCGTCTTCCCGCGTGCTTCCTCCCAGCCCCGCCAGGATCGCGGCACTGGCCGCGAAGGACATCTGCGCACCCGCCTCGAAGAGCGCACCTGGCTCGAAGGCGAGCACGATGATCGCGGCCAGTGCGAGTGGCTGTCCCCGCCTCCCCGGGCGACGCCGAACGAACCCGATTGCGACCGCGATCAGGAACACCAGAGCGCGGCGAACCGGAACTCCCCACCCGCTCAGCAGTGCGTAGGCAGCAGCGAAGCCGACCGCGACCAGGATCGACATGCCGTCGCGGGTCGTTCCGCTCCGCGATCGAACCGAGACGGGTGAAGACGAGACGGCCCACTGCATAGGCCAGTGCCGCGATCAGCGTGAGGTGGAGTCCGGAGACGGCGATCAGGTGGGAGAGCCCGAGCCGCGCGAGCGTGTCGCGAGCCTCCAGAGAAAGACCGGAGCGGTCCCCGAGCGACAAGGCTGCGAGGAGTCCTCCTCCAGGCCCGGCAGCTCGCAAACGCTGCGAGCCCTCCGCTCGGAGCCGTTCCAGGAATCCCCAGAGGCGGCGCGCCGTTCGAGGCTTCGATCTCGACATGCACGGCGGGATGGACCAGGTGTCCGGTCGCCCCGATCCCCCTCCGGGCGAGGGATCGGGTCCGGTCGCGGCTGCCTGGATTCTGGAGCGCGCGCGGCGGCTTGAGCCGAACCCGGGCGCGAATCCGCTCCCCCACGCGATGGGATTCCAGAGCGGGAAGCGAGGCAGGCGTGCGCGGCCCCTGGATGCGAACACCCCGCGGCAGAGGCGGCCCCGCGGAATCCAGATTGCGAACCCGACCCAGCTCGACCCACATCCAGTCGACCTGACGACCGACCCTCCCGACGCGACCCTCGATGGTCGCCTCGACGACTCCACCGGCAGGTGAAAAGCTCGCCGCATCGAGCCGGGCCTCGAGCGCGACCGCACCGGCACACAGAGCGACGACCATCGCGGACCCTGCCCGCAGCCGTGCGGAACCCTTCGCCACGAGTCCGAGGAGGAGCGCGAGCGCCGCCAGCGGGAGCGCGATCTCCGATGGCATCCAGACTCGATCCGCGAGCAGAATCCCCGCAGCCTGGGCAATGGCGAGAAGCGGTAGGAGACGGTGCAGCGGACGCACCCGGAACCGGGAGCAGACCGAGCTTACTGGAAGCGGCGCCTCTAGTGAAGCGTGCGACGTTCCGGCACGGCCCGGCTCGAGGTCTGTCTCCGCATCCGCGCCACATAGGCCGCCAAGGTCCGGAGCGCTTCGTCGAGCTTGCGAAGCTCCGAGCCGAAGCCACCCATCAGGCGCTGCACCTCGTCCAGATCCCGCGCGGTCTTCTTGAAGCCTTCCAGTCCCTTGCGATGGATGCCGTACGCCATCGCCACACCCGAGAGCACGGCTTCGTAGGTGTCCGGGGTGAGTTCGTTCGAGAAGCCCTCGATACGCTCGGAAACCCGGCGGGAGAACTCCGGTGCAATCCCGAGCTTCTCCAGGTCCTCACGAATGCTCTTCGCGTCCCTCGCAATCGCCTTCCAGCGCATCGTTCCATTCACCTCTCGAACGCGTTCCACCCAATGAAACAGCAAGAATGGTGCCATCCGCTCCAACCGTGCGATCGCTCTCGCAAAGACTGCGGAATACCGTCGAAAAGCCTGAATCCGCCGACGGCGGGGAGGTGGCACTCGGCGAGCGGGAGGCTCGAATTTCATCCCCTTTTGGGAACTTTCTTACCCTGCCCGCCTTCCCCGAGGGCACCCCGATCCGTTGCCCGGAAGAAGTCGTGAATCGTCTCGGCATCCCGCCTGGAGATCCCGGGAACTCCGCAGAGATCCTCCACCGATGCGCTTCGTACCGATCGAAGCGACCCCATTCGCTGGAGCAGCGCACGGCGCTTGCCGGGCCCGATTCCGGGAAGCTCCTCGAGGACCGACTGCAGTCCCACCTTTCGCCGCAAGCTCCGCTGGTACTCGATCGCAAAGCGATGCGATTCGTCGCGCACCCGCTGGAGCAGCAGCAGGCCTCGCGAGCTCGGCAGCAGCCGTACCGCATCCTTTCGACCCGGGAGAAAGATTCGTTCCGCCTTCAGTCCCCCCGAGCGGCGCACTCGCGGCGACGGACTCTCCTCGTCGCGCTGCTTCGCGATGCCCAGGTGATCCACCTGCAGCCCGCGGTCGCGAAGCAGCGCAGTGACCACTCCGAGCTGTCCCTTGCCGCCGTCGACGACCAGAAGATCGGGAAGCGGCTCGCTCTCGATCCGGGCGAGGCGCCGCTCCAGAACCTCGCGCATACAGGCGAGGTCGTCCCCACCCTTGGCCTCCCGAATCTTGTAGCGTCGATAGGCCGCCTTCACGGCCTGACCGCCCTCGAAGACGACCCGGCTTCCCACGGCCAGCGCCCCCTGCAGATTCGAGATGTCGTAGCACTCGATGCGCCTGGGCGGGTTGGCGAAGCCGAGCCGCTCACGCAGCTCCGCGAGCGCCATCTCGATGCTCTCCCGCGCCTCCAGGCGACGGGCCAGGCCGAGCTCGGCATTCTTCGCGGCCATCCCCACCAGCTCGCGCGGCGAGCCTCGCTTCGGAGTCCGTACCACGACGCGGCGGCCGGCCCGCTCCGCGAGGAGCGCCTCCAACGCTCCGCCGTCATCGATCTCCGCCGCGCTCAGAACCTCGGCGGGAACCGGCCGCTCCGCGTCGCCCCCGTAGTACTGACCGAGCAAGGAGCCCATGATGTCGCCGTCGTCGAGCCGCACGTTGGAGAACTCGTACTCCGCGGCACCCACCACCCGTCCCTCGCGGACGTGCAGCACCTGCAGCTCGACCTCTCCCCCGTCACGCGCCAGCCCGAAGACGTCCCGGTCGACCAGTCGCTCACCCACGATCTGCTGTTGCTCCACGGTTCGCTCGACGGCCCCGATCCGGTCGCGCAGGCGGGCCGCATCCTCGAAGCGCTCCTCCTGCGCCGCCTCCTCCATCTTCTCCCGCAGCGTGGTCACCAGCTGCTCGGATCGGCCGCGCAGGAACAACTCGGTGCCCTGGACCAGCTCTGCGTAGGCCTCCTCGCTGACCAGGCCGCAGCAGGGAGCGGAACAGCGCTTCATCTCGTACTCGATACAGGGCCGGCCGCGCCGCGCGTAGTCTTTGAGGACCGCGTCGCTGCAGGAGCGCAGCGGGAAGATCCGACGCAGATTCGAAAGCGCCGCTCGCATCGCGCTGCTGGAGGTGTAGGGCCCGAAGTACTGCGCTCCGTCCCGCCGAAAGCGCCGCACCATCTGGAGGCGGGGCCACTGCTGTCCGGGATCGAGGCGCAGGGCCAGGTACTGTTTGTCGTCCCGGAGCCGGACGTTGAAGGTGGGCTTGTGCTGCTTGATCAGCTCGTTCTCGAGCAGCAGGGCGTCCTTCACCGTGGGCGTGACGAGCACCTTGATGTCCGCGATTCGCTCCACCAGCCGCGGGATCTGTACCCGGCCGTCACCGCCCGACTGGAAGTAGGACCGGACCCGAGCTGCGCAGGTTCTGGGCCTTGCCGACGTAGAGCACCTTGCCCCGCTGACTCTCGAAGAGATACACGCCAGGCCCGCTGGGGAGGGACTCGACGCGTTCGCGGAGGTCCACGCTCAGGTGGTCCGCAGGCGCTCCGACTCGAGCGTCCGGATGCGATCGCGTAGCTCCGCCGCGCGCTCGAAGTCGAGATCCCGGGCCGCCTCGGCCATCTCCCGTCGAAGACCCTCCAGAAGCGCCGGGAGCTCGTGCGCGGGGATCTCGGGCTCCGGCCGCTCCTTCCCCTTCGAAACGGTCACGTAGTCCGCCTCCCAGATCGAATCGCGCAGGCTCGAAATGCGTTTCACGACGGTTTGGGGGGTAATGCCGTGCTCCCGGTTGAACTTCCCCTGGATCTCCCGGCGCCGATTCGTCTCCGCCAGCGTCTCGTGGATCGCGCCGGTCTCCCGGTCCGCGTAGAGGATGACCGAGCCGTTCACGTTGCGGGCGGCCCGCCCGATGGTCTGGATCAGGGAGCGGGCGGATCGCAGGAAGCCCTCCTTGTCCGCGTCGAGGATCGCCACCAGGGACACCTCGGGTATGTCCAGGCCCTCGCGGAGCAGATTGATCCCGATCAGCACGTCGAAGCTGCCCTCGCGCAGCTCCCGGATGATCTCGGTGCGCTCGATGGTCTTGATGTCGCTGTGGAGGTAGCGCACCCGCACGCCGTGGTCTGCGTAGTAGTCGGTGAGCTCCTCGGCCATGCGCTTGGTGAGGGTGGTGACGAGAACCCGGTCACCGGCCGCAACGCGGTTGCGGATCTCGGCCAGGAGATCATCCACCTGGCCCCCGGCCACCCGGACCTCGACCTTCGGATCCATCAGACCGGTGGGCCGGATGATCTGCTCCGCGATCACCCCGCCCGACTTCTCCAGCTCGAAATCGCCCGGAGTCGCTGAGACGTAGACGCGCTGGGGCGCGCGCGTCTCCCACTCGTCGAAGCGCAGCGGGCGATTGTCCAGCGCCGAGGGCAGGCGCCAGCCGTACTCGACCAGGGTCTCCTTGCGAGCTCGGTCACCCTTGTACATGCCACCGACCTGGGGAACGCTCACGTGGCTCTCGTCGATGAAGACGAGGCGGTCCTCGGGGAAGTAGTCGAAGAGGGTATAGGGCGCCTCGCCGGCGCCGCGGCCGTCGAGCCACCGGGAGTAGTTTTCGACGCCGTGGCAGAATCCCATCTCCTCGAGCATCTCGAGATCGTAGAGGGTTCGCTGCTCGAGGCGCTGGACCTCGAGGAGCTTCCCCGCGCTCTGCAGCTCGCCGAGGCGCTCCTGGAGCTCGACCCGGATCCCCTCGACGGCGCTCTTCAGGATCTGCTCCGTGGCCACGTAGTGGCTGGCGGGATAGATCATCGCGCGCTTGGGCCGCCCCAGAACCTTCCCACGCAGCGGATCGATCTCGGCGATGCCATCGATCTCGTCCCCGAAGAACTCGATGCGTATGGCTCTCTCGTTCTCGTATTGGGGAAAGATCTCGACCACGTCTCCGCGCACCCGGAAGGTGCCGCGGTGGAAGTCGATGTCGTTTCGGTCGTAGAGCATGTCCACCAGCTGCCGCAGCAGCTCGTCCCGGGGCAGGGAGGCGCCGGTCTCCAGGTAGGCGTGCATGGAGCCGTAGGTGGTCGGCGCACCCAGCCCGTAGATGCAGGAGACGCTCGCCACCACCAGCACATCGCGCCGCGTCAGCAGGGAGTGAGTGGTCGAGTGGCGCAGCTTGTCGATCTCGTCGTTGATCGACGCGTCCTTCTCGATGTAGGTGTCGCTCGCCGGGAGATAGGCCTCCGGCTGGTAGTAGTCGTAGTAGGAGACGAAATACTCGACCGCGTTCTGGGGAAAGAGGCCCTTGAACTCGGAGTAGAGCTGGGCTGCGAGGGTCTTGTTGGGCGCCATCACCAGGGTGGGCCGGTTCAGCTCGGCGACCACGCAGGCCATGGTGAAGGACTTTCCGCTGCCGGTGACGCCCAGCAGCGTCTGGTGCGGCACCTCGTCCCGGAGGCTCTGGACGAGCTCGGCGATCGCTCGAGGCTGGTCTCCCCTGGGCTCGAACTCGCTCCGGAGCTCGAACCGCTCGTCGCTCACTTGCGCCTCCAGCGCGGTCCCTCGGGCGTATCCTCGATCACCACACCCTCGGCCACCAGCGCATCGCGGATCCGATCCGCCTCCGCCCAGTCCCGGTTCGCGCGCGCGTCCTCGCGCTTCGCCACCAGGGCGTCGACGTGCGGATCGCTCTCCTGGGCGTCTTCGGGAAGGGTCGCCGTGGCCAGATCGAGCCCCAGCCACTCGTCGAACTCCAGGAGCAGGGTGCGGCGATCCGCCGCAGAGAGCCCCCTGTCCCGCGCCACCTCGGAGGCCACGGCGAGGGCCTGCGGCCCGTTCAGATCGTCCCGAACCGCGTCTCGGAAGCGGGCGCGATGAGGCTCCACGAGCCGCGGATCCGCCTCGCCCTCGACCCCCCGCACCTCGATCGCGCTGGCGAGCAGGCGCCGGTAACCCCGTGCCGCCGACTCCATGGCGTCGTCGTTGAAAGTCTGCTGCTTGCGATAGTGGGCCTGGAGAAAGAAGTAGCGAAAGGCCAGCGCGGGATGGCCATCCGCCACCAGGTCGTCGAGCAGATAGACGTTGCCGAGGGACTTCGACATCTTCTGGCCGCGGAAGTCCAGCCACTCATTGTGCATCCACACCTGCACCCATGGGTGCACCCCGAAGGCGCACTCGCTCTGGGCGATCTCGTTGGTGTGATGGACGGTGAGGTGGTCGATGCCCCCAGTGTGGATGTCGAACTGCTGGCCCAGGTACTTGCTGCTCATCGCCGAGCACTCGACGTGCCATCCCGGGAAGCCCCGGCCCCAGGGCGAGTCCCACTCCTGCTGACGCGCGACACCCTCCTCGGCGAACTTCCAGAGGGCGAAGTCCGCCGGATGGCGCTTCCC
The DNA here is from genome assembly GCA_963722885.1 of uncultured delta proteobacterium. Taxonomy (GTDB): domain Bacteria; phylum Myxococcota_A; class UBA9160; order UBA9160; family UBA6930; genus CAVXZE01. The sequence continues at coordinate 22,328 of CAVROS010000012.1, forward strand.
CGCAACCTCCCCGATCCGCTTGCCGCCAACCTGCATCTCGAGATCGAGCCGTGCGAAGTCGGCGTAGCGGGGGAACTTCGAGATGTCGAAGTAGATCCCGTCGGGGATCCGGTAGGTGTAGTCCTTCTCCTCGAGCAGCTGCACCATGGCGATCTGCTCGGGAATGTGATCGGTGGCCTTGCAGAGCACATCCGCTTCCAGACAGTTCACCCGCCGGCAGTCCCGCTGCCACTTTTCGGTGTATTCTCCGGCGATCTCCTCTGCCCGGCGCCCCGTCCTCTTCGCCGCCAGCTCCATCTTGTCGTCGCCGGCGTCGGCGTCGTCGGTGAGGTGACCGACGTCGGTGATGTTGACGACGTGGGTCACCCGGAGCCCCTCGGCGAGAAGCGCGCGCTTCAGCAGGTCCGCGAACAGATAGGGCCGCAGGTTCCCCAGGTGCTGGGGTGAGTAGACCGTGGGGCCACAGGAGTAGATCCGCGCGTGTCCCCTCTCCAGGGGCCGGAAAGCCTCTTTGCACCGGGTGCGGGTGTTGTAGAGAAGCAGCCCGTCCATCCTCGCTCAGCTCTCCTCCACCGCGGAGCTGAGCAGCACCACGGCCATGGCAGCCATCCCCTCCCCTCTTCCGATCGCGCCCAGCTGGTCGGTGCTCGTCACCTTCAGGTTCACCGCCGCCGCGGGAATCTCGAGGGCATCCGCCACCACGGCCTCCATGGCGCCCTGGTGGGGCGCCAGACGCGGCGCCTGGGCGACCACCGTCGCGTCCAGGTTGACCACCCGGAAGCCGCGCTCGCGCGACATGGCCATGACCCTGGAGAGGATCTCGATGCTCGCCATCCCGCGCAGGCTCTGATCGGAAGATGGAAAGTGGCGGCCGAGATCTCCCTCTCCCAGGGCGCCCAGCAGGGCGTCCGCGATGGCGTGGAGCAGAACGTCCCCGTCCGAGTGTCCCTCCAGACCCCGCTCGTGGGGAATCGAGACGCCGCCCAGGATCAGCGGGCGGCCGGGAACCAGCCGGTGCGCATCGATGCCCTGCCCGATCCGGTAGCCGCTCACTTCAGCGCCTCACCGCGGCGACGCAGCCAGACCTCGGCGAGGGCGAGGTCCTCGGCCGAGGTGATCTTGAGGTTCGCCGGGTCCCCCTCCACCACCTCCACCTCCACCCCGAGCCTCTCCACCAGGGACGCATCATCGGTGCCCCGCACACCGTCCGCCTCGGCCTTCGCCAGCGCGTCCCGAAGCCAATCGATCCGGAACACCTGGGGCGTCTGGGCGGCGTAGCACTCCGAGCGCGGAGGAGTCGCCACCACCCGTCCCGCCTCGACGCGCTTGATGGTGTCCCGGACGGGAACCGCCAGCAGCGCCGCTCCACGCGAACGGGCGGCGCGCACCACCCGCGATACATCCCCGGGCCGGACCAGAGGTCTCGCCGCGTCGTGGACGGCCACGTGGGTCACCTCCGCAGGCAGCGCCTCCAGCCCACAGCGTACCGAGTCCTGCCGCTCGGCTCCGCCCGGCCACGGCGGAATGCAGCTTGCCAATCTGGCGGAGCTCGGATTCCAGGCCGGCCAGGCGCGGCATCGCCTCCCGCGCCACCACCGGCACCACGAGATCCACCTCCGCCGAGGCGGCCAGGGCCTCGAGGGAGCGAATCAGCAGGCAGCGGCCTGCCAGCGGGACGAACGCCTTGGGAAGCCCCCCCGCCGCGCCCTCCACCCTCTCGCTCTCCCTCTCCCCAAGACTCTTGCGGAGCCGCTCCCCGCTCCCCGCCCCCAGGACCAGGGCTGCCACGGTCATGGCGGAGCAGGATAGCGGAGCCGGGGGGCCTCGCCGGCGCAGAACTCGCGTGGTCGGACCGGATTGCTACCTTGCCCGCCGGGGGGTGAACCGATGCGGATCATCACTGTTTTCGGGACCTTGGGGCTGCTTCTTCTCATCGCCGGGACCGGCTGGGCACAGGAGCCCGGCGAGCCTCTCCCGCCGAGCGGCGAGACCGCGCGGGGCGCGCCTCCTCCCACGCTGCACGGTGAGCTGGCCCTCTCCGTCCAGGACGCCATCGCCATGAGCATCGAGAACAACCTCGACGTGGAGATCGCGCGCTTCTCGCCGCTGATCGCGGATCTCGATCACACCAGCGCCTGGGGCGTCTACGATCCCAATCTCTTCGGGAGCTTCGACTACTCGAGCGCCGAGACACCGGTGGCGACCGCACTTCAGGCCAGCAACCGCACCATCGAGCGCAAGACGGTCGGGGCGGCGGGCGTGACGGGGCTGATCCCGAGGCTCGGCGCTCAGTACGAGATCGCCTACGGCGGGCAAAAGCTTCTGTCGAACTCGTCGATCCAGAGCCTCTCGCCCGAGTACCGCGCCAACCTGCTCGGCTCGCTCACGCTACCGCTCTTGAAGGGCGCCTGGTGGGGCGAGCCCTGGGTCGCCGTCAAGCAGACCGGGATCGGCTCCGAGATCGCCGACGAGGAGTTCCGAAGGAACCTGATGGATCTCACCCGGGCCACCGAGGACGCCTACTGGAGCGTGTCCGCCGCCAAGGAGCAGCGCCGCGTCGCCCAGAAGAGCCTCGAGGCGAGGCAGGCACTGCTCGACCAGACCGAGGCGCAGTACGAGGTGGGAGTCGTCTCCCGGGTCGAGGTGATCCAGGCGGAGGCCGGTCTCGCCGAGGGTGAGGTCGGGCGTGATCGTCGCCGAGAACCAATACCGGACCACACAGGACCGGCTCATCGACCTCGTCCTCGGACCCAACCTCACGCCCGACTCGCGGCTGGAGATCCAGCCGACGGATTCACCCGAGGAGGTCGTCACCTATGCCGTGGATCCCGAGGAGGCCAACCGCAAGGCCCTCGCCCATCGGCCCGAGATCGCCAGCGCCCGCAGAAACATCGAGCAGCAGGAGATCGAGCTCAAGTTCCGAAAGAACCAGCGCCTGCCTCAGGTCGACCTGAACTTCACGTACGGCTACAACGGCCTGGGCGGCTCCAACAACCCCGCCCCGCAGCTCGGCCCGGTGGCGACCCCTTGCCTCCCATCGACCGGAGCTACTCGACCGCCCACGATGACTGGTTCCGCCGAGAATCGGCCAAGCAGTGGTCCGGCGGAGTGGAGGTCACCTTCCCCATCGGCAACGTGAGCGGCCGCGCGGGTGCGAGCAAGGCCCACCTCGAGCTTCGCCGCGCGCGCACGCAGGTCCGGCGGCTCGAGCTCGACATCGTGCTCGAGGTGCGCGAGGCGATTCGAAACCTCAACTCCGCCCTGGAGGGCATCGAGGCCGCCGAGCGGCGGCGAGTGGCGGCGGAGGAGCAGCGCCGCGCCGAGGCGATCCGCCTCGAGTACGGCGAATCCACTCCCTTCGACGTCCTCCAGCGCGAGGAGGTGCTGGTGGATGCGGAGAGCCAGAAGATCAACGCCCTGCAGCTCTACCACAACTCCGTCACGGCCCTCGAAAGATCCCAGGGGACGATTCTCCGCAACCGCAACATCGCCGTCGAAGACGCAGCCACCCTGCGATAGAATCGGCCTTCCCGCCAACCGCCGGAGGATCTCGTGAGTCTCTTTGGGAAGAGTGGGAAGGACGAGCTGGAACGGCCGCGATCCGCCACCTGTGGGCCAGAGTTCGGGCTCACCGGTGGCAGGCGGAAGCGAAACCACCCGTCGAGGCACGGAAGATGCGGCGCCCGGCGCCCGCGGAGGGGAAGACGTGGCGAACATCGGGAAGTCCATCACCATCAAGGGCGATCTCACCGGCAACGAGGATCTGGTCATCGACGGCAACATCGAGGGCCGGATCGACCTTCCCAACAACCAGCTCACGATCGGCCCGGAAGGAAAGATCAAGGCCGACGTCCACGCCAAGTCCACCGTGGTGGTGGGTCACGTCACCGGGAACGTGAGCGCCACCGAGCGGATCGAGGTCCAGGCGTCCGGGATCGTGGACGGCGACGTTCGCGCGCCCCGTCTGGTGGTCCAGGAAGGCGCCGTCCTGAACGGCGCGGTCGAGATGGGCGAGGTCAAGCGGCCGGCACCGGCCGAGCCGGTCAAGAAGGACGTCGGCGGCGGCTCCCAGCCTTAGTCTTCTTCGAGGACTTACGGGCCTTCGGGGCCTTGCGGGCCTCGGCCTTGGGAGCTTTGGGAGGCTTGGGGGCCTTGGCGAGCCTCGCGCGCGCTCGCCCCGCGGCCCGCTGGATGCAGCGCCGAAGCGCGTCTCCAGCCACAGCAGGCTGGGGGAGGCGATGAAGATCGACGAGTAGGTCCCCACCAGGATCCCGATCGTCATCGCCATGGCGAAGGGCCGGATCACCTCTCCTCCCAGCAGCAGCAGCGACAGGACGGCGGCCAGCGTGGTGAGCGAGGTGAGCAACGTGCGCGAGAGCGTCTGGTTGACGCTGTGGTTCAGCACTTCCTTCAAATCGTACTTGGTGCGCAGCTCCATGTTCTCGCGAATCCGGTCGTAGACGATGATGGTGTCGTTCAGGCTGTAGCCGATGATGGCGAGCAGGGCTGCGAGCACGCGGAGGTCGAACTCCAGGCCCAGCAGGATCCAGATCGACCCGGTGATCGAGACGTCGTGGATCAGGGCGACCACCGCGCCCGGCGCGAATCGCACCGAAAAGCGGAATCCGATGTAGATCAGGATCAGCACGCAGGCGATGGCGATCGCTTTGAGGCCGGCCTCGCGAAGCTCCGCACCCACCTTCGGCCCCACGAAGTCGACCCGCTGGACCTCCAGCGGCCCGATCCTCTCCTCGAGGTTTTCCTGCGAGCAGGAAGATGCGGTCCTTCTCCGGGACTTCGTCGGGGACGCCCTCGCTCTTCTCCGGCTCGGCGCTCGCCTCCTCCCCCTCGGCTCTGCTCCGGCGCCCGCGCTCCGCGACGGTCGGTCCTCCGCCGCGCGGCCGCCTCCTCGATCTCGCGGCTGCCCCGGAACTTGATCAGGAACTCCTGGGAATCGTCACCTCCGAAGCGGGTCACGCTCGCGTTGGGAATCCCGAGCCCGTTCACCACCTCGCGGATGTCGCCCTCGTCCACGCTTCCGGCATCGACGAAGCGGACCTGGACCTCGGTTCCTCCGGCGAAGTCGATCCCCAGCCGGAACCCGCGCAGCGGAATCGCCCGCGAGCCCCAGCAGCACCAGCGCAGCGGAGATCGTCACGCAGATGCGCCACTTGCCGATGAAGTCGAAGTGAGTCCCGGGCTTGATGATCTCGAACGGCAACGGCTTGTCTCCTAGATCGAAACCTGCTCGACGTGGCGCGCCCCGGGGTAGACCGCGAACGCGAGCCGCGTGATCACCAGCGCGGCGAAGACGCTGGTCAGGATTCCCACCGAGAGCGTGACGGCGAAGCCCTTGATCGGACCCGTGCCGTACTCGAAGAGCACCAGGGCGGTGATCAGCGTGGTGATGTTGGCATCCAGAATCGTCCAGGTCGCCTTCTTGAAGCCGGCCGCGATGGCGGGCCGTGGGGCCCGACCCGCCCGCAGCTCCTCGCGAATTCGCTCGAAGATGATCACGTTGGCGTCGACCGCCATGCCGACGGTGAGCACCAGACCGGCGATTCCCGGCAGCGTGAGGGTGCCCTCGAAGAGCGACATCAGCCCCACCACCATCAGCAGGTTGGCGAGAAGAGCCAGGCTCGCGTAGCCGCCGGAGAGCCGGTAGTAGCCGACGCTGAAGGCCACCACGAGCAGGAGCCCCACCACCGAGGCCCAGACGCCGCTTCGAATCGAGTCGGCCCCCAGGGCCGGTCCGATGGTGCGCTCCTCCTCGATGTTGACGGAAATCGGAAGCGCACCCGCTCTCAGGATGACGGCGAGGTCCGCCGCATCCTCGGAGCTGAAGCGGCCCGTGATCACGCCGGCCCGCGAGATCCGGGCCCGGATCTGCGGGGCGCTGTAGACCTGTCCGTCGAGGATGATCGCCAGAAGCTCGTCGATGTTCGCCTCGGTGAGCGCCGCGAAGATCTCCGCCCCCTCGCTCGACCAGGTGAAGTTCACCTGCCACTCGGACTGTCTGCTGTCGAAGCCGACCCGGGCGTCGCTCAGGTAGTCGCCGGTGATGTCGGCGGTCTGTGAGACCAGGTAGGCGCGCAGGATGCGCTGGGTCTCCCTCTCGCGCTCGAAGACCACCTCGGTGCCTTCGGGAAGCCCCTCGGGATGCTTCGCCCGCAGCAGCTCCTCGCTCTGGTCGGCGTCCTGGACGATCTTGAACTCCAGGTGTCCCGTCTTGCGGAAGATGTCCGGGACCCGCGAGATCCCCGGAAACTGGATCAGGACGCGGTCCCGCCCCTGCCGCGTCACCACCGACTCGGGAATCCCCGTCTGGGGGTCGTCGACCCGCCGGCGGTACACCTCCAGCACCTGCAGCATGGCGCGCTCGTGCACCTGCTCGCGCCACTCGTCGGTGAGCCTCAGCGTGAGCCGCTCGGCGTCGGAATCCACCATCTGGAGGGTCTCGTAGTCGTTCAGCAGCTCGCGGATCGCCTCTGCATCGGAGGCTTCCCGCCACCGTCACCTCGAGGCTGTCCCCCTCCACGAAGAGCCGCGCGCCCGTGATCTTCTTCGTCTTCGAGCTGCCGCGAGAGGCCGTCCTCGATGTGGCCGAGCTCCTGCGCGACCGCCGCCTCCAGATCCGGACTGATCACCAGATGGATCCCGCCCTGGAGGTCGAGGCCCAGCCGAAGACCCTCGTCGGGCAGATACCAGGCTTGCGCCCGGCGCTCGGCGGGGAAGAAGTTCGCCAGGGCCAGGTATGCGAGCAGCAGAACCAGGGCCCCGACGGAGCCGAGGCGCCAGCGGAGGCTCAAGACTCCTCTCCCTTCGCCTTCTCGACGCGCCGGTCGATGCGGCCGCGGTCGACCTTGATCCGGACCCGATCACCCTTCAGGTTGGCGATCTCCAGCGTCAACACGTCCTCCGCTTCGCCGACCACCACACCGTGGATCCCGCCGGTGGTGACCACCCGATCTCCCTTGCCGACCGCCTTGAGCAGATTCTCGTGGTCCTTCTGCTTGCGCTGCTGGGGTCGGATCAGCAGGAAATAGAAGATCAGGAAGATGGCGCCCATGGGGATCAGGAAGCCCAGCGGGTCTCCTCCCTTCGCCTCGCCCGCCTGCAGCCAGATTACGCCGAGCGCTTCGCCCATCTACTTGCCGGCATCCCGTCGGAGCGCTTCGGCCTTGCCCGTCTCCTCCCATGGCAGGCCGGCGTTCTCCCGACCGAAGTGCCCGTGGTAGGAGGTGCTCCGGTAGATCGGGCGCAGCAGATCGAGGGACTCGATGATGCCGGAGGGCGTGAGATCGAAGTGCTTGCGGATCAGCTGGTCCAGGGTGGCCTCGTCGTGCGCGCCGGTGCCGAAGCTGTCGACGCGGATGGAGACGGGCTCGGCCACGCCGATGGCGTAGGCCAGCTGGACCTCGCAGCGCCTGCGCCAGGCCGGCGGCGACCAGGTTCTTCGCGACCCAGCGCGCGGCGTAGGCGGCGCTGCGATCGACCTTGGAGGGATCCTTGCCGGAGAAGCGCCGCCGCCGTGACGGCCCATGCCGCCGTAGGTGTCCACGATGATCTTGCGACCGGTGAGTCCCGCATCGCCCATCGGCCCTCCGACCACGAAGCGGCCGGTGGGGTTCACGTGGAAGATGGTGTCGTCGTCGAGCAGATCGCCGGGCAGGGTCGGCCTCAGGATCTCGTCGATCACGTCCTTCCGCAGCTGCTCGTAGGAGACATCGGGATCGTGCTGGGTGGAGAGCACCACCGTCGGAATTCGCACCGGGCGATCTCCGTCGTATTCGACGCTCACCTGGGACTTGGCATCGGGCCGCAGGTAGCCGATCTCACCCGACTCGAACTTCTCCCGGTGGACCTCCATCAGCCGGTGGGCGAAGCGGATCGGCGCGGGCATCAGCTCGGGCGTCTCGTCGCAGGCGAAGCCGAACATCATTCCCTGGTCGCCGGCTCCCTGCTCCTTGTGGAGACCCTCGCCGACACTCACACCCTGGGAGATGTCGGGCGACTGCTGTCCGAGAGCCACCATGACGCCGCAGGTGCCGGCGTCGAAGCCCATGTCCGAATCCGTGTACCCGATGTCCTGGACCACCGAGCGAACCAGCGGCGCCAGGTCGACCCTCGCCTTGGTGGTCACCTCGCCGGCGACCACCACCAGACCCGTGGTCGTCAGTGTCTCGCAGGCGACGCGGGAGCCGGGATCCTGCGCGAGCATCGCGTCGAGGATCGCATCCGAGATCTGGTCACACATCTTGTCCGGATGGCCCATCGAGACCGATTCGGACGTAAACACCGTGCGGGGAGCCATGCCCAATATTCTCCTCTGGATCCCGCGGGGAGAGCGATGCCGCGGACCCTGGGCCGCCGAAGTTAGGAGAAGCCCAATTCGGTCGCCAGCTTAGCCCCGATCCGGGGAGCCCGTGCCGGGCAGGTGTTCGCGGGGAGTCTCGAGGAGCCGGCCCAACGCGTCGATCGCCTCCGCCGCGTCGCTTCCGCAGGCTCGGATCTTGAGCCGAGTCCCCTGGCCGGCCGCCAGCGAGAGCAGGGAGAGGACGCTTCGGGCGCTGACCCACTCTCCGTCCGCGGAAACGGTGATCTCGGCAGAGAAACGCCCCGCCAGCTGGACGAACTGTCCCGCCGGGCGGGCGTGGAGGCCGAGCTCGCTGGCAACGGTGAATTCCCGCTCGAGAGTGGGCGAGTCCTTCACCGCTGCCCTTCCGGAATCAGCTCGCTCGCCACCGAGATGTTCCGCCGGCCGTACTCCTTGATGAAGGTGGCCAGCTCCTCGACGGGCTTGTCTTCGGTGAGCGTTGCCAGCTTGATCAGCATGGGCAGGTTGATTCCCGTCACTACCTCGATCCGGTGCTCCTCCAGGAAGGAGAGGCTGATGTTGGAGGGCGTGCCCCCGAACATGTCGGTGAGAACCAGGACCCCCTCGCCGCTGTCGGCGGCCGCCAGCGCCTCGGCGATCGCCGAGCGCATCTCGTCGACGCTCTGCTTGGGCTCGATGCCCACCGCGTGAAAGCGGGGGCTGTCGGGAACGATGAGGCGCAAGGCCTGGAGCATTTCCTGGCCCAGGCGATAGTGGGCAACGATCAGTACTCCGACCTTCATCACACCTTCTCCACGTCCCTGTGAGTCACGATTCACGTCGCGCCCCGTGGCGCGGAGCTCCCTCGCCAGGGCCTCCAGGACCGCCACCGAGCGGTGGCGGCCCCCCGTGCAGCCGATCCCCACGGTGAGATAGGGCTTCCCCTCGTCGTCGTACAGCGGAAGGAGAAACATCAGCAGCCCCCGAAGCCGATCCATCAGCGCCGAGGCGCGCTCGTTCTCGAGAACGTAGGCGGCCACCTCCCGATCCTGACCGGTGCGCGGGCGCAGCCTGGGCTCGAAGTGCGGATTCGGCAGGAAGCGCACGTCGAAGAGCAGCTCGGCCGAGCTGGGCGCACCGTAGCGAAAGCCGAAGGAGATCATGTTCACCACGGTCGGACGGGCGCCACCCGCCACGAAGCCCACCACCGTCTCGCGAAGCTGGTGGATGTTGAGCGCGGAGGTGTCCACCACGAAGTCCGCCAGACGCGAGACCTCCGCGAGCAGCCGGCGCTCGGTCTCGATCCCGTCCTCCACGGAACCGCCCGGCGAGAGCGGATGAACCCGCCGGGTCTCCCGATAGCGATTCATCAGCCTCTCGTTCGAGCATTCCAGGAAGATCACCTGGACCTCGGCGCCTCGAGCTCGCAGGTTCTCCACCACGGCGGGGACGTCACGCAGGAACTCCGCCTCTCGTGCGTCGATCGCCAGCGCGATTTTCTGTATGGGTGGCGTGGACTTGGCGCATAAATCGAGAAACTGCTCGATGAGTTTCGCGGGCAGGTTGTCGACGCAGTAGAAGCTCAGATCCTCGATGGCAGCCATGGCGGTGGTCTTGCCGCTCCCGGAGAGGCCGCTCACGAAGACGATGTGGAGGTTTGCCGCCGTCATGCGCGCTCCGCCAGGCCGCGCAGCCGCTCGTCCAGTCGGCTGGCAGCGCTACCGGCTCCGGCGCATCGACGCAGGTGGTCCCGGATGGCCACCTCGATCAGGGTCGCCATGTTGCCGGAGGGTCGGACGGGCAGCAGGATCACCGGCAACGCCGTCCCGGCCACCGGCTCGGTCGCCCGCGAGAATCCGACGCGATCGTACTCCTCGCCCTCGCGCCAGTGCTCCAGCCGGCACACCACCCCGATCCTGGCGCTCTCGCGCACCGCCTCCACACCGTAGAGATCGGGGATGTACAGGATACCGATGCCTCGAATCTCGATGTGGTGACGGATGATCTCGGGAGCGGACCCGGAGACGCCCCCATCCTCGAGGCGCTGGATTCGGACCACATCGTCGGCCACCAGCCGATGGCCGCGGGCGACCAGCTCGAGGGCAGTCTCACTCTTGCCAATGCCGCTCGGGCCCCGGATCAGCACCCCGACGCCCAGGACCTCCACCAATGCGCCGTGAACCTGCGATTCCACGTCCAGGCCCTCGCGGGAAAGCGACCAAGAACCCCGTCAGAACTTCGAGTCCTGCTCCTCGATGGCCCGAAAGACGTCCTCTCGGGACTCGGCCTCGTTGAGCGCCTTCCGAAACGCCGCGTCCCGAAAGAACCGGGAGATGCGCGCCAGCGCCTTCAGGTGCTGCCCTCCCGAGTGCTCGGGGACCACGAGCAGGAAGAAGAGATGGGTTGGCTGCCCGTCGATCGACTGGAAATCGACGCCGGCCCGGCTGCGGGCAAAAGAGGCCACCAGACGCGCGAGGCCCGGCATCTTGCCGTGCGGGATCGCCACCCCGTCACCGATTCCGGTGCTTTGAAGGTTCTCCCGTTCCAGGAGCACCTGGAAGAGCCGGTCCGTGTCGAGGCTGGCCTCGGCTCGCGCCGCACCTGCCGAGAGCTCAGCGAGGACCTCCCGTTTGCCCGTGGACTCGATGTCCAGGATCACGGCGTCCTTGAGGAGGATGTCCATGATCTTCATTGACCTTCCCCACCTCCGGCAACAGGCTAACCGACCTCGCGGCGTTTCGTCGATGAGAGGATTTTCAGCGATTCTCGATATTTCGTCACGGTGCGTCGGGCGATGTCGATGTTCCCGTTCTTGAGCATCTGCGCGATCCGCTGATCGGAGAGCGGACGGCGGGAATCCTCGGCGGCGATGATCCGACGAATCTTGTCCTTGACGCTCGCGCTGGCAACCGCTTCGCCATCCACCCTGTTGATGCTCGAGTTGAAGAAGTACTTGAGCTCGAAAATCCCCTGGGGCGTGTGGGCGTACTTGTTCGTCGTCACGCGGCTGACGGTCGACTCGTGCATCCCGATGTCATCGGCCACGTCCCGCAGATTCAGCGGCTTCAAGTGGGCGATCCCGTGATCGAAGAACTCGCGCTGGTTCTTGATGATGCTCTGCATCACCTTGTAGATCGTCCGCTGCCGCTGGTGGATCGACTTGATCAGCCACATCGCCGAGCGAACCTTCTCCTGGACGTAGTCCCGGGTGTCCTTGGCGACCTCTCGATCCCTCGCGAGCACCTCGCGGTAGAGGTTGTTGATTCGCAGGCGGGGCAGGCCATCCTCGTTGAGGACGATGTGGAGCTCATCGTTGACCCTGTGAACGTAGATGTCCGGGGTGATGTAGATGGGCTCATCGCCTCCGAAGGCCCGCCCGGGTCGGGGCTCGAGCTGCGCGATCAGGTTGGCGGCGGCCGCCACCTCCTCGATGGTCACGCCGAGAGCGCGGGAAATGGCGCGAAAGTCCCGCTTCTGCAGAGCGGCGAGCTGTTCGTCCAGGAGACGATAGACCAGCGGGTCGTCGAGTCCCGAGACTGGCCACCTGCAGGAGCAGGCACTCGCGCAGGTCCCGGGCAGCGACGCCCGGAGGGTCCAGCTCCTGAACCTTGGTGAGGGCGCTCTCGACGACGCTCTCGGTCACCCCGGACTGGCGCGCGATCTCCTCCACCGAGGAGCGCAGGTAGCCGTTGTCGTCCAGATTGCCGAGGATCCAGCCCGCCGCACACTTCTCCTCCTCCGAGAACGAGGAGAGGCAGATCTGCCACTCGAGGTGCGCCTGTAGGGTCGGACGACGGGTGAGCGTCGCCTCCAAGGAGCGGCGATCCTCTTCATCGCGCGCGACGGACATCCCCGTCTGGGGGTAGGCGTCCATGTAGTTCTGCCAGTCGAGATCGGCGATCTTCTCCGCCTGGCTGGCCTCGCGACTCTCCTCGTGATCCGTGGACGCCTCCGCGGACGGCGTCTCCTGGGTCTCGGCCTCCTTGGAGACCTCCCTCGGAAGCTCCTCGTCGAGCTCGAGGCTCTCCTCGAGAACCGGATTCTCCTGAAGCTCCTGCTGGACCGTGGTGAGGAGCTCGAGACGGGAGAGCTGCAGCAGCTTGATGGCCTGCTGCAGCTGCGGCGTCATCACCAGCTGCTGGGTCAGCCTGAGCTCTTGTCTGAGCGCGATCGCCATTTTCGCCAGACCCGAATGCCCTAAGGCAGTTCGAAGTTCTCCCCGAGGTAGATCTCTCGCACCGTTGGATCGCTGGCGATCTCTTCCGGACTGCCCTGACGGATGATCTCACCTTCCTGGATGATGTAGGCCCGATCGCAGACGGCGAGCGTTTCCCGAACTTTGTGCTCCGTGATCACGATCCCGATCCCGCGCATCTTGAGTTGCTCGATGATCTTCTGGATGTCGATCACTGCGATCGGATCGATTCCGGTAAAGGGCTCGTCCAGCAGCAGAAATCTCGGATCCAGCACCAGCGCCCGGGTGATCTCGACGCGGCGCCTCTCGCCGCCCGAGAGCGAATCCGCGCGCCGTCTGGCCTTATCGGCCAGACCCAGCTCGGACAACAGCTCTGCCATGCGGTCCCTCCGCAGGCCCGGATCCGGCTCCACGGTTTCCAGAATCGCCTCGATGTTGTCCTCCACGCTGAGCTTCCGGAAGACCGAGGGCTCCTGGGGCAGGTAGACGACCCCGAGCCGCGCCCGCTGGTACATGGGAAGATCCGTCAGCTCCTCCTCGCCCACGAACACCCGACCCCGGGTGGGACGGATGCCCCCGACGATCATGCTGAAGCTGGTGGTCTTCCCGGCGCCGTTGGGTCCCAGGAGACCCACGACCTCCCCGGATTCCACCCGAAGGTCCAGATCGTGGACCACTTCTCGGTCGCCGTAGCGCTTGGCCAGCCCCTCCGTGAAAAGTGCCGGGGAGGTCATCGGCCGGCCCGCTGGGCCGGGTCGACCGGTTGGCACTCGGTGCCTTCCGGGTGGATCCGGACGTCGGCCGCCCCAATCACCTCCAGGATCTCGGTGTCGAGGTGAAAGACGATCTCCTTGCCACGCACTCGGTCACACTCCTCGTCCAGCTGCGCATTCTTGCCCACGCACACCAGCTTCTGCTCGGTGCGGTAGTAGGTGGCCTTCTCGCACAGGGCTCGCTTCCCGGTCTGCTTGATCACGACGTGGCCCGTCGCCACCATCCGCTCCGGCTGGCTCTGCCCCTTCGGATAGAAGGCCTTCAGTCGATCCGAGTTGAGGTAGAGATCGTCCTGAATCGCCCGGACGTTGCCGGTAAAGACGAACTGTCTTTCGCCACCGTGGTCAAAGGCCTCGAGCACATCGGACTTGATGGAAATCGGGGCATCGCTGTCGAAGGGCTGCTCCTCGCTCCGCGCCGTCGTCCTCCGCCTGGCCGGCGGCGGGGTCCGCGGCCGGCGCGCCCCCGGCCGACCGGCGTGCCACCTGCACCGCAGAAGCGGCCAGATCTCCGCGGCTCTTCTCGAGCACCAGTGTCGCCAGCTCGTCGATCGCCCTTCCGAGATCCTTCGGCCCACTGGCTTCGACCACCACCGGCGTTCCGACTGCCGCGCCGGTGGCTGCGGAACGCAGCTGGGTGTCGACGCTCAGAGACTCTCCGAGGCGGGTGGTGCGCCCGACCACGACGAGGTCCACCTCCGCCTGCTTCGCCCGGGCGACGATGTCTTCCGCCGGCGGGTCGGCCGCGGCCTTCCCCCCGAGCTTCTCGGGACCGACGACCCTCTCGATCCCCATCGTGCTCAGGCGCTGCGCCAGGCTGCTCGCGATGTCGGGAACCCGGACACCGGTTGCGCCAACTCGCTCGAAAGGCGCAACGCCGATGCGGAGGTCGTCCGGCGACTCCTGCGCTGCGCCGGTGGACGCGACCGAGCGCGAGAAGAGCGACCGCCAGGCACGGGCCCGATCCGCCGGACTGCGTTCACTGCTGCACCATCGTCGCTGCCCGGCGCAGCTGAAAGCGGTTCTCCCGGATGTAGTACCGGAAACCGCCATTACCGGTGTAGCTTCCCGTGTCGTCCTGGATATCGACCGGCGCATTCGTCGACGCCAGGCCCGGCCCGTGCTTGTAGCGCAGCTGTTCGGTGCGGAAGCGCTTGCCGTCGCCGGTAGTTCCGCGCACGTTTCCCTCGGCATCGAAATCGCTGGTCTCGATGTCGATCGTCCCGCGCTCACACTTCATGTCGAGACCGGGAGTGTCGCGATCCGACGCCACCACGACGTGAACATCCTTCAGATGCGCGAGCTTCTCGCCGGTTTCGACACGGGCGTGCTCGGCGACGAGTACGACCTCGTTCTCGGTCCCCTGGCTGACCACGAAGGTCATCTCACCGAGTTCGAGGGCGGGCGACGCGGTCTCTTCGGACCCCGCCGCCGAGGAGTACCCGAGCGCAATCAGAACGCAGAGGCCAGCAGCCGCATTCGCCCAGAACGGTCGCATATGCAATAAACATACCGACTTGGAACCCTTGGGCAACCCTCGATGCGGCACCCAGAAGACCGGCTCAGTCCGTCCGGCCGAACAGGGTGTGGAAGGGCTCGTGGGATCCGATCCACCAGGCGGGCCGGAAGATCAGCCGATCGATGATGACGCCCACCGGGTGAAGCACGTAGGCGGCGATCCTCAAGGGATGACCTGCCTGCTGGGAGTCGTACTCGTCCCAGATCCCGCTGTCTCTCGTCGAGCTGGAGTCGGACGGCTCCGCCAGCACTGCCAGCTGCGACCGAGGTGGAGTCGTACTCGTCCGCAGCCCCGCTGGGTGCCGCCAGGACGAGCAAGGCAAACGCAAGAAAGCCGGCGCACGACAGCCGGCGTAGGCAGCTTTCGACCCTGAAGCGCTTCCTCGCCACACCCCCTCCCGTCGGTTCCATCGCTTCGTATCTTAACCGATCCGCAGCGGTCAAACAGCGCATTTCTCGGGCGAACCAAGCTCGATCTGAAGCGGATTCCGCCCCCCGGAAACCCTCTTGCGCCCGCCTTGCGCATCGCTTCGATCGGTGGAACGCCCGCGGGAGCACTGATCGGCCTCGACGCGGCGGGCCCCCTTGCGCTGCCAACCCGGAGCTTGCGAAACCCTCGGCGGATCCAATTCCCCACATCCGAATTCCGGCGTCTCTTCTCCGCCCAACCGACACCAATCGTGGTAGGCTTGAAGGAGACTGGACCTGGTCGGTTCCGGCGCGCTCTGCGGACGAGCCGAGGTAGCCAAGGATCCAGCGCAGGACTGAAGGAAGGAGAGGAATCATGGAATCGATCCAGAGGCTTCGCCGGACCATTGCAGTCGGTGCTGCTCTTTCGTTCTTGCTGCTGCCCGCCGCTGCGCTCGCCGAGTTGGCCAAGTGGGACCAGGCGCGCGTCACGCAGACCGCGGAGGAGTTTGCAGCGGCCATGAAGGATCTCCGCAAGGAGATGCAGGCGGCTCCACCCATGACGGATCCGACGCGCCAACGCGCCCTATACGTGGCGCTCGACGACATCCGCATCATGACCAACACTGCGACACTTCTCGCCAACAAGCTCAAGGCCGGGGAGGGCCGCGAGGAGACCTTTGCCGCTTGGCGGCGCCTCGACCTGCTGCGGCGAGACTTCGAGGAGAGCGCGCGGAAGGCGATGATCGAAGACGCCATCATGGAGAAGATCTTGACCGCGGGAGAGCTGCTGATCCGCCTGACGCCCTACTACAAGGCCGAGGAGGGGGCGACCGGCTGAGCGAGCGGGCAACGGAATCCGCACCGCCCCCGCACCACGCCGCGATTCGCAGCGAACCTGCTCTATAGTTTCTCGCCGTGTCCGACGCGGCCCCTTCTTCTGGATCCAGCTTTCGAGAGCGGTACGGACCCTGGGCTCTGGTCGCCGGCGCATCGATGGGCCTGGGGGCAGAGTACGCCCGCCAGATCGCCGCCAGGGGACTGAACCTCGTCCTCGTCGCGTGGCCCGCCGACGGTCTGGAGGAGCTCGCCCGGGATCTCGAGAGCCGCCACGGCATCGAGACCCGTTGCATCGTCCTCGACCTGGCAGACCGGGAGGGGACCCTGAGCCTCGCAGAGGCCACCGAGAGCCTCGAGATCGGCCTGATGGTCTACAACGCCGCTGCAGCCCGCGTCGGACCCTTCCTGCAACAGGACCTCGCGGGGCAGCTCCGCAGCATCGACGTGAACTGCGCGGGCCCCCTGATCCTGGCCCACGCCTTCACCGGCCCGATGGTCCAGCGCGGCCGCGGGGGCATCATCCTGATGTCTTCCCTCTCCGCCTTCCACGGGACCGCGCTGGTGGCGACCTACGCGGCCACCAAGGCCTTCAACCTGATGCTGGGAGAGTCTCTCTGGGAGGAGCTCCGCAGCAGCGGTGTCGACGTCCTCGTCGTCTGCCCCGGCGCGACCCGGACCCCGGGCTGGGAGCAGAGTCGCGCCCAGCTCAAAGGGTCGCTCTCGACCCCGGTGATGGAGCCCGCACCCGTGGTGAGCCAGGCCCTGGAAGCGCTGGGGAGGCGCCCCCTGCTGATCGCCGGCCGGGCCAATCGCCTCTTTGGCCTCCTCCTGAACCGGCTGATGTCGCGCCGCAGCGCCGTCGAGCTTCTGGCCCGCTCGATGCGCCGGATGTATCAGCGCTAGCGGCTTGTTCTCGAACGGAGAAGACTTCCAATGATCGATCTCTACACCGCCGCGACGCCGAATGGGTGGAAGGCCTCCATCATGCTCGAGGAGATCGGGCTTCCCTACCGCGTGAATCCCCTCAGCCTCGGCAAGCTCGAGCAGAAGCAGGACTGGTACCTCGAGATCAATCCCAACGGCCGCATCCCCACCATCGTGGATCGCGATGCCGGACGACTTCGCCGTCTTCGAGTCCGGGGCCATTCTGCTCTACCTGGCCGAGAAGACCGGACGCCTGCTCCCAACGGATTCCCACGGCCGCTCGACCGTGGTGCAGTGGCTGATGTTCCAGATGGGCGGCGTCGGCCCCATGCAGGGACAGGCCAATGTCTTCTTCCGCTACGCCCCCGAGAAGATCGAGTTCGCCATCGAGCGATATCAGCGGGAGACCCGACGACTCTACGAGGTGCTCGACCGACGTCTGGAGAAGAACCAGTACCTGGCAGGGGACTACTCCATCGCCGACATCGCCACCTGGCCCTGGGTCTCGATCCACGGGTGGGCCGGGGTCGACACCGATGGTCTGGAACACCTGAAGCGCTGGATCGAGGAGATCGGCGCCCGACCCGCCGTGCGCAAGGGCAGAGAGATCCCCCGGCCGGTGGACCTCGAGGCCAGGGAGACCGACGTCGAGAAGACCGGCCGAAAGATCCTCGTCTAGAAATGCCAGCTGGCCGTCGCGGTGACTGCTGCCGACGACGGGGCTGGAAGGAAGCTTCGCGTAACCGCCATAGGAGTCCTGCCGTGAGATACCTTCACACCATGGTCCGGGTCACGGACCTCGAGCAGTCGCTGCGCTTCTACTGCGAGCACCTCGGCCTGAAGGAGATGCGCCGGGTCGACGTCGAATCGGGGCGCTTCAGCCTGATCTTCCTCGGCGCTGACGAGAACCCCGATGCCCAGCTCGAGCTGACCCACAACTGGGATCCGGAAGAGCTGGGTGGTGGCCGCAACTTCGGTCACCTGGCCTACAACGTGGAGAACATCTACGAGACCTGCCAGAAGCTGATGGACGCCGGCATCACCATCAATCGGCCGCCCCGGGACGGACACATGGCGTTCGTGCGCTCTCCCGACGGCATTTCCATCGAGCTGCTCCAGGCGGGCAAGGCGCTCCCACCCCAGGAACCCTGGGCCTCGATGCCGAACGTCGGAGAGTGGTGACGGATGGGCGAGGTACGCATCGAAGCGCTGACGGAGGTGGTCCGAAGGCGCATCGGCGACGCGACGGAGGTGAGGGAGCTTCGGCGCCTCTCCGGGGGAGCCAACCAGGAGACCTGGTCGTTCGACGCGGAGATCGCGGGCGCCTCTCTGCCCCTGATCCTGCGGAGAACGCCGGGAGGCGCGCGCAATCTCGCGGCGGGCGCGAGCGGGCTGACCCTGGAGATGGAGGCGACGTTGATCGACCTGGCGGGCCGATCCGGGCGTCCCGGTCCCGGGCATTCGCGGCGTGCTGGAGCCGAACGACGAGCTCGGCTCGGGCTTCCTGATGGACCGGATTCCCGGCGAGACGATCGCCCGGAAGATCCTGCGAGATGACGAGTTCGCCCCGGTGCGGCCCCGTCTCGCCCGCCAGTGCGGCTCGATCCTGGCGGCGATCCACGGGGTCGCCACCGGCGACCTGAAGCTCGCCGTTTCGCCCGCCAGGGAGCAGCTCGACCAGTATCGCTCGCTCTACGACGCCTACGACCATCCCCATCCGGTCTTCGAAATTGCATTCCGCTGGCTCGCGGATCGGATTCCCAGCGAGGTGGCCCACAGACTGGTTCACGGCGACTTTCGAAACGGAAATCTGGTGATCGGCACCGACGGCGTACGGGCGATTCTCGACTGGGAGCTCGCCCACATCGGCGACCCGATGGAGGACCTGGGCTGGATCTGCGTCAACTCCTGGCGCTTCGGTGAGATCGACAGTCCCGTCGGCGGATTCGGGCGCCGCGAGGAGATGTTCGCCGGCTACGAGATGGCCGGCGGTGGGGCGGTGGACCCGGAGCGGGTCAAGTGGTGGGAGACCTTCGGATCCCTCAAGTGGGGCATCATGTGCATGACCATGTACCAGATCTTTCGCGGTGGACTGGATCGATCGGTGGAGCGCGCCGCCATCGGCCGCCGTTCCTCGGAGACCGAGATCGACCTGCTGAACCTGATCGCGCCGGAGTCTTGAGCGTGCAGGATCAGCCCTCGGCCCTCGAGCTCCTCCAGGCAGTGCGTAGCTTCATCCAGGACCAGGCGATCCCCCGGCTGGAGGGGAGAGCCGCCTTTCACGCGCGGATTGCCGTCAACGTCCTGGCGATCGTCGAGCGCGGGCTCGAACACGGCCCTGCGCAGGACGCCGCCGAGTCGGGAGCGCCTGGAGGCGTTGCTGGGCCGCGCGGGCAGCCTCGACGAGCTCAACCGCGAGCTCTGCAGCCGCATTCGCGCGGGAGAGCTGGACCTCGAAACCCCGGGTCTGGCCGAGCATCTGCGCGAGACGACGCTCGAGAAAGTGGCCGTGGATCAGCCCCGCTACGCGGCCTATCGCAGGGCGGTGGGTGAGCAGGAGTAGCGAATCGGGTCGCCGCCCGAGCAGTTCTGCGGGATTCCTCGTTCCTCCTGGAATGGATCTGGGGATGCATCGAAGGGGCGTTGTGTGTGTATCGCTCGAGGTGACGCCTGCTTCTCGGACCGAGACACATGGGTGAACTGAGCGAGTTTCAGACGCGGACGCGCCTCTTCCTGAAGGCCTATCCCTGGCGGCGCATCGACCCCGTGCCCTGGGCACCTCTCCGCCGGCCCCTGGCGAACTCGAAGCTGGCACTGGTCTCGAGCGCCGGCCTCGTGATGCCGGGGAACGAGCCCTTCGACACCTCCCGTCGCGGTGGAGATCCGAGCTTCCGGGAGATCCCGGCCGATGCCGACCCGTCGAGCATGGTCGACAGCCATCGCAGCCAGACCTTCGACCACGCTGGCATGCAACGCGATGCCAACCTCGCCTTCCCGCTGGATCGGGCGCGGGAGCTGGTGGCTTCGGGCCGGATCGCCTCACTCGCCCCGCACCATCTCTCCTTCATGGGCGGAATCACGGCGCCAGGCCGTTTGACCAAGCAGACGGCTCCGGCGGCGGTGAGCCGCGTGGTGGCGGCCGGCGCCAACATCGCGCTGCTGGTGCCGGTCTGACCCATGTGCAACCAGGCCGTGGGCCTGGTCGCAGCCGAGCTGGAGCGTCAGGGCGTCTCCACGGTGACCCTTCAGCTCCTCCGCAGCGTGGCGGAGCGGGTGCGTCCACCGCGCGCGCTCTTCGTGCCCTTTCGCCATGGGTACCCGCTCGGGGAGCCCAACGCTCCGGCGCTTCAGCACGCGGTGATCGAGGCGGCGCTGCGAATGCTCGAGAACGCGGACCTGAAGCCTCCCGCACTGGTCGACTTTCTGCTGGCGCCGGAGACGGAGACAGCTTCTCCTGTCTGAGGAGAACGCTTCCACCCGTTTTCCCCAGTGAGATTCTCGGCGTTTTCTGCCCTCGCCCATCGGGGAAAAGATTTACACAGAATCGCGACTTCCTTTCCTACGACGCCCTCGAGAGGCATTCTGACCAAATCCCTCAGAGAGATAAAGCTCTATTATTCCAATACGTTGGAAGCTAAGAGCGGATTCGCGGGCTCTGGCGCGGCAATTGCAGTGCTCTCTTTCGCTGTTTTTCCGTGCAAGTCACTGGGAAGGGAAAGCAATGCGCCTGCGAATACTTTTGACCGCGATCCTCTTGGCTGTCCTTCCGGCGTCGGGAGCTCTCGCCGCAACGATCACCCTGGACCTGTCGGTCCACTTCGGCTCCGACCCCTCCACTGCCTCCTCTGGACCGATCTCTGCGACCTTCGAGGACACAGGGTCTGACGAGGTGACTCTTACTCTCGATACAAACGGCCTGAACCTCTCCAGCGAGTTCGTCTCGGGTTGGTACTTCAACTACGTCGGTGACGCGGAGGCACTGACCTTTACCTACGTCGGGGGCTCCTCCACCGGTCCCGCCGCCGACGACGTCAGCCTCGGCGACGACCTCTACAAGGCCGACGGCGACGGCCTGTACGACATCCTCCTCGCCTTCCCGACAGCGGGGAACAATCGCTTCAATCTCGACGAAATGGTCGTCTACACGATCACCGGCAGCGGTGTCACGGCGAGCGACTTCAACGACTACAGCATCGAGGGCGGAGGACAGGGCACCTACCTCTCTGCCGCCCACATCCAGGGCACGCAGAACAGCGGCAGCGACTGGCTCGGGGCGGTGCCCGAGCCGTCGACCGTGGTTCTGCTCGGACTCGGTCTGACGGCCCTCGGTTTCACCAGCCGGCCAGGCCGCCGTAGCCCCCGGTAGACGCCGTACCAGCGGGGACGTTGTTGAACATTCAATTTCTCGAGCATGCTCGAGAAATTGAATGTTCAACAACGTCCCCGCTTTACCCGAGGGTTCAGAGCAACCCGTGTCCCTTGAGGCCGAGCGCGTTCCTCAGGTACTCGAGCTCGGCCTCTCGCCAGGGGGCGGGAGCGGGCTGCCTGGAACATCCTGTCGCGCTCGAGCTCTTCGACGACCTCCGCGGAGCGGGGGAAGGGATTCCCGTAGCCGTTCATGTGGAAGAGCTTCTCGAAGGGCTGCCGCGGGCGCTGACCGCCCGCGTCCGGGCTCTCGGCGGGGTAGCCCACGGTCTGGAGCAGCAGCACCCGACAGCTGTCGGGGAGGCCCAGATTCTGGCGGATCTTCTCCGTGTTGGGGGTCCCCAGACAGCAGGTTCCGAGCCCCTGCTCGAAAGCCATCAGCGTCGCCTGGGCGATCCCCTGGCCGCAGTCCACCTCGCCCATGCCGGGCACCTTGAGCCCCTCCCGGATCCGTTCGAAGAAGGGGATCAGCTTCTCCTCGAGCTCCTTCTCCCTGCCCTCGCCGTAGCCGAGCGCGCCGGCCTTGCAGAGCTCGCGCAGCCGGTCCGACTGCTCGTCGACGGCGGCGGTGTCGATGAACCAGACGATCACGACCGGCGCGAGGCGGATCTGGAAGCCCGAGACCGGCGCCAGCAGCGCTTCCCGCACCTCCTCGGGCGCGCTGTCCCGGAAGACGACCACCGCCCGCAGGCTCTGCACGTTTCCCCAGTGCGAGGCGATCCGCGCCGCCTCCAGCATCCGCTGGATCTTCTCCGGCTCGACCGGCTTGTAGGGAAGCATGAAGCGGATCGACCGCCTCCGGCCCAGGACCTCTCTCAGCTCCATGGCAAACTCCTCCTCCGGTCCGAATGATTCATCCGGGCCTCGAGAATCGCGTATCACAGCTTGGAGGCGCCGACCAGGCTCAAGATCTCGTTGCAGCCGTCTTCGATCATCGAGGCGCGGGCATCGCGCATCAGCTTCTCGATCGGATACTCGCGGCTCAGCCCGTTTCCGCCGTAGATCTGCAGGGCGGCGCTCGCCACCTCGAAGGCCGTGTTGGTCGCGAAGGTCTTGGATGCGATCGAGTACTGCACCAGCCCCGGGGGGTTGGTGGCGTTGTAGATCGCCACCCGCCGCGCCAGCGAGCGGGCCGCCTCCACCTGGGAGAACATCTTGAAGAGCCTCGCCTTCACGCTCTGGTGCTCGATGATCGGCTGCCGCCCTGCACCCGCTCCTTGGCGTAGGCGAGCGCGTGCTCGAGGGCCGCGCGGGCGACCCCGACGAAGGTGGTCCCCATGAAGGCGTTCGCCGCGGTGAGCACGCGCCTCGACCACCATGCCGTAGAGCTCCTTCCCGACGATCATGTGCTCCACCGGAATCCGGACGTCGTCGAAGAAGATCTCGCCCTGGTCGAGGGCGCGCTGGCCGATCTTGTCCAGGGGCTTGCCGCGCGAGACGCCGGGCAGATCCAGGGGCACGACGGCGACGCCGCCCCCCTTGAAGCCCTGGTCCCCGTCGATGGTGCAGAAGAGCGCGGCGACGGTGGCGATGGTGCCGTTCGAGACCCAGGCCGCCTTCTGCCCGCGGATCACGTACTCGTCCCCGTCGAGCCGGGCGATGCAGTTCGCCTTCACCGCCGGATCGGTGAAGTGGGGCTCGCTGCAGGCGAGCGTGTCGCTCCCGTGGTCCGGCTCGGTGATCGCCCAGCATCCGATCTCCTCACAGCCCGGCTGGCAGTAGCGCTCGATCAGCTCCTGACGGCCCGACATCTGGCGAGAACATCTTGTGCATCCCGGCCACTCCCAGACTGATCGCGAGACCGGAGTCGCCCCAGCCGAGCTCCTCGTTGATGATGCAGCGCATCCGGGCCTGCTCGACGGGACCGAACTCCGTCTCGGCCGTGTCCAGCGGGTCGTCGAGACCGAGCTCCCGGTGCACCTTGAACACCTCCCAGAGGACGGAGTCGGGACGCTTGATGTCGGCAGGGTCCGCCAGCCGATCCAGCTCCACACCGGCCGGCCGCATCACCTCCTCGGCGAACTTGTGGACGGTGTCCGCTGACCGCTCTCTCCTGCTCCGTGAGGCCAACCTCGATGTCGACGAGTGCCATTGAATCCTTCCTCCAGTGCGAGTCGTTCGCGACGCTAACCGCTCGCTCGCCGCGGACGGTATGACGACGGCCATATCTTCCGGCCCCTGCCAGCCCGCCCCGCGGGGAATGGCGACCTCACCCGACGGACGAGTAGCCTTCGCGACTGGGAACTGGCTGTGGAGTCTTTGAGCAATGAGCGAGTCGCGTGCCAAGGCTCCCTTCCACCTGCTCTGCAAGCCGATCGGACCGATCTGCAACCTGCGCTGCGAGCACTGCTTCTACCTCGAGAAGCGAAGCCTCTATCCGCGGGGCGAGCGGTATCGCATGAGCGAAGCCACGCTGGAGCGCTTCATCCAGCAGCAGATCGCGAGCCAGCCGGCGGGAGCGAGCGAGGTCGCCTTCGCCTGGCAGGGTGGGGAGCCGACGCTGATGGGACTCGATTTCTTCCGCCGGGCCGTCGAGCTGCAGAAGCGCCATGCGCCCTCCGACCTGCGCATCACCAACTCCCTGCAGACGAACGGCACCCGGCTCACCCCCGAGTGGGGACCCTTTCTGCGCGACGAGGGGTTCCTGGTCGGGATCAGCATCGACGGCCCGACCGAGCTGCACGATCGGTATCGCCGGGACGCTCGCGGCCGCGGGTCCCTGGCGCGCGTGCTGCGCGGTCTCGAGGTGCTCCAGCAACACCAGGTCGAGTTCAACACGCTCACCTGCGTGCAGCGGAGCAACGGCAGCCATCCCCAGGAGGTCTACGGCTTCCTGCGCGGGCTGGGCTCGCGGTACATGCAGTTCATCCCCGTCGTCGAGCACTCACCCGAGACGGGAGTCAGCCAGCGGTCGGTCCACCCTCGCCAGTTCGGGCGCTTTCTGAGTGGCGTGTTCGACTGCTGGAGCGTGCGCGACGTCGGCGAGTTCTTCGTCCAGCACTTCGACATGATGCTGGGCATCGTCATGGGTCTTCCCGCCTCGCTCTGCGTGCACGCCGAGCGCTGCGGTCGCCACCTGGCCATGGAGCACAACGGCGACCTCTTCAACTGCGATCACTTCGTCGATTCCCAGAACCTGCTCGGCAACCTGATGGCGACGCCCCTGCGGGAGCTGTTGGATTCCGAGAAGGCGGATCGCTTCGGGGCCGAGAAGCGGGAAGGACTGCCAGGGTACTGCCGACGCTGCCGCGAGCTGCGCTACTGCCACGGCGGCTGTCCAGCGCATCGCTTCGACAAGGCCCCTGGTGGCGAGCCCGGACTGAACCACCTCTGTGAGGGCTACCGTCTCTTCTTCCGACACACGCTGCCCACCTTCGAGGCGATGGCAGCCTGCCTGCGAGCGGGACGACCCGCAGCCGAATACGAGCAGCACATGGCCACCGCGAAGCCCCTTCCGCCGCCGGAGCGCCGTCCCCCGCAACGCCCCCTGTCCCTGTGGCAGCGGACGGAAGTACAAGCGTTGCTGCGGGAGTTAGTCGGCGATCAGCAGGCGGAGCCGGTTCCCCACCCGCTCGGCGTAGTCGGCCATCTCGGCGATCCACTGGATGATCCGGTACCAGAACAGGGTGCTCACGCCGAGCTCGTCCTCGATCGCGAAGAGGGTGCGCAGGCACCGCTCGGCCACCGCGTCGGTCTCGCTCTCCTCGCGGTTGACCGCGTTGATCATCTCCTCCACGCGGGCCACCTCGCGCTCGCTGAAGCCCGTCTCCACCAGCTCGTCCAGGCGGTCGATGACCCGCTCGCTGTGCTCGCAGGTGGCGATCACCCGGCGCACCAGCTCGAGCATCGGCTCGCGCATGGTCTCGGGAATCGTCATCGAGCGGATCTCGGCCAGCTCCGCGATGTCCTGGGCCGAGTCGGCGATCGAGTCCTGGTGGTCGAGGATCTCGAGCATGTCGCGGCGGGAGACCGCCATGAAGAAGCGCCGCGGCAGGCGGCCTGCGGATCTCGTTCTTGATCTCGTCGGCCTCGTGCTCGAGGCGATAGATCTCGGCCCGGCGCTCGGCGATCGCCGCCGTATCGCCAGCGGCCATCGCCTCGACCAGCGGAAGCACCTCCCGGGCGCAGGCGACCGCCGCCTTCATGTGCTGCTGCATCGGTCGAATCGGCGAGCGGCCGAACAGGCTGCTGATGAGCGACATGGGCACGACTCCTACGGGGTCAAGAGCCCCTTGAAGAAGTAGAAGAAGAATACGGAGAGAAGCGCCGCAATGGGAAGCGTCATCACCCAGGAGACCAGGATGCGCCCCACCACCCGCAGGTCGAGCACACCGATGCCCCGGGCGAGACCCACGCCGAGCACCGCGCCCACCAGGACGTGGGTGGTGGAGACGGGGATTCCCAGCCGGGAGGCGACCACGATGGTGGTGGCGGCGCCCAGCTCGGCTGCGAAGCCGCGACTCGGCGTGAGCTCGGTGATCTTCTTGCCCACCGTCTCCATCACCCGGTATCCCCAGGTGGCCAGGCCGATCACGATCCCGATGCCGCCCACCCCGAGCATCCAGGGCTCCACCGGGGACTTCCCCGTCACGTCCATGTCCTGGGCCACGTGGACGACCGCCGCCAGCGGACCGATGGCGTTCGCCACGTCGTTGGAGCCGTGGGCGAAGGCCACGGCGCAGGCGGTCAGGATCTGCAGCACGACGAAGACTCGCTCGACGCGACGAAACTTGGAGTCCTCTTCCGCGGGGCCGACCCGCACCCGACGGATGGCGAGCCATCCGAGGCCGCTGCCGATCAGACCGAGCCCGACCGAGAGCAGCAGGGCTTCCGGAAGCTCGAAGTCGAGCTTCAGGTTCTTGAGGCCCTTGAAGAGCGTCAGCATTCCGATGATGAAGAAGACGTAGAAGTAGAAGATCGGCCCGTAGCGCCGGGCGTTCTCCATGGGCCGCTCGCGATCGAGGATGAGCCTGCGAATCAGCTGGAAGATGAGGTAGGCCAGCAGGCCCCCGATCAGAGGCGACGTCAGCCACGAGAACGCGATCTGGGCGACCTTCCCCCACGCCACCGCTTCGAATCCCAGCCCCACCGCTCCGAAGCCCACGATGGCGCCGACGATCGAGTGGGTGGTGGAGACGGGCAAGCCCGTAGCGCGTGGCCACCAGCAGCAGGGTCCCGGCCGAAGCCAGCGCCGCCAGCATGCCGTAGAGGAGGAACTCGGGGCGAACCGCCAGCGAGATCCATGTCGAGCATGCCCTTGCGGACCGTATCCGTGACGTGACCACCGGCCAGGAAGGCCCCGGCGAATTCGAGGCAGCCCGCCACGATGATGGCGCGGCCGATGGTGAGGGCGCCCGAGCCGACGCTCGTACCCATGGCGTTGGCCACGTCGTTCGCCCCGATGGCCCAGGCCATGTAGAGGGCCAGCACACCGCCGATCCAGACCGCGATCGGTATGTCGAAGAGCCAGGTCTCCAAGGTCCGCCCCCCTGCGGCTCAGCCGGCGATCAGCAGGCGGAGCCGGTTCCCCACCCGCTCGGCGTGGTCGGCCATCTGCGGCGATCCACTGGATGATCCGGTACCAGAACAGGGTGCTCACGCCGAGCTCGTCCTCGATCGCGAAGAGCGTGCGCAGGCACCGCTCGGCCGCCGCGTCGGTCTCGCTCTCCTCGCGGTTGACCGCGTTGATCATCTCCTCCACGCGAGCCACCTCTCGCTCGCTGAAGCCCGTCTCCACCAGCTCGTCCAGACGGTTGATGACCCGCTCGCGTGCTCGCAGGTGGCGATCACCCGGCGCACCAGCTCGAGCATCGGCTCGCGCATGGTCTCGGGAATCACCATCGAGCGGATCTCGGCCAGCTCGGCGATGTCCTGGGCCGAGTCGGCGATCGAGTCCTGGTGGTCGAGGATCTCGAGCATGTCGCGGCGGGAGACCGCCATGAAGAAGCGCCGCGGCAGGCGACCTCGAATCTCGTTCTTGATCTCGTCGGCGTCGTGCTCGAGGCGAGAGATCTCGGCCCGGCGCTCGGCGATCGCCGCCGTATCGCCAGCGGCCATCGCCTCGACCAGCGGAAGCACCTCCCGGGCACAGGCGACCGCCGCCTTCATGTGCTGCTGCATGGGTCGAATCGGCGAGCGGCCGAACAGGCTGCTGATGAACGACATGAGGCCATCCCCTTAGGTTCCGAGCAGTCCCTGGAAGAAGTAGAAGAAGAATACGGAAAGGATCGCCGCGATGGGAAGCGTCACCACCCAGGAGACCACGATGTTCCGCACCACGCGCAGATCCAGGGCAGCGATACCCCGGGCGAGGCCCACCCCGAGCACCGCCCCCACCATGATGTGGGTGGTGGAGACGGGGATTCCCAGCCGCGAGGCCAGCACGATGGTGGTGGAAGCGGCCAGCACCGCCGCGAAGCCGCGACTCGGCGTGAGCTCGGTGATCTTCTTGCCCACCGTCTCCATCACCCGGTATCCCCAGGTGGCCAGGCCGATCACGATCCCGACGCCTCCCACCGCCAGCATCCAGGGGGCGAGAGCGGCCTTCTCGCCGACCGCGGCTCCCTGCGCAACGCTCACCACGGCGGCGAGGGGACCGATGGCATTGGCGACGTCGTTCGAGCCGTGGGCAAAGCAGACGGCACAGGCGGTCAGGATCTGGAGCACCACGAAGACCCGCTCGGTGCTCGCAAACTGGTCGTCACGGTTGTCCGTCGGCTGCCCCCGCACCCGCCGCACGAAGATCCAGCCGACCCCGGCGCCGATCAGGCCGAGGAGAGTCGAGAGCAGGAGCGCCTCGGTCAGATCGAAGTCGAGTCCGATGTTCTTGAGACCCTTGAACAGGGTGACGAGCCCGATGGTGAAGAAGACGAAGAAGAAGAAGAAGGGCCCGTAGCGACGAGCGTGCACGATGGGCCGCTCGCGGTCCAGGATGAGGGATCGGATCAGCACGAAGGTGAGGAACGCCAGCAAGCCACCCAGAAGGGGTGAGGTGATCCAGGAGAGGACGATCTGGATCACCTTGCCCCAGGCCACGGCATCGAACCCGAGCCCGACGGCCCCGAAGCCGACGATGGCCCCCACGATGGCGTGGGTGGTCGAAACCGGCATTCCCCAGAAGGTGGCCGCGACCAGCAGGGTGGCCGCCGCGGCGAGCGAGGCGAGCATGCCGTGGAGCAGGAGCGTCTCCGTTCAGCGCCACGATCTCCGATGTCGAGCATGCCCTTGCGCACCGTATCGGTGACGTGGCCACCCGCCAGGATGGCTCCGGCGAACTCGAAGATGCCAGCGATCAGGACGGCGCCGCCGATGGTGATCGCCCCCGAGCCGAGGCTGGTGCCCATGGCGTTGGCCACGTCGTTCGCCCCGATGGCCCAGGCCATGTAGAGGGCCAGCACGCCACCGATCCAGACGGCGACCGGTATGTCGAACAGCCAGGTCTCCAGCGTCCACCCCCCGAGCGCGGAAGCATGCAGGAGAGAATGGGCGGGTGAGTATCACGAGCAGCCCGGCGACACAAGGCCGTCGGACGAATCCGTATCGAAACCGATCCACTCGGTCGCTGTGGCGCTCGGAGCGAGAATCGGGTGCACTCCCCCCGAGTGGCTGCCGCTGCGCCGCGCGGCCCCTGGCAGGAGGAGGACGGGACGATTCGGGCACCCGCCGAGACGATGGCGGCCTCGTCGTGAGCGCGGGAAGCGGGAACTTCCGCCAGCCGGGGCGTCCCCGGAGCGACCGGATCCACGAGGCGATTCTCGATGCGACGCTGGAGCTGCTTCGGGAGACCGGATTCTCGGGGCTCGCCATCGAGAGCGTCGCGACCCGGGCCGGAGTCGGAAAGTCCACCATCTACCGCCGCTGGACCTCCAAGGTCCCACTGGTGATCGAGGCGATGCAGCGGATTCCGGAGATCCCGACACCCGACACCGGGAGCATCGCCAGCGATCTGACCGAGTTGCTCCGCAATTCGATCGACGTCTTGCGCAGCACCCCGCTCGCCCACGTGCTTCCGAGCCTGGTGGGAGAGCGCAACCGCGACCCCGAGCTCTCCGAGGCCCTCGATGGCTTCGTCGCCGAGCGGCGCAAGCCGTTGCTCCGCATGCTCGAACGAGCCGTCGAACGCGGCGAGCTGCCGCCCGAGGCGGACCTCGAGCTGGGGATCGATCTGATCCTCGGGCCCTTCGTGGTCCGCCTCTTCTTCACGGCCGGCCCCGTCGAACCGGATCTCGTCCAGCCCATCGTCGACGCGATGATTCGGGGGCTCGGAGGCATCGTCGGGCAGAAGCGGTGAGCGCCGTTACACTCTCCCCCTGTCCCGCTGCGCGAGCCAGGGCCCCGATCGGCCGCGCCAGACGGCAGTGCGCGAACCCCACTGGGAGAACACCATGATCAAGACGAGATTCACGGAAGAATTCGGGATCGAGCACCCCGTGGTACAGGGCGGAATGCAGTGGGTGGGGACCGCCGAGTTGATCTCCGCGGTGGCCAACGCGGGCGCCCTCGGCTTTCTGACCGCCCTGACACAGCCGAGCCCCGAGGCACTGCTCAAAGAGATCGCGCGCACCAGCGAGATGACGGACAAGCCCTTCGGCGTGAACCTCACCATCCTGCCGACGCTCAGGGCGGTCTCCCACGAGGAGTACGCCCACGCGATCGCCGAATCCGGTGTCAAGCTCGTCGAGACGGCGGGGCGCAACCCGGAGCCCATTCTCCCGATCTTCAAGAAGGCGGGAATCAAGGTGATCCACAAGTGCACGTCGGTTCGCCACTCCGTCAAGGCCGAAAAGGTCGGCTGCGACGCGGTCAGCGTGGACGGCTTCGAGTGTGCGGGGCATCCGGGCGAGGACGACATCCCCGGCCTGGTGCTGATCCCCTGCGCGGCCGATCAGCTCAGCGTTCCGATCATCGCCTCCGGCGGATTCGGCGACGCCAGAGGGCTCGTCGCGGCCCTCGCACTCGGCGCGGATGCCATCAACATGGGAACCCGCTTCATGGCGACCCGGGAAGCGCCCATCCACGAGAACGTCAAGCGCAAGCTGGTCGAGTCGGGAGAGCGAGATACCGCACTCATCTTCCGCACCATGCGAAACACGGCGCGGATCTTCAGGAACAGCATCGCCGAAGAGGTGGTCGCCATCGAAGGCAAGGGCAACGCCACCATCCAGGACATCTCGCATCTCGTCGCCGGCGAGAGGGGCCGCAAGGTGCTGGAAGACGGCGACATGGAGGCTGGCATCTGGTCTGCCGGAATGGTGGCGGGGCTGATCAAGGACATCCCCACCTGCGAGGAGCTGGTCCACCGCATCGTCTCGGAGGCAGCCGAGATCATCAACAAGCGGCTGGCCCGGGTCGCCTCGGCCTGAGTTCACTCCGCGGCACCGGAAGGCTCGAGCCCCGCCCTGGTTGCGCGATCCCGCGCCACTGATGATACTCCCGCCGGGCCGGGTGTCTCCCGACGGAAGTGGTAGGCGAAGCATGGACGCCCTTGGCCGAGCGTGAGGACGATCTGGCCAGATCGGGGAGAGCAGATGCGGTGAGGACCGGGGCAATCCTCGGAGAGAGGTTCTCCGACAGCGGCGCTCTCGCGCTGTGTCTGGGCGCCGCGGCAGTCCGTCTTCGCCTTCGACCTCTTCCTGGACTTCGGTCACATCGCCGCCATTCCCTACGCGGCCGTGGTGCTGATCTCCCTGATCGGCGGGAGCGCCAGGCGGACCCTTCAGGTCGCCACCCTCGCCAGTGTCCTGGCCATCCGGCCTTCGGCCTCTCTCCCGAAGAGGGCGAGCTCTGGCAGGGTCTCTCCGACCGCGCGCTCGCAGTTCTCGTGATCTGGTTGACCGCTCTCCTCGGCAACCAGCGACGAGACGTGTTGGCCCGCCTCCGGCTGCGCGATCTGGCGATCGACTCGGCCAGCAACGGAATCGTCCTCGCCGACGCCACCCAGCCCGACTGCCCGATCATCTACGCCAACGAGGCGTTCGAGCGGATGTGCGGCTACCGCAGCGACGAGATCATCGGCCGCAACCTCTTCTTCCCGCGAGGCGGCGGAGGGGGTCAACCGGCGCAGAG
Organism: uncultured delta proteobacterium; assembly: GCA_963722885.1. GTDB lineage: Bacteria > Myxococcota_A > UBA9160 > UBA9160 > UBA6930 > CAVXZE01. The sequence continues at coordinate 53,793 of CAVROS010000012.1, forward strand.
CCGTGCTCCGCACCGCCATCGCAGAGGGACGCGATGCTCGGGTGATCATCCGCGACTATCGAAAGGACGGAACGCTCTTCTGGAACGAGTGCTCCCTCTCGCCGATCCGAGACAGCCACGGCGCGCTCACCCATTTCATCGCGATTCACGAGGACGTCACCGAGCAGAGGGACACCGACGAGCAGCTCCAGGAGAGCATCGCCCGCACCCAGGCGATCCTGGAGGCGGCAGTGAACGGGATCATCACGATCGACGAATCCGGGGTGATCCAATCGGTCAACTCGGCCATCGATCGGATGTTCGGCTACACGAAGGACGAGATCCTGGGGCGCAGACTCGGCGCCCTGCTTCCACCGTCCGATCGGAAGGAGTTCAACAGCACGCTGTCGCACTCCCTGGAGACGGGAAACAGCCGCATCGTGGGCGCGACCCGTGAGATCGTTGGGCAGCGCAAGGACGGCACGACCTTTCCCGCGGAGCTCGGTGTCGGCGAGGCGCGGATCGGGGATCGCCGGATCTTCGCCGGAATCATGCGCGACCTCACCGAACGCAGGCGCGCGAGCGAGGCGCTGCTCGAGACGGAACGCAGGGCGCGCGCGGCCGAGGAGCTCGCCTCGATCGGAACCCTCACCGCCGGGCTCGCCCATGAGGTGGGGGGGCCGATGAACGTCATCCTGGGCTACGCACAGATGATCGAGAATTCGACCTCCGAGGAAACCGTCCGCGACCGCGCCCGAATCATCCGAGAACAGGTCAGCCGGATCTCGAAGATCATCGAGACGCTGCTCGCCTTTGCGCGCCCACGGCCGGTCCTGAAGAGCCCCGTACAGCTGCAGAGCTCGCTGGAGGAGGTGCTGACCTTCCTGTCCGAGGAGCTGCGCAAGCGCGAAGTCAAGGTCGAGCGACGCTTCGAACCCGTACCGGCGATTCGCGGCGACGGCGCCAAGCTCCAGCAGCTCTTCCTGAACCTGTTTCTCAATGCGCTGGATGCGATGCCCGAGGGCGGGACGCTCCGCGTGAGTCTCGAATTCTGCGACCCCGACCAGGTGGAGGTGCGCGTCGCGGACACCGGGACGGGGATTCCGAGCGAGGCGCTGGCGAAGATCTTCGAGCCCTTCTTCACCTCCAAGCCACGCGGCAAGGGAAGCGGCCTCGGCCTGGCGGTGGCGAAGGGAATCGTGTCGGACCACGACGGCCAGATCGACGTCGCGAGCGAGCTGGGCAAGGGCACCGAGTTCCTGGTCTCCTTCCCGGTCGAGGGCGCCTCCGGATAGCCCGCCCCACGGGGAGGGCTTCGCTGCGCTCCGAATCGGCACGGTGCATGCATGACTTTGCGGTGTGGAGTGGACCCGCTCGATACTGGTCGTGGACGACGAGCCCGCGACGCGCGAAATGGTCGTGGAGCTGCTGCGCGAGGAGGGGGTCGACGCCCACCCCGCGGGCGGCGTCGACGAGGCGCTGGAAGCCCTCCAACAGGGGCATTTCGAGGCCATCCTCAGCGACATCCAGATGCCCGGGAAGGATGGATTCACACTGCTCAGCGAGTTGCGCCAACGCGGGACCACGATCCCCGTGATTCTCATGACCTCCTTCGGGACCGAGGAAACCGCCCACGAGGCCGTCGCAGCGGGGGCATTCGATTGCCTGCTCAAGCCTTTCGCGCGATCGGCGCTCCTCGAGAGCGTGCACCGCGCCTTCGACGCCCGGGCGGAAGCGGACGATCCAGTCACCTGCTCCTGAAGCCCGCTCCGGAATTCGCAGCCAATGGCAGCAAGCCTTCCAGGCCGCCGGCTCGAGCTCGCTCCCCGTCCCGTTCCGAGGAATCGGGACCTCTTCGATGGTGCGAAGGTTCCGGCGGCTCTGTGACGGATGATCTCATCGGAGTGTGGTGAAATGCGCCATCCCTTCCTCTGGCGCCCCACCCATGCGAGTGTCAGCGCCCGGGCAAGGGATCCCCATGACGCGCCGCGCTACAATTTCACGCGCGCCCGGCGGGGCCGGCCTATATTTCGGCTGCGCTCTGCGGGCGGCGAAGCTCGGGAGCAGTCGGGGGGGGGCGCATGCGGGTCTGGCCCGGAAAGCACTATCCGCTGGGGGCGGTGTGGGACGGTCAGGGCACCAACTTCGCGCTCTTCTCGGAGAACGCCACCGGCGTGGACCTGTGCCTCTTCGACCGGCCCGACGATGCCGAGCCTTCGGCTCGGATTTCGATGCATCACCGGACCCACTTCGTCTGGCACGCGTACCTTCCCGACCTGCGCCCCGGACAACTCTACGGGTACCAGGTCCACGGCCCCTACGCTCCGGAGGAGGGGCACCGCTTCAATCCGGCCAAGCTGCTGGTGGATCCATACGCAAAGGCCATCACCGGGCCCGTGGTCTGGAACGACGCCCTGTTCGGCCACGCCCTCGTTGACGGGAAGGAGGCCGTCGGCCCCAACTTGTGGGACAGCGCCCCCTTCATGCCGAAATGCGTGATCGTCGACGAATCCTTTCCCTGGGGCGACGACCGACCGCCGCGCACGCGCTGGTCTCGAACCTTGATCTACGAGTGTCACGTGAAGGGGCTGACGGCGCAGCACCCCGACGTGCCCGAGGAGCTGCGCGGCACCTACCTCGGCCTCGCTTCCGAGGCAGTAATCGATCATCTCAAGTCGTTGTCCGTCACGGCGGTGGAGCTCCTCCCGGTGCACCACGCCGTCACGGAGCAACATCTCGCAGAGAGGGGACTCACGAACTACTGGGGGTACAACACCCTGGGATTCTTCGCCGCGGATTCCCGTTTCGCAACCGGAGGACGCGGAGAGCAGGTCCACGAGTTCAAGACCATGGTCAAGGCGCTGCATCGCGCCGGAATCGAGGTCATTCTCGACGTCGTCTACAACCACACCGCCGAGGGCAGCCACGCGGGACCGACGCTCTCGCTCCGCGGCATCGACAACCGCGCCTACTATCGCCTGAACCCGGAGAACCCGCGCCTCTACGTCGACTACACCGGCTGCGGAAACAGCCTCAACATGCGGCATCCGCACACGCTCCAGCTGATCATGGACAGCCTCCGCTACTGGGTTCAGGAGATGCACGTCGACGGGTTCCGATTCGACCTGGCCCCGGCGCTGGCGCGCGAGCTTCACGCGGTGGACCGCCTGGGCCGCTTCTTCGCAATGGTCCAGCAGGACCCGGTGCTCGCAGAGGTGAAGTTGATCGCCGAGCCCTGGGATCTCGGTCCCGGGGGCTATCAGGTCGGAAATTTCCCCCACGGCTGGGTGGAGTGGAACGCGGAGTACCGCGACACGGTGCGACGCTTCTGGCGTGGCGACACCGAGCAGCTGGGCACGCTGGCATCGCGTCATCTCCGGAAGCGCCGACATCTACAACCAGCGCGACCGCAGACCCTTCGCCAGCATCAACTTCGTCACCTGCCACGACGGCTTCACCCTCCGGGACCTGGTGAGCTACGAGCGAAAGCACAACGAGGCCAACGGAGAGAAAGGCCGGGACGGCACCGACGCCAACTGGAGCAGCAACTGGGGGGCGGAGGGTCCCACCGAGCTCCAGAGCATCCTTCTGCGGCGCGAGCGGATGACGCGAAACTTCCTCGCCACACTGGCCTTCTCCCAGGGCGTCCCGATGCTCTCCCACGGCGACGAGATCGGCCGCACCCTGGGTGGCAACAACAACGCCTACTGCCACGACAGTCCGCTGAACTGGCTGGACTGGGATCTCGACAGCCAGCAGCGCAGCCTGCTCGAGTTTGCCCGACGGGTCTTCGCGATCCGGAGCGAGAACCCTTCACTGCGGCGCCGCAGCTTCTTCTCCGGTGACCCGGTCGCAGGCGGCGATGCCAAGGACGTGTCCTGGCTCCGCCCGGACGGCCAGGAAATGAAGCACGAGGACTGGCAGGACCCCGAGCGCCGCGTGCTCGGCATGTGCATCCACGGCGAGGGAAACGGCGAGGTGGACGAGCGCGGGCGTCCGGTGGTGAGCGATACGCTGCTGCTGCTCGTGAACGCCAGCCGCCGCCCCTGCTACTTCCGGCTCCCGGACCTTCCCAAGCCCGGCCAATGGGAGAAGGTGCTCAACACGGCGAGACCCGGCGTCCAGATCGTGCGACTCGAGGGAGTGAACCTGGCCGCTCTGTCGCTCATCCTGCTGACCCACCGCACCCCTGAATGAACGCCGCATGAGCCCTCGTCCGCGCCTCCGAGAGCTGGCCGACCGCATGGGCATCCTCCCCCGCTACACCGCCGCCTCCAGCGGTGAGGAGCGCTGGACATCGGACGCCACCCGCGTCGGACTGCTCAGCGCCATGGGCCTGGACGCGGCGACGGAGGCCGGAGCCTCCGAGGCGCTGCGCGCCATCGTCGAGCGCGAGGGGTCGCAGCTGGTCGAGCCCGTCCTCGTCGAAAACCACGGAAGAGCCGCTGGAGGAATTGCCGTGCGCCTGCCCGCAGGAGGCGCGGAACCCGTCGAGTGGTCTCTCGAGCTCCGCACCGAGGACGGGCGCAGCGAACGAGCCACGGGGCGCAGCGATTCCCCGGGAAAGCCAGCGAGGCTCCGCCTCCCCATTCCCGGAGCGCCTCTCGACCCGGGATACCACGGACTCCGGGTAACCATCGAGCGAGCCGGGCAGCGCCAGGAGGCGCAGCAGACCCGGATCGTCGCGCCCTCCCGTTGCACCGGCGTCGGGGACCGGACCGGGGAACAGGGCGTCTTCGGCCTCTGGACCAATCTCTACTCGGTCCGGAGCCCGGGGGCGTGGGGCATGGGAGACATCGGGGATCTCCGCAGCCTGCTCGAGCTGGCCGCCGGGCAGGGAGCCGCCTTCGTCGGAGTGAATCCCCTTCACGCACTCTGGAACCGGGGTGAACACGTCAGCCCCTACGCACCGATCAGCCGGCTCTACCGAAGCCTCCTCTACCTCGAGATCGCCTCGATTCCGGAGCTCGATTCGTGCTCGGCGGCTCGAGAACGGATCGCCTCTCCGGAGTTCGCGCGAGAGCTGGAGCGATTGCGCGCGGCCACCCATGTCGACTACGAAGCAGGTGGTGAAGAGCGAAGCGCGCGGTCCTCGAGCTCCTGCACCGGACCTTCACGACGCAGCACCGCGGCGCGGATACGCCGAGGGGCCGCGCCTACCAGCGCTACCTGGAGCTCCGGCGGCCGCGCACTGCGAGACTTCGCGACCTTCGCGGCCCTGGCGGAGCACCTGGGACCCACCCCCCAGGAAGGAGGCTGGCGGCGCTGGCCACCGCAGTACCGGCACCCGGACTCGGCCGCAGTCCGGCGTTTCCGCGAGGACCACAGCGAGTCCGTCGACTTCCACTGCTGGGTCCAGTTCGAGCTCGACCGGCAGCTGTCCGAGACGGCGGGAGCGGCGCGCGTCCTGGGGCTGCCGATCGGTGTCTACGGCGACCTGGCGATCGGCAGCTCCGCGGGCGGAAGCGACGCATGGGCCTTTCCGGACCTCTTCGCCGACGGTTCGAATGTCGGTGCGCCGCCGGACGAGTTCGCCAGGAGCGGTCAGGACTGGGGCTTCCCGCCCATCGACCCGCACCGGCTCCGCGCCCAGTCCTACCGGCTATTGGATCCGGATGCTGCGCTCCGCCTTCGCCCACACCGGCGCGCTTCGCATCGATCACATCATGGGCCTGTTCCGGCTCTACTGGATCCCCGCAAGGTCGCGCAGCCACGGAGGGAGCCTATGTTCGGTATCCGGCGCGCGATCTCCTGGGCATCCTCGCCCTCGAGAGCCAGCGAGCCGGAGCACTCGTGATTGGAGAGGATCTCGGTACGGTGCCCCGGGGACTCGCCGCCCGGCTCGCGCGCTGGGGGATTCTCTCCTCGCGCGTCCTCTACTTCGAGCGCCGCGGAGAATCCTTCCGACCGTCGAAGCGCTACTCGCAGCGGGCTCTGGTGACGGCCAACACCCACGATCTGGCGCCGCTCGCCGGCTTTCTCTCCGGACGCGATCTGCAGCTGCGACGCGAGGTCGGACAGATCGCCAGCGATGAAGACCTCCGCGCGCTGCGGCGCCAGCGAGGTCGCGACTGCGATGCACTGCGGCGGCGCCTCGTCAGTGCGGAGCTGCTGCCGAGCGAGCCTTCGCCGCTCCAACCCGATCAGTTCGCCGCAGCGGTCACCGCGTTCCTGTGCCGAACGCCGGCGCCCCTGGTGGGCCTCTCCCTGGACGATCTAGTCGGTGAAACCGAGCCCGTGAACCTTCCGGGAGTCCCTGCCAGCCAACACCGGAGCTGGACGCGGCGGATGCGAGTTCCCCTCGACGAGCTTCTCTCGAACCCCGTGGCACGCGCCTCGCTGCAGGCGGTCCCTCCGGAGCGCCGGATCGGCAAGCGGCACCCAGACATCGCCCGGTGAGCCGATCGCGTGGTCGAGATCCACCCGCGGCAGCAGGACCCGCTCCAGCACCTCCGGCCAGGCGTACCGCCGCGCCGTCGACCGGCCCGCACGCCGCAAGGCGCGCGCCTCGCGGGGATGGGCGCACAGCCACCGGTAGAGGCCCATGAACTCCCGAGGCTCTGCCGTCTGCAGCACCAGCGCGTTGTGCCCGGCCACCGCGTACTCCTCACCGGAGCAGCCGGTACAGGCGATGCCCCCCGCAGCCATGGTCTCCAGGCCCACCAGACCAAAGGGCTCGTGACCGCTGTTCGCGAGCACGGTGTTGGAGGCCCGAAACAGCGCGCGACGCGCTTCCGGATCGACGCGCGAGACCAGATTGACGACATCCGCGTCGCCCACCTCCCCCAGGGCCTCGAAGAAGCCCTGCGCCCCCGTCCCTCGCCAGCCCCGTTCGATGACGCGAAGCCCCAGGCATCGCGCGCTCCGCAGGACCTCCTCGCCGTGCGGCTCGCAGCCACCACGGGCGATCAGCAGTGGACGCCAACCCTGCCGCTTCATCTCGGCGACGATCGAGATCGTGGAGAGCCAACGCTTGTCCGGATCCCACCTCGCCATCTTCGAGAGCAGAGTGCGGTCGCGAAAGCGGCGGCGCAGCTCTCCCACGACGCTCCGGTCCGGCGGATCGAAGGCATCCGCGGAAAGGCCGTTGGGAATCACCATCGGGTCGATCCCGATCCCTCGCATGCAGTGCTTCATGTAGCGGCTCACCGTGGTGATCAGCGCCGCCTCGCGCAGGCGCTCCCAGTCGATTCGATCGAAGCCAAAGGTGTTGTTGGCATTCCAGAGGATGCTCACACGATCGCGCAACCCCAGGGAGCCGAGCAGCCAGTGGAGGTGAAGCACGGCATCCGCCGTCTGCCACTCCTCGGCGAGAACGACCGCCCGGTCACCCAGCCGGAGGCGGGGGCTCAGCACTTCGTTCACCAGGAAGGGAGGGAGCGACCTGCGAAAACTCGTCCTGCTTGCCGATCTCTCCGTCGTAGACACCCCCCTGGTGATACCGACTGATCCACTGGACCCAGCGATGCAGGTAGAGGTCCCCTCGCCTCTCGTGGCCCGGCAGGTCGGGATCCCCGACGAACCACAGGTGGGTCTCGAAGCCGAGGGATGCCAGGGCGTCGGTCAAGCCCTCGACCCGCGTCGCGAGCCCGCCGGCACGCGAGTAGGAATCGACACCCTCGAAGGAGAGCACGTGGAATTGCATGGGGGAGTCTCCAGCGCAGCGGAGAATATTGTGAACCGAACGTGCGAGGTGATCATGGAACCGCCCACGAGCATCGCATAGCGTGACCGCACCTCCACGAGCTCGTAGCGAGCCTGCATCGCTTCATCCCTTCACGTTGCCCAGGGAACCAGGTGCGCCACCCGTCGCGAGAGCCCCGCGCGTTCGGCGGCCTCGGCGACTTCCTCGACATCCTTGTAGGCGAGCCCCGCCTCCTCCGCGAGACCCCGCAGGGATGCCGCGCGGACTGCGATCCCTCGCTCCTCCATTCGGTCCCGCAGCTCCGCCCCACGCACCAGCTTCCGCGCCCGGCTTCGGCTCATCCTGCGCCCGCTGCCGTGCGCGGTGCTGAAGAAGCTGGACCCGCCTCCGTCGATCCCCGCCAGCAGGTAGGATCCGGTCTCCATGCTGCCGCCGATGATGACTGGCTGTCCGCTGACCCGGTAGGCCGCCGGGAGCTCCGGATGACCGGGCGGAAAGGCGCGGGTGGCCCCCTTGCGGTGAACCAGCAGACGGCGTTCCACGCCATCGACCCGATGGCGCTCGATCTTTGCGGTGTTGTGCGAGACGTCGTAGACGGTCCGGATCTCCAGATCCTCCGGAGCGCGGCGCAACACATCGCCGAACACCTCCCGGATCCGGTGCAGGATCACCTGACGGTTGGCGAAAGCCATGTTCGCCGCGCAGCACATCGCGCCGAAGTAGGCCTGGCCCTGGCTCGAGGCGAAGGGAGCGCAAGCCAGCTCACGATCGATGATGGGGAGACCGAACTCCCTGGGCATGGCGCGCAGGAAGCTCTGCAAGTAGTCCGTCGCCACCTGGTGCCCGAAGCCGCGACTTCCGCAGTGGAACATCACCACGACCTGCTCCGGGGTATCGAGGCCGAACGCCCGCGCCAGCTCGGCGTCGTGCACCCCTTCCGCCCGCAGCAGCTGAACCTCGAGAAAATGGTTCCCGGAGCCCAGCGTCCCGATCTGGCGGAAGCCGCGCTCGACGGCGCGCTCGCTGACGCTCTCCGGATCGGCGTCCGTGAAGCATCCCCCCGACTCGGTGTGCTCGAGGTCTTCCCGGGTGCCGTAGCCGTTGCGAACAGCCCAGATGGCCCCGGACTCGAGTACCTCGCGAAACTCGTCCCGGCCGATCCGGACATTGCCCCGCGACCCCACGCCCGCTGGGACCCGCGCTGCCAGCCCGTCCATCAACTCTCCGAGGCGCGGCTTCAGCTTCGACCAGGACAGGTTGGTGGTCGCCAGCCGCATGCCGCAGTTGATGTCGAAGCCGATGCCGCCCGGCGAGATCACACCGGTCTCGACGTCCACTGCGGCGACCCCGCCGATGGGGAAGCCGTAGCCCCAATGCGCGTCTGGCATGCAGAAGCTCGCCTCGACGATGCCGGGCAGCGTGGCCACGTTGGCGGCCTGGACGAAGACCTGCTCGTCCATCTCCGCCAACAGCTTCTCGCCGGCGAAGACGCGCACGGGAACCCGCATGCCGGGGCGGTAGTCGACCCCCAGCTCGTAGGTCGCCGGTCCGATCGAGCGCAAGCCGCGAGGAGCGGCCATCGCGATTTCTCCTCACCCCGACTCGAGCCCGAGGCTCTCTCGCCAGAGTGGCACGAATCCGGTCGCATCGCCCTGGAAATCGAGCCCGAATGGCGGGAGATCGATGTGAAAGAAAATTCTCCTGGATGATGAGGAAAGGCTCCGAATTTGAACACGAATCCAGGATCCTTCGGAAAACCCTCTGCTCCCACCCGAAGGAGCGCTCCTAGACTATCATCGCCTCGAAGCCGCGCGAGCCGACCTCGAGCATTCGCCGTATCGGCGAGAGGAGTGATCATGCCCACCGAACACGAAGAGTTCTGGACCCACTCGAGCTTCGCCTTCGTCGGTCATTCGGCCGAGAAGGGCTTCCCCACACTCAGCTACGGCGAGCTCAAGAAGCAGGGCAAGAAGGTGTTCGCCGTGGATCCCTCCGTCGCCCAGATCGCGGGGGACAAGACCTATCCGGATCTTGCTTCCCTGCCCGAGAAGGTCGACGCCGTGGTGCTCGAGGTGCCCAAGCAGGAGACCGAAGCTTGGGTGGAAAAGGCGGCCGACGCGGGCATCCAGAATCTCTGGATTCACATGAACCGCGACACCCCGGAGGCCCTCGCACTCGCCCAGGAGAAGGGGATGAAGGTCCACACCGGAACCTGCGCGGTCATGTACGTGACGCAGGGATTCTCCTACCACTCTCTCCACAAGTGGATCAACCAGCTGCTGGGAAAGTACTAACCTTCTGGGACCGCGCAGCGAATGGGTGAGAGGAGGCGAAAGCCCTTGGCGAACGCAGTGAAGGTCGCGCTGGGGCTCGCGATCAGCGCGGGCTTTCTGTATCTCGCCTTCCGCGGCGTGGAGCTGGGCGAGCTATGGGAGCACGTACGTCGCGCAGACTCTCTGTGGCTGCTCGGCGTGGCGGCGGTGACGCTCTACTCGAATTGGATGCGCGCGCAGCGCTGGGGCCTCTTCTTCCGCCACTTTCAAGCGCATCTCCCCCTACTCGCTCTTCAGCTCCACGATGATCGGCCTCGCCGCGAACAACGTGCTGCCTCTGCGAATCGGAGAGGCGGTGCGCGCCTACTCCATCACCAAGAAGGAGGACATCGCCTTCGCAACCAGCTTCACCACGGTGATCCTCGAACGCATCTTCGACATGGTGACCGTGCTGCTCTTTCTCGCGCTGGCGCTCTTCCTGGTTCCGATTCCCGAGAGCGCCGATGCACAGATCGGCGGGGCGTTGAGATTCCTCTCCGTGGTGACCACGGCGGTGATCGGGGTCGTCGTCTTTCTCTTCTTCAAGCAGGAGCTGTTGATCCGTTGGGTGGAGCGTTGCCTCTCGCTGCTGCCGAGCAAGATCTCCGAAGCCCTCCACCACCTGTTCCACGCCTTCCTGGCGGGGCTCAAGGCGTTGACCGACAAGCGCCAGCTCCTGTATCTCTTCGCCTATTCGCTCTGGCTCTGGACCTGCTTCCTGGTCGCCTTCTGGTGCGGCCTGAAGAGCCTGGGCCTCGATGTCACCCATGACCTTCCGATGTTCCGGGCGGCTCTCCTTGCCACCGTGCTGGTGGCGATCTTCATCATGATTCCCGCTGCCCCGGGCTTCGTGGGAACCTTCCAGGCCGGCTGCATCGTCGCGCTGAGCGTCTTCGGCGTACCGAAGGAGGAAGCCCTCAGCTTCTCTCTTCTGGTCCACGGCATCCAGTTCAGCTGCATCACCATCATCGGTGCCGGCTGCTTTCTCAGCGAGGGAATCAGCTTTCGCGAAGTCCGGCGCGCCGAGGAGTCCACTCCGGAGCAGGTCTGAGCCTGCGAGCTCCTTCCGGAGTGCTTGCACCAACGGGTCGAACTCCCGGCGGTTGCCCTCGCTGAGGGCGGCGAGGCCCTCATGGGCCCTCAGGACACGGAGGGTCTGGGACCGTACCTCCTGATCCTCGGTGCACAGGGAGGACATCTGGCTCGGCAACGGCAGCATGACCGGCACGATGTGCTCCATCACACGCTTCATGCCGACCTCCACGAACAGCTCTTCCACCGGGGGCATCACCCCTTGCAGCCGCAGCTCGACGTCGCTCCGATCGGCGTGCTCGACCAACTCGTGGATGGTGCCCAGGAAGGTGCTGTCGAGGTGCTCACAGAGCGTCAGGTCCACGGTCACCGCGCCTCCCGTCGCCAGGGCTCTCACGCAAGCCTCGTGAAAAGCTGCGCTCTGAGTCCACTTGGCGTGCCCGCGAATGCTCAGGGTGGTGCGCTGTGAATCACCGCCCGCGAGGATCTCGACGCCTTCATCGAGCGTCAGCTTCGAGGGAAACGCGACCGGCGCGCCGTTGTCGAGAGCCGACGGACGCTCGGCCACGCTGACCGTCAAGACCGTGAGATCATCCGAGAGCGCCGCCGCGCCTCCGTTCCGCCCCAGGTCCTCCAGGCGCGCCAGACGATGCAGGAAGGCGATGCCGCCTTCATCGCTCTCTTCCACGGCGCGCACGACCCCTTCACTCGGAGTTCCCGGCGCCTCTCCCAGCCGGTCGTAGAGGCCGTCGGTATGCAGCACCAGGCGATCCCCGGCATCGAGCACGACCTCCTGCTGACCGAAGACGCGCATCCGGATAGAGTCCGAGCGCCGGCCCGGTGTGGAAGATGCGCTCGATGGCCCCCGATTTTCGCTGCACGATCAGGGGAGGATGGCCAGCGGAGGAGACCTTGACCCTGCCGTCCTCGATGTCCAGGACGCAGTAGGCCGCCGTGATGAACAGCCCCGGGGCCGCCATGGCCCGGGAGAGCGAGCGGTTCACGGCCTCGAGCGCATCGCACGGAGCGCAGACTTCGCCGGAGCTCGCATCCACCAGCGGGAGGCCGTTGCGAAACAGGACCGCCAACATGGCGGCGCTCAGGCCGTGGCCAGCGGCGTCGGCGACGATCAGCACCACGCGCCGGGAATCCAGGCGCACCACGTCGTAGAGATCCCCTCCAACGGTCTGACTGGTTCGATACAGGGCGTGAACGCTGAGGCCAGGAGTATCGGGAGCCGCCTGCGGCAGCAGCGCCCGCTGGATCAGTGCGGCCCGGTGCAGATCTGCCTGAATCGTCTCGGCCTGCTCCCCCAGGAGACGGCATGCCCCCTCGAGCTGGGCGACGTGTTCGCGGAGCCGGTCGTTGCTCTCCTCGAGCTCCGCTTGCAGCCGTTCGCGCTCCACGCTCAGGCGATGCCGGTCGAGAGCATTGCGCACGGTGTTCCGAAGCGCCGCAATGCTCAGCGGCTTCGCGATGAAATCGAAAGCCCCCAGCTGAAGCGCACTCACCGCGGAATCCAGAGTCCCGTGGCCGGTGAGCACGATCCAGATCGACCCGGGGAAGCTCCCCTTCCCCCATTGCATCAGGCTGATGCCGTCTTCCTCCGGCATGCTGATGTCGGTGATGACGACCGCGAAAGAGCGCTGTGACAGGCGCTCACGCGCTTCGCGAGCGCTACCCACCGCCTCGATCTCGACTTCGCCCACCGCCCGGAGCGCGATGACCAGGAGCTTGCGAATCTCCTCATTGTCGTCGACGACGAGCAGAGCCGGCTTCAGTTCTGTGGCCAGGGGTTTCTCGGACAAGAGCCTTCTCCCGCGCTCTCGAAGAGCTCTGCGTTCCGATGCTTCGAGTCTTGTTTCGGGTTCTGGTCCGAGAGATGGAGGATCTGCCGCCGTCGAGTTGGGTCGCCTGGGGGAGAGAGCGCGGAAACAGCAGCGAATTCGGTCCCGAATGGAGATATTGTACCCCCGATCCGCCGCCAGCTCAATTCCGCCCGCGCCGCAGCGTTCGCCGCGAGGGCCGCACAGCAAGGATGCGAAGAATGCCCGCCAACCTCCCCTACCTGCCCTACGTCCTCCTCGCCGTCGTCGTGGGCATGACTGCGCAGCTGCTGGTGCGGATGGTCGTGTCCCACTATGGCTGGCTCGAGTCGCCGGTGAGCCAGGTCACCTGGCTCAAGCTCCTGGGAGGTGCATTGCTGATCGTCGGAGCGATTCTGGCCGTCCACGAGCCGAGACCGGCCGAGCCCGCAGCGGTGGAGATCGCCGCCGGAATCGAGCTGCCTCACTGAGCTTCGACCTGCTTACACCAGGGTAGAGAGGAGCCCGATCCAGTCTCTCAGCTGGCTGAACACCAGAAACCGCTGGTGGGTCCGGCGCTGGGCGTTGCGGCCCCAGGCTTCCCGGCCGGGTGTGTCCCCGAGCATCGCCCGTATCGCCTCAGCCAGCTCGTCGCAGATCCTCGGGGTCGGCGACGAGCTTGCCGTCCAGGCCGTCGCGCACCTGCTGCCGAGGTCCGCAGGCTTTCGAGTTGGTGAGGATCGGGACGCGCTTCCACATGGCTTCGGTCACCGTCAGACCGAAGCCCTCGCGAAGCGAGTTCTGTACGACGACCGAGGAGGCCCGCTGCAGCGCATTGACGATCAGCGCATTGTGCCTGGCGCTACTCATGGGGAGCGTGACCACGGCCACGTCGTCCTGGAGCGCCGGGTCGAGATCGAGGTAGGCTGCGTGCAGCTCTTCCAGCACCTCCTTGCCCTCCGGGTCGTCCTGGATCGACGCCGGATCGGGGCCGGCCAGGACCAGCCGCACCAGATCCATCCGACGGCGCTCCTCCCAGCCCTGGTTCTCCCTTCGATCGAAGATCGCGAGCTTCATCCGGACGAAGGCATCCATCAGCGGCTTGAACCCCTTGAGACGGTCCCAGCGCGAAACCTGGGTCACGATCGGACGGGTCAGGAGACCGATGTCTTCCCACATGTTCGCGGGGAGGTAGGAGCCGTCTCCCTGCAGCCGCTTGACCATGTCCGGGAGCGGGGGCCGCACCAGCGGGCCGGGGTTGATGATCAGCGCGGAATTGGAGAGGACTCCGATCAGCTTGTGCAGATGGAGATCCTGATTCTTCTCGGACAGCGGGTTGATGGCCGGATAGATCACGGTGGCCTGTCCAGCGAGGAAGTGGGGAATGTACTCCGGCGCCGAGAAGACGGCGTGGTCGTACGCATCAGCGTACGGAGCCAGAAACCCCCAGGCGGCCTCGGTGGCCGCGTTCTCCTCGTCGAGCCCGATGTGGCACCGCCAGATCGCCTTGACGTCGAGGTCTTCCTTGAGCTCGGCTGCCAGCGACATCGGCTGGGGATCGTGCACGACCAGAATGTCACCCGGCTTCACCAGCCGCTTCAGCGGCTCCGCGTTGCTGCGGTTCACCGCCTCGTAGACCTCTCGGGCGTTCGCTGGCAGCGCCGGGCCACCTTCACCGTGGATCATGTTGTGGATCCGCTTGGTGAGGGTAAAGAAATCCGGGTCTTCGGACTCGATGGTCACCCATTCGGTCCGGATCCCAAGCTCGCGAAGCAAGGTGACCATGGTGGGCAGCATCTCGGCCACGCCGCCACCTCGCGACGGTGGAGTTCACCATCCAGACGGTGCGCCCCTCCAGCCGGGGAGCCACACGGCTCGCCTCCTCCCGGAGATCACGGACGGAGGGGGCCAGGTGGGCCACCGCCTCGTAGTCTTCGAGCGTCCGGTTCTCTTCGATCTTCACCAAAGTCGTCATTGCTCGACCCTCATCTGCGGCTGTCTCCAGGTGGAGCCCAATTTGCGATCCCCGGGAAAGGCCCGGCTGCGGCGCAGACTATGCGCTGATTTGCGGCGACCGCCAAGACGCGTGGTGAGGGGAAATCCTCTCTGGCCCGAGACTCGTGAAGGCCCGATCGCAATTGCGGAAAGAGCCATGTAATCCTGCAAATCGATCACCAAGTTTTCGCCAGGCTCGTGACTCTGTGATATCCAATTAGTGGAATCCCGTGGCGACAGGCAGAGCCGCGATTCCGTCAACGTGAGACCAGCGACAGCAGTTCGCTCAAGGGGGTGTCGTCTCATGGCCGAAAATCAACGGAGAACAACGGCGCGAGGCACCGAACAAGAAGGCCGGCAATCAGAAAGAAGTCTCCGTCCCAGCGCGCTTCGAAGAACGCTGGCAATTCGAAAGATACCGCACCCAAAGCCACCGCGAAGAAGGCGGCCGGTCGAAAGAAGAGCGCACCGAGGCGCGCCTCCAAGAAAGCCGCCCCGAAGGGACCGATTTCACTCGAGGAGCGCTACCGCATGATCCAGGAGGCCGCCTACTTCCGAGCCGAGAAGGAGGGCTTCGACTGCGATCCGTGGAAGTGCTGGCTGGTGGCCGAGGCTGAGATCGACGCCCGGCTCGCCGGCGCCAGGTAGCCGCGGGATCGCAGGGGCGATCCGGGCGCGCTGGGATCCGGCCTGCTCGGGGGCGAAGCGGATCTCTCCCCGCTCGCAGGTGAGGACGTAGCGGACGCTGCATTCGGGGGCAGAGAGCCCCAGAGGAGGGCGCATGCGACGAATCGGTTTCGTCGGATTGGGCATGATGGGCGCACCGATGGCCGCCAACCTGCTCGAAAAGGGCTTTCAGGTGATCGCCCTGGACGTGCGGAGCGAGGCCGTCGATCCAGCTCGTGGCCCGGGGCGCCAGCGCAGCCGGAGGTCTCGAGGACCTGCTGGAGTGCGACGGCGTCATCGTCATGGTGAACACCGACGCCCAGGCCCGCGAGGTGATCGAGGGACTGATACCGCTTCTCCGGGAGCGTCCCCGCCCGATCATCAGCATGGCGACGATTCTGCCAGCGACCGCCCGCGAGCTCGGCGAGACGGCGGGCGCCGCAGGGATCGGTCTGCTCGACGCTCCGGTGAGCGGCGGCCCCATCGTGGCGCAGCTGGGTGGACTCGCGATCATGGTGGGAGGCGACCCTGCGCTCTTCGACCAGGCGCGACCCGCCTTCGAAGCGATGGGAAGCGCGGTGCGGCACGTCGGCCCGCTGGGAGCCGGCCTGACGGTCAAGCTCGTCAACAACATGATCGCCATCAGCGCGGCTCCCCTGGTGCTGGAGGCCCTGCGAATCGGTCTCGCCCAGGGGATGGACCTCTCGACGATGGTCGACGTCATCAAGGCGAGCAGCGGCAACACCTGGCTCACCCAGGAGTGGGATCAGGCGAAGATGTTTCTGGAGTTCGCGCTTCGGGACCCCTCGCAGCTCGACGGGCTGGTGGGGACCGGTCTGAAGGACATGGAGCTCGTGGCGTCCACCTGCGCCGCCGCCGGAATCGACGCACCGCTGCTGCGCCACTCGATCCGCGCACTCGAGGAGCTGGGGGTGGAGGGCTTTCGCTCGAACCTGACCGCCGTGATGGAGGCCCTCCGGGCCGACTGAGGCCGACGCGCGCGGCCGCCCCTCAGGCGTCGAGCGTCTCGCGCACCTCCCTTGTGACCTCGCCCGGCCCGAAGGGCTTCTCGAGGAACGAAGCTCCCGCCGGCAACGCCGTGCCGATCCACCCGCGCGGTGCGCGTAGCCGGACATGAAGAGCACCCGGATCTTCGGCCACTCCTCCCTCAGCCGCTCGGCGAGCTCGACGCCTCCCATCCGGGGCATCACCACGTCCGTCAGGACCAGATCGAGGTCTCCCTGGTGTCGCCGGGCGATGGCCAGGGCCTCGGCTCCCTCCCGGGCTTCGAGGACCCGATAGCCGCAGCGCTCCAGCGCCTTGCGGATCATGCGTCGCACCGGCTCCTCGTCTTCCACCACCAGGATCGTCTCGACCCCCGATGCTCGGCCTCGGGTCCGGAGGAACCGGCTGCAGCCGGCTCCTCCGACTCCTCGACCCGGGGAAGATAGATCTCCACTGTCGTTCCACGGCCGGGGGAGCTCCGCACCCGGATCTCCCCGTCGCTCTGCTTCACGATCCCGTACACGGTGGAGAGCCCCAGCCCCGTACCACTGCCCGCGCCCTTGGTCGTGAAGAAGGGCTCGAAGATCCGCGCGCGGGTCTCGGCATCCATCCCGCAGCCGTCGTCGCTGACGGAGAGGCAGACGTAGCGAACCGGGTCAGAGCCGAGTGCGACGCCCACGTATTCCGGGAAGGAGTCCACCTCGTAGGTCTCGATCCTGAGGTGCCCTCCCTGCGGCATGGCATCGCGGGCGTTCAGCGCGAGGTTCAACACGATCTGCTGAATCTGCCCCGCATCCGCCATCACCCGCTCCCAGGGAGGGATCGAGCGACAGCTCACACTCCACGTCCTCGCCGATCACACGCCTCAGCATCCCCTCGAGCTCCCGCACCACACCGTTCAGGTCCAGAATCCGCGGCTGGAGGAACTGCCGGCGGCTGAAGGCGAGCAGCTGCCGGGTGAGAGCGGAGGCCCGCTCGGCAGCCATGGACACACCTCCTTGGCCGCCTCCTGCGCCTCTCCCTCGCAGATCCGCCACCAGGCTCTCCCCGTAGCCCGTGATCACGGTGAGGAGATTGTTGAAGTCGTGGGCGACACCGCCGGCGAGCTGTCCCACCGCCTCGAGCTTCTGCGACTGGCGGAGCTGATGCTCGAGCTCCCGGGCCTCCGTGATGTCCTGGACGGTGCCGAGCAGCCGTTCCGGCTCACCGTCCGCCCCCCTCTCGAGCCGCGCCTGCGCTCGGAGGTGGCGGATCGAACCGTCCTTCAAGACGATGCGGCACTCGAAGGAGGGGAGCCCCTCCCCGGAGAGCCACGCCCGCACCCCCGCGGCGACGCGCGTCCCGATCCTCCGCGTGGATCTCCTCCAGGAAGGATCCCGAATCGGGGCCGTTGCGGCACCGATCTCCCGGCCCAGCACCCGGTACATCTCATCCGACCACCAGAGGGCCTGCTCGCGAACGTCCCACTCGAAGCTTCCGATGCGCGCCACCCGCTGGGCCTCGAGCAGCCGCGCCTCGCTCGCCCGCAGCGCCTCCTGCACCCGCTCCCGCTCCCGGACCCGCTGCTTCAAGGAGAGAACCAGGTCTGCCGAGGTCTCGACGCTGCTCTCCAGCCGGCGGATCAGGAACGTCATC
Organism: uncultured delta proteobacterium; assembly: GCA_963722885.1. Classification (GTDB taxonomy): domain Bacteria; phylum Myxococcota_A; class UBA9160; order UBA9160; family UBA6930; genus CAVXZE01. The sequence goes on from CAVROS010000012.1 coordinate 71,867, forward strand.
GAGATGACCGTCGCCGTCCCCAAGGCCCAGGAAGATCGCGGAGTAACGTGAACCAGACGAGCGGGGGTGCCACCGCGACAGACCAGCGGCGCCTCCAGCCAGCCGAGCGCGAACCCGGCACCCATGCCTCCCATCGTCGCTACACACAGGAGCAGCGCGCCCACGCCCCAACGAAGATCGAAGAGGATGGTCGCCATGCGCGACCGCCGCGAAGAGAAAGACCGGGCCGATGCTGGCGATTCCGTGCAAGGCGAAACCACCAACGGCGGAGACGTACAGCCCACCGAGAAGAATCAGGGCCCGTGGAATGAAGCCGCAGGCGATGCGCAAAGGCCGCCAGGACGAGGAGGGCTGCGTATACGAGCAGGTAGAGGACCGCGAAATCCAGCCGGCCGTCGTCGAGGCGGAGCTTCACCCCTCCGATCACGGCGAAGGCACCGAAGAACGCGAGTCCGTTCAGGACCCAGTTCAGGATCTGCTCACGCCACTGCTGGAGGGAGTCCTTCGGCGACGGAACCTCATCGGGGAGCTCATCCACGGCGGTCACTCCACTGGAACCCGCTCCATCCTATCCGTCTCACGCCGGTCCTGCGAAGCCTAACCTCGCCCGAAATGCTCGCGATTCCAGCGGCGACCTTCGTCGAGCATCGCCAGGTAGTTCTCGGTGGGGATGTAGTTGGCGACCGAGTTGCCGGTGCCCAGACAGTAGCCGGTGCCCGAGGCATGGCAGGACTCCAGGATCTCGCGGGTGCGCCGGCGGACCGCCTCTTCGCTGCCCCGTCCCAGCAGGTCCAGGTCCACGCCTCCCAGAATCGCGATGCGGTCGCCCCAGCGCCGAGAGACCTCTTCCACGGGCATGATCTTGTCCTCGAAGGAGTGCTTGGCGTCGAAGCCGAGGTCGATGATCTCGTCCATGATGCGGGTCAGATTTCCGCAAGAATGGAGCAGCACCAGCTTGTCGGCGGCGTGACCGATTTCCACCAGACGGCGATGGTGGGGAAAGACGTGCTCGCGCAGCACTTTGGGTGAGATCAGCGTTCCGGTGGCGAAGCCCAGGTCGTCGCCCAGGAAGACCATGCCGACGTTGTCGATGCTCACGGCGTGGGCGGCCGCCGCCGCGGTGAGCTCGCCGACCCTCTGGCAGATCGCCGCGACCAGGTCGGGCTGATCGGCGAGGGCGTAGGAGAACGCCTCGAGACCCATCAGCCAGGAGCTGTTCTCGAAGATCCCGCCGAGGTTGACGCTGATCTTCATTCCTTCGGGAACCACGCCGTTCAGGTACTCGATGGCGCGATAGGAGATCCGCTCGGCGACCGGCCATGGGTAGGCCTCGAAATCGGCCCAGCTCTGGATGGGTCCCCTGCTCTCGTCCTGCCACATTCGCCTGCCGCCGGGCAGGTTCTCGACGTCGGCGGTATCCGCGGCGTCCAGATAGTTCCCGCGCGGGAAGTTGAGGCCGGTCCACGCCCACACGTAGTCGTAGCCGTTCTCGTAGCAGAAGCGGAGGATCAGATTGAGGGCATCCCTCCCGCGCCACGAGGCCCGACGCGGGCCGCCGGAATCCTCCGCCTCCGAGAGCAGGATCGAGTGCCATCCGATCGTCTCGCCGAGCACGGCCTGGATGATGCCCGGATCGGCGAACAACTCGATGTTCGGAACCGGGCCGGGCGGCCCTTCGCCGCAGCAGCGTTCGGCGCAGATTTTCGAAGTCGGGCCTGCGCTCGACCCGGTAGATCGGACCATCGGATGCCGCCATCGTCGAACCCGCCTCCTTCGCGAGCACTCGCAATCCCGAGCCTACTTCGAGGGCGCCTCCAGAATGTGAATACACATGGCGGCCGGCCCCGAGCCGAGCAGTCCTCCGCCGTTCTCGGCCAGCGCGATCCGGGGATTCTCGACCTGCCGCTTCCCCGATTCGCCGCGGAGCTGGGTGGTCAACTCGAGGGCCTGAGCGAGACCCGTGGCGCCGACCGGATGGCCTCGCGCGATCAGCCCTCCACCGGTATTGACGGGGAGCTTTCCGCCGAGGGCCGTCGCCCCGCTCTCCGCGAACGGCCCGCCTTCTCCCGGCGCACAGAATCCCAGCTCTTCAGTGACGGCGACCTCTCCGTAGGCCGTGGCATCGTGCACCTCCGCCACATCCACCTCGTCGGGCCCGATCCCCGCCGCCTCGTAGGCGGCCTTCATCGCGCGGGATCCGGTGTCGTGACCTCCCTCGCGCTTGCCCGATTTGAGGATCGAGGCCCGGATCGCCACCGCTCGCCGGGACGAGTGTTTGCGCAGGAATCGCTCGCTGCACAGGACGACTGCAGCCGCACCATCTCCCACCGGTGCACACATCGCCCTGGTCAAGGGATACGCCACCTCTCGGTCCGCCATCACCTCGTCCACCGTCATCGGAAACGTGTACTGGGCGAGGGGATTCAGGACCGAGTTGTTGTGGGCCTTTGCGGCGACGACGGCGAGCTGCCGCTGCGTCAGGCCGTGATTCTTCATCGCGTTCCGGGCGCCCGACGCGTACATGTCCATGGCGGGGGAGTATCCCTTCTTCTCCTTCCCGCCCTCGGCACCATCTCCCGCGGGCTCCTTCTTCTTCGGCTCGTTCGCCTTGAACGCCTTCGACATCTTGGTCCACTCGTCGACGTCGGATCCCGTGGCGAAGCTCAGCATCATCTTGCCGCGATCCGGGTCGTAGATCTTCTCGGCGCCGATCGCGAGCACGCAGTCGTAGAGCCCGGCCTTGACCCCCGTCCAGGCCCCGTGCAGGGCCGAGCTTCCGCCTCCGCAGGCGTTCTCGAGGTTGGTGATCGGTACCCCGTCCAGGCCATTCGCCGAAAGGGCCACCTGGCCGCGGACCCCGTGCTGCATCGTGTACATGCCCCAGTAGCTGTTCGCGAACCAGGCCGCTTCCACGTCGCCTCTGGCGAGATCGCAGTCCGAGAGAACCCGCTCCAGCGCCTCCCCAGTCAGCGTCTTGATGCTCTTGTCCAGGTACTTTCCGAACTTGGTCATGCCGACCCCGATGATGTAGACGCTGTCACTCATCACTCTCTCCTTTCATTCCGTTGACCCGACCGGCTCCAGCATCCGGACGCACGGGTTCTGTGTGCCCTGGATTCGATCCCATAGCGTGCGGAGAGCAATCGACAGGCCCCCGGTGGCCCAGGCGGCGGTCCCGGAGATGACCGCCCCCGCGGCGTCCAGTCTCAGCTCCGGTTGCCCAAGTGTACCGCCGACCCTGACAAAGGGGTTCAGGATCTTCCCGATGCTGATTCCGACGCCCCTTCTCGCCTCGGTGCGAAAGCCGATGTCCAGCCGTTCGCTCGCCAGGTCGATCTCGCCGCGGGCGAAGAGATTGAGCTTGTCGGTTCGGGTGACGAGACCCGGTTTCGCCTCGAGGACTCCATCGTCGAAGGTGACGTCGAACACGGTGCAGTCGATCCGCGTGTGGGGCTCTTCGTCGAACTCCGGAAGAATGGCGTCGAAGAGCTGCATGAAGAAGTCGTCGAACCACGGCTCGATTCGGCTGTTCACGATCACTCCGCCCGTGGACTCCATTCGGAGCGAGCCGCTCAGGTTCGCGGCGATCTCCCGGGTGTTGGCGCCGGTGCTCTCGAGTGACATCTCGATGTCGTAGGGCGGCAGCGCGTCCACGGCCTGCCCTTCCGCCCTGAAGAAGGCAAACCTGAAATTTCGGGTGGTCAATGACAGACCCAGCTCCGGGCGCCTCTCGGTCGGCGTGACCGACAGATTCAGAAGCGCGGCGCCGTCGGCTTCGACGAACTCGAAGGGCTCGATGCGAAGCGCACCGTCCTGAACGGTCAGATCCAGCTTCAGGTATTCGTAGGTTTCTCGACCCGCGACGAGCTGTCTGAGGTCCAGATCGAGCGACACATCCGCGCTGTTCAATGCTTGCAGCGGGAGCTCTGCGTCGGGGATGACCCGTCCGCCTTCGGCAGCCGGCTCCTCTACAGCATCGGCGCCATCGTCTTCCCCCTGCAGAAAGGCGTTCAGGTCGATCCGATCGGAGCGCACGGCCGCCGTGAACCGTGGCTTGCCGCTGAAATCGACCGTCGCGTGGCCGCGCACGTCGCTGTCACCCAAGCTGGCGGAGAAGCGTGTCGAGGGCCACCGAGCCCGGCGCCGCATCGATCCCAGCTTCCAGCTCGAACGGAAGCGCTGGCAGCGCGAGCCCCTCCCATTCGCCCACCTCGTGGAGATCGGATCCACGTCGCACGGAGCTCGAGGCGCGCCGCCTCTGGCTCTCTGGGAAAATCCCAGACACCACTGGCGGTTGCCGAGACGCTGCCCGACTCCACTCTGAGCTCGTCGAAGACCAGCGCCTGATCGCCCGCCCGTTCGATGCGTCCGGAGAGGCGATAGGGCTGATCTGGAGGCGTGTAGCCGGGAATGTCCGGGAGGGTGTCGCGCAAGCTCGGCCCCTGCATGCCAACGGCCAGATTCATCCCCTCGAAAGACGGAAGCACGCCGAGACTCCCGTCCATGCGGACGGAGGCATTGGACGAGCGGTACCCGAGGCCGGAGACTTCGATCGCGGTATCCCGCCTCCGCAGCTTGCCGGAGAGCTCGAAGGGTGTGTCGTCGAGCTCGAAGCCGAGGGGCTCGGCAATCAGCTGATCCAGACCGGCACCCTTCACCTTCAGATCGAGCTCGACGTCGGCGAGTCGACTCGGCTCACCGACTCGAGCAGACGCCTCGATATCCACTTCTCCGATGCGGCCTCTGATCTCATCGACGTCCATTCCCCGCTCACGCCAGCCGAGCCGTCCCGACAGCGAATACGGCTGGTGGGGCAATGTGTCAGTGCCCACCCATTCTCCGATGGCGAAGAGGTCGGAGCCCGCCGCATTCAGAGAGAGGCTGGAGCCGCCCAGGTCCGGGAAGTTCTTCAGGCTTCCGCTGCCCCGAACGGCGAGGGGCCCGGCCGAGATCGCCAGCTGCTCGATCTCCAGCACGGCTCCCGTCCACGCCAGATCGCCCGAAGCGCGATAGGGCCCTGTCACCGTCGCAGTCAGGCCCAGGAGATCGCCGAGATCGGCGACGTCCGGCCCTCGGAGGTCGACCTCGAACCGGCTGCCCGGGTATTCCGGGTAGGGGCCCAGGATCCCATCCAGGGCGAGGCGGTTCGGACCGATGCCGATCGACGCTTCGATGTGCTCCTCACCGCTCTCCCCCTTGCGTCAGGGTCGCCGTTGCCTCGAACGGTTGCTGACTCAGGCCCGGGAGCGGACCCAGCAGTCGATCGAATCGGCCCAGATCGGATCCCTTCAGATTCACCACGACGGTCCCACCGTCGGGGTCGGGGAGGCTTGGCGAACTCGGCGTCGATGGTGAGCTCCGCGCCTCCCGCGCTGAGCGCAGCCTCGCGGATGAGGAAGGTGCCGCCGGATCGACGCAGCCCTCCGGCAAGCTCGAAAGGCCCGGCGGGCAGCCCGGGAACCTCGAGAATCTCGCCCACGACCGCGAGGTCGGGACCCGCCAGATGGACTTCCATATCCAACCCATCCAGCTCCAGCGGCTGCTCGACGTGTCCCGTCAGCGCGAGGTCGAAGCCGCCTATGTTGCCGGAAGCTTCCGCCCTGATCCCGGGTCGATTCGGCGAAAGCGCAGCCTCGAGATCGATGGAGCCAGTCAGGGCTCCCGGCACGCCGAGCAGGTCGGCATAGAAGCCCGCGTCGGGCTCCTGGATCTCGAGGACCAACTCGACGTCTTCGAGCAAGCTGAGATCACCCACGGAGCCACGACTGCGCACTCGCGTATCGCCGATGCTGATTTCGAGCTCGTGACGGAAGCTTCGGGCGCTGCGCAGTGCGGCAAAGGGTCCGATGCCTCCCTCGATCCGGATCGGGCGATCCTCGAGCGCTCCCTCTCCGCGGAGGTCGAGAAAACCGTCGGCATCCGCCTTCTGCTCCAGGGAGACGATCTCGAGACGCAGCGGAGAGCTTCGTTCCGGTGTCACGTAGGTAACGAGACAATCGTCGATGTTCAGCTGACGCAGGACGACGGGCAGCCCCTCGTCGAAGCGGATGCCCGACTCCTCCTCCGTATCGTCCTCGAACAGCCGCCAGTTTCTCGCGCCATCGGCGGCTTCCTCCAGGCTGACGCGCGCACCCTCGATTCCGAGCTGCTCGATCAACAGCGGGCCGTCGAGGAGCGAAGCCACGTCGACGGTGACGCCCAGACGGTCCGCTCTCACCATCACCGGATCGGTGGCCCAATCCGTGTTGGCCAGCTCTACTCCGGCGACACTCAAGCTCAGGTGGCGCCCCAGCTGGAGAGACAGGTCGCCACTGATGGTGAGGTCACGACCGGTCTCTGCACGGATCAGCCTGGCGAGGGGCCCCTTGAGCCGGTTCGTGTCGAGGAGGAAATAGGCGACTATCAGGGTCACCACCAGGACGAACGCGGCGAGGGCGACCAGCGCGATCCGGAGCGCGTTGCCGCCGCCCCTTTCACGAAGCATCAGCTGAGGCGCCTCCCGAAGACTCGATCGACGGACCAGGACAGAGCGAACCTTAGCGCGCCCCTCTGGTGGCACGATAGCAGGAGGGCCAGATCGCGGAAGATCCACGCGAGCTGTCTCACGGCGTGGCCGGGGATTCCGCGTCCAGCCGCTTGCCCAATGCCACCAGCTCGCTCAGGGTGACGACGCGAAATCCCCTCCTGCCAAGAGTGGGGAGCACCTCTGCGAGAGTCTTCGCCGTGCGCCTGCCCCGATCTCCGCGGTCGTGAAGGATGATCACCGCCCCCGGCCTGGTCCGCCAGCGAATCCAATAGGCGGCGGGAGCGCTCCACGGGAGCTGGGCGTCGATCGGGTAGACCGAGCCGAGCGCGCACCGGTACCCGTGCCGAGCCAGGATGTCGAGCATCTCGTCGTCGTAGTAGCCCGAACCCGGACGGAACCAGCGCGTCGCACCGAACGGAGCGAGCATCGCACCGGCCCGCAGCAGCTCGCGCTCGAACGCATCGGGACTCAGCTCGATGCTCCGCTCGTCACGAGTCATGTGGTTGCCGAGCTCGTGCCCCTCCGCGACGATCCGCTCCAGCAGGCTCTCGTTCCCGGAGATCTGATCGGCGATCACGAAGAACGTCGCGCGAGCGCCATGCCGCTCCAGCACTGCGAGAATCTCGGGCGTCGTCGCCGCGTCCGGAGCATCGTCGATGGTGAGCGCCACCACGCGCTCCACGATCGCGACGGTATAGAGGACACGCGGGTCGCGCCCGCGCCACAGGCCGAGCCTTCCGTCATCGTCGTCGCCGAGCGCGCGGCTGCTTTCCCCCGCGAAGAGGGCCGCTGACAACGCGAAGACGAAGAGGAGGCGCACCATCATCTCGTCCCTACGTAGCGAAGCTAGCCGGAGCACCGCAAGATAGGCACGTCGCCCTCCGGAGACTGGGGCGCCGAGGGCGCTGGCGCTCAGAGAGCGTTGCGAATGAAGCGTCCGATGCGGCGCCAGCGGTCGGACTGGGTGGGGAGAAGCGGCTCCATCTCCTCGATGGTCTCCACCCAGGTGGTGTGCGCGAACAGGCCCACGAAGTCCAGGTAGCCGAGCATCGCTCCCATGTGGGAGACCACGAAGGTGACCTCGCCGTCCATGATCTTGCCCCGGTAGTCCTGGTTCTGGGAGCCGGTGAGGAGGTACTGGATCATCCGCTCGCGCTCGAGCCGGCGAGAGATCCGCCCACCACCGCTCGCCCAGCACCTCGGAGGTCCTCCTCCATGGCGGCGCGCACCGCCTTGACGTCGATGTACTGCTCGCCGCTCGCGATCTGCGCGAGCATGCTGTCGGAGAACTCGCGTATCACGGGCAGCCATTCTGGGCGCGGGAATCAGGCTCTCGATGCTCTCCGGCGAGCCGAAGAACTGGCTCTTGAAGTGGAGCTTGGGCCTGCGTTCCTCCACGTCCTGCACCAGCATTCGCGGCTCGAAAGCCCTCGCGCCTCGAGTTCGACGACCGCCTCTGCTCGATCCACGCCCACACATCGGGGTGGAAGGGAAAGATCTCGCGGAACCACGGAATCTCGCGAGAGGCCTGGATCAGGCGCTCGTTCGATCGCACCGCGTCGTTCACCGCCACGTCGGTGTCGTAGAGGCCGATCTCGAACATGCCGCCCGCCTCTTCGATCTCGGGGCGGATGCGCTTGCGCAATACCAGAAGGCGGCGGAGGACCTCGTTGGCGCGGGACATCTGTGGGATGCCCGCACTCGGCGCGTTGGCCCAGGCGGGTGCGATCACGAAGACCTTGCACCCGCGCAGCGAGGATCCCACCAGCATCCCGGCCCAGAGCGGGCTGTTCCAGAGCGAGTCCGGGATGTACATGTGCGAGCCCGGCGGCATCAGCTCGTAGAGCACGGCCTTCACCAGATTGGCGGGCTTGGGCCCGTAGCCGGTGGCGTTGTGCACCTGGAGCCCCACCTGGTTCCAGCCGTCGTCCTCGAGCGCCGCCACCCGCTCGCGCATAGTCCGGCGGCATGGGGAGCGGGCGAAGCGGCGGCGGAATCTCGTCTGCCGTGAAGCCCTGGCTCAGGAGCAGCTCGCGAGCCGCCGTCTTCGCGTCCAGGGCAGCCGGCCCTCGCACCAGCAGCGCCCGGTCGTCCCAGGTGGGCCCACCGTAGTGCTCGCCGATCCCCATCCCGGTGAAGAGCGCCTCGCCCCGGGCCGGATCGCTCTCGGTGAGGTCGTAGAAGGCGATCTTGCGGTGGTCGCGCAGCATGTTGTCGGGCACCACCGGGAGGCCGCTGATCAGGTAGCCGCTCCGGAAGGAGAAGTCCGAGGGGTTGGTGATGCTCACGTGCACGCGGATGCGGTCGTAGATCCAGTCCTCGCCGTGGCGCGCGGCCTCGGTCTGGAGTCGCGCCGAGCCGGCCACCGCCGCGCGCAGCGCCTCCTGCGCTGTCGCGAATCCGCTCCTCCCAGTCGCCGAAGCCGGCCGGGAGCTTCACCCGGTGACGAAGCGGATCGTAGAGCAGCTCCATCCAGAGCCGCCCGCGGTTCACCTCCCAGAAGATCTGGTCGACGAAGATGAAGTAGGCCGGCAGCCTTCCGGTCTCGTCGTAGGCGCGGACGCGATCCGTCAGGGCTCTCAGGTAGACGTCCACGCTGTGGGCAAAGCCGAGGAAGTCGGGCTGGCCGGCGTTGTTGTAGCCGCGGAAGTCGTGGATCCAGAGCACGTGGTAGTCCTCGGCCTCGAGGACCATGCGCGCGGCCTCCTTCTGGAACTGCTCGTTCCAGACGTAGTGGAGATCGTTCCCACCGAGAAAGCGCTTCTCGAGCACGCGTTCGAGGATGGCGTCGATCTCTCGCTGGGTGTCGTGGTCCTCCGGGCGCAGTGCGTAGGAGAGCGGAATCCAGACCAGCCGCGAGTCGCCCCACACCTTCTTCGTTCTCTTGCGGTTGTCCTCCAGGATGCCGAGCAGCCGGTGAAAGACGTAGCTGACGGCGTCGCGACGAGCCGCCGGGACGTCGCCGGAGTCGTCCAGCGCCGCAGCGAACCGCTCCACCGCCGCCGCGCGGAAGCCGAGCAGCGAATCCCGCGTCTTCCGCTGTCCCAGCAGCCGGTCGTAGGGCAGGATCACCTCGTCCAGCAGCGCCTCCCGGGCGTGCCCCGCGAGGCGCACGCCGGCGTTCTCCCCCTCTGCCCCGCCCATCGCCAGGGCGAAGGCCCGCTCGAGCTCGCGGTGGTAGACGCGGATCTCCGCATCGAAGGAGTGGCCGTCGGGGTAGAGCGCGTCGCGGGAGCGCAGGTGCTCCTCGAAGAGCGCTACCCGCTCCCCGAAGAGGCGCATCGCCGCCTCGTCGCTGTCGGCGTCGTGGTCGATGAAGGGCGTGGTGAAGATCTCGATCCAGTCGGCCGCATGGCGCACCCGCGCCAGCGCCTCCGCCAGAGCCGGCTCGGGCTCGAAGACCGGGGCCCTGGAGCCATTCGCTCGCGGCAGCCTCACGTTGTCGCGTGAGGGACGCGTCTTCCCCATCCACGGCTGCCCGAGGGGGATCGTCAGACCGAGGTTCACCGAGTGATCGCGACCCGGGAAGTAATCGACGCGGAAGAATCCCCCGCGGCCGAAGAGACCGCCGCGCCGCAGGGGGACGTCCAGGGACAGGAGGAAGTCCACGTCGCCGTCGGTGAACGACACGTCCCCCCCAGCTTGAGACCGAACGCGCCGACCACACCCATCAGCCGCGCTCCCCCGTCGGCGTCGCCGCCCACCACGCGTCCGTAGACTTCACCCGACGCACCGAGGCCGATGACGGGATTGGTGAGGTCGCGATAGACGCCACCCAGAAGCTCTCCCCCTAGATCCGTGCCGTCCTGGAAATCGAGGTCGAGCATCGCGCCCGCGTAGGGCTTCCAGAGCGGCGGAAGACCCATGGACTCGATGCGCTCGCCGTCGCTGGCATCGTCGGCCGCGGCGACCGATGCGAAGAGGATCAGGAAGAGTGCGAGAGCCGGACGCAGCATCGGAACTTGCGTCAAGATAGGCGATGTGGCACCTCCGTTCGATGCGTGCCGTGATGCTTTCCGCCCTGGGGATCGCGATCGGCGTTTCGAACTCCGTGGCGAGCGCGCAGGATCTCGAGCCCACCTGCCTCGCATCCCCGGACACGGAGAAGGTCCGCTGGACGCGAGGCCCGGAGACCGACCGGCCGGAGCTCGACCGCTGGTGCGCTGCGGTGGGGCCACCGCGGGTGCGGCAGGCGACCAGAGACGTGCCCGTCCCCGCCGACGGCGATCTCGTGGTCGCCGTCTGGAACATCCGGCTGGGCGCCGGTGCCGTGGAGAGCCTGGTGAACGACCTGCGGGCGGGAAGGCTGACCTCCGGCGAGCCGGTCCGACACTTCGCGCTGCTCCTCCAGGAGGTCCACCGCGACCTCGCAGGCGCGCTGGCGAGCCCGCCGCCGGGTGCGCGCGCGGCGCGCCGCATCGCACCAGAGCAGCGGGGGCCCGACGTCCTCTCCGTCGCACGGGATCTGGATCTCCATCTCCTCTACGTCCCCTCGATGCGAAACGGCGGCGGAGATCGACCGGCCGAGGACCGGGGCAATGCGATCCTCTCCACGCTGCCGCTCCGCGACCCCTGGGCACTCGAGCTGCCCCTGGAACGAGAGCGGCGGGTGGCGGTGGCGGCGCGCGTCGCGTTCGGCGCGGCGGAGAGCGACCTCCTGCTGGTGAGCGCGCACCTCGACAACCGCTCGAGCTGGCGGGGTGCGCTCCGCAGCTTCGGCCGTGGGCGCACCGGGCAGGCCCGCTGGCTGGCTCACGCTCTCGAGGGCGAGGCGGCGGTCGCCCTGGGCGGCGACTTCAACACCTGGCTGCGCGGCGCCAACGCCGGAGCTCTGCGACTCCTGCGCGAGAGCTTTCCCTTGCCGGAGGCGCCGCTCCGACGGCCGACACTCCTCATCCCCCTCTTCCCGGACCGGGAGGTGGACCACCTCCTCTTCCGCCTGCCCGCCGGCTGGAAAGCGGGGTGCCGGGTGGCCGAGGCCGGCTACGGCTCGGACCATCGCCCGCTGCTCGGGAGCGTGCGGCCTCCTCCGCTCGAGGGCCTTTGGTGAAGACGGAAGGAGCACGTATCATCCGGCCAGACCTTGGCCTTCTGGGAGAGGAGCCCACCATGCCGCTGCAGATCCACTGGATCGGACACGCCAGCTTCCGCCTGGCCACCGAGGACGTCGTCCTGTACATCGATCCCTGGAAGCTTCCGGCCGCACGGCCCGACGCGAATCTGGTCTTCGTCTCCCACGGCCACTTCGATCACTGGAGCGCCGACGACGTGGCGGCGGTCTCCCAGGACACCACCACCGTGGTCGGACCTGCGGACGTCGTCGAGTCCCTCCCGGGCGGAAGGGTGCTGAGACCCGGTGAGCGCGTCGAGCGTGCTGGAGCCTGCATCGAGGGGGTCCCCGCCTACAACGTCGACAAGGATTTCCACCCAAAGGCCAACGACTGGCTCGGTGCCGTAGTCGCCCTGGGCGGCACACGCGTCTACTACGCGGGAGACACCGACCGCATCCCGGAGATGGATGCGCTCTCAGACATCGACGTGGCCCTGCTCCCGGTGGGTGGAACCTACACGATGAATGCCGCCCAGGCGGCGGAAGCCTGCCAGGCGATCGGGGCGAGGACCGCCGTGCCCTACCATTGGGGCGACATCGTCGGCACCGAGGCCGATGCGCAGGCATTCGTCGATGCGACAGCCGGTTGCGATGCCCGTCTGATTCGACCCGGAGAAGTCATCTCGGTCTAGATCGCCTTCCTTCCCCCGGCACCCGCGGCGCCGAACGCGCCCAACACGGAACTGACAGGCTCTTCATCCCACGTGACACAGACTGCTCAAACGAAGCTCAGCAGCGGACGAATGGTCCTCTACGCCATGTCGGGCTTCGGAATCGGCTGTATCGATTTCATCGTCGCCGTCTACCTGCTCAAGTACTACACCGACCACGTCGCCTTGAGCGCGACTCTGGCGGGTCTCGCCCTGATGCTCGGCAAGCTCTTCGACGGCTTCAGCGATCCCGTGATGGGGTACGTCTCGGATCGCACCCGAACCCGCTGGGGCCGGCGGCGCCCCTGGTTCATGGTGGGGATGGCGCCCCTCGCCCTCAGCTTCATCGCGATGTTCTCTGCCGACAGCGCGTGGAGCCAGACCGAGCTCTTCCTCTGGCTGCTCTCGTGGAACGTGCTGTTCTGGTCGGCGCAGACCGTGATCAACGTGCCCCACGCGGCCCTCGCGGGAGAGATGGTGGAGGGTCACGAGGAGCGCAACGCGATCATGGGGTGGCGCGAGGCCCTGTCGCAGGTCGGGCTGCTGATCGGCGCTTCCGCGCCCCTCATGGTGCTCGGCGCGATGCAGCAGGGCGCCGTCGATGCGGCGCTGGCGCAGGGAATGGGCGAGGAGGCCGCCCGAGCGGCGGGGATGGTGGCCCGCGGCGAGGCGCACGGGACCATGGCCTGGCAGTTCGCCGGACTGGTCTTCGTCGGCGTCTTTCTCACCTTCGTCGGCACCCGCGAGCCCGACAGGCCGCGCGCGCCGCCCCGCGAGTCGGTCTTCGGCGACTTCTCCGACACGCTGAAGAGCAAGCCCTTCCGCCACTTCATCTTCATCTTCTTCTTCGATCAGATCGCCAGTGGGCTGACCGCCACCCTCGTCCTCTACACGATCCGCGACTGGTGGCAGTTCGGGGGCAGCCACGAGATGCTGCTGATCATCGTCTTCATCCTCTCCGCGATCGTGAGCATTCCATTCTGGGTTCGGCTGGGGCGGCGGTGGGAGAAGGCGACGATCTTCGCGACCGGCTCGTTCCTCTCCGCGGGAATGCTGCTGGGCGCGACGATGGTTCCGGTCTTTGGGATCGGCCTGGCGTACGTCGGGCTGATCGGAGCCGGGATCGGAAGCGGAGCGCGCGGGGTGATGGCGATGTCGACGATGCCCGACATCATCGACGACGATGAGCTGCGAACCCACACGCGCAAGGACGGGGCGTACTTCGGAATGTGGAGCGTTCTCCGCAAGACGACCCGGGCATTCTCGATTGGGGCGGTGGGCCTCGGACTGGGCTTCTGGGGCTATCAGGAGGGCGCGCTGGTCCAGCCGGAATCCGCCGTCACGGGAATCATGTGGATGTTCTCGATCATCCCCGGCATCGCCTCCGCCATCTGCGGCCTGCTCTTTCTCAGGTTTCCGATCACGCGCAAGATCCACAAGGCGACCATCGAAGAGCTGGGACGCCGCCGCCTCGCCGCCCTCGAGAAGCCGTAGCGAAGAACAGTGCCACAAGCGCTCCGGGGTGGCGCCCGGAGCTGGTACACTGGACCCCTGCACCACGAATGAGGTGCTGTACAAGGCGCTGCTGGCGGAGACGACGAGCGAGCAGGCGACGGAGGACCAATGAAGAGCCACCGCAAGATCCTGACCGTCGAGGTCCCCGAGCGCATGGATTTCGTCAACATCACCGGCGACGTTCGGGCGGCCCTGCGCAAGAGCGGGGTACGAGAGGGACTCTGCCTGGTCAACGCCATGCACATCACCGCCAGCGTCTTCATCAACGATGACGAGCCCGGCCTGCACCAGGACTACAAGCGCTGGCTCGAACAGCTGGCGCCCTTCGATCCCAGCCCCGAGCGGTACCGACACAACCGGACCGGCGAGGACAACGGCGATGCCCATCACAAGCGCCAGGTGATGGGACGCGAGGTCGTGGTGGCGATCACCGACGGCAAGCTCGACTTCGGCCCCTGGGAGCAGATCTTCTACGGCGAGTTCGACGGCCGCCGCCCCAAGCGCATCATGATCAAGATCATCGGCGAGTAGAACCCCGGGGACGTTGTTGAATGTTCAATTTTTCGGCGACGCCGAAAACTTGAACATTCAACAACGTCCCCGCTCGGCGTCAGTAGGTGCGGCACTCCCACTCGGAGAGCGCGCGGATCTCCTCGTCGAGGTAGGAGCGCTTGCGGAAGGTCAGCTCCTCCCAGTCGACCTCGTGGCCGTCGAAGTCCGGCCCGTCCACGCAGGCGAAGCGGGTCTCCCCGTTGACCGTGCAGCGGCAGACGCCGCACATCCCGGTCCCGTCGATCATCACCGGGTTGAGGCTGACGATGGTCTTGAGCTTGTGGGGGCGCGTGATCTCGGACGTCTTCTTCATCATGAACATGCAGCCCATCGCCACCACGCGATCGATCTTCTCACCTTCGGCAATCAGCCTGTCGATGACGTCCGAGACGCGGCCGGCCTCCGGACCCGAGTCGCCGAAGGTGGTCACGCAGCAAGCGATCGGTGAGCTCGCGGTACTTGTCGTCCCAGTAGACCAGCTCCTTGGCCCGAGCCTCCATGATCGCGATCACCCGGTTGCCCGCCTCCTTCATGGCTCGGGCCACCGGCAGGACCGCCCCGATTCCGTAGCATCCCATCGCGATCGCGACGGTCCCGAACTTCCCGATCTCCTGGGCCTTGCCGAGCGGGCCCACACAGGCCTCGATCTCGTCGCCCGCCTCGAGCTTGGCGAGCCTGTGCGTGGAAGCGCCGACCGTCATGAAGACGATGCTGATGATTCCCGTCTCCCGGTCCCAGTCGGCCACCGAGAGAGGAATCCGCTCGGCGACCTCGTCGATCTTCACGATCACGAAGTTGCCGGGCACGACCCTGCGAACCACCTCGGGAGCTTCGAGACGGAGGAGGTGGATGTTGGGGACGATGCGCGTTCGCTCGACGACCTTGTGCATGACGAGCTGTCTCCTAGAGTCTCTCGATGCGTACGGCGCAGATCTCTTCGGGTGTCTTGCTGATGGGGTCGAGCAGCAGATCGAGCACCCCGGCCGGGGATCCTTCGCCTCCGCGTCCGACCAGCCTGACCACGCCCGCCGGGGTTCTCTCCGACGGCATCGCCTTGGCGGTGGCGCGGCCCGTTCGGGAGATCACGTTGACCGGTGCGCCGGGCTGGACTCCCAGGGCTTCCGCGTCGCTCACGCTGAGCGCCAGGCCCGCAGCGGGCTCGATCCTGGCGAGTCCGGGAACCTGCGAGCTCAGCGGCGTGGCCCTGTGGACGTACTCGTCGGACTCGACCAACAGCGAGAAGGGATACTCGGCGCTCGGCTTCTCGGAACGCGGTGTACGACCGAATCCCTCCGACACCGAAGCGGCGCCCCGCTTGCCGGCCTTTCGCTTCCCAAAGAAGGGCTTCTTCTCCAGAGCCTTGTAGCTGACACCCTTGAAGAAGGGCACGGCGCCGGCGAGCTCGGCGATGATCTCGGAGGGCTCCTGGTACTGGAACCCCTCGACTCCGAGCTGGCCCGCCAGGCTGGAGAGGATCTGCCAGTCCGGCTTCGAGACGCCGAGCGGCGGAAGCGCACGGCGCAGCCTTTGCACCCGCCCTTCGAGGTTGGTGTAGCTGCCGTCGATCTCGGCGAAGCTCGCGACCGGCAGCACCACGTCGGCGATCCGGCCGGCCTCGGGGGGAAGGAACATGTCCTGGACCACCACGAACTTCGCGTCGTCGCTTCCCGGCCAGAGATCCTCGCCGATCAGGTAGAGGAGATCCATCTGCCCGCTTCGCGCCGCGTCGAAGATCTCGGCTGTGGTGAGGCCCTGGCAGCCCAGGGCAGCGGCGATCTCGATGGCGCCGCGGTCATTGGCGCGGCTGAGCAGCGGCATGACCTTGGCCGAGAGCGTCTTCGCCACCCCTTCGATGAGCTCTCTATTGGCGGCTCCGTCGAGACGGCGCATCGGCCCGCTGCCGTAGACCACCGCCACGGAGCCCTGGGCCTTCGCCGCTTCGAGGACCTCGGCAGCGCGATCGACATCCTCCCGGGGCTCGCCACCCTTGCCGCCGGCGAGACGCTTGTGGAGCCACTCGAGCACCTGGCGCTCCTCGCCGGGCGCGTGCCGGACCTCGCATACCGCATAGTCGGAGAGGCGCGTTCCGTGGGTCCCGACCAGCACCAGTCGGGCTCTGCGCTCCATCGCCGCCCGCTCGAGCATCAGCCCCAGCACCGTGTGCGAGAGGTCCGGATCGGCGCCGACCACCAGCACCGCTTCGGCCTCCGCGAGGTCGGAGAGCCGAGCCGGGGCAGCCCCGCTCCCCTCGGCGCCCAGCAGGGGCCCGTAGGAGAGCCGCAGCGAGCTGTCCACGTGGGGCGTTCCGATCACGTCTCGCGCGAACTTGTGGGCGAGGTAGATGTCCTCGTTGGTGCAGCTTCCCGAGTAGACCAGCGCCGAGCGCTTCGAGTCGCAGCTCCGGATCCCCTCCGCCACCTTCTCCAGGGCGGTCTCCCAGGGAACCTCGACCAGCTCTCCGTCTCTCCTCACCAGCGGGGTCCTGACCCGCTGCACGCTGCGAACGAACTCGACCACGGCGAAGCGACCTCTGGTGCAGGCCTCTCGCTCGCCGGTCTCGCCGTCTCTTCGCGGCATCGCCTCGATCACGCGACCATTCTTGATGCCGAAGTCGAACTGACAGCCGATGCTGCAGAAGGAGCAGGTGGTGGTCACCCGCTCCTGGGCCGGCCCGTCCCAGCGGCGCGCGCGCTCGGAGAGGGTCCCAGTCGGGCAGGCGTCCACGCAGGCGCCGCAGAACCGGCAGTCCGACTCCGCGAGCGTTCGGTTGAAGGCCGTTCCCACCCGCCCCTCGCTTCCGCGGTACACGAAGTCCAGGGTGCAGGTGAACGACTGCTCGGCGCAGGCCCGGACGCAGCGGCCGCAGAGGATGCAGAGGTTGTCGTCGCGGTCGATGAAGGGGTCGCGACGATCGATGGGAATCGCCCGGTAGAGGGACGGGAAGGGGATCGCCGGGCCTTCCTCGCCGAATACCCGCTCGACGACGTACTCGAGCCCGCAACGACTGTGGTTGGGGCAGAACTTGCAGCCGGTGGTGATCTCGGCCCTGCCCGTGCACTCGTGGCTGTCCCAGCAGGTCTTTCGGTCCTCACAGATCAGGCAGGAGCTCGGATGCTCCGTCAGCAGCAGCTCCAGCACCTTCTTTCGGAGCTCCAGGACCTCCGCGGTATCCGTCCGAACCACCATCCCGGGCGCCGCCTGCGTGGTGCACGCGGTCGGGAAGCCCGGAACTCCCTCGATCGCGACCATGCACATCCGGCAGCCGCCAAAGGAAGAGAGGTCCCGCTGGTAGCACAGCGTCGGAACGAAGATCCTGGCCTTTCGCGTCGCGTCCAGGACCGACGCGCCCTCTTCCACCTCGACCTTCTGCCCGTCGATCAGGAGCTCGATCATGACGCCACCGCCCTGATCGGAGAGTGCTTCTCGACCGCAGCTACCTTTGGCGGACAGACCATCACGCAGGTACCGCAGCGCATGCACTTCACCTGGTCGATCCGATGCAATTTCTTGCGCTCGCCGGTGATGGCATCGGTCGCACATTCCTTCACGCACAGCCCACAGCCGACGCAGTCGTCGTTGATCTCGAAGTAGATCAGATCCGGGCAGGCGAGCGCGGGACAGCGGCCCTCGTTCACGTGGGCCTCGTACTCGTCGTGGAAGTAGCGCAGCGTGGTCAGCACCGGGTTGGGCGCGGTCTGTCCCAGTCCGCAGAGCGAAGTGAGCTTGACCGTCTGCGCCAGCTCCTCGAGCTGCTTCAAGTCCTCTGGGGTGCCGTCGCCCCGCTTGATCCTCTCCAGGATGTTCACCATCTGGCGCGTCCCGACCCTGCACGGTGTACACTTCCCGCAGGATTCCTCCTGGGTGAAGCTCAGGAAGTAGTGGGCCACGTCCACCATGCAGGTGGTCTCGTCCATCACGATCATGCCGCCGGAGCCCATGATCGATCCGACCTCGCTCAAGCTCTCGTAGTCGACCGGCAGGTCGAGGTGCTCCTCCGGAATGCACCCTCCGGAGGGCCCTCCGGTCTGGACCGCCTTGAACCGCTTGCCATCGGGAATCCCGCCGCCGATGTCCTCGATGATCTTCCGAAGCGTGATTCCCATCGGGACCTCGACCAGGCCGGTGTTGTTGATCTTGCCGACCAGCGAGAAGATCTTGGTGCCCTTGCCCCTCTTGGTGCCGATCTTTGCGTACTCGTCACCTCCCTTGCGGACGATGATCGGTACGCTGGCCCAGGTCTCCACGTTGTTGATGGTGGTCGGATTCCCCCAAAGGCCGCTCTCCGTCGGGTGCGGCGGACGCAGGCGCGGCATGCCGCGCCGCCCCTCGATGGAGGCCATCAGCGCGGTTTCCTCTCCGCATACGAAGGCGCCGGCCCCGCGGCTGATGCTGACATCGAAGTCGAAACCGGTCCCCAGGATGTCGACGCCCGAGCAGACCGTGCTCCCTGGCCTGCTCGATGGCGATTCCCAGGTGCTCGATTGCCAGCGGATACTCGGCGCGGACGTACACGTAGCCCCGCTGGGCGCCGATCGCGTAGGCGCCTATCAGAAGGCCCTCGAGAACGCTGTGAGGATTCCCCTCCAGCACGCTGCGGTCCATGTAGGCGCCCGGGTCGCCTTCGTCGGCATTGCAGATCAGGTACTTGGGGCTGCCCGGCGTCTGGCGGCAGGCCTCCCACTTCATCGCAGTCGAGAAACCCGCACCGCCCCTGCCGCGCAGTCCGGACTTCCCGACCTCCGAGATCACGTCTTCGGGCGTCATCTCGCTGAGCACCTTGGCCAGCGCTTCGTACCCACCGATCGCGATGTAGTCCCCGATCGTCGTGGAATCGACCAGCATGTTGCCGGCCAGCAGGACACGGGTCTGGAGGCTGTAGAAGGGGATGTCCTTCTCGAGGGGAACCTTCTCCTCGGTGTTGGGATCCACGTAGAGAAGCCGATCGATCACCTCGTGCTTGACGACGGTCTCTTCGATGATCTCCGCTGCGTCTTCCGGCTTCACCCTCTCGTAACAGATCCCGTCGGGAGAAACGACGACCAGGGGGCCGTGCTCACAGAACCCGTGGCAGCCGGTCAGCTTGAGACCGACCTTCTTCTTCAGGCGATTCTTGGCGATCGCCGCCTGCAAGGCCTCCCTCACCGGGCGCGCTTCCGACGCCGAGCAACTGGTGCCGCCACAGACGCTGATCCACGTCTTGGTGGCGTCGTGCTTGGCGCGAACCTCACTGCGCATCCGCTCGAAGTCCGACACGCTGGGGATTCGCTTGCTACCGGCTTCCTCACTCACCTGTAGTTCACCTGTGCTCGGCAATGAGCTCTCCGACGTGGCGCACGCCAACCTGTCCGTGATACTTGCCGTCGACCACGACCACCGGACCGATCGCGCAGCACCCCAGACAGTTGACGGTTTCGAGACTGAACTGACCGTTTGCGGTGGTCTCGCCGGTCTTGATGCCCAGCTTCCGCTCGAACTCCGCGGCCACCGGCGCCCCGCCGCGCACGTGGCAGGCCGTCCCGAGGCACACGGAGGCAATATGCTTTCCCCGTGGCGTGAAGGAGAAGGACTTGAAGAACGTCGCTACCCCGTACACGGAGGAGAGAGGCATTCCCAGCTCGCGCGAGATGATCTCCAGGCTCCCCTCCGGCAGGTAGTTGAACTCGGAGTGCACGTCCTGGAGGATCGAGATCAGCGCTGAGCGATCCTTGCCGCCTCTCGAGCTGATCTCCTTGACCGCCTGCAGGGCTGCGTCCATCGTCACTCCCCCGAAATTCGCTTGTGTATGGCCGCCGCGACCTGTTTTCCGCCACCCGCCGCCTCGATCACCGTGGCGGAGCCCGTCACGATGTCGCCCGCCGCGTAGACCCTGTCCTTGGAGGTCTCGCCGGTCTCTTCGTCCACGATCAGGCCGCCCCACCGCTCCGTCTCGAGCTCGGGCGTGTAGGCGGCGATCAGCGGGATTCGGGCTGGTCCCGATCGCCACCACGAAGGCGTCGCACTCCATGGTGAAGGTCTCTCCGGTGGGAACCGGCCGCGCCCGTCCCGACGCATCGGGCTCACCGAGCTCCATCTTCTCCAGCTCGATGGCCTTCACCCAGCCCCTCTCATCGCCGAAGACCCGGATGGGTGTGGTCAGCCAGTTGAACTCCACTCCCTCCTCGATGGCGTGATGGTACTCCTCGATGCGGGCGGTCATCTCCTTGATGGTGCGGCGATAGACGATGATCGCGTCCTCGGCCCCGAGGCGAAGTGCGCTGCGCACCGAATCCATGGCGACGTTGCCGGCCCCGACCACCACCGTCCGGCGCCCGGCGCGCACCGGCGTGTCGTACTCCGGGAAGCGGTAGCCCTGCATCAGGTTGACCCGGGTCAGGAACTCGTTCGAGGAGTAGACACCGGTCAGGTTCTCGCCGGGAATCTTCAGGAAGGAGGGAAGCCCCGCTCCCGTCCCCAGGAAGACCGCCGCGTACTCCTCGAGCAACTCGTCCAGCGTGACCGTCCTGCCGACCACCACGTTCAAGGCGATCTCCACACCGAGCCGCTTGAGCCCCTCGATCTCGAAGTCCAACACGCTGTTGGGGAGCCGGAATTCCGGAATCCCGTAGCGCAGCACCCCGCCCGACTCGTGGAGCGCTTCGAACACCTTCACCCCATAGCCGAGTCGCGCCAGATCGCCGGCACAGGTGAGCCCCGCCGGCCCGGAGCCCACGATCGCCACCTTCTCGGGACGGGGCTCGGGGAGCTCCTCGCGAATCCTTCCGTTCTGGATCTCCCAGTCGGCGAGAAAGCGCTCCAGGAAGCCGATCCCCACCGGGCCGAACCTCTTGCCCATGTGGCACTGCTCCTCGCACTGGGTCTCCTGGGGACAGACCCGGCCGCACACCGCCGGGAGGCTGTTGACCTCCTTGAGGGCGCGAAGCGCTTCCTCGAACTGCCCGTCGGCGACCAGCCGCGACATCTTCCGGATCGGCACCAGGACCGGGCAGCCCTTCTCGCAGGCCGGGCTCCTGGCACTCGAGGCAACGCTGCGCCTCGAACCGGGCGCGGGGAGCGTCGTAGCCCCGGTTGACCTCGTGGAAGAGCCGGCGCCGCTCCACCGGGTCGAGCATCGGCATCTGGGTCTTCTGGTTGGGCTTGATGGGCATGATCGTCCCCGGCTCAGAGGAGCGGATGCTCGTGCATGGCCTTGAGCCTCCGCCAACGCCGCTCCACCTCGATCTCGCCCTCCTCCAGGATCGGCTTGTTCTCCTCCGAGAGCAGGTGCCGGGTCTTCCCCATCATGCCGAGGTACTCCCCGAGCTTGATGCGTCGGCCGACGGCTTCCGGATCGTAGGTGATGGTGGTCCGCCCCTTCTCGATCTCGTAGAGCGGGAAGAAGCAGGAGTCGGCGGCCGCCTGGGCCACCTCGGTCGCCACGTCGTCCTCGAGCCGCCAGTTGAGGGGACAGAACGAGAGCACCTTGCCGTAGACCAGACCCTCGTTGTTGGCGTACCACTGGCCTTTCGCGGCCTTCTTGATCAGATCCTGCGGAAACCCCTCCGTCGCGCTGAACACGTAGGGGATGTGGGTGGCCGCCATGATCTGAAGGGTGTCCTTGTGGTGGTACGCCTTGCCCGTCTGCGCCGGCCCCACGTTGCTGGTGCTGGTGCGGTGCCCCAGCGGTGTGCTGTAGGAGAGCTGGGCGCCGGTGTTCATGTAGCCCTGGTTGTCGTACTCCAGGATCATCATCCGATGGTTGCGGTTTGCCACGCCGATGGTGGGCCCCATCCCGATGTCCATCCCGCCGTCGCCCGTCACCATGATGAAGGTGATGTCGCTGTCTTCCGGAAGCTCCTTGCGCTTGATGCGCTCGTGGTACATCTCGACCAGACCCGAGAGGGTGGCCGAGCCGTTCTGGAAGAGATTGTGCAGGTAGGTCACGCGATGGGCGGTGAACGGATAGCCAGTGGTGACCACCATGGCGCAGCCGGTCTGGAAGAGGAGCACCACGTTGCCTTCGATCCCCATCATGAACTGGTGGAGAGTGGAGAAGCTGCCGCAGCCGGGGCAGGCGCCATGGCCGGGGGCCACCCGGTTGGGGACGGTGGTGAACTGGTGCAGCGGCGCCATCTCCACCTCGAGCCGGCCGTCCTCCGGATCCTGATGCACCTTCACCAGCCCCCGCTTGGTCTCTTCCTCGGTGATGGGGGGCAGCAGGGGCTCCATCACTTTCTTGGGGTCGCCGGGCGTCACCCCGTGGTAGTCGAAGCGCTTCTTGACCTTCCCGGTGCGGGCCGTCTCCAGCGCCATCCGGAACCAGCTCTCGGCGTCCTCCAGGAAGAAGTCCAGCCCGCCGAGACCGTAGACCCGGTTGATGCAGACGGTGCGATTGTCGGGATCGTCCTTTAGCGCCGCCTTCACCTCGTGGGCCATGTTGCCGCCGCCCGACCCGAAGGAGTCGGCGCGATCTCCGATCACCAGCACCTTGACGTTCTTCATCGCGCGCTGCAGCTGAGCGACTGGGAACGGACGCAGCACAGTGGGGCTCACCACGCCGACCTTGAGGCCCTCCTTTGCGGAGCTTGTCGACCACGTCCTTGGTGGTCTCGGCGGCGGAGTTGACCACGAAGATCGCCACCTCCGCGTCCTTCATCCGATAGCTCTCGAGAAAGTCGTAACGACGCCCGCTCAGCTCCGCGAACTCCTTGAAGAGCAGGGGAAGCTGCTTCCTGGCCGCCTCCATGGCCAGGTGGTGCTGGTACTTGTTGTTGATCAGGTCCGGATCGTTCATGTAGGGCCCGATGGTGATGGGCTTGCTGGGATCGAGGGCGTGATAGGGATGGTCCGGCTCGCCCAGGAACCTCTTCACCTTGGGATCGTCCTTGTCGAAGACCTGCACCCGCCGCTTCTGGTGGCTGGTGAAGAATCCGTCGTAGGAAACGATGACGGGGAGCCTCACGTCGGGGTGCTCGCCGATCCGCACCGCCATGAAGTTCATGTCGTAGACGGCCTGGGCGCCGCGCGCCATCAGGACGATCCATCCGGTGTTGAGCGTGAAGTAGAGGTCCGAGTGGTCGCCGCGGATGTCCAGGGGGCCGCTGACCGCGCGGTTGGCGATGTTCAGCACCATGGGGAAGCGCGTCCCCGACTGCGCGGGAAGCTGCTCCAGCGAGTACAGCACGCCCTGGGAGGAGGTCGCGTTCAGGACCCGCCCTCCCCCGACGGCGGCGCCGTAGCAGATCCCCGCCGCGCCGTGCTCGCCATCGCCGGCGATCATCCGGATCTCGTGCTCGCCGTCGGCCTTCATCGAATCGAGCGTCTCGGCCACCTCGGTGGACGGCGTAATCGGGTAGAAGCCCATCACGTGGAAGTTGATGTGAGCGCCGGCCTCTGCGGCCATCTCGTTGCCGCTTCGGAAGGCCAGCACCTGCCTGGCCATCGACGTCTTTCGCTTCTTCTCGCTGGTCTTCGTGCTCTTGGCTCGTGACATCTCAATCCATCCGACATCTGCCACGCGTGGCGAAAAGCCGCCCTAGCGCGTGGCTTCGGGAAACAGCGGAACCCGATGCTCCTCGGCGAAGCCCTCTTCCTCGGCGACCTTGGTCAGCGCGCCCGACGGACAGGAGTCGATGCAGCGCATGCAGGCCTTGCAGTACTGGTAATCGATCCCCAGCAGCCGCACCTGCTCCGAGTCGCCATCACCCTCGGCCTGCTTCCTGCGTCCACACGAAGCAGTGGTCCGGGCAGACCAGATCGCAGAGGCCGCAGTGCACGCACTCGTCCGGATCGAAGACCGGCACGAAGCCCTCGCGGGAGATGCTGGTATCCCTGAGGATCGTGTTCCCCGCCTCGGTGATCAAACCGCCGAGGGGCGCGGTCAGATATCCGAACTCCGGGCCGGGTCTGGCCGGCGCAGCGTTCCGTTTGCCCTTGCCTGCGCGCGCCGGGGCGAGGCTCGGCGACCAGCTCGAGCTCCTCGCAGCCGCGCTCGAAGGTGCGCTGGTTGGGTCCGACTGCGGAGGGGTGCTTCTTGGCAAAGATCTCGCTCAGCGACTCCAACACCGTCTTGCGATCCAGGAAGCCGCTGGCCTGGGTCACCGCGCCCATCATCGCCGTATTGACGCGGCTCTTCTCTTCGATGGCGATGGTGAGAGCATCGATCAAGTAGATGTTGCAGTCCGTGGGCAGACCGAATCGCTCGAGATCCTGCAGGCTCTTGCGGGAGTTGATGATCAGGG
The DNA here is from genome assembly GCA_963722885.1 of uncultured delta proteobacterium. Lineage (GTDB taxonomy): Bacteria > Myxococcota_A > UBA9160 > UBA9160 > UBA6930 > CAVXZE01. The sequence goes on from CAVROS010000012.1 coordinate 96,437, forward strand.
TCCCGTGCTCGCGCAGGCCCGCCAGGCAGCCGGGTGTCCGGAGCAGAGCGTCGTGAAAGACCGCGACCAGGTGCGGCTGCTCCACCGGGCTGCAGCTGCGGATCTCCATGTCGGGCTCGGCGAAGCGCAGGAAGGATCGGATGGGAGAGCCCTTCTTCTCCGATCCGTAGGCGGAGAAGTGCAGAGCATTGAGCCCCATCTTGAGGACCGCCGCCTCACCGAGCATCTGCCCGGCCAGGTGCGCGCCCAGTCCTCCGATGGCATCAAGCCGGATCTCGTAGAAGCCAAACTCGTCAACGACAGGAAGACGCTTCGCAGAAGCCACTCTCACCCCAAGACGGTATGCAACCCACCACGGACTGGCTGGCTACACCCCCCCTACTCAGTGTACCAGTTGATCGATGGACCGGCTCACTCGAGTGCAGCGCTGCACACCTCCTCCCCGTTAGGGACACACACCAACCCTTGCCGCCTCGAGCGAACGCCAGCGACGGGGAGATGAGGAGCCCGGAGGTTAGCAGGTTGTGCGAAATCGCGCGAAGCCATAATTAGTATGGGCGCCCTCTTGAATCAGGACGGGAAGAGTCCGACTCCGCCCCCGGATAAGGAAAGGCCCGGGCAGCCAAACGGCGCAGCCCCCGGGCGCACCCCGCCACTGACTCAGCTGCCGCCGCCAGGTCCCCCGCCAGAAAGACGCTGGAGCACGCGCATGAAGAAGGGCAGCTTTCCGGCGCGGCCGCTGTCGTCCTGGCGCATCGTGTAGACGTTGCTCAGCTTCACCATCGGATCGCGCAGCAGGCGCGGGCCCAGGTGGATGGGCTTCCTTCCGATCAGGGCGAGGCGCGTGTGGTCGGTGTCGCGCTCGAGGATCAGGTCACGCATTGCCATCGCCACCATGTTGGTGATGGCGACGCCGTGGCCGACGAAGCCGAAGGCATAGGCGACGCGCTTCTCCTCGAGCCAGCCGGCGCAGGGCATGAAGCTCCCCGTGACGCCGATGGGACCACCCCAGCGGTACTCGAACTTCGCGTCGGCGAGCTGCGGGAAGGTCCAGGCGAAAGTCTCCTCGAGGCGTTTGAAGACCCGCTCGTCGCGGTCGTACTTCGGGTCCGGTCCGTTGGGCCGGTACGGAGCGTCGCGGCCCGCCCACATCATGCGCCCGTCGACGGTCGGGCGCATGTAGTGGAGGAAGGTCCGACGGTCCTCCATCCCCTCGCGTCCTGCCCAGCCCACCCGGGACCACTGCTCGTCACTGAGGGGCTCGGTGAGCAGGATGTAGGAGTAGAAGGGCATCACGTAGGCCTTGAGCGAGGGAATCCGGGAGCTGTAGGCATTGGCCGCCAGCAGCGCGCGCTGCGCCCGGATCTCGCCCTTCGGCGTGACCACGCGTACACCGTCCGCTGTCTCGTCGAGACTCTCCATCGGCGTCTGCTCGAAGACGCGGCCTCCCGCCCGGATCACCGCATCCTTCAGCCCCCGCACCAGCCGCGCCGGGTTGAGCAGGGTGCAGCTCTCCTCTCTCACTGCGCAGCGGAAGGTCTCGGAGTGGATGGCCGCCCGGATCTCTTCCTTCTGCAGGAACTCGAACCCGCTGATCCCCAGCCGCTCCGCCGTCTCGACCTCCTCGCGGATGATGGTGTCCTGAAGCGGGGTGTTGGAGATGGTGAGGAGACCGTTGGGCTGGAGATCGGCCTGGATGTTCTCCGTCTCGCAGACTTGACCGATCGAGCGGATCGCCTCCTCGGCCGCCAGGTGCAGAGCCCTCGCCTCGTCTGCACCCACCGCCGCCACCAGGTCCTTGAGCCCTTTGTGGATCAGCGTCATGGCAAAGCCACCGTTGCGTCCCGAGGCGCCGTATCCCACCGCGCTGGCTTCGAGCACGATCACCGTCATGCCGGGGTCGGCCTTCAGCAGGTGGTAGGCGGTCCACAGCCCACAGAACCCGCCACCGATGATGACGAGATCGGCCCGCATCTCACCCTCGAGCGGGGCGTCGGGTTGGTAGGAATCCAGTCCCAGCCAGTAGCTTCGGGTCGCCAGGTCCGTCGTCATCGTCGTGCTCCTGCTCTCTGTTCTCGCCTCACGCCCTCGCCATCTTCCAGGATGAGAGCAACAAATGGTCCACGGGGCAAGAAGTGCCCGAAGCGTCGGAGCCGAGGGCTGTCTGGTGAATCACCGCATATACTCGGATCGATGCGCCTGCGAATTCTCCTGATCGGAATCATCCTCCTCGCGATCGCTGCAGCCGTCGTCGATCATCCGTTCTCGGGCGGACCGATTTCGACCGCTATCGATCCGAGATCGCTCACCAGCTCTCGCGGGCGCTGGGGCGGGAGGTCCAGATCCACGGCCCGCTGGCCCTCCAGATCGCCCGGCGCCTGGGCCTGGAAGCCCCCGAGCTCGGAGCCCTCCAGGGCAGCGGAAAGCTGAGCGGAAAAGAGGGTGTCGGTCGGTCTTTCCGAGATTTCACTTGAGGCTGGATCGGACCGAAACCGGGCTGAAGGTCACCGGAGAGATCGGCAACCTGCTGCAACTGCGGGGCCTGAATCTGGACGCGACCCTTCGCGCCGAGAGCCTGCGACCTTCTCGCCGATCGGCCCGGTGGAGATCTCCGGCCGCGTCGAAGGGAGTCGCGAGCAGTGAAGATCCGGGAGATGCGAGTGCGTCTCGACAAGACACACCTCACCGGAGAGGTTCAGGGATCCTTTCCCCGGCAGTCGCCCGCACCTGACCGCGCGGCTCGAGTCGCCGCGATCCATCTGGACGACGTCGCTGGCACCGCGCGAGGAAGAGCAGCCCGATTCGGCCCCGCCGAGCCGCCCGAGAGCGGGGCCTGCCCTTCGAGCGGCTGCACCGGCTCGACGCCGACGTATCCCTCCGCGCCGATCGGGGTGGACGGATGACCTCCGGCCGAGCAGGTAGCTCCTCTCACGCTCGCGGACGGCGATCTCCGCCTGGCCCGGTGACACTCGCATTCGAGGGCGAGCTTCACCGGCAACGCCCGGATCGAGCGCGCCCCGATCCACCGGAGCTCTCTCTCGACCTCGAGGGCAAGGAGATGCATCTCGACAGGGCGCTGGCACAAATCGAGGAGCGCCCGTCGGCCACCGGCCGCCCGATCTCTCGCTGAACCTCGAGAGCAGAGGAGCCTCGGTCGACGCACTCCGATCCGCACTCTCGGGCAACGCCAGCCTGGCGATTCGCGAGGGCCAGCTCCACGTGAACGCATGGGATTGATGGCTCAGCATGTGGTTCGGGACCTGTCGCCAGCGTTCGTCACGGCGTCACCAGCACCGGCCGAGGGTTCGACGCTGCGCATCCAAGAAGACCGCGACCGACGCCGACCCGAAGCCCATCCAGTGCTTCGTAGCCGACTTCGAGATCGATGAGGGATCGCGAAGGCTCGGGTCCTCGCCCTCGACACCGGGGAGACCGTGATGCTCGGCACGGGCCAGATCGACCTGGTCCAGGAGCGCTACGACATCCACATCGAGCCAAAATGAAACAGCGGAGCCTATTGGCCGTCACCGTACAGTGCGTCCTGGCCCCGAGCCACCGAAGTTTCTGCAGGCCGGACACGGCGACGGGCATTCTCCGCAACCTGGTCCCGCCGGGCGCGGAGAACCTCCCCTTCGTCGATGAGGGCCTCTGGGAGCCAGAAATCCTGCGCAGACCTGCGCCAGGAGCTCTCCCGCTGAGCGGTTGGAGGCTCTCGCCGAGTGCCATACAGTCACCCGGCAATCCGCCGAGACCCGAGCAGCGATCGGCGAAGGAGGTTCGAAGATGAAGCGAGAGCACTTGTTCGCGGCTTTCTTCTTTGCCGTCTTCCTGTTCCTGATCTACCAGCTCTACCTGTGCTTCGCGCCATTCGCCGCGTCCCTGGTCCTGGCCGCGGTGGTGGTCCTCACCTTCTATCCGTTGACCGAACGCGTGGTGAAGGCCTTGCGGGGATCCCGCACACTGGGCGCCCTGGCCATGTTGGTCGGCGTCACGACGCTGGTATTGGTGCCGACGATCCTCCTCCTCTCGCTCCTGGTGAGCGAGGCGACGGAGACCTACGAAGGGATCCAACAAGCTCATCCAGGAGGGGGGGCAGACCCCGCTGCAGGCCTCCGAGCACTGGCTGGCGGCCACCTGGCGCGCCCTGGCGGAGCGTCTTCCGATCCTCGCCTCGATCGACATCTCGGACATGTGGCTGCAGGTTTCGAAGCGCGTCTCCCAATGGGTCGCGACCGAAGCCGCGGCGCTGGCACAGAACCTCGTGGCCAGCGCGCTCAGCGCCGCGATGATGCTGGTCGCGCTCTTCTTCTTCTTCCGCGACGGCGACCGGATCGCCGCGCTCCTGCGCGATCTGATCCCCATGGCGCCCGGCCAGAAGGAGCGGATCCTGAAGCGCGTCTACGACACGGTGACAGCGGTGGTCCAGAGCACCTTCCTGATCGCCGCGATTCAGGGGATCGTGGCCGGGCTCGGCTACTTCCTGATCGGACGCCTCGGGACGAGCGTGCTACTCGGATTCCTGACCGCCGTTACGTCGCTGATCCCCGTGGTGGGCGGGGCCCTGATCTGGCTCCCGACCGCGCTCTACGTGCTGGTGACTGGCGAAATCTGGCGCGGCGTCGCCCTGCTGGCTCTGGGGCGCGATCGCGGTGGGCTCGGTGGACAACTTCGTCCGTCCCCTGGTGATCGGCGGACGGGTCGAGATGCCCACCCTGCTTCTGCTCTTCGCCCTGCTGGGAGGTCTCCAGGTCTACGGGTTCCTGGGAATCTTCGTAGCGCCGGTGGTGGTCGCCGTCCTGCTGGCATTCGTGGAGATCTACCGCGAGACCTACGTGAACGCAGAGCCGAGCGTCACGTCCGGCGACCCGGGCTGATTCATTCGCCGCGGAGCTCGTTGTAGCGCTGCCGGGTCTCGTTCACGCGCTCGAAGGCCGCCCGGCGCTCTTCGATGATTTGCGCGCGCCGCTCGCCGCGAGGGTAGTCGTTGTCGATCATGTTGGCGTAGATGTCGTTCGACGCCTCCATGTTTCGCTCGGCGGCCTGGACCGCGCGCCAGGCGGCGTGGACCTCCGGAGCCATCGTTGAGGCTCGGCGGCGAGGGCTTGGCAACCAGCTGCGGCATCGGGTCCGGGAGGCTCTCGCTGCCGGGCGTCCTGGGGCAGGTCATCCAGCTCGTAGCTGCGACCCGCGTGGTCCTCGAGGTCCTCGCTCTCCACCACCATGTCGTCCGGATTCTCGCTGTGTCCCATCATGTCGTCGGGATCCTCGCTCTCCACCACCAGATCGTCCGGATCCTCGCTGTCCCCCTCCAGGTCGTCGACGTCCTCGCTCTCGACGGTCAGGTCGTCGGGATCCATGCTCTGGCCCATCTCGGGTCCGTCATAGTCGTCCTCGGCAAAGGCCTGGGTGGCGAAGAACGCGAATGTGAGGGCGGTCACGAGGAGCGCGAGTCGCAGGAGCGGGGCCATGGTCTTACCTCCCAATCGGGGTCCAGGATCCTGGGCTACCCAGGACCCGGATGGAGCCATTCGGGGGCCCATCGTCCGGACGGGGGAAAAGGTTGAACCCACACTGTATCCTTGGCGGCCATCGAATCTCCGGCTGAGAAGCTGCGGCCAGGAAAGGAAGCTGGTGGGTCATCCCTCGAACCGGGTCCTGCTGTTGGCGACGGCCCTCACCGCGCTCCTGGCGTGCAGCGCCGAAGAGGAGACCCCGAAGCTCGACACTCCTCCGAGCCTGGCTCCCGGCTGGGAGAGGAGCGCCGGCTTCGCAGGGAGCGCCTCCTGTGTCGAGTGCCACGAGGAAGCGTACAAGGCCTGGTCCGGCTCCCATCACGATCTGGCCATGCAGGTGGCCAGCGAAGACACCGTCCTGGGGGATTTCGACGACGCGATGTTCACACAATTCGGCGTCACGTCCCGCTTCTACGAGCGGGATGGCGGGTTCTTCGTCCAGACCGAGGGGCCGGACGGGCAATCCACCGAGTACGAGATCCTCTACACCTTCGGCGTCGAGAACCTGCAGCAGTATCTGATCGGGCTTCCCGGCGGGCGCCTGCAGGCGCTCGGAATCGCCTGGGACACCCGGCCCACGGAACAGGGCGGCGGGCGCTGGTTCCACCTCTACCCGGACGAGCGGATCGCCCCCGGCGATCCGCTCCACTGGACGGGGCGCTACCAGGTCTGGAACGCGATGTGCGCCGAGTGCCACTCGACCAATCTGGTGGAGCGCTACGACCCCGATTCCGACAGCTACGCCACCACCTGGGACGAGATCGACGTCTCCTGCGAGACCTGCCACGGGCCGGGGAAGGCGCACGTCGAGTGGGCCGAGGAGGCGGAGCGGCTGGGCATCCCCGCCTCCGGAGACCACCGGCTGCTGGTGGACTTCAAGACCGGGGACTCGCGCTACGAAGTCGACGTCTGCGCGCCCTGCCATTCCCGGCGACACCTGGTGAGCGGCGAGGACCGCGCCGGTCGTCCCTTCCTGGACGACTTCATGCCGGTGACGCTTCGCGAGGACCTCTACCACGCCGACGGACAGGTGCTCGAGGAGGTCTACGTCTACGGCTCCTTCCTCCAGAGCCGGATGTACCACCGCGGGGTGCGATGCGTCGACTGTCACGATCCCCACAGCCTGCAGCTCCTGGCGCCGGGCAATGCGCTCTGTGTGCGCTGCCACAACCAGGCGCCGGATCCGCGCTTCCCGACCATGATCCTCAAGAACTACGACACGCCCGAGCATCACTTCCACCCGGCGGGAAAAGCCGGGGACGGAGTGCGTCGACTGTCACATGCCCGCGACGACCTACATGGTGGTCGACCCGCGCCGGGACCACAGTCTCAAGCTGCCGCGTCCGGACCTCTCGGTGAAGCTCGGCACGCCGAATGCCTGCACTGGATGCCACGCCGACCAGCCGGCCCAGTGGTCGGCGGACTGGGTGGTGAAGTGGTACGGCCCCGAGCGCCGGCGGGACCCCCACTTCGCCGAGGCCATTGCAGCGGGCCGCGCGGGTGACCCCGCCGCCTTCGAGCCGCTCGCGGCACTGGCGGGTGACGAGGAAGAGCCAGCCATCGTCCGCGCCACGGCGCTGGAGCTGCTCTCGCAGTACGGCCCCGCCGCTCTGGATTCGCTGGCGGCGGCGACCCGCGACGAGGAGCCGCTGCTGCGGGCGACCGCGGCAGCGCGCCTGGTTGGCCTCCCTCCCGAGCAGCGCCTGGCGGCGATGCCCCTTCTCGAGGATCCAGTCCGCGCCGTGCGCATCGAGGCGGCGCGGGTGCTGGCGGAGCTGCCCGCCGATCGCTTCGACCCCGCCCAGCGCCGCGCCTTCGAGGCGGCGCTCGCCGAGTACCGGGAGGCGCAGCTGGCGATGGCGGACATGCCCGGCGGCCATCTGAACCTGGCCGTGCTCCACGCCAACCGCGGAGAGCCCGAGGCGGCGGAGAAGGCCTATTGGGCGGCGCTTCGGATGGATCCCGACTTCCTTCCCGCCCGCGCGAACTTGGCGAATCTCTACAACCGCACGGGCCGAAACGATGCCGCCGAACGCGTGCTCCGGGAAGGAATCGAGCGGGCGCCGGACGAAGGAGAGCTTCACTACTCCCTGGCCCTCCTTCTGGCTGAGGAGAAGCGCCTGGAGGAGGCGGCAGATTCACTGGGCCGGGCCGCAGAGCTGATGCCCGACCGTGCGCGCGTGCACTACAACCACGGGCTGGCGCTCCAGCAGCTGGGTCACCGCACTGAAGCCGGGGCGGCGCTGCGGAAGGCCCGCCGGATCGATCCGCGCGACTCGACCATCGCCTACGCCGTGGCCGTCTTCTACGCCCAGCAGGGCCAGTGGGAGCTGGCCCTGCCCCACGCTCGGGATCTCATCGCGTTGGCGCCGGGCGAGCCGGAGCCGCTGCAGCTGCTGCGAAATATCGAGGAGCAGCTCGCAGCGGAACGCTCGAATCGCTGAGGACTCTCGGGAACCACAGCTCGCTTCCAGTGGGAGCAGTGCTACGTTTCGTGCGAGCCGATCGCCGACCCGAGATCGGCAATCAAGGGAGGTGGGAAGAGGTGTCTCGCATCACCATTGGACAACGTCTGTTGATCGCTCTCCTGGCCGTGGTCTTCGCCTCGTGTGCCGGGATGAGCGAGACCTACAAGGAAAACCCGAAGGCGATACTCGGCGGGATGGGCGGAGCGGCGGGGGGCGGCCTGATCGCTGCGGCGGCCGGCGCCAACCCCGCCCTGATCGTGTTCAGCGTCCTCGCCGGTGGTCTGGTCGGCGGGGCGATCGGAAACCGGCTCGACGAGAAGGACAAGGAGATGGCCGCCAAGGCCGCTCACCAGGCCTTCGAGAACAACCATGCCGGCCAGCCGACGACCTGGCAGAATCCCGACACCGGCGCCTCCGGGTCCATCACACCGACCCGGACCTACCAGATCGAAGATGGGCAGTACTGCCGCGAGTACACTCAGGACATCACGGTCGGCGGCGAGAAGCACCAGAGCCATGGCACCGCGTGCCGCCAGCCCGACGGATCCTGGAAGGTCCAGAACTGAGCGTCACGCCACCACCAACTCTCAGGGGAAAATCTGCCATGAGATGGATTTCGACCTTCTTCTTGACACTGGCGCTGCTCCTCTCGGGCGTCTCCGCCCATGCCGAAGACCCTGCGCCCGCGCACGACCCGAAGGCTGCCCACGCGCAGGCCGACCTGAACGGTGACGGCTACATCGACCGCCGCGAGTTTCACCTGCGCATGGTGGAGGTCTTCTACCAGGCAGACGTCGACAAGACCGGCTTCCTGAAGCCGGAGGAGCTCAACAAGGCCACCGTCTTCGAAGAGGACTTCAGTGAGGCCGACATGAACGGCGACGGAAAGATCTCCCTCTACGAATTCATCGAGTACCGCTTCGACGACTTCGACGAGGCGGATACCGACTCGAACGGGCTGCTCTCCGTCGAAGAGGTCACCACCGCATTCGAGGGCTGAGCTTCCCGAGCCAGTTCGGAGGAAGAAAACTGATGAGGATTGCACTCTCCGCAGCGCTGCTGTTCGCCTTCGGCTGCGCATCGGCCTATGACGAAACCTATGCGAAAGAGACGGAGATGCTCGAGCAGCAGGAGCAGGCGCGCCAGGCCGAAGAGGCAGCCGCCCACGCGGAGGCGCGGAAGTACGCAGCCGTGGTCTACTTCGACGTCAACAGCGCGGAGATCAAGGATCGCCCGCGAGCTCGACTGGTTCGTGCAAGCAGATGCAGCCCTACCCCCAGGCCATCATCCAGGTCCAGGGCTTTGCCGATTCGACGGGGGCCGAGAGTCTCAACCAGGAGCTCTCGGAGCAGCGAGCGGCGAGCGTGGCGCAATACCTGGGTTCAGCGGGAATCGATCCGGCGCAGATCCGGACCGAGGGCTTCGCCTCCGAGTACGCGGCCAGGCCCAACGTGACGGCCGAGGGGCGCCAGCGCAATCGGCGCGTCGAGGTCACGGTGCGCTGAGGCGCGCGCAGGGACTGGGCAGCAAACCGCAGGCAAACTGGAGCCGTGACCAACTCCGCCGACGGAATCATCCAGATCGCGGATCTCGAGTTCCGTTACGGCGAGGGCGACTTCGCACTGCTCGTCCCCGAGCTTCTGGTCGAACGCGGTGAGAAGGTCGCGGTGATCGGGCCGAGCGGCTCGGGCAAGACCACGCTGCTGAACCTGATCGCGGGCATCGCCACACCGCAGCGGGGTCGCGTGGTGACGAAGGGCGTGGAGGTGACCGCCCTCGACGACTCGCGGCGCAGGGAGTTCCGCATCCGCAACATCGGCCTGGTCTTCCAGGAGTTCGAGCTGCTCGAGCACCTGAGCGTGCTCGACAACGTGCTGCTGCCCTACCGGATCAACCCGTCGCTGCGCCTGGAGCCACCGGTGCGCCAGCGTGCGGTGACGCTGGCCGAGAGAGTCGGCGTGGCGGACAAGCTCGGCCGCTTCGCCCACCGCCTCTCCCAGGGCGAGAAGCAGCGGGCGGCGGTCTGCCGCGCGCTGATCGCCGAGCCCGAGCTCCTGCTGGCCGACGAGCCCACCGGCAACCTCGACCCCGCCAACAAGGGCCGCGTCCTCGAGATCCTCTTCGACTACGCCGAGGAGCACGGCGCCACGCTCCTCACCGTGACCCACGACCACGACCTGCTGGACCGCTTCGGGAGGGTGATCGATTTCAAGCAGTTTCACTCGAGCGCCGGAACATCGCCCTCGCCGCAGGCCGGCGCGCCGGAGGTGCGAGCGTGAAGGAAGCCCTCTACCTGGCGTGGCGCTATCTGGCCTACCACCGCATCAAGACCCTCATCCTGGTCACGTCGATCACGCTGATCGTCTTTCTGCCCGTCGGCCTCAACGTGCTGGTCGGCCAGAGCGCCGCCGAGCTCACCGCGCGGGCCGAGGCGACACCGCTCCTGGTGGGCGCCAAGGGCAGCCCCCTGGAGCTGGTGCTCAACTCTCTCTACTTCGAGTCCGACGCCCCCGAGCTCACCAGCTACGGCCAGGTGATGCCGCGTCGCCGAGACGGGGCTGGCGGAGCCGATCCCCCTCTACGTGCGCTTTCGCACCCGCGATCATCCCATCGTCGGCACGACACTCGCGTACTTCGAGTTCCGCAAGCTCCGCTTCGCGGCCGGCCGCGCCATGGCCGTGCTCGGCGAGTGCGTGGTGGGCGCCCGCGTGGCGGCGAGCCTCGGCATCGGGCCCGGCGACACGGTGATCTCCTCCCCCGAGAGCGTCTTCGACCTGGCGGGCGTCTACCCGCTGCGGATGCGCGTGGTCGGTGTCCTCGCCCCCGCCCACACCCCCGACGACCTGGCCGTCTTCGTGGATCTCAAGACGGCGTGGATCATCGAGGGCCTCGGCCACGGCCACCAGGACCTGGCCGCTCCCGAGGCCGCCGCGGGCGTCCTCGCTCGTGAAGAGAACCGCATCACCGCCAACGCCTCGGTGCTGCAGTACAACGAGATCACCGAGGAGAACATCGACTCCTTCCACTTCCACGGCGATCTCTCCGGCAACCCCATCACCGCCCTGATCGCGGTGCCGCACAGCCAGAAGTCCGGCGTCCTGCTCCGGGGCCGCTATCAGGCGGACGACGAGCCCAGCCAGATCGTCCAACCCATCGCGGTCATGAACGACCTCCTCGACACCATCCTGACCATCCAGAGCTACGTGGTGGCGGCGATCCTGATCGTCGCGGTCGCAACACTGGCCACCGCCGCCCTGGTCTTCCTGCTCTCGCTCCGCCTGCGGAAGAGGGAGATCGAGACCATGGTGAAGATCGGGGGCTCGCGGCTGAGCGTGGCGGCGGTGCTGGTCTCCGAGGTGGTGGTGGTCCTGGTGCTCGGCGTGGCCCTGGCGGGCGGCCTCACGCTCCTCACCAGCCGCTTCGGCTCCGCCGCCATCCGCACCTTCATCCTCTCGTGACGAAGCTCGAAAGGAGAGCTCTCGTGATCCTTGCCCGAAGTCTCGCCGCGCTGCTCGCTGCCGCCCTGCTGGTGGGATGCGGGGAGGGAGAGCCGCAGGCCGAGGCCCCGCGTCGGCGAACCCGGAGAAGGCGGGACGCCTCTCGGTCTACGTGGTCAACTATCCCCTCCAGTATTTCGCCGAGCGGATCGGCGGGGAGACGTCGACGGTGGTCTTCCCCGCGCCGGCGGACGAGGACCCGGCCTACTGGTCGCCCGATCCAGACGTCATCGCCGCCTACCAGGGAGCGGACCTGATCCTCCTGAACGGAGCCGGCTACGCCGCCTGGGTGCAGCGCGCCTCCTTGCCCGAGGCCCGGCTGGTCGACACCTCCGCCGGCTTTCGCGACCAGCTGATTCCCCTCGAAGAGGGCGTCACCCACAGCCACGGTCCCCAGGGCGCGCACACCCACACCGGGAAGGCCTTCACCACCTGGCTCGATCCCAGCCTGGCGATCCTGCAGGCGCGGGCGGTGAGAGACGCCTTCGCCAAGGCGCGCCCCGATCGGGAGGCGGCGTTCCAGCAGGGATTCGAGGCCCTGGAGGCCGACCTCCGCGATCTCGATCAGCGGCTCACCAGCCGCGGCGGCGGCGATCGGCGACACCCCCCTGCTCTTCTCCCACCCCGTCTACCAGTACCTGATCCGCCGCTACGCTCCAGTATTTCGCCGAGCGGATCGGCGGGGAGAGCGTCGAGGTGATCTTCCCCGCGCAGGGGGACGAGGACCCGGCCTACTGGTCGCCCGCTCCAGAGGTGATCGCCGCCTACCAGGGGGCGGACCTGATCCTCCTCAACGGAGCCGGCTACGCCGCCTGGGTGCAGCGCGCCTCCTTGCCCCGGGCCCGGCTCGTCGATACCTCGGGGAGCTTTCGCGACCAGCTGATTCCCCTTGAAGAGAGCGTCACCCACAGCCACGGTCCCCAGGGCGCTCACACCCACACAGGGAAGGCCTTCACTACGTGGCTCGATCCCAGCCTGGCGATCCTGCAGGCGCAGGCGGTGAGAGACGCCTTCGCCAAGGCGCGCCCCGATCGGGAGGCGACGTTCCAACAGGGATTCGAGGCCCTGGAGGCCGACCTCCGCGATCTCGATCAGCGTCTCACCACCGCGGCGGCGGCGATCGGCGACACCCCCCTGCTCTTCTCCCACCCGGTCTACCAGTACCTGATCCGCCGCTACGGATTGAACGCCCGCTCGGTGCACTGGGAGCCGGACCAGCCGCCTACCGAGGCGATGTGGCGCGAGCTGGAGGAACTCACTGCCGCCCACCCGCACGCTGGATGGTGTGGGAGGGCGAGCCTGGGGAGGCGACCGTGAAGAGGCTCGAGGCGATGGGCCTCGGCAGCCTCGTCTATACGCCGTGCTCCAATGCACCCGGCGAGGGTGACTTCCTCAGTGTGATGCGGGAGAACGCGGCCAGACTCGATCGCGACCTGCGATAGCCCGCAGAAGCCTCCGTCCTCAGTAGCAGGTCACCCCTGCCGCGCAATGCCGCATCACGCGCCGCCGAGTCCGCCTGTGCGCACCCGAGACGGAGCCCGGCGTCATCGGCCGGCCGATCACGTCGATGAACACCGAGCCCGCGCCCGAGATCTTCGGCAGCTCGCCGTCGATGATCTTGATGTCGCTGTAAACGAGCTCGTCACCATTCACCGTGGGCGTCTTGCTCAACGTGACGACCACATCGTGGACCTCGTCACCGCTGAGAATCGACACCGCCGCGTTCGGGGGATCCTCGACGAAGCTGTCCTTGCCCTGGGTGACGGTGCTCAGGAACTTCTCCACGCTAAGGTGACCGGCGAAGCGCACGGGTCGGTCGCAGAAGTAGATCACGGTTGGGCTGGTGCCCTTCATCGTCAGCGTGGTGGCGTCCATGCTGACGTCCTGGGCGCTGAGGACGAAGAGAGCGTTGCAGGTCTCCTCCTCGGGCTCCGCGGCTGCGACCGCAGCCGCCACGACCAGTGTCGCCAGGATGGCCAGAAACAGAATCGGAGTGGTCTTCGCCATCGCGTTTCATGCCTTTCGTCGAGGAATGATCCTCGGGTTCGGAGATTGCGTACTGCGGGGGGACTCAGAAGCTCCCAGTGAATATGCCGAAGATCGCCTCAGGGCGGTAACCGATCCCGCCAGACGGCGTCACAGGCGCTGCTCGTCGAGGACCTCGAGGCCGGTCAGCTTCCAGACGCCATCGACCGGTGCGATCTCCAGCTCGGCCTGGTACCCGTTGCTGCGCTGGTGGACGTGGTCAAGAAGCACAGCAAGAGCAAGAAGTAGGAGTGATTTCAGCTGACCGGCTCTGGGGACTCGCCGAATGCGACTCTCCGGAGTCGGTCAGAGTGACGTCCCAGGCGGATGGGGGAAACGAGCGCGGGCTCGGTGCTACCCGCATCGATCGGCGCAGTCCTGGGCCTCCTCCTCACAGCGGTCCTCGCACTCGATCGGGTCGCCGTGAGTGCCGCAGGACGTGAGGCACCGCTCCTTGGCCTCTCGGCACGCGGCGGCGCAAGAATCCTCTTCCTCGTCCAGCGCCCATGCCGTGAAGACCGCCATTCCGACGGTCAGCAGGCAAGCCGCCGCTAGTGTGACCAGCGGGTGAGATCTGCGCACGGCTCTACTCCTCTTCGTGGTGTGGTGGTCTTGAAGGCAACCTCGATCACTCGAGTCCCTGCTTCGCCTTGAACTCCTTGATCATCTCCTTGCTGAGCTGGCTGGGTACGGTGTGATCGCGAGGCGGCGGTGGATTCGGGCCGATCTGGCTCCAGGCATCCTCCCTTCGAGCTTCGAAAAAGTCTAGCCCATCATATACGGGATCAAGGTCGCCGGCGAAGCCCTGGAGCGCGCCACCCGTGAGAAGATCGACTCGCACCGCGCCGTGCTCGGCCTCGAAGTCCGAGCGGCACGCGCGGCGTTCGACCCTCTGGGCATCGCCCTGTCCTCTGAAATCACGGCGTTGCATCTCCAGCGCAGCTTCGCCAAGCTCGGTAGCGATGTCGCAAAGCGTGGGTCCGATCCGGCAACACCGCGGAGTTTCGAAAATGTTCCACCCAGCTGCGAATTGGGTGGAAGGAGGAAAAAGAGTGAGAGCACTGATACTCGTCGCCCTGGCCAGCCTGATCCTTCTGCCCGCCTGTCGGGCAATTCCGAAGCAGGCCAAGGAGGATCTGGCCAAGCCGGTCAATTGCGCCACGGCAGAGCAGGACATCGCGACCCTGAAGACCGAACAGGCGTCCGTGGAAGCGAGGATGCTCGACGGGGTGACCGCAGTGGTTCCCGCGGGAGCGGTCTTGAGCATCCTCACCTTGCAGGAGAAGGACAAGCTCGAGGTGGCAACCGGCATCTACAACAGCAAGCTCAAGGAGAAGATCAGAGAGATCCAGGCCACCTGCGGGATCGAGTAGACGCACAGCGCAATCCTTCTCGATCGGCCACAATAGCGGCATGTTCTCGCGGGCTCGCTGTCCCAGGGTGCTTGGGCCACGCGTGCTCCTGGTATTGCTGCTGGCGTTGGCAGATGGCCTGTGCGTCGTCGAACAGTTTCGGACTCGAGACAGCCTCTGCCAAGACAGTTCTTGATTCCACCCTAGCCCTCCGGCCGGCGCGCTCCACGCTTCGAAGGATCGCGCTGCAAGGCTCCCGCAGTTTACCGAGCCCCTGGCTCTCGTGGCAGCCCGTCTCGCGGCCCATTTCTCCCGCGGGCGGATGATCGACGTCGGGCCGTGATCGGTGACCGGGGACGTTGGCGAATGTTCACTCGATGCCCGCTGGTGGTGAGTGTTCACCGACGTCTCCGTGGATTACGCTGCCGACGACGAGGAAGAGGCTCTCGCCTGGATCTCAGCGCGAGAGCCTGGCCAAGGACTCTCGAGAAGCCACGGAAGGTCGCAGGAGATTCGTCGTCCCGACTCGGTGGGAACCGAGACGCAGGAAATCAAGATCCGGCGACGGGCATCAACCCAATCAGCAAGTGCGTCGAGTCGCCTCATGTCTTCCGGCGTGGGACGAGAACTCAGCTTGATCTCGATGGCCCACCGCTGATCGCCCAGATCTATCAGCAGGTCGAACTGTCGGCCGTCGCTGGTGCGCAGGAAGGACGGGTGGTGGTCTCGCTCCGAGGCCTCGAGGTGACCAAGGATCTGCTCGATCACGAATCCCTCCCAGCTACGATCCCACCCATGGCTGATCGAGCAGTCGCTTCGCGTCCGAGAGCTGCAGCAGTGAGTGCAGCAGACCGGGATCGCGCCAGTAGAGCTTGGGGCTCTTCACGAGGCGCTTCCTCAGGTTCGTATGGAAGGGCTCGATGCGTCGGATGAGATAGGCACCCTCCAGGTATTCGACGTATCGGTTCACCGTCTTGAAGTCGACGCCGAGACTGCGCGCGATCATGGAGGCGTTCCACGTCTGGCCATGTACCGAGGCGAGCATGCGCATCAGGCGACGGGTCGTCGCGGGCGCCGCTGGAAGCCCCCAGTTGGGAAGATCGCGTTGGGCGAGCAGATCCAGATAGTCCGATTGCCACTTGGGGTAGCTCGAGGGACGCAGGACGCCACCGTCGGGATAGCCAACCATGCTCCAGAGCCGCCGCCGTCGAGCCTCTGTGTCGAGTTCACTCCACAGGAAGAGGAGTAGAGCTTTGGGCCAAGGCCAGACGACCGGCCAAAGACTCGGGAGACCTCGCGCATCGGCGCGGGGGAAACCGACCCGAGAAGCAGGAAGCGGCCGGCGCGCCGGCGGTCGGCATCGATCGCCCCCCGCAGGCGAGAAAACACCTCGGGCCAGGCCTGGGCCTCGTCCAGCACGACGAGCCGGGAGCCCCCCACCCGCTCCTCCCACTCGAGATCGAGGCGGAGCCGGTCGGTCTCGAGCTCGAGGTCGAAGTAGTGGCCCCGAAGCGATCGGGCGACTCGGGTCGCGAGGGTGGTCTTCCCAGCAATGGCGTGGACCCAGGAGCGCAACGGCCGGGCTCTTCCTCAGCAAGCTGCGGACGCGATTCTCCATCAGTCGCGGAATCGGCATGACTTGTAAAATAGGAATTCATTCCTCAATGACAAGATCCAGCCTTCCAAAAAGCCGATTTTCGCTAGCACCTATCAAGGCGCGTCCGCCGCCGCGGAGATATGCCCCAGGCAGGCTGTGGGTAGAACCTTGCTGGAGAGCGACATCCGGCGCCCAGGGTAGCGGAACTTCCTCCGCCCTCCTGACTGGCCCGGCGCCAAACTTCACGCCCCCGGAATGGTGGAGACGTTTGGTGGGGACGTTCCCGGTGTATACCGGCCGAAACCCGGCTTCAGCTTGCTCCTGCCCGAGTGGGCGGGTCGTTCTGACGATTCTTCCTCGGTGGGCTTCCCGCCAGCGTCTCCGATGGGCTCTCACCGAAGAAATGCTTGTAGTCGCAGGCTGCTTTCTTCGCCCGCAAAGGATGGATTCCCGAGTAGGGCCCGAAGGCTGCGCGGAGACACCGCAGAGGGTCCCCATCGCCATCGTCCTGGCTACTGCACGGCGGCCTTCTGGAGCTTCGCGAAGAGGTCCTCGAGCTGCGACGCCATCACCTTCTCGCCCATGGACCGCTTGGCCCCGCCCCCGAAGCCGGCCACCTGGTCCGTCGAGGTGCGGTTCGTGTAGACGACCAGGGTTCCCTCCGGGACGGGGAGGAAGCCGGCGACGGCCTGCTCCACGTTGTAGCCGCCACTCACGTAGAACTGACGCTGGCAGGCGGCGACCGCGCCGTTCGGATGCTCGACCAGGAACCCGTGGGTCAGAATGAAGACGGGGTCTCCGTGGGCCTTGTAGCGCTGCCAGTTGAACGTCTCGCTGAAACCCGTCGCCGGCTTCTTCGGGTAGTGGAGCAGGGTGTCGTAGAAGGCCGGAGCCTGCTCCTTCACCGTGCTCACGGCCTGACTGGCGCTGCGCAGATCCGCGCCGCCGGAGCGCTCCTTCCCATCGCGGTCGTAGGGAGCGATCCCGTCGAGACCCGAGCGCCGATACGCCTGGTAACGTTCCAGAAGGGACTTCTTCACCTCCTCCTCGATGGCGGAAGCCGGCCTCTTCCTTCAGGGCGTGGAGCGCCTGGATCTCGGCCGATGAGAGGTTCAGGTCCCCGCCCGGCTTCACGTTGCGGTAGGCGTCTTCGAGGTCCCCGAGCTTCAACGCCGCGAGCTCTTCCAGACGTGCCGTCACCTGAGAGCGCCCCGTGGGCCTGGGAGTTCGCGTCGATCGAGATCAGGAGTCCCTCGCGCAGCTCCTTCGCCAGCGCCTCGGGGGCCTCCTTCACGAGGAAGGCGAGGCCCGCCGCGATCTCGCGCTCCTCCGAGGACTCGAGCTCGGTTTCCACCATCTTCCCGGCGCGCACCTGGGCGAGCGTGTCCGCCGGAAATCCAAGCTCCTTGAGGATCTTTTCAGTGTCGGCCGGCTGCGCGCCGGCGGTCGGGGCGAGGAGCAGAAATGCAACCGCGGCGGCGGCCGTGCGGATGGATGCGTACATTGGGATCTCCGTTGTCAGATAAGGGGTGTTTGGAGAGTATCCCAGGAGCCTCGGGCGCGCCTTTGTTCCACGGTCCCGGTCGAATGCTCGGAACTTTCTGCCTGTCCGATTTCCGGGAGGCACAGGCACGATCTCGCGGCAGGAGCACGGACGGCTCGGCCTCGAGCATCTCCACGGCCAGGATCGGCAGGTGCAGCTCGGAGGCGGGATCGATCGCGTAGAACAGGATCTGGACGTCGGCGATCTTCACCGGCGGCCCTTCAGCTTCCTCAGAGCCTGCTCGTCCGACATCGCCGCGGCGAGCCTCCGGGCGCTCGCGGTGTCGAACCCAAATCCCACCTTGCGCGGCTTCAAATGGTAGCGTCGGCGACGCGCCGGGCGCTCGTCCTGGTCGGGAGCACGCTGCAGGAGCCAGTTCAACGCCTCGTTCAGTGAGATCTCGTCCCGCGCGGCGAGGCGTTCGACTTTACGCCCTGTGGCGGGATCCAGACGGACGGTCATCCGGGCCTGGTTCGCCATGATGCGCGCCTCCTGTGCGATAGTGACAGCATCGCTGTCACTATCTGGATGGCAAGCGAAAAGGCCTGACTGCTGGGGTCCGTCTTCGCTCGTTCGGCGTAGGCGTTGGCGAATGGATTGGCCGTCAGGCCGTGGGCGAGCATACTCAACGTGACGGTGCAGACCACCGTGGGGCGAGCGTGCCCGAGCCCGTCACGTTCTGACCGACGACGATCACACCGAAGACGATGCTCGCGAGGCCGCGCGGACCGAACCATCCCAGGAAGAGCTGCGCATCGGCATGCACGCCGAGGCCGAGCAGCGAGAGGATGTTCCCGCTTCCCTCGGCGCGCTCGAACAGCTGCTCCTTGTGGCTCTTCACGAGTCCGCCGAAGGCGAGTCCTCCCGTGAAGCAGGCGATGAAGCCGCTGCCGCCCGCGGCCTGGGCCACCGCAAAGCAGGTGAATGCGAGAGACACGACGGGCAGCTGGGTCCAGGGCTCTTCGAGCCAGCCTCGATCGGCTGCGGCGCGGATGACGCGGTGCCCGACCACACTCAGCCCGACGTTGACGGCGAGACCGATCCCGATCTCCTCCGCCACCAGGCCAAGCGCGATCGTCAGCGGCAGTCCGATCAGCAGCAAGCGCCCCGTTGACGGGGGTCCGTTCCAGACGGCTCGCAACGACGCCGTAGACGAAGGCGAATCCTGCGAGAATGGCCAGCGTTTCGTACATGTGACGGCTCCCCCACTGCCGGTTTGTAGGCTCGACCAGCGGGGCCGTTACACGAGAAAGGGACCTCGGTCAGGCATGGCCGGAGGCCGTGGGGACCGGAACGGGGCTAGCCGCTGCCCAGATGGTTGACGTGGAAAACCAGGTGCGTTGAAACTGTGTCAGACTGAGGCAACAATCCGATCAAGAGGACATCACAGATGGATAGCGTTGTCGGTCACGTCCTGTCCGTGTTCATGGGCTTCTTCGCCATCATGAACCCCGTCGCGAATACGCCCGTCTTTCTCGGCCTCACTGCCAACGATACGCCGGCCGTCAGGAAACGGGTCGCTGCCAGGGCACTCTTGACGACGTTCGTGATCATCGTCGTATTCTGTCTGTTGGGTAAGCTCATCTTCGAGTTGTTCGGCATCACACATCCAGCCTTCCGAATCACGGGCGGCATGCTGGTGGCGTTGATTGGCTACCAGATGCTCCACGGCGAACAATCCAATGTTCACCAGCCGACCGCGGAGGATCAGCAGGACAGTATGCAGGCGGCCTTGAGTGTCGCGGTGACGCCCCTGGCCATACCAATTCTCGGTGGACCCGGCACCATTGCGACGGCAATGAACTACGCGTCTACAGGTGGAGTGCGAGCAGATGGCGATCACGATCGCCGCATTTGCCGTTCTCTGTGTGATTACTTACGCGTTCTTCGTATTTGGCCAGCGCCTCGTCACATTTCTTGGTGCAGGAGGGCTGAACGTGATCACGCGACTCATGGGCCTGATCCTGGCGGTGATCGGGGTGCAGATGCTGATCGGGGGTATTACCGGTGCGATTGAAATGGCTCAATAGATTTCGTGGCAGCGCAGTTGGTGTCAATGTACCATTTTTGGCTAACTTCGATCTCCCCCTTTCAGGGGAGAATTCTTATTACGCGGTACATACGTTAGACTTCATCAATCGGTCGCAGCAAGCGGCCCGATGGGGAGGGGAAATCGATGCGTTTGGCGATACTGGGAATTGCGATGCTCGGCGCTGTGGGGCCTGCCGCTGCGGGGCTTCTGCGCAGGTGGTGAATGATACCTACACGATCGTGGACCGGGACAACGGCGCGGTCTTCGCGGATTTCGAAGCGGAGGACCTCGTATTCGATGTCGGCATCTCGGCGACATGCACCAGCGGGTTGGATGAGGTCGTCTTCGAATCCGAAACCAACCACCCCGACGACGTGAAGATCTCCGAGAAGAAGGCCAAGATCGCACAGAAGGACAAGGCCAACCCGGTCATGATCACGGTCGCCCTTTACCCTGTAGGCGTGCTGGACTTCACTGGGGAACTGACCAACTGCAAGAGCACCAAGTTGGACGCCAACGTCAATGCGCAGAAGGCCGATGGCAGCTTCAAGCTCCAAGCAAAGGACTGCGTCACCAACCTGCAAAGCGCCCAGATCCAGTTCGTCGAGGCCACCTGCGCAGCGACCAAGCAGGTCAAGGGGAGCTACAACGACAACCCCCCTAGGGTGAAGAGCTTGAAGATTTCGGGCAAGGGCACGGCCACCCCGTAGTCGGCCCGCGATCTGCTTCTTCCGAGCGGGGCACCCGGCGTGGGTTCCGGGCGCTCCGCGTCGGCGTACCCCTCACTGCGGGCGCAGAGGAGAATTCGTGGCGATCCGAGCGGAAGAGACCCGATGCGGCCGCCCCCGCTGGCGGATCGCCAGCCTGATACTCGCCGCCGTCTGCCTCGCCGCGGCCGCCTGTGATCGAAGCCAGCCGGCGGATCCGATCCGCGACGCGAGCTCGGCGCCGCAAGCCAGGTCTGCGGCGCCGCCCGCGCGCAGGAGAGCGTCGGCGACCAGCCCGCTCTCCCGCAGCGCGGCACCGCGCTCGTGTGGGTATCGGCGCGGGGCGTCACGGTGCTCGCGAATCGCGCCCCGCGGATGCAGGTGCTGGAGGACCTCGCGCGCGAGGCAGGCTTCAAGGTGGCGATCGGGGCGGGCGAGAGGCTTACTGGCAGCATCACGCTGCGAGCCGTCGAGGTTCCCCTCGAGCGGGCGCTGGCCCGGCTCCTCGAGGGCGTTCCGTACGCCCTCCACTACGACGCGAACACCGAGGGCGAGGAGGCCAGCCTGGTGCGCGTCGCCTTCGTCGCGATCGATGCCGAGGAGGAGCTCGCCGAGCGACGCGAGCGGAGGAGCGAGTCCCGGCGGTCGAACAGAGACCGGGCGCTCGCGTCTCGGGAACGGAAGCGCGAGGTCGCCGACCCGGACCGGTTGGAGGAGCAGCAGTGGGAGACCATTCGCGGCCTCGAGGACGAGCGGCCCGAGGTTCGGGTCGACGCTGCCGAGTCGATCTACCCCGACGCCGCGGGAATCGACGCGCTCGCCGCGGCCGTGACGAACGACCCGGAGCCCGCGGTCCGGGTGGCCGCGGCCGAGAGCCTCGGCTACTCCGTCGAAGACCCGGCGGCGCTCGCTGCCCTCTTGCGCGCGCTCGGGGATCCCGACCCGAAAGTCGTGGTTGCCGCTCTCGACGCCGTCGAGTTCGTGGGCGACCACACGGTCATCCCCGAGCTCCAGTTCCTGCTGAAGCACCCGGACGCGGAGGTGCGCGAGGCGACGGTCGATGCCATCGACTGGCTCGAGGAGTGAGCCCCGACACGCCGAGGCGCGCCGTCCTCAGCCCTCCTCGAGCGCCTTCGGATCGTAGTAGGGAGCGATGCGCCGGAGGACGTCGCCGGCGGCCGCGGCCTTGTCCAGGACGAAGTTGGAGGTGAAGGTCCTCTGCGAGATCTCGCGGGCGTCTCGCACCATCGTCATCAGATTCTCGTAGATGGGAAGGGTCTGATCGTAGCCCTCCCCTTCGCGAGTGCGCTCGACAGGTGCTTCGCCTCGGTCTTGACGCGGCGGATGACCTGGCGAAGTCGATAGTAGTCTTTCGACTGTCCCGATCCGAGGTCTTCCCGGCTCCTTCACGAAAGTGTCGTAGAGCGCGTCGCACGCCTTGGCCAGCTCTGCGCCGAGGGCGGTGACCCGCTCCTGATCCCACGCGGCGAGCTCCGCGAAGCTGGCGCTCGGCAACCACGCGATCACCGCGAGGACGAGGACGACCGGACCGATCTTGTGAAGTGACCTCATGAGTTCTTTCCCTCCGTGAACGACTCGGGTGAGCATACCAGGGATCTCGCTCCCGATGCGATCGAAAAATCGGGGATACTCTCTGCCTGGATCGGGATCGTGGCGAGGTGCGACCTTCGGCCCTCTCGAACCTGAAGCAAAGGAGCTCACCATGAATGGCACGCACAGCGAGCAGCGGGTCCAGACCGTCTGCCTTCTTCTCCTGACCACGGCCGTGATGGCGGCATCCCTCTACTGGCTGCGGCCGGTGATGATTCCCTTCGTGATGGCACTGCTGTTCGCCCTGATCCTCTCCCCGCTGGTCGACCTCCAGATGCGTTACCTCCGGGCTCCCCGGGCGGTGGCGCTGATCGGAACCATCCTGCTCGGATTCCTGGCGCTGCTCTTCGTGGGAGCCGTGGTCTCGGACTCGGTCAACCAGCTCGCCGGAAACGTCCAGGCCTACAAGGAGCACCTCGACAGCGTGCTCCAATCCGCGGCCCAGCGCCTGCCGCTCGAGCGCTTCGGAATCGATCCGAACCGCGGTGTGAGCTCTCTGATCAAGGTCCCGGTTCAGACGGTGGGGAGGATGCTGCTGGGGACGACCAACGCGATCCTCGACCTCCTCTCGAGAGGGCTCCTGGTGCTGGTCTTCCTGCTCTTCCTGCTGACCGGGGAAGGCTTCTCGAGGCGGTCGGAAGAGACCACCTCGGGCCAGGTCGCGGCCCAGATCAAGCGCTACGTCCTCGCCCAGACGGTGATCTCGGCGGCGACGGGGCTCCTGGTCGGCGCCACACTGGCGCTGCTCGGCGTGCCTCTGGCGCTGCTGTTCGGCTTCCTCGCCTTCCTGCTCAACTTCATTCCCACCGTCGGATCGATCGTCGCGACCCTTCTGCCCCTGCCCATGGTGCTGATCAGTCCGGACGCCACATTGACCACCGTCGTGCTGGTCCTCGCCATCCCGGGCCTGATCCAGTTCGCGATCGGAAACGTCATCGCACCCAAGGTGATGGGCGACACCCTCGACCTGCACCCGGTCACCATCCTGCTCGCACTGATGTTCTGGGGCATGCTGTGGGGAATCCCGGGGGCGCTCCTGGCCACGCCGATCACCGCCATCATGAAGCTGATGTTCACGCGAATGGAGCTGACCGCTCCCCTCTCGAACTGGATGGCGGGGCGGTTCAGCGCCGCGGCGGCGCAGTAGAAACGGGTGTTCCGCGTCTACGCGACCATCGATCAGCGCACGACACCGGCGGAAGTCGGCGCCAAGGCCCGGCGCGCGGAGGCGCTCGGCTATGACGGAATCAGCGTGGCCGACGGGGTGCACGACGGCCTGCTGGTGGCGGCGATGGCGCTCGACGCGACGACCCGGCTCGAGGTCGCCATCACCGTACTGGTCGCCTTTCCCCGCAGCCCGATGACGGTGGCGCACGCAGCCTGGGATCTCCAGGCGATGTCGGGGGGCGCTTCGAGCTGGGCCTGGGCGCGCAGGTGCGGGGCAACATCGTCGGTCGCTACGGCATGCCCTGGACGCCGCCGGTTCCCCGGATGCGCGAGTACCTGCAGTCGCTGCGGGCGATCTTCAGCTGCTTCCAGCAGGGCGGCGCCCTCCGCTTCGAGGGAGAGCACTACCGGTTCGATCGGCTGCAGCCCTTCTTCAATCCCGGCCCCATCGAGCATCCCGAGATCCCCCTCCTCTTGGGGGCGGTGGGTCCCAAGATGACGGCGCTCGCCGGCGAGGCCGCCGACGCGCTGGTGACCCATCCGACCAACACCCATCCGCGCTACCTCCGCGAAGTCATCTGGCCCGGGCTCGGGAAGGGGGCGGCCAGGACGAATCGCGACGCGACCGATGTGAAGCTGATGCTCGCTCCCCTGGTGGCGACGGGAGCAAACGCGGAGCAGGCACTCGCGGATCGCGAGAGGCAGCGACAGCTGCTGAGCTTCCTCTACTCGACGCCCGCCTATTGGCCCTCGCTCGAGCTCTTCGGCTGGGAAGAGTGCGGTCCGCGGCTGCGCCAGCTCACGCGCGAGGGGAAGTGGGACGAGATGCCGGGCGTGATCTCCGACGAGATGCTCGACGAGCTGCTACCGACGGCGCCCTTCGCGGAGATCGCCGAGGTCCTCCGCGAGCGCTACGCAGACCTGGCGACGATGATCACCTTCCCCCTGCCCGAGGACCCGGCTCTCGATCCGGAAGTCGGCGAGGTGATCACCCGCTTGCACGATTCGTGAAGCGATGGATGCCGACCTCGGCGCTCCCTCTACGAGTCGAAGCCCGGCGGGTACTCGTCGAACTGCGGAAGCTCGTCGCTGATCTCGACCCAGGGAGCCTTCGAGCCGACGAAGATGTGCGCCGCAGGTCGCGCTCCGGGATCGTCGTCGAGCGTACCCGCCGGAAGATAGAAGTCCGTCGCACCGGGATCCGGATCCGGCAGACTCGAGCCGCAGACGCGGCAGAACGCCCGGGTGTGACCCGGAGACGACTGGTAGCGCACCAGCAGGTCCTCGCCCTTCACCCAACGGAAGTCGGCGGTGTTGACACCGACGAAGGTCACGAACGCCGCGCCGTGATGCTTCCGACACATGGAGCAGTGGCAGTTGGCCATCAGCTTGATGTCGCCATCGATCTCGTACTGCGCGCCTCCGCAGAGGCAGCTGCCTTTCACCATTTTCCTTGCCCTCCCGTCTCGACCCACCATCATCTCACAAGTAGTGGCCGCCAGGGGGCTGGAATCGATGCGGGTCGCGGAGGCGAGTCGATCCTGATCGCAAAAATTCGATGCATTTCGCAATCGAGGATTGGTCAAGACGAGAGCATCCGAGAAATCAGGAGTCCAATCTCGAAGGCGGCCGCGGACCGGGAGCAATGCAGGCTAGGGTTGGCAGCGATTCGCTCAGAGGAGGCAGCTTGGAGATCTTCAAGATGGCCTGGAGGAACGTGTGGCGCAACCGGCGCCGCACCCTGGTCACCATCGGCGGCCATGAGCTTCGCGCTGTTCGTGATGATCCTCTACGCGGGCCTGATGGAGGGCTACCTCCGGAACATGGAGCGCAACGTCCTCGACCTCGAGGTGGGGGACGTGCAGGTCTTCGCCGGCGGCTACCGCGACAATCCCTCCATCTACACGCGCATCGAGGATCCCGAAGCACTGCTCGCGCCGCTCGAGCCGACAGGCTTTCCCGCCAGCGCGCCGGCTGCTGGCCTACGGCATGGCCGCGGCGGGGGAGTCCTCGGCCGGCGTGTCGTTTCGCGGTGTGGATGTCGAGCGCGACGCCCGGGTGAGCCTGGTCCACCAGCAGGTCGACCGGGGCCAGCTGGCTGGATCCCGAGGATCCCAAGGGCGTCGTGCTGGGCCGGCGCCTGGCCCGCACGCTCGGCGTCGAGCCCGGCGCCGAGCTGGTGGTGCTGACCCAGGGGGCGGACGGCGCCATGGCCTACGATCTCTACACCGTTCGCGGCGTGCTTCGGGGCATCGGTGACGCCACCGACCGCACCGGCGTCTTCATGACCGCCGGCGCCTTCCGCGAGCTGCTGGTCGTCCCCGACGGGGTCCACCAGATCATCGTGCGCCGGCCCGCCGAGGTCGACCTTCCGAGCACCGCCGATCGCGTGCACGAGCCTCGCGCGCGAGCTCGACGTGAAGACCTGGCGCCAGCTGCTGCCCACCATCGCCTCGATGCTGGACTCCGCGCGGGGAGTCATGATCGCGATGTTCTTCATCGTCTACATCGCGATCGGCATCCTGATCCTCAACGCCATGCTGATGGCGGTCTTCGAGCGCATCCGCGAGTTCGGCGTGCTCAAGGCCCTGGGCGTGGGGCCCTTCGACGTGCTGCGGCTGATCCTGCGTCGAGAGCGCCATCCAGACCGGGATCGCCATCCTGGTGGGCGTGACCCTCGCCGTGCCCGGCATCTGGTACCTGTCGAGCACCGGCATCGATCTCGCCCAGCTCGGCGGCGTCACCGATCATGGGGATCGCCTGGGACCCGGTCTGGCGCGCCGCGGTGCACCGTCGACGTCTTCACCGGCCCGATCCTGGTGCTCGTCGTGATCGTGGCAGTCGGCGGTGCTCTACCCGGCGCTCAAGGCCGCGCTGATCCGCCCCGTCGACGCCATGCACCACCAGTGAGGAGAGCCGAGTCGTGAAGGGTACCGAATCTGGCATCGATGGCCTGGCGCAACCTCTGGCGCCACCGCCGCCGCACCCTGCTCACGCTCTCGTCCATCGCCTTCGGCGTCATGCTGGCGGTGCTCTTCACCGGATGGGCGACTCGAACTGGAGCGCGATGATCCACCTCGCCGCGCGCCTGGGGGGCGGCCACGTCACGCTGCAGCACCCCGAGTACCTGGAGACGCCCACCCTCAGCCGAACGGTCCGCGACGCGGATCGGCTCCGAGCGGACGGCGCTTCGGGACCCGGACGTGGTGCGGGTGGTCACCAGGATCAGCGGGCAACCTGATGCTCGCCACGGCTTCCCAGAACTACGGGGCGGCCTTCATCGCCTTCGACCCGGCGGCCGAGGACGAGAGCACGCTCTCCCTGATCGAGGCGCTCAGCCGAGGGGGAGATGTTCGCCTCGACCCGAGACGGCGGCATCATCCTCGGCAAGCGCCTGGCCGAGAACCTGGACGCGGGCCTGGGCCGCAAGGTCGTCTACACCCTGACGGACAAGAACGGCGAGATCGTCCAGGAGGCGGCCCGGGTCTCGGGCATCGTCCGCACCGGAGCGCCGAGCGTCGACGCCGGCCTCTGCCTGCTCCCCATCGACAGCTTGCGCGAGGTGCTCGGCTACGCAGCCCGACGAGGCCATCCAGGTGGGGGTGTTCCTCGGCGACCATCGCAGGGCCGACGCGGTCGCCGGCCGCCTCGGCGACGACGCTTCGGGACCGCAGGTCTCGGCGCTTGCCCTGGCATCAGCTTCAGCCCGAGCTGGCGGGCTTCATCACCATGAAGGTCGCCGGCGCCCGGTTCATGGAAGCGATCATCATGATTCTGGTGGCGGCGGGAATCTTCAACACGCTCTTCGTCAGCGTGATGGAGCGGGTGCGGGAGTTCGGAATCATGATGGCCATCGGCTTCAGCCCGGCCAGGCTCTTCGGCCTGGTCATGTGCGAGAGCCTGTGGCTCGGCCTGGTGGGGCTGGTGCTCGCCGCCGTCGTCACCGCCGGTCCCTACTACTACATGGCCACGGCGGGGATCGACTTGACGGCGCAGATGGGCGGCGCCGGCAGCGAGGTGGCCGGCGTGGCCGTCTCGACCCGTCATGTACGTGGACATCTTCCCCGAGAACCTGGTGATGATTGCCAGCGCCGCTCTTCTGGCCACACTGCTCTCGGGACTCTACCCGGCCTGGAAGGCGGGACGCGTCGTGCCGGTCGAATCGATCAGGCTGGTGTGAGGTGAGGTGATGATGTCGAGCAACGAGACGCCGATCGTCGAGCTCAGGGACGTGACGAAGCACTACCGCCAGGGCGCGTTGGAGGTGCCCGCCCTCCGCGGGCTCACGCTGGCCGTCGCCAAGGGAGAGTTCACCGCGATCTGCGGCCCCTCGGGATCCGGCAAGACCACCGCTCTCAACCTGATCGGGGCCCTGGACAAGCCGACCTCCGGAAGTCGTCGCCCTCGAGGGCCGCGATCTCGGGCCCCTGAGCCGCAGGGTGCTCTCCCATCTGAGACGCGACCGCATCGGCTTCGTCTTCCAGGCCTACAACCTGATGCCGGTCCTGACCGCCTACGAAAATGCCGAGATCGTGCTCTCCCTCCAGGGCGTCGAGGCGTCCGACGCGGCGCGAACGGGTGATGGGGCTGCTCGCCGAGGTGGGCCTGGAGGGCCTGGAGGGCCGGCGGCCGGACGAGCTCTCCGGCGGCCAGCAGCAGCGCGTCGCCATCGCCCGCGCCATCGCCTCGAACCCCGCCGTGGTCCTGGCCGACGAGCCGACGGCCAACGTGGACTCCGAGACCGCGGAGAAGCTCCTCGACATCATGCAGAAGCTCAACCGCGACCGCGGCAGTCACCTTCCTCTTCTCCACCCACGACCCCAGGGTGATGGAGCGCGCCCGCCGCGTCGTCCGCATCGTCGACGGCCACGTCGAGCGCGACGAGCGGCGAGATTGAATGTCCGAGGGGCTAACCCCTCGTCTGGTGGCGGCGCCACAGCTTGCGGTCGGGGTGGACAACGTTTGAACGCTTGGTATATCAGATGCAGAGGAGGATCGTGATGGACTGCTCAACGACCCGTTTCGTGCTCGTCCTGCTCCTGGCGACGGGGCTCGGTGCCTGCGCATCGGTTCCGCCTCCGGAGTCGCAGATGGGCAAGGCCGACCTCGCGCTTCGCAAGGCCGAGCAGGCCGATGCCGCGCACTTCGCCCCGCTCGAGATGCGCACCGCGCGGACCAAGCTCGAGGCGGCACGCGCCGCGATGCGAGAAGAGCAGAACCTGGAGGCGCGGCGGCTGGCGGAGCAGGCCAAGCTGGACGCGACCCTCGCCGAGGCCACCGCCCAGACGGCGCAGCGCCGAGAGGCGACAGACACGATTCGCGCCGACATCGAGGCGCTGCGGGCGGAAGCCGAACGCGCCAGCAACCGCATTCCGGGAGAGACACAGTGAGGAGAACACGCCAGACTCTCGAACACGACGATCCTGCTCTCACTTTCCGGTCTCCTTCTCGGAGCCCTCCTCGGCTGCGCGAAGCCCATGCCGCAAGCCCTGGTCGATGCGCGGGCGGCGGTGGACGCTGGCGAGCAACGACGCGGACGTCGCTCGATACGCGCCGGTGCAGCTGGACGAGGCAGAGCAGGCGATCCAGCGGGCGGAAGCGCTCTGGCGCGACGAGAAGGATGTAGACGAGGCCGAGCAGCAGGCCTATCTGGTGACGCGTCGGGTGGAGATCGCCCGGGTGGTGACGGACGGCGCGATGGCCATGGAGGAGGGCAAGGCCCTGGCCCGTCAACGCGAGGCCGTGCTCCTCGAGGTGCGCACCGCCGAGGCGGATCGCGCCCTCTCGGCCGCCGAGAAGAAGGCCGCCGAGGCGCGGCGCGACCGCGCCGCGGCGGAGCAGGCGCGGATGGAGGCGGAGCAGGCGCGAGCCGAGGCCGCGGCGCTGGCCGCAAGCGAGCAGAAGCTCCGCGAGGAGCTGGCGGAGCTGCAAGCGCAGAAGACCGAGCGCGGACTCGTCCTCACCCTGGGCGACGTGCTCTTCGACGTGGACGAGGCCTCGCTCAAGGCGGGGGCCACCCAGAGCCTCTCCCGGCTGGTCACGTTCCTGAAGGAGTACCCCGATCGGCAGGTTCTGGTGGAGGGCCACACCGACAGCACCGGGACGGATCAGTACAACCTCGGTCTCTCCCAGCGTCGCGCGGAGTCCGTCGTGCAGTTCCTGACCTTGAACGGCATCGCGCCGGAGCGGGCCATCGCGCGCGGCTACGGCAAGGCCTACCCGGTCGCCGGCAACGAGACGGCCGCCGGGCGGCAGCGCAACCGGCGCGTCGAGATCGTGATCCTGGATCCGGGCGAGAAGGCCGCCGAGGAGGTGCGACCGATTCCGCCTCAGTAGTCCCCGAGCCTGGACCTCTCACCCGGACGGAGCGTCCCGGTTCGCTACGTCGAACTGGATCGCCGTACCCCGGACGGCGGTGATATGCCGTGAGAAGAGAATCCAGAACTGGGTATATCCCTCGACGGTGATGTCGATCAGAGCATCCGCCGATCGCTTTCGCATCGCCGCGTCCAACGCCTGGCGGATCGAGTTCGATCCGCTGACCGGGAGGATTCCGAAGAGCCGGATGGCACTGTCGGTCGACGAGGTCTCACCCACGATACGGTAGGACCTCCCCTCCAACGGGATGTTGCTCGGAGCGATGCCGCCCGGCCGATAGATGCAGGCCGAGAGCAGCGCGACGAGGACGATCGGCGATAGGATTCTGGCGAAGACCTTGGTTCGTTTGGACATCTCTCTGCCCCCCTCGATGGTTTCGAATCTGGATCTCGTCCCGTTCGCCCACGCGGCGACTAGGTGACGGTGTAGTCCTTGTACTTCGCCAGCAGGCGAACCGGCTTCTTGAGCGCGTCGCGCCGGAAGGGCTCGGCGAGATCCTGGGTCAGCATCAGCTCGAGGACGGTGCACTCTCCGGAGGTGGCGGCCTTGCGAAGCGCGTCGCCGACCTGGTCGGGATGATCGACGGTGATGCCGGTCGCGCCCATCGCCTCGGCGATCTTCGCGAAGCTCGGGTTGACCAGGTTGGTGCCGACGAAGCGGTCGGCGTAGTAGTCGATCTGGTTCTTCTTCTCCGCGCCCCACTGGCCGTTGTTGAAGACGACCGCGGTCGCCGGAATCCTCTCGCGCACGCAGGTGAGGACCTCGGCCAGGCTCATTCCCCAGGCGCCGTCCCCCACGTAGGCCACCGACGGCCGATCCGGCCGCGCCACCTTGGCACCCATCGCCGCCGGGAAGGCGTAGCCGCAATTCCCGAAGGCCATCGCGGCGAAGAAGCTCTGGGGCTGCTCGAAGCGGAGATAGCTGTTGCTGACCGAGCAGACGTTCCCGATGTCGGTCGCCACCATGGCATCCGGCGGCATCGCCTTCTCCATCTCGCGCAGCGCCCGCCGCGGCGGAATCGGCGAGCCACCGCCGGCCGAGAGCTGGTCGAGCTCGCTCTCCCACTCCTGCCGCCGCGCCTCCAGCTCGGTCAGCCGCGCATCGCCGGTGGCGCGGCAGCGGACCGCGTCCCCCATCGCGCGCAAGCGGGCCAGCAGCTCGATGGCCGCGGCTCGGGCATCCCCGTGCACCCCGACGGCGACGTCCCTCACCAGCCCGAGCATCCGGTGATCCGAATCGACCTGCACGACCCGGGCCCCCTCGGGCCAGTACTCGATCCCGTACTGGGGAAGCGTACCGAAGGGACCGAGGCGGCTTCCGAGCGCCAGCACCGCGTCGGCCTGGGCGATGACGCGCATGGCGGTCTTGGAGCCCTGGTAGCCCAGCGGCCCGCACATCAGCGGATGCGAGGCGGGAAACGCGTCGTTGTGGAGATAGCTGGTGACGACGGGCGCTTGAAGGTACTCGGCCAGCTGCTGGGCCTCGTCGCGGCCGCCGGACATCACCACGCCGCCTCCCACCAGGATTACCGGAAACTGCGCCTCGGCCAGCACCTTTGCCGCCTGGTTCAGACTCTCCGCACCACCCGGCCCGCGCTCCACCTTCTGCGCCGGTGTGATTTTCGCGTCGAACTCGCCGTAGAAGTGGTCGCGCGGGATGTTGATCTGCACCGGACCCCGCTCGGCCGCCGCAATCGTGAACGCCCGGTGGGTGAGCTCGGCGATCCGATCCGGCCGGCTCACGTGGGCCTGGAACCGGGTGATCTTCGAGAAGATCGGCATCTGATCGGTCTCCTGGAAGCCTCCCAGACCCATGCCGGCGCTGCCCGTCTCCGGGGTGATGGCGACCACCGGAGAGTGCGCCCAGTAGGCGGCGGCGATCGCGGTCACGAAGTTGGTGATCCCCGGGCCGTTCTGGCCGACGCAGACGCCGTGGCGATTCGTCGCCCTCGCGTAGCCGTCGGCCATGTGGGCGGCGTTCTGCTCGTGGGCGACGGAGAGGAAGCGAATCCCGGCGGGCTCGAAGATGTCGAGGGCGTCCATGTAGGCGGAGCCGACGATGCCGAAGATGTCCGTCACGCCCTCGGCAGCGAGCTGCTCGACGAAGGCCTCTGAGGGGGTCATGCGTGTCATGTCGTGTGTTCCCTTCGAAGGTTGTGGCGCTGGCGCAGTGTCAAAGAGTGGAGAGGACTTCTCTCAGGGTGTCGCAGATACGGTCGATGTGCTCCCTCTCCGCGATCAGCGCCGGTGCCAGGATCACGGAGTCGACAGTGACGCGGACGAGCAGCCCACCGGCAAAGAGTCCCTGGAGCGCGGCGTATCCGCGCTGGCCGAAGGACTCGGCGGGCGCGAGATCCAGGCCCGCGAGCAGGCCGTAGCCCCGAATGTCCCGGACCACGGGAAGGTTCTTGAGATCGAAGACGCGCTCGAGGAAATAGGGAGCCAGCTTCTCGCTCCGTTCGAAGACGCCCTCCTCGCGGAAGATCCGCTGGGTGGCGATGCCCGCGGCGCAGGCCAGCGGATGCGCGGAGTAGGTGTAGCCGTGGAAGAACTCGATCCCGTCCTCCGGCGCGGAGGCCGTGATCTCCCGGTAGATGTCTTCGCTGACCACGACTCCACCCATCGGAACCGTGCCGTTGGTGAGGGCCTTGGCCACGGTGATCAGATCCGGCACCACCTCGAAGGTCTGGGCCGCGAAGGGCTTCCCGGTGCGGCCGAAGCCGGTGATGACCTCGTCGAAGACCAGCAGGATCCCGTTCTGGTCGCAGATCTGGCGGAGCCGCGAGAGGTAGCCCCGGGGCGGTACCAGGATGCCAGTCGACCCCGCGATGGGCTCGACGAAGCAGGCCGCGATGGTGTCGCGGCCGTAGAGGTCGACGAAGCGCTGGAGATCCTCGGCGAGCTCTTCACCCTTCTCGCCCTGCCCCGGCGTGAAGCGGTTCTCCTCGAGCCAGGTGTGCCGCATGTGCACGACCCCCGGCAGCCCGGAGCCGAAGCTCTCCCGGTTCTTCACCATCCCGCTGAGCGAGACGCCGCCGATGTTGACGCCGTGGTAGCTGCGCTCCCGGCTCACGAAGCGCTGGCGCTGCCCCTCGCCGCGGGCGCGGTGGTAGAGCAGAGCGATCTTCATGGCCGTGTCGACGGCCTCGGAGCCGGAGTTGACGAAGAAGACGCGGTTCAGATTGTCCGGCGTGATCTCGGCGAGCATATCCGCCAATTCGAATGCGCCGGGATGGCTGTACTGAAAGGGCGGTCCGAAATCGAGCGCCTCGATACTGGCGCGACACGGCGTCGAGGATCTCCGGGCGTCCGTGCCCGAGGGCGCAGCAGAAGAGGCCCGAGCAGCCGTCGATCAGCTGGTCCCCGCGATCGGTCCAGAAGTACATCCCCTCGGCCCGCACCAGCAGCCGGGGGGCCTTCTTGAAGAGCCGGTTGGGGGTGAAGGGCAGCCAGTAGTGATCGAGATTCGCCATTCCGTCGGCCTCAGGTCCTCTGCTGGTTTTCGAGATTCCGCGCCAGCCCCGGGGGTGCCGGGCATTGGCGAGTATACCCCTCGCCACCCCGCCCGGCCGACGGCGCGGCCTGCCGGCGGATCGCGGCTTGACGAAGCCGTCAATTGACTTTAGTGAATGAGGTTGATCTCAGTCGAACCGACCCTCAGAGGACTGCACCAGGAGCCGGAGAAATCATGAGCGACGCCAACGGATTCGGAGGCCAGAGCGTGATGATCACCGGCGGTGCCGGCGGCATCGGCACCGCTTTGGCGCACCGCTTCGGACGAGACGGAGCCCAGATCGCCCTGCTGGACATCGACCGCTCCGCCCTGCAGGCGCGGGCAGCCGAGCTGGCCGAGCAGGGGATCGAGGCGCTACCCGTCGAGTGCGACGTGACCTCACTGGAGAGCTGCCGCGCTGCCGTCGCCAGGGTGATCGACGCCCGCGGCGGCGTGGATGTCCTGATCAACAACGCGGGAGTCACCCACCTGAGCCAGTTCGCCGAGACCGAGGTGGAGGTGATCCGCCGGGTCATGGAGGTGAACTTCTTCGGCGCCGTCAACTGCACCAAGGCGGCTCTGGATTCCCTGCTGGAGCGCCGCGGACGTATTGCCGTGCTCTCGAGCGTCGCGGGCTTCTCTCCCCTCGCCACCCGCTGCGGCTACTCCGCCAGCAAGCACGCCCTCCACGGGATGTTCGATTCGATGCGGCCCGAGCTGCGAGCCAACGGGGTCACGGTGACGCTCGTCTGCCCCTTCTTCGTCAAGACGGACATGGGAGACCGCGCTCTCGGCGGCGATGGCGGCAAGCCGCGCATGGCCCGGACCCAGACCGGCACCCCCTCGGATCCCGCCTGGCTCGCGGAGGAGATCTACCGGGCGGTGAGCAGCGGACGCCGTCTGCTGGTGCCCTCGCGCGGCGCGAAGCTCTCCTATGTCGTGTCGCGCCTGCTCCCCGGCCTCTACGAACGGATGATGGCGCGGAGAATCATGTGAGCGCCCAGTCGGCAGGCTTCATGAGAGCTCTTCTGCGGCCTCCGCTCTCGGCCGGGCCGAGACGAACTGGAGGATGATCAAGCCCACGATCATCGCCGCCGCAGCCGCCGGAAAGATCGATCGATAGCCGAGCACATCGATCAGCTTTCCCCCGATCATGGGCCCGATGATCTGCGCCACCGCGACGCTGATGACGCTGAACCCGACGAACTCCGCGGTGCGGTTCCGAGGCACCAGGTCGAGCATGTAGGCCAGGCCGACCGCCATCACCCCGGCGAAGGGGATCGCCGAAGCTCCGACGGTCAAGAGTGCGTGGGTCAGATTCTGGGAGAATCCGATCACGATCTGGGCCACCGCCCACGAGGCGAGCAGGACCGAGAGAACCCCCTTGCGTCCGAATCGATCGCCCAGCATGCCGACTGGCAGCATGAAGAGCGCCGCCACCACGGAGAAGACCGCCAGGACCAGGAACGAGTCTCCCTCCGACACCTGGAGCTCCTCCACCACGAAGAGCGTGGAGAAGGTGGACACCATCCAGAAGCCGAGCCACCAGAAGAACTGCGCGACGAAGAACCGGAGCGCAACGGTCTCTTCGGCGATGCTTCGCAGATAGGCGAGGGGGCCGGTACTCGCCACCGACTCTTCCCTCTCCACCGGCGGCTCCCGGAGGAGCACGAGCGCCAGGAGAACGAAGCCGAAGGAGCCGAAGGCGACCAGGAGAAACACCGCGTTCGGATGGGCATCCCAGAGCCTCGAGCTCACCAGGAAGCAGCCGATCAGGCCGAGGGTGCCGAGCAGGTGCATGACGCCGCTGGCGGTGCTCCGCTGCTCCGGCGGTGTGATGTCGGGAAGCAGCGAGAGATAGGGCGTCTCGGCGAAGCGGAGAGCGAAGTACATGCACCCCGACAGCAGCGCCACGATCCCGAAGGTCGTCGCGCGAGGCAATCCGAGCAGGCAGAGAAGCACCCCGAGAAAGCCCAGGAAGATGAAGGGGCTGCGGCGGCCGAAGCGGCTCCCACTGCGGTCGCTCAGGTAGCCGACTGCGGAGGGAACGATGCAGCCCGCCAGGCCGGCCAGACTCAGCACCAGCGAGATCGTGAACTTCGAATCGGTGAAGTCCCTGAGAAAGAGGGGCATCGGGCCGGTGTGAAACGCCCAGAAGATCTCGAATCCAAACCAACCCACTCCGAGCATGATCATCTTCGCGGGCGTGATCGCGGCCGGTCCGTTCAAGGGGCGCTTCCTTTCGGTTGGAGCAAAAGGGTGGGAGCACCGGAGGAGAGAGGGCTCCGAGCCGGCCATTCTACACGCAAAAGCCGCTTCCCCGAGGGGAACGAAATTCCCGCGCCTTCGGCTCGTAGAAGTAGAGGGGAGAAAAGGTCAGGAGCGAGAACCCGGATTGGGGTGGAGGCATGGCGAGCTGGATCATGACCATGGATGGGGAGCCGGCGCCTGGCCTCGGAAGGAGGCTCGGCGCGGTAGTCTTGGGCCAGGCGGCCGGGGACGAGCCCCGGGACGCCCGGTGCGGATGGGCTGGCTTTGAGTGAGGATGCGATCCGCCCGGTGCTGAGACGGGCCCAGCTCGGCGAGCGCAGGGCCTTCGGGGAGCTCTTCGCGCACTTCGACGCGGACGTCGCGCGGCTCTGCCGTCGTCTCCTCGGCGACCTCCCGGCAGCCGAGGATGCCAAGAGCGAGGTCTTTCTACGAGCCCAGCGCTCCTTCGCCAGCTACGACCCCGGGCAGCCCTTCCGGCGCTGGCTGCTGTCGATCGCCGGCCACTACTGCACGGATCAGCTGCGCCGACGGCAGACGGAGGCGCGGATCTTTCACCCGGGCGAGCTGGAGCACGAGGAGCTGCCCTCGAACACCCCCTCCCCTTTGCGGCAGCTGCTGAGCGCAGAGCTGCGCGTTCAGCTCCTGGCGGGAATCGAGGCGCTGCCCCCCAAGTACCGGCTTCCGCTGGTGCTGCGTTACCAGGCGGAGCTCGACTACGCCGCGATCGCGGAGGTTCTGGAGGTGCCGAGAGAACGGGTCGGCACGCTGCTGTTCCGCGCCAAGGCCAGGTTGCGGCGCGAGCTGGCGGACGCGGCGGGAGGAGAGCGATGAGTTCTGTCCCCGAGTGGAAATTCGGCGCCTACGTCGACGGCGAGCTCTCCCCGGCCGAGATGCGGGAGGTGGAGGCCGAGCTGGTCCGCTCCCAGCGTGCCCGCGAGCTGGTCGTGGCCCTCCGCGAGGAGGCGAGCCTCCTCGGCGACGTCCTCCAGGAGCGGGAGCGGGAAGCGGAGCGCCCCGTCACCGCGGAGGCGCCGGCCCGGGGCCTGGCCCTCGGCCTCCCCGCGGCCGTCGGCGTCGTCGCCGTGATGGCGTTGGTGCTCGGCTTCCTGCTCGAGGCGCGACTGCCTGCGGGCCTCGATTGGCTGAATCCTCTCCGACTTCTAGGAGTCTACGAAATGCTGTTCGATCTCATCTTCCTGCTTCGCGATTCCGCTCCCGGCTTCCTCGAGCTCTGTGTCGCAGTGGCGGCCACCGGAAGCCTCGCAGCGCTGGCGACCTTTGCCGCGAGTGCCGTCCTGCGCCGCTTCGGCAGCCTTGCCGCGATCTCGCTGGCGCTGCTCGCCGTCGTCACTGCGGCGCCGCAGGCCTCGGCCGTCGACCTGCGCTTCCACGAGAGCGTACACGTCACCGCGGACGAGACCCTCGAGGGCACCCTGGTCGTGAACGGCGATTCCCTCCGCGTCGACGGTGTGATCCGCGGCGATGTCTTCGCCTTCGTCGAGCAGCTGACGCTTCGGGGAAAGATCGAAGGCAACCTGTTCGCCATCGCGCGGGACATGGAGCTCTCCGGTGAGGTGGACGGCAGCGTCCACGCCGGGGCCGAGAATCTGAACGTCGACGCGCAGATTCGCGGAAACCTCTACACGGTGAGCGACGTCGTGACGGTCGCCCCGGAAGCGCGGGTCGGTTCCGACGCGTTTCACCTGGGCGAGCGGATCCGGTTCGAAGGGGAAGTACGCCGCGACCTGATCACGGGCGGAAAGCACATGGAGATCCGCGGCTCGGTGGGGCGGGACTTCGAGACCTGGGCAGAGCGGGTCAAGGTCCTCCCGACGGCTCGTATCGCCGGGAACGTCGTCGCCCACGTGCGCGACGAATCCGATCTCGAGATCGCCGAGGCCGCCCTGGTGGGCGGTGAG
The DNA here is from genome assembly GCA_963722885.1 of uncultured delta proteobacterium. Taxonomy (GTDB): domain Bacteria; phylum Myxococcota_A; class UBA9160; order UBA9160; family UBA6930; genus CAVXZE01. The sequence continues at coordinate 134,009 of CAVROS010000012.1, forward strand.
ACCAGCATCGCGCCCCTCGACTCCGTGCGCCATGGGCGTCTCGCCCGCTACACCCACGCCGCCTTCTACTTCTGGCTGCTGATTCGACTCTGCGCGGCCTTCGTGGCCGGGCTGGTCCTCTACGCGCTGCTTCCGGGGATCTTCAGCGGCCGGCTCTCCAGCGGGAACGAGTTCTTCCGGTCCCTCGGCGTGGGCTTCGTCGTGCTCCTGGTCGCTCCGATCGTCCTGGTGATCGCCGGCCTCACCCTGGTCGGGCTGCCCATCGCCCTGATCGGGGCGGTCCTCTACCTGACCGCGCTCTACCTGAGCGGGATCGTGGTGGCCGCCCTGATCGGTGTCTCCCTGGTCCATCCCAAGTCCGAAGGGCTTCGCGATTTTGGCGTGGCGCTGCTGGTGGGCGTACTGATCCTGACGGTGGCGATGCACATCCCCCTGGTGGGCTTCATCCTGCGCATCGTCGTGGCCCTGGTGGGTCTCGGGCTTCTCACCGACCGCGCGCGGAGCGCCTGGAGGGCGTCGCGACTCCAGTCGGCCGCTATTTAGAGAAGCTGAAACCCTTCGGCAGATCGCCCGGGGCCGTTCCCTCGGGCACCCAGGCCAGATCCAGGATGGTGTAGGTCGGTTGCTCGGTGGCGAAGATCGGCACCACCCGATCGCCGATCGCCGGCTCCCCGCGCAACAGGTATCCCATCAGGATCGTGCAGACTCCCTCGAACTCGACGTTGATGAACTTGATCGGCTTCTCGAGCGTGTTGAAGGCGCCGGTTCGCTCCGTGATCATGAAGCTGTGAACGGTCGAGGTCCGGTTCGCCACCTCCGTCAGATCCACGCTGGTCGTTCTCTGCAGGCAGTCCGGACAGTAGATCCGAAACGGCATGAAGATCGACCCATGCCCGACTTCGCAATCGGCGTTGTCGCACTGGGTCCCGATCAGGCGCCCCTCGGCGACTCCGGAGAAGAACTCGTACTCACCGCCGTAGGAATGGGTGTGCACCAGGCGGCGCGGGTTGGTCACGCCGCAGAGCTTCCCGGCTTCGTTCCGGATCGGCTGGTTCGGCTCGATGCTGTGGAACTCGCCCCGCAGTCGATACCGATTTTCGATCACGTCTACGCTGTACGACATCTTCCCTCTCCCTCCTACTTGTCCAGCCGATGTTCGGGGTTGGCCACGATGGTGGCGGTGACGTGGCTGCCGACGCCGGCGTGACTGATGGCCAGCGCCCGATTGGCTCCTTCGACCTGCAGATCCTTCCAGTCGGCGGGCTTCTGCTTGTCGAACCGCTCCCAACGGAGCTCGTCCCCGTGAATCTCGCCGTGACGCCCGTGCAGGTGATACATGCACTCGATGGCCTGCATGATGCCGGTGGCGCCCACCGAGTGCATGCAGCCGATCAGGCCACCGGAGAGATTCGCCGGAAGCCTGCCCGGTGCATTGGTGTTCGGGTTGGTGTGGTAGCAGTCGCCCGACTCGACGTAGGTGCGCCCACGCCCGTAGGGACGAATGCCGATGTCCTCGTAGCTCTGGATGTCGCTGATGGTGAAGGCGTCGTGGAGCTCCACCAGGTCCAGATCCTCGCAGGGGTCCGTGATCCCCGCCATGTGATAGGCGTAGTAGGCGGCCATGCGCGCGGCGAGAAAGCCGGTGAAGCCGGGGTAGCGATCGCCGCCCGGAAACTCCCGGCCCAGATCCTTGTACTGATCGTCCTTCTCGTTGGGCAGCAGCGGAATCTCCATGTGACGCCGGTCGGCGACGCGCAGCGTGTGTGAGCCGGCGGTGACGTAGATCAGCTGCGGTGTGTCGGTCAGCGCGTAGGCGGTCTCCTTGTCCGCGAGGATGGCGCAGCCGGCGCCGACGCTCATCAGGCAGCAGTCCAGCGCGCGCAGCGGGAAGGCCACCACCGGCGACGCGAGCACGTCCTCGACGGTGATCTTCATCGGCGCCTGGGCGAATGGGTTGTGACACGCGTAGCCGCGGTTCTTGACGGCGATCTCGGCCATGGTGCGGCGGAAGGAATCCTCCTCCTTGCCGAAGATCTGCCAGTAACGCTGAGCCATCACGGCGTAATAGCCGGTGTAGATGTGGCCCAGCGGTGTCTCCCAGTCCTTGTCGGCGGCGCAGGAGATGTAGTTGTTTCCCTCGTCGGTCGGCACCTCGTCCATCCGCTCCCAGCCCATCGCCAGTACGCAGTCGGAGTAGCCGCTGGCGACCGCCTTGGCGGCTTCCCACAGCGTGGAGCCGCCGGTCGCCCCGCCGGTCTTGATGCCGACGTTGCCGAGGGGATCGAGTCCGAGGCGGTCGTGGATCACCGCCTCCCCCAGGAGTTGATCGCCGAAGTGGTCGGCGAAGTGGCCGTAGTAGCAGCTGTGGATGTGCTTCTTCAGCTCCTGGGGAGTCGTGTTGATGTATTCACACGCCTCCTGGAGCGCCTCGATGCAGAGCTCCTCGGTCCGCTTCTCGGGAAACGCCCGGCGGAACTCGCTGTTTCCGCCGGTGACGAGATACACGTCCCGCATGTATCGGGGTGTTTTCAGCTGCTGCTTGCTGAAGGTAATCATTCGATATCCCCTCTGTTGACACGCGCTTCGCTGTGGGGCCCGGACTGGTGACCGCGAGGCGGCCGCGAGATGGAACCTACCAGTGCCGGAAATGCCGGTCAATCAGCCGCTGTCGAGGCCGCCAGGGACCCTCTCAAGTTCACCTTCCAGCCCCGCGATAAGTGGAGAAGAACCCGTCCCTGAGGAAGCTGTGACCGGACTCCATCCTGGTGTGAATCTCCCGGCTCGTGAGCGGCGCTCGCTGTGAAGGAGCTCCCTGACAGCCCTGCAGACAATCGCCAGGTGTGCCGGCTCCGGTACCGGAGCGAAGGCGAGGAGCGCGAGGTGTTCGTCGGGGAGGATCCCCTTCTGATCGGCCGCGCGCAAGACTGCGACCTGATGCTCCAGCACGAGAGTGTCTCGCGCCATCACGCCCGCGTCTCTCCATCCGGCCACGGCTGGGCGATCGCCGATCTGGACAGCAAGAACGGAATCAAGATCAACACATTCCGCACCACCCAGCAGGATCTGAACGACGGCGACCGCATCGATCTGGGCAGCGTGCGCCTGCAGGTGTCCATCGGCCCGGCTTCGTCCACCTCGCCTCCCCGGGTGGTCTTCGAGGACAGCCAGGAGCCGCGGCTTCAGACCGAAGTCATCGACATGGGCCAGCTCGACTTGCTGCTGTCCCAGAGCGACGCCGCTTCCGAGCCTACCCGCACCGCACTCGCCCCCGTGGAAAGCGATCGGGCCGAGGATCCACTCCCCGGAATGGCGCCGAGCCGCCCCACCAATACCCGGCAGAGCGGCTCGGTCTGGGCGGAGCACCTCGGCCCGCTGCGTCTGTTCAGCGAGGCCTCGGAGGTGCTCTTGGCCGGCGCCTCCCTGGACGAAACCCTGGAGCAGATCCTGGCCCTGGTCTTCAACAACCTGCCCGCCCAGCGCGGAGTGATCTGCCTCCACGACGAGGAGACCGGCACCAGCGAGCCAAAGGTGATGCGCACCCGGGAGGGGGGGGCCGACGACCCCATCGTCATCAGCACCCACATCGCCAACGACGTGATCGAGCACAAGCAGTCCCTGCTGGTGCGGGACGCCCCTCGGGACGATCGCTACGGCAGCGCCGACAGCATCATCCGACTGAAGATCCGAACCGCCATGTGCGCACCCCTGTATCGCGACGGCCGGGTCGCGGGCTTCATCTACGTGGATCGCCAGCGCCCGGACCGGCCGTTCGAGATCGAGCACCTGCAGGCTCTCTCCACCATCGCCGTGCTCTCGGCGGTGGCCGTGGAACAGGCCACCCTCCGCGACGGAATTCGCCACGAGCAGGAGAGCCGAGCGCGTCTGTCTCGCTACAGCTCCCCGGCGGTGGTGGAGCGCATCGTTCAGGCAACCGGCATGGCGGAGCTCGCCATGGTGGCCGATGAGGGCGAGGTCAGCGTCCTCTTCGCCGATCTGACCGGCTTTACTTCGATGGCCGAGCGCATGGACCCCGCGGAGGTGGTCCAGGTGCTGAATCAGGTCTTCGAGCGCTTCACCGAGGCGGTGTTCGCCCTGGACGGCACCCTGGACAAGTTCCGGGGCGACGGCATGATGGCCTTCTTCGGCGCCCCCCTGCAGCTCCCCGATCACGCCGAGCGAGCCGTGGAGGCCGCGCTGCGAATGCAGGACATGCTCGAGGACTGGAACCGGTACGCTCCCGAGGGCCGGCGGCTCGCCATGCGCATCGGCATCAACTCCGGGGTGGTGGTGGTGGGCGACATCGGCTCGCCGCAGCGCAAGGACTACACGGTGATCGGCGATGCGGTGAACATCGCCAGCCGCCTCGAGTCCTTCGTGGCCGAGCCCGGCCAGGTGGTGATCGGTCACGAGACCCGCCAGCGCCTGGGAAAGGCCTTCCAATGTCGCGCACTCGAGAAGGTGCGCCTCAGGGGCAAGCGCCAGGTCGTCCGACCCCATCTGGTTCTGGGGCGAAGCGAGAAGCCCGACCGAGCGTGAGCTTCCGGCTCGCCCAGAGCCGACAAAAACGCCGCTCGGTTCCATCTTCCCAGACCCATCTTCCTCAGCACGGCGTATCGTATCAGCCGGCCTCTCGATGCCTACCGGGGTTCCGCGGAAGATCGAGTCCGGCCAGCTTCGGAGGGGAATCACGAGATGGCTGACTACGATGCGATCGTCGTGGGCGCGGGGCACAACGGCCTGGCCGCTGCCAGCGTCCTCGCCAAGAACGGGCTCGAGGTTCTGGTCCTCGAGAAGACCAACTGGCCCGGCGGGATGGCGGCCACCAAGGAGCTCTTCAAGGGCTACAAGCACAGTGTGGGCGCGTGGGCGCTGCTGGTGTTTCGCGACGAGATGCTGAAGCTGCTCGAGCTGGAGAAGTACGGCGTCGAGCTGCTCAAACCGCGAACCCACTACTGTGTCTTCGGCTCGCCCGGCGACGCCCCGTTCATCGCCTTCACCGATCAGGCCAAGCAGCTCGAGCACCTGATGACGGATCACGGCCTCGATGCGGTGCAGGGCCTCGCCGGTCTGGTCGAGTTTCTCGGCCCTTTCAAGGAGGTCGTGAACAGGGAGCTACTCAAGTCACCCGCGTCTCTCGACTCCCTGATCGCCGAGGCCCCCGACGCCAAGACCCGGGAGATTCTGCTGAGTGTCCTCCACGACAGCGCCATGGGAGTGATCTCGAGATTCTTTCCCGATCCCGAAAAGCACCGCCACATCCAGGGCTCCCTCTCCGCATCGGCCATCGACGGCACCCACATGGGACCCTACACACCCGGAAGCGCGCTCTCGCTCGCCTACCACTACACGATGGGCGACGAGTACACCTTCCGGATGCCCCGGGGCGGAATCGGTGCACTCTCCCAGGCTCTCGTGAATGCACTGGAGAGCAACGGAGGAGAGGTCCAGTACAAGGCGCCGGTCAAGCGCTTCCTGGTGGAGGATGGAAAGGTCGTTGGCGTGGAGCTTCGCAACGGCGACATGATCACCGCCAAGGTGGTCCTCTCCAGCCTCGACGCGAGGACGACCTTCATCGGCCTGGTGGGGGAGGAGCAGCTTCCCTCCCGGTTCGTGAATGCGGTGAAGGAGATCCGCTACGAGAACGGCTACGTCCAGATCCACCTCACCATGAAGGAGATGCCCGAGTACACCGGGGATCTCGCCTTCACGAACGAGGACGACATCCGCTGGCTGATGGCCTACATCCCCGGGCCGGATCATCTCTCGCGTTGCTTCGAGCAGTACCGGCGCGGCCAGGTGCCCGACGATCCCACCAGCTACTGCTACATGCCGAGCGTGCTGGACCCGAGCCTGGCCCCCGAGGGCCACTACACCTGCACCTTCTTCTCGCACTACTTTCCCTACGCGATTCCCCAGGACAAGCACAACGAGCTGAAGCAGGTGATGGCCGACCGGATGATCGACAAGATGGCCGAACGCGCTCCCAACTTCCGGGACGCGATCGTCGACCAGGTGGTCCTCACCCATCAGTACTTCGAGAAGACCTTCGGGATCACAGGGGGCGATTTCTGTCACGGCCTGCTGCATCCGGGCCAGATGTGGGATCGGCGCCCGGTACCGGGCTGGTCGGGCTACCGGACGCCGCTCGAGAACCTGATCATGTGCGGCTCGGCGTGTCACCCCGGTCCGGGCGTGACCGGCGTCCCCGGCTACAACGGCGCCCAGGAAGTACTGAAGACCTGGAAGGGCTGACGCCCGAGGACGGGATCCCTCGACCGGAGGTCGCTGCTCGATGGCCACGATGATTACCGAGGATTGCATCTCTTGCGGCGCCTGCGAAGACGAGTGCCCAAACGATGCGATCAGCCTGGGAGACGAGATCTTCGTCATCGATCCGGATCGCTGCAGCGAGTGCGTCGGCCTCCATCCGACCCAGAAGTGCGCGGAAGCCTGTCCCGTCGAGTGCTGCGTACCCGACCCGGAGCGCAGGGAGACCCGAGAGGTGCTCTTCGAGCGGGCCAAGAGGATCCAGGCGGAGCGCGGTTTCACTCTGGAGATGAACGAGTGAGTGATCGAGCCGTCACCCGGAGCGCAACGCCATCCCGGTGACGATTCGTCACCGCTGAGCTTCGACTCCGCGCCTCACTCGTAGCTCAGGAGGCCTCGGCCTCGGTGGATCCAGTCCAGAGCCCGGAGCTTGAAGGCCAGGCCAGACCTGTCACCGCACAGAGGGCCAGCAGAAAGGCGACCCCGCGAACTCCTCGACTCTGCGCAACCTCGCTAGTTCCACGCATCCCGTCGTCCTACCTCCCGCCTTTCGGGCTCGGATCCAGCTTGAGCCATTTCGGCAGAAGATGCGACTCGAAACCGGGCTGGTTGGACAGCGAACAGACGCCGGGTACGTTCTTGAGGACTGCCCCCCCGAGAGGTTTCCCGTTGAAGGAGCTGTTCTTCACCGCCGTCTTCGCTGTCCACGCGGTGGTCTTCGCCCGGCTCTACCTTCGACGCGGGCGGCGCGGCTTCGACCTGCTCTTCGTCGGGGGCTTCGTTCTCCTCACCCTCTTCTACGCCAGCGAGAGCTCGCTGTCCCTCGCTGCCATCGCGCCCGAGCCGAGCTACCTCCCCCTGGTTCGCTGGTCCGGTTTCGGCCTCTGCGCTCTCGCCACGCCCCCCTTTCTGATCCACTGGTACCGGAGACGCCGCCGAGATCCCGCTCGACTCTGAAGTCTGCTAGGCGTAGTCAGGCTCGTTGCCTGGCTTCCACTTGATGTTGCATCCGATGCCGGGTGTCTGATCCGGCGGGACGGGCCGGCCGGCGAGGAGGGCATCGACCGCCGCGCGCAGATCGGCGCCTGTGACGGGTCGACCGCTCTCGGGGCGGCTGTCGTCGAACTGGCCCCGGTAGACGAGCCGACGGTCGGCATCGAAGAGATAGAACTCGGGTGTACAAGCGGCCCGATACGCCTTCGCCACCTCCTGGCTCTCGTCGTACAGGTAGGGGAAGACGTAGCCCACCTGCTCGACCTCTTCTGCCATCTTGGCCGGGCTGTCGTCGGGGTAGTTCGACACGTCGTTGGAGTTGATCGCGACCATCGAGAGTCCGCTTCCCTGGTAGTCCTTTGCGAACTGCGCGAGCTCCACGCGGAGGTGCTTGACGTAGGGACAATGGTTGCAGATGAAGGCGACCAGCAGTGCGGGCGAGTCCTTGAATTCGTCGCTCGCGACGACCTTCCCGGACGGATCCGGAAGGCGGAAAGGGGGCAACGGCGAGCCGAGCTCCAGCATCGTGGAAGGTGTCAGGGCCATCGTTCTCCTCCTTTGTCTCGGAGGAGTCTAGCCTGCATTTCTCAGCTGGAGGCTGCAGCGGCCCTCAGGTAGACGTCGGCGCCGCCACACACCGTCCGTTCCACGACGAGGCGGTCCAGCTCGTCGTCCGCCAGCTCGGTTGGATCCGTGTTCAGCACCACCAGGTCGGCCCGCTTCCCCGCTTCGAGCGTGCCGACCTCGTGCTCGAGGCCGCCGGACCGCGCACCGTGGACGGTGTACATCTCCAGCGCCTCACCGATCGTCACCTGCTCGCCATCCTCGACCGGCGCTCCGGAAGCGGCCCGGCGCCGCACCGCCGTGCGAATCCCGCGCAGAGGGTCGAAGTCCACGACCGGTGCGTCGCTGCTCCCGGCCACCGTGAGTCCCGCGTCCAGCATCGAGCGAATCGGGGTGAAGTGCCAGCGGCCAACCATTCCCATCGCAATCACCCGATCGCCCACCCACTCGACGATCGCCGGCTGCACGGCCGTGGCGATGCCCCGCCTCTGCCGTCAGCCCGATCGCATCGGAGCCGGGGAAGAAGAAGTGCTCGATGCGGTGGGGGCCCACACCCGGCGCTCGCTGCTCCGGGCTCCTGGGCAGCACGGCCAGGGCGCGCTCGATGCCCTCGTTCCCCTCGGCGTGAAGGGCCAGAGAGAGCCCTCGCGCCACCGCTCCGTCCACCAGCTCCCGCGCCTCCGCCTCGGTGTAGAAGAGAATCCCGCTGTGGTAGCGCCAGTCGCTCTTGTCCAGCTGCCCCGTCATTCCACCCGAGGCGCGCAGTGCGGCCCGACTCCGACGACGGAGCATCTGGCCGATTGCCGCGAGGGTCGACCTGGCCATGAAGCCCAGGGGGAGCGCCATGGCCGCGCGCTCGCCTCCGTCCATGAACAGCTTGAGCGGGCCCGTCCGGAGAAGATCGTCACCCTCCCCGGTGCGCGTGCCCTCGAGTCTGTCGCGCGGGGGCATGAACATGCCATCACCACTGGCCAGCATCATCAGCACCGGAATGCGGAGCACGTCCAGCTCGACCGCCCGCCGGAGCGTGGCTTCCATCAGCGGGGATACGGCCGCATCGTAGACCCGGGTCAGGCCCGCCGCGAAGAGGCGATCCTGGTAGCGCGCGAGCTGCGCCATGTACCCGGCCTCGTCGCGCGCCAGCGCCTGCTCCACCGCGCGTGTGTAGAAGGGGGCCACGGCGTTCTCCACCATCTGCCCGTTCGGTTGGCCATCCTCGTCGAGCCCGATCTCACCCCCGGGCGGATTCGAGCGCTCGCAGCGCCAGACCGACGGCCTGGTGGGCGCGGGAGTTCACGACGGCTTCGTGGTACGAGTACTGCACCAACACCACCGGATGCTCCGGCGAGGCGGAGTCCAGCTCCTGCAGCGTGGGGGGGCGGCCCTCCCGCAGACGCGACGCGTCGTACCCCTCGCCGATCACCCACTGCCCCGGCGGTGTCTGGGCGGCGCGCGCCTGAACACCCGCGAGGATTTCTTCCACGCTGCGGACCGCCGGCCAGTGCAGGTTCATCCCGGAGGTGAAGAACGCGCCTTCGCTGAAGTGGTGATGGGCGTCGATGAAGCCCGGGAGGAGGCAGGCTCCGGCCAGGTCGATCTCTTCGGCTCCGGGTGCGGCCGCGCGGACCGCGCCCGGCCTCGCCCACCGCCACGATCCGATCTCCGTCGATCGCAAGCGCCTCGGCCCGCGGCGCCTCGCGCCGCATCGTCAGGATCGGTCCACCGGTGAACAAGCGCATGGAGCCGTCCACGGTACGGGACTGGCTCAACATGCGCAAAGCGTCCACGACGGACTGCCACCTACGACGCCTGGCCGGGCGCCCCGATTCAGAGGAAGGCGAAGGCTGAGAGCGCGGCGAAGATGCCGGGGAAGGCCCAGCGGCAGTGGCGCTCGATCGTGAGCGCCAGCGCGGGCCGGCCGTGGCCCGTCAGGTAGACCGTGGCCACGGCGACCACCAGGATCAGGAAGACCACCAGGGTGCCGCCCAGGATGAAGATGTCCATGCGCGTCAGGTACGGAACCGGGGGCGCAAAGCCCGACATCGCGAAGCGGTAGGCGATCAGCGTCAGCATCGAGGTCGTCGCGACCCCGATCTGTATCGACGCGTTCTTGGGATCCATCCAGAACACGGTGCACGCCATGCCCACGATCAGCAGCAGGGGCACGATCACTTTCAGGACGAAGTACGCGCTCTGGCGCTCGGCCAGAAGCCGGACGTGGAAGATGGGGACCGGCAGGCCCGGGGCGAACTCGTACTCCTCGCCCCCGGCGCGGAATTCGTCGACGCGCCAGTCGGCCACCGAGAAGGAGGGCGCCATGTCGCTCGGGCGCTCCGGGTCCGCGATCAGGCGGACCTCGTCGAGCTCGAAGCCAGCGGGGACAAGGAGCAGATCGAAGGTCTGCTCGTCGAAGGGAAAGTCCTCGACGTCGAGGGGCTGGGAGAAGGGGCCCCAGACGCGCTGGCGGTAGAGAACCTCACCGTCGGGCGACACCTCGACCACTTCCGGGAGCGTCTGGAGCACGCGCTGCTGGTTGAGGAACTGGAGCCTGGGATGCCACACGGACGAGAGCGGCATGGCGCGCTCGCCGGGGCCGCCGTGGGCCAGGCGCGCGTCTCGCCAGCGGGCCTCGTAGTAGACATTGGCCACGAAGCTCTGCTTCACCGAGTCCACGTCGTCGAGGTCGAGCACATCGACGGCGACACGGACGGGAACCGGCCCGTCGACCTCGGGCCGGCTCACGTCGGCGTGCGACGCGAGCGCCAGGGCGAACGGGACGAGGCCGAGGACAATGGCACGACGGCTTCGCAGCCAGGTCACGGCGAGTAGATAGCGAAGATGCATCGTACGGGGATAGCGTCTGCGGATGCCGGGGCAAGTCCACGCTAAGCTCGGGGAGGTTGCACACACGAGAACGTCGGGCGCTCCTGGAGTTGGTGTCCTCGCGGTTCTCGAAAGCAGAGAAGGGACCGAACCATGAAAGCTCTGGCGGAAATCCAGGTAATCCCGATTGGCGCAGGCGTGTCGGTTCGCAAGGAGGTGATGCGGGCGCACAAGCTGATCGAGGAATCGGGTCTGAAGGTGCAGCTGCACTCCTACGGCACCAACGTGGAGGGCGAGCTCGACGCCATCTTCGCGACCATCAAGAAGGTGCACGAGACGCTCCACGCCGAGGGCACGGCGCGGCTCTCCACCTCCATCAAGCTGGGGACGCGCAGCGACAAGGAGATGACCCTGGCGGGCAAGCTGGCGGGCAACTGGTCCTGAGGGTCTTCACCCGGAGGTTCTCCACCCGGAGCCGGGTGGGGAACCTCCGGGTCGATGGCTCAGAACTCGCCCATCCCATCGGGTCCGCGCCTCTCCCGGGGGCCGCGGCGAAGCTTCCCGCGGCCCGCCTCGATGGCATCCTGGCAGTCGGGGGAGAGCTCCTCCCAGTGGTCGCGCAGGCACCGCCTTCGGGACCAGGGGTCTTCGGCCTCGGGACAGAGCTGGTCCACGTCGCCCTCACAGGCCTCGATCAGAGGCTGAGCCACTGCGCCCGCGTCTCCTCTCGGATTCGGCTCAGCTCGGCTCTCTGCTCGTCCGTGAGCAGCGCCCGGATCTTGATCAGTGTCCCGAGCCGGTGCTTGTGAAGCGCGGTCTCGGCCTGCCCGATCGCATCGGCCTGCTGCCATCACCGCCGCTTCGTCCGGGGTATCCTGGGAGAGGAGATCGTGCATCTCCCGGTGCAGCCCCGTAGCTCCTCGCGGAGCTCCCGCGCCCGCTCTCGGGATTCCTCGACGATCTCGTCGATCGCCGCCTGGGTCTGATCATCCAGACCGAGCTGCGCTGCATGCTCTTCGATGAACCCGTGCGGACCGGGACCCCGGTGGTGTCCACGGCCCGTGAGGTCCACCCAAGGGAGGCTGTGCAAAGCCCACACTGGCGACGGCCAGTCCGGCGAGCAAGGCGGTAAGGGATCCGACGAAATCGAGCCAACGCATGTGTCTTTCCTCTCGACTGTTGATGATGGCTTTCCTGCGCTTCTGACCTTTGGACCCTCGAACCGGCTGCTTGGGTTACGCCGCTATCCGCCCAGGAACACGCTGGCAATCGCGAGGTAGTCGTCTGGAAGCGCTTCGCTCTCGTCGCGATCCTCCGAAGCGCTGAGATCGCTGGAGAGGAACAGCTCGTCTTCCCAGGAGCTGGCGGCCACCGCCGCCGACTCCTCTTCGGCCGGCGGGGGAGTCGGACCGATCGACTGAGAGACCACGAGCCAGAGCAGCCCCGCAGCGGCGGCGGCTCCGATCGCCGGAATCAGCAGCGGTCGACGCCGGGGTCGCTCGAGCCGGGCTCGGATCGCCTCGTCGAATGCCGCGCGTTCGCCCGCGCTCATCGGCTCCGGCGTGTACGCCTCCGCCAGGCGATCCAGGAACTCCTTTTCCGCGCCCTCGAGGGGCGTTCGCTCGTCGCGAGAAGAGGTCATTCCCGACATCCTCCATCGAAATCCTGCAGATCGGCGAGCTGCTGCTCGAAGCGCCCGAAGGGCGCGGTGGAGATGGCTCTTCACCGTGCCCGTCGGCTTGCCCAGAAGCGCTGCGGCCTCGCTGACCGTGAATCCTTCCATATGCACCAGAATGAACGCTTCCCGCTGCCGGCGAGTGAGTCCGTCCAGGGCGTCGGCGATTCGCCTCCTCAGGCCGGGGTCGCCCGGAGCCGGAGCGGAGGGGTCGGCCAGGTCTTCTTCCGACCCGCCACTCCAACGCCACCGCACCGCTGCCCAGCGGCGGTGGTTGTGAGCCTGGCGCAGCAGGATCCGGTAGAACCAGGTCTCGAGCTTCGACTCCTCCCGGAATCGGCCCAGTGCCCGATACGCCTTGACGAAGGCCTCCTGGGCGACGTCCTCGGCGGCGGCATCGTCTCCCCCGACCAGCCGCCAGGCCAGACGGCGGGCCCGATCCCGGTGGCTCACGACGAAGGCCGTGAAGCGCCGCTCCAGATCCGCCGCGGCGCTGGGGCTCTCCACGGTTTCCGTCCCTGCCACCATCACACGCTACTCGCCATTTGCCCTTTGGACACCCGACGGCAGGTTCTGGGTTACCTCGCACCAGGGCAATCGAGGAGGCTCCGGCATCCCTCCGACCGCCATCGAAGGCCATCTCACCCGCTAAGATACGGGGTCATGAGGGGAGCATGAGCCCGGAGCCCGCCCTGAGCATTTCGTACTTCTCGGACATTCTGTGTGTCTGGGCCTACTTCGCCCAGATCAAGCTGGATCAGATCCGGCAGGAATTCGGATCGCAGGTGCAGCTCCGTCATCATTTCATTTCCGTCTTTGGAGACGTGGAGGGCAAGATCGCCGGCGGCTGGAAGGAACGCGGTGGGATGGAGGGCTACCGCCGCCACGTGAATCAGCTCGCCGAGCGTTTCCCACACGCCAGCATTCATCCGGAAGTCTGGAAGAGCCAGGTCCCGCCTTCGTCGGCCGGCTGTCACCTGCTGCTGAAGGCGGCCCAGCTTCTGGAATCGGCGGGCGAGATCTCCCCGGAGCCCCTGCCCGAGCACGCGGGCAACACTCCCGTCGAGGAGCTGCGGCGTGGAGCAGGTTCCGAGGAGCTGGCGAGCTGGTGCTGGAGAGGGAATCCGGATCGCGCTCACTCGCCCTTGAACACGGGCTTGCGCTTCTCGAAGAAGGCGCGCACGCCTTCGATGGTGTCCTTGCTGCCAGAGGTTCGCTCCATGGCCCGGTACTCGACGGCCAGACCCTCCTCGAGAGAGAGCTCTCCCCCCTGGATCACGGCCTCGAGGATGCCGGCGACGGCGAGGGGCGGCTTCTCCGCGAGTTCCGCGGCCAGCGCATGCGCCCGATCGAGCAACTCGTCCGGCGTGCACACCTGGTGCACCAGACCGATCCGGTGCGCCTCTTCCGCGCCGATCTTCCGGGCGCGGAGCATCATGTCCAGGGCGTGTGCGCGGCCCACGGTGCGGGTGAGACGCTGAGTGCCGCCCCAGGCGGGTGGGATGCCCAGCTCGATCTCGGGAAGACCAATGCGAGCGCCTTCCGCCGCGATCCGGAAGTGGCAGGAGAGCGCCAGCTCGAGCCCGCCACCCACACAGGGACCGCGGATCGCGCAGACCACCGGCTTGGGAAGGTTCTCGATGGCGGCGAGCACGCGCAGACGCTGATCGATGAACGCGCGCATGCCCATCTCCATGGCCACCTTGCCGAACTCGCGGATGTCGGCGCCAACGGAGAAGGTCCGATCGCCGGCGCCGGTGATCACGACGGCGCGCAGCTCCCGGTCACTGGCCAGCTCTGGAATCAGCTCCTCGAGGCGGTCCACCATCGCCATGGAGAGGCGATTGTGGGGCGGATCGTTGAGAACGACGCTGGCGACCGCACCGCGCCTCTCGACGAGAATCACTTCGGGCGAATCCGAACCACGATTCGCGCCGCTCATCTTCGCACGCCCACCGGGTCCTTTCGAACGACGGCGCCTCGAAGCCGGCCGAAGCTCGTCTGTACCCAGACGGTTCCGGCGTCCACGACCGAGTAGACCACCGGCACGACGATCAGCGTGAGGAGCGTCGACGTGAACAACCCGCCGATCGTGATCGCAGCCATCGGTGCGCGGAACTCCGCGCCGACCGCCTCGCTGAGCACCATCGGGAGCATCCCGAAGATCAGCGCCCCCGAGGTCATCAGCACCGGGCGCATCCGGATCGGCCCCGCCTCCAGAAGCGCTTCCTCCCGGGAGCGCCCCGCCTCCCGCAGCTGGTTGGTGTAGTCCACCAGGAGGATGCCGTTCTTCATCACCAGCCCCATCAGCACCAGGAGACCCACGCAGCTCATCATGTCCAGCGACATGCCGAACAGCTTGAGCGCCACGAATCCGCCGATGAAGGAGAGTGGCGCGGACATCATGATGGTGAAGGGGTGGGTGAAGGAGTTGAAGAGTGAGGCGAGGATCATGTAGATGGCCAGCAGACCGAGACCGAAGGCGAAGCTGACGTCCGCCACCAGCTCACCCATGACGCGCACCCGGCCTCCCGCCACCATCTCGTCCGGTGGCTGGATCCCCAGCTCGGCGCCCCAGGCCTCGAACTTGGCAGTCCCGGCGCTGAGCGGGAAGCCGGGGGCCATGTTGGCGTTGACCGCGATCTCCCGGGTGCGGTTCTCCCGCTGGATCTCTACTGGACCCTCCTCGAGCTTCACGGATGCGGCGCTGGTGATGGGAACCAGCTCTCCGCGGAGCGAGCGCACCCGGATCAGGTCGATCTGGGCCGGGTCGTCACGGTACTCGGGCAACACCTGGATCCGCACGTCGTGGCGGCGACCTGCCTCCTCGAAGGATCCCACCTTCTCGCCGGCCAGCAGGGTGCGAATCGTGCGCCCGATCGCCACCGCCGAGACGCCCAGGTCCGCCGCGCGTCCGCGGTCGACATCGAGTGTGATCTGGGGCTTGCCGGCCTCGAAGGAGGTGCTCACGTCCACGAAGACGGGATCCGCCCGCATCCGCGCAGTCAGTTGGTTGGCGTAGCGCTCCAGGCGGCCCAGGTCCGGACCCTGCAAACTGTAGTTCAGGTCCGTGTGGCTTCCCTCGGTGTCCCCGTAGTTCGGGAGGCCCACTGAGATCTCCTCGGCCTCGGGGACGGCGGCGAGCATCCGGGTGCGAAGCTGGTCGAAGGTCTCGGTGAGAGCGTGTTCCCGCTCCTGCTTGTCGATCAGTATCACCTCGATGCGGGCCCGGTGGGGCTCGTGGCGAATCTCGTTGCCAGCGGCGGCGAACGTGTCTCTCACGTCGGGGTGGCCCATCGCCTCGGCCTCCATCCGCCGCAGCAGGCGATCCGTCACGGAGAGCGGCGTCCCGATCGGGAACTTCGCCTGCACCAGCACCTGGTTCAGGTCCTCCTGGGCGTAGAGATCGAAGGGAAGAGTCGAGGCGACGCCGCAGCCACCGACGATCGCCGCCAACCCCACTGCCAGGGTCACGCCTTTGTGACGCAGCGATCGCACCAGCAGCCAGCGGTATCCTCCGTCGAGGGCGTGCAGCGCGCGCTCGAAGAGTCGAAACAGCCAGCCCGGCTCGCCGCTCTGGCGAAGCATACGGCTCGCCAGCATCGGTGTCAGGGTGAAGGCGACCACGATCGAGACGGCAACGGCCGCCGTGACGGCGACGCCGAACTCGTAGAAGTAACTCCCGATCACGCTCCTCATGAAGGCGATGGATACGAACACCGCGCAGACGGCGAATGTCGTCGAGACCACCGCCAGTCCGACCTCGCGGCTGCCCTGCTGCGCCGCGCTCATCGCATCCTCACCCGCCTCGATCTTGCGGTAGATGCTCTCCAGGACGACGATGGCGTCGTCGATCACCAGGCCAATGGCGAGTGAGAGCGCCATCAGCGTCATCACGTTGAGAGAGAGATCCATCGCGTAGAAGAGGGTGAACGACCCGATCACGCTGGAGGGGATCGCGAGCATCGCGATGAAGGTGCTCCGCCAGTTGCGCAGGAAGAAGAGCACGACGACGACGACGAGCACGGTGGCGGTCAGCATGTCCTCGAATACCGAGCGGACCTGGGCCTCGATGTAGACGGCGTAGTCCCGCGCCACGCTGATCTCCACGCCCGCCGGGAGGCTCTCACGGATCTGCTCGACCTCCGCCCGTACGTGGCGGGCGATCCCGACGATGTCGGCGCCACTCTGGCGCTGGATCTCCAGGGAGACGCCCGGACGGCCGTTCAGGCGGGCGATGCTGCGCGCCTCGACCATTCCGTCCTCGACCACCGCGACCTCGCGCAAGCGGACCAGTCGCCCTGCCCGCTCCGCGACGATCAACTCTCCGAAGTCGGCGACGGTCTTGGCCTTGCCCTGGGTGGTGACCGACCACTCGCGCCGCTCCCCTTCGATGCGTCCGCTGGCGAGCTCCGCGTTCTCCAGGCGGAGTGTGTTCGCGACGTCTTCGATGGCGAGGCCGTAGCCGGTCAAGCGGAGCGGATCGAGCCAGATGCGAATCTCCCGCTCCCGGGCGCCCACGATCTCCACCGCGCCGACCCCCGGAAGTCGCTCGAGGCGCTCCTTCACATCGTGCTCGGCGAGGTCTGAGATCTCGCGGAGCGAGACCGCGCCACCCAGCACGATGTTCATCATGGAGACGGCCGTCAGGTCGAACTTCCCGACCACCGGATCCTCGACGTCGAGGGGGAGCAGGGGACGGGCCAACGCCACCTTGTCGCGAATCTCCTGGACCTTGATGTCGATTTCGTAGCCCAGGTGGAACTCCACTCCGATTCGCGAGAGGCCTTCGGAGGAGGTGGAGCCGAGCGTGCGGATACCCTCGATCGCGTTGATCTGCTCCTCGAGGACGTCGGTGACCTCGCGCTCCACGGTCTCCGGCGAGGCGCCCCGGAGTTCCGTCGTGACATAGGCGACGGGGAACTCGATGTCCGGGTCGAACTGCATCTCGAGCCGGGTGAAAGACACCAGACCCAGCACCACCAGGGCCATGATCAGCATCGCTGCGAAGACGGGACGCCGGATCGAGACGTCGGCGAGATTCACGGCGCGGCCTCGACGCGGGCGCTCTGGGCAGAGGCCTCTTCGATCCTCTCGATCCGCGCGCCGTCTTCGAGCCTGCCCACGGCCTCCCCGCGCACCACCTCGTCTCCGCTGGCGACCCCGCTCAGGATCTGGGCGCGATCTTCGTCCATCAGACCCACGCGCACGGATACGCGCTCCACGGTGTCGCCGCTGACCCGAAACACGTAGGTGCGACCATCGCGGGTGAGAAGCGCGGAGCGATCGACCGATCGGCGCGGGCCCGCCAGAGCCCATCTCGACCTCGGCGCGCAGGTAGGATCCGGCCTTCGCCGTGCGGGACGGGTCGTCGACCGGGCCGCGCACCTGGTAGGTGTGCGTCTCGGGGTCGACGCGGTCGCTGACCCGATCGATGCGTGTCAGCAGGGGCTCTCCGAGGCCCTCGACGTAGAGGCGGACCTCGGCCCCGGCTCGAACCGGCGCCGGCCAGGCGTCCGGGATGGCGAGGACGGCCTCCAGCGCGCCCGTCTCCTGGAGCACCAGGATCGGCGCCGGGCCGGCCATGGCACCCTCGTGGGCGCGCCGCTCGACGATGCTTCCCGGGTACGGCGCCCGGACCACGGTGCACTCGAGATCGCGCTCGGCGCGCGCCACCCGCGCCTCCATCTGTGCCACCTGTGCTCGGGCGACGGCGGCTCTGGTCTGGAGCTGCTCGAAGTGCTGCTCGGAGGCGGCCCGCTCCTGGATCAGCTTGGCGACTCGTTCGACCTCGTGCGCCGCGTTCTGGCTCTCGGCCCGTGCCAGGGCCAGACCCGCGCGCACCTCCGCAAGGCCCAGCTGGTAGGGTCGCGCGTCGATCTGGAAGAGCGGATCGCCCTCCTCCACCACGTCGCCCACGTCCACCGCTATCTCCACCAAGCGGCCGCTCACCTCCGCTCCGATCTCGGTCACCCGCTTCGCTTGGATCGCGCCCGAGGCCGCCATGGAGGTGTGTATCGCCCCGAGCGTGACCCGCTGGGTCTCGACCCGATCGACCGCTGCGGATATCCGGGACTCGGGCTCGGACTGTGATTCGGCGCCGCTCCCGGCTGCCCCGGCACTCGAGGGGCCGCTCTCGGAGCAGGCTACCAGTGAGAGCACCGAGAGCAGCGCGAGCCAGCGGAACAGATGCATCATCGCTCCTCCCGAGCCAGACCGCGGAACAGCACATCGAGGCTCGCATCGATCAGGCGCTCGTCCGAGGCATCGATCCACTCGGTGTCGAAGAGATGCTCGATGAAGCTCTGGTGGAGCATCCGGACGACATCCGCCGAGCGCTCGACGTCGAGGTCCTGCCGCAACTCTCCGGACTCGACCCCGGCGCGGATCGCCTCCACCAGCTGCGCCCGGAACTCATCCAGGGAACGCCGCACGGCAGCGCTCCTTCGCATGTCCAGTAGCACCAGTGGATCGTTCTGGAACAGAGCGCGCAGCAGGGGGTTGTCCCGAGCGTACTGGAGCGTCGCGCGGTGCATCTCCGCGAGCCCCTGCAGCACGCTCTTCCCGTCGGGCCAGTTGGCCGTTTGAGTGGCCTCGTCCCAGTCGTCGAGGGTGCGCTCCAGGACCGCCTCCAGGATCTGTTCCTTGCCGCGAAAGTGGTGGTAGACCAGGGCCTTGGAGACGGCCGCCTGGAGGGCGATCTGCTCCACCGTGGTCTTGGCGTAGCCGGCGGCGGCGAAGCACTGGCCCGCCGCGTCGAGGATCCGGTGGCGGGTGCGCTCCGCTCGCTCGGTGCGCGCCGCCGGCGCTTGGGAGGCTGTCGTGGACATGGTCAAATTATACAAATCAGACGAAAATCGTCCAATTCGTTTAAGAATCGGCTGGCGGGGCCTCCCGAGCAGCCTGGCGTTCGAAGTAGGCTCGCGTCTCCGAGACGATCACGCCGGAGAGCAGCAGGAGGCCGATCAGGTTGGGAATCGCCATCAGCCCATTGGTGATGTCCGAAACCAGCCAGATGCGGCGGTCGAAGAAGAGCGGACCGATCACGACCATGGCCGAGAAGACCACCCGATAGGGGACCACCGCGCGGATGCCGAGCAGGTACTGGATCGACTTCTCGCCGTAGTAGCCCCAGCCGAGGATGGTGGAGAAGGCGAAGAACGCCAGGCTGATGGTGACGAGCCAGCCGCCCAGCTGCCCCGGCAGGCTCTGCCGGAATGCGATCGTCGTCCACTCCGATCCGCTGAGCACCTGCCAGCGGGCGCCGGCCTCGGCGGCGCCGTGGAGGTCGATGTCGGCGAGTACGGTGGTGAGGATGACGAGACCCGTCAGCGTGCAGACGACGAGCGTGTCGATGAAGGTCTGGGTCATCGAGACCAGGGCCTGGCGCACCGGCTCGCGTGTGGCGGCGGCGGCGGCCGCGATACCGGCAGAACCCATTCCGCTCTCGTTGGAGAAGATCCCGCGAGCGAAGCCGAACCGGATCGCGGCGGCAACCGAGGCGCCGAGCACTCCTCCGCCCAGCGCACTTCCCGTGAATGCGGAGTCGAACACCTGGGCCAGGGCGCGGGGGATGAACTCCACGTTGAGGAAGAGGACGGCCAGCGTCCCGCCCATGTAGAGCACCAGCATGGCGGGCACCAGAACGCCCACGAAGCGTGCGATGGAACGGATGCCCCCCAGAATCACCGCCGCGACCAACAGCGCGAGCACCGTCGTCGTCAGCAGCGGCTCTACGCCGGCAGTGGTCCGGAGGGTGTTCGCGACCTCCTGGGACTGGACGCCGTTCCCGATTCCGAAGGCGGCGATGGCGGCGAACAGCGCGAAGGCACCGCCGAGAAAGCGCCCCAGGCCGCGCGCGGAGATGCCGCGCGACAGGAAGTACATCGGACCGCCCGACATCTGCCCGTTTTCATCGACCACACGGAAATGGACCGACAGGAGCGCCTCGGCGTACTTGGTCGCCATTCCGAGGACGCCGGTCACCCACATCCAGAACAGCGCCCCGGGGCCACCCGCCGCGATGGCGGTGGCGACACCCGCGATGTTCCCGGTGCCAACAGTGGCGGCCAAGGCGGTCATCAGGGCGTGGAAGTGCGAAATGTCGCCCTCAGCGCCAGCCTCGCGGCGCTGCACGAAGGCGAGGTGGAGCGATCGACCCAGCTCGCGGAACTGCAGGCCGCGAAGCCGCACGGTGAGGAGCACGCCGGTCCCCACCAGCAGGGGAATCAATACCCAGGGTCCCCAGATCACCGCCGAGATCGCGTCGAGATACGTCTCCATGACGTCAGGTCAACGCAGTCCGATCTCCGGGTCAAGAGGGCCCAGATGGGCGCGCGGTCAGTATCTGGCCCCTGGAACGCCTGTTTCTATACTCCTCGCCATGAAACGCCGTCTCAAGCTCCTGCTGCCCATTGCGATCGTACTCACCGGCGTGCTCGGTGCTTTGGCACTGGTCGCTACGCGTCCCGACGTCGAAACCACCTCGCCGGAGGCGCTGGCGCGGCTGGTCCGCGTCGTCGAAGTCACGCCAGAGACAGTCCAGCTCCGGGTCACCACCCACGGCGCCGTCGCGCCGCGCACCGAGAGCGACCTGGTCCCGGAGGTATCGGGTCCCATCGTCTGGGTGTCCCCCTCCTTCACCTCCGGCGGGTTCTTCGAGGAGAACGACCCCCTGGTGCGCATCGACCCGCTCGACTACCGGGTCGCCCTCGAGCTCGCCCGCGCCAACCTGGCGAGGGCCGAGAGCGAGCTGGAGCGCGAGACCAAGGAGCTCGCACGACAGCAGAATCTCGCCGACAGGAAGATCGCCAGCCCCGCGAAGCTCGACATGGCGGTCACGGCGGAGCGGGTCGCACGCGCGACGAGGCGACAGGCCCGAGCCAACCTCGAGAAGGCCGAGCGCGATCTGGAGCGCACCGAGATCCGTGCACCCTTCACGGGCCGCGTCCGAGACCGAACCGCCGACGTCGGTCAGTTCGTGAACCGCGGCACGCCGATGGCGCGGCTCTACGCCACCGATTTCGCGGAGATCCGCCTCCCCGTCTCGGACGACGAGCTCGCCTTCCTGGATCTCCCGCTCTGGTACCGCGACGACGGCGCCAACACCGAGGGGGCGGCGGTCGAGCTGCGGGCAGACTTCGCGGGGGGCGAGCACCTCTGGGAGGGACGCGTGGTGCGCACCGAGGGGGAGATCGACCCCAAGACCCGCATGGTCCACGTGATCGCGCGGGTCGAGGACCCCTACGGCCGCTCCGGCGACCGCCCGCCGCTGGCCGTCGGCCTCTTCGTCGAGGCGCAGATCCTGGGCCGCCAGACCGAAGGTGTCGTGACGGTGCCGCGCGCCGCAATGCGCGGAGCCGATCAGCTGCTGGTTGCCGACACCGAGGACCGGCTCCGCTTCCGCCGCGTCCAGGTGATTCGCGCCGGACGCGACGAGGTGGTGATCCGCTCCGGTCTCGAGCCCGGAGACCGCGTCATCGTCTCCTCCGTCGAGGCCGCCGTCGACGGAATGAAGCTCCGCCCCGTCACCAGTGACGAGGTGACCCCTTGAACCGCCCGATCGCCTGGTTTGCGCAGAACCCGGTCGCCGCCAACCTGCTGGCGGCCATGATCATCGCGGGGGGGCTCACGGCGGTCTTCCAGCTCCCGCAGAAGACCTTCCCCGACATCGACATCGAGATGATCCGCATCACCGTCGAGTACCTCGGCGCCGCTCCCGAGGAGACCGAAGAGGGCGTCTGCATCCGGATCGAGGAGGAGATCGAGGGCATCGACGGAATCGACAAGATCCGCTCCTCGGCGCTCGAAGGGGCCTGCGCGGTCATCGTCGAGCTGATGAGCGGCGCGGACGAGAGCAAGGTCCTCGACGACGTCAAGGCCCGCGTCGACGCCATCGACACCTTTCCCGACGAGACCGAGAAGCCGGTGATCGCGCAGGTCACGCTGCAGCGCCCGGTGGCGGACGTGGCGATCTCCGGCGACGTGGACGAGCGGACGCTGAAGGCGCTCGGCGAGCGGGTGCGCGACGAGATCCTGGCTCTGCCGAGCGTCACGCAGACCGCACTCAAGCTGGTCCGCCCCTTCGAGATCTCCATCGAGGTCTCGGAGGAGTCCCTGCGCCGGCACGGCCTGCGCTTCGACGACGTGGTGCAGGCGGTGCGCAGCTCGTCCCTCGACCTGCCCGGCGGCAGCATCAAGACCGCGGGCGGTGAGATCCTGCTCCGCACCAAGGGCCAGGCCTACCGCGGCCTCGAGTTCGAGGACCTCGTGGTGATCGCTCGCCAGGACGGGACGCGCGTCCCTCTCGGCCAGATCGCCAACGTCGTCGACGGCTTCGAGGACGTCGACCTCGCCGCCCGCTTCGACGGCCAGCCCGCCGCGGTGGTTCAGGTCTACCGCGTCGGCGACCAGGACGTGATCGAGATCTCCGAGGCGCTGAAGGAGTACGTGGCCCGGGCGAACCAGACGATTCCCGAGGGCATCGCGATCACGATCTGGCAGGACGACTCGATTCCGCTCCGGAGCCGCCGCGACACGCTGCTGCGCAATGGCCGAAGCGGCTTCCTCCTGGTGCTGCTGGTGCTGGCGCTCTTCCTGCGGGCCCGGGTGGCCTTCTGGGTCACCCTCGGCATCCCGATCTCGTTTCTCGGTGCGCTCTGGCTCTTCTCTCCCCTCGGGCTCTCGATCAACGTCCTCTCGCTCTTCGCCTTGATCGTGGTGCTGGGCATCCTGGTCGACGACGCCGTGGTGGTGGGCGAGCGCGTTCACGCTCACCAGGAGCAGAGCGGCAAGCGGATGGAGGGCGCGATCCGCGGCACCCAGGAGGTCGCGATCCCGGTGATCTTCGGCGTACTGACCACGATCGCCGCCTTCATGCCGATGCTGATGGTGCCGGGACCGATGGGGCAGATCTTCTCGATCATGGCCAAGGTCGTGGCCATCTGCCTGCTCTTCTCGCTGATCGAGTCGCAGCTGGTCCTGCCCGCCCACCTCGCTCTGGGTCACGAGAAGCCCGAGTCCGAAGGGCAGAGCGCTTTCCGGCGCGGCTGGAAGCAGCTCCAGCGCTTCACCGGAAGCTCCCTCGAGCGTTTCGCCGCGTCGATCTACCGGCCGGCTCTGGAGCGCGCCCTGGAGTGGCGCTACACGACCATCGCCGCGGCGATCCTGCTGCTGTTCCTGTCGGTGGGCTACCTGCGCAGCGGCCGGATGCACTTCTCTTTCTTCCCGCCCATCGAGGCGGACTTCCTCGCCGCCTGGCTGACCATGCCCCAGGGCACGCCCTTCGAGGTGACCGAAGCCGCGGTCCACCACCTCGAGGCGTCGGTGAAGGAGCTCCGCGCCGAGATCGATCCCGAGTTCGCCGCAGAAGGCGAGAGTCTGGTCCTGCACGTGCTCGCCTCCGTCGGCAGGCAACCGTTTCGGGAGCGGCAGAGCCGGGGGCCGACGGGAGCCGCCCAGCAGTCCTCGGCCGACTCGCACCTCGGGGAGGTGGTGCTCGAGTTGGTCCCCTCCGAAGAGCGCGCCATCAGCACCAGCCAGGTGGCGCAGCGCTGGCGGAGCATCGCCGGGAGCGTCCCGGATGCCGTGGAGCTGGTCTTCGCGTCGGACCTCTTCTCGGCCGGAGACGCGATCGACGTGCAGCTCCAGGGGGTCGACGTCGGGGCGCTGCGAGATGCAGCGAGCCGGGTGAAGGCCGACCTGGCCCGCTATCCGGGGGTGATCGACATCGCCGACTCCTTCCGCGAGGGCAAGCAGGAGGTGAAGCTCAAGATCAAGCCCACCGCGGAGCCGCTCGGCGTCACCCTTCGGCGATCTGGCGCGCCAGGTGCGGCAGGCGTTCTACGGCGAGGAGGCGCAGCGGATCCAGCGCGGGCGCGACGACATCCGGGTGATGGTCCGCTATCCCGAGGAGCAGCGCCGCTCCCTCGGAGATCTCGAGAACGTGCGGATCCGCACGCTGGACGGCGCCGAGGTGCCCTTCCGCACCGTGGCCGACGCGGAGCTGGGGCGCGGCTTCGCGACCATCCAGCGCAGCGATCGGATGCGGGTAGTGAACGTCACCGCCAATGTCGATCGGACGGTCACCACCGCCAACGACGTGCTGGCCGACCTTCAGGCCGTATCGCTCCCGCAGATCCTCGCGAGACTACCCGTCGGTCTCGTACTCGCTCGAGGGCGAGCAGCGCGAGCAGCGGCGGGCCTTCAGCGGCCTGCTGAGCGCCTATGTCCTCGCCCTGCTGATGATCTACGGGCTGCTGGCGGTGCCGCTCCGCTCCTATGCGCAGCCCCTGCTCATCATGAGCGTGATTCCCTTCGGGCTGGTGGGCGCGATCGGCGGCCACATCCTGATGCAGTGGTTCGGTCAGCTCCACGGACTCAGCTTCATGTCCGTGGTCGGGATCGTCGCGGTATCCGGCGTGGTGGTGAACGCGAGCCTGGTGCTGGTCTACAACGTGAACACGCATCGAGATCGCGGGGGATCGATCGCCGAGGCCGTGGTGGCCGCCGGTGTGGGGCGCTTCCGGCCCATCCTGCTCACCTCGCTCACGACCTTTGCCGGACTCACCCCGCTGATGCTGGAGCGCAGCATGCAGGCCCAGTTCCTGATCCCAATGGCGGTATCGCTCGCCTTTGGCGTGATGTTCGCCACCGTGGTCACCCTGCTGGTGCTGCCCTGCGGCTACCTCGTACTCGAGGACCTGCGGACCGTGGGCCGGCGCAGGCGCGCCTAGAAACGACTCGAAGAACGGCTCGCAATAGGCTGTAAACACACGGCGAATCGGACCGCGTTCGCTGGGCCAGGCCGGTGGCGCGATTGGTGTATGATCCCGGCCGGAGGCGAAGCCGCTCAACTGTCGAAGGGAGAAGTCATGTCGCTGGCGGGACGGGTTGCGCTGGTTACCGGGGGGAGTCGGGGAATCGGGCGGGCGATCGCGCTCGCCCTCGCCGAGGACGGCGCCGACATCGCGGTCAACTACCGCCGCGACGAGGCGGCCGCCAAGGAGGCGGTGGCCGCGATCGAGGCGCTGGGACGACGCGCCCGCGCCTACAAGGCCGGTGTGGATTCCTTCGACGAGGTCCGCCAGATGGTCGAGGGCGTCGTCGCCGATTTTGGCCACGTCGACATCCTGGTCAACAACGCGGGCATCGCGAGTCGCGGAAACAGCGTTCTCGACACCGACCCGGCCGAGCTGGAACGGGTGGTGCGAATCCACGCTCTGGGTCCTCATTACCTTTGCCAGCTGGTGCTGCCGAGCATGCGTCAGCAGGAGAGGGGTGACATCGTCATGATCTCGAGCACGGCGACGCTCAGCCACGGCGCCAACGGCGCCCCCTACAACATGGGCAAGGCCGCGATGGAGGCGCTCGCCTTCACCCTGGCCAAGGAAGAGCGACCGAACGGCATCCGGGTCAACATCGTGGCGCCGGGCCTGGTGGAGACCGAGATGGGCCGCCGGCTGATGAAGGCGACCGCCGGCGTCGACGACCTGCGCAAGCTCGACGCGATCATGCCCTTCGGCAGGGTCTGCCAGCCCGAGGACGTCGCGAGTGCGGTGCGCTTCCTGGTCTCCGAGGGCGCATCCTACCTGACCGGCGAGAAGGTCAACGTCCACGGCGGCGGCCAGCAGGTCTGAGCCGCTTCGAACGAACCTGTCTTCTTGCCGAGAAGGACTGATCCGTCCTTCGAAGACAAAGCGTCGGCGGGCGGTGATACAATCGCCGTCGATGCGGGCACTGCTGTCCTTCTCCGTGTTCTGGCTGCTGATCGGTCTCCCGGCCATCGCTCCCGCCGAGGAGACGCCCCCGGAGGACTCGTCCCCTGCGCCCGGCGGTGCGGCTCCGCCGCCGCCCGAGGCTGTGGTCGCGGAGCTCCCCTTCGAGCCCACCGGTGAGCCCAACCGGATCGTCCTGAATCTCGCGCCAGAGGGGGGGCGGCCGTTCCGGATGTTCCTCGACACGGGCGCGTCCCGGAGCGTCCTCACGCCCCGCGTGGCCCGGCAGCTCGGCGTCAGCGTCCGCCGCACCAAAGACACTCCCTACCGCCGGGCGACCCGACTGGGGCGTGATCTGCTCTTCTACGTCGACACGCGCAGCACCGATACGGCCTCCAAGACAGGCTGGGAGTACGGCCTTCTGGGCGGAGAGTTTCTCGACGACTACGTGGTCGAGCTCGACTTCCCCGGCCGCCGCGTGCGCTTTCTCGACCCGAAACGCTACGAGGTGCCAGAGGAGACGACGGCTCCCGACGAGTCCGTGGTGCCGATCCGGCTCCGCGGTACCCGGATCGGCGTCGAGATCGAGCTCGACGGCAAGCCCCTCCAGGTGATGCTCGACACGGGCGCCCCGTGGACCGCGGTCATGTCGGGAAACGCTGCCCACGAGCTGGGGATCGATGTCGGGAGCCTCCCCGACTACGGCACCGCGAGGACGGCCGTCGGGCCGATGGAGCTACGCCTCCATGAGAGCGACGGCTTCCGATTCGCGGCCTTCGAGTTCGAGACGATGCCCATCCTGGTCGCGCCCAGAGGCTGGTACAACCTGGCTGGCCCGAGCGACTCGGTGGTCGGATACGATGTGCTGAGCCAGTTCGTGGTGCGGATCGACTACAAGCGCCGCCGGCTCTGGCTCAAGCGCTCGGCCGACACCCGCGTCACCCTCTACGGCGCGGACTATCGGGTAGCCATACGCCTGGGCGCCCTCCTGACACCGGTGGCGGAAGGCTACGCAGTCTGGGCGGTGGACGCGCACGGCACCGCGGGCGCCTTCGGCCTCCGCAACGGCGACGTGATCGTCAGACCGCTGGGAGAGCGCCTCCTCGCCGTCGAGGAAGTGCTCGGCAAGATCGAGGAGGGCGAGGAACTCACGGTGGCGCGCCGCCAGGGCGAGGTCTGGGTCGATCGGATCCTCCCCGAGGACGAGCTCTCCGCCGAGGCGGAGGACGACTGATCAGGATGGAGGATGACATCAATGACCGCGAGTCAGACCAAGCTTCGCGTCGCAGCGGTTCAGCTCTCGCCGGTGCTCCTCGACCGCGATGGAACCACGGACAAAGTCGTCGAGGTGATCGAGAGGTGCGGCCGGGATCAGATCCAGCTGGCCGTGTTCCCAGAGACCGTGATCCCCAGCTACCCCTACTTCGCGATGGTGACTCCCCCGGTCGCGATCGGCGAGCTGATGACCCGGCTTCACGACCAGGCCGTCGAGGTGCCCGGGCCGGTCACCGAGAGGGTGGGAGGCGCGGCTGGACGCGCGGGCACCGTGGTCGTCCTGGGCGTGAACGAGCGGGACGGCGGAAGCCTCTACAACACCCAGCTGATCTTCGACGCGGACGGCTCACTGGTCGGGAAGCGCCGCAAGATCATGCCCACCTTTCACGAGCGGATGGTCTGGGGCTGGGGAGATGGCAGCGGTCTCAGGACCTTCGACACGGCCGTAGGCCGGCTCGGTGCCTTGATCTGCTGGGAGCACTACATGCCCCTGGCTCGTTACGCCCTGATCGCAGCGGGCGAGGAGATCCACTGCTCCCACTTCCCGGGCTCGCTGGGCGGTGAAGCCATGTCGGCCCAGCTCGATGCGGCAATTCGGCATCACGCCATGGAATCGGGAGCCTTCGTGGTAAACGCCACCTGCTGGCTGAGCGACGAGCAGCGGATCGAGATCGCTGCGGCTGGCCCCCTGGCGGAGCTGCTTCGAGGTGGTCTGTGCACGGCGGTCGTGTCTCCCAGCGGAGCGTACCTGGCCGGTCCGCTCCCTCCCGGTGAAGAGCTGGCCGTGGCCGAGATCGATCTTTCCGACATCACGCGGCAGAAGAATCTGCTCGATACGGTGGGCCACTACGCGCGGCCGGATATCCTGAGACTCTGGCTGGACAGCGCGCCCAGACAAGTCGTCGAGCGGATGCCAATCGGCGGCGGAAACCCCCAGGTCGTCGACGCACCCGACGAACCCCTCCCGCCCCGAGACGACTGAGCAGGGACCTCCCCGTCTATCCCGCTCGCGTTTCCGCCTTCTCGGTGTGTTCGCTGATGGCGTCGATGATGCGCGGCCAGACCGGGGGCGGCATTTCGTGGCCCAGGCCCTCGATGACGAGCAGCTCGGCGTCCGGGATTGCCTGGGCGGTGTCCCGGCCTCCCTCGAGGGGGACGAGGGGATCCGCGTCTCCATGAATCACCAGCGTCGGCGCCTCCACCGACGCCAGCGCGGGCGCGCGGTTGCCCGACGCCAGGACCGCTGCAATCTGCCGGGCGACCCCGACGGGGTAGAAGCTCCGGTCGTAGCTCCGCGCCGCCATCCGGCGAGTGCGCTCCTCATCGAACGGAAACCCCGTACCCCCGATCATTCGCTGCAGCGAGACCGCCTGCTCGATGGCGCCATCGCGCTCCTTCACGCGCGGCCGCATCAGCGCCCCGAGCGCATCCGGCTGCGGGAGGCTCAGATCCGGGTTCCCGGTCGTCGACATGATCGAGGTGAGGCTCCGCACCCGATCGGCGTGCCGCAGCACCAGCGTCTGCGCGATCATTCCGCCCATCGACGCCCCCGCCACGTGCGCCGTGTCGAGCCCGAGCACGTCGAGCAGGCCCGCGGCGTCGTCCGCCATTTCGTCGAGCGTGTAGGCCACCTCGACCGGACGGCCAGCGGCGGCCGCCTGCATGACCTCGAGGACGTTCGGCTCACCCGCGTGCTCGAGCTTGGTCGAGAGCCCCACGTCCCGGTTGTCGTAGCGAATCACGTAGTGCCCGCGGCCCACCAGCTCGGCGCAGAACTCCTCCTCCCAGAGCAGGAGCTGCGCTCCCAGGCCCATGATCAGGAGCAGGGGGCGCGCTCCACGATCGCCGAAGGTCTCGTACTCGAGTTCGATTCCGTTGACCTGTGCTCTTGCCATCTACAGTTTCCTATCAGGGCCCGTCGCGGTTGAGCTGCGCCTTGATCCAGGCTGCGGCCTTGGGCACGTGCTCGCTGGCATTGCCCGACGCGCAGTGGCCGTCGCCCTCGTACACCCACTCCTCCTGGGCGATGCCGCTCTCGGAGATGATGTACAGATCGTCGATCGTCACCAACGCGTCCTGGTCGCCGTTGATGCTGAGCAGAGGCGCCTGGCGCTCCGGAGCTTTCAGCAGCCCCTGCCGTTCCAGTGAGAACGGCTCGATCTTCGCGATCATCTTCTCGATGGACTGGTCGAGGTCTTCGCCCATGGCGTGAGCAATGGTCTTGACCATGCCCTCGTGCACGTTCTCGGCGTGATCGAGGCTGAAGGAGAGGTGAATGGGCCCGCCGACGTTCACCGCGGCCTTCACGTTCGGATCGAGCACCGCCAGCTTGACCGCGTAGTAGCCCGCGAAGCTCTGGAGGTGTACGGCCATCCGGTCGCCGTCCAGGTCCGGCCGCATCTTCAGGTACTCGAGCACGCGGCTGAAAATCCTCTCGCCGTCAGGGGAGAGTGGCCAGGCGCTTTCGCCGGTTCCGGGCATGTCGAAGCTGAATGCCGCCATGCCCTCGGCCAGCACGGCCTTCGACTGCGCCTCGATGTCGCTCTTCCAGGTGTCCACGCCGCCGGTCAAGACCACGACGGGCGGAGGAGAGTCGGAGGGGGGTACGCGCAGGTAGCCGATGATCTCCTTGCCCTCATAGGGGATGCGCACGATCTCGAGGGCCGGCTCTTCGTGCTTCACCGACTCGAGGTAGCACTCGATGTGCTTGCGATAGGCCGCGGCCTTCGCCTCGTTCCCGATGAAGGGAAAGCGGGCGACGTAGTAGAAGACCGCGGCCTGCCGCCATTCCTCGCGGGCCGCCTCCGCGTCGCCCGCGGCCTCGAGCTCCCGGGCGCGGGCCTCGTGCTCGGCCGCCGGGAGGCTGACCTCGTAGACCCACGAGCCCGGGCCGCTGCCGATCGGGTCGTGCACTCGGCGGAACGCGGCATCGAGCTCCGCCTCATCCGCCCCGGCCTGGACCCAGCCGTCGAAGCGGTCCTCGACGAAGGGGCGCATGCTCGCGATGCGCAGCACCAGGGATTGCCGGTAGACGACCGCCACCGCGAGCAGAATTACCAGCAAGACACCGAGGATCGCCCAGCGGGCTCTCGTCATGTTCGATGACCTCCAGTCAGACCCTTCCATTATGCGCCGATTCGGGGCTCCGCGTCACTTCGGATCGGCCTGGGGAACCCCCTCCGCGCAAGGCACACCGGTCTGGCAGAGCCCGCACCCGTAGATGTCGATGCCGTACTCCTCCTTGACCACGGCTATCTGCTTCATCACGAACTCCATGCATCGGGCCTTGTCGTGTCCGGCTTCGCTGATGGCATCTGCAGGACAGCGCTTGATGCAGTTTCTGCAGCCCAGCTCCTGGTGGGACAGACAGTCTCGGTAGACCTCCTCCGTCCTCTCCGGAGACTCCAGCGCCCGGTCGACGACCACGCTGCCCACCCGGTGCCCCTTCCCCGCTGCCGTGATCAGGCCGTCGGACAGACCGAAGGTGCCCAGGCCGGCGGAGAAGGCCACGTGGCGCTGCGACCAGGTGGAAGCCCACCCGACCTTCTCGTCGAGGAGCATCCGGAACAGGCTCTCTTCCATCTCCGGCGCGACGGCGAAGTGCCCCTTCTCCTCGAGAACGGAAACCAGGTGAGCCTGAAGCTTCCGATTGAACTGCTCGCCAAAGAGGCGGGTATGGGCCCAGCGCTCCGACGGCCGGTCCTTCATCCGGCTGTTCTCCTTCCGGGTCTCGCTCGAGATGGGAAGGACATAGGAGATGACACCGATCTCCGCGGCCGCCGGGACGGGGAGCCCGCGCTCCCGCGCGACCGCTCCCATCACCTCCGCGGGGGTCATGTGGAACTCACCGATGACCTGCTTCAATCGGTCGAAGATCGGGTCGTCACCCGCCACGAATCCCACCAACGGCTCCTGGAAGATCGGAGAGCCGTCCAGGCGCTCCAGCCGATTGCCAGGATCTTCCTCCACGAAACGACGGGTCTCTTCGACGATCCACCGCTCGAATTCGCCTCTCTCCACGCTCCATCTCCCTCGAATCGCAGGGTGGGAAAACAACCACATTCCCCCTCCCCCTTCAAGGACCAGCGTCGATCGAGCTCTCGACCCCTCCACGCGACTCGCCGGCTTCCCTCGTCTGGCATCGCTCGGTTCCCGAATGCTACGTGGGCAGAGCGTTGGGCGTGCTTCACGCCGATGGCCGCGGCGGCCCGCAAAGCGGAGCTTTCCCTTGCAGGACGAGCTCGATAGCACCCTGGCGGGAGATCGTCGAAGATCAGATTCGCCTCTCCAGGGCCGCCCGAGACGCCCTTCCCGATCTCCCCGCACCGTACTTCGCGCACATGCGGCTGCTCCGAGGACGGGCGCACCCGGGACGTGCTCCTCGGAGCGAAGACCTTCGTCGGCTCCGACGTCACGATCATCGACTGGCAACACGCTCCCCTCGCAGAAATCTTCTTCGCCTTCCAGGAGGGCGAAGAGTACGAGGTGGAGCTCGGCGATCGCAGCCTCGGCGGCATCTTGACCCAGCGGAATCTGGTGGAGTTCGAAGCAGGCGAACCCATCGAGATCGTCACCCCGGATCGGATCCTGACCCGGCGAAACCGCGACGGCTGGGTCGAGCTCGAGGACGACCGGCCACCTCTCCTCTTCCCGAGGAGCGAAGCGGACCGGGCCAGGCCCTTCTCTCCGGTCCTGGTCCAGCTGGATCCCGACCAGCGCCGGGCCGTCGAGCTCCCCGCCTCGAAATCGCTCCTGGTACTCGGAGAAGCGGGGTACGGGAAGACCACCGTCGCGCTTCACCGCCTGGCCTTCCTGACGCGGCAGGCCCTGGCGTCGAGGCAACCATTCCGGGCGGTCGTGATCGTGCCCACCGAAGGCCTGAGGCGCCTCGCCGAGTCGATGCTCGAAAGGCTCGGCGTCGAGAGCACGGATGTGCAGACCTTCGACCAGTGGATCTGGACGCAGGCGCAGCAGGTCTTCGCCGAGCTGCCGGAGAGGACGAGCGACGACGCGGCGGCGACCGTGATTCGCTTCAAGAGACACCCGGCGCTCCGAGACGTCCTGCCAGAGCTCGCAGCCCGTACCGGCCGTAGCTCAGCCCAGGAGGAGGAGCGAGGCGACCCCTGCGCGATCAGGGAGGACCTGCTCCATCTCTGGGGCGACCGGCTGCTGCTCGAGACGCGTCGCCGAAGCCTCGAATGGTCTGCTGACCCAGCGCATGATCGACGACCTGATCGAGCATACGCGCGTCCAGTTCAGCGAGACCACCGAGCAGGAGTCCTCCCACATCGACGCGGAGCGCCTCGCGACCTGGATGGGCTCGCGATCGATCGCGGCACCCCGATGCAGGACGCCGCGACGATCGATGCGGAGGACTGCGCGGTGCTCTTCGAGCTGAATCGATTGAGAATCGGTAGCGATGCCACGGCGAAGGGCCGTCTGGCGACCTATCGACACATCGTCGTCGACGAGGCACAGGAGCTCGCTCCGCTGGAGCTCGCCGTCATCGGGCGCGCGCTCTCGGATGGCGGCGCCTTGACGATTGCCGGCGACGAACGGCAGCAAATCGACCCGGCAGCCTACTTCGACGGCTGGTCGGCCACCGTGAGCGAGCTCGGCGTCCAGGACCACCACACCGTGACGCTCGAGGCGAGCTATCGATGCCCGCCCGAGATCTCGGCCTTTGGCCGCGGTCTCTTCCGCTCCGAGACACCGGGCCAGCCTCCTCCCCCGCTGGAAGAGACTGGCGATTCCCGGAGGATCGTCTTCTCCCGCTTCCCGAGCGAATGCCACCTGGCGACCCGGCTGACCGACCAGCTCTCGGAGCTGCTGGTCTTCGATCCGCGCGCCACCGTCGCGATCATCTGCCGCGCGGCCCCTGAGGCGCGCGGCTGGAGCAGAACCTCCAGACGCGGCCTCGCCACCGGGCTGGCACTGGACGGCGAGTTCGACTTCCTCCCGGGCATCAGCGTGACCTGCGTAGCGGACGTCAAGGGGCTGGAGTTCGACTACGTGGTGGTCCCAGACGCCTCGGCGGCGCGCTATCCCGACACTCCAGAGGCGCGGAGAGCCCTCTACGTGGCTGTGACCCGCGCCATACACCAGGTCTGGCTGAGCACGGTCGGCACCTGGTCGCCAATCCTTCCGGCACAGCGCGCTTCTGAGCGCCTCCGAGGGGGTGTGAAGCGCTTCACAGCTTCGCGCGGGCGGCTCGCATAGCCTCCTCCCAGAAGGAGGATGAACCATGACGAATCTTCGATCGCGAAACCGCCCGGCGCGAACCGTCGCCGCGCACCTCATCCTGCTGGTGTTCCCGGCCCTGTTCTCTCTCGTCTTCGTCACATCGAAGGCCATCGCAGCGGAGGCGGGCGTCAGCGACTTTACCCTCGTCCCCCCGGAGAAGATCCAGACCGGAGACATCGCCGAGGCACTCGCCGTTGCGCGCGGGACCCGAATCCGGCCTTCGGCGCCGCCAACGGTTCGGCTGCCGATCCTCTTCGAGTTCGACTCGACGGAGCTTCTGCCGGAGTCCGAGTCGCTGCTCTCCAAGGTCGGCGCCGCCCTGGTATCCGATGATCTCGCGCACTTCCACTTCTCCGTGGAGGGGCATACGGACAGCCTGGGATCGGATGGCTACAACTCCACTCTCTCCCAGGAGCGCGCCAAGGCGGTCAAGGCCTACCTGATGGCCAGGGGCGTCCAGGAGCGGCAGCTCGCCACCGTCGGTCACGGTGAGGCTCAGCCGGTCGCGTCCAACGACAGCGACGAAGGTCGGCAGCGCAACCGCCGGGTCGAGGTGATCAATCGGGGCGCCGC
Source organism: uncultured delta proteobacterium (assembly GCA_963722885.1). Classification (GTDB taxonomy): domain Bacteria; phylum Myxococcota_A; class UBA9160; order UBA9160; family UBA6930; genus CAVXZE01. Next base: position 168,137 of record CAVROS010000012.1, read on the forward strand.
CCGGTAGTCTGCACTACACATCTCGTCATGCAGCTCTGGGCTCTGCTGGCCGCCACGGTCTTGGCGAATCTCTACTTCTCGTTCCATCCCTTCCAGCTCGATCCCCCGGGCCCGCGGAGCAACGGAATCGTCCGGCGTGCGGATGGCTCGCTGGATTTCCCAGGGCCGGGCATCGCCCGAACTTCCGGGCCCCCGAGCTTCCTCGCCGATGCGATCCGCACCTCCGCTCTCGAGGTCGAGCTCGATCTGCGCTCGGCGGAAGCGGACCAGTGGGGACCGGCGCGGATCTTGACGATCTCGAGAGACCACTGGCAGAGCAACCTGACGATAGGCCAGCAAGGAGTCGACCTCGTGGTTCGCCTGCGCCGGCCGGGATCCACCTCGTGGGGCGGTCCGATCTTCGAGGTGCCCAGGGTGTTCGCAGAGCGGCGCTGGAGACACCTGAGGCTCGCCATCGAAGACGATCGGATCGAGATCCGCGTGGACGATCGACTGGAGGCGGAAACGGCGCTTCCAGAGGGAACCCTGAAGACCTGGGATCCCGACCATCGACTCGCCCTGGGTGACGAGGTGATCGGCGGAAGGCCCTGGCGCGGCGAACTGCGTCGGGCACGGGTCCACGTCGCGGGCCGCGTCGTCGACCTGCTCGAGGCCTCGGAGATCGAGACACCCGCACAATACTGGTACTGGCCGAAGCGTCTGAGGCGGTCGCAGCGGTGGCGCCGAGAGGAACTGATTCCGGGAGCGTGGCATCTGGTGAGCCTGATTCCCCTCGGCTTCGCGGTCGCGAGGCTGTGGAGAGGTCGCAGACCCCTTCTGGCGGCAGGGGCAGCAAGCCTGGGACTGAGTCTCATCCTGCTGGGGGCCAAGATTTTTCTGTCCGGGCGTCACCCCTACGTCTACGACGTGATCGCCCAGACCTGCGGGGGCTTTCTCGGCGGCTGGCTGGCACTCGGCCGGATCGGACGACGGCGTGGATCGCGTGAGGGCCTGGGTTGACAGCCGCTGAGATCGGTTCAACATCCCCGCCAGGAGGAAACCCGTGTCCCATCCGATCACGCTTGTCCGGCTCAGCCTCTTCACCCTCGCCCTCTGCCTTCTGCCCCAGGCGTCGAGCGCCCAGCCGCCCGAGACCCCGAGCTCGTCCACGCCCGTGCAGTTCGCCCTGTGGCACCCGATCCAGGTCTTCGACGAGGACGTATCCGTCACCGGCCTGCGGCTGGTCCTGATCTCCGGCGTCAATCAGGACGTCATCGGGCTCGACCTGCTGGGCATCGCCAGCTTGACCCGGGGCAACCAGATCGGCTGGCAGCTCGGGCTCTACGACGAGGTGAGAGGCGACCTGACCGGCTGGCAGCTCGGGATCTTCGTCAACGACGTCGGAGGCCGGGCTCGGGGTTTCCAGAGCGCGGGGATCTCCAACCGCGTAGGCCACGGCATCGGCTTTCAGCTCTCGGCGCTCCTGAACCGGGCGAAGCGCATGCGCGGCCTGCAGATCTCGCTGGTCAACTGGACGGACGAGCTCGAGGGCGTCCAGCTCGGCCTGATCAACATCAACCGCAAGGGCCCGATCCCCTTTCTCCCGATCTTCAACTTCGGGTTCTAGAAAGGACCCTTCGCCGCCTGGATCGCTTCGAGGATGAGCGACTGCGCGGCGCGAAGGTTGGTGTCGGCGGTGGCGCCGCCACGGGTGTGGCCCAACCGTACGATCACCAGATCCTGGGAGGGCACCACGAAGACGCGCTGCCCGCCGTTGCCCGACATGTAGAAGGCCTCGGGCGGCAACGAATAACGACCGGTGCCATTGATCCAGAAGCTGCCTCCGTAGACCGGCTCTTCCCAGGCGGGTGCGGGCGTGCCGACGAAGCGGACGAAGCCCTCGGGCAGGAGGCGCTCCCCGTTCCAGACGCCGTCGCGCAGATAGAGGAGGCCCAGGCGCGCCCAGTTGCGGGCAGTGCCGTAGTCGAAGCCGGAGAGGATGAAGTTGCCCCGGATGTCGGTCTCGAGGATCTGCCGGCGGATCCCGATGCGATCGAAGAGGATTCGCTGGGGCCAGCTGAGGTAGTCCTCGCCCTCCGCCTCGACGGTCCGTCGCAGGATGGCTCCCAGCGCCAGGGGATCGCAGTTGCGGTAGCGCCCGACCCGGTTGGGAGGATGTTCTGCGGGGCTCGCCAGAGCGAAGCCGAAGACGTCCTCGATGCCGGTGTAGACCCGCAGGTGATCCGGAACGCCGAAGATCAGCGCGTGGACCAACGACTGGCTCGCCTCGGAGAACTCGAGCCCGCTGCTCATGCGCAGGAGGTCGGCGACGGTGATCTCCCCCCGCGGATCGTTCGGCGAGCGCCACTCGGAGATCGGCGCGGGGGCGTCGAGGGAGAGCAAACCCTGCTGGATCAGGCGGCCGATCAGGGTCGCCGTCAGGCTCTTGCCCATGGACCAGCTCTCGAGCTGGGTGTCGCGCTGGATGCCGGGGGCGTAGCGCTCCGCTGCAATCTGTCCGCGGTGCACGACCAGAAACGCGGCGGTACGATCGCCGGGATCGGCGAAGGCGAGCTCGACCGCCTCGGCCAGCTTGCCCGGGTCGATCCCAGCTTCGGACGGCCCGTTGGATCGATCCTCCGCGTCCCCCATGGGCCACGCCTGGCTTCGCGAATCCCCGAGGGCGCTTCTCACCTCGACCGGGGTGAAGGCGACCTCGTCCACGCCCCGAGGTAGAGCGATACAGCCCTGGTCGCCGTAGTGGCGGGCCGTCCGGCGAATCAACCCGGCCACCTCGACGCGCACCTCGCGCCGCTCCTCGTCCACCCGCACCGACATCGCCGGTGGCTCGACCAGAAGGCTGTTCGCCCGCGCCTCCTCGAGCACCCGGCCCGAGACGAAGACCGCTGAGCAGAGGACCTTGGCGTTGATTCCGCTCGCCGCGGCAAGGAACGCGTGGAGCCGCACTCCGAAGAATCCAACCAGGGCCAGCAGGGCGACGGCGGCGAGCTGCGTACGCGTCATCTTCCAACTGTCTACCATTCCGGAAGGCGCTGGACCAGGATCCAGGGGGCGGCTTCCAAGTCGCCGTGCTATCAACCGATTCCCCGATGTGAATTCGGCTGCCGCCCGCCCTCTCGGAAAATAGACTCAGAGTCAGGCGGCATCCAGGCGGGAGCAGGACGGAGACAGGCAGATCATGAAGAAGGTACGCGCATACGCAATCACCGAAGAAGCCATCACCCGGGAGACGGAACGCGTCGGTGGCGATCTCGACAAAGTCGACTTCGCGAATGTGATCCAGCTCGACGAGCTGGAGCTTCGCGAGATGGGGCGCCGCGATGTCCATCTCAAGATCCTGGCGGTCTCCGGGGAGCACAACGTGGACCACGCCGTCCTCGCGGACACCATCAACATCGTCAAGGCCCGCGGCGGCAAGATCTATCCCGGCAACTCGGCGGTCGGTGAAGTCCTGGCAGTCGGCGCCGACGTCGCAGGCTTTTCACCGGGCGATATCGTCGTCACCAACGCCAATGGCGATCCGGACAAGTACGGCTACCCCAACACGATCTGGGCCTACGACACGCCGGACTCGATCGGTTGGTACGGCGAAGAGGCGGTGGTGGAGGAGTGGCAGGTCCACCAGGCGCCGCTCGACTGCGGCCTGAGCATCTGGGAGATGGCGGCCCTGCCGCTCCGAGCGACCACGGCCTACCACCTCTGGCGACGAGGGGTGGAGATCTATCGGGTGAAGGTCCCCCGTCGCCAGCGCGCTGCACTCAACGTGATGAGCTTCGGCGGTGGCGTGGGCGAGCTCTTCTTGATGCAGGCCAGGTCCGAAGGCCACCAGGCCTTCTTCTGTTCCCGAAATTCCGAGCGACGCGCAGCGCTCGAAGCCCTGGGCATCCAGGGGATCGATCAGTCAGCCTTCAATGGATTCGCCTCGCGCGACGACGTTCGGGCCTTCACCAAGGAAATCAAGAAGGTCACCGGTGGCGAGGGCATGCACATCGTCTGCGACATGCTGCGCGGGCCCGTGTTCGGACCTGGCCTGGCGGCAGCCTCCCGAATGGGTGTGAACGTCAGCGCCGGCTGGCAGCTGTCTCAGGAGGTCACCTACAACTCGACGCTGCAGTCGGTGAAGCAGGTGACGATCGACCACGTTCACCTGGCGACGCTCGAGGGCTGCCAGGCCTCGATCGAGCTCTACGGGTCCGTCTACAAGCCCACCATCCACAAGGAGGTCTACGCCTTCGAGGACCTGCCCCGGGCGATGCACGAGATGCACCTGGCCACGCAGACCGGCATCCCGATCGTCCGCGTGGCGAAGGACCTGCCCGAAGCGGTCGCGAAGATCGCCTAGCGGATCGCGATGCCCCCATGATGAGTGGAAACGACGAGCTGATTCAGCTCGGACCGAGAATCTACTATCTCGACTCCAGACGCGTGAACTCCACCAATGTGAGTGGCGTGTACCTGGTCCTCGGTGACGGCATCACGTTGATCGAGACAGCGACGACCTTGATTGCCCCGCACATCGTCGATGCCGTTGTCGAGATCGGTCTCGAGGCAGCGGACATCAAGCGCGCAATCGTCACCCATGTTCACCTGGACCACTCGGGTGGAACCGGGTGGCTGGTGAACCGTTTGCCGGATCTCCAGGTGTACGTACACGAACGGGGCCTCCGACATCTTCACGATCCGTCGCGGCTGATCGACAGTGCCACAGCGGTCTATGGCGGTATCGAGAGGATCACAGCCATCCACGGAGAGACGCTGCCCGTACCCATGGAGAATCTCGTCCCCGTGACGGATGCGGAACTCGATATCGGAGATGGTGTCGATCTCAAGATCCTGAGCACTCCCGGGCACGCCTCCCATCATCTCTGCGTATTCGAGCCGGAATCCGGCTCCCTCTTCTCCGGCGAGGCCCTGGGCCACAATCATCCCGAAAGCGGGCTCCTCCAGCCCGCCGTGGCCCCCCCCGGATTCGATTTCGAGGCCAGCAAGCAGACGATTCGGAAAATCCAGGAGCTCCATCCTCGGAGCATCTGCTTTTCCCAGTTCGGTCAGCGAACGGACGCATCCTTCGTCATCGAGGAAGCGGAGCGCCAGCTCGAGGTCTACCACCAATTCATTCTGACCCGCCTCGAGCAAGGCCTCGACACTCGGAGAATCGTCGACGAGGCGGCGAAGCTGGTTCTGGAACACGGACTGAACCCGGACCTGCTCGATCGAGAGGCCCACGGCCAGTTCCTGCGCAGCATGTTGGCATCGATCGTGGTCGGATACGAGACCTACTTCAGGCGGTCGGGGAAGCTGAGCTGAATGCACGATGATCTGACGGAGCGAAGCAGTCGAGGCAAGAGGCTCTTCTACGGCTATTGGGTGGTCGCGGGCTGCTTCGTCCTGCTCTTTCTATTCGCGGGCGCCGGCTTCTACTCCTTCAGCATCTTCATCAAGCCGCTCGAGAGCGAATTCGGATGGAGCCGGTCGGCGATATCGCTGGCGATGTCCATCTACATGATCGTGCACGGCATTGCAGGGCCGTTCGTGGGTCACGCGACCGAGACCTACGGACCCAGGAAGGTCATGACCCTCTTCGCCCTGCTCTCCGGCGCCTGCTTCATACTGGTGAGCTTCGTCTCTTCGCTGTGGTCCTTCTACCTGGCCTACACGCTGCTCTCGATCGGCACGACCGGCATCGGCTTCATCCCCGCGAGCAGTGTGCTCGCCCGCTGGTTCGTCAGGAGACGCGGGACAGCCATCGGCTTTGCCATGTTGGGAATCGCCGTAGGCGGCCTGGTCATGGCCCCCCTGGTGAGCCTGATCATCTCCCATTTCAGCTGGAGGGCCGCATTCGTCTTCATGGGTGTCCTGGTATGGGTGCTGGCCCTGCCCGTAACCCTGTTCGTGATCAAGGGGAGCCCGGCCGAGATGGGGCTTCTGCCGGATGGAGACGGTGACGAGCCCGCGGCAGCTCCGGATCCCCATGCTCCGCCGTCGCAGACGAGCGCCTCCACCGCAGCGGATCCGGGGGAAGGCTGGCCGCTGCGCGCGGCGGTCCGAACCTCGACGTTCTTCTGGATCGCAGCCACCTTCTTTCTCGGTCCCATCGCCCAGATGGGGATGCTCCAGCACCAGGTCCCCTTGATCGTCGAAGCCGGGATCTCGCAGGCCATGGCCGCGACCGCTCTTGGATTGACCGCCGGGCTGGGCGGTCTGGGAAAGCTCTCCTTCGGTCGAATCTCCGAAATCGTCCCGTTCCGCTTTGCGATCATGCTCTGCTTCGGATTGCAGGCACTCGCCGTACTGGTGCTCTTCAATGCCGAGAGCATCATCATGGTCTGGATCTACGTTTGCATCTTCGGCTTCGCCATGGGGGGCGTCATCGTTCTTCTGCCCCTGGCGGTCGGTCACTTCTTCGGGCTGGCGTCATTCGGCGTGATCATGGGAACGCTGTCCCTGATCCTGGCGGTCGGCAACGCGAGCGGTGCATTGATCTCCGGTGTGATCTACGACCTGCTGGGAAGCTACCGCTACGCCATGATCGCCTATATGTGCCTGTACGCGATCGCGGCCGCGTGCATCTTCCTGGCGGGGAAGCCACGGCGATATCCGGGACCGGAGAACCCGCTGAGCGCAGAGCGGGCGCTCGCCCCCGATCCGATGGCGCCCGATCTCTACGGCCTCCTCAGCGCGACCGGCGCCGATGCAGGAGGAAGAAGACCAGGGCCACGAGGCTCAGCTCGACGCCTCCGATCCCGCAGCCGGCACTCGAGAGGCCTCGCGGTTCTTCCACGGCTTGTCGACACACTGCGGATCCGGCTCCGTTCGGGATCGCCGTTGCCGGCGCCGAGCACCGACTCGCCGCCGTCGAAATCAGTGCCGAGCGCTCCGTCGTTGTTCACACCGTCCTGGCACTGCGGGTTCTCGAGCGACCAGCTGGAGTGGCGGCACCCGGGATCGCGGGGGAAGTCGACCAGCCCGTCCCCGTCGTCGTCCAGCCGGTCGTCGCAGGCAACCGAGGCGGTGTTCTCCGACTCGTCGACGGCGGATGCGCAACCCGGATCGTCGGGGTAGTCCGCCGTCCCGTCCCCGTCGTTGTCGACGCCGTCGGAGCACGCCGGCGTCCCGAGCTGCCAGATCGCCGAGCGCCATCACGCGGGGCTCCGCCATCCCCGTCGCCAGCCAGGCATCGCGCAGGTTGCGCCCCTCGTCGGCGAGGAATTCGCACCGCCCCCGTATTGGCCAGGTCGAGGAACTGGATGTACTCCCAGCTGGTGGGCTGGTAGAGCAGCTCGATGCTGGCGTGATCCGCTCCGGGCGGGGGATTGAGCGCCACCTCGTCCCAGTGATCGTAGCTGCCACCCGGCCCAGGGTTGCCGTACTGAGAGGCCGGAACCGGCAGGATGTTGCGCTGCTCGGCCTCGTCGTAGTCCATGCCGTAGGGCGGAATCCGGTTGTCCTTCACCAGCTTGTTGTTCAGCACGAAGTGGAAGGTCTCGTAGTGGGTCCCGGGATCCTGCGCTCCCAACTCGCCGAGGGTCTTGGTGACCGCGCCGGTCACGCGGTCGAAGCTGAGCGGCAGATTCGGGTCCGTTCCGAGCCCCAGCAGCTGCCCCGCCCACTCCTGGCTCATGGCGCCGTGGGCCTCGTAGATCGGAACGTAGGGATCGTGCAGGTCGAGCAGCGTCTCGACCGAAGCGGGCGCACCGTCGATCTCGACTGCGAGGGGACCGTACGCGCCGTCCTCCGCGATCAGCGCATCGACCGCGTCGTACCACTTGACGTTCAGCCACATCCGCCGTCCCTCGGGATACCCCGAGATCAGCTTGTGGCCGGTCAGGTTCACCACCGTCAGCAGATTGTCCGCGACGGTGAGGGAGGCGGCCTCCTGCAGGTTCTGCAGGGCGCGCACCTTCCCCAGGTTGAGAGCGTTGATCTGGTCGCTGCTGAGGCCACCCCCCAGCCGCAGCAGGTCGCTGGCGTCGAGATGCTGCATGGCATCGGGGACCCAGTAATTGCCGCCTGTGAGGTCGTGGAGGGGGAGATCGCTGCGCACGGGCGGGTTCTTGTCGCAGCCCTGCCCCACCACCGGACGCATGTGGCAGCTCTGGCAGGTGAAACGGCGCTCCGTGCCGTCCTCGTAGTCGCCACCCAGTCCCCGCGAGCAGCGCCGCTTCGTAGGCCCGCTGGATCGCCCCGGCCTGCAGCTCAGGCGGGAGGCTCGAGTAGTCGGAGACCGCGGTCTGGGGGAACAAGCTCGCCTGGTGCTCGCTGAAGGTGCGCTCCACCACGCCGTACTGGTAGGGGAAGTTGTTGAAGGCGGCCTTCTCCTCGACGGGGCTCGCAGGGTCGCCGCTGTAGGTGCCGGGAGCGAGCGGCTTCTGGGCGCCGTGGTTGTGGGCGAGGTCGCCGACCACGGGGTTCGAGACGTCGTGGCAGGTGCCGCAGATCTCGCTCGAGCGGTGAAACTCCGATTGCAGGAACTGGTGATTCGCGTCGGCGTCGGAATAGGGCCCGAGCTTGTCATTCCCGTCTTAGATCACGTACATGCCTCCCCCGAAGTAGCCAGTGGGAGGGCTCCCCTCGTCGTGGGCCAGGAAGGGCGAATTCTGCACCCCGGGGTGCTCGGCGCCGTCTGGATTGACGAGGCGATGGCAGACGTCGCACTGCACGCCGTCGGAATCGCCCTGCGGCCAGCCCCGAGCCGTCGGTGGGCGTGGAGCGTCCGTCGAGCCATCCCTCGGCCGTGTGGCAGCGGATGCAGAGGTCGCCGGAGCCATCGAAGTCCTGCTCCGCCACGGCGACAGTGGCCCAGAAGAGCGGATCGCGGGCGGCCTGGGCCATCATGCTGGCGGCCCAGTTGAACCACGGCTCGCCCGCGGAAGGGAAGTTGCCGTGACAGTTGTCGCACCTGCTGACCGACTCGATCTTGCCGGCCTCCCCCGGCTGGCTGCCGGGCATTTCGACCGCAGGCGGCACCGTCGCGGCCGCCCCGGCGCTCTCCGCCGAGAGCGCACCCAGGAGGGCGACCGTCACGCCGAGCAGCATCGCCCGCGCGATGCGCGAACGGACCAAGTGATCTTCTCGACGCTTCGTTGGCGGCTCTCATCCTGCGGCCTCCTGAGCGTACTCACTCTCGACCGCCAAGCTCGACACCGATCGCTCTGAACCGCGCGGCGTCGAGGCAAATGATTATATCACGATGAGCGATGGCGTTGCTCTCGCCGACGAGGAATCTACTCAAGCGAGAAGCGTGACTTAGAGAAGATTTTGCTTGTTCAATTGCCCGAAGCTTTGGAGTCGAAAGGTCGGCGATGAGAGAAACGCTCGCATGAACGAAGCGCCCCGGCCCATCGGGGCCGGGGCGCTTTCGTTCGGATGCGCCGCCGCTACGACTGCCGGCGCCTTCCGAGCGGAGCCGAGGCCACCGAGACCGGCAGCGAGCAGCGCCGAACATCGCCGCGTTCCGGGATGACCACGTGAAGGTGCTGTCGGAAGTCGCGTATCACCGAGGCGCAGGTCGAAGAAGTGCAGGCATGCCGATCGTGTTGTTGGCAGAACACCACGATGGTGGACCCGGAAGCCCTGTCTCGCTGGCCGATTGCATCGGATCTGCTGGAAGGAAGGAGTCAGATGCCGAGCGTGGCTCGCATGTTCAGCGTACGTGGTACCGACGATCGCTGCCGAGGGTAGGCCGGGTTGCCATTGATCGTTGGAGCGGCCTCGCGGCTCGTCGACTCTTGACATCCCAGTAGGTAACGTTGGCTCGATCGTCATGCGACGTCACCTGGACAAGGCTCGAAGTGGAAATCGGTCCACGCTGACGGTGCCGACGAAGTTCGTGGCCATCCGCTGATGAGGGTGACCGCCATCCCTTCTGACGGATCCGCGTCCTGATCGTGCGTGATCGGAATCGTAGGTACACGTGCTCACCACGCAGTCGACATCGCCGGCGATCGATCCATGAAGGTCCGCCCATGTCGGGACCCGCTCGCGCCAGGAAGAGCAGCGCCATCAGCGTCAAGCATCCAAGAATCGACCTCAGTCCCAGATTCCTCATCTTCGCCGGCATCCATTCGAAAACAACGCTTCACGCCACGGGCCGCTGCAACGGCATCGACAAACCCCAGCACGAGTAGGAACATCGCAATGCTTTCGTGCCGAAACTAGGCGGGCTCGGCTGAACTTTCGTAACCTAGCTGAAGGGAAGGGAGTTTTCCGAGGTACGCTGCCATGGGCAAGGCTTGAGCCTGATCGGAGGCCGCCGTTCGAGGAAAAGCTTTTCCTCTTCTGCGGAACACCTTTTCCTTCCGAGGCCTTCTTCGGTTTCTCGGTCGCCGAGCTCCCGGACACCCACCGATCTCTGCTCACCCAGTCCGCAGCGCCATATATAATGGATGGGCTGATGCGAGCTGTCGCTGTCGCTCCTCTGTGCGCTTCTGCTGCCGTTCGCCGCCCAGGCGACCACGCTGGATCGGGATCGCGACCCCGTGGTGATGACGGGTCTCGACCTGCCTTCGTTCTCGGGCTGCCGGTGGATCGCATCGCGGCGTTCCGCCACCAGGGCGGATGGATCCAGATCCCGGTTCAGATCGACGAGCGCGACACGGTCGACCTTCAACCAGGTCTACGGTGGAGGCTTCCCACAAGCGGACATCGACGTCGAGACCTACACCGATCCCGGCACCTACGTGGGCGCCGACTCCGACCCGCTCTTCGACGACGACGACGAGCTGGTCTTCATGGCCGCCGACGCCGGCGAGCGGGTCGCATATGCCCGGGACCTTCCGGCCGGGCTCGTCGCGGGCTCCGGCCTCGAGGTGGCCGTCACCGATCCCATCGACGGGGGCGTGGGCTACGTCTACCTCTTCGAGACCGACGGGACGCTGGATCCCAGCGCGGGCGCGAGCTACGGGACCTACACCTTCGACCTCCTGGCGGGTTCCTACCCCGATGACTACGACCTGGTCAATGGTCCCAACCCCGAGGACAGCGAGTTCGTCTCGCCGCTCTACCGGACCCACTTCTCCGACCGCTGGATTCGCGACGAACTCGAGGTGACCACCGCGGGCTCCACCGGCGTCGACATCCTCGACCGGCACAAGAACATGTTCGGGCCGGGCGTCTGCCAGCGCACCGAGGAAACCTTCAGCGACGGGGAGGGGGCCTTCTTCGCGAACATCAGCGGGCCGGTGCGCTCGATCCGCTCCTACATGGGGGCCAACAGCGGCCCCCTCACCCAGCGGGATCACATCTTCTACGGGGGAAGACAGGACATCGTCACCTCGCTGCGCGTCCACGCGATCCCCGGTGTGATGGACCTCTACGACTACAGTCCCGCCGCGACGGGAATGACCTATCACAACGATCGCGATCCCTCCGGCGTGGACGTAGACGGATCTCCCGACGCGGTCTCCCTGGGCGCCATCCAGTGGGAAATGGTCACCGGAACCCAGGGCTCGCTGATCGTCTCGCACTCGGTGGAGACCGACATTCCCGCGTTCGCCTACACCTCCTACTACTCGGACGACGCGACACCCAGCGTCACCCAGTGCACCGGCGATGCCTTCGAGTACGCCACCAGCGGTCTCTGGATCGACCAGAGCATTCCCAACACCGACCCAAGCCTGGGGACCTACAACATCCTCCGCGCGATCCGCATCGTCTACTACGAGACACCCGGCCAGGCAGTGGCGGATGCCGAGTTGCGCTTCGACCAGGCGACCACGCCCCTCGCGCTTACCACGGCTCCGCTTCCCGAGGCGCCGGACTGCGACGACGGCCTCGACAACGACGGCGACGGGCTGGCCGATTTCCCCGACGACCCAGGATGCGAAGATGCTACGGATCTCTCGGAGCGATCACTCCTCCTCGCCTGCGACGACGGCGCCGACAACGACAACGACGGCGGGAGCGATTTCGACCCGGTGACCTACGCGGATCCCGGCGACGAGAGCACTCCCCCATCCGGTGAGGGGGATCCCGGGTGCATCCGTCCCTCCTGGACCACCGAGCGCCCGAGCTGCCAGGACGGCATCGACAACGATGGCGATGGGAAGATCGACTACGACGCGGGCCTCTCGGCCAACGGCCATGCGGATCCCGCCGGACCGGACTCCCAGTGCGTCGCTAGACCTTGGGGAATCAGCGAGGCCCCGGCGAGCAGCTGCGGCCTGGGCCTCGAGTTGACCCTCCTGCTACCCCCGCTCTTCTGGATGCGCCGTCGGCGGCACTGAACCTCTTCCTCAGAGACCTCCCCCTCTGAAACCTGCCGTCCGCTCGGTCGGCCGGCGCAATCCACCCTACCCTCTTCGCGTCGACCTTCGGGAGAAGGCTGCGGAGAGGCGATGCTCGAGGCGGGCGGCCCTACTGTCCGGTGTCCTCGTAGGGCTTGATGAAGCCGAGCTCCTGGAACTTCTGGACCTTCTCGCGGGACGACTTGATCTGGTACTCGGCCGTCTGGAAGAGCTCCTCCGGAGTGAACTTGATCCGGGCGACGCCCTGCTCGATGGCCTTCATTCCAACGGCCACGGCCTCGCGGGGGAACACCTCCCACTCGTCCATGGTCGGGATGATGTAGTCGTCCGAGAGCCCCTTGTCCTCGGCAACCTTGGCCAGCTCGATCGAGGCGGCGAGGCACATCTCGTCGGTGATGGTGCGCGCCTGCACGTCGAGGGTGCCGCGGAAGATGCCGGGGAAGCCGAGGGAGTTGTTGACCTGGTTCGGGAAGTCGGACCGGCCGGTGGCGACGATGCGCGCGCCGGCTTCCTTGGCCTCCCAGGGCCAGATCTCGGGAACCGGATTGGCGCAGACGAAGACCACCGCGTCGTCCCTCATCGTCGTGATCCACTCCTTCTCGATCACACCCGGACCCGACTTCGAGAGCGCGACGAGCACGTCCGCGTCCTTGATGACGGCGGGGAGGGCCTCTTCGCGCTGGGCAACGATGTTCTCGCCGTTGGTCATCTGCGCGAGCTCCCATTTCTGCGGGAATCCGCTCTCGGGAAGCTCGGTGCGCCCCGCGTGCAGGGTGCCCTTGGTATCGCAGATCACCGTCTTCTTGGGGTCGATGCCCGCCTGGAAGAGGAGGTGCGCGATCCGCACGTTCGAGGCGCCGCAGCCGATCATGCCGACCTTGACGTCCCCCATCCCCTTCCCGACCACCTTGAGCGCGTTGATCAGCCCGGCCACGGTCACCGCCGCGGTGCCCTGCTGGTCGTCGTGCCAGATCGGGATGCGCGCCTTCTTGCGCAGGGTGTCGAGAATGTCGAAGCACTTCGGCTGCGCGAGGTCCTCGAGGTTCACCCCACCGAAGCAGGGCTGGGCCTGCAGCACGAACTTGATGATCTCGTCCGTGTCCTTGGTATCGATGCAGATGGGAAATGCGTCGACACCGCCCAGGTACTTGAACAGGAGCGCCTTGCCCTCCATCACGGGGATCGCCGCTTCCGGACCGATGTCGCCGAGACCGAGCACGCGCGTCCCATCCGATATGACGGCGACGAAGTTCCCCTTGTTGGTGTGCTCGAAGACCTTGTCGGGATTGTCCCGGATATCCAGGCACGGCTTGGCCACCCCGGGCGTGTACCAGATGCCGAAGTCGTCGTAGTCCCGCACGCAACACTTGAGAATCGTCTCGATCTTCCCCTTGTAGAAGGGGTGCATCTTCATCGCATCGATGCCCGGCTGCTCTGCCTTCTTGATCTTGTCCGCGTCCGAGGACATGGGATAACCCCCTGAATTTCCTTGGTTTTCTCGACCGGACACCCCTCGCGGCGGCGCCATCGGCCTGCCATTCCGGTCAGGGAGAGCAGTCTACCCCCCGAGGTCCCGAACACAAGAGACGGCCCCCGGTCTGGAGGGCTTTTCCCCATGGCTGCGGCTCACACTCGGCCCGGAGGCGACGAGCGCCCGCTCCCTCCCACCTGGCCGGAATCGAGGCGGATCCAGCGCTCCCGCCGCCTCCGCATGGAGAAGAGAGACCTCGAGCGGCCCAGACCCGTCGCAGCAGAATCAGTGGACGTGGCCGTGCGCCAGGTCCCCTTCGGTCGCGGCACACACTTCCCGCACCTCGACATCGAAGACGAGCGTCCTTCCGGCCAAGGGATGATTGCCGTCCAGGGTCGCCGTGTCGCCGTCGATGGACACGACGGTCAGGAAGATGGTCCCGCCGTTGGGCAGCTGCGCGTGAACCCTGGCGCCGGGCCCTACACCCGGGGGCAGGTCCGCGATCGGGGCCTGGACCATGCGCGACTCGTCGCGCTCGCCGTAGCCATCCTCCGGCGGGAGTATGGCCTTGGTGCGCTCGCCGGCTGCGAGCCCCTCGAGCGCCTTCTCGAGACCCGGGAGGAGCTGACCGCTGCCGTGCAGGTACCGAACCGCGTCGGACGCGTCGATCTCCTCCCCCTGGGCATCGCTCAGGCGGAATGACACCAGGACCACGCGGTCCTTCTCGATGGGGCCGTCGACGACCTCGCGTACCACCTCCTCGCCGCCGTCATGCGATCCACAGCCGCCCTGTCCGCCACAGGTCTGCGCTGGCTCGAACTCACGACACTCGCCGGCGATGAGCAGATCAATCGCTTCGCGTACCGTTTCCGCACCCGCCCTGAAGTAGACGGTGATGCCGACCTCCTGAAAGCCCGACAGGGGGCGCTGGCCCATTCCGCCCGCCACCAGACCCTCGGCGCCCCGCTCCTTCAACAGCATGACCGGCCCCATGCACTGACCGCTCTCGTGCGCGTCATTGGGCAGGATCGTGACGGACCCCACCGCCTCCTGGTCGATCTGGACGAGGGTAAATACGTCACAGTGACCGAAGTGGTCGGAAATCCGGGCTTCGAGACCGCCAGGCGAATCAGAGGGCACCGCTACGAGCATGATCAGGCTCCAGTTCGAGTGGGACAGCCGGCTGGCCAGCAGGGCCGAGGCAAACCCGCCTGTTAGCACGGTGCAGAACGGCCTGCAACGGCGTGGTTCGAGGCTCTGACACCCGAGACCGCGCCGATTCCTGCGATCCGCCCTAATCTCTTCTCCGGAGGAGAGATGGCGTATCTGTTGCTGATCCTCATCCCCTTGAATCTGCTCGGTATCGCCCTCTACATGCGCGCGCGGATCAAGGGTGACCTCGAGAAGGTGCTCATCTACCAACCCGGAACGGTGATCGTCTCCTGGCTGATCGCCGCCTCCAGCCTGCTGCAATCGGATTCGAATCTCGCATACACCGTGGTGGTGCTGCTGGGGATGGGAATCGCCATCGTCGGCGATTTCCTGAACCTGGACATGGAGAACCCGAACGTCGTCTTGCGCGGGTTGATCATCGCCGTGGTGGCGTATCTGACCTACGGAATCGGTGTGACGGTCATCAGCGGCTTCCACCCACAGGACCTGATCGTGGGCGCACCTCTGTTGATCTTCTACGCGGTCCTCATGCGTCATCTGTGGCCCGATCTGGGCGATATGCGCATGCCGGCCCTGCTCTACGGTCTGGTGCTGCCCTTCACCTTCTGGCGGGCGCTCTCCTGCTTCTTCGGCCCCGAGCTCTCGACGCTACAATCCGTGTACCTGAGCCTGGGCACCTTGAGCCTCTACGTCGGCGACGTCGAGTTCGCCATTCACACCTACAAGAGGCCACTGAAGCTGATGTACGGGCCGATCCTCTACGCCGGCGGACAGATGCTCATCGCCGTGAGCACCTTGTTCTGAGCCCGCTACTGCTCCCGTCCGTAGACCTGGGCGGGACCCAGCTCGTCGGGAAAGCGGTCGAGGAGCTCTTCCCGGATCCGGTAGCAGAGGTGGCAGGCGGAAACCGACTCGGCTTCGGGAGAGACGCCGTGCTCGGCCGCCAGGGCGGCCGGCCCTCCGCGGTGGATCGGTCCCACCACGGGATGCTTCTGGGGATCGTACGACGCCACCAGCTCCGAGAGTGGCGTTCGCCACATGTTGCCCATCAGGATTCCCTGGCATAGCTGGACGTTTCCGTAGGCGTCCACATGCACGCGCCCCGGGTCGGTGAAGTCCTCATCGGGGCACTCCCCGAACTCACGCCAGGGCCGCCGCGGGAGACCCGCGGTGAGCTTGTCCGCTGCCCGTCCCCGGAAGCGCACGCCTTCTCCCTGCTCGGGCCGGGGAGTGCTGATCGCGTGCACCGGGATCCCCAGGCTCTCCGCCGCCCGGAGCGCGCGACGCGCCGGGCTCTCGCCTGCGTCGCCGTGGTGCAGCGGGTCGTCGCTGACGGAGAGGTCGGCGACTCCAATCTCGGCGAGGGGACGCAGCCAGAGCTCGGCGTCCTCCTCGGTCTCCGCCCAGTAGGCGTTGGTCACCACGCCGACCTCGAAGCCGCTCTCCCGCGCCGCCCGGAGACTCTCGAGGAGCAGCGGATAGTAGAGAAATGGCTCACCGCCCTCGTAGTAGACGCGCCCCACCGTGCCGATCCGAACCGCCTCCGCCAGCGTTCGTCGCACCTGGTCCAGAGTGAAGGTGCCGCGCGCTCCAGGGCCACTGTGGACGAAGCAGTGGTCGCACTGATGCGTACAGCGGTAGGTCAGGAGGATGTGGAGTCCGGTGAGCATGGCGCCAGGGTACCGGCGACGGGAGGTGTCCTCAAGCAGAAGCTGCGAACATCGCGCACTTCAGCGCCGCGAGACTCATGCGAAACCCTCCGGGGGATCAGCGCCTCCCCATGCGCCGAAGGTCGTCCGGCGTGAACCCGTAGTCGTCACCGATCTCGCCGGTGTGGCCGGCCAGGTAGTCGGCCTCCTCCTCCTCGTTGAAGGCCGGCGTGACCAAGTAGCGACCCGCTACCAGGTCGTAGTAGACGCCGCCATTGCTCACGCACGAGGGGATCTCGAACAGGAGCTGCGGCATGTGCTCCGAGACCCGCCAGAGATTCCCCTTCGTGTCGTAGCCGTCGACGACGACGATCAGCCAGCTGTCTTCATCCAGATGGAAGACTCGTCTGGCAATGGTGTGACGCTTGTCCGGTTTGACGGTGGCCTCCACGACCCAGACGCGGTGAAGCTCGTAACGCGTCAGGTCTCGCCTCGGGTAGCGCGGCTGGACGATGTCCTTGTACTCGAGATCGGAGTCGAAGAACTTCACGTTGTTGTAGGGGATGTAGATTTCGCGTTTTCCGAGCAGCTTCCAGTCGTAGCGATCCGCGGCACCCACGTAGCCGTTGACCGCATCGATGGTCACCAGACCCTGCCAGCCCGGAACCGGATTGTCGTACTCGAAGTTGGGATTGCGCCGCACCCGCCGCTGGCCGGGATTGTAGGTCCAGGCATCGAGGTGGCCGTCGGTCAGCACGTGAACCAGCGTGATCTCGCCGGCTTGCTTGGGCGGTGCCACCACCATGTTGAGCGCCTTGGTCCAGACCCCGTCGAGCTCTTCGAAGCTCTTGAAATTGGGGGCCCCGGTCCGGCTGTACTGAATCTGTCTCCTGCGGATCGGCACGAAGGAACCTGCGCTGGTCGGAACCAGTGTCGCCTCGATCCTGTCGAAGCCGATCACCCCGTTGAAGATCGAGAGCTTCCCATTCTGGATGACCTGACACCCGCTCTCTGGAAGCGGAAAGACGGGACTACTGACACCATCGCGGAGGAAGCATTGCTCATCCACCCGGGAAATGCGGGCGTTGTTCTTGGCGTTCTCGTAGTAGGCCTCTGGGTAGGCGCAGCTTCGGTGTGTCGGGTAGACATCCATCCGGTAGCCCTCGTAGCTCTGGATGAGCGCGACCTGCCCCGGAGTGAGCTTGTCGGCGTGCTGCTCGACGTTGCTGGCATCGATCGAGAAGAGGATCTCGTCGTCCCCGAAGCTGTCGGGCCGCTTCATCCCCGGCTTCCATCCCGGAGGCCCCTCGGTGACACCGCCCTTCCACTCGGGAATCGCGCCGTCGGCGTTCCCGGCCCGCTCGGCGCCGACGGGCGTGAGCTCCGGACCGCCAAGGCGGGCGATCTCCTCTTCGGTGGGGTTCGCGAATCCGGCCGTCGCCGCTAGTGCCAGGGCGGTCGCGAGCCAGGGCACCGTCCACCTCACCGTCCGCGTTCGAACCACCACACCCCCTCTCCTCGCACGCCTCGCAATATAGCCGATTGGACTGCGGCAGCTAAGCTACGCCGCCGTGGGCGGATGCGGTTGCACCCACCGAAGCGATCAGGGAGAAGCCATGACGGACATGACACCGTATCGCAAGCTGGCAGCGGACATCGGGTGCGGGGATTCCGGCTTGATCCCGCTGACGAGCCGTGCTCAGCTCATCTTGGCGTTGGCCTGACGCCAGAGATCCTCGGCGGTGTCCGCCCACGAGGCGAAATCAGATCTGTCCGCAGGGAAGCTCTCGTAGTGCTCCCGGAGCTTTCCTGACATCCGGACGGAACGCAGCAACGCCTTCAGACTCGCGAGGGAGTAGTTGCCGCTCAGCAATCCGAGCACGATCACGCCCACGATCCTCAGGATCTTTCCCGTGGTCAGATGCATCTCGAAATCCCGGTTCATCCCGGTCAGATCCTCTTCCGAAAAGATGACGTCCTTCTCGAAGAGGTAGCTGTTCTCCCGCTTGGTGACGTTGGCGGCGGATGGCACCGTCGCCAGGATACCGGCGAACTTTGCCCCCTGATCTCTGAAGTACCGTACGTTGATCGGCCAGAGCGCGTCGGCGCTCGGATCCCCATCTCCTTGCAGCACTCGGTCGACGACGTCGGCTGCGATCTTGCCGAGGGTCCAGCCAGAGGTCACGCCCTCCCCGGAGAACGGCTTGGTGAGGCAGGCGCTGTCTCCCAGACAGAGAAAGCCGTCTCCGACCACCGAGTAGGGGGGGCGTCGATAGGGAGTGACCCCGCGCTCGATCTTGTCCACCTGGTGGGGTGGCAATGGGATCGCCGCCGAGAACTCGCGGAAGACCTCTTCCGCGTGATCGTACGAGCCGGTAGCGCCAATCCCGATGATGGCTCCACGTTCGTGGTAGGAGGGGGCCACCCACGCCTTGTAGAAGGTCCAGCCCTCGGAGTCGACCGTCCTGGGCCGGTCCGGGTCGGACCAGGTGATGTATCGCAAGACCACGTAGAACTTCTCGTCTGGAGAGGTCTGGAAGTTCTCGACGCCGTAGCCCTGCGGCAGGGTGGTGCGGACGACGGCGTTGATCCCCGAGGCATCCACCACCAGCCTGGCTCGAATCGTCTGCTCTTCGCCTGCTCGCTTGACGACCGCTCCGCTGATTCTCCCGTCTCGATAGAGAAGCTCCGAGAACTCCGTGGAGAACTCGAACTCAACCCCGTCCGCCTCTGCGAGCGTGAACAGACGCTGCAGGAAGAGCGGCAGTCGCATCACATGGAAGGGATACCGCACCGCCTTGGGATGCTTGCCCTCCGGCGAGTAACTGATACCCGTTTCGAGAATGACGCAGAACTCCGGCGCATCGGCCTCGGGAGGCGGAACCCCGAACTCGTCGAACTTGACGCTGTCGATATGAAAGACATCCAGCCGTTGACCGACGCTCTGTCTCTCGTTCCGCTCCGCGATGACGACGGAGTATCCTCTCCTCGCCATCTGCCAGCCGAAGTAGCTGCCTGCGGCGCCCGCACCGACGATCAGGATGTCGCAGTCTCGATCCATCTTTGATGATCCGCCTCCACGATTGTACTATACCGTACCGGTCACTGCCGGTGATGACAGCACTGATGTGCACCGATCTGAACAGGTGATTGCATGACGGATTTCGAGACACTCCTGAGCGAGCCCATCCACAGAAGGCACTTTCTCGAATGGCTGATTGACGCAGCCAAGGCTTCCGCAGTCCTGCCTCTCGCGGTCGGCTGCGGATCGCGTGAAGCGCAGGCAACCACCGTCTCCGACGCTGCGCCGTCTCCCGCTCGAAGCAGATCCGGAAGGACACCCTCGCTTTCCGTTTCCGATGACACCCGGTCGCGTATTCTCCTGAAAGACGGCTTCATCGTCGACGGTACCGGGAAGGAGGGGTTTTCCGGTGATCTCCTGATTCGGGGCGAAACCATCGAGATCATCACGCCGGGCGAGATCATCTTCGACGGCCCTACTGTCGATTGCGGCGGCAAGGTCGTCTCGCCGGGCTTCATCGACATGCACTCCCATATGGATTGGGTTCTTCCCATCCAGGGCCATCCGGAGCTGAAGGTCCCATTTACAGCCCAGGGCGTCACCACCTTCGTGGCGGGAAACTGCGGGTTCGGAATCGCAGGGTTCAAGAAAGACAGTCCTTTCCGGGAGATGATCACCAGCCGCACCAAAGGGATGTACGACCTCACCTGGGAGACCATGGGTCCGTACTTCGAACTCCTGAAGACGCAGGGGTTGAGCCACAATCTCGTCAACCTCGCCGGTCACGGCACCTCCCGCACCTCGATTCGCGGATACGAACCGACTCCCATGAATCCGACAGAAATGAAGGAGCTGCTCTATCTGCTCGAAGAATCCATGGACGACGGCGCTTTCGGCGTCTCTCTCGGTCTTCAATACGAGCCCGGAATATTCGCGACGCTCGACGAATTGAAGCAGGTCGCCCGCCTGGTCAAGCGGAAGAACAAGATCCTGACCGTTCACCTGAAGGCCTACTCATCCCTTTCTGGAACCTATCCACTCGAGCTCTTCGGACGCCCTCACAACCTGCTGGCGATCGAAGACATGCTGGAGCTGGCCCGCGAGACCGGCGTGCGTCTCCAGGTCTCTCACCTGATCTTCGTCGGCTCCCGAACCTGGGACACCTGCGAAGAGGCGCTCGACCTGATCGACGGAGCCGTGGCCGATGGTCTCGACGTCAAGTTCGACACCTACGCCTATCACTGCGGCACATCGGTGATCAACGTCTTCATGCCGGAGTGGTTTCTCGCGGAGGTACCTGAAGCCTTCGAGAGTCGCACTTCCCTGATGCGACTCCGAGCCGAGACAACGCTGATCGAAAAGCTGCTCGGATTCGGCAATCGCGACATCCAGATCACCAATACCAGGCACCCGTCCCTGGAGAAATACAATGGAATGTTCCTGAACGACATTGCCGCCGAGCGTGGAATGAGCCCGTTCGAGAATTTCGTCGACATTGCCCGGAAGAGCGAGGGTCGGGCAAGGGTCCTGAACCACCGCTACAGCAGCCTGGACAACCTCAAACTGATGATGAGCCACCCGGCCTCGCTCTTCATGACCGACGCGACACCCGCCCCTGCCGGTGTTCAGAACCCGGGCGCCTACGGGAACTTCCCCCGCTTCTTCCAGTACGCGCGCGAGTACGGCCTCCTCAGCCTGGAGGAATGCGTGCACAAGATGAGCGGTGCGTCCGCCGAGCGCTTCGGTCTTCGAAACCGTGGCTTTCTCGAGAAGGGGGCGGCGGCAGACATCACGGTATTCGACTGGAACGCGGTGCACGACAACAATACGCGCACCGTCACCGACCGGAAACCGACCGGAATCGAGCACGTCTTCATCAACGGCGAGCAGGTCATGGCCGAAGGACGCGTGGAAACGAATGCCACGGCCGGAAAAGTCCTCTAGACCCCACTCGCGCCGACGGAGGCCCACGATGCAGCATCAGCCCGATTTCGAGAACCTCCGCCGGACCCTCCTCCGCCAGGGCCCGCCCGGTCCGGTGCCTTTCTTCGAGATTTTTGCCGATCCGGGGATGGTGGAAGCCGTCCTGGGCGAGAAGTTCCCCATCAATCTGGGCCACTACCTCAATTCGCCCCCGGCCGACCTCCCCCAAGACGAAATCCCGGCCCTGCTCAAGTCGATGGAGATGTACGTCCGCTTCTGCCTCGAGGTCGGCTACGACTACGTCTTCATGATGACGGGCTTCAGCCTTCCGCGCAGCTTCGCTACGGCCGCCGACACGGCCGACACCCAGAACTGGGCCAGTGGTCAGCGCTACTGGCAGGACGAGGGGAGAGGTCCCATCCAGAGCTGGGCGGACTTCGAGGCCTATCCGTGGCCGAGAGCCGAAGAGCTCGCGCATGTCGCCCTCGAGTACGTCAGCCAGATCGTGCCCGACGGAATGAAGGTGGCCGCCTTCCACTACGGCGGTGTCTTCGAGAACGCAACCTGGCTGATGGGCCTGGAATCCTTCTCCCTCAATCTCCATGACCAGCCCGACCTGGTCGAGGCGATCTGCCAGCGGGTCGGCGAGCTCGTCTTCGCCACCTCAGCGCAGGTATCCACCATCGACAACGTCGAGCTGATGGTCATCACCGACGACCTCGGCTTCTTCAGCAGCACCCTGGTCTCTCCCGACGTGCTTCGTCGCCACGTACTTCCCCACTACAAGAGGGCCACGGAGGCCGTGCACGAGGCCGGCAAGGTGCTGGTCTTCCACTCCTGCGGAAACATGTACAAGCTGATGGACGATCTCATCGACGACATCGGCATCGATTCCAAGCACTCCTTCGAAGACAAGATCCTGACGGTGGAGGAGGCCTACCGGCGCTGGGGTGACCGCATCTCGATCCTGGGCGGCGTGGACATGGACCTTCTCGGGCGGGGCACGGAAGAGGCGATCCGCGCCCGCGCCCGCGCGATTCTGGACGAGTGCGGCAAGAACGGCACGGGTTACTGCCTCGGCAGTGGCAACACGGCTGCCAACTACATCCCCAAGCAGAGCTACCTGGCGATGCTGGACGAGGGGCGCCGCTGGAACCTGGAGCACTTCGGCAAGTCCTAGCCCGTAATCAGGGACGTTGTTGAACGTTCAACTTCTCGGGTCTACCCGAGAAGTTGAACGTTCAACAACGTCCCCGTCTTTCGTTCTCATCTTGGGCGGCTCTTTCTGCGGCGCGCTGGGGGGATTTTGCTAGGTTTCGCCGCGATGCGAGGCCGAGGGGAGCGGACGCGACCCGCGTTGGCGCGCGGGCTGGCCTGGGCTCCTCTCGTGATCGTGATCGCCGTCTCCCTCTACTACATCGATTCCGCTCTCGAGCACCTGCAATCGACGGTCAGCCACCCGGAGCAGGTCGCGGACTTCCTGTACGCCGACTCCATCCACTATCTGGAGATGGCGGAGGCCTTCGCCGAGGGAGAGTTCACCAGGTGCTACGCCAGGATACGCCCTCACCGCCAGCCGCTCTACCCGGCGCTTCTGGCGATCGCGGTGCGGGCTGGAGGAGAACGAAACCTCTTCTTCCTGGGAATGGTCAATGTCCTGATCGGCCTCGCCACGATCTGGTTGATCTTCCTCCTTGTCTCCCGACTCTTCTCGAGTTCGATGGTCGGGGCGCTCACGACCCTCGTGTACTCGCGGAACGACTTCATCTTCGACTACATCACCGACCGGATCATGACCGAGCCCCTCTACACCCTCTGCTCCTTCGTGACGCTGGCCCTCGGCCTGCTCTACGTGCAGCGCGGAAAGGCGCGGATCCTCTTCCTGGCCTCGTTTGCCGGCGGTCTCGCCTACCTGACCCGGCCGAACGGATTCTTCCTGCTGGCGGCACTCCTGGGCGTGCTGTGTGCATCCGAGATCCTGGTGCTGGCTCGGGACCGGGGCTGGAGGCGTCCGGATCCACGCCGTCTGCGAGAGATCGCCTGGCGGTTCGGAATCGCCGGCCTGATCTTCGTGGCCACCGCGATTCCCAGCTGGGTTCCACGGATCGCCTACTACGGGAATCCCCTCCATCACGGCGTGGTGGGCAATGCCATGTGGGTCGACACCTGGGAAGAGCTCCGCGCGAACATGGACGAGCCCCTGGGACCTTCCCACTACTTCGCAAGCCACGGGCTCTCGGACGTGGTGGAGCGTTTCCTCTTCGGCTTCGAAACCGTCTATCTCACGGCGCCCCGCCACTACACACCCAAGATCCACCTGCTCGCGGCGGCGGGACTCCTGGTAGGCGCCTTGCGGCGCCGGCGCCGGGACCTGGTTCTGATCGCGACCGCCTTCCTGACTCTTCTGCCCATCACCTGGACGAGTCTCCCCATGCCCTTCACCCGCATCGCCTATGGAGCGCAGCTCGCCTTCATCCTGCTCTTCTCGGCGATCCTGCTCGAGTTCGCTCGGGACCTGTCCCTGCGCGCGATACCACGCCTCGACGCGAAAGCGGAGACGGCGCGAGCGCGCTGAGCCGGGGGCGAGCGCCCCGTTCAGTGGAAGATCGGAAGCGGACGCCAGCCCTGGGCGCCCTCGGTGAACTCCCGGACGCTCATGCACCAGATGACGACCTTCTTTCCCGCCAGGTTGTCGCGTCTTCGGAGCAGGTTGATGCGGGAGGGCGTCGCCCCCGAGCCGCGCACCGCGACCAGATCGACCGGAAACCCGAGCTGATGAGCCAGATGATCGGCGAGGCCTGCGCCTTTCGCGTGCATGTCGCCACCAGCCTGAAACACCAGGCCGTGGCTGTCGCCGAGCAGCAGAACCGGGCTCTCGCGCCAGGGATCGACCGGCTCGAGCCCCCCCTCGGTGCGCCGCTGCACGAACCCGAGGCTCAGGGTCTCTTTCGGTGTCGAGGGGTCGTCGAGCATCCGCCAGAGATCGCCGCGGATCTCCACGGTGCGCTGCTCCGTCTCGAAACGCCCCTTCGGCACCGTCTCGAACCACTCCCGGCGCCGGAGTCGATCGGCAATCAGGCTCGCGGTCGCCTCGATGGCCGGTCCCGCCCAGTGCGTGTCCTGCCGGCAGTAGAGCGGTCGATCCTGCTTCTGCCGATGGACACGAAACTCCGGCACCAGATCGATCACTTCGACACCCCGCTCGCGCAGGGCCTCGTAGAAGGCCGCATCCCCCGGATCCCAACGAAGCGAAGGATCCGCGTCGGCCAGGCCAGGAACGCGATCCGGATACACCGCGGCCTTCGCGGGCACCGGGACGAAGAGGAGTTCGATACCGGCGTCCTCGAGCTGGGCCTTGAAATCGAGAATGACAGGCAGCGGATCCGCCCATTCCGGCTTGTTTGCGCGGCTCACCTCGACGGCTCGCGGCCCCCAGAAGGAACCGAGACCGAGGTGCCTCAACTCCGAGCCCACGAAGAGCCAGCCATCGAGGCCGCGCACCACCGGCTTGGGAGCCTGCTCGGCCTCCTCGGCGAGGCGAGCGAATACGGCCCGTCCCGCCTCCGGAGCGTCGCCGAGACCACCGCTCAACGCGGTTCCGCCCGCAGCGAGGAAAGCGACGAGAAGCGCGCCGCCGATTCCCGTGCCCGTCCGGCTTCGTCTCTGGCCTCGCGCCACTCTCACTCTCCCGGTTCCGCCCAGAACGCCGGCAACATCAGCAGCGCGGGATCGTCCAGCTCCTTGCGGTTATGGGTTCCGTAGCGCTCCTGCACCTCGGGCTCCTCCCAGGATCGCACGCGGAGGGTGATCTCCTGACCCACCCGGTAGCCCGCTGCTTCCGTCCAGACGTTGTCGCGCATGCCCCACAGATAGCCGACGACTTCCTCGGCAGCAGGCTCACCGGAAGACGCCTCGACTCCCGTGAGATGGAGGGCGAAGAGACAGTCCTTGTAGGGCACCGTGTAGGGGCTGGGAAGGCTGGCGCGAGCTGCGATCGTGGCGCGGATCACCCGCTCGCTCGAACCCGCGGCCGGACCGGCCGCTCGAGGCGCTTCGGTGACAGCTTCCGGCGCCGGGGGCAGCTCGATCATCTGCCAATCGCCTGAGGTGAGTTCCCGAACCGCGAACTGGTAGACGACGACCCGGACGTGTCGGAGACGATCGCGGCCTCGCGCCCGTTCGCCGGCGATCGATCGCGCCAGATCCCGACGGGTCGTGTGGGATCCCCCCGCGTTTCGCACGATCCGGTCGACCGGCCGCTGGAGGGCGAAGCTCAGCTGCTCCGCCAGGCCCGCGTCCTCACCCCAGTGATACTCACGTCCCGCCGTGCGATTCGTGAACGCCTCTCGGTTCGAGTAGACGTTGCTGAAGCTGTCCCCCAGGAGCAGGACCTCCGCGTCCGGCTGGGGCTGCCAGCGCCGCCCGCCAGGTCCACGGATCGGTGCGATGGTCAATCTTTCCGGCGGGAAGACGGTCTGGTCTTCCGGGAGCGTCAGCATCGTGGTCAGATCGCCGAAGTTGCTCACCTCCAGCAGGCCCCGGGCGTAGGGCACGGAGCTCTGATCGGAGAGCTCGGCGTACTGCTCCACCGCCGCGGCGAGTCCGTCCGCGACGGCCGCCATGGCCTGCGGCCGCCAGTGGGTATCCGTGGCGAGGTAGGCAGAGGCGCTGCCGTTGTCGTTCTCCCATTCTCGCAGAAGAGGAGTCGGATCGAAGACCCGCACGTCGATCTCTTCCAGGCGTTCGAGAAAGTCGCGAAGAGAGGGATTCTGGACGGGCGGGCCGCGGCGGGCGTAGCGACGCGAGAACGCGTCGGGATGAATCACCGCCTTCACGGGCGTTGGCATGACGATCAGCCGGATGCCTCGGGCGGCGAGCTGATCGTTGAACTGGTGGATCGCTGGGATCGGATCGGGCTGCGGGAGAGGCTCGCAATGGTCCGCGTCCGGTCCGGCGCGCGCGGAGACGGGCGGGATCCAGGAAGGGTGGCCCGGTGGGGTATTCGACGCCAGCGCGATGAAACAGCCAGCCGCCCCGTCCCGTGTATACCTGCTCGTTGCCCGTGCCCATGAAGCGGGTCAGAAAGAACTGCACCCTCGGCAACACCCAGCGACCCACCACCAACGCACCTTCCAGCTGCCTCTCGAACGCCTCGAGCGAGCAATCCGTCGGCACCTCGCTCCACAGTGCCGCCCACTGGAGCGGCGCGGTACCGGGCCGGCCATCCACCCCGTCGGCGCCCGGGCCCGCCTGACCGCCGAGGTGCTGGATCCCTCCCACCGACACGATGGAGAGCAGAAACGCCCCGACCAGGAGCCAGGCCGCGCCAGCTCCCACGTCGGTCTGGCCGAGCTCACGCCGCGCTTGCTCCTCCCTGCTTCGGTTGAGTCGTTCCCCCACCCTCGCGCTCCTCAGAAGATGAAGTAGATGAAGGGGTTGTGTGCCTGCGCGAATAGCATTCCGGCCGACAGCCAGAGCAGGAACAGACACGCCACGACCTGTGGCGCTCGAATCGTCCTGGTCCAGTCCCAGGACTGGCGGCCGAACCAGACCACGGCAGCGGCCACCAGGAAGTGGATCACGTAGTAGGGCTGATAGATCAGTCCGGCCACCAGGTCGGCTCCCTCCTGAGCGTGGCCGAGCCCAAACATGCTCGACAGGTAGGCAAGCGCGGCAGGGAGGTCCCGGGCGCGGAAGAACACCCACGCGAGCGTCACGATCAGGAAGGTGAGCGCGACCCGAAGCGGCGCGGGGAGGCGGTAGTAGAGGCTGCGCCGGCCGAGGGCCCGCTCGAGCGCGAGCCACCCCCCGTGGATTCCGCCCCAGACGACGAATTTCAACGCCGCGCCGTGCCAGAGACCTCCGAGCAGCATCACGATCGCGAGATTCAGGTAGGTGCGTCGGACACCCCGGCGGTTTCCGCCGATCGGAACGTAGAGGTAGTCGCGGAGCCAGCTCGAAAGCGAGATGTGCCAGCGCTGCCAGAACTCGGTGATCGACCGGCTCTGGTAGGGCGAATCGAAGTTCTTGGGAAAGACGAAGCCCAACATGAGCCCGAGGCCGATCGCCATGTCGGAGTAGCCCGAGAAGTCGAAGTAGATCTGGAAGCCATAGGCCACGGCTCCCCACCAGGCGTCGAGGACTCCAATGGAACCCGCGTCGAAGCAGGTGTCGGCGATCTTCCCGCACGGGTTCGCCAGCATCACCTTCTTGGCGAGGCCGAGGCTGAACATGGCCACGCCTCGCGCGAACTTCTGCACCGTGTGGGTGCGGTGGAGCAGCTGCTCGGACACCTCGGAGAAGCGGATGATCGGACCGGCCACCAGCTGGGGGAAGAGGGACACGTAGCAGGCGAAGTCGAACGGATTTCGTGTCGCGCGCCCATGTCCGCGATAGACATCGATCGTGTAGCTCATCGATTGGAAGGTGTAGAAGCTGATGCCGAGGGGAAGCGTCACCCGCAGGAACTCCCGCCAGGCGAGATGTGACAGCCCCAGGGCCTCGACCACGGCGTTGTAGCTCTCGAGGGAGAAGTTCCAGTACTTGAAGAAGCCGAGGAAGAGCAGGTTCGAACAGATGGACACGATCAAGGCGGTCTTCTGGGCCCGAGTTCGCGGCCCTCCGACCTCGCAGAGCGGAACCTCCTCGGAGTGCCGGCGGCCCCCCGCTCCGGCCCGGGCGATCACCAGTCCGCACACGAAATCGATCGAGGTGCTGGCCAGCATCACCAGCATGAACGGTGGATTGGCCCATCCGTAGAAGAGATAGCTGAGCGCCGTCAGCGTCCCGTGCGAGAGCCAGCGCGGTCCGAAGCGCACGGCGTAGTAGAAAGCGAGCGCGATCGGCAGGAAGTAGAAGAGGAACAGCTGCGAGCTGAAAACCATCGACGGCTGGCCTCAACTTCCTCGGAGCAAGGCGAAGAAGTGCGAGCTCAAGGCGCGAAGCTGGAGCGCGCCTGCACCCCCCAGCGACCCTCGTGCAGCGTCACGATCCAGATCGATGGATAGGAGCCGATGACGCTCCCATCCTTGCGGTAGCGCGTGAACTGGACGGCGAAGTGGACCTTGTCGGCGGTGCTCTGCACGGCGCGCCGGTAGTCCCAGCGGCTGTAGGCCCAGCCGGTGACCTCTGCGAAGCGCGCGAAGAAGTTTTCGGGGGCCAGCCCCGGCCCCTCCATCACCTGCACCGCGCCGCTGGCGATTCGCACGTGGGGAAAGTGGAGCGCCGCGTCCATCCCGGCCAGGTCGCACCGGTTGAAGGCATCCATGTAGGAGTCGATGACCACCAACGCCTCGCGCTCGGGCCCTTCGGCCGCCAATACGTCGTCGGAATGCTCGATCACGCACTTCTCCCCAGCTTCGAAACGTATAGCGATCCCGGGTAGTTAAAGATCAACGTCGAGTTCTTCGCCTGAGATCGGACCCGTAACTCCATGGAATAGATAGGCTTTATTCTTTCTGGAGACCTCTTTCAGGTAGTCCTCGATCCAATCTTCGATGAGCGGGCTGATGTAGAAGCTGGGTTCCATCAGCGGGTCGTCCGCCGAGATCACCCCTTCGCGGACTGCGATCTCGAACAGCGCGGTATGGGGCATCAGCCGAATGCCCACACACAGGTCGACCATCATCGGGCTTCGCCGGCTCAGGAACTCGATGCTCTCTTCGACCGTCTGACGGTCCTCGCCCGGGGCACCGATCAGCAACGAGATGATGTAGTTGATCCCCATCTCCTCGAGCAGCTCGGCGGCGACGCGCAGCTGCTCCTTGCTGAAGCCCTTGCGCAGCACCTTGAGCATCCGCTCCGAGCACGAGTCGCATCCCAGGGACACGGCGACACAACCGGCATCGCGCATCAGCAGGGCGAGCTCGCGGTCGAGGAAGGCGGGGTGAACCGAGGCAAGCCAGCGCATCTCGAGGCCGCGGCGAATGATCGTCCGACACAGTTCCCTGGCGTAGTCCGCGGGACAGTTGAAGATGGCATCGGTAAAGAAGCTGGCGCCGACACCGAGCGCCTGCATCGCCTCCAGCTCGTCGGCCACCTTCTCGGGTGTCTTCATCCGCCACTGGCGACCCATCACGTGAGGGCTATCGCAATAGAGGCAGTCGAAGGAGCAGCCCTGCTTGATCACGATGTTCGCGATGCCACCCTCGGCCGCATAGCGCTGGAGATCGAAGAGCTCCCTCCGTGGAAAGCGGAGGGAGTCCAGATCTTCGATGGGTTCGGAGGGATTCGCCTCGACGCCGTCCGCACCGCGCCAGACCAGGCCCGGGATGTCCGCCCAGTCCCTACCTTCATCGATGCGATCGACGAGCTCCCGAAAGGCCATTTCGGCCTCGCCAACGATGCCGAAATCGGGACCGAGGTATTCGAAGATGGCGACCGGGCTCACCGTGAACGCCGGCCCGCCAACCACCAGTGTGGCCGCCGAATTCTCCCGGCACAGGTCGATGAACTCCTTCTCCCGCGGAAGCAGATACTCGGTCTGGAGAGCGCTCTGGTTGTCGATGTTCCGGATCGAGATCGCGATCAGATCCGGCTTGAAGCTGGCGAGCTGTGTGGTGAGTGCGGCCTCGGGCCGCTCCTCGAACATCAGATCCAGCACCTGCAGCGGATGACGCGATTCGTCGATCTGGGCGATGATGCTCGCCAGCCCGAGCGGCATCGGAGGCATCACCGACTTGAGACGATTGGTCGATACGAATAGGATTCTCACCCCCTGCCCCTCCACTCCAGCCGTCGGCCCGCAGGAACGCAGGCGAACCCGGAGGATAGCCTGAGATCGGACCTTCGTGGCCACTCATCCATCCGCTCCAGCTGGGCTCCAAACGGCTGTCCTCGCTCGAAGAGGGCCTTCAGGCGGCCGGGGGTTGCGCGGCCCTCGACGGCAATCCTAAGAAATCCACTGCGAACAGTGGTGTCACCTGCGTGATGCAGCCCAGGGAGGAACCGGCCTGCGTCGGCTCGGCGGAAATCTCCTGCTTCTGCTCGTGTCGCTGCTTCTCTCTGCGATGGCGGCCGAGCTTTTCTTCCGGACTCTCCCCGGCCGGAGCGGCTTCAAGCGCGATGAGGGAGAGCTGAAGTACCGCTTCAATCCCTACCGCCCGGATCCGGTCCTGAGCTACTCCCTCCGCGAGAACGCCTCCGCCGTGCACCACGAGGCGGATTTCCAGGTCACCGTCCACACCAATGCGCTGGGGCTGCGCGGAGAACCGGCGTCGCGCGAGAAGGCCGCGGACGCCTACCGCATTCTGGTGGTCGGGGATTCCTTCGCCTTCGGCTTCGGCGTGGAGGACGGCGAGGCGCTCCCGGCTCGGCTGGCAGCGGAGCTCTCGCGCACCAGACCCGGAGTCGAAGCCCTCAACGCAGGCGTGCCCGGCTGGAGCGCCGACGACTTCTACCTCTTCCTGGAGAGCCGCGGGTTCGAGCTGGAGCCCGACCTGGTGCTGCTGGTACTGACCGAGAACGACCCCGGGGATCTCTTCTGGAAGGATCTCGAGCTGAACGGCGAGAACCTGCCCGAGCGCATCCGGTCGACGCGACGCGTGATCGACCACCGCGGACGCATGCGGTACCGCGATGGCGTCCCCTCCTTCGCATTCCCGGGATCCGCCTGGCTCGAGGGCCGATCCCATCTCTGGAACGCGATGCGCTTTCGGCTGACGGAGCTCTGGGTGAGGGTCTCCCAGGACCACGATCGCCGGCGGCTTCGTCGGCAGGCGGGCGATCCCCCGGAACGAGCCATCGCCGAGCTTCCGCCCGATGAGGTCCAGCGAGGTCTGCTGACCGGACCGGCATTCCAGCTCCGCTACCACCGCCACCTGATCGAAGCCATCCGGCGCAGCTGCGAACGACGCGGGGTCCCGCTCCGCATCCTTCTGGTCGCCTTCCGAGACTCGGAATCAGCCGCTGACTCGTCCGCCCGGGCGCTTCACGAGGACTGCGCGCACACCCCGCGACTCTGCTTCGATACGCGGGGCCTCTTCAGCCCGGACGAGCTGGACCGGGTCTTCTTCCAGTCGGACGGCCACTGGACGCCAATCGGGCACCACCGGGTCGCCGGGGCTGCGGCAGGCTGGCTCGCGGACGACCCGGAGCTCGGGCTGGGGGGAGAATAGCCTCAGCTAAGGGCGCGATCTGCCGATACATGGGGGCAGAGACCGACCAGCGGAGTTTGCGATGGCCCATCTCTTCTTCCTGATGAAGGCGCCCGAACAGCCCACCCGCGTCCTGATCTGGGATACCCGGACCCTCTCGATCGGACGCTCTTCCGAGAACGACCTCACCCTCGACGACGACGAGATCTCCCGCAAGCACGCCCTGCTGATCAACGAGGAAGGTGTCTGCGAGATCGGGGACTACCGTACCGGCAACGGCACCTTCGTGAACGGCCAGCGGGTGAGAGGGAAGCAGAAGATCGAGCCGGGTAACGTCATCGGCGTCGGCAAGCTCCAGCTCGAGTTTCGCCAGAGCCAGGACCACCCGGCCAAGCTCGGCCACAAGCTCGAATTCGCATCCCAGCTCAAGACCGCCGGCATGTTGCCCCAGGGCGCCGACGCCGGCACCACCATGCTGGGTCTGGCCGACACCGCCCCACCCAGCGACGAGTTCGTGATCGAGCCGGAGCGCGCGTCGGGCGGACAGGCCTTCCTGGTGGGCGGCGATGCCAACCAGGAGTTCCAGATGCGGGAGCTCGGCGACAGCCTCGACCAGATCGAGCTGGAGATCGGCGACGACCTCGAGCTCCTGGATCTCGCCGATCCGCCGAGCCCGAGCAAGCCGAGCCCGGAAACCAGCCCGGTGAGCCACGCCCGACAGCCGGCACCCGCGTGCCGGCCGGACCGCGCACCGACACCCGCACCCGCCGAGGACCCCACGGACCGCCTCCGCAAGCTCAAGGGGCTCCACGACGAGGGTCTCATCACCGACGCGGAGTTCCAGGCCAAGCGCGCCCAGATTCTCAAGGAGATGTAGGGCCGCCCGCCAAGAGTGCTAGCCTGCGGCGAGTTCCTGCTGCTGCGCCTCGATCCTTCCGGAGATCGCGCGGTAGAAAGAGAGAGATGCCGCTCGGCGACCTGGATGCGAATCAGAGGCGAATCCTCGTCTTCACCAGTGCGGCACACTTCCTGACGCACTTCTTCGTTCTCGTCTTCCCCGCGCTCGTCATGCCCATCAGCCGGGATCTCTCCCTGGAGCCGGCTCGGGTGATTCCACTCAGCTTTCCCATGTACCTCTGCTACGGGATCTTGGCGATTCCATGGGGGTACCTGAGCGACCGCTTCGGACCGCGCTGGGTGATGGGTGCTGGCATGCTCATCGCAGGGGCCGGCTTCACGGCGGCGGGTCTGACCAGATCCCCGGAACAGCTCAGCATCGCCCTCGCGGTGATCGGCGTCGGCTGCTCGGCCTATCACCCCTCTGGCCTGGCGCTGCTCTCCAAGGGAATGCAGGGCCGCGGGAGAGCGCTCGGCATCAACGGCCTCTGGGGAAATTGCGGGATCGCCGCCGCCCCCCTGGCGGCGGGAACGCTCACCTATGCACTCGGCTGGAAGAGCGCGCTTCTGGCGTTCGGCGTCACCGGGATCGCGGTCGGCCTTCTCTGCTTTGCCGTACCCTTCTCGGTCGGCGCTGCGGATCTGCAGCGGGGAACGGTGGTCGAGCGAGGGAAGGCGGTGAAGTATTTTCTGATCCTCTGCGCGGCAATGGTCTTCTCCGGCCTCATGTACCGGGGCTACACGATCATTCTGCCGACCTTCTTCGAGGCCAAGCTGTCCGACTTCACCCTCCTTGCGTCGAACGCCGCGCAGCTCTCCCCGAACGCCGATACCTTCACGGCCACGATCATCGCTTCCAGCGTCTACCTGGTCGGCATGGCCGGACAGCTCCTGGGCGGCAGGGTCGCGGATCGCTTCGATCTCCGCTGGTCCTATCTGGCCTTCTTCGTCGGCGCGCTGCCCTTCCTCCTCCTGATGAGCGCCATGGAGGGTCCCCTCCTGGTCTTGATGGCCGGGGGCTTCGTGCTCTTCTCCCTGGGAATGCAGCCGATCGAGAACAGCCTGGTGGCCGTGCTCAGCCCGCCACAGTGGCGATCGGTGACCTACGGCATCAAGTTCACACTGGTCTTCGGAGCCGGATCTCTCGCTGTCTACCTGGTGGCCTTCGTGAATGGCCGCTTCGGTCTCGATGCAGTGATCTTTCTGCTGGTGGCCTTTCTGACTGGCGTGATCACCATGATCGGCGTCCTGCTGATTGCGAGCCGCAAGGTTTCCCTCCGACACGAAACCGATTGAAGCCAGACTCACGGATCGGTGGCCGCAGCAGCGAGGCCCTGAGAAATACGGTCTAACCCGAGCTCCGGGCCGCTTCGGAACGGATCTGGTACATGCGCACCCCCGCGTGCAGATGGGTGCCGACGGCAAGATAGGCGAGCACCGCCTCGACGTAGCCCGTGAGCCCTGCGACCAGGGAGAGGAATAGCCGCCCGTCCCGTCCCAGGAGCAGCCATCGCCAGCGGCCCTCGCGGGCGGAAATCCAGGGCTGGCGGAACTGGGTGCCGTACTTCTCCTTCACCAGCATCGAGAGGCTGCTGCCGGCCACGGCCCCGAAGCCGAGCGCGACGGCCGAATGGCCAGCGCCCATCAGCCAGGCGTAGAGAGTCATGCCACCGATCAGCGCGGCGTCGCCAATCCGATCCAGGATCGCGTCGTAGACGCCGCCAAAGGGCGAGTCCTGGTAGCGGATCCGCGCAATCTCACCGTCCACGCCGTCGAGAACGGCCGCACACTGGGCGATCATTCCACCCATGGCGGGATGACCCATGGCGAAGGCCGTCCCCGCGCCCAAGGTACTCATGAAGCTCACCAAGGAGATCTGCCAGGGCTTGACGTCGCGGGACAGGAGCCGCGCGCTGATGCGCCGCGAGATCGGCCGGTTCAGGTACCGGGCCACGACGCCGTCGTCGACACCGACGGCGCCCCCCAGCACCTTGCGCCGTGCGAGCACCAGGTCGGCGGATTGGGCGTCCGGCTCCGGGCGCACCGCCTGCCAGAGCTCGGCGACCGCCCAGGTCGCGACGGGCTCGCGCCGCGCCAGAAGCGAGAACGCGTTTTCGAGGGAGCGAAACTCCGGCGGTGCGTCTTCGAAAGCGCGCGCGAACGAGGCTCCCACCCGGGCGAGCCCCGTGAACACGCCGGCGGGAGCCAGGAGCCCCTGCCCCGCCGTCCGCATCCCTTCTGCGCCACCGTCGCCACCCGGTGTACCCCAGCTCGCAATGCGCGCCGCGCCCTCCTGGCTCTCCAGGGAGTCCGCCCGGAAGTCCACCGCCACCACCGTGGCACTCGAGTCGCGCGTCTCAGCGACGAAGCGGGCGACCAGGCGCCGGTCGTAGAGGTGATCGGCGCGGGCCACGAAGCAGGGCTCCTCGCGCTCCAACACGGGCAGGAGTGAGCTCTCGGGCTCCACCAGGCGCACGCGAGCCTCTCGAAAACGCCGCGTTGCCAGGGTCTCGGAGATCTGCCGCGCCACCTTGGGGGCACCCACCAGGAGAAACTCGCGCACGCCGGCCCGCAGGAAGGCGAGGACCGTTCGCTCCGCCAGCTGCAGGCCGAAGATCGGCGGCCCGCTCGCGGGCGCGTAGTCCGCGGGCACGAAGAGAATGCAGCGCTGCCTAGGCGACTCCATCGGCCAGGAACTCCTCGATCCGGCGCGCAGCGGTCGTATCGCGCATCTGCACCGGCGGGTGCTTCATGGTGTAGGCGGACAGCTCGAGCAGTGGCCCCGCCAGGCCGCGCTCCCGCGCGATCTTCAAGTAACGGATCACGTCGATCACGATTCCCGCCGAGTTGGGGGAGTCCTGGACGGAGAGCCGCGCCTCGAGCTCGATGGGTGCCCCGCCGAAGCCCTGCCCCTCTACGCGCAGGAAGCAGACCTTGTTGTCCTCTTGCCAGAGCACGTAGTCGCTGGGACCGATGTGAACGTTCTCATCGGTGATTTCGTAGGGAATCTGGGAGGTGACCGCCTCGGTCTTGCTGATCTTCTTGGACACCAGACGTTCGCGGGAGAGCATGTTCAGGAAGTCCGTATTCCCACCGGTGTTGAGCTGGTAGGTGTGCTCGATCTTGGCGCCACGGTCGGCGAAGAGCCTGGCGACCAGGCGATGCAGGATGGTGGCGCCTACCTGCGACTTGATGTCATCGCCCGCACAGGGGATCCCCGCCGCCCGGAAGCGCTCGCCCCACTGCGGGTCGGAGACGATGAAGACAGGCACGCAGTTGAGAAAGGAGACCCCCGTGGCGAGGCAGGCCTCGGCGTAGGCCTGACCCGCCTTCTCGGAGCCGACGGGGAGGTAGCAGACCAGCACCTCGGCGTCGGTTTCCTCGAGCACGGACTCGATCGCGACCGGCCTCTCCTCGGCTACGCGGAACGACTGCTCGGCGGGGTAGTCGGCCATGTGATGCGCCACGCCGTCCAGCACCGGGCCCATCTGCACCACCACCGGGCTGGCCGGCAGGGAATCGCGGATCACGGTCGTACAGTTGGGCGCCGCGAAGGCCGCCTGGTGAAGAGGGAGCCCCACCTTGCGGCGATCCACGTCGAAAGCCGCGACGACCTCGACGTCACCGGGCAGATAGCCGCCCATCTCGAGGTGCATCAAGCCCCAGGCCTCGTCGGCGCGGGGGGCGCGCTCCCGGTAGTACTCGATGCCCTGCAGCAGGGCGCTCGCACAGTTCCCGACCCCGGCGATCGCCACCCGTATCTTCCGCCGCTCCTCGCCGGCCTCTCTCACGCTCGCATCAGCCATGGAGGGGAATCAACCACCCAAGCCGGGTGCCGTCAAGGGGGCCCAGGCAGGCGGTTTGACGGGAGCTCCCCGGTTCGGCACCGTGCGCGGGGAGAGCCGAGGAAGGATTGCGCCCTCGACTGACATTCAGAGGTGGGTCCATCCGTGAGTGAGAAAGCACTGTTCTGTACGGGAGCCGGGGGCTTCATAGGCCAATACATACTCTCGCACTACCTCGAGAAGGAGGACTGCGACCTGTATCTGCTGGAGCACGGTCGTTTTCGGGAGAGGCTGGAGGCCTTCCTGGACGACCGGCTCTCCGACCCCGCCGAGCGCAAGCGCGTGAAGGTGTTCTCCGGAGACATCTCCCAGGCAGGTCTGGGTCTGGATGCCGCAATCGCGGATGAGCTCGAGCAGCGGGTCACCCACGTGATCCACCTGGCGGCGCTCTACAACCTCTCGGCGCCGCGGGAAATCTCGGTGCGCATCAACGTGGACGGCACGCGGCACCTCCTCGATTTCCTGGGGAAGATCCGGTCCCTGCAGCGCTTTGCCCACGCCAGCACCATCGCCGTGGCGGGAAAGCATCAGGGGACCTTCCGGGAAGACGATCTGGACCTGGGGCAGGATTTCAAGAACAACTACGACGAGACCAAATTTCTGTCCGAGAAGCTGGTGCGCGAGCGCCGCGATTCGATCCCCACCGTCATCCTCCGGCCCACCACCGTCGTCGGCCATTCTCGGACGGGTGCGATCGAGAAGATCGACGGGCCCTACTACGCGCTCAACATGATCGCGCGCAAGATGCATCGCGCAGTCCCCGACACCGGAGACATCAAGTTCCACTTTGGCCCCGTCGACTTCATCGCAGATGCCTTCTATCACTTGTTCGAAGACGAGGAGTCGGTCGGCAAGGTGTTTCACCTGGTCGATGCCGCTCCCCTGACCTACCTGGAGTTCTTCGACCTGGCCTGCGCGACCATGGGGGAGTCGAAGCCCTTGCTCAAGCTGCCGGCCCCGCTGATGCGCCCGATGGGGCGTCTGCCGATGTTCGAGAAGCTGACTGGAGTGCCTCGCGAGGCCTTCGACCACTCCTTCTACCGGGTCGAGTACGACATGAGCAATGTGGCACCCGCGCTCGCAAAGCACGGGATCTCCTGCCCGCCGGTCTCGTCGTACATCGGCGTGATGGTCGAGTATTTCGTGAAGCACTCGGAAGATCCCAGGATCCGAAAGGGTGACTGGAGGCAGGTCACCACCTGAGGGAGAGGGCCTACCCTCCCGGCGAAGAGCCCGACCCGAGCTACCGGGAGGCCCGGCGATGCAGGTGCCAGTAGCCCAGCGCGCCGAGGCTGCCGACCAGGCAAGCCACTCCGATCGTGTGCGCCGCCGAGACCCTCGAAGCCCGGTATCCCGAGCCCCAGGCCAGGCAGCTCGACCGAGGCCCAGCCCACGTAGAGAAGCATCCCCAGAAACGGCGCGAATGCGCCCCGGACTCCGGTGAGCGTGACGTGGACCCCCATGTAGAGCCCGACGTTCTCGGGCTTGGCGAAATCGTTGTGGCCGAGCTGCCAGGCGAGGGCGCCCCCGCCACGACCCATCCCGAGCAGCAGACGTCCCACGCCGATCCAGAGGAGGGACCCGTGGATTGCCCCGAACCAGGTGATGGCCTGCGCCACCACCCAGATCCAGCTGTGTCGAGCCCGAAACTCCGAGATGTGTACCCGATCCAGATAGCCGGCCCAGAGAGGCAGGGTGAGCAGTGAGAAACCCAGCGGAATCGCGAGCGTGAGGGCGATGCTGGTGGTGTAGCTGGCCTGGAGCTCGTGGGAGACCAGATAGATGAGCGGGGCCTCGATCATCATGTTGGAGACGCCCAGCAGGAACTGGCAGACCTGGTAGTTGGCGTAGGGGCGATCCTCGCGAAGCACACGCCACGCGCTCAGGAGAGGCGCGACCACGGTTCCCGGCTGCTTTGGCTCGATTCGTTCCCGGGCGAGCTGCGCCGGCTCGTCGATGATTCGCACCCGGGAGAAAGACAGGACCCCCAGGGCCGCGAGCACGGCCCCGACGCCGTAGACGATCCGAAAGCTCTCTGAGTGTGCATCCAGGAAGACACCACCCGCCAGCGAGGTAACGGTCATCACCGAAATGGTGAGAAACTGCAGCCGGCTGGTGACTCGAGCGCGGGCCTCCCTCGGGTAGTTGAAGGTCCAGACCAGGCTGCGAATCGTGATGATGCCTCCCAGCATCAGGCGTGCGGCGATCATGCACGTCACCAGCAGCCAACCGCCGATCGGGCCCTCCGGGAGCACTGCAACTGCAGCGGCTGCTCCTACGAACAGGAACATCAGCGAAGTGGTGAAAGGGACCTTGCGCCGCCCCAGCGCGAGCTGCGCCCAGACGAAGCTCGAGAGCAGCCCGAACATCGGCGCCGCCGTGATCAGAGCCAGCACACCCGGGTGCACGTGGTACACCTTGTCCGCGATCACCCCGATGAAGCCACCTTCCGTCAGGGCGGACACGATCGGAAGCACCAGCTGGGTTCGCTGCTCGTGCCGGTAGCTCTGGAGAGCGGCAGGCTCGATCTCGGGCCGCGTCAGCCGCGCAGCAACCCTCCGCCACCTTCCCCCAGAAGCAGGCGGAGTTGGAGAACCAGACAGCCCGGGCGAAGGGGTCGGGCTCACCTGACGCGGTCTCCGGCGAACCCGGGGCGGTTTGGAGGGCTACGCCC
Source organism: uncultured delta proteobacterium (assembly GCA_963722885.1). Lineage (GTDB taxonomy): Bacteria > Myxococcota_A > UBA9160 > UBA9160 > UBA6930 > CAVXZE01. The sequence continues at coordinate 207,130 of CAVROS010000012.1, forward strand.
CCAGAGCCTTGCGGATCTCCTCCAGGACATTCTCTTCCTTGGGCGGTTTGTCGATGACCGGCACCGACTTGCTGACCGCCAGGTAGTTGCCCGCCAGCCCGCTGATGATGATGACGGGAATGTCCTTGAATTCCTTCTTGTGCTGGAGCTTCCGATACAGCCCGGTTCCGGTCTCCTCCGGCATCTGGAGGTCCAGCAGGATCACGTCCGGCTTTTTCTCCTGGACCAGGTTCATCGCCGCCAGCCCGTCGTTTGCCGACGACACCTCGTATCCGTTGTCCTCGAGGAGCTGCGTGAGAAATTCCACGATGTCTTGCTCGTCATCGACCACCAGGACGTGTTTCTTGGCCATCTCTCCGACTCCTCCTCACCAGCGCGTCTTCGACGTCGAGCGACGCGCCCATGAACCTCGACCGGCCTTGCGCTCAGCTCTTCTTCAGCAAACGGACGGCTTCCGCCAGCTTGTCCGGGTCGACCGATTTCATCAGCTCCTGCAGCTCGTTTCGCAGCTTGCCGGCATCCTGGGCCGCCGGCTCGCCTTCGTACTCCACCCCGACCTGCTCGCAGATGAAGGCGACGTACTGCTCCGCTTCGACCGGCTTCTCCAGATACATCTTCGGACCCGAGAACGTCCTGCTGGACAGGATCTCCTCCAGATCACCCCTGCCGGCGTCGTCGCGCGCGTGGGCCGTGACCACCACGAATGGGATCTTCTTCCACTCGTTGTTCTGACGCAGCTCGTAGAGCAGCTTGATGCCGGACTTCTCGGGCATCACCAGGTCGAGGGAAATGAAGTCCGGAGTCTTCTCCTTGATCTTCTCCAGGGCTTGATTTCCGTTCTCGGCCCTCTGGACATCGAAGCCTGCGTCCTCGAGCGCCATTGCGAAGTACTCACGGACGTCTTCCTCGTCGTCGACGACCAGTACTGTCTTGTCCTCCGGTTTCGCCATGGTCTCAGTCTCCCTACCGTCCCTGCTGCATTCTCCCGAGACAACTCCCTGATCGCGGGGATATCGCTCAGACCGCGTTGATCAGGTCGTTGCGCGGAATCTCGATTCGAAAGCAGGAGCCCTTGTCCGGTTCCGACTCCACTTCGATCCGGCCACCGTGCTCTCGCACGATCTTCTTCGTCACCAGCAGACCCAACCCGGTGCCCCCCAGCCCCTTGGTGGTGAAGAAGCTGGTGAAAACCTTCTCCCGGACCTCCGCGTCCATTCCGCAGCCCGTATCCTCCACCTCGAAGACGATGGTGCCATCTCCCTCTCTGACTCGCAAGCTGACGGCGCAGGTGCCCTTCTTCGACGTCTTGCAGGCATCGATCGCGTTCGAGACGAGATTCGCCAGACAGGTGTGGATCCCCGAGGTCTCCATGTTCGTGAGGGGCAGATCGATCGTCCGCCTCGAAGAGAAGGGTCACACCATCGCTCTTCGCCGCTGCATGGTACAAGGAGTAGATCTCGCGGGCGATCTCCTGCGGATCGACCATCTCCATCACGGGGACGTGCTTCTTCGAATAGCTGAGGAAACCCTTGACCAGGGTCGTGATCCGCTCCACGTTCCGGTCGAGCATCTCCCACCCCTTGGTCGTGCGTTCCTCGGAGCCGGACTTCATACCGGACTTGATCGCGTACATGCCTCCCCGGAGCCCGGTGAGGATGTTCTTGATCCCGTGGGCCAGCTGGGCGACGGTCTGGCCGACCGCGGCAAGCCGTTCGCTCTCCAGCTTCTCGGCCTCCAGCCGCTTGATCTCTCTCAAGATCCTGAAAGAAGGCCGCGGCACCGATCTTCGTCTCGCCGTCCTTCAGGATCGACCCGGAGAAGCGCACCGGGATCTCCTCGCCCTCCAGGTCGACGACATTGGTCTCCGCGAGGGAGAGATTCGCTCTCCCGTTCTCGATCGCCGCGCGGAACTCACTCGGCAGGAATCGCTCCCCCTGGGATGTGTTCTTCACCGCTTCCGAGGCGACCTTGAAGAGCGACTCTGCCGCCGGGTTGAAGATGTTGACCACACCGGTGTCGTCGACCGCCACCAGCCCGTCGAGCGTATTCTCGATCAGGATGTCTCGAAACGAGCTCTGCTTCACCAGCTCCCTCGAGAGCTTGTGAACGTTCGTCACGTCCACCATCATCTCGATCACGTGGCTCGATTCCTGGTCGCTCCTGGAGAGCGGGCAGGTCGATACGACGTAGTTCGTCGGCTCACCCTGCTTGTCGATACCCACGTGCTCCGCCTGGTACGATCCCCCGTCGCCGAAGGTCTTCAGCGCCGGGCAGTCGGGACATTTGGTGGTGCGGTGCTTGTACACCTCGTAGCAGTGCTCGCCCACACACTCGCCGAAGGTCTCTCGGAGCAGGGCATTGGCCCTTACGACGCGAAGCTCGCGATTGATCACCGCGACGTAGCAGGGGACCCGCTCGAAGAGAACATTGTACTCCCGCTGGAGCGACTTGGTCTCCGTCAGGTCGTAGGACATCTCGATGACGTAGGGGATCTCGCCGACCTCGTCGTAGACGGGCGCGATGTGGACGACGTAGTGGGCCGGACGCCCCTCTTTGTCGATGCCGTCCTCGTCGTTTACGCGGATCTTGCCGTCTTCGAAGGTGCGAGCCGCCATGCAGTGCTCGCAGACCGAGTTTCTCCCCTTGTAGACCTCGTAACAGTGCTTTCCGACGGCGTCGCCAAACACCGCCTTGAAGTTGCTGTTGGCGACGACCACCTTGAAGTCCCTGTCGATCACGGCGATGTTGTTCGGCACGTGCTCGAACAGCTGCCTTCCGATCCATGTCCGGATCTCGGCGGGGAGTTCTTTTCGACCTGATCCACTACTGAAGGTCCTTCGGCGGATGAGGCGCTGAATGCGAAGCTCATAGCCGCGCCTTCCACTCGTCGTCCTCGAGCCGCGGCAGATCCCGGTGGCAATTGGTGCAGAGGGTGAGGTCAGCGGCAGTATTGAGCTCGGCCTCTTCGCGAGTCGCCATTTCCTCTTCGTGACAGCTGATGCAGGCCTCGTGCATCGCATCCATGTATCCGGGGGCGATCGTGGTCTGCTGCGCCTCGACGATGTCGACCCGGGTCCCCTCGGGGCGCATGGTCTCGTGGCACTCGCGGCAGTCCTTTGTGGTCTCTCTCACCTTTTCCGCGGCACGGATCGGTGTGACACTCGATGCAGCCCTCGTTGCCGTTCGTGTGCTCGACGTGGGTGCTCGTGGTCGAAGATGTCCACCGCGAGGTACATGTCCGAATGGCAGCCCGTGCACTCGCTCACCTCCTCGTAGGGCTTCTGCATGTGGTGGCAGAGAACGCAGGTATCGTCGCCGCCGCCCTGCTTGGTGACGTGCTTGTCGTGATCGAAGAGCACGTAGTCGCCGTCCCGGTTGCCGTCGATCATCAGGGCGAGAAGCGTGTCCGGGCCGCCGTTCTGCTCTTGCCCCACCAACGGCACGGAGAACTTCACGCCGACCGCATCCGGCGCCTCGCTGTTGGAGATCTCGACGATCCGCGGCCCATGGGCCGGGGTCTCCTCGGGTTGCAGGCCGAAGACCGCCTCCCGGGGCACCAGGACCAGCGTCAGCCCGACGGCGAGCACCAAGGCCACCGAGTAGACTCGGGCGTCCGCCAGGGGGTTCTGGAAGAAGATCGTCCTCCAGTCCCCAGCGTCGACCTTCCGGGACGTGTAGACGCCGTCCAGGCGCTGGCTGTCGATTGCGGCGAAGACGTTGAAGGTTTCCACGCAGAAGAGGAACACCAACGCCGCCCCGGCCAGGATCCCGAAGGTGACAGCCCACTCCGTCCAGGCGGGTACATAGAACTGATTGGTCGTACTCACCGTGGCGAGGCCCGCCACGTTGATCCGATTGAGCGACACCCCCAGGATCGCCGAGGAGCTGATCCAGAACATCGCCGCGGGGCTTTCGCGGAAGCGCTGAATCATCAGCAGCGCCACCGGAATCGCCGCACTCAACAGGATCTCGAGCCAGAAGTTCGCGGTATCCCAGGAGGGCGCGAAGAGCAGGCCACCCTTTCCGCTGGCGATGATCCCCGCGAATCGGACCACCAGGTAGAAGCCCAGGACGTAGGCCGCGATCCGGGCCAGGCCGGAGATCGCGTTCATCGGCTGCTCGGCCCGGTAGAGCCGGTGCACCAGGATGGCGACCCAGCTGATGGTCAGGCAGCCCACTCCGATCGCCGTGACGAAGAAGAGGAAGGGCAGGAGATCGGTGTGCCAGAGCGGGTGGAGGCGGAAGGGGGTGGCGAGGAAGAGCGTGCCGAGCGACGACTGGTGCAGGGTCGAGAGGCAGATCCCCGCGATCACGAAGATGATGCCGAACCTGTCGAGCAGGTGAGCCGCACGGTGGAAGTTGAACTTCTCCAGGACCGGATGGCTGAACTCCACCACCAGCACGCCCAGGTAGAGCATGATGCACCAGGAGATCTCGAAGAGCGTCGAGTGGAACTGCCAGTTCCAGATGGGGAAGACGATCCGCCACCAGATCCCGATGTCGAAGGTGAGGCCGGCACCGACGCTCGAGTAACACATCAGCCCCAGCAGTACTGCGCCGAGGTAGAGTGGCCTGTAGCGCTTCCAGTGAAAGACGCTCACGAAGGCGGCGAGCGTGAAGCCGGCGCCGCCGATCGGCACCAGAGCCACGACACCGCCGCCCTTCCAGAGGCCCCAGGGCATCAGATCGGTCAGCGCGACCACGGATCCGGGGCCGTGGATGATGCGGAGCAGGATCACCGTCAGTCCCGCTCCGAGCAGGAACCACAAGATCGTCTTTACCGTTCTAACGTTCATGATTGCTTCGCCCGCTAACTGCTTTTCGGTCCGTTTGTCGTTCCAGGGTCCGCCGCATCGGCATCCGCTTCCTCTTGGTCTGGCGACGCGGCACCCACCTCCTCCGGGGCCTGGGCGGCCCTCTCGGCAGCCAGCTTCTCGCGCCGTTCGATCACCCAGTAGATGCCGCCCATCACCACGGCCATCTGGACGAACACCGTCGGCATGTGGTGCAGCACCTTGAAGGTGCGCTCGGGCATCGGGGTCTCGTCCCGGACCGCCGTCTCCAGGTCCGTCAGCTCGAGCTCGACGTCCGAGATGTGGAGCACCGAGGTGCCCCCGACCTCACGCTCTCCCCAGATCCGCTGGACGTACTTGCCGGGCTCTGCGGCCAGTCGCCTGCGCGCCTCCGCGAGCAGGTCATCCCTCTCTCCGAAGATGGTCGCCTCGGTCGGGCAGGCCTCCACACAGGCGGGCAGCTTCCCCTCGTCCTTCACGCGCTCGTAGCAGAGGTTGCACTTCTGGACGTAGGGAACCCTGTCTTCCCAGCTGTATCTCGGGATCTCGAAGGGGCAGGCGATCATGCAGTAGCGGCAGCCGATGCAGATGTCGCGATCGTAGATGACCGGCCCTTCGGGGGTCTTCTGGAGCGCACCGACGATGCAGGCCTCGACGCAAGCCGGCTCGAGGCAGTGCCTGCAGTGCCGCCGCGCGAACCGATCTCCCACATCGCTCTCCACGCGCTCGATGGTCGTCCAGCGCGAGGTCGAGAGATCGGTGATGTTTCTGAGCCACCGCCAGGGCTTGTCGGGCGGGAGATGATTCGTCTCCCGGCAGGCTTCGACGCACTTCTCGCAGCCGATGCACTTGGTCACATCCGTCAGTATCGACATATTCTGGTAGGTCATATCGGCTCGTTCTCTTTGCCAAGGGCGATGGCCACCTGCTCACCGGCTCCCGGCTTCAGGTGCCAGCCCAGCTCGGAGATCAGCTGGGTGCCAGGAAACAGCGCCACGTGACTCATCTTGGTGAAGGGTATGAGCAGGAAGATCAGATTTCCGCTCATCACGTGGACGAACATGGTGCCGTTGTAGCCAAACGGGTTGAGGTTCGGGTGCATCGCCAGGTAGCCGGTGACGAAGGGAACGATGATCAGCAGTGGCAGGAAGTAGTCCTGCGCGCGGCTGATCGCCCTGCTGGCGCTGGCGCCCACCCGCTGTGCGAGGAGCGCCACTCCGGTGAGGATCGCCAGCAGCGTGAGATAGTCCGCGGCGAGGTTGCTGATCGCCGGCCAGCTGATCCCCAGACCCCGCTCCCAGAGCAGGATGTGCGCGCCGAGGAAGATGGGAGTGACGATGATGCAGACGTGGAACAGCATCGAGGTGAGCGCTGAAGACGGCGCGCGCCTCGAAGCCCTTCTTGACCGGAAACATCCATTGCAGGGTGGCGGTCAAGACCGGGCCCCAGGCGCACCGCCCGGCCGTTCTTTCTGCTCTGCGTAGATGAGAGAGACGACGCTCACCGTGTTGAGCACCACCACCCGCGCCAGACCGAGGAGCATGATCACGAAGCAGGCCCTGAAGACCGGCCCTCGTGCCCATTCCAGCCATTGTTCCATTCGATTCAACCTCCTCCTGTTCCAGCGGGTTCGAACTCGATCGCCTTCAGCATGAGGTCGTGGAGGCCGACCTTCTGCATCTCCAGCCCGTGGGCCTCGATGATTTCGTCCGTCTGCTTCTTGCAGTTGGCGCACGGCGTCACCACGTAGTAGGCGCCCGTCCTCCTGAGCTGATCGGCCTTGGTCTTGCCGCCGATCGCCATCCTGAAGTCGTGGATCTCGTCGATGGAGACCGTACCCGCCCCGCCGCCGCAGCAGTAGTTGTCCATCCCGCGCGGGGTCATCTCCACGAAGTCCTCGCAGATGTGACGGAGAATGACGCGCGGCTGCTCGACGATCCATCCCTTCCGGGACGATGTTGCAGGGGTCGTGATAGGTCGTTCGCTCCTTGATGACGTTCTCCTTCAGCTTCAGCTCCCCCGAGAGGAACTTCTCGTACGCCAGTTCCATGATGTTGACCACGGGGATCCGTTCTTCCGGGGGGATGAAGCTCTGCATGCCCTCCCTGGCGGCGCGGGATGCGTGGCCACACTCGCCGATCAGCATCTTCTTGCCTCCCGAGGCGTTTGATCTCGGCGACCTGCGCCTTGATGATCCGCTCCCACATCCGGTCCGAGTAGAACAGGCCGTAGTCGATGCCGTCGAAGTTGGTGGTGCCGATGGTCCACGAGGTATTGGTGACGTGGAGCATCGCCGCGTTGCCCATCAGGGTCTCCGCCTCCATCAGGTAGTCGGAGACGGCCGGGAAGAACACGTACTCCGCATCCTCCACGTCCATCGGGAACTTGATCCCCGCGCCCGGATATTCCTCCTCGATCTCCTCCTCCAGGAACTCGCAGGTGTCCTTCATCGCGATGGCGGGGATGGCGGAGGTGTTCTTGGTGTCGCCCTCGAGCTGCTCCCTGACCGACACCACCATCGCCTTGGGTACGACGTCGATCTCGGCGAGGATCCAGCGGGCGAGATGGGTGATCATGCCGTGGTCGATGCCCATCGGACAGGAGGACTTGCAGCGCTTGCAGGCCGTGCAGCGCCAGTACTCCTCGGCCATCTCGTCGATGTACTCGTCGGTCAAGACGAAGGAGTCGTAGAGCCGGGCCTTCACCTCACCGGCCAGGGTGAAGTACCGGCGGTAGACCCGGAACAGCAGCTCGGAGCGGTGGCAGGGGATGTCCCGGGGATCGCCACTGGCCTGGTAGACCTGGCAGGCGGCCGTGCAGCGGGAGCACTTCGCCGTCACGCGGGTGTAGAAGTCGAGAGACCGCCCCGTAGTTGGAGTGCTTCAGAATCGCGCGAATGCCTCCAGGAATCTGCGCGGCCGGTCCTCTGTCTGAAAAGGCTCGACCTGGTAGCTCAGTTTCTGCTCTGCCGTCATGGGTGCCCGGGTCCTCGATAGGGTGTTCCAAGTTTCCAGGAGGCATACGATTGCAACTGTCATGCCATTGGCCGAGTGTGACATCCCGGCCGTCCACCGAATCTGGCATCCAGACTGGGCTGAGCTCGCTCCAGCCCGATCTCAAGTACTTGTAAAAACTGGGAAATTCGGTAGGTTCTTGAGATGGGGTGATGACGGCGGCCCCCTGGGCGAAGATCGGGTCCAGCGGGCGCCTGCCTCAACTGTGGAACATGTCACCTGATCCATGTTGCAGATATGGAACACTCGAAGGGCTGACTGAGATGGAACTGCTGCGCACCCAGAGGCTCGATTCATGAAGACTGTCATCGTCGGAGGCGGCAAGGGATGCCTGGCCTTTCTCGAATTCCTGGCCGCTCGACAGCTGCGCGAGCTGAATATCGAGGTCGTCTGCGTGGTGGACACGCGGGCCGATGCACCCGGCATGGTCTTTGCCGGACCAGCAGGGCATCCAGACCATGACGGAGTATCGGGCGGCACTCTCCCTGCCGAACGTGGAATTGATCCTCGAGCTCACCGGAGACAAGCGCGTCCTGACCGATCTCTACAACGAAATCCACCACGGCGTTCGCATCATCGATCACGACTCGGCCCGGGTCTTCTGGGATCTGATCCGCCTGGAACACTCGCTGAGAGACGAGCTGCAGAACCGAGCCATTCTGGAGCAGCAATTCCGCCAGTTCATCGACTCGGCCAGCGACATCATCGCCATCAAGGACTCGGAGGGGCGTTACGTGGTGGTCAACCCGGCCACCGCCGCCCTCTTCGGCATGGAGCCAAGCCAGCTGATCGGCCGCACTCCCGCCGAGCTCTACGATGCCGAGGTCGCCCGGATCATCAGCACCCATGACGACGAAGTCATCAAGAACCGGAGAGCACGGCCGCTATACGGAACGTTTCGTCATCGACGACAACGAATACTACCTGGACGTCACCCGATTCCCGCTGGTGGACTATCAGGGAAGGATGGACGGCGTCTGCGTCATCGGCCGCGAAGTCACCCAGAGGTTCTTCCCCCTGATCTTCGATTCCATCTCTCACGCCATCTTCACCACCGACGCAGGAGGAACGATCACTTCCTTCAACCGCGCTGCGGAGGAGATCACCGGCTATCGACGCGACGAGGTGATCGGCAGGGCCTGCTCGGCGATCTTCCGGTCCGACAGGTGTGAAACGACCTGCCCGCTCAAGGCGAGCATCCACACCGGTGAAAGAGCGCACAACGAAGAGGCGACCATCATCACCAAGTCCGGCCAGCCCCTGCCGATCTCCATCTCCACGGCCGCCCTGGTCGAGGACGGAGAACGGATCGTGGGAGGCGTCGAGATGTTCCGCGATCTTCGCCTGGTGACCGAGCTCAGGAAGCAGGTGGAGAAGAGCTACGTGTTCGAGGACATCGTCTCGAAGAGCCACCACATGAAGCGACTGTTCGAGACGTTGCCCTTGATCGCCGGCAGCCAGAGCACGGTCCTCATCGAGGGCGAATCCGGCACCGGCAAGGAGTTGATCGCCCGCGCGATACACAACCTCGGTCCTCGCCGGGACGCTCCCTTCGTCGCGATCAACTGCGCTGCCGTTCCCGACAGCCTGATCGAGTCCGAGCTCTTCGGCTACAAGAAGGGCGCATTCACCGATGCCAAGGAGGACAAGCCAGGGCGCTTCGCGCTGGCCGAGGGCGGCACGCTGCTCCTGGACGAGATCGGAGACCTCTCCAAACAGATGCAGGTAAAGCTGCTCCGCGTCCTGCAGGAAAAGCAATATGAGCCGCTCGGATCCACGGAGACGGTCAACGCCGACGTCAGGGTGATCGCGTCGACCAATCGCAATCTCGCCCAGGACGTCACCAGTCGCAAGTTCCGCCAGGACCTCTACTACCGACTCAACGTCGTCCGGCTGGAGCTGCCACCTCTGCGAACCCGAAACGAAGACATTCCGCTCCTGATCCAGCACTTCATCGACCGTTTCAACACTCTTCAGGGTCGACGAATCACCGGCTGCTCGGAGCGGGTTCTCTCGGCACTGATGAGGTACCCCTTTCCGGGAAATATCCGCGAGCTGGAGAACGCGATCGAGCACGCCTTCGTCGTCTGCATCGACACCACCATCCAGATGGATGACCTGCCCCAGCACATTCTCGGCTACCTGACCGACGATGGGCAGAAGACGCCCGCCCCCAAGCCTCCCCTGGAGGATGCGGAGATGCACGCAATCGTCTCCTGCCTGGAAAGAAACGAGTACAACAGGACTCGGACCGCCGCTGAGCTGGGAATCTCGCGCAACACGCTGTGGCGCAAGATGAAGAGGTACGGAATCGCGACGGCCAGCTCCTGATGGGCCCGCCGGCAAACACACGGTAAGCTATCGCGGGGAAGCGGAGGAGCGCGACCGATGGCCGGCTTCAAAGAGATCGAAAGTGTCGATGAGGCCCACCAGGAACTGCTGGATGCCGGACTGACTCACGAAGACCTCACCAGGGAATACGTGGCCAACATCGATCTGGGGAAATGCAGGGCCAATCTCAGGCGAAGAAACGAATGCTGGTCTGTTCGGGTCAGTAGCGGACTGCCCTACGAGGCCGCTCAGGAGCTCAACCGCGAGTGGGGGAAGAGAATCCGCGTCCGAGGAGCCGGATGGAAGACGCCTCTGAAAGAGGGCGAAGCCGTGCTCCTCTGGGAGGTCGACGATCCCGAAGCGTTGCGAGTCCTGATCCGCACCCTGAAGGAGCACTTCTCGCCCCCTCCAGCCGGCGCCTGAGAAACGGACTCCCGTCCGATCAGAAAGCCGACTGCCTGTCTTCGAGGTATGTCCAGTCAGGAGATCGGCGAACGAGGAGAGGACGCTCTATTCCTTGAGCTTGTACCCGGCGACTCCCGCCATCACTCCTGCCGGCTGAACCAATCCGTCCATTTCCATACGGTTCAGGACCTTGGAGCACTCCTTGCGTTTGCTGCCGATGCCCTTGGCGATGTTCACGGTGGTGTCGACACCTTTGCCCTCGAGAGAACTCAGGTAGGCGGTGACCTTGTCTTTCAGCTCATTGTATTCGGCATCATCGATCGTCATGGAAGAGTCTCCTCGCTACATCACTATCAGTGGCTGAGTTGTCGTGTGGACAGAGGTGAAATCACCTGGCGGCTGGCGTCCGAATATACTCAATCAGGCTGGTCCAGGCGAGGGCAGGAAGACCGCGACTAAGGTGAATTTTCCCCGCTGAAAAGCCCCAGTCGGAACCCCGGGATAGGAGCGCAGCTCGAGCCCGCTCCCCCTCCGGCTTGCCTTCGATCGGCGAGAGATGCCATCGGGGATACCTGAGGGTCAACTGATGATCCTCTTGGGACCAGAACCCATCCGCGGGGTTCCTGACCACCACTGGTGTGGGTGCCCGCAGGAATCCCTCACATGGGACATCCTGAAACATGATGAACTATATGGGTGCGTCCCTGAAACGTCTCGTTTCAGAAGACTCGACCCAGTCCAGCCACATGCCCCTAAGCCCTTGTCTTTCTGAAGATTTTTCGATCTGGCACGGGAGCTGCAAAAGATCCCTTCCAGGAGGATCGGGCGATGTTGGCCGTGCCGCTTCACGGCGATGATGTGGCTCCCAGATTCTGCTCGGCGGACCAGTTCCTGATCGCCGAGCTGGACGGGGACCAGGCGCGCCGCGTCCGCCGGCTGACCATCTCCGAAGTGACCTGGTCACAGTGCCTGGAGCGCCTCTCGACCGCCGGGGTCCGCGTGCTGCTGTGCGGCGGCTTCAACCGCAACTTCTTGCCCCTCGCCGAGAGTCTGGGGATCCGAGTGATCTCCGGGCTCGCCGGGGAGGCGGAACAGTTGATCGATGCCTTTCTCCGGGACGAGATCGAGCAATACCGGTTTCTTCCACGCCGGGGAAAGCGCAGGGGACGTCGTGGCGAGGTGTGGCCGCGCCGGGGCGATGAGCGAGAGCTTCGAGGAAGGAAGGGAGTGGATCGATGCCGGGATACGACAGGACCGGTCCGGTGGGAGCCGGACCGCGCACGGGACGAGGCGCGGGCCGTTGCCGCCGAGCGTCCGAAGAGACGAGATCCGTAGAAGATCGCTATCAGGGCGAAGACGCGGGGTGGGACGGCCAACCCTGGGCCGGCGGCCGTGGCCGCGGGTTCGGGGGTGGCGGACGGGGTCGCCGTCGCGGCTTCGGAATGGGCTGGAGGGCGAGCCAGGACCTTCCCTCGAGCGATGTCACACCGCGGCGAAGGCAGGCCTTTCTCCAGCGACGGATCCGAGAGCTGACCGCGCAGCTGGATAGAGAGAATCAACTGCTCTCGAACGAATCGCCTGGAGACGACTCACCCTTCTGATGGAGAGAACCAGACATGTCGGAAGAAACACTCATCGTCGTCGCAGCGGAAGATGCATGCGGATTCGACGGAGAGGTCAGCGCCCATTTCGGACGCTGCCCATTCTTCCTCCTGGCGGAGGCAGACGGCACCAGGGTGACCGTGTCGCAGGTCGTACCCAATCCGTATCACGGTGGGCACCAGCCGGGCGCGGTGCCTCGATTCGTCCGCGACATGGGAGCCGACGTGATCATTGCCGGTGGAATGGGGCCAGGGGCCATCGAGATGTTCCACGACTTTGGCATCGACGTAGCGACCGGCGCCACCGGAGCCGTGACGACGGTGCTCGGATCCTACCTGCGCGGGGAGCACCGAGGGGTGGTGCCTTGCGCTCATGACCACCGCGATGACTGCGGCAAACCTGGGCAGCGAATCGGAGGTAGCCATGGATAGAGTCGCCATCAGTGTCCTGCGCGACTACAACGGCTTGTGCGCATCCATGGACGAGCGATTCGGGCGCGCCAAGGCCTTTCTGGTGATCGACAAGAAGACCGGAAAGCCCATCGAGACCATCGACAACGCCTCGGGAGGCGCTTCGCACGGAGCGGGCACCGCTGCGGCGAATCTATTGAGCTCCGCACAGGTCGACGCCGTCGTTTCGGGACGCTTCGGACCCAACGCCCTCGATGCGCTGGGGGCTTTCGGTATCGAGGCCTGGATCGCGCCCCCGGGAATCAACGCGGGGCTTGCATTGCTGATGTTCGAAGGGGGTCGTCTGGAGCGGATGGAGTCGTCTCCCCCGCGATGAGTATGACCCACCAGCGTGTGGCACCGGCAGGAAGCCAGCCTCACCTCCTGAATCGAGCGCCATGGACGACAGAGCTGGATAGGCTGAAGAACTGTTGTGGAAATACGCGGAAGGCGGCGCCCAGGATGAGGAATCGGAGCGGGTGCCACGCGCTGGGATGCTTCCCGACCTGACCTGGCCAGAAGAGCAGCGCCGGAGCGATTTTCCGCTCCCGGTGTGAGCCTGGCGAAGGCGGGTCCTGCTTTCAACTGCAAGGAGGAGACATGAGCGAAGAAAGACTCATCGCCGTCGCGGCGGAGGATGACCGCGGACTCGAGGGAGAAGTCGCCGGCCACTTTGGACGGTGCCCCTACTACGTGCTGGTGGAGGCAGACGCTCAAACCGTCACCGGATCGCGGGTCGTCGCCAATCCATACTTCGACATGCACCGCCCCGGCGTGATGCCCCGGTTCATTCGGGACCTGGGCACCAACGTGATCATCGCCGGCGGAATGGGACCAAAGGCCATCGACATGTTCCACGGCTTTGGCATCGACGTGGCGACTGGAGCTACCGGAGACGTTGCGACGGTGCTCGGAGCCTACCTGCGCGGGGAGCACCGAGGGGTAGTGCCCTGCGCCCATGACCACCCGGATAGCTGCGGAGAGCACGGGCGATAGGTGGAAACGCCATGAGCAAGATCGCCATTGCCAGCGGCAAGGGCGGAACCGGCAAGACCCTCGTCTCCACCAGTCTGGCCTGGCTTCTGGCGCGGGATGGTCATCCCATCGCCTACGTGGACGCGGACGTCGAGGAGCCGAACGGTCACCTCTTCCTCCATCCGGAGCTGAGTGACTGCCAGCGGTACGCCAGACCGATTCCCGAGCTGATCCGGAAAACCTGCTCCGGCTGCGGCGAGTGCCAACGCTTCTGCCAGTTCAACGCCATCATCGCCCTCCCCGACCGCGTCATGCTCTTCCCCGAGCTCTGCAGCAGCTGCGGGGGCTGCGTCCTGGCCTGCCGCGAGATGGCGCTGGGCGAGAAGCCACGGGAGATCGGCAGCATCGAAACGGGTACGGCCTGCGCCGAGACCGGGCATCCGATCCGCTTTCTGGCAGCGACTCTCGACGTGGGAGAGGCGCGAGCCACTCCACTGATCGGCGGCCTGCTCGATCGGATCGAAGACCCGGGAATCGTGCTGATCGACGCTCCACCGGGGACATCCTGCAGCGTCATGGAGATCGTCAGAGAGGTCGACCTGGTGGTGCTGGTGACCGAGCCGACGCCGTTTGGTCTGCACGATCTGGTGCTGGCGGTGGAGATGACCCGAGCTCTCGGAAAGCCGGTGACCGCGGTGGTCAACCGTTCGGACCTCGGTGACGACGACGCACTGCGATACCTCGAGGCGGAACAGATCGAGGTGGCGGCCGAGATCCCGTTCCGCCCGGAGCTCGCCGAGGCCTATGCACACGGGGAGATCGCCGCGGCGGCGAGCCCTGAGCTCTGCAGCCTGCTGCTGCCACTCGAAAGTCGCCTGATCGCAGGGGCATCGTCATGAAGCAGCTGGTGGTGATCAGCGGCAAGGGCGGCACCGGCAAGACATCCGTCGTGGCCAGTCTGGCCTACCTCGCCGCCTTCGAGGCCCCGGTGACCACTGCCGACTGCGATGTGGAGGCGGCCAATCTGGCCCTGCTTCTACCGGGCCAGGAGATCCGGACCGAGCCGTTCTTTTCGGGTCGCCGCGCGATGATCGACCCGGACACCTGCTCGAGCTGTGGCCTTTGCGCCGAGCAATGCAGAGCGAATGCCATCCACAGCGAAGACTTCACCGTGGTGGATCCCCTCGCCTGCGAGGGATGTGGTGTCTGTGCGCTGGTCTGCCCCGTGGAGGCCGTATCCTTCGTCGACAACCAGGCGGGGGTATGGATGGAACGGCGAACCGCCTTCGGGCCCTTGATCCACGCTGCGCTCGGCATCGCGCAGGACAACTCCGGAAAGCTGGTTGCCCAGGTTCGCGAAGAAGCGCGCATCATCGCCGAGCGCGAAGAGACCGACCTGATTCTCGTGGACGGCCCGCCCGGCATCGGTTGTCCAGTCCACGCCAGCCTCACCGGATGTGACCTCGCACTTCTGGTCACGGAGCCGACGCCCTCCGGAGAGCACGATCTCGAACGGGTGCTGGAGCTGCTCGATCACTTTCGGGTGCCGGCAGCGGTACTGATCAACAAGCACGATCTGTCACCGGGCTTCACCGCCCGCATCGAGACACTGGCGAGTCGCGCAGGCGTGGAGGTCGTCGGGAAACTTCCCTTCAGTCCCGAAGTCCCGCGCGCGCTCGCTCGCGGAGAGCTGCCTTTGGCAATCGAAGCAGTCGCCGTCCCACTGACCGAGGCGTGGGAGAGAATCACGGCCCTGCTGTCGGGGAGCATCGCCCGCCCGCTTGCGCGTGCCGATGCTTTGACTGATTCTGTGGTCTAATCCGAATGGTTCACGACGTTCGGCGGGAGGAACGAAGAATGGATCAGGCACTGCAGGTTCTCATCGTCGGTAGCGTGGCCTGCGGGCCGAAAGTGGCCTGCCGCTTGAAGCGCCTCGATCCCTCGGCCAGCGTCACCGTTCTCGAGAGAGGGCGCGACATATCCTACGGCGCCTGCGGCATGCCCTATTTCATCTCGGGAATGGTGGACAGAATCGAAGCGCTCAGTGAAACACCGGTGGGCGTACTCCGGGACGTCGGCTTCTTCGAGAAAGTAAAGGGCTTCGAGATACTGTGCCAAAGGGAAGTGGTTGGTATCGATCGCAGCGAGAAGACGGTGCGCGTCAGGGACACGGATGCTGGAGCGGAGAGCACCTTTTCCTACGACAAGCTGGTGCTGGCCACAGGGGGCCACCCCGTGACGCCGCCGATTCCGGGGATCGATGCCAGGGGTGTCCAGTCGTTTCATTCCTTGCGGGACGCCGATCAACTGGACACGGTCCTGGGAGCCGGCAAGGTCGAGAACGTGGTCCTGGTCGGGGCGGGACTGGTTGGAATCGAGATGGCCGAGGCTCTGATCGAGAGAGGGCTGAAGGTCACGATGATCGAGATGTTCGACTGGATCATGCCGGCGCTTCTCGACGAGGAAATGGGCCGGCTTGCCGGAAAGCATCTCCGCGCCAAGGGCGTGAAGCTCGCGATGGGATCAGCGGTCACGGAGTTCGTGAAGGATGGCGATGACAACCTCACCGCGGTGAGAACCGGCGAGGGTGAATACCCAGCAGACCTGGCCCTGGTCGCGATCGGGGTTCGACCCAACAATGAACTCGCTGCCGAAGCGGGCCTCGCGATTGCCGCCAACGGCGGGATCGTCATCAACGAGTACTGCCAAACCTCCGATCCGGACATCTACGCGGGCGGAGACTGTGTCGCCAGCCCCTATCTCCACCCGGTCATGGGAAGGCCGCTCTTCACCCCTCAGGGATCTACCGCGAACAAGCAGGGAAGAGTCATCGCGAACCATATCGCCGGAAAGGTCGAGTCCTTCCCGGGCGTGCTCGGAACCGTCATCTGCAAGGCCTTCGACTTTACCGTCGGAAGAGCCGGTCTGAGCGAAAGGTGGGCCCGCGACCTCGATCTGGACGTCGAGACCGCACTCTGGACCGGACCCGACCGCCCGCATTACATGCAGGGAGCGGCCCCGCTGACGATCAAGCTGGTGGCCGAGCGAAAGAACCGCAGGCTTCTGGGAGCGCAAGTGGTGGGCCCCGGGGACGGCGCGAAGCGGCTCGATGTGGCCGTCACTGCCATCAGTCTCGGAGCCACCCTGGACCAGATCGCCCACCTCGACCTCGCCTATGCACCTCCGTACGCGCCGCCGATCGATCCCCTTCTCACAGCCGTCCATGTCCTGCAGAACAAGCTCGACGAGATCGGCCGGGGGATTTCGCCTCTCGTGGCGAAGAAAAAGATCGAGGCCGGAGAGGTCACCCTTCTGGACGTACGGGGCCCCCAGGAGTTCGAGGAGATGGGGCTTCCCTACGACGTCGTCCACATCCCCCTGGGCGCGCTCAGGAGCAAGTGCGACTCCATACCGAGGGACAGGGAGATCCTCGCCTTCTGCAAGGTCAGCCTGCGAGGTTACGAAGCCCAGCGCATTCTCGACGAGAAGGGCTTCGAGAACGTCTCCTTCATCGAAGGAGGACTGGTCGGCTGGCCCTTCGAGCTCCGATCCGGCGCCTGACCCGGCCTGAAACGGAGCGTCAATCCGCTGCGACGATCTCGGCCCGATCGAGCAGCCAGGCGATGATCTTGTCCTCGAGAAGCTTGGCCTCGAACGTGTCCATGCCGCCCTGGAGCAGCGCGCTTCGCAGGGCATCACCCGGCTGGCCGGCCTGGGCCGCTACCCGTTCGATGCCCGCGTCGCGCTCCCCGTCCTCCAGGCGAATCCCCTCCTGCCGGCCGATCGCCTCGAGGATCACCTCGCGGCGGACCGAGAACTCCGCCTCCTCCAGGACCTGCTCGCGCTTCTCCTCGTCGAGGTCGTCGAGCGTTGCGAACATCGCCTGGCTCATGCCATCCACCAGCTGGGCGGAAATGCTCTCCACCAGCGTCTGAGCGCGGTCGGCCAGCATCGGCCCGGGAACCTCGAAGGGATTCCGCTCGATGAGCGCCTCGACGAGGCTCCGCATCTCACGGTCGCGGCCACGCTGGGCCATCATCTCCAGAAGCTCCCTGCGAAGGGCCTCCCGCAGGTCTTCCACCGTGTCGTGGCCGACCCGCTGGGCGAAGGCGGCGTCGAGCGGAGGCGGGCGCAACGCCTTGATCTCGTGGACCAGCACCGCGGCGCGGCAGCTTCTCCCCGCCCAATCGGGCACGATGTAGTCGCCCGGGATGGTCAGCTCGGCCGCGTTCATCTCCCCGCAGCGCTGGCCCCGAACCAGGTCGAGCACGAACGCGTGATTCGGGTCGTCGGGTAGCCTGACCAGCTGGTGATCGCGAACCAGGTCACCGTACTCCGCGTCCTGGAAGGTGAGCGTGACGTCGACGACGTCCCCGTCAGCGACGGGCCGGTCTTCTTCGATCGATTCGAGCACGCCGCTCTGCTGGCGCATCGAATCGAGGTGCCCTTCCAGCTCCTCGTCGCTGAGTGAAGGCGCCTCGCGCAGCACCCGAACACCGTGGTAGTCGGAAACCGAGGGATGAGGACGAAGCGCCACCGTGGCGCTGAAGCGAAACGGCTCGCCTGGCCGCGCCTCTCCCAGCTCGAACTCGGCCTTCCCGACCGTATCGAGCTCGTGCTGGGACACGGCATCTTCCAGGGCCTTGGCAGCGAGCTCCGGGGCGACCTCGGCGCCAACCTGCTCGCCGAAGCGCTTCTCGAGCAGCTTGCGCGGCACCTTGCCCTTGCGGAAGCCGGGGAGATCGACCACCCGGCGCAGCTCGCGGTACGCGATGGCAAAGCGGTCCTCGACCTGCTTCGCCGGCACCGTGATCGAGAGCTTCCTCTCGAGGGGACCGGCCTCTTCCAACTCGACTTCCATGGGTGCCTCTCCACTCGCTTCGCTTCCCCGCGGGTCTCTAGCGGGTTTCGGGTAGTGTGTCCAACTTCCTCACGCCCGGCCCGGCACTCTGCCGGCCGCGTTTTCATGGACAACCGGTCAGGAGCCGGTATGTTCCATTCACACCGAGGCAGGCGCCGCACGCCCGTCTCCATCCAGAAAGCGAGTGGCGCCGCGCCAGCCGCCTAGCGCCTTGCGAAGCAGTCTTAAGAAACAGCCTTCAGAAACAGGAGAGGAAGATGGCGAACAAAGTAGACAACATGGTCAAGGTGCTCCGAGACTGGCAGGGCCTCGAGCGTCAGGCGATGACCTTCACGGCGGAGATCTCCGAGAAGACCGAGAGCACGCTGATTCGCATGATCATGGATATCATCCGGCACGACTCGCACATGCATCACCGCGTCCAGCAGTTCCTGATCGACAGCGTCACCAAGGAATCGGTTGCAGTCACGCGCGAGGACGTCGCAGCGATCTGGGACAGCATCGAGGAGCACGACGAACTCGAAAAGCGGACCATCAAGCTGGCCGAGCAGCTCAAGAAGGACGCCTGGACCCCGGTGCACAAGCTGCTTCTCGAGTACCTGCTCCGCAGCGAGTCCCTGCACGACAGTCTGCTCGAGCAACTCGGCGAGTTCAAGGCGGACATGAGCCGCGCCTCGGGCGCCTGAGCCCACCTGGTCCACCGACTCGTTCCTGCGGCCGCCGAGGGCGGCCGCAGACGAGTCTTCGCCTCACCCGCCCACGGCGTTTCAGCTACGCTAAGCGGCCTTCCTCACCCCGGCGCTCTCCTGCACCTCTTTCAGGTAGAGTGCGAGCGGCCGGTACATCAGGTGCGCCCACTTCATGAACGGCACCTCCAGCACCAGCAGCGGCACCACGAAGGCCATGTGGATCACGTACATGTAGTACGTCGGCAGCGGCCAGTCCGCGATCCGGAAGAAGTGCATCAGGATGCCGGTGAGAGACGTGAAGAACAGGAGGATCAGGAACATCCAGTCGGAGTCGTGGGAGTGCTTGTGGATCTCCTCCGTCTTCCGCAGGCGGCTGAGGATCGCGTCGCCACTCACATAGAGCAGGATGCCGGCGATCGACGTACCCCAGAATGCTCACCGCCGTGAACTCCGAGGTGTCGACCTGGAGATCCTCCAGGAAGAACATCACCAGCGTGAACATGGCGACGTAGGCCGGAACGAAGATGAAGTGCTTCAGCCAGCGAGAGTGATCCTCCTGCTCGCAGTCGCGCCATCGCTTCTGGGTCACCGCATGCACCACGAAGGTCTTCAGACCGGCAGACGTAGGCCGAGAGCGGCGCATTCACCCCCTCCATCACCATCCGCCACATCCGGTAGGTGTTGGTCAGGAGGAAGAAGGTCAGGACCGCAGCCATCAGCCAGGTCGAACGCGTGCACCCATCCGACCGGGGCGAAGGTGCCCACCGAAACGTGATCGGCGGGCATTCGCGCGGCGCTGAACGCACCGGAGAAGGCGAAGAGCAGCGACCACGAGCAGGCCCAGCCCGACGACTGCACCGATCTCGCGTAGCCGAGACGTGTAGAGGAGTCTGGAGATCCCCGTCCAGTCGTACTGCGAGGTCAGGTAGCGGCGCAGCGCCATCATCGTCTCGCCGGGCTCCGCCTTGCGCGGGACAGCGAGTCGAGCAATCCCCGCAGTAGTAGCAGGTCCAGATATCCAGGTCCTTCAGCAGCCGGTCCTTGAGTCCCCACTTCGCCCAGAGCATCTGCCTTGCGCGGGAACGGATCCTGGTCCGGAGACAGAGCGCACGCCACCGAACAGGTGGCACACTGATAACACTTGTGGAAAGTGTCAGCTCCAAAGTGGGCGAGCTCCTCGATCAGCTCGAGATCCGGCTCGATCAGTTCAGGCTTTCCCTTTTCGACATCGACGGCGGCAGCCATATTTGTTTCAGGCGCCGCGGCCCTTCGCCGCGGTGCCCGCCTTTCATTCCTACGGGTTGTTCAGAAATCTCCGGCAGGGCCTTCTCACTGAGTTCCTCTGCCCTCCAGACTCCAGATCAGCTTCCGGGCTGATCAGTGGCCGACAGCCAGAATGCCACTGGCCGCCAGTGTGAGAACGATTACCTCGAGGAGAGCCATTGCCACGTAAGCGCTGTCCTTCTTGCGCAGCAGCGTGGGGATGATCGCCAGATAGCAGATGATGGTGACGCCCCCCAGGATCGCGATTCCGATGAAATTGAGGAAATCGCCCTTCCCCAGCATCGTCAACCAGGCCCACCCGGTCGGTGGATGTTCCAGGTGCAAGTGGTTCTGGTTCACCACTTCGAGATACTCGTTCACCCCGAGGTGCCAGTAGCTGGATACCTGGTCGAGGGGCACCGCCGGAGCCATGATGCCGGAGACATACACGCCGAAGGTGATGAAGAGAATCACCAGGCCAATGAACATTCCGATCTCCAGCACCCTCGCGTAGAGGAGCTGTTCACTCTGGGCATCCTGCGCCGTTTCAGAACTCATCGGGCTGTCATCCCATCGGTTCCTTGAATACGGTGTTACACGATGAAGGGAAGGCCGAGACCCTTCGTGAGCGCCTTGGCCCCGGCAAAGAGAAGCAGGACGATGACGATCCAGCGCACGAAGGCAGGCTTGGCGACTCTCAGTATCCGGACGCCAATGAACGAGCCGAGCATGATGCCGACCAGTGAGGGCACCACCATCATCGGGATCACGCAGCCCTGGTTGAGATAGATCCAGGCCGCCGAGGTGTCCGTGATGGAGAGGAGGAACTTGCTGGTGGCGACGCTGATCTTGAGCGGCGCTCCCATCAGCAGGTTCAGCACCGGAACGTTGGCCCAGCCGGCGCCCAGGCCGAACATGCCCGCCATGACCCCAACGGCGATGAACAGCGTCATGCCGATCGGCGTGCGGTGGATCTTCCAGTTGATCTGCTCGCCCGTGCTTTCCTCCGTGTAGACCCCACAGATCCGCAGGGCGGAGGAGAGATTGTCAGCCCGCGGGACCTCCGGCATCTCGGACTTCCTGGCCAGCAGCATCAGCACCACGATACCCAGAATGGTCGCGCCCAACGCGGTCTGGATGATGTGGGTGGGAAGGGCCAGGCCGACCATGGCTCCGACGATGGCGCAGCTCGAGGCGATCAGGGCGCTGGGTATGGCCAGGCGAAGGCTGGCCAGGTTCGCCTTCAGCAGCCCTGGCCCGGCAGCCAGCGCTCCGCTGAGCGCCACCAGAAGGCCGCATCCCCGGACGAAGTCCAGGTGAAAGGGAAAGAACCCGCTGATGATCGGGACGAAGAGCACGCCTCCGCCCACTCCTCCGAGCACGGCCACGATCCCCATCACGAAGGTCACCACCAACAACACGAGGGGCCAGACCCACCAATCCACCGCCTGGGCTGCGGCGCTGGTCAATACCTCATTGGCAGCCGGCACTTCATTGACCGCCAGCGCCGCAAGCGGCGCGAGCAGGATCCAGAGCATCAGGAGCGGAGCGCCCAGCTTCACCCCAAGGAGGGGTCCAGCGCGCATCAGCGTCGGCGCCCTTTCCAGCCAGCCCAATCTCTCACCGAACTTCCCCGCCCTGACCTTGCTCGGCAGGGGTCTCTTCTGCCGAGTCCTTCTTGAACACCTCCTGCTTGTCGAGCTTCCCCTTGAAAGCCTCGACGACCTCGGCTCTCGGCTTCATCGTCGGCTCGCCGAAGAGACTGAAGCGCAGCCAGAGGAACGCGAAGCGCAGCAGTGCCTCGTCGTCCTCGCGCATCTCTTCGACGAAGTCCTCATCCACGTCGAATCGCTCCAGGAGCGTGCTCTCGAACACGAACTCGCGGAACTTGTCCAGGTCGTAGCACGCGGTGAACAGCATGTGCATCTTCTCGGGAGAGAGGGTCCCGCCGTCCTCGAAGTACTGGTGGAGCGCCAGCTCCTTGAAGCCTTCGCCCCAGAAGTCGTAGTCGTCGATTCCCTGATTGTCGAGCCACTCCTGGACGGACCACTCCCGCGGCTTCCTCGAATCCCTTGCACACCTCTTCCTGCATCAGGAAGTAGAACCGATCGCCGCGCCAGCCGTCCGGCGTGTCCTTCTGCGCCGCCAGCCCCAAGGGATACATGCGGCACGGCCAGGGCCGGTCGGAGTAGATGCCGCAGCCCTCTTCGGTCAGGAATGGACAGGTCTTGGCCTCGTCGTCGTTCATGCGCAGCACGACCACGGGCGTCTTCATGTCCTTCTGGACGGGCAGGAGCGCGTGCTTGTCGAGAAAATCGCCCGACTTCATCCCGAGCCGCTTCTTCATGCGCAGCACGTCGTAAGGGGAGAGGAAGATGTTGACATCCCCGCAGCACCGGTTGAAGCACGAAACGCCGGGATGGCAGGCGAACTTGAAGCGGTCGTCCGGACCCAGCCGCGGATAGTCCTTCAGGATCTTCTCCACCAGCTCCTGGCGCGCGTCCAGCGGCAACGAGGAGTGCTCTTCGTCGCTCATTCCCCTTCTCCTTCGGCGTCATCCACGATCATCTCCCGAGTCGCGGAGTCCGACCAGACCGGAAGCGGCAATGACGCCGCCGGTGGTGGGATTGACCGCATGGCGGTACGAGGCGCGCTGGCTGTATTGCTCCTTCATCCAGTCCCAGCCCTCCTTGTAGTAGGAACAGTCGTCGTTGAAGCAGACGAAGAAGAACTCCTCGCTCCAGCTGGCGTCCTCGGGCACACGCCACTTCTTGAGGCGGGATCCACAATGCGGGCAGGTTCGAGAGATGTCTGCCATCAGGTTCCTCAGTCGATCATCTTCCTGCGGGTCGGCCCGGGAACCCTCGCCTGCGCAGCCGCAGACGCCAGCCGGGCGCCCTGCCTCCTGGAAATGCACGCGGCCAGAAGGCGCCGAAATCAGAACCTCCGGGCGCCGCAAGCGACGCCCGGAGATCCCGATAGTGCGCAAGCTCCTACTGTGTGAGGTACTTCACGGGCTTCTTCATCATCGTCCCACTCGCCCGTGTCCTTGTCGTACGTGCAGTTGCAGAAGGCAAGCCAGTTCTCGTTGTCCATGCTCGGCTTGTCGGACCGGAAGTAGTAGCCCGGCCACCGCGTCTCCTCGCGGAAGAGGATCGAACGCATGTGGGCCTCGCGCCTGGTACATCCGGTGGACGTTCTCCCAGCACCGCATCAGCTCGTGCAGGTCCTCCGCGGCCAGGTTCGCAGCGTCTTCCTTGAGGAAGGCCAGCAGCTCCATGCCCTTCTCGAGCAGCTTGTCGCTGGTCTTGAACTGGCTCGACACACCACCCGCGTACTCGTCCATGATCTTCTGCAGCCGGTACATGAACTGCTTGGGACGGATGTAGTTCGGGTTGATGTCCAGCGCCGTGGTGGCGCCCTTGTGCTCCTCGAACGTATCGAGCGGCTTCAGGATCTCCGCGGTCAGCGCGTCGATCTGCGCCTGGTCCACGTTGGGGGCGGCGTTGTTGTCGACGATGTAGGCGATCGCCGCCTTGGCGGCGATGCGCCCTTCGGCGTGCGAGCCCGACGAGAACTTGTGGCTCGAGGCGCCCGAGGCGTCGCCCGCAGCGAACATGCCGTCGACCGTCGTCATGTGCGGGTAGCCCCAGAAGTACTCGTCCTTGGTCTCGGCGTTCTGGAGATCCTCCGGACCGGAGACCCAGGCACCGGACGCACCGGAGTGCGAGCCGATGAAGTACGGATCGCATGCCATGATCTCGGAGGGCTTCTTCTCGGGCTCGACGTTCGTCGCAGCCCACAGGATGGCCTGCGAGATCGTCATGTCCAGGAAGTCTTCCCACGCTTCGGCCTCGAGCTCCTTGAGCTTCTTCTTCGCGGCCTTCTCGTCGGGCGCCTCGTCGGCGATCCTCTGGATCGCCTCGGCGGTCTGCATGTAGATCGGAGCTCTTGCCTTCCATCACGTCCAGCATCATCAGCCAGTTGCGGATGTTGGCCGGACGCGGCTTCACCTTGCCGTAGGGCTCCCACTTGTCGAGCTCCGCGGCGTTGTCCTGCATGTAGTTGCCGCCCTGCGCGTTGGTCGCAATCGACTTGAACAGCAGGAACCAGGCGCCCACCGGGCCGTACGCGTCCTTGAAGCGGACCGGAATGAACCGGACCTCCTGGCAGGTCATCTCGGCACCGGCGTAGATGGTGAAGAAGGCGCTGGCGCCCGAGTTGAACGGCGGGTACCAGGAGCGGCCGAAGCCCTCACCGGTCGAACGCGGCTTGAACACGTGCACCGCGCCGCCCATGGCGCACATCGTCGCCTTGGCCTTGAACACGTACACCTTGTTCTCGCGGACGCTGAACCCGATCGCGCCCACGCACTTGTCGCCGTCCATCAGCGGGTGGGTGATGAAGACGCGCTCGAAGTACTCGCCGCCGGCCTCGGCCAGGGCGTTCTTGGCGGCCTCGGCCACGATGATCTTGTACGACTCGCCGTTGATCATCAGCTGCCAACGACCCTCGTGGACGTACTTGCCTTCCTCGTCCTTCCAGATCGGCAGGCCCCACTTCTCGAACAGGTGGACCGTCGAGTCCACGTGGCGCGCGATGCTGGCCACCAGGTCCTCGCGGGTGATGCCCATCAGGTCGTTGCGCACGTAGTCGCAGTAGTCCTTCAGCGTGTTGTTGCCGCTGTTGAGGTCCACGTACTGGTTGATGGCCGAGAGGCCCATCGCCACCGCGCCGGAGCGGTCCATCGCCGCCTTGTCGACCACGGTGACCTTCAACCCGTGCTTCTTGGCCCAGTAGGACGCTTCCACCGCTGCGCCGCAGGCGGCCATCCCGCCGCCCGCAGATCAGCAGGTCGGTCTCGACTGTTACCGTTTCGAAATTCGCCATCTTCGTCTATCTCCTTCGAGTTCTTCTGGCGAAGAAATCAGTCCGTTGTCAAATAAGCCACGCCCGACTAGAGCGTCGGGACCTTGTCCATCTTGACCGGGCCCTTCTCGGTGTTCAGGCCGGCCGGCTCGCACATCAGCGTCGGGCTCTTCAGGTCGTCGTCGCCGGTCGGATAGTGATCGAACGGCTGCGCCTTGCCTTCCTCACGTCGGTGCGAATCGGGAACTTGAACCGCTTCGGCTTGATCCCGTTGCGGAACTGGAGGGTCCACATGATCGAATCCGTCGCTCCGCAGCGGCGTCACCATGGCGCCCATCGGCACGAAATCGGCGTAGCCGCGCACCTCGATCGCCTGGTCGGGCAGATCTTGACGCAGCAATAGCACTCCCAGCACATCTCCGGATCCTGGTTGTAGGCCTTCATGTGCTCCTTGTCCAGGACCATGAGATCGTTCGGGCAAATGTACTGGCAGGCCGTCTTGTCGAGCGCTTTGCACCCGTCGCATTTGTCTGCGATCACATAACTAGGCATGAAAAAAGCCTCCTTTGCTCAGCCTACTGTTGATGACTCCCAAGCCTGGGATTTCTACTTCTTCGCTCCAGCTTCCCCGGTCGCGTGACCGTGCAGCTTGACCTCGACCTTCTCCTCCAAACCTGCGTAGTACTCGCGGAGAATGTCGAGAACCTCCTTCCGACTGAATTCGGACGGGACATCGCCGCCCTCGGAAAGCGCCTTGCGCAGCGCTGTCCCGCTCAGCATGACCCGATCCTCCTTGGAGTGGGGACAGGTCTTCATCGACGCCATGCCGTCGCAGCCGTGGCAGTAGAACGTCCAGTCGATCGGCAGCATCTTGCACTCCAGGGCGCCCTCCCAGAGCTGGTGGTAGGACGTCCTGGGCATCGAAGGGCCCGTAGTAGTCTCCCACTCCGGCGTGGTCACGCCCGATGATCATGTGGGTGCAACCGAAGTTCTGGCGGAAGACGCCGTGGAGCAGGCCTTCACGCGGTCCGGCGTAGCGCATGTCGAGCGGGTAGCCACCCGTCACGACTCGCTCCTTGACGAAGTAGTTCTCGACGAGGGTGTCGATGCACTTGACGCGAACCTCGGCGGGGATGTCGCCCGGCTTCAGCTTGCCGACCAGCTGGTGGATGTAGATGCCGTCGCTGACCTCGACCGCGATCTTGGCGAGGAACTCGTGCGAGCGGTGCATGGGATTGCGGAGCTGCAGCGCCGCGATCGTCTTCCAGCCCTTCTCCTCGAAGATCTTCCGGCTCTCCGCCGGCCGCTGGTAGATGCCCTTGAATTCCGTCGGGAAGTAGCTCTCCGAGAGAACCTTGACCGGACCGGCAATGTTCCACGCCTTCTGGTTCTGCACCATCTGGACACCCGGGTGCTCGGCGTCGGTGGTGGTGAAGACGTTCTTGCACTCGAGCTCTTTGTCGATCTGGTAGGACTCGGTCACCTTCATGGTGGCCATGATCTCGTTCGTCTCTTCCGAAACAAGAGCGACTTCCGTCCCGGCAGCCAGCTTCTCGTCCTGAGACAGGGTGATCGGAATGGGCCAGAAGATGCCGTTGGTCATCTTCATCTCTTCGCAGACGCCCTTCCAATCGTCCTTCCCCATGAAGCCATCGATTGGCGTGAAGCCGCCAATGCCCATCATGATCAGGTCGCCGGTCTCGCGTGACGACACCTGCAACTGGGGCAGGGACTCCGCCCTCTTGAGTTCCTCGTTCTTCTCCTTGCCCTCGAGGAGAAGCGTCTTCAGCGTCTTACTGCCGTGCGGGGATATCATTCGCTTGATCTCCGTTGGTGTTTCCCAAAACTCCAGCTAGTCCTATCTCGGCTGTACCGAATGACCGCGCCGGAAGAATCGTTCCTGGCATGCTGCGACGGGTGGCAGACCACACCGATCTCCTGCTTCGAACTCCAGCATCTCCCGACCCGTCATTGGGCATCGCCCATGACTCCGGCGCGAGCGGCGAGCCGGACGAAGCCGGACCGCGTCGCGGCGCCGAATCGAACCATCCAGCTCTCGCTGGCCGCTCTCAGGTGTGGCCGAATCAGACCAGTCAAGTTCCGCCCAAAGCTCGCAAGCTGCGTGCCATCTCTCGTCCACGGGCTCTCGAAGGGAAAAACCGCGCAGTGGCAAGGGGTTGCTCATCCAGAGGGGGTCGCCAAGCTCCTTGCCGGGCACTCGCGGTGTTGAACTTCGCCTCACTTGTGGAGCCGCGCCAGTTCCTCCTTGCCCCAAGGGGTACCCCGGCCCGGGATTCAGGACAGGCCTCCCCAAGAGGGGGTATTCACTCAACTCAACCAGGCCTGGTCACCTCTGGCCGCCGCTGGGGCGCCCTACCGTCACCGAGGCCGGATGGACAATCCGCACTTCGCTACGAGAGGGATCAGCTTGGGATCAGCAGGTCCCAGACCGACCAGTTATAACACTCTTTTCCGAGCTTCGAAATCCGCCCTGCGCTCCCGCGACCTGCCTCTCCAGCCGCGCTCACCGAGAAGAGTCATTCGGGAATCATCAGCATCCGCGTGAGCTCTTCCTCGATCTCCTCCTCGCTCGACTCCTTCAGCATGGTCTTCCAGTCCGCCTCCAGGAACTCGGCGTAGCAGGCGTCCTTTCTGGCGGGGTCGTCCGCCCATTGGCTCCGCACCCGGTTCCGAAAAGACGCCGCAAGCTTCATCAGGCGCCCCCAATGCTTCGGAAAGATGTTCTCCAGCACCAGCTTCAGGTGCCCGGACATGAATGGCGCCTTGCCGTCCGTCGAGATCGCCGCCGTGAGGCAGTCACGTCTGACGACTGCGGGAAAGATGAAATCGCAGTGAGGTGGATCGTCGACGACGTTGACCAGAGCTCCCGCCCCTCTCGCGTCCTCGTGCACTCGAGCGTTCAGCGCGGCGTCATCGGTCGCCGAGATGACCAGCCCATACCGGGCGGCTTCCGGAGATCCGTACTCGCGCTTCTCCAGCGTGATTCTCCCACGCTCGGCGTGATACTCCAGCTTTTCGTGGGCTTCCGGCGCAACGACGGTAATCGCAGTGTCGTAGTCCAGCAGGCTCTCGACCTTCCGCAGCGCCACCAGACCGCCACCCACGACCAGACAAGGCCGGTCCTTCAGCGAAACGCTGATCGGCATGAATTTGTGCCGCATGTCCGTCCGTCCGGCCCGCTATCCGGGCCACTCGAGGCCGATCCGATCAGTGCCTCTCGCCCGGATCGATATGGCAGTCCCAGCAGTATGGATCTGCTCCCACGTATTCATGGCAGCGGTTGCAGAATGCCTCCTTGCTGGAGTGGCAACTGAGGCAGGTGCCAGTGAGGCTCTTCTCGTGCTCTCTCCCATCGAAACCCACATAGATTCTGTCGCCATCGCGGACCGCCTCGTCCCTCCAGACATTGAGCAGATCCATGTGAAGGGCGCGCATGTATTCGGTGGGGGCGACACAAGCCTCGCCATCAGAGGCGGGCTCGAGCTCCGGCGGCTTCGTCTCCGCGCCCCTCGCCACCTGGTACCACATGGGCGATGTCACCAGCGCCAGAAAGATCACGAGCCCGGCGATGACTTTCCCGGCATCATGCATCTTCCGTGTCCTCCTGGCTCGCGAAGGGCTGCTGCCTCAGGTCAGTGGTCCGGGTCTCCCCTTCCATCACCAGGGCGTTCGCCACCAGCTCGTGAAGGGCGCCGACCTCGACGCCGGGGACCCAGTACTCCATCAGCGGAGGCAGGGTCGCCTTGTCGATCGCGCAGATGCAGCAGAGCAGGTTGACGTCGTGCTTCTCGTGGACGTACTTCACCGCGTTGGCCCTGGGGAAGCCACCCCTCATCCTCGCCTCGATGTTCTCGTCGTTGCCGAGACCCGACCCGCTGCCGCAGCAGAATGTCTGTTCCTTGATGGTGTTCTCCGGCATCTCGTGGAAGTGATTGCAGACGTTCCGCAGGATGTACCGCGGCTCCTCGAGGATCCCCATCCCCCGCGCGGTGTTGCAGGAATCGTGAAAGGTGACCTTCCAGTGATCGTTGCGGCTCGGATCGAGCTTGATCTTGCCGTTGTGGATCAGATCGGCGGTGAACTCGCAGATATGCACCATCTTCGTCGACGCGGCGTTCTCGAATTTGGTCCCCGTGATCGGTGAAACCGGTTCCTCCAGGAAATCGGCCGGTCCGTTCATGGTATCCATGTACTGGTGCAGCACACGCCACATGTGGCCGCACTCGGCGCCGATGATCCACTTCACGCCCAGTCTCTTGGCCTCGGCGTAGATCTTGGCGTTCAGCCGCTTCATCATCTCGGACGAGTGGAAGAGACCGAAGTTCCCGCCCTCCGAGGCGTAGGTGCTCAAGGTGTAGTCGAGGCCCACCTCGTGAAACAGCGCCAGGTAGCCGAGGAAACCGAAGTAGTGCGGATCGCCAAAGTAGTCGGCGGAGGGCACGACGAGAAGCACCTCCGCCCCCTTCTTGTTGACCGGCGCCTCGACACGCACCCCCGTGAGATCCTCGAGGTCGTCCACCGCGAAGTCGACACTGTCCTTGAAGCCGTGGGGCTGGATCCCGAGGTGGTTACCCGTCCTGAAGCAATTCGCCGCCGGCGTCGTGACCCAATCGATCCCGATGCCGAGCAGGTGGAGCAGCTCCCGCCCCATCATGGTGATCTCGGCGGTGTCGATGCCATACGGGCAGAAGACGGAGCAGCGCCGGCACTCGGTGCACTGATAGAAGTAGTAGAACCACTCCTTGATCACCGCCGGAGTCAGCTCCCGGCCACCCGCCAGCCTGCCAAGCAGCTTGCCCGCCGCCGTGAAATCCTTTCTGTACACGGATCGGAGCAGCTCCGCGCGAAGCACCGGCATGTTCTTGGGGTCACCCGATCCCAGGAAGAAATGGCACTTGTCCGCGCAAGCCCCGCATCGGACACAGATATCCATGAACACCTGCAGAGAACGGTACTTCTTGAGCCGGTCTCTCAGACCTTCGTAGATGATCTCCTTCCAGTTCTCCGGCAGCTGCCAATCCTCGTCTGCCGCATCGAACACCCGCGCGAAGGGCAACCCCAGATGCTTGACGCTCTCGGGGTTGGATCCGTAGCTGTAGGTTCCCTTGCGGAAGTCGACGGTCGGATCGGTCCAAACGACATCTCCGGGCTTGTAGTCGATCTTCGAGAGCTCTTCCGGTTTGGCGATATCGTCCGACATCACTCGGCCTTCTCTAGCGGTAGTCCAGCGTTCTGCATCACTTCCCTGAACTCATCCTCGTACTCTTCGTAGGTGTGTGTCTTGACATCGTAATTCCAGGGGTTGACGTGTCGCACCCTGCGACTGTTGTTCACCAGGTTTCGGGTGGGGCTCATGAAGACGCCGCCCAGGTGCATCAGCTTGCTGAAGGGGAAATAGGCAAACAGCGCGCTCACGAAGAAGAGATGGGCAAAGAAGAGGAACCCGATCCCCTCCGGAACGGCCGGCTGGAAGCTGACCAGGCCCATCGTCAACTCCTTCACCGCGACCAAATCCACCTTGTAGAAATGCCGCATCAGGATGCCCGAGGCGGCGATCGCCATGATCAGGAAAAGCGGAAAGTAGTCCGCCACCAGGGAGATGTAGCTGAGCTGCGGGATCACGACCCTTCGAAGGAACAGATAGGTCACGCTCGCCAGCAGGATCGACGCCGGTAAAGTATAGCACGGGAACGCCAATCTTGAAGAAACCGTCGAGTGTCTGCAGGCCCCACACGAACGAAGGGACCGGTTCGGCGAAGAACCTGAAATGCCGGAGCAGCACGATCAGGAACGACCAGTGAAGGCCGATCGCTCCGGCCCACAGCCACTTGTCGCGGCCGTAGGCGAGATCTCCGTCTTCCGTCAGCTTCGCCTTGGTGTTCCTGAACAGGGACCGGAAGAAGAGGACCTCCAGCGCCATCCTCCCCAGGACGCCCATCAGGTTGTGGGGGTTCTCGAGATTGTCCTCCTTGATGAACGCCAGGCTCTTCTGCTGGCCACAGGTCGTGGTGATCCGGAAGGGAACCGCCGAGCCGGCCCACTTGAGGATGCGATAGCTGAACCCCAAGAGGAACAGAGCCACGGCGGCGTACGGAACGACCACCCCGAATACGAATTCCAGATTCGCCCCAGCAACCCCGAGAGACACAATCAGCAGAAGAACTGCAACTGCGAGAGCAGCGATTACGGCGTTCATCTGCCAACACCTCGCGCCATGCGCATATCAGACGTCATCATCGATGGGTTCTTCCTCATGCTGTGAAATCGCAGACCCCGCCTTCACTCTGCCCAGCACCCTCGCCGCCCTGTTCTCGACCTCTCTGTTCCTGACCTGGTGAAGGTTCTCCCGGCATTCCGTGTATTTCTCGAAGGCGAGAAGAGCGAGCCGGTCGATTCTCGATTCCAGCTCCGCCAGGTCATTCCACCTCTCGAGCTCCCGAATCCGATCGCCGATCTCCGCCCGAATCACCGCCTTCAGCTGAAAGACGAATCCGATCGTCTCGGTGGGGGTGAAATCCTGGACCGACCGGATCCGGACGATTCCGTCGAGGGCCTCCAGAAGTTGATCGGTGTCCATCGCCGACGCGACCTGGTCGTAGATGGGTCCGATGCTCTGGGTGATCGCGTACCCCACCGGATTCTGGAACCGGTCCTTCTGCTTTGCCAGGAACCTGGAGGTGACGTCGGGATAGGTTTCGATGATCCGCTCGAACCACTTCTCGAGAATGGCCTCACGGTTCTCTTTCAGGAGAGCTGCCAGCTCCATGCCTCACCGTGAACCTACTGACGACGCTTCTCGTTGAACGCTCGCTTCGAAGCTCATCTCCCGACGCACGCGGCACGTGATCCGAGGGACCGAAATCCCTCCGGATCGCCTGCCGCCACCAACAGAAGCGGCTCCTACACGCAACCAGTCGGCTTGGCCAGTCCGGCCACCTTGCAGGCGCCCTTCGCCGGACCAGAAGGAAACAGCTCATACATCTGCTTGAGCGGAACGGTGCCCTTGCAAAGCTTCCGGATCATCGGGGCCGTCCCAAATTCGGCAAAGTAGTTGCGAATGTAGTTGACGACCTTCCAATGATCTTCGGTCATCGCCTCGACGCCTTCGGTGGTGGCGAGCGCCGCGGCAATCTCCTCGGTCCACTGGTCCGGCTCCGCCATGAAACCATCTTCGTCGACTTCGATCGAGATATCACCATGTTCGAACTGTGCCATTTCAGGTTCCTCGAAATCTAGTTGCGAGTCGGCGGCTAGTATCCACCAACTCTGTTAGTGCATCTCAATATATCCACACGGGCAGACTTCAGAGCACTTCTTGCAGCCCGTGCAGAAATCCAACTTGATCTTGTAGGGCTCCCCCTTTTTGAGAGGCTTGACGATCGCATTATCCTGGCAGAAGCTCCAACAGGTGCCACAGTCGAAGCACTTGCCGCAGCTCATACACCTCTTCGCTTCGGTAACCGCCTCGTCCGCCGTGTAGGTGCTGGCGATCTCCGCGGCCATGTCCTTGAGCCGCTCTTCGACGGGCAATTCCGTTCGAGCGACCCTCTGACTCTCCTTGTAATAGGCGAGCTGCATTCTCTCGGCCAGGACCACACCGACCTTCGGCGAGTCCGCCGGCGCATCTTGCGCGCCCGCAATCATCTCGTCGATCGCGACGGCGGCCGCATTGCCATGTCCGATGGCGTCGATCGCCAGACCGAGATTGACGTTGTCCCCTCCGGAGTAGACTCCGTCGAGCTTGGTCTTGCCCTTCTCGTCGATCTTGATCCAATCCTTTCCTTCGATCAGCTCGCCGAAACCCTCGAAGTCCGGAGCCTGGCTGACCGCGGCGATCAGACAGGTGAAGTCCATGTCGAAGGTGTCGCCCTCGACCGGGACCGGCCGGCGCCGGCCAGAGGAATCCGGCTCGCCCAGCTCCATGCGCTGGCACTTCATGCCAACGGCCTTGCCGTTCTCCGTGTAGATCTCCATCGGTGCGGCCAGGTAATCGATCTTGACATCTTCCAGATCGGCGCCCTCGATCTCCTCGTCGATGGCCGGCATCTCCTTTCTGGTCCGCCGATAGACGATCGCGACCTCGGCCCCCAGACGGCGGGAGACGCGTGCTGCGTCGATAGCGGTATCACCACCGCCGATCACCAGCACCTTGTCGCCGACATCGACCTTCTCACCGGAGTTCACCCGGTGCAGGAAGTCGGTTCCGGTGAAGACGTTGGGCGCGTCTTCGCCCTCGATCCGGAGCTCGATCCCCTGGTGCGCACCCAGGGCCACGAAGATCGCCTTGTATTCCTTGCGCAGGTCGTCGAGCGAGATCTCGGTGCCGACGGCCGTGTTCAGCCGCAGCTCCACCCCGAGCTCCAGAATCCGGTCGATCTCCGCGTCCAGAACGTCCGTGGGCAGGCGGTAGTCGGGAATCCCGTATCGGAGCATGCCTCCAGCATGGGGAAAGGCCTCGAACACGGTGACCGGATATCCCCTTCGAGCCAGCTGGTATGCGGCGGTCAATCCGCCCGGCCCCGAGCCGACGACGGCGATCTTCTCGGATCGGGTCTCGCCACTGAGCTTCGTCGGCTTCAGACCCTTCTCGAGGCCGAAATCCCCGATGAACCTCTCGACGCTGTTGATGCCGACTGCCCCCTCCTTCTCCTTGCGGTTGCAGACGCTCTCGCAAGGATGCGGGCAGACCCGCCCACAGGTGGAGGGAAACGGCGTCGTCTCCAGGAAGATGTAGAACGCCTCCTCGAAGGCCTGCTCGTAGGACTTCTCGAACTCCTCCGCCTTCGAGATCGTCATCAGCATCTCGCGGATGGCGTTGTGGTTGGGGCACCCGTTCATGCACGGGGGCAAGGATTCGACGAGCTTCGGTCGCAGGCCGGAATCCAGCGAGCTGGATCCACCGCCGCTACCCCTCAGTCCCCCCAGCTTCTTCTTCTTCTTCTTTGCAACTTTTGCCATGATCTAGCTTTCTGGGTGGGTCAAATCGCTTCCGATCCAAACCAGCCGTTCGTCCCGTTGCTCTCGGTCCGTGTGTTCCTGTCTCTCGTAGCGTGGTCGGCGGCCCTCGACACCATTGCCGAAGCCCAGCTCTCCACGCCATCTGCGTGAACGTGCGTGTAGCACGCCAGGGTATTGGAGCGAACCAGTCCGTCCCGCGCGCCGCCCACACCCACGCCGGACTCGACGCTCATGCAGCTCTCCTCGCCTTGCGGACCCTCGGCCAGCCCCGAATAGTGGAACTCATGACCGCGAAGCGAAGTGCCGACTGCGTAGAACGGATTGGGTGTGTCCACCCGCACCGACGTGTAGCCATGTCCCACGGGCTTCCGATGCATCACCAGATCGATCGGGAAGAGGCCCGCCATCGGGTAGACGACATCGCCGCAGCGGAGCGACCTGGCCAGGTAGATCAGGCCGCCGCATTCGGCGTAGATGGGCAGACCCTCCAGAGCCTTCTCCTTCACCGCCTTCATCATCGACCGGTTCCGCACCAGCTGTTCGGCATGCGTCTCCGGAAAGCCCCCGCCGATGTAGAGGGCGTCCACTTCCGGCAGACTCTCGATCGGCCAGGGACGACACCGGAACCAGCTGCGCCCCGCTGGCCTCCAGCGCCTCCAGATTCTCCGGGTAGTAGAAGGTGAAGACGGAATCCTTGAAATAGCCGATCTTCACCCGCGCCGGAGTCACTCTCTGCGAATCCGCCGGAGCGCAGCTCAGCGACCCGGCCGATCCGGCAATCTCGATGATTCCGTCGATGTCGAGAAACTTCTCGGCGATCTCGCGAAGCTTCGGCTGGAGGTCCGCACCGTCTCGGTACTCGGACGGGGTGATCAGACCCAGGTGGCGTCCCGGGATCAACGCCGAGTCGTCACCCAGCTTCGGAATCGCTCCCAGGACCGGCAA
Organism: uncultured delta proteobacterium; assembly: GCA_963722885.1. GTDB lineage: Bacteria > Myxococcota_A > UBA9160 > UBA9160 > UBA6930 > CAVXZE01. Next base: position 242,305 of record CAVROS010000012.1, read on the forward strand.
CCCGCTGTATTTCCCGATCGAATCGCTCAGAGACCCTGAGATGCCGCTCGCCGGCAACGCGATTGAGAATGACTCCCGAGATCTCCAGATCGGGATCGAAATCGACACATCCCTTCACGATCGCCGCAACCGTCCGGGTCGACTTCGCCGCGTTGACGACCAGAACGACGGGCGCCCGGATCAGCTTCGCCAGCTGCGCGGTGCTGTGAGTCCCGGACACGTCCCTGCCGTCGAAGATGCCGCGATTGCCTTCGATCACCGAGATGTCCGACTCCTCGGCGTGGGTGACGAAGCTCCTGACCACGACCTCCGGATCCACCATGTAGGTGTCCAGGTTCCGGCAGAGCGTATCCGTCACCAATGAAAGCCAGGCAGGATCGATATAGTCCGGCCCCTTCTTGAAGACGGAGACCGAGAAGCCCCCGCTCTCTCAGGGCCGCCAGGATGCTCAAGCTCGCAATCGTCTTGCCCGAATCACCAGACAAGCCGGCGATCACAAGTCTCGATGAACTCGTTGTCATTGTCTGAGAACCGCGCGAGCTGCCTTAGTCGTTGGCAGCAGCCTCTCTGTGCGGGATCTCGATGTAGCTGCCCCCGAAGTACGTGTAGACGCATTTTCCGGAGTCGACGAGCTGCTTGATGGCCTGCTTGCACAGCTTCTTGTCAACCTCATCGCCAAACATCTCCATCATCGACTTGGTGAGATCCATGGCCTTCAGCTTCTTCATGCCCTGTGCCTGTTCCACCAACTGGAACATGGCGTCGGCTACTTCGTCGATGGACTTCGCCATATTGGACTCCCTAGAAGCTCAAGTGTGTCGAACGCTTATACGTCAGTCCGGCATGCTTGAAGTCGTCGATGTGCGTCTTCTCGAACGGAATGCCGGTCATCTTGAAGAACCTGGGCCAGCCGATCCGCTCGATCCACTCGCCCATCCTCTCGTACTTCTTGGCGTTCGCCGCCCAGACCTCCACCAGGTTCCGGATCGCCTCCACCGTCTCCGGCCAGCGCGGCGGGTTGTTCGGGAGGTAGGGAACCGCCAGCTTCGAGAACATCGGCTCGGTGCGGGCATTGGAGACCTTGCCGCCCACCCAGAGCGAGATGCCGTCGTTCAACGGATCGTTCATGGGCATGGCCGGGCACACGGTGAAGCAGTTGGCGCAGAACATGCAGAGCTCTTCGATCACCTCGACCGACTGGGCGCCGTCCACCGTGGCCGGCCGGATGGCCGCGGTCGGACAGGACGCCGAGACGCTCGGGATCTCGCACATCTTGGCAGACCTTCGAGTGGTCGGTCTTGCGGCGGACGCCGGTGAATCCCCAGGATGGCGATGTCGGAGCAGTGCACCGCACCGCACATGTTGAGGCAGCAGGCCAGGGCGATGCGGAGCTTGCCCGGCAGCTTGGTCTCCTCGAAGTACTCGATCAGGTCGTCCATCACCGCCTTGACGACGCCCGAGGCGTCGGTCGCCGCCGAGTGGCAGTGAATCCAGCCCTGGGTGTGCACGATGCTGGAGATGGCGTTGCCGATGCCACCCACCGGGTGCCCCATTGCCCGGAGCTCCTCGATCAGCGGATCGACGTTCTTCTCCTGGTCAGTGAGGAACTCCACGCTGTGGCGGCTGGTGAACCTCAGATAACCGTCACAGTACTTGTCCGCGAGATCGCAGTACATCCGGATCTTGTCGACACTCAGGAGTCTTCCCGATGCGGCGCGCACCGTGTACAGCTTGTCGCCGGTCTCCGACGTGTGCACCAGCACGCCCGGCTTGGGGATCTCGTGGTACTTCCATTTGCCGTAGTTCTTCTTGATGATCGGCGGCAGGAACTGCTCGTAATGCGGAGGGCCATAGTCGGTCCGTCTTTCGTGGGTCGCTTCAGCCATCTCTTCTCTTCACCTCGATTTCGTAGATACTGTTCTTGACCGGGGTCAATCGGCGCTAGCTAGCCTTAGGATTCCTCTTCTTCCTCGTCATCGTCTTCCTCGAAGTACTCCTCGTAGAAGACGTACGGGTTCTCGCGAGGATGGGCGACCATCTCTGCCACCGGCTCCAGCTCGATGGCCTCGAGGAAGTTGCCCATACCGACACGCTGGATGAACTCACCCACCCGCTCGCGGTTCTTGCCTTCCTCGGACCAGACGTCCCAGATCCTCTCCGTGATGTCCTTGAGCTCCTGGTACGGGGGCTCCATCTTGTAGAACGGAATCAGCACCGAGGAGAGAAGCGCTCCCTCGACGATCGGCGCCTTGGACCCGAGAAGCACGGTCGCTCCCCGATCCTTGCCCGGTCGCAGCGCCTTGGGCATGGCGTTGATGCAGTGCATGCAGCGGCGGCAGTAGCTGTTGTCGATCTCCAGCTCCTTGCCGTCCCACTCCATGCACTTGGCGGGACAGTTGGCGACGACGTCCGCCTGGATGTCCATGCCGTCCTTGGCGTACTCGGTGACCGCATCCTTGTCGACCTGGATCTCGTCGCGCCAGGTGCCGATGATGGACATGTCGGACCTGGCGATGGACGCCACGCAGTCGTTCGGGCAGCCCGAGAACTTGAACTTGTACTTGTAGGGGAAGGCGGGGCGGTGGATCTCGTCCTGGAAGGTCTGCGTGAAATCGTAGCAGGCCCCCATGGTGTCGTAGCAGGCCCACTCGCACCTGGCCATGCCGCAGCAGGCGCTCGGCGTCCTGACGTCGGAGCCGGAGCCACCGATATCGAAATCGATCTTCTGCAGCTCGTCGAAGATCGGCTCGAGCTCGTCGGTGGTGGTGCCCAGAAGAATGATGTCACCGGTGGAGCCGTGCATGTTGGTGATGCCGGAGCCGTGCTCCTCCCAGATGTCACAGATCTTTCGCAGAGCGTCGGTGTTGTAGAACCAGCCGGCCGGCTGGTTGATGCGCATGGTGTGGAAGTGCGAGATGCCGGGGTACTTCTCCGGAAGATCGGAATAGCGGCCGATCACGCCGCCGCCGTAACCCATCACGCCTACGATCCCACCGTGCTTCCAGTGGCCGATCTTCTCCTCATAGGACTGCTCGAGCTGGCCGAGCAGGTCCTTGCCCATCGGGCCCTTCTTCGCGGCCATCTTGATCTCTGTGACGAAGCTGGGCCACGCCCCCTTTTCAAGCTCATCGAGTAGGGGAGTCTTGGGTAGTTCGTCAGCCATGGCATCTCCTTGGGAAGTGGGAATCCTTGTCAGAATTGAGACGTCTCACCGGTTTTTTCTCTTGCGTGGTCAGCGGAGACCAGTCAAGTGGTGCCTGAAGCTCGCAAGGCGCGTGCCATTTCTTCCCCGCCGGCTCTCAAAGTGAAAAACCGCGGAGTGGCAATGACTTGCTGAACCAGGACCGGGTCGCCGGAATCGCCGCGGGGCGCTCACGGTGTTCAAGTTCGCCTCACTCGGGGAGGAGAACCAGTTCCACAGCTCCGCAGTTCCTCCTTACCCCATTGGGGCAGTTCGACCCAAAATCCGCGCCGAGTCTTCCGATTCCTGGGAATTCTGTCAAGTGAGGTCGGGCCTTACGAACTCGTCAGGAACGCGTAACACGAAGCGAAAGCCTGGCTCGAAGCGTCGACGTCGCCCGTGAGCTCGCGTCGAGACGTCTGTTCGCAGCAAGTCCGCGACTGACCCGCAGTCAGGATGTCGATTCTCTTCGAATCTGCCAACAACACGACCGCTGCGAGTATTGGCCGGTCCTTTCCCAAAGGTACTCCTTACCTAAGTAAGTGTCCTTACATCTACATCCTTTCATCGCCCTGCATCCGGCCGTAGCCGCTCACCTTGACCTGACTCGACACCCCGCCCGCGCCTGCTTTCTGGATGCCCGGGAGAATCACCAGAGCCAGGCTCCGCTGCGCGTTCGAGCTGCCGCCTTCGAGTCCCACGGACTTCCTGCCGGAGGAAGCTTTCCGGAAAGCCCGATCAGCACCGAAGAGTGGTATGCCCGCGAGGGCCTTGCCAACAGAAGCCCGGAAGATCGCCTGACGACTACATCTCGCTTCGGGTCCGACCCGAGAGAAGCGGAGGCCGCCGCGCCCCGTCGAGCGTTGAAGAAGAGGACCTATTGGGTTAAGAACTGTGCGAATTTTCACAGCAATCGCGAGCAACTCTCGTGATGGTTGCCGCGCGTATTGTTGGTCTGAAACCCATTGTTGGTCTGACTACGTATCGGAGACCGCACGAGAATGAAGAAAGAACTGGACAGGAGAGAGTTCGTCAAGATCGGCGGCCTGGTGAGCGCGGGAACAGCTGTCGGACTCGGACTGCCTCTACTTCCTCTCTACAGAGCGTCCGCAACCGGAGAAGTTGCCGATCTCTCCGGAGTGAGATGGGGGATGGTCATCGACGTCACCAAGTGCCCGGACGGTTGCACCGCCTGCGTAGACGCGTGCAGCAAGGAGAACAACATCGCACTACACGGTGACCCCAAGACCGACATCCACTGGATTCGAAAGGCGAAGATCAGTCGCAGAGTCGAGAATGCCAGTGAGTTCAGTGCGCCCCTCCTCTGCAACCACTGTGACAATCCCCCCTGCGCCCTGGTCTGTCCCGTCCAGGCCACCTACAAGCGCAAGGATGGAATCGTGATCTGTGACAAGCACAGGTGCATCGGTTGCAGATATTGCCTGATCGCATGTCCGTACAACATGAGGATGTTCAACTTCCAATCGAATCACGATCCACAGAACCAGACCTACCCCACCAGGGCGCACGGCGTCTCGGAGTCCTGCCACTTCTGCAGCCACAGGCTGGACCGGGGACTGCAGCCTGCCTGTGTCGAGGCATGCAAGAACGCAGGCGGGGGCGCGATGGTCTTCGGCGACCTCAACGATTCCTCGAGCGAGGTCGCCAAAGTCGTGGCAGGCCGCAGGGTTCGCGCTCTTCGCGAGGACTTGGGAACCCACCCCAAAGTCTTCTACATCGGATTGTGAGGCGGGATGATGAAGATCGAATTTGCCCCACTCGAAGGAAAGTCACCGCAGTTCTATCTGTTCATGCTCGTCCTCTTCGCCGTGGCCGGAGCAGGAATGTTCGCCACCTACCTGATGTATACACAGGGCCTTCACATCACTGGGATGTCCAACCGGGTGCCCTGGGGCATCTCGATCGTGATGCTCATCTACTACATCGGACTGAGCGCCGGCTCTCTGGTGCTGTCGGCCATGTCGGCGCTCTTTGGCAGGAAGGAGTTCAAGCCCTTCGCCAGGATCGCCGCGCTCCTCGCCATGCTTCTCCTGGTGGGAGCGCTGATGTCGATGATCTTCGACTGGGGAAAGCCTGACAGGGTCTTCGTTCCGTTCATGTATTTCAATTTCGTATCGATGTTCTCGATCAACGGAATCCTCTATTCGACATACATCGCCATCTGCTTCGTCTACCTGCTGGCGATGTTCGCCGGAAAAGAGAAGCTGGTGGGCGTGATCGCGTTGATCGCGGTGATCTGGGCGATCGGCGTGCACAGCGGTACGGGCGCGATCTTCGGCTTCGTCTCCAGAGAGCTCTACGAGTCGCCCCTGCTTCCGCCGAGCTTCATCACAGCGGCCCTCTCCTCCGGCACCGCCCTGATGATCATCCTCCTGCAGCTGCTCTTCAGGTACACCGAACGCCCCTTCGACAAGAGGTACGTGACGGAGCTTTCCCGGCTTCTCGCCGTATTCATCCTTGTCGTCGCGTACTTCCTGTTCGTCGAGAACGCCTTCCGGGCATACAATATTGGCCATCGAGAGGCCGCCTGGTTCTTCCTGTTCGGCGGGTCCCACAGCCTGGTCTTCTGGGTCGGACTCGTCGGCCTGGGGATCGTCGTTCCGGCCTTGATCCTGTTCACCCCGGCCACCAAGAACTCGATCAAGATGATCAACGTCGCGGCGATCCTTCACGTCATCGGCGTCCTCTGCGAGAGGTATATCATCGTCATACCCGGCCAGCTGCATCCGGCCGACATCCTGCCCAACATGAACGTGGAAAGCGTGGCGCTCGATGGGGCGGTGGTGAGCTACTCGATATCGTTCCTCGAGGTGGTCCAGGCCCTGGGAGTCGCTGCGATCGTCGCGATCGCCTTCGTGCTCGGTCTGAGAATCTTTGCAATGCTTCCCACCCAGGCCCTGATGGAGGATGAAGCCTCCTAGCGCCTTCGGGGCCCCGGTCTGAAGTCCATCACTTCCAGGGGAGAACGAGATGGCAAAGATCGCTGTGCTCTACTGCAAGAAGGTCAAGGACCATTCCTGCATCGCCTGCGCCAAGTGCTACAAGGGGATGGCCGAGAAGAACGGCGAGTACGGGCGCCACGACGAGATCGAGCTGGTGGCGATGACCGACTGCGGCGACTGCCCCGGGCTGGTCGTGCCCAGGGTGAAGCTGATCAGCGAAACCGCCAAGAACCTCGGCCGCGAAATCGATACGCTGCACCTGGGCACCTGCGTCAAGCTGGCGATGGAGACGGCGAAGTGCCCGATCGATTTCGATCACCTGAAGCCGATTCTCGAGAAGAAGTTCGGCATCGAGGTGGTGCTCGGCACGCACGCCTACTGAGCGCTTCCGGCTAGTCCCGGCTTTCCGTCAGTATCTGGAGCTGATCCCGGGCGAACCCGATATTCGGGTCCAGGGACAGGGCCTTCCGGTACATCGCAATCGCCTGCTCGGTCCTGCCGATCTCCCGCAGGTTCCTGGCCAGGTTGGCGTAGTCGATGGCCGATCGGGGATCGATCCCGATGGCCCGCTCGAAGCAACCGACCGCTTCGGCGTGCCTGCCGGTCTTGTAGAAGCAGAAGCCGAGCAGGTTGAAGACAGCGATCTCGCCCGGATCGAATTCTGCCGCGCGCTTCAGCACCGGGATCGCCTCGTCGTAGCGGCTCAGCTCCTTCAGACAGAATCCGCTGTAGAAGAGCACATTCCCCATCTCCTGCTGGGCGGGGCCCTCCCTCTCCGACGCCTGCAGCTCGGCCAGGCCGGACTCGAACTTCTCCTCGCCGATGTCGCAGAGCCCCCTGTAGTACAGCATGGTGGATCGAAGCTTCCCGGTCTGACTCCACCGCTCCAGATACGGCCTCGCCTCGGGATATTCCTGGATGTGGACGTGGCTGACCGCCATGTAGTAGTAGAGATCGGCTCGCGGCACGGCCTCCGAGCCCGAGGCCAGGGCCTCTTCGAAGCGCTCCAGCGCTTCGATGTAGTCGCGCCACTCGAACTGCACCCTTCCCCGGTGAAACGACACCAGACCAGGGTCCTCGGCTCCGCCGGCCGCCTCCTGGAGCGCCCGTTCGGCCTCTTCGAACTCCCGCAGGTCGAGATGGCAGAGGCCCTTGATGATCGATGCGCCAGCGCGGTCCGAGTCGACCGAGGCGAGGTCGCGCGCCCGGGCTGCGTGCTCGATTCCCTCGCGGTGCTGCTCCTTCCCCGAGAACGCCAGTGCCAGCTCGAAATGCACCTTTCGCCCCTCGGCCCTGCGGTCGTTGGCGATCAGGTTCTCCGTCATGGAGCACAGGGATCGGCTGATGCATCCGGCGCACGCCTCCGGTCCGCAGTCTCCCGCGATCTCGTCAGCCGACCGGGAGATCTCCTCCAGGGTGCCAAGGGGCCGGTCGATGCTCCAATCATGGAAACAGGAGTACACCTTGTCGCTGCGCTGATCGATCACTCTGTGGGTGCGGCACGGCGAGAGCAGATCGGCGCCCTCTCCTCCCGCCCTGGCCCGCTCGAGAAGATCCTCGAAGACGCTGTTCATCCACAGCTGGCGAATCAAACCCTTTGCGCCGGTTCTCTCCTCGGACTCGATGTAGAAGCGGATCTCCTGCCCGGCGGCCGCTCGCACCCGCTCGGACGCGGCCCATCCCCGGAGAACGACCGCGGGCTTGGCCACCCTCTCGAGGAAGAACTGCGCCGCCCGCACCCAGTCCCGATCGGCGGTGCCGGCTGCGGGGTCGAGGATCGGCAGGATCAACAACCGCGCCTCGGTTTGCTGCTCGTAGGCCTGTTGCTGGAACGGTCGCACCTCGTCGAGCAACTCCTCCCAACGGGCGGATTCGGTGCCGTCGGGCGGGCCGATCTGAAGGACCGGATGCACGTAGAGGCTGACGAAAGGATTTTTCACCAGGAACCGGGCCAGGGCCTGGATGATCTCCCGGACGAATTCCATCTCGTCGGGTGGGTCCTCTCCGACGATGAAGAGATGGGTGCGCCAGTTGAGCTGGGGAAGGATCGGCTCGAGCCGCTCGATGAAGGCCTTCCTGCGCTCCGGGCTCGCCGCGTGATCGATCCGAAGGACCACCGTTTCGGGGATCCGGCGGTCGACCGTCTGCATGCTGCCGCTCACGACACCACCCTCTTGCCGCCGTCGAGAGACTCGGCCCTCCAGGCCCCCTTGATCTCGTCGATCTCCCGTTTCGACATCCACCGGGTTTCGAACTCGGTGCCGATCGAGAGGTAGGGGGGAAAGCTCTCACGCAAGGGAATCACCCCGTATCGCGCGGAGTCTGCGCAGATTTCGGAGCCGAAGTAGAGCTGCATCTGCTGTGCATTGCTGTTCCCCTGGATCTTGACGCCGCAGTCCTTGACGAACTGCAGTGTCGCCATGGCGTCTTCCAGCTTCTCGTTGGGCAGGGCGAACTGGGAGAAGAGCTCCACGTCCAGGCCCGCCTCCAGCGCCAACCGGGCCGCCTCGCGGATCTCTTCCGGCTGAAGGTTCTTGTTCAGGCCGGGGTAGACGTTCGGAGAGGCGCTCTCCAGGCCCATCGCCACCAGGTACACCCCCGCCCGCTTCATCAGGCGAATCAACTCGGGGGTCAACATGTCAGCCCGGGTTTCGATCCACATTTCCACCTCGAGGTTCCGGCTCAGGATCCCCTCGAGGATGCCGATCACACGCTTTTCGCTGAAGGAGAAGTTGGGATCCGCGAACCAGAGGCGCCCGGTTCCGCGCTCGGCCACGTAGGCGATCTCTTCGAGCACCCGGTCGATCGAGTTGTATTGGATCCTTCTGTCGAAGGCGGCCGGCGTGTAGCAGAACACGCAGCTGTGGGGACAGCCGCGCGAGGCCAGCATGATCGACTCGCTCATGGCTGGCGGGATCCAGAATCCCCGAGAGCCAGGGTGAGGGGTATCGATCCAGATCCCTGGCCGGCTCGATCGGCAGGGCCGGTCAGCGATCCCGCCGTCCGAGGTGCGCCGGGTGGCGCCGGGCACGGCCTGGCTCTGCATCGCCCGAGAGAACCGCCTCTGCGATGGCCTCGATCGCGGCCTCGCCTTCGCCGCGACACAGAAAATCGACGTCCGGCAGCGCAGCGAGGCCCTCGTCGGGCATCAGACTCGCGTGAGGCCCTCCGAGCACGATCGACGCTCGGGGAAGCTTCTGCTTGATCAGCCGAGCCAGCGCGATGATGTGGGGCAGGTTCCGCTGATAGGTGCCGAATCCGACCAGCGCGGGCTGGAATTCCCCGAGGAATCGTTCGAGCCCCGAAAGGCTGACCGTGCTGGACTGGCCGATGCTGATGACCTTGACCTCGTGGCCGGACCCGGCCAGTGCGGCGCCGATGTAGCCGAGTGAAACGGGCGTCACCGCTTCGGTAAAGGGGCTGAGATCGATCAACAGGACCTTCATGCCGCACTCGACCTCGCCGGGACTTCGCTACGCCGGAAGCAGGTGAGGTGTCCATCCGAGTAGAAGATCTCGAAATCGGAGGAAAGGTAGGGTCGCAGGCAGTCGGCAATGCTGAAGATCACGACCGGCTTCCGGGACGCCCCGAGCTGCGCTGCAAAGCTCCGGTAGAACTCCTCGCCCGGCCCGGTGGGCCGCAGCGGCCGATACAGGTAGATGAAGTCCATCCCGGTTGGCGAGACGTCCGAGACATCCGCCACGACCCAATCCACCCGCTCTTCTGGAATGGCGAGCCACGCCTGCAGGAGCCTTCCCGCCTCGACCATCCGGCTCGAGATCTCGATCTGCACCGTCTTCGCATGGGGGGTCAGCTTCTGGATCAGGAGGCCCTGCAGACCGTTTCCAGCGCCGAAGTCCCCGGACACCGTGTCCGGCCCGATGAAGGGCGCCGCCTTGAGGATGGGGGAGAGCCCTCCCACGTGGCTCAGATAGCCACCGGTCTCGGCCACGCGGCTTCGCTCGTCAGGCGTGTAGGGCACCTCGTATCCGTGAATGTGGGCGTAGAGCAGGAGAAACGCCTCCTCGAGCGCCTCGCCGTCCGGACCCTCGATGGATGCCAGGAACCGGTCCTTGAGCTCGGCGTACTGCGGGTACAGACCGAACGGGTCAGGCGGATCGGGCAGCTCTGCGAACAGGCAGATCAGCCGGACCAGGCGCTCGCGCTCCTCCGGAGAATGCGCGCTCTGCCCCAGCAGGCGCCGCACCTGACTGGCCATGCTGTTCATATGTCTCTCCGCCGGCCTCTTCTCCAAAGGCCGGAACCATCGTCTGCTGCGAGTCTGCAACCGAGAACATACAAACCCGTCCGTTTTGGGCACGGTCCGGAAGGATGGGGTGGGCGCCGCGGTGTTTCGCAGCGCAGGCCGTCTTGTTAGAATCCAGCAGGCTCAGACTTGGCGCCCTTGGAGTTCCCCCGAGCTGTCGAAAGCCCTCGCAGAGGTCGTTGGAGAGCGCGCCGTCGACGATCCCGATCGCGCCGCGTACCTGGCCAACGACGCGAGGGTGAGCTGGGCGCAGTACCACGCGCTCTCCCAGCGGCTCGCATGCCTCCTCCTCAGCGTGGGTCTCGAGCGCGGCGAACGGATCGCGGTACTCTTGCCGGACGGCCCGGGGATACACATCGCCTATCTGGGAGCCGAGAAGGCGGGCCTGGTCACTGTCGGCATCGGAGCCCGGGCTGGCTTCCGGGAGCTGGAGCACGCGCTGCAGCTCACCGGCGCGTCCGGCATCATCAGTCTGCGGAGCACCAGGGCCGGAGCATGCCGGACTTCGTGCGTCATCTCCGCGAGCAGGGCCTCGCAATTCACCACCACCTGGTGGTCGAGGGCGAGCTCGGTGGGGACCACTCCATCCTCCTGAACGGATCGCGCCTCGACGGCGCTTCGGCTGAGCGAAGAGATCGACGCTCGGCTGCGAGACCGCCGCCTGGCTCCCGACGATCTCTTCCTGTTGAACTTCACTTCGGGAACGACCGGAGCACCCAAGTGCGTAAAGCACGACCAGAAGCGATGGATGAGCTTCCACGAGTTCGCAGTAGCGGCAGGTGACCTGAACGAGTCCGACGTGTTCATGAGCGTCGTCCCGACTCCTTTCGGCTTCGGACTCTGGAGCAGTCACTTCACGCCGACGATGCTCGGGGTCCCCACCGTCCTGATGCCGCGCTTCTCGGCGGACGAGGCCATCTCCCTTCTCGAGAGGCACCGTGTGACAGTCCTCGCGGCGGTGACGACCCAGTTCATCATGATGGTCAACTCACCGGCGCTGGAGCGGCACGACCTCAGCTCGCTCCGCTTGATGTTCACCGGGGGCGAGGCGGTTCCCTATGAGCGCGCCGCCGCGTTCGAGGACCGAACCGGAGCTCCCGTGCTCCAGTTCTACGGCTCCAACGAAACCGGTGCCGTCAGCAGAACCACCTTGCGTGACCCCCGGGAGAAGAGGCTGCGGACGGCTGGGCGCGTGATTCCCGAGATGAACGTCCGGCTCTTCGACGAGAGCGGAAACGACGTCACGGCGTCGGGGCGCGGTCGACCCGGATGCAAGGGACCCACCTTGAGCGGCGGCTACTACGGCGACGAGACGGCGAATGCCAAGCTGATCCGTAAAGACGGCTGGATGATGCTCGGCGACATCGTGCAGGTCGACGACGAGGGCTATTTGCGGGTGATCGGGCGAGCCGAAGACTTCATCATCCGCGGTGGCAAGAACATCAGCGGGCCCGCTGTCGAGCAGGAGGTCTCGACGCATCCCGCCGTCGCCATCGCAGCGGCGGTCTCCATGCCGGACGAGACCTATGGCGAACGCGTCTGCGTCTACGTGGAGCTCCGGCCCGGGAGATCTCTGGACATCGAGGCCCTGGTCTCCCATCTCGCGAAACGCGGCGTCTCGAAGGAGATCTGGCCGGAGCGCCTCATCGTCGTCCCCGAGCTGCCACGAGGCTCTGGCGGGAAGGTGGCAAAGACGCAGCTGCGCGAGGACATCGCCCGACGAGTTTCAGCGGAGAGGAAAGACCGTGAAGATCCTGGATGACCTGATCGGAAGCCTGGCCGGGGACGCCCCGGCCCGAGAGGTGCGGGTCGGCCGCTTCTGGACCGCCGTCTGGAGCCGGCATTGTGGCCTGGCCTCGACCACCGGGCCCGGGGAGCACAAACACGGTGCCAGATTCGTGGAGCACGCGGGCAGCCTTGCCGGGCGGAGCGCTCTCGAGCTGGCGAGTCTGGCCCACTCGAACAGCTCGCTCGAGGCGGGCATCGGCATGGCCGCCATCAACTCCCTGCTCGAGGTCGACGAGGGGCGCTGCGTCGAGCGAAACGCGGGCGACCTGCTGGTCGAGCGCGGCCGGAACAAGAGGGTGGCACTGATCGGGCATTTCCCCTTCGTGCCAGCCCTTCGCGAGGCGGCTGAGCACCTCTGGGTGCTGGAGCTGCGCCCCCAGGCGGGCGACGCAGGCGCCGAGGAGGCAGGCGCCATCGTGCCAGAGGCGGACGTCGTCGCGATCACGGGAAGCGCCTTCATCAACAAGAGTCTGGAGGCCCTTCTGGGTCTGTGCCGCGCGAATGCCTTCATCGTCGTGCTGGGCCCGACCACGCCGCTCTCGCCGGTCCTCTTCGACTACGGGGCGGACGTGATTTCAGGCACCCGGGTGGTCGATCCGGAGCTGGCACTGCGCTCCGCCAGCGAAGGAGCCACCTTCCGCCAGATTCAAGGCATCCGTCTGCTCACGATGGAGCGAAAGGCCGCAGTAGGGCGCTCATGGAATCGATTCGGCAGCCACCAACAACCCAGGAGGCTTCAGATGTCCGCACAGATTCTCCCGAACCCCGTTGATCGCGTAGAGATCCTGACCGTCGTCGACAATGTGCTGGATCTCCTTCTCACCAGTACCGATGTGGCCAAGCGAATGGGCCCGGCCGGGCCAGAGGGGCAGCGGGCGCCCGTGGTCGATGCGCCGCTGCTGGAGTCGGGCCACGCCGACGACGCGCCGGTGGCCGAACACGGCCTCTCCTTCCTGGTCTCCATCACGTCAGGAGAGAGCCGCCGGACGGTGCTCTTCGACACCGGCTCGAGCGTCGACGGACTGGTGCACAATCTCCGCGCGCTGGGCGTGGACCCGGGCGCAATCGAGACCATCGTCCTCAGCCACGGCCACTTCGACCATACGATCGGTCTCAACGGGCTCGCGAGGGAGTTCCAGCCCCTCCCTCCGCTGCTCGTTCATCCCGACGTGTGGCTGAGGCGACGGGTCGCCATCCCCGGGCGGCAGCCCTTCGAGCTGCCCACGACCAGCCTGGAGAAGGTCCGCGCCGCCGGCTTCCGGGTGACCGAGGAACGGCAGCCATCTTCCCTGCTGGACGGTGACCTGGTGGTGACCGGGGAGATCGAGCGCACCACCGAATTCGAGCAGGGGCTGCCCGTCCAGCAGGCCTTCCGCGACGGGGAATGGCAACCGGACCCGCTGATGCACGACGATCAGGCGCTGGTGGCCCACCTGCGCGACCGGGGTCTGGTCGTCATCACCGGCTGCGGACACGCCGGGCTGATCAATACCGTGCGCTACGCCCGCAAGCTCACCGGGATCGACCGGGTGCACGCGGTGGTGGGCGGATTTCACCTGGCGACACCGGCATTCGAGCCCCGGATCCCGCCCACCGTCGAAGCGCTGCGCGAGTTCGACCCGCAGGTGGTCGCCCCCACCCACTGCACCGGGTGGCGCGCCATCCACGCTCTGGCAGCCGCCTTTCCCGATGCGTTCATCCCGGGCAGCGTGGGCACCCGGTACGTCTTTCAAGACGGAGGCGAATGGGAGCAGCGATCCACCGGCTACCCGCCGGACTTCTCATCCTCGTCGGGCACCAGGGAGTCGAGCCGCACCAGCCGCGTCTCCAGATCTACCGCCTTGATCAGGTACTGCAGCTCCGCCTCCCGCCAGGGAAGCGGCGGGGGACGCTGGATCATCTTCGCCGCTTTCAGCTCCTCCACCACCGCCGGGTCCGACTCGAAGGGCCTGCCGCATTCCATCTCGTAGAACAGCTCGCCCAGCTCGGGCTTGTTGGTCTGTCCCCCGGCCTCCCAGGACTCGGCGGGATAGCCCAACGCCTGCAGGCAGAGCGGGATTCCCGTGTCCGGAACCTTCAGCCGCTTGGCCACCCGGGCGAGCACCGGGCCCGCCCATCAGGCAGGAACCCAGACCTTCCTCGTAGGCGACCAGCGTCGCCTGGGCGATGGCCAGGCCACAGTCCATGAAGGCGCCGGGGCTGGAGCCGGTCTGGACCGGATCCATCGCCATGAAGGCGGGGGCCAGCATCTTCTCGATCTCCTCCCGGGTCCGCTCCAGGTCGGCGCCGAGACGCCGCGTCTCGGCGAGCTCCATCACCGAGGCCACCCAGTGCTCGCCCCGATAGGCCATGCACTCGTTGTACCAGAGGATGAATACGGGTGCGGTCTGCATCTGCTGATAGCTGAGCGGAAGCTTGATGCTGTCGACCAGCTTCTTCGAAGCCTTGTCCCGCCAGATCACCACGCCGCGGATGTTCATCACGTTTCCGGCGCACGAAGAGCGGCGGGCCGCTTCCAGCATCTTCTGGACCTTGGCGCGCTCGACGGGCCGATAGGGTGCGAAGATCACGGATGCTGCGCCTGCGACCGATGACTTCCTTGAGTTCCATCGCCCTTCCTTTCGTCCTGGCCTCGGAGCCGATCGGGTGCTCCGGCTCCGGCACGTCGAGCGGCACCGCTGGCCTCTCTTGGGGCAGTCTGCATTTCGGGTGACCGGGAGGCAAGGAATCACCGAAGCGCGAGAAGGCCAACCGAGGTCGTATCCGTCCTTGGAGACTCCCCCGAGGGATCTACGCGCCTCCATCACTCGAACCTGGAGAAACCGCCTGCATCCCGTACGCGCCGAAGCCGAGCCTGCGCGGCTCACCTTGACCTGAGGCCGGAAATCGTGGTAGACAGCGGCAAATCCACGGGCGCCGCGAACTGGGTCGACACCACTGGCAATTCATCCCCATGCGAAATGCCGGTGCCGTTCCCAGTCTTCCCGCGTCATGCCCAGAGAAGAGAGAGGAGGCTCACTTGGCTGAGACAGCACAAGGAGAGAAGAAACAGAACCCGATCGTACCCTACCTGCAGCTGCCCACGGCTCCCGGAGAGAAGGCGTACCTCGCGGGAGTCAAGTGCAAGTCCTGCGGAGCCGCCTACGTCGGCAAGCGCATGGCCTGCGGCAAGTGCTTCGCGGTGGACGACTTCGAGGATCTGCGGTTCAGCGATCACGGGACCCTTCGCGCCTTTACCATCGTCTACCGGACGGCCCCGGGGATCGAAGTGCCCTTCATCGCCGCCATCGTCGACATGCCCGAGGGGACGGCCGTCAAAGCGAATATCGGCGGAGTGGAGCCGGAGGGAGAGAAGGTGGCGGCGCTGCTGGGGAAGAAGCTGGAGATGTACACGGAGGCGGTGCGAAAGGATCAAGAGGGAAACGACGTCGTCGTTTTCAAGTTCCGCCCGGCAGGAGCGTAACGCGTCCAAGACCTCGAGAGCGATCGTCTCGGGTGCCTGGGCGAGCGATCGCATTCTACCTGTGCTTATGAAAGGGAGGTAAGTCCTGTGAAGCCGGCGAGAGACGTTTATATCGTTGGGGTAGGCATGGTCAAGTACGGCCGCTACCCGGACAAGACAGTGGTCGATCTTGCCAGTGAGGCGGTCATCGCTGCCCTGAAGGATGCCAACATGACGATGAAGGACATCCAGATGGTGGGCAGCGGCAACCTGAGCGCGCCCGTGGGTCAGGCGATCATGAGGAGCGTGGGACAGACGGGCGTCCCGGTGGTGAACGTGTCCAATGCCTGCGCCACCGGCTCCACGGCGTGCCGGGAGGCCTACATGTCGGTGGCCTCCGGAGCCTACGACATCGCCATGGGCATCGGCTCGGAGCAGATGGGCAAGATGGGTCTCCTCGGCGGCGGCCGGGGAAAGACGGACCCGGCCTATTCGACCGAAGGCGTTCAGGGCTCGGGCACGATGCCGTCGGTCTTCTCGCAGTGGGGCACCGACCACATGCGGAAGTACGGCACCACCTTCGAGGACTTCGCCAGGGTGGCGTACAAGAACCACAAGAACTCCATCCACAACCCCTACGCCCAGTACCAGAAAGAGTTCAGCATGGAGCAGATCATGACCGGTCAGATGATCTCCTGGCCGAACACCCTGCTTGATGTGCTGCCCCACCGGTGACGGCGCGGGGGCGGTGATCTACACGACGGAGGAGAAGGCCCGGCAGTTCGGCTGCAAGACCGTCAAGGTGGCTGCCTCCATCCTCACCAGCGACCCCTGGACGGAGACGGGCGAGGCCATCCTCGACGTCAACGCGGTCACCCGCCTCGCCGCCAAGGAGGCCTGGGAGACGGCCGGCATCGGACCGGAGGATCTCGCAGGTGGTGGAGCTGCACGACTGCTTCGCCACGGCCGAGATGTGCCACTACGAGAACCTGGGCCTGGCCGCCGACGGTGAGGGCCCTCGCTGCCTCAAGGAGGGCGACTTCGACATCGGCGGCAGGGTGGCGGTGAACGCCAGCGGCGGTCTGATCTCCCGGGGTCACCCCCTGGGCGCGACGGGCGCCTGCGGCATCTCCGAGATCGTCTGGCAGATCCGGGGCGAGTCCGGCGGCCGCCAGCAGGAGGGAGCCAAGGCGGGCATCGCCCACGTCATCGGCCTCACCTCCGCCTGCACCATCAACGTGATGACTGCCTAGCGAAAACAGGCTGACCCGATCTCAGGGGCCGGCTCCCGCAATGCGGGGGCCGGCCCCTCTTGCATCCAGCGCTACGCGCAGCGCTCCTGCACGATCTCGGCGATGTCCATCACCCGGAGCCCGTCTTCCAGATCCTCGTGCCTTGATCGCGTCGTCGAACATCCGGGCGCACTTGGGACAGGCCACCGCGAGGACCTCGGCGCCACTCTCGGCGGCTTCGCGAACGCGGACCCTGGAGGCGCTGTCGGCTCCGCCTCCCAGGACATCGGTGAAGGAGTTCCCCCCGCCTCCGCCACAGCAGAGGGCATCCGCCATGGCGCGATCCATCTCCACCAGCTCGATGCCGGGGAGCGCTCCGAGCACCGTCCTCGGCGTCAGATAGTCCTTGTTGTGGCGGCCGAGATAGCAGGGGTCGTGGAAGGTCACGCGCAGCGGTGGCTGCCCCCGACGGAACTCGCCCTTTTCCAGCAGCCCGGCCAGCAGCTGCGGGTAGTGACAGACCTCGAAGCTGCCACCGAACTTGGGATATTCGTTCTTGATCGCGTGAAACCCGTGCGGCGAGAGGGTGACGATCTTGCGGACTCCCGCGGCCTCGAACCTCTTGATGTTCTCCTGCGCGAGCTGCTCGAACAGCCCGGACTCACCCAGCACCTTGACCTCGTTGCCGTCACAGCGCTCCTGCTTCACCCAGGATTCCGAAGTCCACGCCCCATTCCAGGAGCAGCCGGGCCACAGCCCGGGCCATCCTCTGGCCCCGCTCGTCGTAGGAGCCGGGACAGCCGACATAGAACAGGTACTCCTGACCCGAATAGGGCTCGACGCCCAGACCTTCGGCCCACTTCGCACGATCGGCCTCGGGCAGGTTGTAGGGATTGCCGTAGGAGTGGATGGCTCTCAGATACCTCCCGACCGCGTCGGGAACCGACGCCCTGGTTGACGAGCTCTTCTCGTCCCGCCGTAAAGGTGTCGAGCAGGTCGTCCTTGAAGGCGGGGAAGACGCAATGCTCCACGCAGTTGCCGCACGCGGTACAGGAGAAGAGGATCTCGGAGAGCCGCGGGCTGGTCTCGATCTCCTCATCCAGCCAGGCGCGAAGCAGCCACATCCGTCCTCCCGGCGCGTAGCTCTCGAACCGGTACTTCAAATAGGGGGGACAGTTCAGATCCTGGAAGCTGCCGGGCAGCTTGCAGTATCCGCAGCGGAAGCATCTGTGCAGGATTTCCGCGTGTTCCATCAATCCCTCTCCCAGTTCCCGGGGTTCATGATTCCGTTCGGATCGAGAACCTCGCGGAGCCGGTTCATGAGAGCGAAAGTCGCTGGGATCCATCTTCTCGATGATCTGCTTCTGCGCCGGAGCTTCGGCCTTCCAGGGAATGCCGCCCATCTCGAGGACCGCCGCATTGGTGGCTTCGAGGGCCTCCTGGGCCAGCTTGACGTCGGATGGATCCGCCCGGTTGAACGCGTAGCCGTAGAAGAACATCATGCAGTGTCCGAGGCCGATGATCCGGGCTCCCGTGGCGCACTCGACCCCGTGGCGCTCCGCGATCTCGAGCCCCTTCCGGTAGGCCTCCGGAAACAGCTCGATGGGCATGATCCCTCCCACGTACTCGAATCCACCACCCTCCCTCGCATCCGCGAAGACCGCGAGAGTCGTCTGGGGCTCCTCCAGGAAGCGCTGCTTCATCTCGGGCGGAAGCGGCATGAATCCGCCGACCTTCTCGTCGATGTAGGTGCGCACGGATTCCCTGAGCAGATCGCGCTTCAGCCTGAGCTCCTCCTGGGTCTCCGCGCCGTACTTGACGTTGACCAGCTGGAAGCCCCGCAGCCATGCCGGCGCGTTGGCCATGAAGGCGAGGATGTCTTCGGCCACGGCGACACCGGCCAGCCGATGGATGACTCCCGGGACCAGCTCCGGGTCCTCGATCACGAAGATCCCCACGTCAGCGAGCGGGCGGTCGGGATAGAGCTTGATGGCCAGCTTGGTGGCGATCCCGGTGGTCCCGTGCCATCCGATGAAGAGCCCCGCCAGGTCCGGAAGCGGCGCCCGGGAGAACCAGTAGGGAGAGGTGGCGCAGGAACCGATCTTCGCGATCTCGCCGGTCGGCAGCACCACCTCCATTCCGTTGAGCATGTCGGAGTGAAAGCCCCCGGTGGCGGAGAGGTGCCCGGAGCCGTGGATCAGCACGTTGCCGGCGATCGTGGCGATGGGCGGGGCGTCCGGAATCGAATGCTTGAGCCCGGGATGATGCTTCTTCAAGTAGGCCTGGAGCATTCCCTGGGAGGCCCCCGCCTCGACCAGGACCGAGCGGCTGGTCTCGTTCACCTCCAGGATGCGGTTCATCCGCTTCATGTCGAGCACCATGCCGCCCTTGAGGGGCCTGGTGAGGCCAGAGAGCACGAGCCCCCCGCCCATGGGCACGATCGGGATCCGCTTCTCGATTCGCCAGCAAGACGATCTGCTGGACTTCCTCGGTGGTGTTCGGCATCACCACCAGGTCCGGCTCGCACGGCTCCATGGTCCCCGGATCCCGGGCGTAGATGAATCGCTCCTCCGGATCATTCGAGACGTACTCGGCTCCGACGATCTTCACGAGTGCTTCGTAGATCTCTTCCATCGAATCACCGTCCCATTCATTCGCCCAGGGCGATCTGGCACAGGTCGCTCATCAGGATCGGGGTCATGCCCCTCTCCGCCGCCGGTGCACTCAAACCCATCATGCAGGCCGGGCAGTTGAACACACAGTACTTGGCGCCAACCGCCTCCATGTCGTCGAGGTTTCTCTTCTGGACATCGTCGGCCAGATTGTCGCGCTGTGCGATCCTGATGGTCGTCGCGCAGCACAGGGCATTCTCGCGGTCGTACTCCCGCTCCACTCGATCCACGCCGATCAGCTCGAAGATCTCGTCCACCCAGTGCTGCGTCTCCGGTACCAGGCGGCTGGAGCAGGGACGCTGGTAGGCCACCTTCTCCTCGATGGGGCGTATCTCGCTCTTCAGCTCCCCGAGCCTCTGCGTCAGGTAGTCGAACAGATGCACCGACTTGAAGGGAACATCGATGCCAAAGGCCGGTGCGAGCTGGGTATAGGTGCCGTAGCACTCGTCGTGGAAGCAGATCAGCTCATCGACACCACTGGGCTCCAGGTAGTTGCTCACGATGTTGTCGATCACCCGGGGAAGCCGCTCGCGGATCACCGAGTTCTTGCCGAAGTGGAGCCACATGATGTTGCAGAAGATGTCCCTCCCGGAGATGATGGAGGCTCCTTCGAAGAGCTTGCCCCGAACGCATCCCTCCAGCATGGAAAAGGCGCACATGTTGATCACCGGAGGCGTGACCTCGCGGGGCTGAATCTCGCCCCTGGGCTCCATGATCCTGAGCTGCTGCTTGGTCAGGGGGATCGGCACGGGCCAGGCCTGGCGCTCCTCCTGGCGCTCCACGATCAGATAGAAGGGGTGATTGCCGTGCGGACAGTACTCTTCACAGGCGTAGCAGGTGGCGCACTCCTCGAGCACCCGGGAATCTTCACCATCGAGGAGGCGCTGCCTCTCTTCCCGGGCCGCTTCCAGGTCGAGGTCCATGTACTGACACCTGGTCAGGCAATCGAAGGTCTCGCATTTCGCGCAGATCTCCGGGTCGTACTGCAGTTCATACACTGCGCTACCTCCTGCTCCGTCCGACCGGGGCGTCCGACGGTGATCCGTCTTCCTGTCAAGCCCAGCTCCTCGAGGCGGCCAGCGGTCGGGACTCCGGATCTCCTGTCCCAACCCCATTCCTCGTAGTAGTCTTCGATCATCTGCTCGGCTTCTTCGCGGCTCAAAGGCTCCTCGGTCACGTAGTTCTTGAATCCGGATGCCTCGAACCACTTCTCGGGAAGACTCTCGTCCCTTCTCTCCAATCCTTCTCGCAGGCTGGCCATCCGCAGCAGGGTCCACACCCGGTCGGCCCGGTGCCCCAGCTCGGCGAGGTCGGTCTCGATTCCGGTGACCGTCTCGTAGAACTGAGCACACAGAGACGCATCGTAGAATCGGTTGATTCCGGCTCTGGCGCAGATCCCGAGCGACCCGAGGATCGAGAACCACCTGTGGGAATAGCGAAGCAGTCTCCCCACCTGAGCGCCGGCTTCCCATCGGGCGAGCCGAGCCCCGGGAGGATCCGCTCGAAGGCCTCCTCGGGAACCCCCATCCGCGTCAGATGCCGCGGGAAGACCTCGAGAGGTCTCCTCGCGAAATACGTGGGTGATCCACCCGAGCCGACATGGGGGCCCCTGGGATCCAGCACCTGACCCAGCTCCATGGTCCCGAAGAGATTCCAGGGAAGCGCCGACCCCGGTCCTGCGTAGGGATGCATCCCCTTGATCAGTGCCGGGGCCAGGGGCTCTGCGTCTTCACCGAACTCCTTCAGTATCCCCTCGAATCCATCCGCCAGAACCTCACCCAGCCCCTCCCTGTAGCTCACCTTCCTGGCCCAGGTCTCCATCGACTCGAGGGAGTCGAGGGCAATCTCCGCATCGAGAAGCTCGCTGGAGATGATTCCGTGATCGGACAGGGTCTTTGCGAAGCTCATCACTCCGAAGAACTCGAACATGTCCAGACCGTACGAGTCGATGCTGGCCATGCATTTGATCGACTCGCGATAATCCTTGAATCCGTAGAGAACCGGCGTATAGAGATTGACGACCGAGCTGCTGTGTTTCTCGAAACCTCGCAGGGCCCCATCCGGGATCTCGACGAGGTCCTTGCACCCGACGGGACACGAGACGCAGGAGATGCGCCGCTTCTTCATGCCCTCGTAGGTCTCTCTGGAAATGATGGGAAAGGACTTCACCAATCCCAGATCCTGCGACTCCTTCAGGTACGGGTATTCGCGTATCGTCTGGAGAAACGCTCGACTCGAGCGTCTGTATCTCTTCCTGTCCGCTACCTCGATTCCCCGGGCTCCCCTGGCCGTGATCGCCTTGAGGTTCTTCGCACCCATCACCGCGCCGAGCCCACCCCTGCCGAGCGTGGAAATCCGGTCGATGAAGGCCATCGAGAAGCGGACCCGATGCTCACCGGCCTGCCCGATGCAGATCACGCCCAGGGGTCTTCCGAATTCCCTCCAGAGCGCTTCGCAGGTCTCGTCCACGCCGAGGCCCCACAGGCCGCTCGCATCGCGGAGCGCTGCGCCCTCGTCGGTGATCTCCAGGCGAACCGGCCGATCGGCCCGCCCCTCGATCACGACATGATCGTATCCCGCGTTCTTGAGCAGGTAGCCGAAGCTCGCGCCACCCCCTCCGCACCATCCGATGGAGTGGCTCGTCGGCAGCTTGGTGACGGCGAAGACCCTCGAGGCGGACGGGAGATTCGTCCCCACCAGGGGGCCTGCGCCCAGCACGATGGGATTGTCGGGTGAGAAGGCATCGGTTCCCGGCTCGATCGCGTCATAGGCGAGCTTCGCGGTGAGGCCCAGGCCACCGATGAAGTCCCTGGCGAGATCCTGATCGAGAGGCTCCGTCTCCACGGCTCCACGCGTCAGGTCGACATGGAGAACTCTTCCCGCGAATCCACCCCTGATCATCCGCCGCCTTCTCTTCTGCTCTTCTGCATGACACCGTAGAAGCAGTGATCCACGCAGACGCCGCATTCGTTGCAGTCTTCGGTGAGGTCGATCGACCAATCACCATCTGAAACGACGACCTGGATCCTCGACACCGAGGGGTTGAAGCTCCCCGAGTAGAGATCCGAGCAGGCCAGCGCGCATCTCAAGCAGCCGGTGCATCGCTCTGGAGAGATCTGGATCTCGTACTTCGCCATCTCTCAGCTTCCCCGAAGCGCTTCGGCAGCAGTGTCGAGGCTGTCGCTTCCGCGCCGATGGTCGGTAGGCGGGGACGCTATCGCGCGCTCCTGGCAAGTACGACCTCGTCTACCCAGACCGTTCCGCTTCCATCGATGACGACGTTCAGCTTGATCAGGTCCGGCTTCTGGCCCTTCTCCAGGAAGAACGGTGTCTCCTGGGAGACCCATTCCGTCGATCCCGAGATCGGAGAATGAAGAGCGCGCGAGAAGAACTCGCCCCCTCCCGGGAAGTCGGCACCACATCTCGAGATAGACCTGCCCCTGGACCGCCTCGGTCCGGAGACGGGCACGGTAGACGAGCCGTGTATCGTCGACGTCGATGCTCGCCGACTTCGAAGAGCCGCACCGTGGTCGGGCTGTCGGCGCTGATCTTGATCGATCCATTGCCGTCGCTCTGACTTCCGTGTCCAGCTCCACCCCCGATCGCGTCAGCACACCGGAAAGGTCACTGATCGGGTCCTCGAAGAGAACCTCCTCGGACGTCACCGGGGGAGAGCAGCAAATGAAGCTCAGCATCGACAGCACCGCACCCACAAGGACTAGTCTCTGTCGCACGAGAACCTCCGCGTTCGAGCGTCGCCGCCCGGCTCAGGCGAACTCCGCCGGAGCCAGGCCACCCGCTACCTCCTCGAGCTTGTCCAGATCGAAGATCCGGATGCGTTGCCCGTGTGTCTCGATCAGCCCGCAGTCGACGAGCCGGTGAAGCGTTCGAGAAAGCGTTTCGCTGGTGAGGTTCAGGTGGCTGGCCAGATCCTTCTTCCGCATCGGCAGCGTGAACTCGGCCTGGCCCCGGGTGCTGTCCGACATGATCAGATGCCGGGCCACACGGGCGGTCGCGTCTCGAAGCACCAGATCTTCCAGCAGGCCGATCAGGCTGTGGACCCACTTCGACATGCCGGCCATGAGTTCGATGCAGAAACCGTGATCCTCGTTGACGATCCGGCGAAACTCGACTCGAGGGATCAGCGCACAGACCGAGTCCTCGGTGGCGTCCGCGTCAGCGGGACAGTTGAACTGTCCGATGGCAGCCACCTCGGCGAAGGTCATTCCGGGGCGGGCAAAATGCAGAACATGCTTCTTCCCGCTGGGAGCCGTCCTGAAGACACGAACGGCCCCTCACCCACCACGTAGATCCCCGGGCACGGATCGCCTTGGCGGAAGATCGTCTGCCCTCGTCCGAAGCGAACCGTCCGGGCGATGTCCGTGAGCTTCTCGAGAGACCCCGGGGTAAGTCCAGAAAACAGAGCGCATCCCCGGATGATCTCGACCGCCGTCTTGTCCATGCCGGTCCCGCGGAAAAAGCCAGAAAATGATCTCCACTTGATCTACATCAAGGAATCGAATTCCGGGCTTATCGGATCATCGAGTATGTCGAAGCTGTTCCCTGTGGGCAACCTCACCCGCGGTGGATCAGAACCCGCGGAAAGGCTCCGTATCTACTGGTCGCCAGTCCACGAGTATGGTAATGAGCATCTCGGAACAAGGTGAGATTCGTATGGCTGGTCCCCTCACGCCCGATCAGCCCCAAGCGCCTGAAGCGCTCTGCGATCTGGAATCCAGCCCCCCGAGAAGCCACAGGGTCAACTCGAAGGAGGGAAGAGATTGCGATCTATCCATGCGTTGAGGGCGCAAGACCGAACCGGAGCCACAGTCTGGCGGGCAGCGGCCCTTCTGACCCTGACGCTCCTGGTGTTCGGGGGAGCCAGCGCGTCCCAGGCGGCTGTAGAAGAGCAACAGAGCGACGGATGCTTCATCACGCCATCGATCGGCTGCGTGTGGGGGGAGCACAAGCTCGATCTCTCTCTGACCACGCGCCTCCGCGCCGAGCTCTGGCGCGCCCAATCGGAGCACACGGATACCTTCTACGCGGCGCGGACCCGTGTCGGTCTCAAGTACTCGTATGGCAACCTGCTCTCTGTCTTCGGCGAGTTCCAGGACGCGCGGCTCTACAACCTTTCACCGAAAATGAGCGGCGCCGGGGCGCTCTACCGGGCTTTCGCCGATGGCGATAACGACACCGATAGCCAGACACTCCGCCAGCTCTGGCTGGATGTGAAGCCCATCGAGGGGCTGGGCATCCGGATCGGACGGCAGGACATCAACCTCGGCACCGAGGTCATGTACCCGGAGGGCAACTGGAAGTACGTCAAGATCAAGCGCGGATCCCAGCGCCTGGTGGGAACCGTGGGCTGGACCCATGCCGAGCGGAGCAATGACGGCATCCGAGTCGCCTACGACACGGGGGGGCACCACCTCTTCGCCTTCGCCGCCCAGCCGACCACGGGTGTCTTCGACATCAAGGACGCCTACAAACGGCAGGGTGACATCACCTACGGGGGCCTCACCTGGACGGTCAAGCGCGACACCTGGCTCCCCAACACCGAGCTCCGGCTCTTCGGCCTCGCCTACGACGACGATCGCAGCGTCAGTGACGGCGGCAAGCCGGATCGGGTGACGGTCTACACGGGGGGAGCCTCCGTCATCGGGCTCTACCCGGTCGGGCCGGGAACGTTCGATGTGCTGGCCTGGGGCGCGTTCCAGTTCGGAGAATTCAACGACCTGGATCACCTGGCGGGAGCGGCGATCCTCGAGACGGGCTACCAGCTCACGGAGGTCCCCTGGAAGCCGTGGTTCCGCGTAGGGGTGAACTACGCCTCGGGTGACGGCGACCCGACCGACGGAGACCACGACACCTTCTTCAACATGCTTCCCACCAATCACCTCTACTACGGCTTCGCCGATCAGTGGGCCTTCCAGAACCTGGTCGACTGGTTTGCCCAGCTGATGCTGAAGCCCCACGAGAAGGTCGGCATCAACCTGATGCTGCATCAGTTCTACCTGGCAGACGACAACGACGCCCGGTACTTCGGAACCGGCGCCTTCAACAAGGAGGTCTTCGGCTTCGGTGCGCAGCCCTCGAGGGGCTATGGAGCTGGGGGAACCGAGATCGACGCGGTGGTGAACTACGACTTCAACAAGCACCTCTCGATCCAGGGCGGCTACGCCTACATGTTGGGCCGTGGGATCTTCAATACCGCCAGCTACAAGGACGTGAACTTCGGCTACCTTCAGCTGACACTGAAGTACTAGCCCGCCGTCGTTTCCAGTGACCTCCCCCTCCCGACGACTGCGGCATCGCTGGACGCGTGAGTGCGCACGCGGCTGGATCCTCGAAGCAGCGCTCGCGCTCTGGGTCGCGTCCTGCTCCCCGGCGGTGGCGGTGCCGGAGACGGTCGCGACCGAGACCCCTGCCCCGCAGTTCGCGCTGCGCGCGGATCACAGGTGCTGGTCTGGGAGGTGCCGGCGCGTCCGGAGAGGGAGCAGTCCATGATGATCTCTGGCGTGCTGGTGGTCGCGAAGCCCGAGCACCAGAGCCAGGTCCGGACGGCGCTGGAGGGGTTTCCCTGGGCCGAGGTCCACCACCAGGATCCCGACGGACGCCTGGTGATCACCATCGAAGCGGACGACACCGACCAGGCGATCGCACGGCTCCAGAGAGGTGAAGGAGCTGCCTCGGGTCGTCCTGGCCGAGATGGTGGAGCACTACGTCGAGGACAAGCGGCAGTGAGATGTCACCTTCCCCATACTACACTGAGGATCCGCCTCCAATAGACGGATCCCAGGCGATCTCGAGCTCCGAACACGGGAGAGAGCAATGAGCCAGATGCGACGCGAATTCATCAAGACGGCAATCGCCGCTTCCGTGGCTAGCAGTCTCGGAATCTGGGTGCCTCCCGAAGCCCGCGCCCAGGCCAAGGCAGCGACTGGAGAAGGACCTGGAAGTGGGACAAGTCCGTATGTCGGTTCTGCGGAACCGGCTGCGGGATCATGATCGCCACCAAGAAGGGGCGAGTCGTCGCCGTCAAGGGCGATCCGGAGTCGCCGGTGAACCGGGGCCTCAACTGCATCAAGGGATACTTCAACGCCACCATCATGTACGGCGAGGATCGCCTGACCCGGCCCCTGCTGCGCATGAAGGATGGCAAGTACCACAAGCAGGGTCGCTTCACGCCGGTGAGCTGGGAGACGGCCTTTGACGTCATGGCCGAGAAGTTCAAGGGGTACTACGCGAAGGAGGGCCCGGCAAGCGTCGCCATCTTCGGCTCAGGGCAATACACAGTGGATGAGGGCTACGCCGCTGCGAAGTTCATGAAGGCGGGAGTCCGCTCCAACAACCTCGATCCCAACGCGCGCCACTGCATGGCCTCGGCCGTCGCGGGCTTCATCCAGACCTTCGGGATCGACGAGCCCCCCGGCTGCTACGACGACATCGAGGTGACCGATTCAGTGGTCTGTTGGGGTGCCAACATGGCCGAGTGCCATCCGATCCTGTGGTCGCGGGTCACGGACCGCAAGTTGACCCACGAGAAGATGAAGATCGTGAACCTCTCCACCTTCGGCAATCGCTGCAGTGACGTGGCGGATCTGGAGATCATCTTCGAGCCCCAGACCGACCTGGCAATCCAGAACTTCATCGCCCGCTACATGATCGAGAAGGACGCGGTGAACCAGGATTTCGTCAAGAAGCACTGCATCTTCGCCACCGGGCCCACGGACATCGGTTACGGGCTGCCAGCCGACCATCCGCTCGAGCAGGGCCAGACAGATGCGCGACAAAGCTGGCGCCCACTGGGCCATCAGCTTCGAGCGAGTTCAAGGAGAATCTGGCGCCCTACACCGCGAAGTACGTCAGCGAGCTCTCTGGTGTCCCAAAGGAGAAGCTGATCGAGCTGGCGAAGCTCTACGCCGACCCGCAAGCGCAAGGTGATCTCCTTCTGGACGATGGGCTTCAACCAGCACACCCGCGGCACCTGGGTGAACGAGCAGAGCTACATGATCCACCTGCTGGGCGGGAAAGATCTCGACGCCCGGGCTCGGGCGCCTTCTCCCTGACCGGCCAGCCGTCGGCGTGCGGCACGGCGCGCGAGGTCGGGACGTTCGCCCACCGCCTGCCCGCCGACATGGTGGTGGCCAATCCGACTCATCGCGCGAGGTCGCGAGAAGCTCTGGAGGCTGCCCGCCAAGACGCTGAATCCGAAGGTGGGCACCCACGCGGTCAAGATGATGCGCGGCCTCCGCAGCGGGAAGGTGCGCTTCTTCTGGGTCGCAGGTGACGAACCCGTTCCAGGACTTCGCCAACGCCAACGAGTGGGTCCGGGCGGCGCGCGAGGGCGACAACTTCATCGTCGTCTCCGACTGCTATCCCACGCGTGTCGGCGAAGGTGGCCGACCTGGTCCTCCCGGTCCGCCATGATCTACGAGAAGTGGGGCGCCTACGGCAACGCCGAGCGGCGCACTCAGCACTGGCGACAGCAGGTGCACGGCGCCCGGCGAGGCCAAGGGCGACCTCTGGCAGATGCTGGAGTTCGCCAAGCGCTTCAAGCTGAAGGAGGTCTGGAAGGAGCAGCCGCTGCCCGGGCTCGAAGGCGGAGGGCTTCGAGGACGGCAAGCTTCCGGACGTTCTCGGAGCCGGCGAAGGCGATGGGCTACGACCCGGAGCAGACGCTCTACGAGATGCTCTTCGCGACCGACGGCTGACCTCGCAGCAAGCGTGGCCGGATCCGATCGCCGAGGGTCATCCCAACGACATCGCCGAGGACTTCTGGCTTCTTCGTGCACAAGGCGCTGTGGAAGGAGTACCGGCAGTTCGGACTCGGCAACGGCCACGACCTGGCCGATTTCGACACCTACCACCGGCGTGCGCGGGCTGCGCTGGCCGGTCGTGAACGGGCGCGAGACCCAGTGGCGCTACCGCGAGGAGCTACGACCCCTACGTGAAGCCCTGGCGAAGGGCTTCAACTTCTACGGCAAGGCACTCAAGAAGATCCCGTCGGCGGACCCGGACGGGAGAGAAGATCGATCTGGCCGGGCAAGGCCAAGATCTTCTTCCGGCCCTACGCGTCGCCGGCGGAGAGCCCTGACGAGGAGTACGACCTGTGGCTCTGCACCGGGCGCGTACTCGAGCACTGGCACTCGGGTTCGATGACGAAGCGAGTCCCGGAGCTGAATCGCGCGGTGCCCTACGCCATGTGCTACATGCATCCGGACGACGCCAAGGAGCGCGGCCTCAAGCGCAACGAGCGATGGTGAATGCTCGAGTCGCGGCGCGGCAAGGTCAAGATCCGCGTCGAGACCCAGGGGCGCAACCGGGTGCCGCGCGGGCATGGTGTTCGTGCCCGTGGTTCGACGAGAACGTGCTCATCAACAAGCTCACGCTGGACGCCACCTGCCCGATCTCGAAGGAAACGGATTACAAGAAGTGCGCGGTGCAGGGTCCGGAAGGCCTGATCGTGAGCAGTGGAGTCGAGGCCAACAGACGCCAGTTCCTGACGGGCTGGCTTCGAGGTCGCGAGCTGGCGCTGGCAGGTGATCCGCTTCGACGAACTCG
Source organism: uncultured delta proteobacterium (assembly GCA_963722885.1). Taxonomy (GTDB): domain Bacteria; phylum Myxococcota_A; class UBA9160; order UBA9160; family UBA6930; genus CAVXZE01. The sequence goes on from CAVROS010000012.1 coordinate 271,417, forward strand.
GGGCGAGAGGGATTCATCGATGACGGTCAGTGTCTCAACTGCGCGCGGTGCCTGGAGGTCTGTCCTCGCGACGCGTTCAGCTTCATTTCGAGGTTCAATGCACGCCCCGTCCCGAACGACGGGCGCGGCCAAGGAGACGGAGGTCCCCATGGAGAGGAACACGAAGTTCGCCGCTTGGATCCTGGCGCTTCTCGCGCTGGTCTTGATGGCGCCGTCGGAAGGCGAGGAGGCGATGGCGGAAGTGGACGACGGATTGGACGTCTACTTCCGGGACGCGGACCTGGGTGCGATGAGCTCCCAGGCGCTGGCGGAGTACGGCGACGCGGATCCGGGTGACGCCGGAACGCTGAAGCGGTCCTTCGAGGGTGCGCCGCCCAGATCCTTCACACCGTGGAGGATATGTTGCCAATCACCTCCGGATCGAACGACTGCCTGGACTGCCACCATCCCGAGAACACGACTGACGAAGACGACTATCCTATTCCCGACTCCCATTTCCAGGAGGCCGTCATGGCCGAGGGGCAGCCCGGAGACCCGATGGTCTGGAAGGTGCAGGGGTACAGGAAGGCGGACGACGTGGCAGGCACTCGCTTCAACTGCACCATGTGCCACACACCCCAGGTCATGAACGTGAAGACGCCGGGCCCGCTCTTCCCCGATGCAAAGCCGAAGGACGCAGGGAAGGAGAGCCGGTGACTGGCGTGCTCTCGACCCGAAATACGGCGGCCGTGAGGCTCGGCTTCGAGTACTGGATCAGGCTTGTAGTTGGAAACCCCGACCATGACCGAACAAATTGCGGACAGCCTGTGTGAGCTGATCGGCGGCACGCCGCTGGTGCGGCTGAGCCGTTTTGGCAAGGACCTGCCGGGCGAGATCGTCGGCAAACTGGAAATGCGCAATCCCCTGGCCAGCGTCAAGGACCGCATCGGTCTGGCGATGATCGAGCAGGCGGAAGAGGACGGCTTGATCCAGCCGGGCGGAACCATCATCGAGCCGACTTCGGGCAACACCGGCATCGCCCTGGCGTGGGTCGCGCGCGTCAAGGGCTATCGCCTGATTCTCACCATGCCGGACACGATGAGCGCCGAGCGGCGCAGAATCCTGACCATCCTCGGCGCGGAACTCGTCCTGACGCCCGGCAAGGAAGGCATGCAGGGGCCATCGACCGGGCGCGGCAGTTGCAGCAGGAGATCCCCGGCTCGTTCATCCCGCATCAGTTCGACAATCCGGCCAATCCGGCGATCCATTACCGCACGACCGGTCCCGAGATCTGGCGCGATACCGGCGGCAAGGTCGATTACCTGGTGGCCGGCGTGGGCACCGGCGGCACGATCTCCGGCGCGGGGCGCTACTTGAAGGAGCAGAATCCGGAGATCCGGGTGGTCGCCGTCGAACCGGCCGATTCGCCCGTGCTCTCCGGCGGCAGTCCGGGGCCGCACTTGATCGAAGGCATCGGCGCCGGTTTCGTGCCCGGCATCTACGACGGCAGCGTCGTGGACGAGGTCGATCCAGGTCACCAACGACGACGCCATCGCCACGGCCAAGCAGCTGGCCAAGACCGAAGGCATGCTGGCCGGCATCTCCGGCCGGTGCCAACGTGTACGCCGCCCGCCAGATCGCGTCCGGCCCGGCCAACGCCGGCAAGCGCATCGTGACCATCATCTGCGACACCGGCGAACGCTACCTGAGCACCGGTTTTCTGTAATGGCGCGATCGCCATCGGTTCGCAGCGAGTCTGCGCATCTCGGTTCGTCGAGCGGTCATAATACAAGGAGCGACGGCATGCAGCGCCGCATCACCAATCTCCGGCGCAGCGACGACGAGGTCGTCAAGGAGGGCGGTCTGCTGCTCGATTTCGACGAAATCGCGCGGCACGGCAAGATGACGCTCGAAGAATCCAAGGTCGCCAAGGCCTACGGCATCTACACCACGCGCCATCCCAACTACTTCATGGCCCGCATCGTCGTGCCGGGCGGCGTGTTGACCACTTCGCAGGTGCGCGGCCTGTCGAAGATCATCAGGCCTACGCCCAGGGCCGCATCTGCCTGACCACGCGCCAGGCGCTGCAGCTGCACTACCTCCGCCTGGGCGACCTCGCGCCGATGATGCGCGAGCTGGCCAAGTACAGCCTGACCACGTTTCACGGCTGCGGCGACAACATCCGCAACACGGCCGCCTGCCCCTGGGCCTCGGTCTGCCCGCACCGGCGCTTCGACGTCCTGCCCTACGCCCGCAAGACGGCCGAGTTCATCAACTCCTGCCGCGATCTGGACAACCTGCCGCGCAAGTTCAAGGTCACCTACTCCGGCTGCGAGGGCAATTGCGGCCAGCCGCTGATCAATTGCGTGGGCGTCGTCGCCATCGTGCGCAAGCGGCCCGACGGCAGCCGAGGAGACCGGCTTCCGCGTGATGATCGGCGGCGGCATGGGCTGGCGGCCGCAGGTGGGCGAGATGCTGTACGGCTTCGTGCCCGCGAGACAAGATCCAGCCGCTGTGCCGCGCCATCACCATGCTGTATCGCGACCACGGCGACCGATTCGACCGCAGCATGGCGCGGCTGAAGGTCGTGGTCGAACGCCTGGGCATCGACGAGTGCCGCGAGATCGTCGAGGGATTCCTGGACGCCGAGGGCGTCGACCACGGCGATTTCGAGAAGGAGTTCGTCGAGGATTGCGGTCCGGCCGTGCCGCCGCGCCCCCTGGCCGAAGCGCAGCCCAGGGCGACGACGGCAAGGCCATCGCCCGGATCATGGTGCCCAAGGGCGAGATCGACTTCCACTCGCTCAAACGCATCGCCGAGCTGAGCGAACGCTACGGCGACAAGTACGTCTACACCACCAACCGCCAGAACTTCGAGATCCACGGCGTCGATCCGGACAAGCTGCCCGAGCTGCAGGCCGAGATCGACAAGCTGCCGGTCACCAGCGGAACGTTCTTCGGGCTGGACGACATCGTGCCCTGCGTCGGCACCACCTACTGCCCGCTGGCCGTCTCCGAAACGCGCCGCATGTACGACCTGCTGCAGAGCGTCGTCAAGCGGGAGAAGTACGACGCCATTCGCGACAAGGCCATCATCAACATCACCGGCTGCCCCAACTCCTGCTCGCCCTACTACATCGCCGACATCGGCCTGCGCGGCATGCGCATTCGCGAAGGCCAGGGATCGGCCGAAGGCTACGAAATCCGCCTGGGCGGCACGCAGAAGCGCTTCGGCCAGGTGCTCGGCGAGTTCAAGACCGAGGACTGCCCGCGCGTGGTCGAGGCCGTGCTCGACACCTTCCTGGCGATCCGCCAGGGCGACGAGACGCTGGCCGACACGGTCTGGCGAGCACGGCGGCAGCGGGCAACCCCGCAGCTCCCGGCATGGAGCCGTATCGCAAGGCCGTCGAGGCGCTGCACATCCAGTACGAGCACGCGCCCAAGCCGGCGGAATTCTCGACGTTCACGGGCGAGGGCCGCGACGGCGCTCGACCTGAAGACGATGGCCCGCGACATTCCCTGCCAGGCCGCCTGCCCGGCCGGCACCAACGTGCCCGAGTACATTCGCCAGCTGGTGCTGAAGAACCCCGACGCCTCCTACCGCATCAACCAGGAAGACAACGTGTTCCCCGGCGTGCTCGGCCGCATCTGCACCCGGCCCTGCGAGCCGGCCTGCCGCCACCAGTGGACCAACACCAACGGCCCGGTGACGATCTGCCACCTCAAGCGCGCCGCGGCCGACAACAAGTCGCAGCCCGCGCAGCCGCTGCCGCCGTGGTTCGACGAACGACCGGCAAGCGGATCGCGGTCATCGGCGGCGGCCCGGCCGGCCTGACCGCCGCGCGGGAACTGAGGCGCCTCGGCCACGCCGTCGAGCTCTTCGAGCGCGAAGCAGTGCTCGGCGGCCAGATGGCCTGGGGCATTCCCGAGTTCCGCCTGCCGCGCGACGTCGTCCAGGAGGAAGTGAAGGCGATCGTCGACAGCGGCATCGACGTCCACCTCGGCGAGCACGTCGACCGCGAGCGCCTGGCGCAGATGGCCGCGGAGTACGACGCCGTGCTGGTCGCCGCCGGCGCGATCCGCGGCATCAAGCTGAAGATCGAAGGCCTGGAGGAAGACGCCAACGCCATCAGCGGCTACGACTTCATGAAGCGCTACAACACGGGCGATCCCATGCCGGTCAGCGGCGACGTGGTCATCATCGGCGGCGGCTTCACCGCCGTGGACTGCGCCCGCGCCGCCCGCCGCCTGCTGGGCGAAGAGCATCGCGTGACGGCCATCATGTACCGCCGCGGCGAGGAGCACATGTCGGCCAGTCCCGACGAGATTTGGCAGCTCCGCCTGGAGGGCATCGACGTCGGCACGCTCGTCAACCCCGCGCGGGTCCGCTGCGAGAACGGCCAGCGTCAAGGCGGTCGATCTTCGACCGCAACGTGCTGGGCGACGAACCGGAAGACGGCGGCAAGCCGCCCATCCATCGCGTGCCCGGCAGCGAATACGAGGTGCCCTGCGACACGCTGATCTACGCCGTCGGCCAGACCCGCACGCTGGAAATCCTGCCCGAGGGCGTCGAGCTCGCCGAGGGCAACCGCACCACGCACGAGAAGATCTTCGTCACCGGCGATTTCCATACCGGGCCGCTCGACGTGATCCACGCCGTGGCCGACGCCAAGGAGGCCGCCGAGCGCATCGACGAGTTCCTGATGGGCCAGAAGCGGCTGGGCCGATGGGTGCAGATCGAGGAGGCCGACGACACGGGCCGCCTGCGCGATCACGACCTGTACACCCCCGCCCACATGCGCACGCTGCCGCTCGAGCAGCGTCAGGGCAACGAAGAGGTCGAACTGGGCTACAACACCGAAGAAGTCGAGATCAACGCCCGCCGCTGCTACCTGTGCAACTACAAGTTCGAGATCGACCAGGACAAGTGCATCCACTGCGACTGGTGCATCAAGGCCTCGCCGCGCGCCTGCATCCACGCGACTGACGCGCCTGTTCACCGACGAGGACGGTGCACCGACCGGCCACATCAAGTCGGCCACGGCGCCGGACGCCACCTACATCTGGATCGAAAGCGACCAGTGCATCCGCTGCGGCAACTGCAGCCGCGCCTGCCCCACCTACGCCATCCCCATCCGCAAGGCCGATCGTGGTCCGTGGCCCATCCTAGCCGCGCCGGCGTTCCCGACGGATGACATGCCCAGCGCCGCCCATCTGCTGCCAGGGTCGCTTCACGAATCGAGGACCAGATTGGGCCGGATTCGGACGCGACGATTGAACGCCGCGTGGCAAAGCAGATCGGCTTTCGTGCAGTATTCCGCTGGCTTAGCCACGAATCGCGGCTTCGACCGCTGTCACGCCACTACCGTGGGAGAGGTGACCCTGTCATGGACCCCAGACGACCCGAGCTGAAACGCGCAGTTCCTCGCGAACGGCGGCCCCTGTGGCCGCTTCTGGTGATCGCCTTGCTCGCCATTGCCCTGCTCGGTGCGGACAGCTGGTGGCGCCCGTCCAACAGCGACGAGGGGTATCCGAGCCGCCCGCTCCAGCCCGAGCCCGAGCCGGTCCTCTTGCCGCCGCCGCCGATCGATGACGAGTACTTCCCCTGCAGCGACTGTCACGAGGACGAGCTGGCAGATCCCGAGAGGCGGGAGCTCGACGAACACGATTACATCGAGCTGGCTCATGGCGATCTCTGGTGCAAAAAAAAAAAAACGAGTACTTCCCGTGCACCGACTGTCACGAGGACGAGCTGGCCGATCCCGAGAGGCGCGAGCTCGATGAACACGATTACATCGAGCTGGCTCACGGCGATCTCTGGTGTCTGGACTGCCACCAGTCCGATCAACGCGATCTCCTGCACCTGTCGGACGCCTCACCGGTGCACATGGAGGAGTCGTGGCGCCTTTGCACGCGCTGTCACGCCAAGAGGATCCCCGACTGGCGCGCCGGCGTACACGGCAAGCGCACCGGCGACTGGCGCGGACCGAAGGAGTACCGGACCTGCGTCGTCTGCCACGATCCTCATTCACCGCTCTTCAAGCCGCTGGAGCCCATGCCCCCGCCGATACCCGCCGAAGAGCTCCGGGCTTCGAACCGCGCCGAAGAGGAGGAGATCCGGCATGCCGAACAGTGAGCGCAAGGTGCGATCGACGTCGCGCCGCCAGTTCCTGAAGGCCACCGGCGCCGGGGTGAGCGCCCTGGCTGGCGTGCCGGGCGCCGCGCAGGCCTTCGATCTCGCCGGGTTCTTTCAGGCCCATTTCCGCGAACTCTCCAAGGAGGAGATCGAGGACATCATTCGGCCGCCTGGAGCGGAAGTACTCGGAGAAGTTCGGCAAGCCGGTCACGGTGGATGCGGTCGGTCCCAACGACGGCGTGCTGTTCGGCTACGGCCTGGACATCAGTCGATGCATCGGCTGCCGGCGCTGCGTCTACGCCTGCGTCGAAGAGAACAACCAGTCGCGCGACCCGCAGATCCACTGGATCCGCGTTCTCGAGTTCGAGCGCCAGGACGTGATTCGGAGGATCGATTTCGAGGACGGCAACGCCTTCTACGACCACGAAGAGGTGCCCGCCGAGGGAAAGGTCTATCTGCCGGTCGCCTGTCAGCAGTGCGAGAACCCGGAGTGCGTGAAGGCCTGTCCCACCACGGCGACCTGGACGGAGCCGGACGGGATCGTCGTCATCGACTACAACTGGTGCATCGGCTGTCGCTACTGCATGGCGGCCTGTCCCTACGGAGCCAGGCACTTCAACTGGACCGAGCCCGAGATTCCGGCGGACGAGCTCAACCCGAACACCCACTACCTGGGCAATCTGCCTCGCGAACACGGCGTCGTCGAGAAGTGCAGCTTCTGCATCCAGCGGACTCGGCACGGCCGCTACCCGGCCTGCGTGGAGGCCTGTCCGGTGGGCGCGCGGAAATTCGGCAATCTGCTCGATCCGGACAGCGAGATCCGATACCTGATGGATCACAAGCGAACCTTCGTCCTCAAAGCCGAGCTCGATGCCAAGCCGAGGTTCTTCTACTTCTACGGCTGAGGCCCCTGTGTCAGATCACTGCACCGATCGACGAGCGAACCGAGATCTGAAGCGCGAGGCGCAAGAGCATGAAGAACATCATGGCATTCGCATCCTATTGCTTGAAGGAGATGGCCCGTGGGGGGCGCGCCTACTACGCCTGGCTCGTCTGTCTCGGCCTTCTGATCGCGATCGGCATCGCCGGGTACCTGGAGCAGTCCCTTCATGGCCACATCGTCTCGAACATGCGGGATCCCGTACCCTGGGGCCTCTTCATCGGGACCTATGCCTTCCTGGTCGGCGTCGCCGCCGCCGCCATGGCGCTCGCGGTTCCCGGATACGTCTACAACTGGAAGCCCATCAAGGACATCGTGGTGCTGGGCGAGATCATCGCCATCAGTGCGGTGATCATGGCGATCCTCTTCATCATGGCGGACCTGGGGCGCCCGGAGCGCTTCTGGCACCTGCTCCCCTTCCTGGGAAAGCCCAACATTCCCTACTCGATGATCGCGATGAACGTGATGGTCCTGAACGGGTACCTCGTCCTGAACGTCGTCCTGCGTCTTCTACTTCCTCTACTGCTCCTACGCCGATCGCCCTTACAACAAGACATTCTTCATGGCGCTGATGCTGTTCTCGATTCCGGCGGCGATCAGCATCCACACCACCACCGCCTTCATCTTCAACGTCCTGCCCGCGAGGCCCTACTGGAACTCGGCGATTCTCGTCCCGCGCTTCATCGCGACGGCTCTGTGTGCGGGCCCGGCGCTGATGATCCTCGCCTTCCAGGTGCTGAGAAAGGCTGCGAACATCAACATCCGGGACGAGGCCCTGGTGAAGATCGCGGAGATCACGGCCATCGTTCTGTTCGTGAATCTCCTGCTCTTCTTCGCCGAGGTGGTGACGGAGTTCCGCTCGGCGACCGCCCACACGGTTCACATGCAGTACTACTTCCGGGCATCGGAGGTCACGTCGGCCTGGCGGGCTGGGCCTGGTTCGGCGCACCTGCAACGTGCTGGCGTTCCTGCTCCTGCTGATACCCAGGACGCGGAAGAACCCCGTCACCATGAATCTCGGCTGCGCGCTGGTCTTCATCGGAGTCTTCATCGAGAAGGGCGTCGGCCTGGTTCTCCCCGGCTTCACGCCCGGATCGCTGGGCGAGGTCTACGAATACTTCCCCTCGCGCGTGGAGATCATGATCGCCATCGGCATCGTCGGAGTCGGAGTCCTCGTCTTCACCCTGCTCAGCAAGGTCGCCATCCGCGCTCACCTTCAGCGAGCCCCTCGAGGAGGACGAGCCACCTGCAGATGGACCGCAGCCAGTCGGTCGCTCAGAGGCCGGAACCCGTGCGGCCCTAGCGGCCCGGTGGAGACACTTCCCGCGACCTATGCAGGAGCGCCACAGACGGAGGATCGAATGAGTTGTGAACGGCGGAGACCTCGGATCTCGGGCACGAGGAGACGATCTCTGAAGCTGGCCGTCGCGGCCCTGTCGGCGCTCCTCCTGTTTTCTCTCCTGCCGTGGAGGAACGCGTCGGCGGAGGAAGAGAAGGATTCCTGCGTAGAGTGCCACGGCGGAGGCCTCCTTCCTGGTCACGAACAAGAAGCTCTACGACTACTTTCAGCGCTGGGGCTCGTCCGTTCACAAGCAGGAGGGAGTGACCTGCGTCGACTGCCACGGCGGCAACCCCCGAAGCTCTGACAAGGAGAAGGCGCACGGAGGAGATCTCGACGCGGCCAGGGCAAAGAGCGCGGTCAACTTCCGCAACATTCCCAAGACCTGCGGTGGATGTCACGAAGACATCTACGAGGGATTCCGCGAGAGCACCCACTACGAGCACGTGGTGAGCACCGACCAGGAGGACCAGGGCCCCACCTGCGTCACCTGCCACGGCTCGATCAACGTCGCGGTATTGAACGTCAATACGGTCGAGGAGACCTGTCGGAAATGCCACAACGAGGAGACCCAGAACAGCCCGGAGAATGCCGAGGAGGCCAGGGCGCTGCTGAACCGATTCCTCTCGATTCATCGCTACTACCGCTACATCACCAAGCGGGGCGAGCCCGAGCAGACCAAGCAATTCTTCGAGGAGTTCGACGTCCAGATCCACGATCTCAGCGTGACCTGGCATACCTTTGATCTCGACGCGATTGGCGAGAAGACCGAGGCCGTGCTCGAGGGACTCCGAGCGAAGCGCGAAGAAGTCGCCAACGCCCACCAGATGGACCTCGAGAAGAGCCGCGAGCCCTCCCAGTGAGCCACCTCCCGCACCAGCTGGAAGGGCGAAGGCAGGCGCCTATCGGCCCGAAAAGCCACACGAAAAACGACGTTGCGTCTCCGGTCCCGATTGCTTCAAGATGCGGCGATCGGAGCCGACTCATACCGCTGAGCTGAGGGAGTCAGCTCCCACCAGCTCGAACCTACGCTTTCGAGGAGAAGACCGATGAGAGCCGCACTGACACTCCTTGCGCTCGGGCTGCTGGCCGATGCCGGCCCTCGCTTTTCAGTCCAACCTTCCCGCCGAGCTGAGCGAGGAGACCCGGGCCTGCCTCGAATGTCACAAGGATGACAATCCCGGCCTCTACCAGCAGTGGGGCGCCGGAAAGCACTACGGCGCCAATGTGGGCTGCTACGAGTGTCACAAGGCCGAGAAGGGCGACCCGGATGTGCTTCGAGACGAAGACCACGAGGAATTCCTGATCGCCACGATCGTATCGCCACAGGATTGCGGGCAGTGTCACAGGATCGAGGTCGAGGAGTTCCTCGGCTCTCACCACTCCAAGGCCGGTCGCATCATGGGGTCCCTCGACAACCTCCTGGCCGAGGTGATCGAGGGAAACAATGGCATGGTCACGCCCATGTTCCCCGCTGGCATCTCCGCCGCCGCCGTCAACGGCTGCTGGCAATGTCACGGAAGCGTGATTCAGGTCAACAAGGACGGAACACTCGATCCCGCCACCTGGCCGAATACCGGCATGGGCCGCGTCAACCCCGACGGCTCCGAGGGATCCTGCACGGCCTGCCATCAGCGCCACGAATTCTCCGCCGCTCAGGCGCGTCACCCGGACAACTGCGGCAAGTGTCACCTGGGTCCGGACCATCCGCAGAAGGAGATCTACGAAGAGTCGAAGCACGGAATCGCGTTCCGCGCGCACATCGACGACATGAATCTCGACTCGGCCAAGTGGATCGTCGGCGAGGACTACAGCGCCGCCCCCACCTGCGCCACCTGCCACATGAGCGCCACTGCCAACCAGGACATCTCCCACAACATCGGACTGCGCGTCAAGTGGAACAATCGCCCGCCGCGCTCGAAGCTGACACACGAGACGGACAAGCGTGGAACCTGGCCTCGCAGAAGATCCACGCCGACACTCGCCGCGCAGAACATGGTGGACGTCTGTCTCAACTGCCACCAGGCGAGGTTCGTGGACAACTTCTTCATCCAGTACGAGGCTCTCCTCGATCTCTACGACGACAAGTACGCGGTTCCCGGGGCGGAGCTCTACGAGGCCGCGGTCGCGGTTCTGAAGACCAATCCGGAGTACACGAAGTTCGCGCATCCCATCGACTGGACCTGGTTCGAGATCTGGCACCACGAGGGTCGCCGCGCACGCCACGCCGCTTCGATGATGGCGCCGGACTACACCCACTGGCACGGCACATATGACCTCGCCAAGCACTGGATGTCCAAGTTCGTTCCCGAGATCAAGGAGATCATCCACGAGTACGCGGACACGGCGCCGGAAGAAGTCAAGGCCCTCGAGGCGAAGCTCGCCGAGGTCAGCAACAGCGACGACTGGAAGTGGTCGCTCAACAAGGAAGACCCGGCGGTCAAGGCGGCGAGAGAGAGGCGCCAGGAAGAATTCAACGCACGCTACAAGTAGCGCCTCCGCCCTTTTCTAGATCCAGCCCAGGATCGCCCCGAATACGATCAGGGACGCGATGTTGACGGTGTAGATCACGCCGACCGTGGTGAGCTTGCTCCTCAGGCTCTTCATGTCGTGCACCCAGAAGGCGACCGCGAAGAAGGGGAAGTAGCCGATCAGGAAGATCAGCCAGGGCGCGCGGGCGCTCCACCAGGAGTAATCCCAGGTGAGTGCGTTCACGAAGTTCAGCAGGACCTCGACGAACACGCAGAAGACGGACCCGAAGATCGCCAGCGCCAGCCGGTTGGGGATGCCGAGGATTCGCATGTCCTTGTCGGCCGGGAGCATCTTGCGAGAACGTGACACCGGCGATGAAGAACATGAAGCAGATCTCGATGTTGAGCCCGATCAGGATGAGGTAGGCCGTATCCCCCGGAGCGCCCCAGACCGGAGCGTACTGGGTGAAGTGGAAGACCAGCCCGTTCCAGATCTCGTTGAACCAGTCCATCCCCCAGAACGCGAGCCCCGCCAGGACGAGATTCCAGTTCTTCCTCTCGATCTCCACCGCGTACACGTAGACCACCAGGGCGAACAGCGGGATCACGTACCACTGGAACTGGCTTCCGTCCCGCAGGATCCGGAGGGCTTCCTGGGCTGAATCCGTCATCGGTCACTCCTCTTCTCAGCGAGCGCTCGGAACGCTCCCGGGGACGGGCCCGCAGCTCCAGACCTCGAGCAAGCCCGTCGGCCCGGCCCGCAGCTCCGATCCAAAAAGCCGTTTGTTTTCGAAAAGCACCGGCGCTGGCGAGGGCAGATGGTATAAGGTACCGACGGCCAGGGGTTGAAGACTCAACGATCGTGATTTTCGCAGAGAGGTCTCCGCAATGCCGAAACGGAGTGACATCGACAAGGTGATGATCATCGGTTCCGGGCCCATCGTCATCGGGCAGGCCTGTGAGTTCGACTACTCGGGAACCCAGGCGTGCAAGGCCCTGCGCTCTCTCGGGTATGAGATCGTCCTGGTGAATTCGAATCCCGCCACGATCATGACGGACCCCGGTACGGCGGACGTGACCTATATCGAGCCGCTGACGCTCGAGGAAATGACCAAGATCATCGCCAAGGAAAGGCCCGACGCCCTCCTGCCGAACCTGGGAGGCCAATCCGGACTCAATCTCAGCTCTGAGCTCGCCAGAGCCGGTGTACTCGAGAAGTACGGCGTCAAGGTGATCGGCGTCCAGGTCGATGCCATCAAGCGCGGCGAGGATCGCCAGGCCTTCAAGGACACCATGAACAAGCTCGGCATCGAAATGCCGCGCAGCGAGATCGCCAACAGCCTGGAAGAGGCAGAGAAGGCCGTTGCGGAGATCGGACTGCCCTGCGTGATTCGCCCGGCCTACACCATGGGCGGCACCGGTGGGGGATTCGCGGGCAACATGGAGGAGTTCCGGGCACTGGCCGAACGTGGACTCCGCGCGAGCTTCGTGGGACAGATCCTGGTGGAAGAATCGGTGCTCGGGTGGGAGGAGCTGGAGCTCGAGGTCGTCCGCGACAGCAAGAACCAGATGATCACCGTCTGCTTCATCGAGAATGTCGACGCGATGGGTGTGCATACCGGAGACAGCTACTGCACCGCCCCCATGCTCACCATCGACAAAGCGCTGCAGGAACGCCTGCAGAAGTACTCCTATGACATCGTCGAGGCCATCCAGGTCATCGGAGGCACCAACGTCCAGTTCGCTCACGATCCCAAGACCGGGCGCGTCGTGGTGATCGAAATCAATCCGAGGACATCTCGCTCCTCGGCGCTGGCCTCCAAGGCCACCGGTTTCCCCATCGCATACGTCTCCTCGCTCCTCGCCGGGGGGCTCACCATGGACGAGATCCCGTACTGGCGAGATGGAACTCTCGAGAAGTACACGCCCTCCGGTGACTACGTGGTGGTGAAGTTCTCCCGATGGGCCTTCGAGAAGTTCGACGCCCTGGAGGACAAGCTCGGGACGCAGATGCGGGCCGTGGGCGAGGTCATGAGCATCGGCAAGACCTACAAGGAGGCCTTCCAGAAGTCGATCCGATCCAGGGAAGACGGCCGCTACGGTCTTGGCTTTGCCAAGGACTACCATCAGAAGTCACTCGAAGACCTGATGCTGCTGCTGGCCGAGCCCTCCAGCGAACGGCAGTTCATCATGTACGAGGCCCTCCGCAAGGGCGCTCCCGTACAGAAGCTCTACGAGACCACCTACATCAAGCCGTGGTTCATCGAACAGATGAAGGAGCTCGTGGAGCTGGAAGAGATGATCCTCGCGCACCGGGATGGAGAGCTGCCTGACGACCTCCTGATCCGGGCCAAGAACGACGGCTTCGCCGATCGCTATCTGGCCCAGCTCCTGGGCGTACCCGAAACGCGGATCCGCGAGCGGCGCAAGAAGCTCGGCGTCGAGGAAGGCTGGCACCCGGTACCCGTGAGCGGCGTGGAGAACGCCGCCTACTACTATTCGACGTACAACGCGCCCGACGTCACCGAGGTCTCGCCGAACCGGAAGATCATGATCCTGGGAGGCGGGCCCAACCGCATCGGACAGGGGATCGAGTTCGACTACTGCTGTGTCCACGCGGCCTTCGCGCTTCGCGACGCCGGCATCGAGTCGATCATGGTCAACTGCAATCCCGAGACCGTATCCACCGACTTCGATACATCGAACAAGCTGTACTTCGAGCCGCTGACGGTGGAGGACGTGCTCAGTATCTACCAGAAGGAGAAGCCCGAAGGACTCATCTGTCAGTTCGGCGGCCAGACGCCGCTCAATATCGCCGCCGAGCTCGAGGAGGCGGGGGTCAACATCATCGGGACGACACCGGACACCATCGGGCTGGCGGAGGACCGCGACCGCTTCCGGCAGAAGATGGAGAAGCTCGGCATCCCCGAGCCCGAGAGCGGCATGGCCAGCACCCTCGACGAGGCGATGGTCGTGGCGGAGCGGATCGGTTACCCGCTGATGGTCCGGCCCTCTTTCGTGCTCGGCGGACGCGGCATGGAGGTCGTGCACGACGAGGAGATGCTGAAGCACTACGTCCAGGCCGCCGTCGATGTCTCCCCAGAGCGGCCGATCTTGATCGACAAGTTCCTCGAGAACGCCATCGAAGCCGAGGCCGATGCCATCGCCGACGGAACCGACGCCTTCGTCCCGGCCGTCATGGAGCACATCGAGCTGGCCGGGGTCCACTCCGGCGACTCGGCTTGCGTGATACCACCCACGACGATTCCGCAGGAGCATATCGATACGATCCGCGAATACACCCGCAGGATCGCCACCGAGCTCAACGTCGTCGGGCTGATGAACATCCAGTACGCGATCTGCAACGATCAGGTCTACGTCCTGGAAGCGAATCCAAGGGCGAGCCGCACCGTGCCCCTGGTGAGCAAGGTATGTGGCCTTTCGATGGCGCGGATCGCCACCCAGCTGATGCTCGGCACCAAGCTCTCCGAGCTGGATCTGAAGCAGCGCCCGATACCCCACTACGGCGTCAAGGAGTCGGTATTCCCCTTCTACTTCTATCCCGAAGTCGACCCCGTCCTGGGGCCGGAGATGCGATCGACCGGAGAGGTCCTGGGCATGTCCAAATCCTTCGGATTGGCCTTCTACAAGGCCCAGGACGCGGCCGGGGGCCGTCTTCCCCTGGAGGGAACCGTGCTCCTGACCGTCGCAGACAAGGACAAAGAAGCCATCGTCGAGGTGGCGCGCCGCTTCGCCGAGCTCGGATTCACGCTCAAGGCCACCGAGGGAACCAAAGCGTTCCTCGCCAAGCACGGGATCGAATCGGAGCGCGTCTACAAGCTGCGGGAGAAGCGTCCCAACATTGCCGACGGCATCATGGACGGCGAGATCCAGCTGGTGATCAATACGCCCCGGGGCAAGGCCAGCAAGGCCGACGACTCCTACATCCGCAAGGCCGCCATCCGATACCGGATCCCCTACATCACCACGGTGGCCGCGGCCACGGCGGCTGCCAAGGGGATCGCAGCATGCCGCGACGGAATGCCGGAGGTCAGGTCGCTACAGAGCTACCACGCGGATCTCGAATAGGCGAGCTAGCTCCCGGTCGGAATCATCACGTCGATCAGCGGCGCGTGCTGTTGCGCTCCGTATACATCGGTGTCGCCGACGCCACCCGAATCGACGGGCCGCTTGATGGTGATCTTGATCGCGCGGGCCGCGTCGAAGCAGACGACGTGATAGACGTCTTCGGGACGAACCCGGTACAGCCTGCAAACCAGCTCCCTGTTGATCACGCCCGATCGTTTGACGGTCTGGTACTTCTCCTCGTCGTCGAAGATGATGTCGAAGGTGAGCTCGAAGGGACCGGCATTCTTGCTCCGCAGCACCTTGGCGAGATCGTAGAGTCTGACTGCCCCTGCCATCTTCCTTGCGTCTCCCTCCTACTGCAGCTTCCTGTACTCGGTCCTGAAGAGCTCGCAGGGATCGTCCACTTCGACGAGGTGGTAGACGGTGAACTTGTAGACAGGACCACAGGCGATGTCGGACGGTGAGTAGAGAAAGGCCAGGTTTCCCGCGGTCGATTTTCTTCCCGCATAGGGGTAGTGGAGCATCGTCGATCGCGCCGTGGCGCAGATCGCATTCGCCAACTCCTGGGTCGGCGCCACCACCTCCGCGACGACGCCGATCTCGTGCCCCGGCTCTCCAACCGGCTCCAGGCTGCCCATCACCGCGTTCTTACCGTAGACGTGGAACAGGATCTGGTAGCTCGACTCCGGAACCCCCCGGTAGTCCTCCCGAACCTGTCCGACGACACCCCGGGTGATCTGATCGATGTTCTCGATCAGAAACGGGTCACGCACGCCGGCGATGAAGATGGTCCGAAAGGCCACCTGCGAGGCGCCCTCCAGCTTGACCGTGTACCCCTCCGTGGCGCTGACACGGCTACCCGACACCTTGACGCTGTTCTCGCCGTGCGCCTCGAATGCGCACTCGGACAGATCCAGCTCGATCCCGGGTCCCTGGAGAATGTAGGGATGACCCTTTTCGTAGAGAGTGTGCGCCGCAACCGACGTCGGCTGGCATTTCCGGCTGTCGTCGAGGGCCTCCACCAGGAAGTGATCTTCCCGCAAATACCCGAGAATCGCATCCTTCGTGGTACCCGGCTCGGCGCAGAGCGCCCCACATTCGAGAATCTTCCCGAGGTGCCACGCGAGTGCCGGATCGAAGCCGCCTTGGATCGGCAACGCGGCAAAGGGAGCCGGGTCGTAGGCGCGTCCCGCCACGATCAATTCTGCGCCGTGATCGAGCGCATCGATGATCGGCTCGCACCCCATCTGACCCACGATGCGAACGGCACCGTCGATCGTGGCGTGCGTCAGCTCCGGCACCGGTCCCAATGGTTCGATCTTGTTCTCGTCGAGTCTCCGATGGAGATAGTCGCGATCGATGTCCGCGTAGATCACCGCAGCGTCGAGCGAGAGCCGCTTCTCTCGGACGACCTCCTCGATCAGATCCATCGACCAATCGACGTGCGACTTCGCCCCGGCCCCGCCCGCCGATCCGATGATCACCGGGATCCGCTGCTCATGGCCTCCGGCGAGAATCGGAAGCAGATCCCTCTTCGTCGCCTGCTCGCTGACGATGCCCGTGCCGGCCCCGAGCTTGTAGGGTCCCGCGTCGGTCGATCCCGCGTCCACGGCGATGACGTCCGGACCCCGCTCCAATCCCTTGCGGAAGGATGTCTCGGGAAACCCATACCCGAGGATCCCACAGGGGGAGAGAATCCTCATCTCCTTCAATTGGAGCGCTCCTCCAGGTCGCCGTGCGAGTCGCCGTGGGAACCGTGCGGCGGCCCAACCAGACCGGTAGTGTTCCAGCTCCTGGGCGACAGGACAAGGAGGGCGTATGCCCGAAGCGCAATCCCAGCGATTCAACCTGCTCGAGGCTCACGCCAGCACCCGGCCGGAGAAGCTGGCGGTGATCGGAGCTGAGCGGTCGCTGACCTACCGCCAGCTGCACGAGAGAGCCCGGACACTGGCGAGACGGCTCTACGCGCTAGGCCTCCGGCCCGGAGATCAGGCCGCGGTGATGACCTACAACCTTCCCGAGTACGACGAGATCTCGAGGGCCCTCGAATTTCTGCAGGTCGGGATGGTGATGGTCGGATACCGGATGAAGGCGCCGGAGATCCAATTCATCGTCGACGACTCCGACTCGAAGATCCTCCTCTTCTGGCACGAGTTTGCCGACCGGATCCTCCCCTTCAAGAACGACTACAAGAACCTGAACCGCGACGACTTCGTCGTCTTTGGTGGATCGGCGGAGGGAGCCAGAGACTACGAGGACCTCTTCCACGACCCACCCGAGGTGGACTTCCAGGGCCTGTCGGCTGGCGAGGCTGCGGGCAGCTCCATGATCTACACATCCGGGACCACGGGAAAGCCCAAGGGCGCCGCTCGCCGCACCGACTTCGCCGCCAGGCCCGAGGTCGTCGAGTACGTGATGAAGGCCATCGGCTTCCTGAAGATGGGCCCGGACGAGGTGCATCTCGTCTGCTGCCCGCTGTATCACTCCGCACCCTCCTTCTTCAACCTGGTGAACTTCATCCTCGGAGGGACGGCCGTCTATCAGCCGCGCTTCGATCCGATCGGTTTTCTCGAGCTGGTGGATCAGCACAAGGTGACCTCGGTCCATCTCGTACCCACCATGGTCTCTCGCCTCCTGCAGGTCCCGGACGAGGTCGTCGCCCGGCTCGATCTCTCGAGCCTGCGCACCGTCATCTGCGGCGCGGCCCCCCTCTTCCCCGAGTACAAGCTGGCCTTCCTCGACCGCTTCGGTGACTGCCTCTACGAGTACTACGGAGCCACGGAAACCGGCGTCAACACGCTCATCTCCCCTCAGGAGATGCGCGAGAGGCCCTCCAGCGTGGGAAAGGCATTCGCCGACAACGATCTCAAGATCTTCGACGAGGCGGGAGAGGAAGTTCCCGAGGGTGAACGCGGCGTCCTCTACATGCACAACGCCATCCTGATGGAGGGCTACTACAAGAACCCCAAGGCGACCGTCGAGACGCAGCGCGGCAAGTACATGACCGTGGGAGACGTGGCCGTTCGGGACGCCGACGGCTACGTCTACATCGTCGACCGGGTCAAGGACATGATCATTCGGGGCGGAGTGAACATCTACCCCGCCGAGATCGAAGAGGTCCTGGCCGGGATGCCGGGCATCGAGGACGTGGCCGTGGTCGGGCGACCGGATCGCGAGTTCGGCGAAATCGCGGCGGCCTTCGTCGTATTGACGGAGGGGGACGGCCACCAAGGAGAGCGAGATCCAGGAGTACTGCGGGCGTCACCTGGCCAACGAGAAGATCCCCGCCGCCATCGTGTTCATCGACGAGATTCCCCGAACTCCCACCGGAAAGATCCTGAAGCGGGATCTCCGCGAGATGCTCGGCGATACGCCGAGATGAAAGAGGGTTGGTGTGATCGCCACACCAACCCTCTTTTTTCGAACCCGACGATGTCGTTTCTAGATCAGGAACGGCACCATCAGCAGGGCCACCACGTTCAGGATCTTGATCATCGGGTTGACGGCCGGGCCTGCGGTATCCTTGTAGGGATCGCCAACAGTGTCGCCGGTCACGGCCGCCTTGTGGGCTTCGCCCCCCTTGCCGCCGTGATGCCCGTCCTCGATGTACTTCTTGGCGTTATCCCAGGCCGCGCCACCGGTCGTCATGGAGATGGCGACGAAGACGCCCGTGATGATGCTTCCGATCAGAAGACCGCCGAGGGCGATCTTGCCCAGGATCAAGCCGACCAGGATGGGAGCGGCCACCGGAAGCAGTGCCGGAACCAGCATTTCCCGGAGCGCGAACTTGGTGACGATGTCGACACATGCGCCGTAGTCGGGCTTGGCCGTACCTTCCATGATTCCCGGTATCTCGCGGAACTGCCGCCTGACCTCTTCCACCACCGCACCGCCGGCCTTCCCCACCGCCTGCATGGCGATCGATGCGAACAGGTAGGGGAGGAGTCCGCCGATGAAGAGGCCGATGATCACGTTCACGTTGCTGAGGTCGAAGCTCAGCTTGCCCGCTCCCTCCGTGCAGTGCGAACTCCTGGGTATAGGCCGCGAAGAGCACGAGAGCAGCGAGACCGGCCGAACCGATCGCATAGCCCTTGGTGACGGCCTTCGTCGTATTGCCAACCGCATCGAGCGGGTCGGTCACGGCGCGCACGCTCTCGTCCATCTCGGCCATTTCCGCGATGCCGCCGGCGTTGTCCGTGATGGGTCCGTATGCGTCGATCGCAATCACCATGCCCGTCATGGAGAGCATCGACATGGCCGCCATGGCGATGCCGTATAGTCCGGCCAGACCGTGAGCCACTCCGATGCCCAGGCAGATGGCCAGAACCGGGAGCGCTGTAGACTGCATGCTGACGCCGAGCCCGGCGATGATGTTGGTACCGTGCCCGGTCGTCGAAGCTTGTGCAATGTGCTTCACGGGCCCGTAGATCCCGGTGTAGTACTCCGTGATGATCACGATGACGACGGTCAGCACGAGCCCCACCAGGGTCGCAAAGTAGATGTTCATCGCCGAGATCCCCGGTATCCCACCCATCAGCTGGGTGGTGATGAAATAGAAGGCGATGGCGGCGAGAATGGCCGCTCCGAACATCCCCTTGTAGAGAGCACCCATGATGTACTCGTTCTTGCCCAGCCGGACGAAGAACACGGCGATCATCGAGGCGATGATGGAGACCGCACCGAGGGCGAGGGGGAATTCCGTCGCGATGCCGATGTCGGGGAACAGCAGGTTGCCGAGAAGCATCGCGGCAACGGCCGTCACAGCGTATGTCTCGAACAGGTCGGCTGCCATTCCCGCGCAGTCACCAACGTTGTCGCCGACGTTGTCGGCAATCGTCGCCGGATTTCTGGGATCGTCCTCGGGGATGCCTGCCTCGACCTTGCCGACCAGGTCCGCACCGACGTCGGCGCCCTTGGTGAAGATGCCGCCGCCGAGGCGGGCGAAGATGGAGATCAGGCTTCCCCCGAAGCCGAGAGCGACGAGCGCGATGACGGCGTCTCTGGGTGAGCTTCCGGTTGCGGTGAGGATCGTGTAGAAGCCGGCAACGGCGGTCAGGGCGAGACCTGCGACGATCATCCCGGTCACGGATCCGCCCTTGAAGGCGAGACTCAGGCCCGCCGCCAGGCCACTCCTTGCAGCTTCGGCCGTCCTGACGTTCGCCAGCACGGAGACCCGCATGCCGATGTATCCCGCCGCAAAGGACGCGACTGCACCGACCAGGAATCCGAGAGCCGTCTTGAGGCCGAGCGCGAAGACGATCACGGCAAAGATGATGATGCCGGTGATCCCCATGCTCTTGAGCTGGCGGTTGAGGTAGGCGATCGCACCTTCGCTGATTGCGGCGGCAATCTCCTGCATCTTCTCATTTCCAGCAGGCGCGGCTTTCACTCTGGCAGCCAGAATGATGGCGAATACCACGCCAACGATTCCAACCAACGTGGATATCAACGGTAGATTGTTCATTGCTGCATCCCTTCCTTGTCTCCTCCAGGTCGAAGACTGCGAAAGATCTCTGAACTTGGAGCTGTCGCTCTCGCAGAATCGACCGCGAAAGGGCCAGCCCCCGGCGCCGGCACGGAGGGTTACCAGATATTCAGTTACTGTCCACCAGAATTGGCGAGAAATGGGGGGAATGGGCCCAAAGCGCCACACGCAAGAGCCGCCAAGACAAAGGGGCAGACGGCCGTTCCGAGAACACACAGCCGTGGACCATGGCCTTTCGGGGACAAGACTCCCCTGCCGCACCGAAAGCCCAGAACGGCGAAGATCGGCGCACCCAAGGCTCACGAGATTCTCACGAGACCCGCGAGCCAGACTCGTTTCGAGCAGCCCCAATTTTAGCTTGCCCGAAAGCTTTCGTCAGCTACTATACCGGAAATTCTGGACCGGCTCCCGGCCCCGGACTGGATCTTCCGGCCACAGTGGCAGCGACGTGCCTGGCCGGGTCAGGCGTTCCGGGAGGCTGGAGAACTCGAATAGGAGTGTCATTCAGCATGCTGTTTCGATCCACAGGTCTGGGAAAGCGAGAGCTGGTAGCCGAGATCGTCGCCGTCAAACGGCAGGATGACTATCTCATCATGGAGGTGGAAACCAGCGAGCCGGTGCGCTGGATGATCCGAGGCGGAGTCACCTGGAAGGACCTCAGAGTACTCCTCAAGGCCGCTTTCAGTTTCTCGGTGCTCTGGTACCTGCTGGGACCCTCGAACTGGTTCAAGCAGGCGAAGCATCCCGGTGAGTTCTGACCACAGCTACGCAGGCCATACCAGGGGCGATGATTTCGCGAGTGATCCGAGGAGACATCCATGAGCAAGGATGAGCGGTATGACTTTGTCGTCGTAGGCGGCGGGCCCAACGGGGTGGCGCTGGCGGCGTATCTGGGAAAGTGCGGAGCCAGTGTCTGCGTGCTGGAGGAGAGGCCAGAAGCCGGAGGCGCCTGTGAGAACTCCGAGCCGATACCCGGCGTGCGCCTCACTCCCCACGCCATGTACATGTACGCCGGTCCGGCGCCCGGCTTCGAGCAGCTGGAGCTGCACAAGTACGGGTTTCGCATGGACTGGAGTGCGATCTCCGAGAACCTGGCGAATCAGAAAGAGGGAGGCGTCCTCACCACCGAGGGAGTGGCGCCGCTCACCGACAAGGACGTGATGGGCTGGGCCAAGCTCGCCGGGATGCTGGGACAGCCGCCGTTCATCAAGGAGCTCCTGCGCGCCACCTTCTGGTGTCCGCCCCATCCCCCCGAGGTCGAGGTGACGGCCGAGAACATCCCCTACATGCAGGTCTACAAGCAGCATCAGCCGGATGTCTGGACCGAAGAGCTGCTCGACATGACGCTGTTCGACCTGATGGACGAGTACTGCGAGACGGAGCCCCCCAAGGTCCAACACGCCATGGTGGCCTGGTACTCGGGCGCTGCGGGGCACTGGGAGGGGGTGGCCATCCCCGCGCTCGGATGTGACATCACTCTCACCATCTACGGTGGAATCAGCGTCCCTCGCGGCGGCATGCACGGCTACTTCCACTCCATGATCCGCTGCGCCATCGCCCACGGTGTCGTGGTGCGCACCTGCTGTCCGGTGGACGAAATCATCGTCGAGGACGGACGGGCGACGGGGGTGCGGCTCCGGGAGACCGCCACCACCGATGAGAAGAAGATCTGGGCCAACAAGGCGGTGATCAGCGGTGTCGATGTCATCCAGACCTTCGACAAGCTGGTGGGCCCGCAGCACCTGAGCTCCAGCTTCCGGAGGAGGGTGCGGGAGATCAGCCTCAAGGGAGGCAGCATCTGGGTCTCCCACCTGCTCACCCGCGAGCCGCTTCGTCCTCGCGCCAAGTTCATGGCCCCCGGCAGGGAGAAAGGTGGCGAGGTCGGCGGCCCCTACCCCTGCGACTCACGCGAGATCTACTACGAGCACGTGGCAGACGTGGATGGCCGACGGGGCAATCCCACCATGCCGCCCGAGAGGCTGATGTGGATCGCGACCCAGAGCGCCAGATTCAACGCCGAACACGACAGCCAGTGCACGATCCCGGGGGTCTATCTGGAATCCCCCTACTACGTGTACGTCCCGCCGCCGGAGTACCAACCCGGCGGACCCGACGCGATCGACAAGAACAAGGAAGAAGTCAACGCCTACATGCGCAAGGCATTCAGCCAGGTCGTCGAGAATCTGGACGACGACAACCTCATCGCCCACCTGGCCAACACTCCCTACGAATCGGAGTTCCGCAACACCGGACTGATCGGCGGCACCTGGTGTGGAACCCGCCACTGCGACGACCAGTGGGGAGAGAACCGCCCGCTGCCGGAACTGGCGCGATACCGAACGCCGATCGAGGGTCTCTACCTCTGCAACCAGACCGCCTGTCACCCAGGCGGTCTCGCCCTCATGGCGATCCCCTACAACCTCATGCACATCCTGATCGAGGATGGGATGGTCGAGCCCGGAAAGTGGTGGTACCCGTCGCCGTGGTACATACCGCAACAGGGCAAGATATCGGCAATCCCCCGCTAAGAGAGAGGACGACACGATGCCGAATCTCCCGGCTGGCAAGATCTTCGACGAGTTTCCCGACGAGAGCGACTGGGATGTCGTGGTGATCGGAAGCGGGCCCAACGGCCTGATTGCGAGCGCCTACCTGGCCAAGGCCGGCCTGAAGGTGGCCACGGTGGAGCGCCGCTACGAGATCGGAGGCGGCCTGGCCACGGAGGAGATCCTCTTCCCGGGCTACTACTCCAACATGCATTCCGTCTATCACATGATGGTCGACTTCATGCCCGTCCTGCAGGACTTCGACATGGGCCGCCATGCCCTTCAGTGGACCAAGCCCAACGCGCAGGCGGGCATGGTGTTCGAGGACGGCCGCTCGCTGCTGCTGGCGCGGATGCTCGAAGACACCAAGGATTCGATCATGAAGTTCTCCTTCAAGGATGCCGTTGCCTTCGGCAAGCTGATGAGAACCTGGCGAAAGATCGTCGACGACATCCTGGGACCCGGAACCTACATCCCCCCGATGGATCCGCTGGACATCAGCGTGGCCATGCAGCGGACCAAGATCGGCCGCGAGCTGATGGAGCTGGTCGAGCTGAGTCCACTCCAGATCATCACCGACAATTTCGAGAACGATCAGGTGCGAGCCCTCCTGCTCTACACCAGCTGCATGTGGGGACTGGATCCCAGGGAGACCGGAGTCGGCATGTTCGTGGCCCTGATGCTGGAGCGGGGCGCCAACAAGTGCTACTGCGACGGTGGGTCACACAAGTTCGCAGGCTCTCTGGCGCGCGAGGTGGTCAGCAACGGCGGAACCATCGTCGACGCCGCCGAGGTCACCGAGATCCTGATGGAGAACGGCCGTGCCGTCGGCGTTCGGCTGGCAGAGGGCCGCACCCTCCGCGCCAAGGTCGTCATGTCCACGCTGGATCCCCACACCACCTTCCTCGACCTGGTCGGTGCGGAGAATCTTCCCGCCGACCTGAAGCAGTCCGTCGACGACTGGAAGTACGACAAGTGGAGCTACTACACGCTGCACGTGGCCACCAAGGAGCCGCCGCGGTACGCGTGCGACGACCACTGGGTCGACGATGCCTTCATGACCGTGGCCGGAATCGAAGGGCTCGACTCGCTGCTGGCCCATTGGGAGAACGTGGTGTCCGGCCGGATCGATCTGGACAACTTCGGCGGGCACGCCACCTGCGAGAGCTCCGTCGATCCCCACCTGGTCCGTTCTCCGTACGGCGGGTACGTATCCTTCTTCCAGGTCCACGCGCCCTACGAAATCGACGGTGGATGGGAGAAACGAGCGCCCGAGCTCGAGGAGGCGATCCTGGCCAAGTGGCAGAAGGCTGCCCCCAACATGACCAAGGACAGCATCATCATGACCTGCCACGAGACACCGGAAGGCATCGAGCGCCGTCTTCCCAACATGCGACGTGGTGCAATCAAGCACGGTGACTACGACCCGCTCCAGCTGGGCTGCTTCCGCCCCAACCAGGAGTGCTCGAGCTCTGCCACGCCGATCGAGGGCCTCTACACCTGCGGCGCCTCCAACTATCCGGGGGGGATGGTGCTCGGAGGTCCCGGATACATCGGCGCGAACAAGGTGGC
The DNA here is from genome assembly GCA_963722885.1 of uncultured delta proteobacterium. Classification (GTDB taxonomy): domain Bacteria; phylum Myxococcota_A; class UBA9160; order UBA9160; family UBA6930; genus CAVXZE01. The sequence continues at coordinate 295,973 of CAVROS010000012.1, forward strand.
CGAGGACCTCGGCGTGACCAAGTGGTGGAAGCCGACCCGCGCGATGGAGCGGTACATCAAGACCTACCTGGAGTAGGGCCCGATCCGGGCGAATCGCCCGGCACAGAGCAGCCGCGAGCGGGTTCACGGCCAGGGGACCTCGCGGGGACCATAGCCCCCGCGGGGAGAGAAGGTTCCTGCTACCTTTCCTCTCCGAATCGCTTTCGAATCGGAATGGATGGAAGAAGATGGCGTGGAACTACAGCGAAAAGACCCAGCAGCTCTTCATGGATGCCGTCCACGGCAAGCCGGGAACCCACCTCGGTGAGATCGAGGACCCCGACGGCCTTGGCGAGCACGGATCCATCGCCTGCGGGGATGCCCTGCGCTTCACCTTCGCGGTCGACCGGCATCCCACCGACCCCGCCAAGGACGTCATCACCGAGGCGAAGTATCTGACCTTCGGGTGCACCTCGGCGATCGCCGCATCCGAAGCGCTCTGCGCGATCATCGAGCAGGGCACCTACACGCCCATCCAGGCCCTCAAGATCCAGAACCAGGACATCGTCGCGTTCCTGGAAGGGCTCCCCGACCAGAAGATCCACTGCTCGGTGATGGGCGCCGAGGCCCTGGAAGCCGCGGTCTTCGACTGGGCGCGCAAGCGCGGGGTGGATCTCGGGTTGCTGGGGATCGATCAGCGAGAAGAGGAGCAGGAAGAGGGCAGACTCGTCTGCGAGTGCTTCTCGGTGGCCGAGCCCTACTTGAGACGCAAGATCAAGGAGCTCAACCTGCGCACCATTCCCGAGATCACCAACGCCATCAAGGCGGGCGGGGCCTGCATGTCCTGCCACCATGTTCCCGGCGGGCTGCAGGACCTCCTCGACGAAACCTGGGGTGTCGCCGCCGGTGAGCCCGCCGCGCGCGCCGAGAGAAGAAGCCGAGGAAGACGCGAAGCCCCTGCTCTCCCCCTATCAGTTCAGCAAGAAGATCGAGAAGACCATCGACGAGTACGTCCGCCCCATGCTCCAGCAGGACGGTGGCGACATCGAGATCGTCGACATCAAGGACACCCTGATCTACTGCCGTCTGCAAGGCGCCTGTGCGGGCTGTGCCGGCGCGGCCCAGACCCTGCGGATGATGGTCGAGGGGACCCTCAAGGACAACGTGGACCCGCGGATCAAAGTCATTCAGGTGTAACGAGCGGGCCTGAGCGAAGCGGTGAAGATGAAGACGATCTACACGGACAACAACGCCACCACCCAGATTGCGCCTGAAGTCTACCAGGCGGTGATCCCCTATCTGACGGAGGACTACTTCAACCCGAGCTCCATGTACGAGGCGGCGCGTGGCGCAGCCGAGGCCATCGCAGAAGCGCGCCAGGTGGTCGCGAATGCTCTCGGAGGGGTGGATCCCAGCGAGGTCCTCTTCACCTCCTGCGCCACCGAGAGCAACAACATGGCGATCGTCGGGACCGCCAAGGCCAACCCGACGCGCAGGCACATCATCACCACTGCCGTGGAGCATCCTGCGGTGCTGGAGGTGTGCGAGGATCTGGAGCGCAGCGGCTACGAGCTGGACATCATCTCCGTGGACGAGAGCGGCAAGCTGAAGATCGACGAGTTCGTGAGGGCCCTCCGCCCCGACACGCTGCTGGTCACCATCATGCACGCCAACAACGAGACGGGCGTGATCTTCCCCATCGAGGAGCTGTCCCGTCTCACCAAGGAGACCGATCCTTCCATCGTCTTCCACACCGACGCCACCCAGACCATGACCAAGCTTCCCATCGATCTACGGGGAAACTTCCAGCATGTCGATCTCCTCTCCTTCTCCGGTCACAAGCTTCACGCTCCCAAGGGAGTCGGCGCCCTGTATCTGCGGCGCGGGACTCGTTGCCGCCCCCTGATGATCGGGGGCCACCAGGAATCGGGGCGCAGGGCGGGAACCGAGAACGTCGCCTTCATCGTGGGGCTGGCCAAGGCGCTGGAGATCGCCAGCCAGGAGCACGAGGAGTCGGAGACGAGGATCCGAGGGCTTCGGGACCGCCTGGAACGAGGCATCCTCGAGCAGATCCCCGAGGTCCGAGTCAACGGAAAGGATGCCCCGCGGCTCCCCAACACCTCGAACGTCTCGATCCACTACGTCGAAGGTGAAGGCATGCTCTACCAGCTCAGCGCCGAGGGCATCTGCGCCTCGAGCGGATCCGCCTGCACCTCGGGCTCCCTGGATCCCTCCCATGTGCTGATGGCCATGAAGGTGCCCTTCACCGCCGCGCACGGGTCGATTCGCTTCAGCCTCAGCCGCTACAACACCGAAGAGGACGTGGACCACATCCTCGAGGTCTTTCCCGGGATCGTGGCCAACCTGCGCAGGATCTCTCCCTACTGGGACGACCAGAAGAACCAGCCTCGCCCCGAGGCGGTCGCCATGCAGGCGAAGTAATCCGCAGAGCGTCGCTTCAGTCGGCTCCGGAGACCTCCCGCAACCGGGCCATCTGCTCCTCCGTCGGTGCTTCGAGGCCTCGCAGCGAGTAGTCCTTCCCCAGCCGTCGATACTTGGGCTCCCCGAATCCGTGATAGGGGAGGAGTTCGTGGCGGCGCGATCCGGGAAGATCGCTCACCAATCGGGCGATGGCTCCGACGTCCTCTGGAGAATCGTTGAATCCGGGGATGATGGGAGTCCGGACCACGATGGGAAGATCCGGAAAGTGCTCGCAGAGCTTGCGGAGATTTCGCAGGATCAGCTCGTTCCCGACCTGGACATGGGCCTCGTGCTTCGTTGAATCCGCGGACTTGACGTCGTAGAAGACCTGGTCCACGTGCCTGCAGACATCCCGCAGATCCTCCCACCTGCAGTGCCCCGAGGTCTCGAGCGCCGTGCCGATGCCCCGACTCCGTGCGGCCTCGAGCAGCGCACCAACGAACCCGGCCTGCGCGATCGGCTCGCCGCCACTCACGGTCAACCCGCCTCCGGATCGCGCGTAGAAGCTGCTGTCCTCCTCCACGGCCTCCAGCACCTCGTCGACGCTCATGGCTCTCCCGAGCAGCTCCAGAGCCGTGGAGGGACAAGCGTCCGCGCACTCACCGCAGTCGTTGCAGAGCTCCCGATCGATCCGGACCTTCCCATCCTCTGAGTGCGCGATCGCTCCCGCTCCACATGCCGGAACGCACCGGTCGCACTCCGCCGTACCGATGCACTTGCTCACGTCGAAGGCGAGCTTCGGAGAACGGGCCTGCCCCTCCGGGTTCGAGCACCACCTGCACGCCAGGGGACAGCCCTGCAGAAATACCAGGGTCCGGATCCCCGATCCGTCGTGGAGAGAGAACTTCTGGATGTTGAAGACCAGCCCCCCGTTCTCCTCCCCGCCTGGCTTTGCGGTCAAAGGCCGTGCTCCGTTCTCTTGATGATCTCGTTCTGGAGCTGGGGTGTGAGATCGACGAAGTAGGCGCTGTAGCCCGCGACCCGCACCAGGAGGTTCCGGTACTTCTCCGGGTTCTTCTGGGCTTCGATCAACGTCTGGCTGTTGATGATGTTGAACTGGAGGTGCCACATCTTCAGGTCGCACGCGGTCCGGATCACGGACATCAGCTTCGGGATCCCGTCCCGACCGGCTACAGCGGAGGGGGTGAGCTTCATGTTCAGCAGTCTGGCCGCGCGCTCTTTGTAACCGCCGCACCGAGTGCTGGCGACCGAGCGGAGGCTCGCTGTCGGCCCCTTGCGGTCGGCGCCCTGAGACGGGCTGACCCCCTCAGCTACCGGCTCCCCGGCCTTCCTTCCGTCCGGAGTCGCACCGAGGACCGCCCCGAAGGGGATGTGGGCCGTGATGGTCACGTACCGGACGTCCAGCTCCCCGCCAAAGGCGGACTTGTGCCTTCGAGTCAGGTGGATGAAGAGCTCCTCGATGTCGTGACCGATCGAATCGGCATAGGCGTCGCCGTTTCCGTACTTCGGCGCGTTCAGGCACATCTGCCGGATCGCCTCCTTCCCCTGGAAGTCGGCGTCGGTGGCCTCGACGAGCTCGGCCATGGTCAGCTTCTTCTCATCGAAGACGAGCTTCTTGATCGCCGCCAGGGAGTCGATGGCGGTCCCGAAGCCGAGCGTATCGACGAAACCCAGGTAGAGGGCTCCGTCGACCGGCCCCGCGTGCATGTCCTTGCACTCCTTCATGCAGAGATCGTGGAGCATGGAGCAGAGCGGCGAGGCGATGTACTTGGACTTCAGCGTGTCCGCCACGTACTGCTGGATGAAGACGTGCTTCATCATGTTCTCCGCCTGGAGACGGAAGGCATTCCAGAGATCGTCGAAGCAGGTGAATCCCCTCGGATCCCCGGTGGCGACTCCGACCCTCTCGTCGCCAGCGAACTTGACCCGACCGTCGTGAAGAACCATCTCCACCAGCGCCCCCAGGTTGGCCCACGCGCAGCCGGTGGTGACCCCGTCGCGGTTCAGCAGCTTCGCCTCGGTGCAGCCGGCGATGGAGTAATCGTTCGCCTCGTCGGTCTCCGCGCCCTTGGCGAGAAACAGGGGGATGATCTCCTCGTCGAAGAACAGCTTGGGGAAGCCAGTCCCCTCCTTGATGGTCTGGCAGACCGCGTGCAGGAAGGAGTCCGGGGTCTGGGCGTGGATCCTCGCCGCCAGGTCGGGATAGTTGAGCGGGAATTCCCTCTTGGACTGCAGCATCAGGTGGGAGAGCTCGTTGGTCGCGTCCCTTCCCTCCTTGGTCTGGCCTCCGATCGTCGTCGCCTCCCAGTGGGCGTATCCCTCCGTGTAGGAGAGATCTCCGGCGGTGGTGTAGATCTCGACGTTCCGGGCCATGCCGATCCACAGGCATTCCAGCAGCTCCAGGGCCTCGTCGCTGGTGAGCCGGCCCTGCTCGATGTCTTCCCGGTAGAACGGATACAGGTACTGATCGATCCGTCCGTTCCCGACGGTGCCACCGATCCTCTGCTCGAGGCGGGAGACGGTCTGGATCAGCCACTGGGATTGAACGGCCTCACGGAAGGTCCGCGCAGGGTTCTCCGGAACCCGGTCGCAGATCTCGGCGATCTCGATCAGCTCCTTCCTCCTCGCTCCGTCGCTCTCCTCTTCCGCCATGCTCCTCGCCCGCTCGGCGTACCTCCCGGCGAAACCGACGATCGCGTCGCAGACGAGGATGACCGCGTTCAGGAAGGGCGCCTTCTCCACCTGGGCCTTTGCATCGAGCGGATCGAATGACGCGAGCTTCTCTTGGGCCTCCTCCCGGATCCCCTTGACGCCGCGCTTCAAGACCTTCTCGTAGTCGTGATTCCAGGCCAGGCTCGAGCGAGCCGTCGCCGTCGGGGTCACCACGAAGTAGAGCTCGACCAGGCGGCGGGTCTCCTCGGGCAGGGCGTCCATGAAGGCCGTGTGGTACCGCTTGCCCTCCCAGTAGGGCTTGAGCTGCTCGTTGATGATCGTCACGTCCTCTTCCGTCAGGACGATGCGATCGTCGGGCTGGCTTGGCCGGACCTCTTCCGAGAAGAAGCGCTCTTCCAGCTCCGGATACAGCACGGCATAGCGACCGGGAGGTCCGGCGCTGCCGACGATGAGCTCATCCGGCTCGATGTGGATGGGGGTGTGGCTCAGCACGTGCGCCACGGCCTTGCCCCAGCGCAGGACCAGGGGCTGACCCTCGGTCTCCTTGAACGACTCGGTGACCAGGCGGGCCCGTTCCAGATTCAATCGGATGGGCTGGTCCCGGAAGCCTTCGAGCATCCTCTGGATCCTGGCCCGTCCGCGCTGCGCGTCCTCGTTGACGAGTCCGATCTGCTTCCCGTCCTCGATCCGCTCTTCCTGCGGTGAGAGCACCTCCGCGGCAGATGACATGGCTGGACCTCCCTTTCTGCGGGTTATCCCCTGGTCGATCGACGTTTCAGACGGCTGATCCTCAAGCCGCCCGTTCCCCTTCCGGGAGACGCTGCTCCGATGTGTCCACCTTCTCGACGAACTCCAGGTAGAGCCCGAGCGACTTGTCGAGATGCTCGTCGAGCGTCACGTCGAACTCGTCTCCGTAGTACTCGTGGAGCAGCATCATCCCGGTGATCTGGGCAAAGAAGAGATTCGAGGCGTCCTTGACGCTGATGTCGCGAACCTCCCCGCGCTCGATGCCCTCCCGGTAGAAGTCGCGGAAGACGTTCTCGAGCTTCCTTCGCTTCGCGTTCAGCCGGGTCCTGTGCTCGGCGGAGAGCCGGGGCTCCACCTGGTGTCTCTGAATGAAGTAGAGAGAGAAGAAATTTGGCTTCTCTCTGTTGATGAGGCGGAACTCTTCGAGGAAACGGCTGATCTTGACCGGCACCGGTGACGAGTCGGCCGTCGCCTGGGTCACCCGCTCGGTGAGGAGATCCCCGTACCGGTCGAGAATGTGCAGGTAGATCTCTTCCTTGCTGGCGAAGTACTGATAGACGGAGGTCCGGCTGAAGTCGGCGGCCTCGGCGATGTCGTTGATGGAGGTCTCGACGTACCCCTTCTCGACGAAGAGCCTCTCGGCGCTGTCGAGGATCAGGTTCCTCCGCGCCTCTCTCTCCCGAGCGATCCGGTCTCGGCCAGCCATGGAGATCCGCCTTCTGACATGCTGTCAGAATCTCGTCATGCTGTCAAGGTGGAAATCGAGTGCCGTCAGATGGCCCTCGCCACCTCGTTGGCGCTGAAGATCGCCTTGTGGATGTCCCCGACGGAGGAGCAGTCTCCGATCTCGTGGACCTCCGGCCCCGTTCCCTCCAGCTGGCCGGAGAGGGCGTTGTCGCGCTCGCGGCCTCGCGAGATGATCAGGGCGTCGTAGGGGAGAACCTGCTTGTCCCCGCCCTCGGCGACGAGCGCGATCCCTTCCGCGGTGACCTCTTCCACCTTTACGTTGGAGAGAACCTTGGGGTTGGCGATCCGCTGCGCCTCGGGAGTTCCTCTCGCCGTGTCGACGTCGGCCAGCTTCCTCAGGATCCACCACCTCCGGAAGTTCGAAGCGTGCCCCCCCAGTGTCTTCTCGCCGCCTTCACCGATCAGGACCACCTCCCTGCCCTCCTCGGCGAGAGAGATGGCCAGCTCGGCGCCGTAGGTGAACCCCCAGACGACCACCCGATGGCCGATCTCCTTCCGGTTCCGGAGCGCCTCGATGTGATCCATCACTCCCGGTCTGCCCTTCGCGATGTCTGGGATGATCATCGAGGAGCCCGTGGCCATGATGACCACGTCGGGGCCCAGCTCATCGACCTCGGCCCGGCCGGCCTCCGTCGAAAGCCTGACCTCCACTCCGAGCTTCTGGAGCTGGACACGGAGGTACTCGATCAGATTCGCGAACTCGGCCGTCAGCGGCTCGAGGGCCAGGGCGGCCACCATCCCCCCGAGCTCGGACCGCTTCTCGATCAAGGTGACCCGGTGGCCCCTCTCGGCGGCGACCCTCGCGGCCTCCATCCCGGCCACCCCGCCGCCGATCACCAGGACTCTCCTCGGCGTCTCTGCGGGCGCCGGCGGTGTCACTCCGGGCGTCATCTCATAGTTGATGGAGCAGGGCGTGCCGCAACCCTCCACGCAGGCGACACACCTGCGCACATCCTCCGGCCGCCCCTCCAGGTACTTGTTGGGGGTATCCGGGTCGGCGGTCAGCTGACGGCCCAGGTAGATCAGGTCGGCCTTGCCCTCCTGCAGGAAGTCCTCGGCCATCTCCAGCTCGACGATCCGGCCGACGCCGATCACCGGAAGACGGGTCGCCTTCTTCACCGCCTCGGCGAGGTGGATGAAGCATCCCCGCGGATAGTAGAGAGGGATCTCGATCCCCTCCGGCGAATGGAGGATGGATCCCTGTGAGACGTCGATGCAGTCCGCGCCGGCCGCCTCCAGCGCCGGAACGATGTACCGGGTGGTGTCGTCGATGGTGATGCCCTCGTCCCCCAGCAACTCGTCGGCACTGATCCGGACCAGCAGCGGATAGTCCTCTCCGACCGCCTCTCTCATTCTCTTGAGCGTGTCGGTGGGGAAACGGAGCCGGTTCTCCCAGCTGCCGCCGTACTGATCCTCCCGCCGGTTGTAGTACGGCGAGATGAACGAGCAGCAGAGGGTGGCTCCGCCGTGGGCGCAATGCAGCTCGACGCAGTCGACCCCCGCCTCTTTCAGGATCGCCGCCGTATCGGCGAAGGCCTGGACGTGCCCCTCGATCTCTTCGACGCTGAGCGCGTGCGGCTCGGCGGGCTCCGGTAGCACCCCCCCGTCCATCTTCAGCAGATCCATGATGGCCTGCTTCGCATCGAGCTCGTTGGGATAGGGCGGGAGCGAAGGGCCCGTGCCCGTCAGCGGTCCGCCCGCGACGATCTGGACGCCCAGGCTGGCGCCGTGCGAATGGATCACCTCGGCCAGCTTGGCGAAGCCCTCCTTCAGGCCGGGAATGGCGAACATCGGCGGCGCGAAGCTGCCCGTCATGATCAGCCCGGCACCCCCGCGCGCCCTCGCCTCGAACCACTCGATCGTCTCGTCGGTGATGGAGAAGCTGCTCCACACCCCGGGCATGTTGAGCAGCGGCGCCAGCCCGATCCGGTTCTTCAGCTTCATGCTCTTGATCTGGAACGGCTCGAAGATCATCCGCGGCTTCGCCATTTCTGTCTCCTCCCCGGCTATTTCTCGGCTGACTCTCGTAGTCTTCTTCGCAGGGACCGGAGCCCCTCGACCAGGGAGTCCGGCTCTTCCTTCCCGGGCTCCTCCCACGGCTTCGCCAGCCCCATGTCGTTGGCGATGATCTTGTAGCAGTTGTACGACTCGCTGGATCCGCAGTTCGATCCCACGTGCCAGGACCCGCCGGTGGCGTAGAGATTCTCGATCGGCGTTCTGTGGTTCGCGAGCTCCGGGGTGGGCCGGTTCTCGTCCAGCTGCCAGGCCGCCCGGTCGACTCCCGCCCAGGTGCCGTCGGGGCCCAGGTTCTTCATGCGCATGTGGTCATAGGGGCTGTTCGTGTCGACCCCGATCACGTTGTCCCAGGTCATGTTCGGGGCGTAGTCCTTCCAGATGGTCATCAACTCGTCGGTGTAGCGTCTTCGCAGCTCCAACCATTCGGCCTCGGAATACATGGAGACGGGCTGACCGAGCTGCTCCGTGTATACGGCGTGCTTGCCCGGAGGCGCGTAGCTGGAATCGACCAGACTGTGGGAGCCCACCACGATCCCGTAGTCGTCGAGGGGCGGCCACATGTTCATCTGTGCGTACTGGCACTTCTTGGCGACGTGGGCGGGATCGGGATCCGGCTGCATACCCATCCATCCACAGTCGTGTACGTCGGGGTTGAAGGCCTCGGCGTTGTACCGGGGCGCATCGTGCACGGCCAGCGTGTACCACATCAGACAGCCGAAGTTTCTCTTCAGGAGCTCGACTCGCCGCGCCGTCACGTCATCTACGTGCTCTCTTCCGATCAAGTCGAATATGAGCTGATGCGGAGACAGCGTGCTGACCACCAGCTTTCTCGCTGCGATTTCCGTGCCGTCGGCGAGACGGATACCCGTGGCTCGTCCATTCTCGATGATGGCACTCTCGACCTCCTTGGTGATGTGGAATTCGCATCCGAGCTGCGTCAGCACCTGATGGGCCGCATGGGCGATTCTGTGGGTACCGCCCCTGTTGAAACCAATCGTGGGCACCGTCAACATCATCCCGAGCGCGTTGCCACCGTGTCCGGGCTCGTTCACGTCGACCGCGAACGAAACGATGGTTCGGAGCAGGGCGGATTGCAGCTCGGGGCTCTCGAACCACTCCGTAATCACACGATAGGCGCTGGCCTTGAGGACCAGCGAGTCGGGATTGAAACCGAGCGACAGGATCTTCGCGTATACGTCGGCCTGCCGTTTGAGAATGCCTGGATCGCTCGCCCGCATCTCCGCCGGATTGAAGATCGTATCCAGCTGGGTTCGCATCAGCTCATCGCTCTTCTCCAATTCGACCATCTTCAGCCAGGTTTCGGCATCCTTCTCGGAGAATCGGGCAATCTCCCTCGCCGAGCGCTCCTGGTCGGGATCGTGCTTGTGGCTGTACAGCGCGACGCAGTTCTCCTTGTCCTTGAACACCATTCCCGCCGAGCTGAGATGCTGCTCCCACTGGGCCCCGTAGTCCCAGAACTCCGGGAAATCGCGGAGGACGGGCAGGAAGTACCAGGGCAGAATCATGTTCGCGTGGGTGTTGCCCAGGAAGCCCGGAGCCGAGAGCTCTTCCGTGGCGCAGCAGCCGCCAATTTCATGCCGCCTCTCGAAGACGCCGACACTCATCCCCCCGTACTTGACCAGATACATGGCGAGAAGCAGGCCCTTGTTGCCACCCCCGACGATCACCGCATCGTATGCCTTGTCCGCCATCCCACCTCCTCGCGTCCCTGCGCCGGTCCCAGGACCATCCGCTCTGCTGCCACTTCGAATCCGAGTGGAGAGATATTACGGGGCCTTCGCCCTGCCGTGAAGACCCGGCTCGGACCCGGGTCCCTCCAGGGATTCAGAGCGCCTGGCTGGCGCGAGAGGGGCTGCTCAGGGCTCGGCGGATCGCCACAGCCCTGGTCTCCGCGGGGGCGCTGGGGGCTACCGCAACGGGCGGAAAAGGGTCGTCTGGGTGCCCCTCTTCTACTACTCGGTATCGATCGGCAGGTTCATCACGATGGCCTGCAGCTTCTTCATGGTATCCAGATAGCGCTTGAAGTAGATCTCCGAGATGCGCCGCTGCATCGAGTATCCCATCAGGAGATCCTCGTCCATCAGGTGCCGGAGCGCCGCGGCCTCGATCCTCATCACCTTCGAGTCCTGTGTGCACTGTGCCGTGGTCGAGTAGGTGTCGATGTCGAAGCACTCGCAGGTCCCGAACATGACCCCCGGCGTGGCCTCGTCGATCGGGATGCTGATACCGCCCTTGCCCGGCAGTCGAAGGGATACTTCCCCTTTCAGCACCACGTACATGTGCTCGGCCCTCTTCCCGTGGTAGTAGACGGTGTCTCCTTCCTTGTAGTCCACCACGTCCGCTGCGTCGCTCAGGACGTCGAGTTGCTCCGGCCTCAAGAAACCGAACACGTCCTGGGATCCCAAACGTTCTTCGACCGGCATGGCTGCCTCCCCTTTGAAGTCTTGATGCGATTCGCATCGAGCCGTTTCGCTCACCGAGATGAGCGCGTCGGGCTCTTCCTGGGAGGTAGAAGTAGCAAGAGCCGTGCCCGACTTCGCTGACCGCTATCGAGCGCTGGCCAAAGCTGAGAACCCTTACCTATCGGGGACTTACCGGGTAGCGGGCTCTCTCGCCGCGAAGCCCAGGGTCGCGCGATGGCGACGGTAGCCAGGCCTAGGATCGCCGATCGGCTACGGCTCTTCGCGCGAACGGCGCGAGCGTCCGTCGATCTTGGGCAGCTCGATGCCCAGCTTGCGGATCTTCTTGAAGAGGGTCGCCTTGTGGATTCCCAGCTCCCGGGCCGCCGCCTCACGGTGCCAGCCGTGGCGCTCCAGTGCATCGCGGATGAACTGCGCCTCGTGCTCCGAGATCTCCGCGGCCAACCCATCCTCCACTGGCGCCGCGGTCCTCTCCCGCCACGGGGCCGGCAGATGTTCCCGCTCGACCGTCCCACCCGCGCACATGACACAGGCGTGCTCCAGGGTGCTCTCGAGCTCCCGGATGTTTCCCGGGTAGTCGTGGCTCGCCAGGAGCTGCAGCACCTCCGGAGAGACGCCGGAGATCTCCCGCCCGAGTCTCGCGGAGAACCGTCCGAGGAAGTGGTCGACCAGCAGCGGGACGTCTTCCCTGCGCTCCCGGAGCGGCGGAAGCCGCACCGGAACCACGTTCAGCCGGTAGAACAGGTCCTCGCGAAATGAGCCCCGAGCGACGTCTCGCGAGAGATCGTGGTGCGTGGCCGCGATGAATCGCACGTCCGCCTCGATACTCTCGACGGCTCCCAAGGGCTCGAACACCCCGTCCTGGAGCACCCGGAGAAGCCGTACCTGTAGAGCTGCAGACATCTCGCCGACCTCGTCGAGAAAGAGGGTGCTGCGGTGGGCCCGCGAGATCCTGCCCGGCTTGTCGCTTCGGGCATCGGTGAATGCCCCCGCCCGGTGGCCGAAGAGCTCCGATTCCAGAAGCGTGTCCGGCACGGCCCCGCAGTTGACGATGACCAGGGGGCGGTTGCGCCGCGGGCTCAGAGCGTGGACGGCCCGGGCGAACAGCTCTTTGCCGGTACCCGTCTCGCCCTCGATGAGAACGGTGCTGTCCGTACGGGCAATGGTTGGAAGCACGTCGAAGAGCTGCCGCATCCTGGGGCTCTTGGAGACGATGTCCTGAAAGGTGTACTTGTCGCGAATTTCCTTCCGGAGCGTCTCTTCGACACTCAGGTCGCGGAAGGACTCCACCGCTCCGACGATCACGCCTCCGCTGTCGCGAAGCAGGTTGGTGGAGATGCTCACGGGGATGCTACGGCCCTTTGCATCGGTAAAGCGGACGGCGTGGTTGCGGATGGATAGACCCGTCTCCCGCGTGTAGCGCAGCGGGCACGCATCGTGACACAGGTCGCTCTTGAAGACCTCACTGCAGGGGCGTCCCAGAGCCTCCGACCGCGAGATTCCCAGCAGCTGCTCGGCAGCGCGGTTCAAGCTGGTGACGCACCACCGATCGTCGACGCTGAACACCCCCTCGGAGATGCTGTCGAGAATCCCGCTGAGGGACGCTACCGGAGGTCCCGCGCTCTGGTTGGTGCGCGGATCATCTGAATCCGAGGACACCGAGCCTCCTCCCACTGCAAGGGGGAATGGACCCAGGGCACCTGCTGTTCCTGATCCCTACGCTCATTCTACCCCAGCAGCGGCCAGGCGGGAAAGGAGGCGCTCCACAGGACGCAACTCCCTGGTAGAATTCCACCCGGCGAGACCGTGAGACGGGTATTCCATGCGGATCCCGGAGTCTGCGAAACGGGGCCGATGACATGCAGGTGAGACAATCGGATGTGCTGGTAATCGGCTCGGGAGGCGCCGGTGTGACGGCTGCCGTCGAGGCGGCGAATGCCGGGGCGAGCGTGACCATCATTTCCAAGGAGCCCCTCGGATACGGGGACACCCGCATCTCGCTGGGTGTGATGTCGACCTCACCCGACACCAGCATCGGCGACAGCGAAGAGCAGTTCGAAGAAGACATGATTCGGGGCGGGGAAGGTCTGAACGACCCCAAGCTGGTCCGCGTCCTGGTGAGCGAAGCTCTCGAGGCGACGGCGACCTTCGAGACCTTCGGGCACATCTTCGACCGCGACCACGATGGGAAGCTGAAGAGACACGTGGTCCCACCCGGAGGACACCGCGCCTCGCGCGCGATCGGCAGCCCAGCCGCCGGAATCTCCATGGGACACACGATGCGCTCGGCGGCCGCGCGCTCGGATCTGGACGTACTCGAGGAAACCGCCTGCTTCGAGCTTCTGGTCCAGGCCGGCGAGGTGGTGGGCGCCACGGCGGTTCACCTGCCCTCCGGAGAGCCGCTCGCCCTGCTAGCGAAGTCCACCATCATCGCCGCGGGCGGGGCCGGCTCGCTCTACTACCCGCACACCGATTGCATGCCCTCGGTTACCGGAGACAGCTACGGCCTCGCCCTGGGAGCGGGATGCGAGCTGGTCGACATGGAGCAGGTCCAATACCTCCCCTTCGGCATCACCCATCCGCCGTCCCTTCTCGGCGCCCCTTGCGGAGAGCCCGTCGTCGCCGGTCCGTTCGGCAGACTGCTCAACAACGAGGGCGACGTGGTGCTCGAGAACATCATGCCGATGACCCGTGCCCAGGTGGCGCGAAGCATCGTGGAGGAAATCGGGCGCGGCGGCGCCACCGAGCACGGTGGCCTTCTCCTGGACCTGAGACCGAATCTGGCGTCACCCCAGGGAGAGTTCTTCGTCAAGGCTTTGAAGAAGGCGGGCGCCCCGATCTTGAGCGTGGTGCGAAGGGCCTACGGACGGAAGGCTGCCGACCTCGAGGAGCCCTGGGATGTGCTCCCCACGGTTCACTACAACATGGGGGGAATCAAGACTGACGAGTGGTGCCGAAGCTCGATTGGCGCACTCTACGCCTGCGGACAGGCCCAGGGCGGAGTGATGGGTGGCAACCGGCTGGGCTCGACCTCGCTGACGGAGATCTTCGTCTTTGGAAAGCGCGCCGGCAGGACGGCCGCCCGAGAGGCGAGGGACCGGGAGTACGCGGAGGAGAAGCTGGCACGAGAGCCGCTCGAGAAGCTCCGCGCCCTGCCCGGCTCGCGGGGAACCCATCGCCCGATCCATCTCAAGCGCACCCTCCAGCGTCTGATGTGGGAGCGAGTCGGCCCGCTGCGCGACGGCGCCGGTCTCGAAGGCGCCCTGGAAGAGATCGAGACTGTCGAGGAGAAGGCGCGGGATCTGCAGATCTCCGACATCAGGCGCTGCAACGCCGAGGTCGCAGATGCCGTCGAGCTGCCCCACATGCTCGCCACGGCGCGGGCGATCGCGGTTTCGGCCCTGGCGCGAACCGAATCCCGCGGCGCACATGTGAGGTCCGATTTTCCCGACCGCGACGACGCGGGACCGGTCAGCAACATGGTCGTGAGCACGAGAGACGGCGAATGCAGCCTCCAGTCGGTGGTGACCAGCGAATGAACATCCAGATCTCGATACGACGCTACGATCCCGAGACCGATTCGGAGCCCAGGTGGGATACCTACACCGTGCCTTCGGGCGATCGCACCACCGTGCTCGAAGCCCTGGCGCACGTCTACGAGAACCTCGACCCCACCCTCGCGTACGGATCCGGATGCCGCTTCGGTGCGTGCGGACTCTGCGCCCTCGAGGTGAACGGACAGCCGAGAATGGCGTGTTCCGCCAAGCTCAAGGACGGCATGAAGCTCGCGCCCCTCGCCGGGATGCCGGTGCTGCGGGATCTGGTGATCGACCGGACGGCATTCTTCGAGGGGCTGCGGAAGCTCAGGATCTTCATCAAGGAGGAGGACCCAGTCGGGCGAGCCTCAGATTCTGAGAGTGCCCAAGCTGCACGCCCGTCTGGCCGCCTGCGTCGAGTGTCTCGCCTGCAACTCGACCTGTCCCAGCTATGACTTCAGCAGCGATCCCCTGGCTGGACCCTACCTGCTGGTCAAGCTGGCGCAGCTGCAACTGGACCCGCGCGACACCGTCGACAGACGGGAGCAGGCGCAGGATCTCGGGCTGAGCCAGTGCATCGACTGCCGCAGCTGTTACTGCATCCGTGGCCTCGATATCCGCCGTGACGTGCTCGGGGTCCTGATGGGCGAAGAGGGCTCGACCGAGGCATGAGCGGACCGCGAAGCGGTACCTGACCGAGGGGGCACGGCGCACAAAGCCTGGTACAATCGTGGCCCCCTTCAGCAGGAGTCTCGCTTTGGCAGGAATCGTCAGCTACGGAACCTACATTCCCTACTCCCGCATCACCCGCGCCGCCCTGGGCGGCGGCAAGGGAGAGCGCGCCGTCGCCGGCTACGACGAGGATTCCACCTCCATGGCGGTCGAGGCCGCTCGCGAAGCGCTGCCCGGCGCTCCGCCGATCGACACGCTGCTCTTTGCCACCACCAGCCCGCCCTACGCCGAGAAGCTGGGCGCAGCCACGATCCACGCCGCCTGCAGCTTGCCCGCAGGCGTGACCTCCCTCGACCTGGCCGGGTCCACACGCGCCGGCCTGACCGGATTGCTCGCGGGAGTGGATCTGGCGGCGGCGGGACGCACCGCGCTCCTGTGCACCAGCGACGTGGTGGTCGGCGCACCGGAGGGCCCGCGCGAACGGGGCGGCGGTGATGCGGCGGCCTGGCTTCGTGCTGGGAGACGAGAGACCGATCGATCGCGAAGCCTGATCGGTCGCGCCTCGGTCAGCGAGGAGGTCCTCGACGTCTGGCGAACCCCCGAGATGCCCTTCGCGCGCCAGTGGGAGGACCGCTTCGGCGCCGACGCGCTGCTTCCGCTGATGCGCGCAGCCGCTACAGAGGCGATTGGGGCGGCGGGGCTGCAGCCGGCGGATCTCGCCACCGTCATCGTCGATGGAACCAATGCGCGGGCGGTCAAGGCGCTCCCGCGCGCCCTCGGCCTCAAGCCCGAGCAGTTGGCGGACGATCTCGCGGGCAGCGTTGGCCGCGCCGGAACCGCGCACGCCGGGCTGCTGCTGGCCCGCGCCCTCGACGGCGCCGCGCCGGGGGACCGAATCGCGGTGGTGGTGGGCGCCGACGGCGCCGACGCCGCGATCTTCGAGGTCACCCAGCACATCGCCGAGGCCCGGCCGCGGCACAGCGTCGACGCCTGGATCGAGGCGAAGCGCAACGATCTCGCCGCCAACACCTACCACAAGTGGCGCGGAGTACTGCCCTTCGAGCCGCCGCGCCGGCCGGATCCCGACCGGCCGGCGGCACCGCCCATGCGCCGCGGCGAGGGCTGGAAGTACGGCTTCGTGGGCTCGCGCTGCACGGCGTGCGAGACCGCCAACCTGCCCCCGCAGCGGGTCTGCGTCGCCTGCGGGGCCGTCGACCAGATGCGGGAAGAGCCCTATGCCGACGCGACCTGCCGCGTCGTGACCTTCACGCTCGACCGCCTGGCCTACACGCTGCAGCCGCCGGTGGTGGCAGCGGTGCTCGACTTCGAAAAGGGCGGCCGCCTCCAATGCGAGCTCACCGACGTCGATCCGAAGGCCGTGGCGATCGGCGACGAGCTGGAGATGTCATTCCGCTATCTGTACACGGCGGACGGTATTCACAACTATTTCTGGAAGGCGCGGCCGAGGCGCTAGCCCTCTCGCCCGAGGGCGCGCCCCGGCGCCACCGCCAGAGGATTTGAGGAGAAATCGAAATGGGAAGCAAGGGAATTCGGGATCGGGTCGCAATCGTCGGAATGGGCTGCACCGCGTTCGGTGAGCACTGGGACAAGAGCACCGACGATCTGCTCATCGAGGCCGCCATGGAGACCTACAAGTCGGCGGGGGTCGAGCGCGACGCCGTCGACGCCTACTGGCTGGGGACCATGGGCAGCGGATTTTCGGGCATGGCTCTCTCCGAGCCCCTCAAGATCCAGTACAAGCCGGTCACGCACGTGGAGAACTTCTGCGCCACCGGGAGCGAGGCGCTGCGCAACGCCTGCTACGCGGTGGCCAGCGGCGCCTACGACCTGGTGATGGCCATCGGCGTGGAGAAGCTCAAGGATTCGGGCTTCTCGGGTCTGGTCGTCTCCGGCGTCGCCGACGACGGTACCTCTTCCACGATGACCGCCCCGGCCATGTTCTCGCTCCTCGCCCCGGCCTACTGCAAGAAGTACGGCCTCGAGGAAGAGACGCTGAAGGACGTGCTCAGCCGGATCGCCTACAAGAACCACCTGAACGGCGCAAAGAATCCCAAGGCGCAGTACCGCCGCGAGGTTCCGATGGAGGCGATCAAGGCCTCGCCCCAGGTGGCCGGCATGCTCGGCATCATGGACTGCTCGGGAGTGAGCGACGGGGCCGCGGCGGCGATCATCTGTCGCGCCGAAGACGCCCACCGCTACAGCGATCATCCCATCTTCGTGAAGGCGCTCTCCTGCATCGTGGGGCCCGCCGAGGGTTACAAGCGCCAGGAGTACGACTTCACCACCTTCCCCGAGGTCGTGGCCAACGGCAAGGACGCCTACCAGCAGGCGGGAGTCGAGGATCCGCGCAGCGAGATCAGCATGGCGGAGGTGCACGACTGCTTCACGCCCACCGAGCTGGTGCTGATGGAAGACCTGGGCTTCTCGGCGCGCGGCGAGGCCTGGAAGGACGTCCTCGACGGCCGCTTCGAGCTCAAGGGGCCGCAGCCGATCAATCCGGACGGGGGGCTCAAGAGCTTCGGCCACCCGATCGGCGCCAGCGGTCTGCGCATGATGTACGAGATGTGGCTCCAGCTTCGGGGCGAGGCCGGCGAAAGGCAGATCGAGGATCCCAAGCTCGGTCTCACCCACAACCTGGGCGGACAGCCCGGCCGCTGCGTGAGCTTCGCCTCCATCGTCGGGAGCTAGAGCGGGATCACACCCCCAGCTCGTTGGCCAACGCCCGGTCCAGATCGCTGAAGAAGAAGCGGTAGCCCGCGTCCTGGATCTTCGCGACCTGCACCCGAGGTCCGCCGGAGGCGTACTCGCCGGCCTCTCCGATGATGATCTTGAGCACGGGCACCGGGTATCGCATCAGTGCGGGGCGCCCGAGCACCCGCGCGATGCCCCGGGCGAACTCCGCGTTCGTCACCGGACTGGGGCCTGCGACGTTGTACGGCCCGCACATCTCCTGGTTCCCCAGCGCCATCGTGAACATTCGCGCGCAATCTTCGAGGTGGATCCAGTTGATGTAGTGGTGCGGATCCCCCATGGTTCCACCGATTCCGATTCGAAACAGCGGCAACAGCTCCTTCAGGGCACCCGACTTCTTGCTCAGCACGATGCCGATCCGCATCTGGACGGTGCGCACACCGTGCGCATCGAGCTTCCTGGCCTCGTTCTCCCAATTGACGCAGATGCGCGCCAGGAGATCATCGGCAGGTGGGGCGGTCTCGTCGACGACTCTCTCCGGATCCACTCCGTAGTAGCCGAGGGCCGAGGCGGAGACGAACACCCGGGGCTTCTCGGCGGATGCGGCGATCGCGTCGACGAGCTGGCGCGTGCCGAGAGTGCGGCTCTCTTCCATCTCTCGCTTGAACGCAGCGTTCCAGCGCCGTTCGAAGAGCGGCGTTCCCGCCAGGTGGATCACGCCGTCCGCCTGGCAGAGGTGGCGCCTCCAGTCCCCTTCGTCGGGCCTGCTGAAGTCCCAGTGGACACAGGTCACCCGATCGCCGAGGAGCTTCCGAGCCTTCTCGACGTTCCGGACCAACGCGATCACCTCGGATCCCCTCTCGAGGAGAATCTGGACGATCCGTTTCCCGATCAATCCGGTGGCGCCGGTGACGACCACGCGCTCTCCCGCCCCGTCGCCCTCCGATTCCCTCTTCCGGTGCACCTCTCTCGCCGTGGCTTCGAACCGGTACTCGAACAGCTTGCCGAGCCGGAGTCTGACGAAGGGGCTCACGAATGGCAGCAGCGGGTGCGCATACGCGATTTCTTCTGTGAGCATCGAGGCCGGATCTCCCTCCCAGGCCGCCTCTGTGAAACGGTGCTCGTGTCGCCACTCGGTGAAGAGACCCTTCTTCTGCTCGTCTACGAACAGGTCGAACGGCTGGTAGACCGTGTGCACGTTCTCGAACCGGAATCTCAGAGGGCCGAACTTCACGGCGAACCGCACCACGTCGTCCGACGGCGCCAAGGTCGAGGCGGTACTCTCGACCTCGATGTTCGCGGAAGCCGGGGTGAGCAGGGAGAAGGCATCATCGCGCTCGTGGAACTCGAAGAGCTCCCGCTTGGATACCGAGAAGAAGCACTCTCTCTTGAATCTGGCTCTCATCCGATCGCTTCCTTCTGGTAGGCGCTCCCGGAAAACACGACGCTCAGGAGGGCTACGTAGGCCACCATCGCCAGGATGGAGATCGGAAGGATGTACTTGCCGAGGGGCGCGAGCACCAGGACGATGCACCAGTGGAGGGTGATCGCCAGCGCCGAGTTGAGCTGGATCGGGAAGTCACTCCACCGGATGATGATGAACAACCCGCTCAGGTTCCATCCGTAGAGAGAGACCATCGCGTGGAGGACGAGTAAGGGCTCGCGGTACTGATCCAGGGACGGATAGAAGTAGGGCAGGATGTAGAGGATCCCGGTCAGCGCGGTGAAGAGCAGGAAGACCATCCCAGAGACGAGGAAGGTCTTCTGCTGCACGTTCGGCGCGGTGGCGAGGAACAGGAAGAAGATCATCCAGACCGAGAAGAAGAGCGTCGTGGCCGCCACCATCTCCGGGATGCCGAGCTCGAAGATGATCAGGACGAAGAAGACGATCACGCCGAGATTGACCGACCAGAAGCCGATTTCCTTCAATACCGCGACGAGACGGCTCTCTCGCTCGGTCATGAACGAGAACATGATCGACATGGTGATCAGGGAAACCGGGAACGAGTAGCCCAGAAAGAAGACTTCGATGCTGAGCTTCTGGTACTCGACGAGATGCAGATACTCGTTGTTCAAGATCACCAGCGAGGCGAAGAAGATGCCGAGGCTGAGACACAGGAGGGAGGCCTGGTTGAACTTGTCGCTCACCGGCACGCGACGGAAGAAGTCGAAAGGAAAGAGCGAGAAGCGCTGGATGCGGACCGACTCCACCACCAGAAAGAGCGGAACCGACAGGATCAGGGTCGGAATGTACCAGCCTGCCGCCGCAAAGAGGGCGTAGAGCAGCGCGAGTGCGAAGTAGGTCCTGACCCGGCGCGTGAGCACGCCCCTGCCCTGGGTGTGGTAGAGGATGAGCGAGCCGCCGGTCAGCAGATTGAAGCCGAAGATGTGGAGCCGCTCGAACGAGCACGGCGACCCCGGCCAGATCACGTGAAGGAACCCGAAGAGCAGTGCGAGCGTCATCACGACGCCGAAGAGGATCCTGGCTTGGTTGCTCATTCGCCTGACCGATGCTCCTCGTCGCTTCGACCACACGCGCGCTCGGGATTCTCGCATCGAGTTGGTGGCGACCCGCCCGCCTGGCGTCCCGGCAGCCGCGCCCGGTCCCCTGAGGACCGGGCGCGGCCACCCGATCAAAGCCGCTCGATGATGGTGCCGGTCCCGAGACCCCCGCCGCAGCACATCGCGACCAGGCCGTAGCGCCCACCGGTGCGCTCCAGCGTGTGAAGCGCCGTGGTGAGCAGCCGCGCTCCGGTGGCGCCGGTCGGGTGACCGATCGCGATCGCGCCGCCCTGGGGATTGACCCTCTCCTCGACCGGATTGCAGGCCTTCATCCAGGCCAGCACCACCGATGCGAAAGCCTCGTTCACCTCGTAGGTGTCGATCTGATCGATCTTCAGGCCGGTGGCCTTCAGCACCTTTTCCGTAGCGGGGATCGGGCCCTTGAGCATGGTGACGGGATCGACGCCGACGATGGTCGAGCTGACGATTCGAGCGCGCGGCTCGACCCCGAGCCGCTTGGCGCCCTCCTCGGAGGCCAGAATCAGCGCCGCCGCACCATCGGAAACCTGCGACGAGCTACCCGCGGTGTGCAGTGTCTGCCCCTTCACCGGCTCGAGCGCGGCCAGCTTCTCGAGCGAGGTCTGGCGCAGGCCACCGTCGCGCTTCACGGTCTGCGTCTCGCTGGTCGGCTTTCCCTCTTCGTCCGCGAGCGGGGCCTCGATGGGCACGACCTCGGCGTCGAAGTGGCCGGCGTCCCAGGCGGCGATGGCGAGCTCCTGGCTTCTCAGGCCGAACCGGTCGGTATCCTCGCGGGTGATCCCGAACTCCTCGCCGATCATCTGTGCGCCGCCGAACTGGGAGGTGAAGGCGTACTGCCCGAAGTAGGACTTGGGGAGCGGACTGCCCCCCTGCATGTTCGCGCCGAGCGGGACCCGGGTCATCATCTCGAGGCCACAGGTCAGGGCCGTCTCCGCCATTCCGGAGCCGATCAGACCCATGGCGAGCGTAGTCGCCTGCTGACTGGACCCGCACTGACTGTCGATCGTGGTCTGGGGGACCTCGAGGGGCAGGCCCTGCGAGAGCCAGGCACACCGGGCGATGTTGAAGGACTGCTCCCCCACCTGGGAGACACAACCGCCGATCACCTGGTCGATCCGGGCGGGATCGATCCCGCGTCTCTCCAGCGCGCCCTTCTGAACGAAGCCGAGCAGATCGCCGGGGTGGAGGGTCGCGAGGTCGCCGCGGCGCCGGCCGATCGGGCTCCGCACTGCTTCCACGATGTAGACGTCACGCATGGTCAGACTCCTGGTGGGTGATTGGATTTGCGCAGTCTATCAACTCGTGCACCGGACTCCGCGCTGGCCCGTCATTCTCACGGAGAATTCTCGCGGAGAGTCACTGGCCCCGCGGGGCAGGCCGAGATCGCGGATCGACAGGTAGCCGAGATCGGCACCAGGTCTATATTCAGGCGCCAGGCCCATTGTCCAGGAGGGAATTCAGAAGATGGGAAAGCTGCAGGGAACCAGAACGGAAGGCAATCTGCTGGCTGCGTTTGCCGGAGAGTCCCAGGCGCGCAACCGCTACACGTACTTCGCGGCCGCGGCGAAGAAGGAGGGCCTCCAGCAGATCGCGGACATCTTCGAGGAGACCGCCAATCAGGAAAAGGAGCACGCCAAGAGATTCTTCAAGTTCCTGGAAGGCGGGGAGCTGGAGGTGACCGCGAGCTTCCCGGCTGGCGTGATCGGGACGACGCTCGAGAACCTGAACGCGGCGGCGGCGGGCGAGCACCACGAGCATACGGAGCTGTATCCCGGCTTCGCCCAGGTCGCGCGCGAGGAGGGCTTCGAGCAGATCGCCAACGTTCTCGAGGCGATTTCCGTGGCCGAGAAGCAGCACGAGAAGCGTTACCGCGACCTGGCCGCCAACCTCGAGGCGGGCAGGGTCTTCAGGCGGGACGGGAAGGTGGTCTGGAGATGCCGAAACTGCGGCTACCTGCACGAGGCCGACGAGGCACCCGACATCTGTCCCGCATGCGCCCACCCGCAGGCGCACTTCGAGCTTCTGGGGGAGAACTGGTAGCCGGGGCAGAGCTCGGCACAGCCCTTTCAGGCCGTGCCGAGCAGCCCTGCATAGGGGGTCCCCTGCAAGGGGATCCCCCTGCCTCTCAGCCGCTTCCGTCAGGAGGCAAGCGGATACGCCGCATTCAGGTCGGCCATCGGATCGCCCGTAGTGGTCAGCTTGAGGTCGAATTTGTCCTGAAGGACCTTGAAGACGTTCGGCGATACGAACGCTGGCGCCGCCGGACCGATGCGAATTCCCCTCACATCCAGAGCGAGCAGGCTCAGCAGCACGGCGACCGCCTTCTGCTCGAACCACGAGAGCACGATGGTCAGCGGCAGGTCGTTGACGCCGCAGTCGAAGGCCTCTGACAGGGCCACCGCCACCTGTATGGCGCCATAGGCGTTGTTGCACTGTCCCATGTCGAGCAGCCGCGGGACCGGTCCGACACCGGCGAGCTCGAGGGTGCCGTAGTCGTGGTCGCGAATCCGGTACTTGCCACAGCCGAGGGTCAGGATCAGCGAATCCGGCGGCGTGTTGATGGCGAACTCCGAGAAGTAGTTGCGACCGGGCTCCGCACCGTCGCACCCGCCAATCAGGAAGAAGTGCTTGAGGCTTCCGGCCTTGACGGCCCCGACGATCTCGCCAGCCAGCCCCAGCAGCACCGATTGATGGAATCCGATGGTCGACTCCCCCATCTTCTCATCGGCGAGGGGCTGGCACCGCTTCGCGCATTCGATGACCTCGGAGAAATCATTGGTGGCCAGCCGCCTGCTGCCCGGGACCGCCGTGGCGCGGGTCGTGAAGAGTCGATCCTTGTATTCGTCTCGCGGAATCAGCACACAGTTGGTGGTGCCGAGTACGGCGCCCGTGAACTGCGCGAACTCCTTCTTCTGCTTCTGCCAGGCGCCGCCGTAGTGCCCCACCAGATGCTCGTGCTTGCGCAGTCCGGGATACATGTGGGCGGGCATCATTTCGCCGTGGGTATAGACGTTGACGCCCGTGCCCTCGGTCTGCTCGAGAATGTCCTCGAGATCGACCATGTCGTGGCCGCTGACGAGGATTCCCGGGCCCGCCTTGGTTCCCTCGTAGATGGTCGCAGGACTGGGCGTCCCGTAGCGCTTGATATGCCCGTCGTCGAGCATCTCCATCACGCGGAGGTTCTTGCGCCCGCACTCCAGGACCAGCTCGAACAGACTGTCCATGTCGAAGTTGACGTTGGTCACCGTGGCGAAGAGCGCCTCTTCGACGAACGCGTTGACGTCCTCGTCGACCATCCCGAGCCGGCGCGCGTGGTGCGCGTAGGCGGCCATTCCCTTCAAGCCGTAAAGCAGGATCTCCTGCAAAGACTGGACGTCTTCATCCTTACCACACACACCTCTTTCCGTGCAGCCGGTCCCGCGTGCGGTCTGCTCGCATTGGTTGCAGAACATCTATTCAACTCCTGTGATTTGATGACAAGCCGTTTCGTTTCGACCGGGCAGAGACGACTCGGCGAGAATCTCTCGCCGCTCGATCAGCTGCCCCTGAATACTGATGGTGAGATCGTGGACCGGGAGATCGCTCCCGGCGAGCCGACGAGCCTCCAGCACGGCGCGGAGAATCCCGGTGCAGCAGGGAACCTCCATGTGCGCCACGGTGAGTCTGGCCAGGTCGTTGTGTCGGATCATCTCCGCGAGCTTCTCGACGTAGCCGCTGAGATCGTCGAGCTTGGGGCACCCGATCACGACGGCGTTGTCGCGCAGAAGCTCCGCGTGGAAGCCGGCGTATGCGACCGGTACGCAATCGGCGGCAACCAGCAGGGACGAGCCGCGCAGCACGGGCGCCGTGGCCGGCAGCAGCTTCAGCTGCACCGGCCAGTGGGTGAGCTCCGATGCCGGGCTCTCCGTCACTTCGGGGCCCGCCAGGTGCCGCCGCACCGCGTCTTCGTCGAACGGCGCCGCCTCCCGGGACTCGACCTTGATCGCCCCCTCAGGGCAGTGTCCCAGGCAGGCCCCGAGACCGTCACAGAGGCTGTCCGAGAGCAGCCTGGCCTTGCCGTGGACGATCCGGATCGCTCCCTCCTCGCAGGCGGGAACGCACTCGCCACAGCCGTTGCAGAGGTCTTCATCGATCGAGACAACGGTGCGAATCATCTTTCGGCCCCTGCTTTCTTTGCCTCGGAGCTCCCTGCCGGGGAGCTCCGTTCTGTGAGAAGAAGATGGGCCAGACCCGGCTCCGGTGCCTTGATATGGATCAAAGCGAGGGCCTTTTTTCGGTTTTCTCGAAGCTGACCGAGGGTCAGATTTCAAAATCACCCGCTCGTGGTTTGGCTACCCCGCCCTTTCCAAAGGCTTGGGGTCGGAGGCTCCTCGTCTGGCCTCTTTTCCATCGCTAGTGTCCGGGCCATCTCCTCCTATCCGCGCAGTTTTGCTATACGTCCCCGGCCAATGCTGGGGGCTCTCTCTGCACCCGCGATCGCGACCCGAGAGAGCTCGCGGGCGCTGCTGGCTACGCAGGTATAGGAGAAGGTGGATGACGGCTAGCGAGAGCTGGGACTGGCAAGCGGGGAAGAAGGTTCTCGCCGACCTCGCGCAGATCCGCAGCGCGTATCCGCGAGTCGACGAGTTCGTCGTCAGCCCGGACGGGGAGAGGATCGTCGCTCCGGTGAAGAAGGCGGACGACGCCTTCACCATCGCTGTCAACGGCGAGGCCTGGCCCGAGAGCTTCGAGCTGTGCTGGTATCCGCGCTTCTCGCGGCTCGGCAGGCTGACCGCCCTGGTGCGCATCGACGACGAATGGACGGTGGCGGTGGAAGGCGAGCCATGGGAGGAGCGCTACGAGTACGCCTGGAACCCCATCTTCAGCGCCGATGGCCAGGCGATTGCGGTGGCCTGCAAGCGCGAGAATGCCTACGGAATCGCTGTCGACGACAAGGCCTGGGAAGAGACCTTCCCGGGAATGCGCGATTTCTGTGTGAGTCCCGATGGCAGCAAGGCCGCCGCCACGGTGCAGGTCGAAGCTCGAAAGGAAGCGGACGTGGCCGGCTTCTTCGAAGGAGCCTGGTCCGTAGCCGTGAACGGCAAGCTCTGGGAGCCACGCTTCATCAACGTCTGGAACCCCGTCTTCAGCGCCGATGGAAAGGCCATTGCAGCCGAGATCCGAACCGACATCTGCGAGTACTCGATCGCGGTGAATGCCGAGCCCTGGCCCTCCCGATTCGGCGGCGTCTGGGAGCCGGCCTTCGATCCCCAGAGCGGCTCGGTGGCCGCACCGGTGCGGCACGAAGGCGCCTGGAGGTTGTTCAAGGACGGCGATCCGCTCTGGGACGGTCACTACAATCAGATGTGGCAGCAACGGTTCAGCCCGGATGGCTCGAGGATCGCCGCCGTGGTCTCTCCCGAATTCGGCAAGTGGACGATCGCGGTCGACGACAGGCCGTGGAAGTGCCTCTTCTCCGACATGGTGTTGGCTCCCGTCTTCTCGCCGGATGGAGAGCGGGTTGGCGCCATCGTGAAGGAGGGAAACCGCTGGTCGGTCGCGGTGGACGGGGTACCGGTCTCGGACGATTTCGATATGGTCTGGGACCCGGTGTTCAGCCCGTGCGGGCAGCACGTTCTGGCCAAAGTGGAATTGGGCGGCAAGTACCTGATCCTGGCGGACGGAAAGAAGCGCGACGAGAGCTACGACAGGCTCTGGGATCCCGTCTTCAGTCCGGACGGCAGCCATGTGTTGCTCAGGTACGTGGAAGATGACAAGTACTGCAGGCACGTGGTGCCGAGCGGAGAGCTCCTGGGGTAGCCGGTTCTTGATTTCGCCAGGTGCTGGGTTGGAGGATCAGGGGTGTACGAACTCTCCCGCGGGCCCCTAGTGTGGATCGCCTTCGCCATCTTTCTCTTCGGAAGCGTCTATCGCATGGTCTCGATGGCGAGGATGGCCAGGAAGGACAAGGTGGTCTGGCCCTACATGCGATGGGGACCCGGGCTGCGCTCGATCCTGCACTGGATCGTACCCTACGGCTCCAGGAACATGAGGTTGCGGCCGGCGTTCACGGCCCTGTCCTTCCTGTTTCACATCTGCCTGATCCTCACCCCGATCCTGACCGTGGCCCACGTGATGTTGTGGAGGGAATCCTGGGGTGTCAGCTGGTGGACGCTGCCGGACACCCTGAGCAAGGTGATGACCATCATCGTGATCGTGGGGGGGCTCACCTTCCTGCTGAGGAGAATCGCCAACCCCACCGTGCGCTTCGTGACGTCGAAGAGTGACCTGGTTCTCGTCGTGCTGGTCGTGGCCCCCTTCGCGACCGGGCTGATGGCCTTCTACCAGGTCTTCGACTACGAGACGATCGTCATCATCCACATGTGGACCGGTGCCGATCTTGCTGGCCATGGTCCCCTTCACCCGCATCGCCCACATGCTCTTCTTCCCGGTGACACGGGCATACATGGGCTCTGAGTTCGGCTACGTCCGCGGTACCAAGGACTGGTAGCCGAGCCCGACAGCGCGAGTCCTGGAGGCAGACACGGAGATGAACGAGACTCCTGAGAGCCAGGTGAGGATCCCGGGGATCGATGAGGCGATCGAGAAGCTCACGCCCGAGAAGATCCAGCGCGTCGTCCAACGGGTCCTGACCAAGGAGAGCGCCGCGAGGCTCAAGGTCTACCTCGAGACATGCGTGCGCTGTGGAGTCTGCGCCGAGGGCTGCCACACCTATCTGTCGCGCAACAAGGACCCCATGTTCTCCCCGGTGGCGAAGGTCAAGCAGACCGTCTGGGAGCTGGTCAAGCACGACGGACTGGTCTCTCCCGAGAAGCTGCGGAGATGGCCCGCATCGCGTTCACGGAGTGCGGGGCCTGCCGGCGCTGCAGCCATGTACTGCCCCTTCGGGATCGACATCTCCTACCTGATCATGCAGGTGCGGCGTATCTGCAGCCTTCTCGGCGTGGTTCCTCTCTATCTGCAGGACACCACCAACAGCCATGCGGCCACCATGAACCAGATGTGGGTCAACCAGGACGAGTGGATCGACACGCTCCAGTGGCAGGAAGAGGACGCCCAGCTGGAGCTCCCCGCCGCCCGCATCCCCCTGGAGAAGGAAGGCGCCGAGGTGATGTACTCGGTGATCGCCCCGGAGCCCAAGATCCTCGCGCAGCTGCTCGGCAACATCTCCCAGATCATGACCGTGGCGGGCGTCGATTGGACGATGCCGGCCACCGACGGCTGGGACAACAGCAACATGGCCATGTACTCGGGCGACTTCGAGATCATGGGCCGCGTGGAGCGGCTCCACTGGGAGACGGCCGCGAGACTCAAGGTCAAGAAGATCGTCATGGGTGAATGCGGTCACGCCTACAGGGGAGCCGTGTACGACGGTCCCCGCTGGCTGGGCTGGCAGTTCCCGCCGATCCCCATGGTGCACGCCATCGAGTTCTACCACGACCTGATCTCGACCGGACGGATCAAGATCAAGCAGAAATCCACCAAGCACGTGACCGTTCAGGATCCGTGCAATACGGTCCGGGGTCTGAATCTGGGAGAGAAGCTCCGGTACGTGGTCGATGCCCTGTGTGAGAACTTCACCGACATGAGCCCGCGCTTCGAGCACAACTACTGCTGTGCCGCCGGTGGGGGCATCATCAACTGCGGGCCCCCCTGGAAGCGCTCCCGCATGCTCTCCAACAAGATAAAGGCGGAGCAGTTGGGAGCCACGGGCGCGGAGGTCGTGATCACGCCCTGCCACAACTGCCACAGCGGCATCGAGGACATCATTGGCTTCTACGACCTGGGCATGCACACCAAGTTCATCAGCGACATCCTGATGGAGACGATGGAGATACCCGAGGAGCTGAAGGGGTCACCGGGCGAATGAAGAGGGCTGAAGCGAGAGGCACCATGCGAGTCTGGCCAGTGGATGTCGATTGCCTTGCTCGGCGTCCTGCTCATCTGTTCCCTGTCTTTGAGCGGCTGCACCTCGGAAGCGGTTGCCGATCAGACCACTGCGAGGGCCGATCTGGTCGACATCGCCGAACGGGCCGGGTTCGAGGAGCTGGAAAGGCCGGCCGTCCTCTTCCCGCACGACCTGCACACAGAGGTCATGTTGGAGCGCGAAGAGGACTGCGACCTCTGCCACCCCACGCGACCCGGACGGGATCCTGTCCGCCAGCTACCAGCGCTTGGAGGAGATCGGCGAGGATCGAGCTCATCGACCTCTACCACGACAACTGTATCGGTTGTCACCAGGAGACCCTCGATGCGGGCGAGGCCGGGGGACCCGTCGCCTGCGGCGACTGCCACCTGCGCCAGCCCCCCTACGTGTCGTCGATGCAGCTCTTCGGGATGGACAAGTCGCTCCACTACCGCCATGTCGAGGCCGCGCAAGAGGAGTGCGGGGCCTGCCACCACGTCTACGACGAGGAGAAGGAGGAGCTCGTCTACGTCGAGGGCAAGGAGAGCTCCTGCCGCGACTGCCACCGCGAGGAGACGGAGGAGAACCGTTCCGCTTTCAAGCTGGTGGCGCACGAGTCGTGCATCGGCTGCCACCGCGAGCCCCCTCCGGAGATCATCGTCGAGGACGACGCCGCCGGTCCGCAGTTCTGCTACGACTGTCACGATCTCGAGAGCCCAGCTCGCCATCGAGCGCATCGAGAATCCGCCCCGCCTCGATGCGCGGCCAGGAGGATTTCCTGCTGCTGAGCGTCGCGGAAGCGGACCTCGAGGCCAGCCAGCTCCGGACCGTGCCCTTCTCCCACGTCGATCACGAGGCGGCCGCGACAGCTGCCGCATCTGCCACCACCAGACCCTCGAGAGCTGCAGCGAGTGTCACACGCTCCAGGGGACGGAGGAGAGCGAAGGGGTGAATCTCTTCCGGGCCATGCACGCGAAGAGGACCGACCACAGCTGTGTCGGCTGCCACGACACGGAGAAGGCCACTCCCGAGTGCGCCGGCTGCCACGACCAGATGGAGCAGGCGCGGCTTCCCGAAGAGGGCTGCGAGCTCTGCCACCAGGGACCGCTGCCGGAGATGCTGGAGAGCGAGCGATCGCGTTACCGGTCGCTGGACGACTTCCGCCCGCTTCCCGTCCGAGGTGGCGCTCAGCTTCGCGCTCGACGACATCCCGGAGACCGTCGAGATCGGCGCTCCTCTCGAATGAATTCGAGCCGGCAAAGATGCCGCACCGGCAGATCGTGGAGAAGCTGATCGAGCACATCAGCGAGAGCAGCACCGCCACCTTCTTCCACGGGCACGAAGACGTCGTCTGCCAGGGCTGCCACCACCAGAGCCCGGTCGGGGAGAAACCGCCCTTGTGCGGAAGCTGCCACGTCGCGGGATCTGCCGACCTCGAGCTGATGAAGCCGGCGTTGAAGGGCGCCTACCATCAGCAGTGTCTCGGCTGCCATGAGAGCATGGAGCTCCAGAAGCCCGAAGATTGCTCTGGGTGCCACGCGGAGAAGGAAGAAAGCGATCCAGACGGCGGCGTCCGGCGGGGCTCGGTGAAGGAACGACTGATGAGCATCTCACGCAGAAGGTTTCTCAAGTCCATGACCGCTGCGGGGGCGGCCATGGCCGTGCCCAAGGTCGCCACGGCGGCGTCCGGCGAATTCTCCGGACATCCCGACGCCTACGGTGTCCTCCACGACATCACGCTCTGTATCGGCTGCCGCCTGTGTGAGAAGGGCTGTGTCGAGGTCAATGACGACCTCCCGACGCCGGAAACGCCGTTCGACGACGAGTCGGTTCTCGAACAGAAGCGCCGAACCGATGACAAGACCTACACGGTGGTGAACAAGTACCAGGTCGAGTCCTACGACAGACTCGCCGGTGTTCCGGAAGTTCCAGTGCAATCACTGCATGGAACCGGCCTGCATGTCGTCCTGCTTCGTCGACGCCTACACCAAGACGCCCGAAGGCGCCGTCGTCTACGACGCCTCGGTGTGCGTGGGCTGCCGCTACTGCATCGTCGCCTGCCCCTTCGACGTGCCTACCTACGAATACGACGAGGCGCTCGAACCGAAGGTCATGAAGTGCACGCTCTGCCATCCGCGTCTGCTCGAAGGCAAGCTGCCGGGCTGTGTCGAAGCCTGCCCGCAGGAATCGCTGCTGTTCGGAAGGCGGGAGGACCTGATCGCCGTCGCGCGCGAGCGGATCCGCAGACACCCCGATCGGTACGTCGATCACATCTACGGCGAACACGAGATGGGCGGGACCAACTGGCTCTACATCAGCGGCGCGCCGTTCGAGGAGCTCGGCTTCCGCACCGATCTGGGCACCACGCCGGCTCCGAAGCTGACGTCGGGGGCCTTGTCGGCGGTGCCGATCATCCTCGGGGTCTGGCCGGCGCTTCTGGGCGGCATCTACATCATGACCCGGACCAAGGAGAAGGCCGCCGCGCGGGACAAGAATTCCGCAGTCCGGGAGGCGATCGAGACGACCCAGGCCGCGGCCGACGAGGCGAAGAAGAAGGCGGCCGAGAAGGCCAAAGCGGACCAGGAGAAGGCGGTGGAGAGGGCGGTGAAGAAGGCACTGGAGAAAGCGGCGAAAGAGAGTGCCGAGGAGGGGGCGTGATGTCCGAGCCCGGGAATTCCGTCGAGCGACCGCTCCTCTCTCCCTTCAACATCATCGCCGGAACCATCATCCTGGTCGGCCTCTGGCTCTCGTATCTCCGCTTCACCGGCGGGCTGGGCGCGGTCACCAACCTGGACCAGAACAACGCCTGGGGCTTCTGGATCGGCTTCGACCTGCTCTGCGGCGTCGCACTGGCCGCGGGCGGCTATACCACCGCTGCGGCGGTGGAGGTCTTCGGCATGAAGAAGTTCCATGCCGCTCTCCGCCCGGCGCTCCTCACCGGATTCCTGGGCTACTCGATGGTCGTGGTCGCGCTGCTCTACGACGTGGGCCGCCCCTGGCGCCTGCCCTACCCCTTCATGATCAGCCCCGGACCGACCTCGGTGCTCTTCGAGGTCGGCGCCTGCGTCATGTTGTACCTGATCGTGCTCTTCCTCGAGTTCTCTCCAATGGCGCTGGAGTGGCTCGGCGAGAAGAAGCTGCGACGGGTCCTGGTCAGGATGACGCTGCTGCTCACCATCTTCGGCATCACCTTGTCCACGCTCCACCAGTCCTCTCTCGGCGCGCTCTTCCTGATCGTCCCGTCGAAGCTGCACCCTCTCTGGTACTCCTCCTATCTCCCGGTGTTCTTCTTCGTTTCCAGCGTCGCCGCCGGCCTCTCGATGGTGATCTTCGAGGGCACGCTGGCCCACCGGGGCTTCGCGGACAAGATGGACGAGGAGCACAAGCGGACTGCGGACGGCGTGGTGCTCGGCTTCGGGAAGGCGGCGGCGTTCGTGCTGGCGGCGTACTTCGCCATCAAGATCTTCGGCGTGGCGTTGGACGACAACTGGGGGCTCCTCGCCACGAACTACGGGCTCTGGTTCCTGCTCGAGATGATCGGGTTCGTCGCACTGCCGTGCTTCCTCTACGTGGTCGGGGTGCGTGACCTCAATCTGACGCTGATCCGATGGGCCGCGTTTCTGACCGTGCTGGGAATCGTCCTCAACCGCCTCAACATCTGCGTGATCGCCTTCAACTGGCAGCTCCCCCAGGCGGAGCGGTATTTCCCGCACTGGATGGAGATCGGCATTTCGGTCTTCGTGGTGACGGTAGGAGTCACAGCCTATCGATTCATCGTCACGCGGATGCCGGTGTTCTACGAGCACCCGGATTTCAGCGAAGGCCACTGAGTTGGAGAAGACAGCATGAGTGAGGGCTTCTACTCCCTTCAGGAATTCATGACACATACCAAGGGGATGCTCTACCTGTTCGGGGTCGGGTATCTGGTGCTCTTCGTTGGCTTCTGGAAGTTCCTGCACGACCGCGAGAACGAGGACGACTAGAGCCTCCGATCTGGACAAGGCGCAATGGATCTGATCAGCATCAGTAGAAAAGAGGGCAAGGCTTTCGAACTCCGGGTGCGCGGACACGCGCTCACCATCGACATGTCCAAGGAAGAAGGCGGTGCCGACGAGGGCATGAACCCGGTGGAGCTCCTGGCGGGATCTTTGGGCGCCTGCATCGCCATCATGGTCCAGACCTATTGCGATAGCCACGGGTACACGGACGGCGAGGTAGGTGCGAGTCTGACCCTCGAGATCGCCGACGACCCCAAGCGCGTAGGAACCGTCGTGATCGACCTCGAGCTACCCAACGACTTTCCCGAGGACAAGAAGTCTGTCGTCAAGCGCATCGCCGCGCTGTGCCCGGTGCACGAGACGCTGAAGCAGATGCCGACGGTGGACCTGGATATCGTCTGAAATCAGTACCCGGGCCTCCCCATTCGACACGTCTTGCAAGGAAGGACAGCAACCATGCGCATCATTCTTCTGGGCGGTCCCGGTGCCGGGAAGGGCACACAGGCCGGCTACATCACCGAGAAGTACGGAATCCCGCAGATCTCGACCGGCGACATGCTGCGAGCTGCGGTGAAGGCGGGGACACCGCTGGGGCTGGAAGCCAAGAAGGTGATGGATTCCGGCGGCCTGGTCTCCGACGACATCATCCTGGGTCTGGTCAAGGAGCGCGTCGCGCAGCCCGACTGCGAAAAGGGATTCCTCTTCGACGGGTTCCCCCGCACCGTGGTCCAGGCAGAGGCGCTCAAGGCCGAGAAGGTCCCTGTCGACGCGGTGGTGGAGATCGACGTCGAAGACGACGAGATCATCCGCCGCATGAGCGGCCGCCGCGTGCATCTCGCATCGGGCCGCACCTACCACATCGTCTTCAACCCGCCCAAGGTCGAGGGCAAGGACGATGTCACCGGGGAGGCCTTGATCCAGCGCGATGACGACCAGGAGGCGACCGTCCGCAAGCGTCTGGAGGTCTACCACGACCAGACCGAGCCGCTGATCGACTACTACACCGTCTGGGCCGCATCCGGCGACGCCGCTGCCCCCAAGTACGTGAAGGTCGCGGGCGTCGGCAAGGTCGAGGAGATCCGGGATCGGATCTTCGCCGGACTCTAGCAGGGGGGCAGGCCGGACGGCCCGATGCAAAGCGGCGGCGACACCAGTCAGAGCTGGGCCGAGCGGCTTTCCGCGCTGAAGCACCCCGTCGAGCTGCTCGTCTTCGTCGGCGCCACCTGCCCCCACTGCCCGGGCGCGGTCCGTTCCGCCAATCGGCTCGCACTCGCCTCGCCGCTGGTTACGGTATCGATCGTCGACGTCCAGCTGCACTCGAGTCTCGCCGAGCGATTCAAGGTCCGCTCGGTGCCGCTCACCATCCTGGACGGAGAGCTCGCCGTGACGGGCGTGGTTCCCCCGGCCGATCTCGTGGACAAGATCCTCTCCCGCGGTGATGAAGGCCACGGAAGGAATCTGCTGCTGTCACTGGTGGAGCAGGGACGCTTCGACGAAGTCGCTGGCCGGATGCGAACCGGCCCCGGCGCAGCGCACTTCGTGGCCCTCTGGAAGGGCAGCACCACCTCGCTGCGACTCGGCCTGATGATGGCGGTCGAGGAAGCTCTGGAAGCCGACCGCGCGGCCCTGGATGGCCTCGTCACCGGCCTGCTGCCGGTCCTCACCAGCGAGGATGCGGCGCTGCGGGGCGATACCGCCGACCTGCTCGGCAGGATCGGCCATCGGGCCGCCACCGACGCGCTCCAGGCGTTGCTCGACGACCCCAACCCGGACGTGGCAGAGATTGCCTCCGAGGCCGTGGAGGAGATCGACGACCGGGACGCAAACTGACTCCTCGTCGCAAGCGCAAGAGAGTGCGGCCCCGATTGACGGGTTCCGACTACGGTTGTTATCGTCCGCCAACGCGGATAGCGAAGGGGAGACGCGCGTCTAGCGACCGTCTCTTTTTGAACAAGGAGTAAGCACGTGGCTGAGTTCGAACCGACTGCGGCTCAAGACGATGCAGGCGATCAGATACAGGCCGAGACGCTGGTTGTCGGCGGTGGCATAGCGGGAATGACCGCTGCAATCGAGACCGCCGAGCTCGGCAAGAAGGTGATCCTGGTGGAACGAAACCCATCCCTCGGGGGCCGGGTGGTCGCTTCGAATCAGTACTTCCCCAAGCTCTGTCCGCCGACCTGCGGGATGGAGATCAACCTCAAGCGCATGAGGTCCAACCCCAACGTCCGCATCTTGACCCTGGCCGAGGTGGAGAGCGTTTCCGGTTCTCCCGGGCGACTACGAAGTCCGGATCAAGCTGAATCCGCGTTACGTCAACGAGAAGTGCACCTGCTGCGGCGAGTGCGAGAAGGTCTGCGAGATCGAGCGCGACAACGATTTCAACTACGGAATCGACAAGACCAAGGCCATCTACCTGCCGCATCTCATGGCCTACCCGCAGCGCTACGTCGTCGACCCGCAGCATGCCGGCGACGATCGGATGAAGAAGTGCGTCGAGGCCTGCGACTACGACGCGATCGAGCTGGACATGCAGCCGAGGACGATCACCGCCAAGGTCGGCGCCATCGTCTGGGCAACCGGCTGGAAGCCCTACGATGCGACCAAGCTGGACAACCTGGGCTTCGGCGAGCTTCCCAACGTCATCACCAACGTGATGATGGAGCGGTACGCCTCCGAGAACGGGCCGACCGAGGGCAAGATCGTGCGTCCCTCCGACGGCGGCGAGATCACCAAGATCGGGTTCGTGCAGTGCGCCGGCTCCCGCGACGAGAACCACCTCCCCTACTGCTCTTCGATCTGCTGCCTGGCTTCGATGAAGCAGGCGACCTATGTGCGCGAGCGGTACCCGGATGCAGAAGTACACATGTTCTACATCGACGTACGTGCGCCCGGCCGGATGGAGGACTTCTACACCAAGGTCAAGGACGACGAGAAGTTCTTCTTCCACCGCGGCAAGGTGGC
This sequence comes from uncultured delta proteobacterium, assembly GCA_963722885.1. Taxonomy (GTDB): domain Bacteria; phylum Myxococcota_A; class UBA9160; order UBA9160; family UBA6930; genus CAVXZE01. The sequence continues at coordinate 331,344 of CAVROS010000012.1, forward strand.
CAAGATCACGGAGGGCTCCGAACAACAGCGTGGTCCTCGAGGCGGAGAACACGCTCACCGGCGAGATCACCAGGATGGAGGTCGACCTGGCGGTTCTCGCCACCGGCATGGTTCCGAACACGGCCAGGACAGCCGCCGCCGCTGGATACGGCTCTCGATGAGTTCGGCTTCATCGCGCCCGATGGGGCGAGCGGAGTCATCGGCGCGGGAGTGGCGATGCGGCCCGTCGACGTCGTGACCTCCGTTCAGGATGCTACCGGCGCGGCACTGAAAGCTCTCATACTGCAGGTGCCAGGAGATAGAACCATGGATACCAAGATCGGCGTCTATATCTGCAAAGGCTGCGACATCGCGAAATCGATCGATCTCGACAAGCTGTCCGAAGTCGCCACCGGCGAGACCGAGGCTTCTTTCTGCAAGACACACGACATCCTCTGCAGTCGCGAAGGTGTCGAGCTGATCAAGACGGACATCGATGGCGAGGGGCTGAACCGCGTCGTGGTGGCGGCGTGTTCGCAGCGGGTGTTCCCCGAGCTGTTCGACTTCGGGGACGAGGTGCTGACCGACCGGGTGAACCTGCGCGAGCACGTGGCCTGGTCCCATACTCCGAACGACGAAGACACCCAGATGCTGGCCGAAGATCACATCCGCATGGGCGTATGCCGGGTCGCGACCGTCGAGCCGCCGGAGGCCCTGATCGAGGAGACCAACAAGGATCTGATGGTGATCGGCGGCGGCATCACCGGCATGACGGCCGCGAAGTCCGCTGCCGCGGCGGGCTACAAGGTGGCGCTGATCGAGAAGGAAGACCGGCTGGGCGGCTGGGCCACCCGGTTCTCCAAGGTGTTCCCGAAGCACCCGCCCTACAAGGACCTGGAGGATTCCGGCGTGCGCGAAGCTGGCCGAAGAGGTCGAGGCGGATCCGAACATCACGATCCACAAGTCGACCACCGTCAAGAAGACCTCGGGAGCACCCGGCGAGTTTGCCGTGGAGCTTCAGAACGGCGGAAGCACCTCGGAGATCACGGTCGGCTCCATCATTCTCGCCTCCGGCTGGAAGCCGTACGAGGCCGAGAAGCTGACCCATCTGGGATACGGGTCGTCACCCGACGTGATCACCAACATCCAGATGGAAGAGATGGTGGCGAACGGCGGCATCAAGCGTCCCTCGGACGGCAAAGCGCCCTCGAGCGTCGCCTTCATCCAGTGCGCCGGGTCCCGCGACCAGGACCACCTGCCGTACTGCTCCTCGGTCTGCTGCCGCGTCTCGCTGAAGCAGGCGAAGTACGTCCGCGAGCAGCACCCGGGCGCCAAGGTCTACGTGATCTACAAGGACATCAGGTCTCCCGCCCAGTTCGAGCGCTTCTACGCCAACGTTCAGGAGGACGAAGGCGTCCTCTTCACCAAGGGCGAGATCGGCAGCGTGACCAAGGAATCCGACGGCCAGATCGCCATCGAGGTCCAGGAGACACTGCTGGGCGAGGACATCAAGCTCAAGGCCGATCTGGTGGTCCTGGCCACCGGAATGGTGCCGACCACCAAGGTCGACGAGCTGCCGGGAGGCGAAGAGGCCGAAGCTGCTGAGGGCGCGGAAGCGGAAGCGAGCGACGAGAAGGCGGACGGCGAGAAGAAGGAAGCCGAAAGCGCCGAGGCTCGGAGCGAAGATCCTGAACCTCACCTATCGCCAGGGCACCGATCTGCCGACACTCAAGTACGGCTTCCCCGATTCGCACTTCATCTGCTTCCCGTACGAGACCCGGCGCACCGGCATCTACGCCGCGGGGGGCGTCAGGGCGCCGATGGATTTCGCGACCTGCGCCAACGACGCCGCCGGCGCCGCTCTCAAGGCGATCCAGGCGGTCGAGGCGGTCGCCCATGGCGTCGCGGTGCATCCGCGCGCCGGCGATCTCAGCTATCCGGACTTCATGATGCAGAAGTGCACGCAGTGCAAGCGCTGCACCGAGGAATGCCCCTTCGGCGCCCTCGACGAGGACGAGAAGGGCACGCCGCTGCCGAATCCGCGGCGCTGCCGCCGCTGCGGCATCTGCTTCGGCGCCTGTCCCGAGCGGATCATCTCCTTCAAGAACTACAGCGTCCGCATGGTTTCGCAGATGATCAAGTCGATTCACGTCCCCGACGAGTTCGAGGAGAAGCCGCGGATTCTCGCCTTCATCTGCGAGAACGACGCCCTGCCGTCGATCGACATGGCCGGCATGATGCGGCTCCAGTACAACGCGATGATCCGCATCATCCCGCTGCGTTGCCTGGGCTCGATGAACGCGGTCTGGGTCGGCGACGCCCTGGCTTCCGGGTTCGACGGCGTCCTCCTGATCGGCTGCAAGAAGGGCGACGACTACCAGTGCCACTTCGTGCGGGGCAGTGAGCTGGCCGAGTACCGGATGGGCAACGTGCGCGAGAAGCTGAAGCAGCTCGTCCTCGAGGAGGAGCGCGTCGAGCTCCACGAGCTGGGGATCGCGGACTACCGCAGGATCCCGCAGATCATGGACGACTTCCTCGAGGTGGTCGAGACCGCGGGACCCAACCCCTACAAGGGAATGTAGGCCCCGAAGAGCGGCACCGGAGGTCCGGGCTTCGCACCGACGCCTCTTCGGCGTCAGTCGCTCATCGTGTATGCGCCCTTCAGCGCGTAGATGTGGCTCTTCCAGCACCCGCTCGAACCTGGCCGTGTCCACCACCGGCTTCCGGATCATCTGGAGGCAGAGCTCCATCTGCCGGCTGCGTGCTGCTGGTCTTCGAGTAGAGCTGAAGCGCGAACTTCGAGAAGTCCCTGACCAGGACGTCGAAGATCTGGTCGATCACCTCGTCTTCCACGTCGTAGATCTTCTTGTTCTCGAGAATCAGCTGGCCGTAGGGAACCAGGGTGAACAGCTCCCCAAGTGTGAGGAGGAAGTCCAGGTCCGCCGCCTGCTCCTTGGTGGGCGTGGCCTGGGTGAGGAATTCCTTGAAGGTCTCGATCTGTTCCACGAACAGGTGGACGTTGGGGATGTCCACGCTGTCGTAGGCGATGTTGTAGTCGTGGAACTGGATCCTCCCCAGCCCCTTGGTGGGGCCCTGCTCGAAGAGGAAGTCGTCGTTCTCCAGCCCGTCTCTCTTGGAGATCTCGGGGAACTCGGCCGGGTTGAAGAAGTAGTTGCTCATGAACTTGATGATGAGCGCCATGTTGACGTGAACCGTGCCCTCCAGCTTGGGCAGGGCCCGGATGTCCCTGGCCGCCATCTCGAAATAGCTGTCCTTCTCGAAGCCCTTCGCGGAGATCACGTCCCAGAGGTGGTTGATCACCTCCTCGCCCTGCGTGGTGACCTTCATCTTCACGATCGGGTTGTAGAGCAGGTACCGCCTGTCTTCGGCGGACGCGGCGCGCATGTAGTCGGAAGCCCTGGTGGCAAAGAGCTTCATGGCCACCAGGCGGCAGTAGGCGTCGGAGAACAGCTGCTTCACCTGCGCGAATTCGGTGACGTGCTTGCCGTAGAGAACCCGGTTGGACGCGTGGTCGATCGCCTCGTAGAACGCATGGGTGCAGATGCCGATGGAGGCCCAGCCGAGGTTGAACTTGCCCACATTGACCGTGTTGAGCGCCGAATCCCAGGCATCCCGCCCCCTGGAGAGGATCTCCGCCTCGGTGATCGGGTAGTCGTGAAGGGCGTACTCCGCAACGAAGTTCTGGGAGTTGACGACGTTCTGGACGCACTCGTATTTCCCGTGCTTCGATCCCACCACGAACCAGACGTAGTCCCCGCTGTCCGAGAGCTTTCCGAGGGTGGATACCAGGGCCGCCTCGTTGGCGTTTCCGATGTAGTACTTGCGGCCCTTCGCCTGGTAGCTGCCGTCCGCCTGGCGGGCGAGCGCCATCTCCGTGGAGTAGAGGTCTGCGCCGTGCTCCTTCTCGGAAAGTCCGAAGGCGAAGATGCCGCCCTCCCTGAGCAGCTGCGCGGTCTTCTCCTTGACCGCCTGGTTGGGACTCATCCAGATCGGGCCCAGGCCGAGGATGGTGACCTGCCAGGTGTACCAGTAGGCCAGCCCGTAGAAGGCGAGGATCTCGTTGAACTCGCAGTTCCGGTAGGTGTCCCAGCGGGTGTCAGCGTCCCCGTCCGCGTAGGGAGCGGGAGTCAGGAGCGTCGCGAACAGGCCCTCCTTCTCCTGGAACTCCAGAAAATCCGAGTACCAGGACCGCTCATGGTCGTCCCTCTTGAGCTTCCCTCGGCCCTTGCCCTCGAAGAATGCAATCGTCTTGCGCATGATCTCGCGCGACTTCGGGTCCTGGTATTCGCGGTCATGCTTCCTGGGGTTCAGAAGAATCATCTCTCGTCCTTTCTGAGGGGAGCCCTTCGCCCGTCTCGGAAAACGCGTAACATACTGTAATTATTGTATATTTTCTAAGGTCTTGGCAACCCGGCCGGAGTCTGGTCCGGAGCCACCGCGAGGCCTTGCGCCGCGAACCCGCGCGTAGGCCTGGAGAGCGCGCTCGGCGCTGGAAAAGCTGGGAATGCTCACTGCCGCCAGGGCCTGGGCGACGACGGGATCGTTCGCGCCGAAGGAGACGTAGAGTACGGGCTTGGCCGCGTTCCGCGCCAGCTCACCCATCGCCTCGATATGTGCCTGCCACCCCTCGCCCTGCGAGGAGCTTCCGATGACGACGACCGCGTCCACACCGGGATCCTGAATGGTCGCCGCCAGGGCCTCGCGGTACATCTCTGCCGCTTGGGCCAGCTGCAGCCCGATGTCCACGGGATTTCGCACGCTGGTGCCCGTGCTGGCCACCACACCGCGCAGTCGGGTCTTCGTCTCGTCCGCGAGATCCGCCAGCTGCAGACCGGCCTCCTCACAGGCGTCCGAGGCGGAGACCGCGGGCCCGCCCGGGCCGGTGACGATGGCCATCTGCTCACCGGTGGGCCGCCCGAGGTGGCGCAACGCCACGAGGATGTCGAGCAGCTCGTCCAGATCGCGGACCTGGATCGCGCCGGCCTGGCGCAGCATCCCCGACCACACCTCCGTCTCGCCGGCCAACGCACCCGTGTGGGAGTTGGCGGCCCTTGCACCGCTCCGGGTGCGTCCCACCTTCCAGACCACCAGGTGCTTGCGGCGACCGGCAGCAGTGAGCGCGCGCCACAGCCGTCGCCCGTCCTTGGCACCCTCGATATAGGCGGCGATGATCTCGGTCTCCGGGTCCTCCGCCAGGTACTCCAGGAAGTCCGAAGCCTCCAGATCGTCCTGGTTGCCCACGCTCACCACCTTGCTGAAGGCGAGCGCCCGTTCTCCTCCGCTCCAGACCAGGCGATTGCTCAGCGACCCGCTCTGTGACACGAAGGCGATGGGCCCCTGCTCGGAGGACATGTCCGGAAAGCTCCCCAGCCCGCTCTTGGGAACGTAGACGCCCATGCAGTTCGGGCCGACCATGCGCAGCTGCCCACTGCGGACCGCGGCCATCAGCTCGGCCCCGCGCTCGCGACCTTCCTTCGTGCCCAGCTCGGAGAATCCCGCCGTGAAGAGAATCGCCGCCTTCACCCCCTTCTCGGCGCACTCCCTCACCACCGACGCCGCGAGCGCGGGGGGAACCACGACGATGGCCAGGTCCACCACCTCTGGCAGGCTGGTCACCGACGGATAGCAGCGCAGCCCGAGAATCTCCTCGGCGTTCGGGTTGACGGGATAGATGCGCCCTCGATAGCCGGGCTCGAGAAGGGCGCGCAAGAAGAGCTGACCGGGACGGGGTGAGCGGGGAACCCCCACCACGGCGATCGACTCGGGCTCGAACAGGGCCTGGGCGGGAAGGCCAGGACCTCGTGCGGGCGGTTGATCCGAGCTGGAGTGCATCGACGACTGGCCCACATCCGGGAGAGCAGGAGCCGCGAAATCACGGCGCTTGAATCATCGTGAGAGGGGCCGCGGGTGTCAACTAGTGGTTGTGAGATATTCTGGGATCATCTGCCCAACCCGGAGAGCGAGTGGACCATGAGCGATTTCAGCGGATACACCACCTTGGGTGCATCGGGACTCGAGGTCAGCAAGATGGGCATCGGGGCGGATGCGGGCATTCCCGCTCGCGCCCTCGAGTGGGCCTTCGAACGCGGGATCAACTACTTCTACTGGGGTTCGCGCAGACGTCCCGGAATGAAGGAGGCGATCCGGAAGCTGGCGGCGAGCCGGCGCGAGAAGATGGTCATTGCCCTGCAGACCTATGACTATACCGGCCTCGCCCTCCGGCAGACCTTCACGCAGGGACTCCGAGCGCTCGCGATCGACTACGCCGACGTGTTGATCCTGGGAAACCGGAACGGTCCCGTACCGCGGCGCGTTCTGGACAAGGCACTCGCATTGAAAGAGAGGGGATTGGCGAGACACCTCTGCGTGAGCGCCCACGACCGCTCCGCCTTCCGGCAACACCTGGATTCGAAGAACTTCGACCTCATCATGGTGCGTTACAACGCCGCCCATCGCGGAGCCGAACAGGATGTATTCCCCCTGCTCGGAGAGCCCGGGAGGCCGGGTGTGCTCTGCTTCAACTCGACCCGATGGGGCCACCTGTTCGATCCGCGCTGGATGCCCCAGGGCGAGAAGGCGCCGCGTCCCGATCGATCTCTACCGATACGTCCTCTCCAACCCGAACATCGACATGGTTCTCACCGCTCCGCAGACGATGCAACAGCTCGAGGAGAACCTGAGTACGCTGGAGATGGGACCGGTTTCAGAAGAAGAGAGAGCGTGGCTCGAGAGGATCGGAGACCACGTGCACGCGCTCAGCCCCAGCGCCAACTTCGATTTCCTCTTCCAGGCGCGGGGCCCCGGACCGAGGCGCTGACAGCGACTCTCGGAGTCGTTGATTTGACTGTCGGGCAGCGCCCTCGCTACCTTGCTGAGTTCCCCACCAGAGGAGTCTGGCGGCCCTCTCCCAGCCGCGAATCGTGTCAACCGTGAGCGTAGAGCCGACCGACGCCGCAGGTCCCTACCGGAGCGAACCGTGCCGCACCGCGGCGGTCTTCGGCAACGTGGCGGTGGGCAAGTCGGTCCTCTGCGAGCAGATCTGCTCCAGCACGGGTCGCTGCACCCTCTCGCTTGCGGGCGCGGAGGTCGAGGTTCCGGTCGGCAGACTGCACCACGGCTTCTTCACCCGCTCGCCGGACGGGACCCGGATCATCGACGCTCCCGGGATCCACTCCGTCTTCTCTCGCAGCGAGGACGGAATGCTCTGCCGTCAGCTCCTGCTCTCCGGAGAGCTCGACACGATCGTGCAGGTGCTGGATGCGAAGAACCTGCGACGCTCCCTGCTGATCGCCCTCCAGTTGGCCGAATTCGAGCTCCCCACCGTCTTCGCTCTCAACATGATGGACATGGCCCAGGCCCGGGGCATCGAGGTCTCCGCCGACGCGCTCGAGGAGCAGCTGGGCGCCCCGGTCCTCCCCACCGTGGCGCTGGAGCGGCGTGGCGTCGGCGAGCTGCCGGCCCTGCTCGACAAGGCGCGGCTCCCCAGGCGCACGGTCAGCTTTTCCGGGCCAATCGAGGACACCCTGGGCCTCCTCTCCCGGCTCCTGGCCGGCGCCCCGATCCCGGCGAGGGCCCTCGCCATCCTGCTGCTGACCGAGGCGCCGGCGGCGCGGCAGTACGTGGAGGAACACTTCGGCAGAGGAATGGTCGATCAGGTCGACCGCCTGGTCTCGTCGCTTCAGAGGGACGTCAGCCGCCCGCTCGACGTGGTGGTGACGGAGCGCTACGCGGCCATCGTCCGACCGAATCGTGCGCCAGACCCAGCAGGTGCACCAACACTCCCCGCTCTTCATGACGCGCCTGGGGCTGTGGTCCCAGCAGCTCTCGACCGGCATCCCGCTCGCGCTGGTGATTCTCTTCGCGATGTACCTCTTCGTCGGCTCCTTCGGCGCCATCTACCTGGTGGATCTGCTCAACAACAGGATCTTCGCCGGCATCCTCACGCCCTTCTTCGAGAGAATCGTCGAGCCGATCCCCTCGGCGTTCGTCCGCGAGGCCCTCGTCGATCCGGAGTTCGGGGTGCTCACCACCGGCCTGTTCCTCGCCTTCGGCATCGTGATGCCGGTGATGCTCTGCTTCTACCTCTTCTTCGGAATCCTCGAGGAGTCCGGCTACCTGCCCCGCTTCTCGGTGCTCCTGCACCGGCTCATGAAGAGGATCGGCCTCAACGGCAAAGGGGTCATACCCCTGGTCATGGGGTTCTCCTGCGTGACCATGGCGCTGCTCACCACCCGCATGCTCGACTCGCGCAAGGAACGCCTGATCGCCAGCCTGATTCTGACCCTGGCGCTCCCCTGTGCGCCACTGATCGCGGTGATGTTGATCATCCTGGCCAGGATGCCCTGGTACGCCAGCGCTTCGTCTTTGGCTTTCTCCTCCTGCAGACCATTCTCGTCGGAGTGCTGGCCGACAGGTTCATCTCCGGCGGACACGCGGAGCTGATGCTCGAGCTTCCGCCGATGCGGGCGCCGGGACTGCGGAGCATCCTGGTCACGACCTGGCGGCGAACCTGGGCCTTCATGAAGGAGGCCGTGCCCCTCTTCCTTCTCGCAGCGTTCCTGGTCTTCGTCTTCCACTACGTGGGCGGGCTGCGCCTGCTGGAGGACGCCACCCGCCCGCTCATGAATGGCCTGCTGGGGCTTCCGGAGTCCTCGGTGCGGGTCTTCATGAAGACGATCATTCGTCGTGAGGCTGGAGCCGTGGAGCTGGATCTGCTCAGGGCCGACTTCAGCAATCTGCAGCTGGTGGTCACGCTGCTGACCATGACGCTTGCTCATCCCCTGCGTGAACACGATGGTGGTCCTGTTCAAGGAGCGCGGTGCCCGCGTCGCCGGCGCCATTCTGGCCGGCGTCTTCGTCTACGCTCTGCTGGGCGGCGGTCTGGTCAACCACGCCTGCCGGGCCCTGGGGATTACCTTCGGATAGCCAGCGAGGAGTGGAGCGATGATCCCGAGGCAGAAGGTGGAAGAGATCCTCGAGGCGATCTGGAAGGCGGACGAGGCCGGCGAGTTCACGCTCGGCGCCGTGCGCAGACATTGTCCCGAGGAGATCTCCGACGCGAATCTCCAGCATCTCGAGACCGAAGGCCTGGTGATCCGGCAGGGCGAGCGGATCCTGTTCACTGCAGAGGGCAAGGAGCAGGCTCGAGGCGTGATCCGCCGCCACCGTCTCACCGAGAGCCTGCTCACCTACGTGCTCGGGCTGCCGGAGGAGAAGGCGCGACGCGATTGCCTGCGAGATGGAGCACACGCTGCCACCGGAGATGGAGTCGCAGCATCTGCACGCTCCTGGGCCATCCCCCTTTCAGTCCGACCGGCAAGCCGATCCCACCGGGTGATGACTGCCTGGCGAAGCTGAGCTCCGTCGACGCGGCCATCGTGAACTTGTGCGAGCTGAGCCCCGGCGAAGAGGGTCGCATCGCCTACATCCGCCCCAAGAACCACGCCCGGCTACACCGCCTGACCGGCTTCGGCATCGTGCCGGGCGTGACCGTCAAGCTCCACCAGACCTATCCCGCCTTCTGCCTCAAGTTCGAGGAGACCGAGCTCGCCATCGACCCGGACGTGGCCGAGGACATCTTCGTCAGCAGGATCGGCCAGCCAGGGCGATCACCCAGTTCACGCCGTCGCGCGGGCTGGAAACGGCCACAGGTCATCTCGGGAGTGACGAGCCGCTGGTGGACCCGACACAGGCCCTGATCGCCGCGGCTCTCTCCCTGACCCGAGCTCAAGATCAGGATCCCCGGGAAGGCGCTTTCGAATTCGGCCGGGTCGCAGATGAGGTACGCGCACCCGGCGCAGCTGCACTCCCCAGTCCGCCTCTCGCGCAACGCTCATTGAAGGGCCCGCCAGTAGTCGACGAAGACCTTCGTGGTGAGAATGTATCCCAGGGGAACGTTGACGAGGACGCCGATGGTGAAGGCCCAGAAGGGCTTCAACCCGAACGTGGCCAGCTCCTTGAACCGGGTGGAGAGCCCGATGCAGAGGAAACACAGCACGAACGCCCAGGAACGCAGCTTCTTGATGGGAGCGATGACCAGGGTGCTGAGCTGACTCTCGAACCAGTCGGACTCGAGGTGGAGGTTCTTCAAGGCCCACTCCTGCTCCGCGTCGGCATTGGCGGTGAGCAGATTCAGCTCTTCCAGCGACATCTTCCCCTCGAAGGTGATCACTCCGGCCTCCGCGTCGTAGGCAAACCTGTCAGCCAGAGCAGCTGGAACCTGGAAGCTGGAGAAGTCCGCGTCGTACTCGTACTTCTGAGCCTTGGACTTGAAGGTGCCCGAAACCGGCGCCTCGCCCAGGTGGTCCACCGGGGGGTTGGCTGCGATCAAGCTCATGATGACCGAGGCTGCGAAGAAGCCGAGCACGAACTTGGGGAACCTCTCCCAGATCACCGAGATGCCGACCCGGCCCTGGGGACCCTCTCCCGCCTGCGACTTCTTCTCCCAGAACGTCACGGAGACGATGGAGAGCACGAAGGCCCAGATGCCGATCCAGATGTCCCGTCCGATCACCTTCATCAGCGTGAAAGCGTGGATCGGTGCGTCGCCGTGATCGGTGGCGAGCTCGGCCACCACGGCAAAGCCGGCCGCGTCCGCGTATTCCGAAGTTCCCACCCAGGCTCCCGCCTCGCCCGGGGAGATGTGATACCACTCGCGTGATGGCGCCCCCGCCCTCGGGGATCATCCACTTGGTGAGAATGGCCAGGATGAAGATCATCACGATCGCCCAGATCGAGACCACGGCGATGCCGATGGCGATGTGATCCTTGTCGGCCTTGACGGCTCCGCCGACAGCGATGGAGCCAGAGACTCCACAGACGGCACCGCCCGTACCCAGGACCGCGCCAAAGCGCGGGTCGAGCTGGAAGATCCGGGTGGCCGCCAGATAGATCACCAGCCAGGTGACGACCGACACGATGGTCGCCTGCAAGAAGGCGATGGGACCGGCCTCGGCGATCAGGGTGAGGGGCAGCGTGGCGCCGAGAAGCACGATTCCGGTCTTGATGTAGTACTCCGTGCGCAACGAGGTCTTGAACCACTCGGGTGCGGCCTTGATGTTGCCAATGATGAGCCCGACCAGCAGGGCCAGGAGAGGAGCCCCCAGATCCATCCTCTTCACCACCGACCACCCGGCCAGGTAGAAGATGGCGAGCGAGCCCAGAAAGAGGATCGTGTACCCGAGCAGGAACTCGCGCAGATTCCGGCCCATGATTCTCATGCTGATGGCGAAGACCAGGCCGAAGCCGAGAAAGATCGAGACGAATCCAGAGAAGTTCTTGCCCAGGTCGGCAGCCAGCTGGCCCAAGTCCGACCAGGTGCCCGGAGTGACCGCCCAGGGTTTGAGGGTGCTCCCCGCCCAGAAGAAGCCGACCGAGAGAAAGATGACGATCATCCCGAGCCAGATGGCCCAGTAGTCCTCGGTGCTGAACAGCTTCAAACCCTTCGAAGAGCCCTGGTTCATCGGTACCCTCCCCGCTCGAAGCAGTTACCATGCAGCAGCCTGCTTCGCCTGAAGCGATCGAGAATCCCCGGGGGACCCCTGCTTCGCGGGGCACAGTATACGAGGAGAGGTCGCAGATGCGCAGGAAGACTGCGATCCGAGCAACCAGTCCAGGAGAATGAACCGATGACACGCCTGCCGGATTACATGCCGATCGTGAGTCAGCGGATGGCCGAGGGCAACTACCTCCCGCACTACCAGGAGCGGGAGATCACCGATCCGGTGGACCTCTGCGACGAGAAGGGCCGGCTCAATCCGGATGCCGTCGGCTGGTCGCGCTCCCCGCTGATCCGGGCCAATCTCGCCGGACACTGGCCGCGCAAGAAGAAGTGGAACATGTGGAACTGGATCAGCCCGGAGTTCGTGTTCTCGACCACGCTGGCCGACATCGACTACGCGGCGTTCTGCTCGGTGTCGTTCACCGATTTCAAGACCAAGGAGCACGTCTCGCACCAGTCCTTCACGCTTCCCCATCGTTTCGAGATGCCGGAGCACGTCGAGAGAAGCGTGCGCTTCGAGGGCCGGGACATGGAGTACTCCAACATCCACCAGGGCGGCGACATGAAGGTCGACTTCAGCGGCCAGGCCAAGACAGGAGAGAAGATCCTGGCCGACTTCCTGGTCCGGAGACCGGAGGGGCACGAGAGCCTCGACATCGTGGTCCCGTGGAGCACCGAGCGCTTTCAGATGAACTCCAAGCACAATACGCTGCCCTGCGAGGGCCAGGTCACCGTGGGCGGCAAACGCTACGTGATGGATCCGGCCGAGTGCCACGGCGTGCTGGACTTCGGGCGGGGCATGTGGCCCTACCGGTCCTTCTGGAACTGGGGCGTCTGCACCGGTGTTCAGGGAGGTGATTCGATCGGTGTCAACATGGGCGCCAAGTGGACCACCGGCACCGGCGCGAACGAGAACGGGATCTGTTTCAACGGCCGGCTCTACAAGGTGATGGAAGATCTGAGCTGGAGCTACGACCCGAGCGACTGGATGAAGCCGTGGAGCGTTCGCTCCGAACCACTCCGACACGATCGACATGACTCTCCACCCCGTCATGGTGAACAGCTCCCAGCTCAACCTCGGCGTCATCCAGACCGGAGGCGCCTGTCCCTTCGGCCACTGGAAGGGAACCATTCGTTTCGACGGCAATACCGTCGAGATCGACGGTCTGATCGGCTGGGTGGAGGAGTTTGCGCACTGGTGGTGAGCAGTCAGCCCGGCATCGTCTGCGTGGGTCTCGCAGTGATGGACCAGATCTACAGCGTCGGGAGGCTCCCCGAAGCGCCGGCGAAGCACTTCGCCACGGCTTTCCGGGAGGTCGGCGGCGGTCCGGCGGCGAACGCCGCGGTCGCAATCGCTCGCCTCGGCGGGAGGGCCCGACTCTGGTCGCGAGTCGGCGATGACCCTGTCGGGCAGCGCATCGTGCGCGAGCTGGAGCAGGAAGGCGTCGACGTGGCCGGCATCAGGCGTGTTCCCGGTGCGCGATCCGGCTGCTCCGCCATCATCGTCGACACCCGTGGCGAGCGCATGATCGTGAACTTCCGCGGTGAGCGAATGGATCCCGATCCCAGCTGGCTCCCGGTGTCGGAGATTCGCGGGGCGGACGCCGTACTGGGCGATCTCAGATGGCCCGAGGGCTCGGCTCGCGCGTTGGCCGAGGCGCGACGGCTCGGCATCCCGGCGCTCCTCGACGCCGACGCGACCCCGGCCCGCGAAGGCGCCGAGGCGTTCGCGGCCGCCAACCACATCCTCTTCTCCAGCCAGGGTCTGGTGGAATTCACCGAGCTCGCCGATATCGAAGAGGCGCTTCGCCTGGCCGCGTCTCGAACCGACGCCTGGGTCGGTGTCTCCGCGGGCAATGACGGCGTGTACTGGCTGGAGCGAGAGCGCGTTCGCCACCTGCCCGCCTTCGCCGTCGACGTCGTCGACACGCTCGGGGCAGGCGACGTACTGCACGGCGCTTTCGCGCTCGCGCTGGCCCGGGCCGAGCGCGTCGAGGAGGCGCTCAGGTTCGCCTGCGCCGCCGCGGCGCTCAAGTGCACCAGGCCCGGCGGCCGTTCCGGAGCGCCCAGCGCAGACGAGGTCGAGAACTTTCTCGAGGAGCACGCGGATGGCGCGAAGGGCTGAGGCACGGAGAGGAGATTCCCAGTGAGCCCGCGACCTGCAATCGGCGTGATGGCGCTGGCGCGTGCCACCTTCGACGTGCCTCACGCGGAGAAGACGGCAGCGCGAGCCTTCGCCACCCTCGGTGCTCTCGACGCCGAGATCGTCGGCTCCCAGTCGCTCCTCTTCGACGAGGACGCTGCGCGCTGCGCGTTGGCGGAGCTGAAACAGAAGCGGCTCGATCTGATGCTGATCTTGCAGGTCACCTTCACCGATGCCGGAATCGACCAAGCGAATCGCCGAGGAGATCGAGGCGCCGCTGGCATTCTGGGCCTTCCCGGAGCCCCGCACCGGCGGGAGGCTGCGCCTCAACTCGCTCTGCGGCGTCAATCTCGCCGCGCACGCGTTGGCGAGGGCAGCGCACGGCTACAGCTGGGTGCACTCCGCACCCGATGCGCCGGAGGCCGCCGCGCGGATCCGCCGCCTGCTCGAGGCCCCTCCCCAGACCTCACCCCGGTCGGAGCCCGCTCCGCGCGTGAGGCGCCGCTCTCCGAGGCCGCCTCGATCCGGGCGGAGAAGGCACTCGCAGCAGCTGAACGGCGCGCGCGTGGGCCTGGTGGGAGAGGCGCCCGACGGCTTCGACACCTGCAGCTTCGACGAGGGCGTACTCGAGCAGCTGCTCGGCGTCCGTCTGGAGCGTCTCTCGCTGGACGAGGTGTTTCGGATCGCCAGGGCGCAGTCGCCGCAGAGCGTCGCGGAGTCGCGTGCGCGAGTCGAGGCCGAGCTGGCGGGAACGCGGGAGCTCGATCCGGCAGCACTGGAACGGAGCCTTCGGGTCTTCGGGGCTTTCTCGGATCTGGCGCGGGAGCGCGAGCTCTCAGCGCTCGCCGTGCGCTGCTGGCCGGAGTTCTTCACCGCGTACGGCTGCGCCGCCTGCGGGCCGATGGCGATGACGAGCCAGGGCGGCGTTCCCTGTGCCTGCGAGGCCGACGTCTACGGCGCCGTGACCAGCCTGCTGCTGCAGGCGATCACGGAAGCGCCTCCCTTCATGGCCGACCTCGTCGACGTGGATCGGGAGGGAGACAGTGCCGTGGTCTGGCATTGCGGCCTGGCCCCCGTCTCGATGGCCGACCCGGACCAGAAGCCGCGCGCCGGCATCCACTCCAACCGCCGGATGCCCCTTCTGGGGGAGTTCGCGCTCGCACCCGGCCGCGTCACGCTGGCGCGGCTCAGCCAGTCGCGAGGCCTGCTGCGCCTCGTCGTCGCCGGCGGCGAGATGCTGAAGGCGCCGCAGAGCTTCTCGGGCACGTCGGGGGTGATCCGCTTCGATCGACCTGCCGGCGACGTGCTCGATAGCATCCTGGAAGAGGGCATCGAGCATCACTACAGCCTCGCATACGGCGATTGCCGCGCAGTGCTTCGGGCAATCGCCGAGAGACTCTCCCTGCCCCTCCTGGACCTCGATCGGAGCGAACGCGGCGATTGTCGGCCAACGTCAGGCTCCAGGTAACTGACCATTGAAACGGCCCTCGATGGTCAGGCTGGCCGACATCGCGGGAACGCTACCCCGCGGCGTAGCCCGCCGTGTAGAATACCCGCGGGAGGAATCACTCGTGCGGCTCAGCCTCTCCTTCATGGGCATTTCCCCGATCGACTCGACGCTTCCGGCCGTGCGCGCGGCCGAGCGGTTCGGGCTCGACGGTGCCTGGTCGGCCGAACACATCGGCTTTCACGACGCCATCGTCCCGAGCGCCCTCTATCTCCGGGAGACCGAGCGGCTCGAGGTCGCCGTGGTCGGAATCTCCACCGCCGGTCGCCACCCGGGCCTGATCGCGATGGAGCTCTCCTCGCTGGCGGAGCTCGGCCCCGGACGGGTCCGCGTCCAGGTCGGCACCGGCGATCCCTCCCTCATCGCGAAGCTCGGCAAGGAGCTCGCTCACCCGGCTCGCTCGACCGAGCAGTTGGTGGGCGCGCTGCGGGGGGCGCTCGCTGGCGACGAGATGAACGTCGAGCACTCGGGCTACGCCTTCCGCGGCTTCAAGGTGAATCCCCTCGCGCCACCGCCAGCCGTCGATGTGATGGCAGTTCGGCCATTGATGGTGCGCACCGCAGCACGCGTGGGCGACGGTCTCTCGATCAGCATGGCCGCGTCGCAGACCTACCTGAGCGACACGGTGCGCGACGTCGAACGTGAGCTCGCAGCCCGGGGACGCGATCGCGCCAGCTTCCGCATCAGCGCCGTGACGCTCGGGGTCATCAGCGAGGATCTGGACATAGCCCGCCGCAGTGCGGCCCCCCTCTTCACCATCTTCGATCCGGCGATGCTCGAGTACCTCGCGCGTGACGTCATCCAGCCAGGAGCGCTGGTCGCAGCGGTGGAGTCGGAGGGAACGGCTGGCGCCATGCGGATCCTTACGCCGGAGGTGGTCGAGGGGATCGCCTTGGTGGCGACGCCGGCGCAGCTCGCCGCCGCGCTCGAGCGCTACGCGGCGACCGGAATCGACGAGCTGGCGGTCTCGATCTTCGCCGCACCGGAGGAGCAGCCCGCGATCGTGGAGCAGCTCGCCGCCGCGCGTCCCGTGCACGCCAGCTCCGTCTGAGCCTCGAATCAGTGGCGCCAGGTGATCCCGATCATCGCGATCTGTCCGTCGATGCTGTAGCGGCCCGGGAGGATCAACGCCTCATCGGCCCCGATGTCCCGGCTGCCTCGGAAGGCATGCCCCGCCATGAAGTCGACCGACCAGGGGTCGAGGTTCAGACTGAATCCCACCCCCACACGGGTGTCCTGGGTGTCGAAGACCAGCGGCGAGACCCCTTTGTCGCCCACGATCGCATTGGCGTGCCCCACGCCCAGACGAAGGGTGAGAAACTCGTTCCAGATGTACTCCAATCCGGCGCTGACCAGCCATTCGTCCTTCGCGCTGGGAACGAATGGTGCATCCGCCGCCTCGGTCACTTCGAACTCGATCGTCGAATTCCCGAACGAGCTGCTGTCGGTCCATCGACCCGCCAGCGAGACGATGATCCGCTCCCCGAAATGTTTGCTCACGCCGGCGAACACCTGCGTCGGCATCTTCAGCTCCAGGTCGACGTCCTGGCTGCTTCCGGCGAGCGGCATGTCTCCATCCATCCAGACCTTGCCAGGCGTACGCACTCCCAGACCCACGGCGAGCCCGGGACGGGGTTCCCAGCGCAGGCCCAGCATGCCCTGGATTCCGGGCCCGTTGAGCCGGTACTTGAAACGAAGCCCGCCGAGCGTATAGCGATTGTGAAGGAGACCGAAGAGAGGTGTGATGGCGGCGCCCACGGAGAGCCGATCGCTGAAGCGATACGCCACCCCCGCACCAAAGGTGAAGACACCCGCTTCGCTGAGGAAGTCGTCTGGCACCCCCTCCGAAGGATCCGCGCCAAAGTCGAACTTGTTTCCGACAGTTCCATACATGGCGAATCCGAAATGCCAGGAGCTCCTTCGCGGGAGCGCGAGTCCCATCGCCGGAGACGATACGAAGACCGAGCTGGTCTCGTCGTAGGTCGATGGTGCGGAGACATCCATGCGGGGATTTGCGAACGCGAAGGCGGCAGAGCCATCGACAGTCATCGTGTCGAACAGAGCCAGGCCAGCCGGATTCGAGAACATCGCTGCACTCGGCGTCCTCGGTTCGGCCACGGTGGAACCGCTCAGTGCAGTGTCGCGAGCGCTGGTGCTCGAGACGAGTAGCTGAGAGGCGGTGCCGGGCGATGCGAAGAACCACACGGCGACGATGAGTAGGGCCCTTCGCACCATCCACTGCACCTCTGTCTTCGCCATAGCAGCACCGCGCCGTCCGCAAGAATAGCTGTTTTTGCGACGCCTATCCTCTGATCGGGCGGCTTCACGGACGTGGACGAGGCGGGGACCGCGAATCTCTGGCTGTTTCGGCGCAGAGCTCGGCGAACTGCGAGAAATGCGAGCTACTGGGACTCGGGCTCCCGCTCGAGGCCAAATGCCTTGATCAGGTTGTAGACGTGCGACCGCGCCAGGTCGAGCTGGCGCGCGGTCTCGGCGACGTTCCAGTTCGTCTCGGCCAGCACCTTCAGGACGAGCTCGCGCTGGAAGCGACGCGTGGCCTCCTGGAAGCTGAAGAGCTCGGCTTCGTCGCTCGCGTCGCCAGGCGACTCGGGGAAGACGTGGTGCCGCTCGACGCGGCGGGCGCCTTCGCCGGCCGCGCGGAGCGCCGCCGCCTCGATGGCGTGGGAGAGCTGTCGCACGTTTCCGGGCCATTCGGCCACTTCGAGAGCCCGGAGCGCACCCGGTGAGAACTCGAGCGGCGCCCGGCCGTGACGGTCGAAGGCCTTCGAGCACAGGTAGCGGGCGAGCTCGGGAATGTCCTCGCGGCGCTCTGCGAGCGTCGGCAGGCGGATCGGGAGAATCTGGAGACGGTAGAAGAGATCCTCGCGGAAGCGCCGCGTGCGCACCGCCTCCGCGAGATCGGAGTTCGTCGCGGCGATGACTCGGACGTTGGCGCGCACCGGCTGCGCTCCGCCCAGGGGGTAGTACTGCTTCGACTGAAGCAGCTGGAGGAGCTTGGACTGGGCGGCGAGGGGAACCTCCCCGATCTCGTCGAGGAAGAGCGTCCCACCCTCCGCGGCTGCCACCTTTCCCTCGACGGGCCCCTGGGCGGTGGAGTGCGCGCCGCGGAGCGAGCCGAAGAGCTCGCTCTCGATCAGCGCCTCCGGCAGCGCGGCGCAGTTCAGATCGACGAAGGGACCGGCGGCGCGCGGACTGTTGTCGTGAATCACCCGGGCGAGAATGTTCTTTCCGGTGCCGGACTCGCCGGTCAACAGCACGTTCACGTCCACCGGCGCGACCAGGGCCGCCTGCCGGAGCACGCCCGCGAGCGCCTCGCTCCGCCCGATGACGCCGACCAGGCGGAGCTCCCGACGAAGTGGCAGCGTGGGATCAGCGGCGCTTCGCGCCTGCTCGCGCACCACGAGTCTCTCACCCAACGGCGCCAGGTGTCGCGCGAAGAGCTCCGCCTGCGCGCGATCGTCCTCCGTGAAGGGACCGGGCTCGCCGCGGCCCTGCAGGTAGACCACGCCGAGCGACGCATCCACGCCGATCGGCGCGCAGAGCACCGCGTCGATCCGGTGCGCCTTCACGCTCGACCGGTCGCTGAAGCGTGGGTCGAGCAGGGCCGAGGCCGTCGAGACCGTCTGTCCGCTACCGAGTGCCTCCGCGATGATCCCGCGCGAGATGGCATCGCGGATGTCCTCGACCTCCTGGGAGGAGCAGTCGTGAGCCATCCACCAGGCCGAGTCGGCCTCATCCGCGTCTTTCACGCGCAGCTCGAGGTAGCCGCGGCGAGCGCCGCTCGCCTCGACGATCAGGCCAAGGGCCTCACGCAGGAAGGGCTCGAGCTCTTCCTGGCCGCCGAGGTCCAGCAGGCGACGGTAGAGATCCCGCTCCTGCCGGAGGCGGTCGGTCTCGGGAGTCTGCGGTGCTTCGACCATCCGCACCTTCCAGTCTTTCTTCATCATATCACCGGGATTCGCAGGTTCTTCGCCAATTCGCCGGCGCGCCTGCTGTTTTCCTGGAGAGCACAAGGCGGAAGAGCGAATTGCAGCTTCGCCCTCGCAGAGGACGAGCGCGGTGGACCGCAGGGCGTCCAGGATCGTGGACAGCGTGGCGCTGCGGGCCAGGAACCGACCTGGTCGATGCCACGGAGGAGCGCGAGGATTTCCCCGGGGGCAAAGACCCTGCGGGAGAAGGTGGCCGCCCGACTCTTGGTGGGAATCCATCATTGGCGCGGAAAGGCGGAGGCCGGCGCGCCCGCGACGAAGGGAAGAGGGTGCTCGGACCCCGGCCAGGGCGCTCCGTTCCGCGCGATGCGGAGGCACGCGGAAGCGGGGGCCAGGGCCCGAGCAAGGCGGTCGGGATCGAACGCTGCAAGCGGTCCACCCACCAGCAAGAACGCCTCGAGATTTCGCTCGATCGAGAGCGGCACGATGGCGATGGCGCCCGTACGCCGCAGCAAGGCGCGATCCACCGGATCCAGCGCGGCGTCAAAGAGGCGCGCGCGATGAGAGCGAGTGGTCATTACGGGTCCGGAGGCGCGCCGTAGGGCGCGGGGGAGCGAGCCACCGACGGTGAAGACCGGCGCGTCCTGGATCCCGCTCACGACGGCGGGCTCGAAAGCCCGATCCCTTCGCATGTAGACCGCGTGGGGCGAGGCCGCGAGCGCGTCGGCGAGCCGGTGGGACGCTGCGGTCATCTCGAGGTGGTGACGACGGACCAGGGCCAGCGCTCGGCCGCGGAACGGATGATGGGCCGGGTTCCGATGATCCCTGCCCTCGTTGCGGCTGTTGAAGAATCTCCACATGGCGAATCCTTGCTCCGATTGTCGATGCAACGAGTCAAAGCAAGGCGCATGCCAGACCGGCTGGGATCGCCGAAACCGAGGAAATTCAGGTAGTTCCAGCAAGGCGGATGCGGCGAAGCGGCCACCCGCGTCCAGTTGGGTGGTCGCCTTTCAGCAGGAGGTGTCCACCCGCGTGGACTCCCGGCGTGTCATCATCCCGGTGCAGTTCAGGTGAGCTGAGGAGAGGAGACAATGAACGAGTTCATGCTCGATGAAGGCGCACGGGGCGTTCAGCGCGAGGCGCGAGAAATGGTGAAGAACGAGGTCGATCCGGAGTACCTGCGCCGCATGGATCGGGACGAGATCCGCTACCCGCGGGAGCTCTATGAGCTCTACGCGAGGCACCGGCTGATGGGGCTGCGGTTTCCCGAGAAATACGGGGGCCGGGGGATGGACTGGGTGGCGGAATGTGCGGCCATGGAGCCGATCGGCGCTCTGGGGATCGCCGCGGGCTGCTCCTTCGTGATGCCCTCCATCGTCGGCGAGGCCCTCAATACCTTTGGCACCGAGGAGCAGAAGCAGAGCTACCTGAAGCCCATGCTGGAGGGCCGGCTCGTGGCTGCCGAGGCGCTGACGGAGCCCCGGGGAGGATCCGACTTCTTCGGCGCCTCGAGCCGAGCCGAGGACAGGGGAGACCATTTCCTGGTTCGCGGTGTGAAGCGATTCATCGTCGGCGCCGAGGGAGCCGACTTCTTTCTCGCCTACGTCCGCACCAACATGGCGGACGACGCGCCACCTCACGAACGCATCAGCACCCTGATCATCGACCGTGGACCGGGCGTGGAGGTCAAGTACCTCTACGGCCTGATGGGAGCCCGCGGAGGGGGCACGGGCCGCGTCGTCTTCCGGGACGTCGAGGTGCCCAAGAGCAACCTGGTCGGCTCGCTTCACGGCGGGGCCGCGGTCTTCAGCCGAATGATGATCCCCGAACGCCTGTGCAGTGCAGCCCCTTGCACGGGGGCAATGAAGGCCTGCCTGGATGTCGCCATGAACTACGCGGATCGCCGCAAGGCCTTCGGGCGCCCGATTCGGAAGTTTCAGGCGGTGAGCTTCATGATCGCCCAGGCCCAGGTCCTGCTCGATGCCAGCCGGGCGATGATCTATCAGGCCGCGCGCGCCGCCGATTCCGAGGCTCCCTCTGTCCGGCGCATCGTCTCGGAGACCAAGAAGTTCGTCACCGAGTCCGCATGGGACGCCACCAATCTGGCCATGCAGATCACCGGTGGGATCGGCTACACGGATGTGTATCCGATCGAGCGGGCGGTTCGCGATACGCGCCTGGCCCAGATCTGGACGGGCACGAACGAGATCATGAGCGCGATGATCCAGCACGACCTCTACGATGAGTTCCGCGCCGAGCGGGGTCTCTATCGAGACGTCGAACGGGATGCCATGCACGCCGATGATTCGGAGAAGATCTTCGACGACGACGACATGTGGAGGATCTACGACGCGGACGTCTGAGGATCTAGGCGCAGGCGAGGAGGGTTCTCTTCACCAGCGTCTTGGCGATCTGGACCATGTAGGCGTTGTGAGTCATCGGCCTGGCGGACGACACGGCAGCCGCACCCGCCGCTTCTGCGTTCGCCTCGGTCAGGCCCTTGCCCACGATGCTCTCTTCCGCCTCGACGGCGCGGCGTGGCTTGATGTCGACCGCATTGAGACAAATTCTGGCGGCGGTCGCCTTGCCCCCAGAGCTCGTGATCATGGCAGCGCAGTTCACGATCGGAAAATCGATGGACTTCCTGAGGGCGAGCTTCTCGAATGAGCTCTTCGTAGCATCGGCAGGCGCCGGCACCTGGATCTCGGTCACGATCTCGTCGCTCTCCAGGACGGTCGTCTTGCAGACGCCGATCGCGAAGAAGTCTTGGGCATCGACGGTGCGCTTCGAGGTCTTGATCCGGGCCGCCAACGCGATCAATGCGGGCGCCGTGTCACTAGGGTGAACGGCGTAGCAGCCTTCTTCCACGGTTCCGCCGAATATCGAGTGATATCGGTTGTCGCCGTCGATGGCGTAGCACCTTCCGCCGCCTTTCTTGAGACAGGGGAATCTGTTGTCGGCGCTCCGGTAGTACCAGCACCGGATGTCCTGGCAGATATTCCCACCGAGGGTGCCCATCTCCCGCAGGTTCGGAGAAGCCGTTCTGCGCGCCGCTTCGGCGAGCGCGGAGTACCGACAGCGGATGATCGAGTGGTCGGCGATGTCCTGGAGCCGGGTCAGAGCGCCGATTCTCAGCGTTCCGCCCTCTTCCTCGATGAAATCCAGCCCAGGAATGGTCTTGATATTGACGATGGCCTCCGGATAGCGGGGTAGGATCCGCTCCTTCAGCTTGCCCAGCAGGTCCGTCCCTCCGGCGATGACACAGGAGTCTTCCCCGTACCGAGCGAGGTGCGAGACCGCTTCTTCCACGGTCCGCGCGTCGATGTGCACGAATCTCTTCACCCGTCTCTCCGAGAGCTCTGGACCTTTCCCAGCGCCTCCAGGACCTTGCCCGGAGTGATGGGATAATCGTCGACCCAAACGCCGGTCGCGTTGTAGACGGCGGGCCCCAGCAGTGCCGGAACCACCGTGGCCACATCCTCCCCGATTCCTACCAGGCCGTATGGTCCGTATCCCATTCCGGTCTCCACCAGGATGGTGTCGATGGGGCCAGCGTCGAGAATGGTGGCGATCTTGTAGTCGATCAGGTTGCCATTCAGCATCACGCCGGTCACCGGGTCGTAGATGACCTCCTCGGTCTTCGCCCTTCCCACGCCCATGAACGTGCCGCCATACTGCTGTCCTTCGCAGGAGCCGCGATTGATCACCTTGCCCACATCGTTCACATTGACCACCCTCGTCACCTCGATCTCACCCGTCTCCGTATCGACTTCGACCTCCATGAAATGGGCCTGCCTGCAGAAGCGGGGTCTCGGATGGTGGGGACTGTAGGCTCCGGTCTGGCTGTGGTAGCCGAGCGCGAAAAGCGGTGCCGAGAAGGGCGTCCTCTCACCCAGGGCCTCGTGTGAGCTCAGAGGTCCAGCGGCGCCCGATGGCCCGACGAAGTCCGCCAGCGTCTTCTTCTTGGATGGGTCCGCCTTCAGGTAGATGACGCTCTCCTTGATCTCGAGGTCTTCCGGCCTGGCATCGGGGAAGGCCGGCGGAAAGCTGCCCCGCTGCGTCTTCGCGGTCGGGCTGGTGGCGGCCTCCAGGATCTGCTGCTTCAGAATCCTGGCGGCGTGCCGGATGGCGAATCCATTGATGGACATGTTGGTCGAGGAATCGGGCGTCATCCTGAAGAAGCCCGGATCGATCCGAGGGTTGTAGTGGACGTCCTCGAGGCGCAGCCCCAGCTCGTCGGCAGCGATCTGGCAGTAGGAATTCTCGGCGTCGACGCCATTGTCGCTGCCCATGCCCAGGATGCTGGCCGTCCCATCGTTGCGCTCGATGCGGATCGCCATCTCGCTCGATCCCGCCGAGTCGTCCCACTCGTGTGCCCAGGTAAAGGCCAGACCGTGCATTCTTCCGTTGGGGAGCCGCTTCGTCCCCGCGCGGTGCCATTGCTCGTCCCAGTCGATGGCGGCTTTGCCCTTCTCCACGCACTCCCGGAGACTGTCTCGGACCTCGAATCCCCGCTCCCGCTTCTGGGCGTCCAGCCAGCTCGTGTCATGGCCATGGGCGCCGTCGTTCCTGAGCGCCACCTCGGTGGGATCGAGGCCGAGCTCACCGGCGATGTGGTCGAAGATCAGGGTCTGGCTGTGTGTATTGGCGTTCTGTTCGCACCGCGTGGGAACGTTGGGCCCCTTGTTGGTCGCCACCACGTACAGCTTCCCGTAGATGTTGGGGATCCGGGTGTTCTCGATCAGGTGTTTGAGAAAGTGGAACACCGGCCAGAGCTGATTGCTCAGAATGGCCATCCCCTCCACCGCCGTGATCGTCCCGTCCCGTTTGGCGCCCACCTTGAAGCGATAGAACCCCTCGTCCATCTCACCGCCGAAGAAGTCTTCCCTTCGGGTGAAGGTCCACTTCACCGGTCTGCTGGTTCTCCTGGACATCACGGCGGCGCAGTAGTGGCCCGCCATGTTCCAGCTCACCTGGCTCCATCCTCCGAAGCTCGCTCCCTGGTAGGGGCAGTGGATCTGGATCTTGTTCATGGGGATGCCGCCGAACCAGGAGGCGATCACGCGCTTGGCGATATGCGGCCGCTGCTGCTTGACCCAGACCTCCGGGCAGTCCCCGTTCCACCGGAAGACTCCACAGGGCCGCTCCGGCCCCGCCCAGGTGTGGAGACGCCTTCTCGACTCGAACTCGACGACCGCGTCGGCCTCGGCGAAGCCCTGCTTCACATCACCCAGCTCGATCACGTCGAAGAGATCCGCGTTGTAGTGATTGCCGCTCGGCAACAGCTCGGGAGTCGCCAGGGGGGCATCCGGCTCCAGGGCCGCCTCGGAATCCAGTACGAAGGGGCGCTCCTCCCATTCCACGTCGATCAGCGTCAGGGCCTGCTCGGCGATCGCCTCGCTATCGGCCGCCACCGCTGCCCCGACCTCCTGTCCCTGGAAGCGCGCGAGGCTCGGAATCACCGGCTCCAGCGAAGGTTGGTGTCCACCCAGATCGGCCGCCCTCGGCAGCTCGGGGTCGTCGTAGCGGAGGACAGCCCTGACGCCCGCAAGTGTCTCCGCCTTGCGCGTATCCATCCTCTTGATGGCGGCATGAGGATACGGCGATGTGAGGAATCGCATGTAGAGCATCCCGGGCAGCTGGATGTCCATGGTGTACTGCGCGCTTCCACCGGCCTTCTGGATGCCGTCGATGCGGCGCGCTACACGCTTTCCGACTTGCCTGTACTCCGGAAGCGGATGGGCATCGGCGCGGAGATTGTCGAACATCTCCTCCATCTTCGTGGTCTCGTCACCGGACATCCCGCTCTACCCCCTCACGGCTTCTCTGCAGCTTCCAGTATCGCCTTGGGATGCTGAGGATATGTGCCGCAGCGACACAGGTTGCCGGCCAGGGCCTCCTTGATCTCGTCTTCCGTCGGATTCGGATTCCGATCCAGCAAGGCCTTGGCGGTGACGACGAATCCCGGGGTACAGTATCCGCACTGCATCGCGTGGTGCTCGGCGTACTTCTCGATCAGCAAAGGTCTGGCCCTCGCCACCTCCTCGACTGTCTCTATGCTTCGGCCACCGCACTCGATGGCCAGTGTCATACAGGAGAGAACCGGTCTTCCGTCCATGATGACCGTGCACGATCCGCAGGCTCCCCGATCGCAGAACATCTTGGCTCCGATGAGTCCCATCTTGTCGTGGATGAGGTCGTACAAGGTCCATTCCGGCTGGACCTGCACCTCGTAGGCCTGTCCGTTCACGGTCAAGGCGATCAGCCCGTCCGGCGTCGGGACGGGTTCGGCCTGGTGCTCGCCGAGGACGTGCGCCTTGAAGGCCTCGAAGGTCTCCCAGGTCGTCGAGCAATAGGGACACAGAAACACCGATTCCGACATCACGAAACCCCGCCTCCGGGGCGAGCCCGGAGAAAGATCGACTTCTCGATCCGGTCCTCGTACTCGTGTCGGAAATGCCGAAGCGAATCCTGCACGGGGACGGCGGCCCCCTGACCGAGACCACACAGCGAGGACAGCTTCATCACCTCCGATAGATCCTCCAGCGAATCCAGATCCCGCTCCACGCCATCGCCCCGGCTGAGCCGGCCGAGGATTTCCACCATCGCTTCGGTTCCCTCCCGGCACGGCGTGCACTTGCCACAGGACTCGTCGGCGAAGAACTCGAGGTCCCGGTGGACGATGTCGATGACGCACCGGCTCCGGTCGAATACGGTGACGCCACCCGAGCCCAGAACCGTCTCGAAGGAAAGCGGGGTATCGATCCTCTCCGCGGGGACGATGGCTCCGCCAGCACCGCCTACCTGGACCATCTTGATTTCCCCGGCCCCGCAGAGGTCCACGACCAGCTCTTCGAGCCGGCTCCCCATCACGAGCTCGTACACGCCCGGCTTCGCCACGTCGCCGCTTACCGAGAACACCTTGGTGCCCTTGCTCTGGGCCGTCCCCAGGCCGGCGAACCACTCGGCTCCCTTGGCGATGATCGGAGGGAGGTTCATCAGGGTTTCCACGTTGTTGATGATGGTCGGAGATCCCCACAGCCCCTTGGCGGTGGGAAAGGGAGGCCTGAACCGGGCCTCTCCTCTCCGACCCTCGAGGGAGTTCATCAGCGAAGACTCCTCGCCGCAGATGTAGGCGCCGGCGCCCTCGCGCACCTCCACCTCCAGGGGTTCCAGGAATCCCCTCTCTCTTGCCTGACCGAGGGCGCTCATCAGCGAGTCGAGAAGGAAGTGATACTCGGCGCGTAGATACAGGTACGCTCGCCCGGCGCCGATGGCATGCGCGGCGATGGCAATGCCCTCGATCAGCGTAAACGGATCGTTCTCCAGGATGTACCTGTCCTTGAAGGTGCCGACCTCTCCCTCGTCGGCGTTGCAGATCAGGTATTTCTCCTCGGCCTCGGCCCTTCTCACCATCTCCCATTTGAGACCGCAATCGAATCCGGCGCCGCCGCGCCCTCTCAGCCCTGACGCCCTCACCGCCCCGATCACCTCTTCCGGCGTCATCGCGCTCCGGGCTTTCTCGAGGGCTTCGAATCCACCGCGAGCCAGATAGGTCTCGATGTCGCGGGGATCGATGACTCCGCAATTCGCCAGGACCAGGCGCTGTTCCGGCACTGCTGCCCTCCTCGGAGGCCTATCGATACGACTTCAGGATCTGCGAGATCTTCCTCGGGGTCAGATCACCGTGGACATCGGCATTGACCAGCATCGCAGGGGCCGCGTCGCAGGCGCCGATGCAGTTGGTCGACTCGAAGGAGAACCTGCCGTCTCTGGTGGTCTCACCCACTCCGATGCCGATCTCGTCCGCCACGGCCTCCACGATCATCTCCGAGTGCTTCAGATAGCAGGGCACGCTTCGGCAGATCATGATGGTGTTTCGTCCCCGGGGCTCGGTAGAGAGGAACGAATAGAAGCTGGCCACCCCGAATACCTCACCGAGGGGGATGTCCAAGGTCTGGGATATCTCCACCATCACCTCTCTGGGCAGATGCGCGTGCTCGGCGTGTGCGCGCTTCAAGGAGGTCAGCAGCTCTTCACGGTCTCCGCCCGGCATGTCAGCCCACTCCGTCCCCGCGCTCGCCCAAGGGCCTGCTCAACGCACCCGTAGGGCAGTAGTCGACACAGACACCACAATCCCGGCAGGCTTCCTCGACCAGGGGCTCATCGAAACCGACCGAGATCTTGGATCGGATCCCGCGATAGGCGATCCCGAGCACGTTCTTCCCGGCGATCTCGTCACAGGCCCTGGTGCACTTGTAACACATGATGCACTTCGACAGATCGCGACAGACGTATGGATTGGCTGTCCTCGGCGGGAAAGTATCGCGGCTTTCTCATCTCG
This sequence comes from uncultured delta proteobacterium, assembly GCA_963722885.1. Classification (GTDB taxonomy): domain Bacteria; phylum Myxococcota_A; class UBA9160; order UBA9160; family UBA6930; genus CAVXZE01. Next base: position 358,788 of record CAVROS010000012.1, read on the forward strand.
AATCTCGGCGGGCCGACTTCGAGGTCCGAGGCGAGCCTGTGGAGTCGACAGTTCCTGGCGTTCGCGTCGCTGACGCAGGATCCCGTGTGCCCAGCCAGCAGCAGCTCCACGATCGCCCTTCGCGCCGCCAGAACCTTGCTGGAATGGGTATGGACCACCATTCCTTCGGCGACGGGGGTGTGACACGAGCCCACCAACGCCTTGGTCCCCTCGACCTCGACGACACAGACACGGCACACGCCGGCGGGCGTCAGATCCGGGCTATGACACAGCGTCGGGATCTCCACGCCCTGCTGCTCGGCAGCCTGCAGGATGGTCAGGCCGTCGCCAGCGGACACTTCCTCGCCATTCAGGACGATCTTCACGTCTTTCACCGTCTACTACCTGCCCATCTTCGAGGCTTTGTCGAGAATCTGAGGTACCGCTTCCTCCATGATGTCCCTCACATCCTCGTAGCGGAAGGTTCTCTCCTCGAATGTCCGCTGCTCCAGACCTCGGAGAAATCGGTTCTCGAACTCCTTGAAATACGAACCGTAGATGTGATAGCTGTCCGCCTGGTGAACATATCGCCCCAGCTTGATCTCCCGACCCGATAGCTCGGAAATCCGGGCTGCAATCTTCTTCTGCAGCTGGATGAAGGCAAACATGTTCATCAGGGCCGCCTTGTAGGCATCGTTGGAGCGGAATCGAATGTTGGTGTTCAGATACCAGGCATCGTCGCCCTGCAGCAGTCTGCACCAGATGCTCTGAAGACAGGCCGGGTCGTAGCAGTCGTTGTCTTCCCAGACCTTCCAGGTGATGGCTTGAGCACGCCGCGTGTGCGGTGTTGCCGCCAGCTTCTTCGCGAGCAACTCGATCTGGTCGAATCCCTCGGCGAGCTTGGGAATCGAGTAGGTGAACAGCCTCTGATGGTAGGTGTACTCCCATCGGGTATCGTCGGGATCCGCGACCGTATCGCGGACGCAATGGTCCTTGATGCCGTCGAGGACCTCCATGACGTACTCCTGGAGGTCCTCCAGCCCACCCGGCATGTCCCGGTGAATCATCGGCTCCGCCAGTGGGTTCCGGATCAGGAGGGTCATGGAGCAGTCCTTGCTCGGAGGATCGTCGGGCTTGTCGTACTCCGTCTTGATGTCGCAGCCTTCCCGATACGCCTTGACCAGCGAGCGCTCCCAGGTCTCGGCCAGGCCCTCCCCTTCCACCATCAATACGGGGATGTTCCCTTCCATGGTTCTCTCCCTTGTCCTCAGGCTAGCCAATTCGCTGCCGATCCTCCTCCTCGATAGTGTTCGTTCTTCTCGGAAACACTCGCCTTTTCGCATTTGAAAAGCGCGCTCTTGTCGAGCGACCGGAGGGTCCCCGCCAAGCCGCCTCCTCCGCTAGAATGCGCCCTGATCCGTCGACTCGAGGCACGATCTCCAGATGCGCATTCTGGACGATGTTCCCTTCGCGGTAGACGCCGAGGAGGTCTTCAACCACCTGCACCTCGATCCTCGGAGTCAGTACGCAGACGAGGTCAACGCCCTGATCGACCAGGTCGGGCAGCTCGCCCGTCCCCGCGCACTCTACGAAGTCGCCTTTGTCGAGGAGAGGGCAGCGGAGTCCGTCGTCATCGGGGAGGCGACTCGGGACCTGGAGCGGGCTCTCGAGCAGGGCTCCGCTCCGCCCCCCGAGCGACGGCCTGCGGGCGGGTCCGACGCGCAGCAGGGACGAGCGCGATTCGTGAGCAAGGTGCTCCGCGCCAATCTCGACGAGGTGGAGAGAGTCTTCCCCTATGTCGCCACCTGTGGCCAGGAGCTGGATGCCGTTTCCATCGAGAGTGACGACGTCTTCGGCCAGTTCTGCCGGGACCATCTCAAGGAAATGGCGCTCCGCGCCGCGATGGCTCACCTCGTCACGCACCTGAAGGAATCCTATTCGCTGGAGACACTGGTCAGCATGAACCCGGGCTCCGGAGACATCAACGTCTGGCCGATCCAGCAGCAGAGAGAGCTGTTCGCGTTCTTCGGAGACGCCCCGGAATCGATCGGCGTGGTCCTCACCGACAGCTGCTTGATGGTGCCGAACAAGTCCGTCTCCGGCCTCTTCTACCCGTCGGAAGACGGCTTCCAGAGCTGCCAGCTGTGTCACAGAGAGAAGTGCCCGAACCGGCGAGCACCCTTCGATCCGCACCTGTGGGAGGAGAGGCTCGGAGACTGATCGTCTCAGCCGAAATCGGCGTCGATCTCGACTCGGAGCCAGCCCCGATCCCCGACGGCAACGGGAATCTGGAAGAGACCATCCTCGTAGCGCACCTGGAGGGGTCGTCCGCCACTCGGGTCGAGAGCGCGCACCGCGCGCGGGGGGCGCGCCGACCAGCCCGTGATCTCGAAGCACTCGCCCGGGCCGCCGAGCGCCTCGAAGGCGAGGCCGCTTTCGGTCGCACGCACGCCGCGCAGGCGGGCGTCTCCTGCGGAGACGTAGCGGGAGACGTCTCCCACGATCGCTATCTCGCCAGGAAGAACCGGACAGAGGATGCGGTAGTCCCAGGCCTCGGGCTCGAGCTCCACCTCCCAGGCGGGCCCTGCGCCACTCGCGTCGACCCGCTCCGCCCGGGCCCGCCGGAAATCGTACGCGAGCAGGGGTCCCTTGGGTCGCAGCGAACCCAGGTCGTCCAGATCGAACCGATAGACGATCGGCTCGTCGCCGCGCCACACGTGGATCCCCACCACGTAGTGCCAGAGACCCGCCGGATGCCGCGTGTGCGCCTCTCCCACCAGCGGGTGGGGCTCGACCATCGGGTGTCCGCGATAGCAGCTCTCGAGAGCGGCGACGGGAACGTCGGGCTTGACCAGCATGCCGTCTTCGCGGCAGGTGCGCATCACCAGCGCGCGGTCCGTGCGCCCCAGCCGATCGCCGATGCCGACCGGCCCCGAGGAGAGCGCGGCGACGAGGGCTTCGCACTCGCAGTTGGGGTCCCCGTCCCAGCCCTCCCCCTCGCTGCTGCTGAAGAAGACGTCCTTGTACGGCGTCAGACCGAGCGCGCGCGCCAGGGCGTTGGTGTAGAAGAACCATGCCCACAGCGCGCCGCTCCCGATGATGTACCGGTAGTCGCCGCTGGTGCGAATCGAGGTGACGCGCTCCAGAGTCACCGTCTGCATGAAGTCGGCGGGCGAGGCCATGCACCACTGGAGCGTGCGTCCGTGACGGCGCGCCGCCGCGTCGATCCCCTCCTGCCAGGCGCGTGCGCGGCCGGGCGCCTCCCGCAGGCCGCGCACGCCCAGGAAGCACTCGATCAGCCAGTCCTGCTCGTAGGTGATGGCGCCCCAGCCGGCGGCCTGCGCCATCAAGCGCTCGTAGAAGTCGGGATCCTTGGGATGCCCCCGGTCACCGTCGATCCAGGCCTCCGTCTCCTCGAAGTAGGGCGACTGGCTGGAGAAGTGCCGACTGTGCAGGATCAGCGGCGGCTCACCCATCCGATGCCGCAGGTCATCCAGGCCGTCCGGCAGCAGGTCCTCCCGCGGCTCCCAGCGCAACATGCCGGTCGGTGGCACATCCATTCCCCAATCGGGATTGAGCGGGCGGCTCTTCTCGTGGGGATAGAACCAGGAGTCGAGCTGCACTGCGCGGATGGGCACTCTGGCCTCGCGCAGCCCCGCCACGGTGCGCTCGAGCGTGGTAGCCACGTCGAGATCGGGCTCACTGCGATACCAGTAGGCGGCGCCGTTGTCGGTCCAGTAGGAGAGCCGGGCCACTCCGTCGTCCGCGTAGCGCGAGGGCCGGCGCGTGCCGTGGCGTCGCAGCAGAATCGCCGCCCACTCGTCGAGCAGACGGCGCGGGCTCTCCCCCGCGAAGCAGGCGAGCTCGGTATGGAAACCCTCGGGCGCCTGATCCAGGTCGCCGTGCCAGCCGCAGCGAACGCCGAGCTCGGTCTCGCCCCCGCGCGGCACGGCGACCACCTGCTCGTGGAAGCTCTCCAGGGGAGCCAGCATCAACGATCCCCGGTCCGGAGCCACCAGAAAGAGCGGCTCCACCACTGCGGGACGCTGGGGCAGGAGCAGAAAGCCGTCGAGCTCGGGGCCGGAGAAGCTCGGAAGCGCGAACTCCGTGTATGCGTGGCCGAACCCGCGGGTGCCCTCTGGCAAGCCGCCCGCACGGCGCTGCGCGGGCCGGAGGCGCGGCCAGGCCACCGCCGGTCGGTCGAACTGGCCGCTCGAAAAACCGCGAAGGGGCGCCGCCGCCTCCAGGCGAAACACCAGCAGAGCGCGCCCCTGGTACGCGCGCACACTCGCGCGCAGCGGGAGCGGGCTCCCATCCAATGCCAGCTCCAGCCCTCGAAACGCGCCGAGATCGTCCTCCCCCTCGAATTGGCCGCCGACGCGCGGAGCCAGAGGCTCCCCGTCGGCCAACACGTCGAGCGGCCCGAACCAGTCGTCACACCCCCAGGCGATGGTCCAGGCTCCGTCTGCGGGCGCCTGCAGGGCGAGCCCTCCTCCGGCTTCCAGATTCATTAGACCCACCTTTCGTTAAATGGACTCTTCTCCCGCGTCGGCGGCGTGGACGACATCAATGACCGCGCTAGCTGCGATCTCGGGATCGATGGAGCCGAAGTAATCCTGGATACCGCCTTCGACCCACAACATTGCAAAGCCGTGCACCACCGACCAGGAGGTGAGCAGGAGATCATCTGGATCGCTGCCGGTCGCCCAGCCCTCCTGCTGGGCGGCAATGGTCGCTTCCCGGATCGTCTCGAAGAGTCGCCGGTAGGCCGCGTCGAACTCCGCGTCGGGCTCGAGAAAGTCGCGGCGGCCGGTCATCAGTCGGAAATAGGCCGGGTGCTCGATGGCGAAGCGGATGTAGCCCATGCCGATGGCCCGGTGCCGATCGAGAGCGGAGTCACCGGCCTCGGCCATCCCTCCCAGCAACGCGGCCTGGAATCGCTCCAAGGCGTCGGTGGCGAGGGCGGTCAACAGGGCGGCCTTGTCGGAGAAGTGGCGCGCCGGCGCCCCGTGTGAAACGCCGGCCCGGCGGGCCAGGTCCCGAAGGCTGAGTCGACCGACCCCACCCTCCCGAATCGCTTCGGCAGCCTCCTCGAGGAGAACCCGACGAAGGTTTCCATGGTGGTAGGGCAAACCGCGACCTCGAAAAGACAGGTGTTGACAGTGCCTACATAGCGCGTTATCCAATTCAGTCAACGTCCCCAGCCGATGCTCAGCGGCTCTCACCCGGCGCCCCAGGGAGAGCGCGATTCACGACGCCAGCTTTCGAGAGATGGATCCCCGGCTTCTTTCCGGCGACGTGCAACCGGTCTTCACCGAGGGTGGAATTGCGGCTAGCCTGCCACGGCAGCGCTCGCCCCGATCATGATGGTTACGAACCAGGAAAGCAGGTGAAACGATGGGAGCTTTTCAAGAACTGGCCGAGGTTTCCAAGACGCTGGAGAACAGCCATATCGATGCCTGGAAACGCGACGGGAAGAAGGTCGTCGGCTTCGTCTGTTCCTACATGCCGGAGGAAGTTCTCTATGCCCTGGACATCCTTCCCTATCGGATCACCGGGAAGGGTGTGCAGGATACCTCGCATGCGGATTCCTACCTGACCCGGGTGAACTGCAGCTTCGCCCGTTCCTGCCTCGAGCTGGGCTTCACCGGTCAGTACGATTTCCTCGACGGCGCGATCTGGAACAACGGCTGCGACCACATACGCCGCTGCTACGACAACTGGAAGGCCAAGATTCCCCTTCCCCTTCATGTACATGCTTCCCGTTCCGCACAAGATCTCTCCCGAGGGAAGAGAATGGTACAAGGGAGCAGGTCCTCGAGTTCAAAAAAGCGGTCGAGGAATACTTCGGCGTGGAGCTCAGCTCCAAGAAGCTCGCCGATGCCGTCTCCACCTACAACGAGACCAGAAGCCTGCTCAGGAAGCTCTACGACCTGCGGACCGGCGATTCTCCTCCCGTTCACCGGCGCCGAGGTGCTGACCATCTTGTCTGCCGGAACCTCCATGCCCAGGACGGAGTACAACCGGCTGCTGCGGGAGCTGCTCGAGGAGGCGAAGCCGGCCGGGGGCGACGCATCCAACGGACGAGTGAGACTCCTCGTCGCCGGAAGCCTGATGGACGACGTCGACTTCGTCACCAACGTCGAGGACCTGGGAGCGATCGTCGTCACCGATGCCCTCTGCTTCGGAACAAAGAGCTTCTGGAACCTCACCGACGAGAGCGGTGACCCCCTCGAAAACCTGATCGATCGTTACTACGAGCACCCGCCCTGCCCGCGCATGACCGGGGCCTACCCCGAGAGACTCGCCTTCCTGAGAGAGCAGATCGAGCGGGCCGGTGTCAAGGGAGTCATTCTGCAGCACATCAAGTTCTGCGACCTGCACGGAACCGACAATGCCCTCTTGAAGAGGGATCTGGAGAAGGACGGCGTCCCGGTCATGGAGCTGGAGAGGCAGTACGGCCCACTGGCCGACGCGGGCCGGATTCGGACCCGAGTACAAGCATTTCTCGAGCGGATTGGAGCGTGAGCATGCCCGAAGCGAGACGCAATGCCCTGGAGCGAATGGTCGAGACCTTCAACATGACCAGCAATCTGCCGGAGGATCTGGACGTAGAGTCCCCTCCCATACAGGCGATGCTCGCCACATTGACGGAGTCCCAGAGAAACAACTTCCTGGCCATGGCCAAGGACCCGGGCATCCGGAAGATGTCGAGCGTCTCCAATGCCGCCATGGGCAAGTACTGGGATGAAGTTCGCAACGCCCGGGAGCGCGGGAAGAAGGTCGCCTTCATCCCCTTCAATTGCTCTCCGGAGATCTTCCACGCCCTGGACATCGTGCCGGTCGGCGTCGAGGTCCTGAACTCGTTCTCGATGGTCCTGGAAGAGGGGATCCACGAGTACCTCGATCTCGCGGTCGAGCGCGGCCTCCCCGACACCATGTGCAGCGCCCAGAGGGGTGTGGTGGGCCTGCTGGAAGCCGGACTGGTGGACAAGCCCGACTTCCTCGTCAATGGTGCAGCCGGCGGCTGCGATCCCAACTCGAAGATATTCGAGTACATGTCCGAGAAGTGGGACATCCCCGCCCTGTATCTCGACGTTCCCTATTCCCACGACCGGAAAGCCATCGACTACTACACGGAAGAGTATCGAGGAGTCGTGGACGCAGCTCCAGGAGCTGTCCGGCAACAAGCTGGACGAGGATCGGCTGCGCGAGGTCTGTGAGCTCACCAACGAGTGCACAGAGATCATCATGGAAATCAGCGACATGAAGCGTCAGGTGCCAAATCCGGTCCCCAACTACTACAACCTGAATCACCTCGCCCAGAAGCTGATGCTGGTCGGCACCCCCGATGCCCTGGACTTCTACAAGACGGCTCTCGAGGTATGCACGGAGCGGATGAAGAAGGGACTCCACGTCCTGCCCGAGGAGAAGATCCGCTTCATGATGATGTACACCGGGATCTACTTCGACCAGGGCCTCCACTACTGGTTCCAGGAGGAGATCGGCGTCTCCTACGTCATGGACCTGCTGATCTTCCATGATTTCAACCCCGTCATCGACACCACGAACACCGACACCATGCTCGCCGGCCTCGCGGAGGGGATGTTGAACCTGCCCATGACCCGCCAGCTGAAGGGCAGCTGGGACATGCCCGCCAACTGGCTCGAGGATCTGCTCTACTACGTCGACACCTACAAGGCCGACTGCATCGCCTTCACCGGCCATGCCGCCTGCAAGCAGGTCTGGGGTGTCTACAGGATCGTCGCCGACGAGGTGAAGAGACAGCTGGGAGTTCCCGCACTGAGACTCGAGGGTGACGGATGGGACTCGCGAGTCACCTCCCTGGATGTGATCAAGGAGCAGTTCACGGAGTTCTTCGAGACCCTGGGTTGATGAGAAGGATGGTTGTTGGATGATCGTTGCTGGTTGTGACGTCGGTTCCCTGAGCGCTGAAGCGGTTCTCCTCGAAGACGGTACGATCCTCGGCTCGGAGATCATACTGGTGCGGCCAACGGCCGAGCAGTCGGCCCGCGATGTGATGGACAAGCTCCTCGGTCGACTGAGCCTCTCCTACGACGATATCGCGTTCGCGGTGGCGACCGGATACGGACGCGAGACGATTCCCTTCGCCAACGCCAACATGAGCGAGATCTCCTGCCACGCCAAGGGCGCCCAGTTCCTCGTCCCCGGCATCCGAACCGTGATCGACGTGGGGGGCCAGGACTGCAAGGCGATCCGGGTGGGCACGGACGGCGGCGTCGAAGACTTCGTCATGAACGACAAGTGCGCCGCCGGGACGGGCAGATCGCTCGAGCTCAATGCCGAGGCATTGGGAGTGGAGGTCTCGGAGCTCGGTCCCGTCTCCCTCGAAGCGAAGGAAGTCATCGTCATCACCAGTCAGTGCAGCATCTTCACCGAGCTCGAGATCATGCACCTGCTGATGGAGGGGCGGAGCACCGCCGACATCGCGGCGGGAATCAACCAGGCCATGTCCCGCCGCGTCAAGATGCTGGCGGGCAGGGTCGGCATCAAGAACGACGTCGGGATCACCGGCGGCGTCTCCAAGAATGTCGGCGTGGTCAAGATGCTCGAGGAGATGCTGAACGTGGAGTTCGTCGGATTCCCGGAGGATCCCCAGATCATGGGGGCCCTCGGTGCGGCCCTTTTCGCCGCGGAAAAGGCACCCCAGTGAAGGTTGAGGCAGCTGCGACGGACGGACGAGGAGAAGCGACCGATGTATGCGGGTTGTGATCTGGGCGCGGTCACCGCGAGGGTGGTGATCATCGAAGACGATGCCATCGTTTCTTCAGAGACGATGCCCTACAAGAAGCTGCCCGTGCAGGCAGCCGTGGAGGCCTTCGAGAAGGCTCTTTCGAAGGCGAACCTGTCGCAGGACCAGATCGACTACTGCGTGGCGACCGGCTTCGGAAAGAAGGCGGTTCCCTATGCGGACGCAGACAGCGCCGAGGTGGTCTGCCTGAATCGCGCCTTTCGCCTGCTGAACACCGACGTCAGGACGGTCATCGATGCCGGCGGGCAGAGCATGCGCGCCATCAACTTCAGCCAGAAGGGCAAGGTCGTCGACTCCACGGTCAACGAGAAATGCGCCGCCGGCACCGGGAGGTTCATCGAGGTCATGGCCAAGGCGCTCGAGCTTCCCATCGAGGAGGTGAGCGCCCTCGCCTTCGAATCGAAGGACCCGGTTTCGATCACCAGCCAGTGCGGTGTCTTCGCCGAGAGCGAGGTCATCACCTACGTGAATGGAGGCAGGGACCGGGCCGATATCGTCGCCGGAATCGCGCGATCGGTCGCCGCCAAGGTGTCCTCCCTGGTCAGGAGGATCAGCCTGGAGGAGGAGGTGGCGATGGTCGGCGGCGTTGCTCTCAATGCCGGAGTCAGGAAATACGTCGAAGACGACCTGGGCGTGAAGCTCGCCGACCTCGAAGCGGATCCCCAGATATACGGAGCTCTGGGTGCGGCGTTGGTGGCGAGGGAGAAGCACGGCAAGTAAGGGGCTGCTGAAGTCTTCAGCCGTTCTTTCTGGAGAGATGACCTGACGCATTCGAGTTGCTTTCAAGAAGATGTAGAAAGGTGAGCTGATGGACTATTTCCCGCTATTGGTCGATGAAGCAGGCGCGATGATCACGGACGTGATCCAGAAGTTCGTGGATCAAGAGATCATGCCCATCCGAGACAAGATCGACGACGACGTCGATCACGTCCTCATCAATCAGCTTCTGATCAAGATGTCCGCTCTGGGCGTGTTCAATGTCGATCTCCCGGAAGAAGGCGCGGAGACGTCCGGTCCATCTCTTGCCAACGCTTGCGCCGTGATCGAGGAGTTCTCTCGTGGTGACGCGGGGATCGGTCTGGTGGCGGGGATCAGCAGCTGGGCGATGGCGGGGGCCATCTACGGCCGCAACCAGGAGGTCATCGACCTGTATCACCGGATGCAGCAGGAGAAGCAGCCCACCTTCGCCTGCTTCGCCATGACCGAGCCGGAGAGCGGGTGCGACGTCGAGAACCTGCCGGCGATGCACGGCCGCACCATCAAGACCCGCGCCAGGCAGGATGGTGACGAGTGGGTCATCAACGGAGCCAAGAGATTTCCCAGCAACGCCGGGATCTCCTCGATGTACTGTGTGGTCTGTCAGACCGATCCGGAGCTGGGCGAAGACGGAATCGCCATGATCTATGTCCCGGAAAACGCCGAGGGTCTCCGGTTCGGGAAGTTCGAGGTCAAGGCGGGGCTTCAGTCGGATCGAAATTGCGACATCTTCTTCGATGACGTTCGCGTACCGCTCTCCTACCGGGCTGCCGGACCGGGGGATGATACGATCGTCCTGGGGCGGAATGTCTCTACGGGCAGAGTCGTCAGCGCGGCCGCGGCGGTGGGATGCGTTCGGGGGGCCTTCGAGGAGTGTCTCAAGTACACCGGAGAGCGCGTGGTGGGAGGCAAGCCGGTCCGCGATCACTCCATTGCCGCGGGCATCCTGGCCGATGCCATCATGGGTATCGAAACGGCCCGCGCCTACTACCTGCAGGTCGCCTACATGTTGAGCCAACCCGATCAGTTCGGGCCGGTGCACTCCACTGCCATGATCAGCCACGCCAGCGCGGCCAAGAACTACGCCTGTGACATGGCCAACAACGTGATCGGCAAGCTGATGGAGCTGATGGGCTCCTATGGATACATCCGCGACTACCACGTCGAGAAGTACTGGAGGGACGTGAAGGAGATCCAGCTCTGGCTCGGGGGGCACCAGCTCGGCCAGTTCGACATCGTCCGGCGCTTCTATCCCTACGAGACGCGCTGATCAGCGGAGACTCACGAGGCGCAGCTCAGAGCTTCAGTGTGCTGAAGTCGAGCTGACCGGTCGTCAGGGCGGCGCTGAACCCCGCATCGACGTTCATGTTCACGCCGTTCACGAAGACCGAGGCGTCACATCCCAGGAACGCGACGGCCGTGGCCACGTCTTCGGCCGTCGCCATCTTGCCGTGAGTCTGCTCGACCTGCCAGTTGATCAGCGCCTCCGTCATGCTCTTCTTGAAGTCCGGAAGCAGCGGTGTATCGATGGGCCCGGGGCAGATGCTGTTGATGCGCACTCCACTCGCCATGGTCGCCTTCGAGCTCAGCATCGTATAGACCTGCAGGCACTCCTTGGAGAAATCGTAGCCGCCGCCGACCAGCTCGGCGTGGTTCTGAATCCACTCGATGGCATGCTCCCGGTTGGCGAGTGCGAGCAGCTCCTGGATCTGGGCCAGGCGCTGCGGCCACTGGCCGCCGGCGATCGACGCGGTGATGGCGATCGCGCCGCCTTTCGGGATCTTCGGGAGCAGGGCTTCGCTCAGGTGACGAACGCCCAGGTAATTCACCTTCATCACCTCGAGGGCCGGGTTGGTGGCGGCGATGCCCGCGTTGTTGAAGAGCGCATCCACCGGGCCGTCGATGGATACGGCCGCGGCGTCGATCGCCGCCGGGTCGCCCAGGTTCGTCTCGATGTAGCGGGTGATCGGTCCCTGGGGCTGTTTGATGTCGAGTGCGATGATCTCGGCCGCGCCGAGGCTCGAGAGCAGCTCCACCGTTGCGGCGCCCACGCCGGAATAGGCCCCGGTGATGACGACGCGCTTTCCCTGATAGCTGAACGGATTCTTCACGGACCGGATCTCCCTGTTTCGCGAGGTTTCGCGGATGTTATCTCGTCCAACTCATCGTGCACGCTACGCGCCGACGCGCCGGAATCCCCGCAAGGGCAAGAAGCAGAGGGCCTGGCTGACCGCCAATATCGCGAAGAAGACGTGGTAGACCAGCAGCGGCGCCTCGGCGACCCCGAGCAGAACGTCCAGCGCGATTCCCGAGAGGATCGGGGCCAGGCCCGCGATGCCGTGCCGCACCACCGTGGCAATCACCAGCATCCGCGCGGGGGCCTCCGGGGGAGTGAGCGCGAAGAGCACGTGGGTATCAGCCACGCCGAAGCCGGAGGCGAGAACCGTGTGGAGAAAGAAGAAGACGACCAGTCCCACCAGCGTCGCCGTCCCGGCATCCTGCACCGCCACCAGGCCCGCCGTCAGCACGCCCATCCCCAGTGCGGTCATCCGAAAGACCGGCGCCGGGCCGATGCGATCTACCACCCTCCCCCACAGATAGAGGGAGGCGAGGCCTCCCGCGAAGGAGGCAACCGTGGTGAAGAGCACGTCGCCCGAGCTGAAACCCACTTCCCGGCGCATCATCACCATGACGAACGGAACCACACTCATCCGCATGGCACCGGCCCAGGTCACACCGGCCAGGTAGCGACGCAGCAGCGGATGGGTGCGTAGCAGGGCCAGGGCCTCGCGAACTCGGATCCGTTCCCCGGTTCGCTCGCTGCGCTCCGGGAGCCGCCAGACCATGAAGACCCGCACCAGCCCGCAGAGCCAGGCGAGCAGGAAGAGCGGACCGTACTCGCCGGGATGGCGGGCCAGCCAGTACTGCGCCGCCAGGTAGTAGAGGATCAGGGCGAGGTGCCAGCCCGAGCGCAGCACGCCGAAGAAGCGACCGATCCGGGTGGGCTCGACGTAGCTTCGCAGCATCGGGAACCAGACCGTGTTCGACACGTTGATGCTGGCCGTGGCGAGGGCGAGGCTCAGCAGCGCGATCCAGGCCCCGGCACTGCCCCCGTTGGCCGAGAGCCGCGAGAGGGCATCGAAGAAGAGGAGCGGAACCGCGACCACCAGCGCCACCGTCTGGCCGATCACCAGGATGCTGCGCTTCGACACCCGGGCCACCGCCCGCAGGGTGGGGAGCTGGAGCAGCTCGGTGGCCGGGAGCGCGCTCTGGATGCCCACGATCGTCTCACTGGCGCCCAGGGAGACCAGCGCCAGGGTGGGGAGGTGCTGGGTGAAGACCATGAAGAAGGTCATGCCCAGGGGATGGCTGGAGATGGCGAGGTGGCGCCCGCGCCGTCGCTCGGCCTCCGCCAGCGGAGGGGCGGGAGGCGTCGCGGTCGCGGAATTCGAGGGCAGCTGTGAGTGATTCTCGGCCTGGGGCATCTGGGGGCTGTCTCGCGGGATCGATCAGCTGGGGCTGCCAGAGCGGGTAGCAGATCGTGGGAGAACTTCGACTCGATTCGCGGAGGAAACCGGCTGCGGCGCTTCCTTCCGGTTGGACCTCGGCGAGCTGCTGTCCGATAATGGCGCGGTCCTAGCCCGAGAGCCTTGGTCTCGATTGACTCGCGATTTCTCACCGGAGGAGAAGATGTTCGAAACGAAGATGACGGAGATGTTGGGGATCAAGTACCCGATTCAGTGCGGGACCATGCACGGCTTGACCACCGCAGAGGTGGTGGGACCCTTCGCCAACGCAGGGTGCCTCTGCTGCCTCCCTTCCGCCTACTACGAAACCAAGGAAGAGCTCCTGGAGGAGGTCAAGAAGGTCCGCGACCAGACCGACCAGCCCTTCGGGATCAACGTGGGCCTCTTCCCCGAGATGCGCATCACCGTCACGCCCGAGGAGCGCATCGACTGGGTCATCGAGTCGGGGGTCAAGATCCTGGAGACGGCGGGGCGCAGCCCCGAGCCGCAGCGAAAGCAGATCGCCGACGCCGGGCTCATCCACATCCACAAGTGCGCTCGGGTCCGGGACGCGATCAAGGCCGAGAAGGTGGGCGTGGACATGGTCTCCGTGGTGGGGACCGAATGCGGCGGACATCCCAGCATGGAGGAAGTCGGCTTCATCGTCCTGATCCCCGCGGCCATCGACGCGACCACGATTCCCCTGATCGCGGGCGGAGGAATCTGCGACGGGCGCTCCATGGTTGCCGCCCTGGCACTGGGAGCGGCCGGCGTCAACATCGGAACCCGTTTCATGGCCACCAGGGAATTCCCGATCCACCAGGGATTCAAGGACCTGCTGCTCGAGTGTGACGAGAAGGAAACTCTTCTGGTGATGAAATCTCTCAGGAACCCCAGCCGGGTGCTGCGCACTTCCTGGTCGACGAAGATCGTGGAGATGGAGCATGAAGGGGCCACCCTGGAAGATCTCGCGCCCATGATCAGCGGAAACGTCAGCAGACTGGGATGGCGGGAGGGAAGCGTCGAGGAAGGCATGTATCCGGGCGGACAGGTCGTCGGGCGGATTCACGACGTCCCGAGCATCCCCGACCTGGTCAAGCGGATCGTCGAGGAAGCCACGGAGACGAAGGAGCAGATCGCTCGGCTCTAGCCTGCAGCCGGAAGGGCGAGAGGAAGCTCCGCGACCTCCAGACGTTTTGAAAGAATAGTTTCCAAGTCCCTGTCAGGTAAGGCGTTTCTCGGAGATGGAACAGGCCGATCAGGGCTCGGGAGAGCACTCGGGATCGCCGCCCGGCGAATCCCGGGAGCCAGGGCGCCCTCAGCTTCCCTGGAAGGCCCATCCGAGCTGCGGATGAGTGCTAGGAGCGGACAGGCCCGTCGGGGCATCGGCGCGCGCAGCCCCCGCTCGGACACCTACCTGTTCACGGTGCTGGTTGCCGTGCTCCTGGGCTTCGCAGGGGCGGCCGGCGCCATCGTGTTCCGCATCCTGATCCGCCTGTTCCAGGGTGCCTTCTTCGGCGGTGTCGAAGGCGTCAGCGAAGTCTTCGAGGCCGGCCTCCTCGCCGATCCCCACGACCCGGTCGAGCGTGCGCGCAGCCTCGCGGTTCACTGGCGCGTAATGATCCCCGCCCTGGGAGGTCTGATCGTCGGGCCGATGGTCTACTTCCTGGTTCGCGAGGCGAGGGGACCGGGAATTCCCGAGGTGATGGAGGCGGTCGCCTTGCGGGGCGGAGTGATCCGCCGGCGTGTGATCGGCCTCAAGACGCTGGCGTCGGCAATCACCATCGGCTCCGGTGGCTCGGTGGGACGCGAGGGACCGATCGTGCAGATCGGCTCAGCCGTCGCCTCCTGGTTCGGCCAGCTGCTCAAGGTGCCGCCGCAGCAGCTGCGCACCATGGTCGGGTGCGGATCCGCTGCGGGAATCGCGGCCACCTTCAATGCCCCCATCGCCGGTGCGCTCTTCGCCGTCGAAATCGTCATCGGCGATTTCGCCGTGGCCCAGTTCAGTCCGATCGTGATCTCTTCCGTCGTAGCCACGGTGGTCTCGCGCCTGTTTCTCGGCGACCAGCCGGCCTTCGAGGTGCCCGCCTACCATCTGGTGAGCCCCCTCGAGCTGATCGCCTACGCCGTAGTGGGTGTCGCCGCCGGGCTCGTCGCCCTGGCTTTCATTCGCTCGGTGGCAGCGACGGAGGATCTCTTCGACGCGATTCCGATTCCGGACTACCTCAAGGCGGGTCTGGGCGGGCTCTGTGTCGGAATGATCGGCATCTCGCTCCCGCAGGTCTTCGGCGTCGGCTACGAAACCATCGACGAGACGCTGACCGGTCACCTCCCGCTCGATCGCGCTCGGCCTGCTGCTCGTCGCCAAGCTGGCGGCCACATCCATCACCATCGGCTCGGGAGGATCGGGAGGCATCTTTGCACCGTCCTTGTTCCTCGGAGCCACGACTGGAGCGCTCCTGGGCGGGGTCATCCACCAGATGTTTCCGGATGCGACGGGCACCTCCGGGGCCTACGCGCTGGTGGCGATGGGAGCGCTGGTGGCGGCGAGCACCCACGCGCCGATCACGGCGATCATCATGATCTTCGAGATGACCCAGGCCATCGCGATCATCCCGCCGCTGATGACCGCCTGCGTGATCAGCACGCTGGTGACCACCTACTTCGCCCGGGACTCGATCTACACCCAGAAGCTCCGGCGACGCGGTGTGAACCTGGCGAAGGACGAGGATCCCAACGTCCTGAAGGGCCTGTTCGTCCGCGACATCGTCGACCGCGAGCCCGAGGTGATCCTCGCCTCCGCGAGCTTCACCACCGTGATGGAGCTGATCGTGGAGAGCAGTCACAGCGAGTTCTTCGTCGAGAACGACGAGGGCCAGTTCATCGGAGCGATCTACCTGCGCCAGGTTCGACGGCTGATGACCGAGCAGGAGGAGCTGCGCGCCATCGTGGTGGCCGGGGACATGGTGGAGGATCGCGTCTGCGTCACCGAGGACGACGATCTCGACGCGGTGATGCGGATCTTCAGCCGCGGCCAGGCGGCGGAGGTCGCAGTCGTCGATTCAGAGAACCCACGGCGCCTGGTCGGCTCGGTGCACCAGAGGGACGTCATCAACGCCTACAACCAGGAGGCCCTGCGCCGCGATCTGGTCGGAGGTGTGTCGAATCGCATCTTCATCGGCGCAACCGAGCGGCAGGTCGACCTGGGAGGCGACTACGTTCTGGAGGAACGTCCGGCTCCAAGGACCTTCGAAGGACGGACGCTCGCCGAGCTCGATCTCCGCAAGCGGGGCGGAATCCAGGTGCTGCTGATCCGCAGCCGCGGGAGCAAGAGAGCGATCCGCGTCCCCGGGCCCGAGGACCGCATCCAATCCGGCGACCACCTGGTCCTGGCCGGTCCCCGCGAGGCGGTCGACAACCTGGAGCGGCTCTGACGATTCGCCGGCGCCGGATCAGGAGGTGCTACGCACCGCCTCCACGGTGACCGGAACGCCGTTCAACACGCTGGCGCCGCTCGGAACGTCGACGTCCCGCGCCGCCAGGAGGCGATTGGTGTTGACCCCGGGCTGGCGCGACGCCACGCCGAGCCGCACACCGGGCAGATCGTGCCCCCATCCGTGCGGCAGGCTGACCACGCCCCGCATCAGACGGTCCGAGAGCTCGACCGGTGCGATCAGCTCACCCGCCTCGGTGCGGAGGCGCGCCGCATCGCCCTCGCCCAGGCCGAGCCGGCGCGCGTCGTCGGGGTGCACCTGCAGGGTACAACGCTCCCGGCCCCGGAGGAGCCGCTCGCTGTTGTGGAGCCAGGAGTTCATCGAGCGCGGGTCGCGGCGGCCGATCAGCGTGAAGGCTGCAGCCGGCTCCTTCTCGAGCCAGGCATCGAGGCGCGGGAGGTCGTCCAGAATGCGAGGCGGCGCCAGCTCGATGCGGCGCGACGCCGTCGAGAGCTTCGCGGGCAGGGCCGGCTCGAGCGGGCCGAGGTCGAGACCGTGCTCGTGCTCGGTGACGCGGGCGAGCGTGAGGCCCTCGGGCGTGCGACCGAAGCCCTCGCCGTAGGGACCGAGCCGGAGCAGGAGATCCAGCAGGCGCATCGGCCCGGGCTGCTTGCCGAGGGTCTCGACGACGTTGTCGAGCTGATCGGCAAGGGGGCTGCCCGCCAGCGCCAGCGTGGCGAGCTGACGCAGCACCAGGTCATCGACCTGCCCGGCTTCGAGCTCGCCGAGACCCATCAGGCGCCCCGCCAGCTCCAGCACGATCTCCCAGATTCGCAGCCCGCCCGCCTCCACCTCGAATGCGGCCGGCGACCACTTGGCGACGTTGCGGATCGCCAGGTTGTAGAGACTCAGATCGTAGGTGTCGTTCTCGAGCGGCCCCGGAGGAGGCAGGATCACGTCTGCATGGCGCGTGGTCTCGTTCACGTAGAAGTCGATGGAGACCATGAAGTCGAGCGAGTCCAGTGCGGCGTCCAGACGATCCGAATCGGGAGCCGAGACCACCGGGTTGCCACAGTAGGTGATGAGCGCCCGAACCTGTCCGTCGCCCTCGGTCTCGATCTCCTCGGCGAGGGCGGCCACGGGGAACTCGTCGAATATCTCGTCGTAGCCACCCACGCGGCTCTGGTGACGCCCGAAGCGGATCCCCTCGCTGCCCTGGGCGAAGGCGAAGTCGAGCGGAGCGGCCGCCCGCGCGAACATCGCGCCGCCCGGTCGGTCGAGGTTGCCGGTCAGCACGTTGAGCAGGTCGATTGCCCAGCAGGCAAGGGTGCCGAAGGGCTGGCAGCACGTGCCCATCCGCCCGTAGACGACGGCAGACTCGGCCTCGGCGAGCTCGCGCGCAAGCCGGCGAATGGTCTCCGCGTCGATCCCGCAGCGCGACGCCACGCGCTCGGGCGGGAAGTGCGCAACGTGCTCCCGCACCAGGTCGAGACCGTTGGCGAATTCCCCGCATTGCCCCAGATCGACCCGACCCTCGTCGAAGAGTGTCTGGATCATGGCGAGGAGCAGCGGCGCATCGGCACCCGGCCGTACGAAGTGATGCTCGTCGGCCAGGTCGGCGGTCTCGGTCCGCCGCGGATCGATCACCACCAGCTTGCCGCCCCGTGCGCGCAGGGCCTTGAGGCGGCCGCGCACGTCGGGAGCGGTCATCATACTGCCGTTCGAGACGATGGGATTGGCACCGATCACCACCAGATGGCTGGTGCGATCGAGATCCGGTACGGGGATGTGGAGCATCCCGCCGAACATCGAACTCACCTGCACGTATCGCGGCCAGGTATCGAGAGAGCCGGCGGAGAAGCGGTTCTGAGTCCCCAGCGCCCGCTGCAGGACGATGAAGTAGAGGGTGCTGCCGAGGTCGTGGATCGACGGGTTCCCCCGGTACAGCGCGATCGCATCCGCCCCACCCTGCTCTCGGACCGCCAGCAACCCTCCGGCGGCCAGCTCGAAGGCCTCCTCCCAGGAGACCTCTACGAATCCCGACTCGGTGCGCTTGACCGGGCGCCGGAGACGGTCCGGGTCGTCGTGGACCTCCGCCAGGGCCGGCGCCTTCGCGCACATGTGGCCGCGCGAAAAGGGGTCGTCGGTGTCGCCGCGAATGGCGAGCACGCGCCGGCCCTCGACCTCGATCGCGAGGCCACAGGTGGCCTCACAGAGTGTGCACACGCGGTGGACGGTCCGTCGCTTCATCTTCAGCCCTTCTACCAGGCCCGGATCCGCTTCATCATCGGGGCGATGCGGAAAGCCTCGGCATGGTCGACGTCTGCCTGCATCCCCCGAGCCCTCGCCTGCAGCTCCATGGTCTGCGCCAGCGGCGGCAGGTCCTCGCCCCGGAGGAGCTGGCTCTCGTGGCAGCCGAGCATGGCCAGCTTCAGATCCATCTGCGGGCTGACATCGACGTAGAAGCCGGGGTCGAAGCCCAGCATCTCCACCGTGTCCATGAACCAGAGCGCCGGGGGACCGGGAATCGGCGGCGAGGGCGTCTCGTGGCCCCTCGACGCGCAGTACCACGACGCGGCCTGGGCGATCTTCGACGCCGCCCGGTGATCGGGATGGTAATCGGCGGGGTCGTGGGCGAGCACCAGGGTCGACTCGAACTTGCGGAAGATCTCCGTCAGCTCCAGGCGCACGGCGACCCCATCGATCAAGGTTCCGTCGCTCACCTCGCCGGAGAAGAGCTGGGCTCCCAGCAGCTTCGCCGCCACGGTCATCTCCTCCCGGCGCACGTCAGCCAGCTCGGGAATCGGGTCTTCCGGCTGGCCGCGGTCACCCTTGCAGAGCACCGCGATCCCAATCGACGCACCATCCTCGAGCGCCCGGGCGAGGCGTGCCGGCGCAGAGGATCTCGGCATCATCGGGATGGGCCACCACCGCCAGTATTCGTTCGTCCGAGAAATCCAGCTTCACGAGATTCACCTCAGGCGGATGTCGGGTACCTGCGCCACGTACCGGGCGATCGTCACCGACGCGTCGGGATGGGTCCGAAGCAACGAGGCGGGACACGCCGCCGTCACCGGCCCGTGCAGCACCCGGCGAATCACCGCGCTCTGCCAGGGCCGGTTGCAGTAGAACCGCAGGCGGCCGGCCGAGAGGATCTCCCTCATGCCCACCGTCACCGCCCGCCGGGGGATGATCGACAGCTCGCCACCGACCGTGTTGCTGTTGATGGTGACCGTCTCTCGCGTGAGGGAGAGTACACGGGTCGGGCGCTCGGCAAATTCGTCCGTATCGACAGGCTCTCCGGGTTCCGGTGGCTCGTTGAAGGCAATGTGCCCGTTGATGCCGATTCCCCCGTAGCAGACGTCCAAACCACCACGCGCGTCGATCAGGTGCTGGACTGCGGAAGGCTCTCGCGGATCGGGAAAGATGCGGTTCTCCACGCGCGGCGCCAGATCCGGATCCAGCAGGTCATAGAACTTGCGGTTCATGTACCCGCGGAAGCTCAGCGGATGCTCGATCGGGACCCAGTCGTCGCCATCGAGATACTCGTCCATGTTGATGATCACCAGCTCGCGGCAGTCCAGACGCGCCTGGTTGATCATCCGCGCCAGGAGGGGGAACTGATCCACGGGCCCGACGGGCAGGACCATCGTCACGTCGGCCTTGTTGGCGATCTCGTCGAAGAGCGCCTGCGCGAAATGCCGGGCGACATCTTCCATGTCTCCGACGATCTCCACGCGCACGGATGTACCCCGGCCCAGCTCCTGCGGCGGGACGATCAGGTACTCGGGAAGCGGGGTCGTCATGGATGCTCTCGCGGGGAAGCGGTTCCGGGGCGGTGCAGGCGACTCACAGGCTGTCCGCTTCCTCTTCCGCCCGCTGTCGGAAGTCCGTCATGTCGACGATGCTGCGGTTGAGCCTCGCCTCTTCGGCGGCAAAGCAGAGCAGGTGGCTATACAGCGCATCGGCGGCCGGGGTGAGCACCTCTCTGGCCCGCTCTGCCTTCTGGACGGACTTGGCGAACTCGACCAGGACGACCCCATCGGAGCCGCCATGGAAGAGGGGATTGAACGGCACCCGCTTTCTCTTCACCGTGCTCTTCGGCGAGAAGCTCCGGACTTCCAGCCTCCCGGAGAGATCCTTCGAGTAGATTTCACCCGTGCTTCCGTTGATGTTCATGGTCCGTTCCCAGGTGACGCTGAACGCATTGAGAGCCAGTGTGGCGAGGATTCCCCCTTCGTACTCGATGTTCACCACCTGGTGGTCCATGACATCGTTGTCGCAGCGGAACACGCACCGGCCGTGGGGCCCCTCTCTAAGCTCCTGGACACGTCCTTCCTTCTCGGTGCTGGTCAGATTGTAGGCTGAGAGAGACCGGAGGCGGGGATACTTGATGTATCCATCGATGAAGGCCTGCAACGGAACGCCGGTCAGCAGGGTCATCGGAATCTTCGGAAAGCCGGGCTCGATGTACTGCTTGAAGGCGTGGTAGGGGCAGCTCTCTTCCACCGGACAACCATCCAGGCAGCGAGCCGGGGCGCCGGGAGGTGCGTTCTCCTCCTTGAAGTAGCTGAGCTCGCCAAAGGAGGAAACGCGCAGCGGTTTCCCGTTGCAGAGCCAAGTGATCAAGTCGAAGTCGTGAATCCCCTTGGCGGACAGGAAGGAGATGACGTCAGCGCTCCGGCGGGCGAATCCGCGGACATAGCTCATGATGAAATGCCAGTATCCGAGGTTCTCCGTGGTCTGGATCGCCATCACGCGCCCGATCTCCCCATCGGCGATCAACCGTTTCATCCTGGTGTAGAGATCGAGATAGCGGCACTCGAGGAAGATCTGGAGGATCCGGTTCTGCTTCTCCGCTTCGCGGACGAGGCCTACACACTGCGCCGGCGTCTGCGCCATCGGCTTTTCCAGCAGTACGTGATATCCCTTGCGCAGCGCCCCGATGGTCGACGGATAGTGGTGCACATCCGGCATTGCGTTGATGAGCGCGTCGGCGAGCTGGGGCTTTGCGAGCAGCTCGCGCCAGTCCGCGAAGACGTTCTCCCGCGGGATGGCGAAATCCCTTTGGAATCGGCTTCGACGCTCTTCGTTCGGCTCGGCCACGGCAACGTACTTGAAGAGCTGCGGAAATTTCTTGGCGAACAGCCCGAACATGAGCTGCCCCCTCTCCCCGGCCCCCAGCAGGGCAATCCGCACCGTCTCCTGGCTCGCCATCAGAAACCTCCGCGGAGATCAAGGGAATTCTAGCGCCTGACCCGGTGCCGTCCCCCGAAATCGGTCGACGTCTCCGTCACTTCTTGAGATACGTGCAGGCGGTAAGCTCCAGCTCGCCGATTCGAATCTCGATGGTGACCCGCTTCCGAAATCCGCCGTCGAGCTCCAAGGATTCGATCTTCTCCAGGCTTGCCGTCGTCAGGTCGAGCCAGACGATTCCGGTCAGAACATTCCCAGGATCCTCGTGATCGGAAACCATGAAGGGGATGTCCTTGCCATCGATGCGCTCGCTGGCCCGCCTGTACCCCGTCGCGGCAGCCGGCGCGAAGGGTGGCTCCAGACCCAGCAGGGCTGACATCCTGGCGGGATCCTGAAGCGCTCCACAGACGAACACGTTGCACGCTCCTGAGAAGACAGCCTCGGAAGAGACCGGCTCCGTGGAGAAATACAGGGCCGAGCATTCTGCCGAATAGAAGGGTCTGTACATTCACCTCTCCCCTCAGCGGATCGACGGATCGAGCCGAGCGGTGGAATCCATGGATGTGGATGCGAGCACGGTGATCTAGTATCCCCGATTGCACCGGCCGAGAAATAGATGCCCAGGAGGCTCACTTCGCATGGTAGTCAAGGACTTGAAAACCTATGTCGTCGCAAACCCGGTCGCCTACTACGGTGGGTTCTACTGGATCTTTCTGAAGCTGACCACGGATGACGGGATCGAAGGGTTTGGTGAGGTCTACTCCATCCCCTTCAACCCCGGCACCGTCGAGAAGATGATCGAGGACGTGGTCGAACGCTACGTGATCGGCTCGGATCCGTTCAAGATCGAGAGCCTCTGGAGAAAAATCTACTCCAGCGGCTTCACCCAGCGCCCCGACATGTCACTGGTGGGCATCTTGAGCGGGATCGAGATGGCGTTGTGGGACATCATCGGCAAGGATCTCGACAAGCCCATCTACGAACTGCTGGGCGGCCGGGTCCACGAGAAGATCCGGTCCTACACCTACCTCTATCCGGCGAAGCCGGGCGATCCCTGGATCTTTGGCGACCCGGAGGGAGCTGCCCGGAGAGCCGCGGCCTACGTCGATCAGGGATTCACCGGCGTCAAATTCGACCCGGTGATGCCATTTTCGGCCTTCGATCCGCGACAGCTCTCTCTGGAGGCGCTGGACAATGCGGAAAAAGTGGTGGGAAGCGTTCGCGAGGCGGTCGGCAGCAAGTGCGACCTGCTGATCGGCACCCACGGCCAGATGACCACGTCGAGCGCGATTCGGCTGGCCAAGAGGCTGGAGAAGTTCGACCCGCTGTGGCTGGAGGAGCCCGTGCCTCCGGAGAATATCGAGGAGATGGCCCGGGTCGCTCGCTCCACGAGCATCCCGGTAGCGACGGGTGAGCGGCTCGCGACCAAGTACGAGTTCACCACGTTGCTCGAGAAGCAGGCGGCATCCATCCTGCAATTCGCCCTCGGCCGGGTCGGTGGAATCCTCGAGGCCAAGAAGATCGCCGGCATCGCCGAGGCCCACTACGCGGAGCTGGCACCGCATCTCTACTGTGGACCGATCGAAGCTGCGGCCAACATCCAGATCGACGCCTGCAGCCCGAACTTCCTGATCCAGGAGAGCATCGAGACCTGGGGCGGCTTCCACGCCGAAATTCTCAAGGAGCCGATCAAGTGGGAAGACGGGTACATCCTGCCCCCGACCGCGCCCGGGCTCGGGGTGGAGCTGGACGAGGAGGTCGCTGCCCAGCACCCCTACACGGGGGATCGGTTGCATCTCGAGATGGTGGACGTTCCGGTGTATTGATCGCCCGGCGTCTCACTGGGGAGAATTGTGTGCGAATCCGAAGCTTGGCGATGCTTCTCGGCATTGCGGTGATCCCGCTGATGGCGTGCAACACCACGGGTTCCCGCATCAGCAGTCAGCAGGAGCTCTTCGACAGCTACCCGCCAGAAGTCCAGGAGAACATTCGGAATGGCATGGTCGAGGTCGGCTACACCCCGGAGATGGTAGTCATGGCCCTCGGCGAGCCGGACGAGAAGGCGGTGGCGAAGCCCGATGACGAACTCGCCGAGGTCTGGACCTACCGCAAGAGCGTCCCCGGTTTCGGGATCGGGATGGGGTCGGGTGGCTACGCCGGTGGCGGCGTAGCCGTCGGTACCGGAGTCCGGGTGGGGGAGCCCGCGCGCAGCGAAGACCGCGCCGTGGTCGAGTTCTCGGAGGGTCGGGTCAAACGCTTCCGAACCCTCGAGAGCGACTGATTCGCCCGCCTGGCTCGGCGGGGAATCCGCGTCTTACGGTATGAGCACCACCCTCCCGATCGCCTGTCGACTCTCGATGTATGCGTGCGCAGCTGCAGCCTCGGAAAGGGGGAATCGCTTGTCGATGATCATCCGGAGTTCACCCTGTGCCACGTCTTCGATGGCCGACTGGATCATGTTGTAGGCGCGGGGCGTTCCCATTTCCGCGCCCAGAAAGACTCCGGTGATCGACTGGTTCATGACCCCGATCGAGCTGATGTCGAACTTGATGTTCTCACGCCCTGCGTTGCCCACCGTGATCACGCGACCCCGGTATCCGGCCGCTCGAATGCTGTTCTGCAGCACGGTTCCGCCGATGGGGTCAACGACCAGGTTGACACCCTTGTTGTCGGTAATGCGGCGGACTTCCTGCAGCCAATCAGACTCCGCGTAGTTGATACAGTGATCGACTCCCAGCTCCTTCATGAAGTCGAGCTTCTTCTGGTTCGACGCAGTGGCAACGACCGTGGCACCTGCCCGCTTGGCAAGCTGGATCGCCGCCAAACCGACACCCCCGGTGCCTCCCTGGATGAGTACGGTTTCTCCATCCTGGAGCCGACCGAACTCGAACAGACAGTCATCCGCGGTGCCGAAGGTCACGGGTATGCAGGCAGCTTCTTCGATGGAGAGATTGTCGGGCACCAGCCAGGATGCACGCTCTGGCACCGAGCGCTTGGCGGCGTGCGATCCGTCGCCCCCTGAGGTGGCCACGCGCTGACCCACCCTGCCGGTCTCTCACGTCACTGCCAACCTCACAGATGGTCCCCGCTGCCTGATAGCCCACGACATGGGGATGGGTTCGGAGCGCGCCACCGGCGCGGTTGAGTACGTCGCCCCCCTCGATGCTGACCGCTTCGACGTCGATGATGATGCCCCTCGGGTGGCACTGCGGGTCGGGGACGTCCTCGTATTTGAACACCTCCGGGCCGCCTGTTTCGTAGTAGACCGCTGCCTTCATGGTTGTCTCTCCCAGTGCGCCGATTCCGCTCGAAGCACATATTCGAGCTGGTGCCCTGACTATACCCGCGCTCCTGGTCGTCACGCACGCCATCTCGGCCTCTGGCGGTTCCAGTGCCGCTGCAGACTTCCAGCCGTCACCGAAATCCTCGAGTCCTGGCAATGAAATCGCCGCCTTGGCCGGGAAGATTCGGCTCTCTTGCCTAAGACATTCACCCGAACGGGTCGAAGAGGAACACCGACCGAACTCCTATCTCTGACCGCAAGCGGGGGGGAACTCCGTGGGCAAGCTCACCAGATATCTGGGTGCGGCAGTGCTGATCGCGCTGCTCACCCACCTTCAGACAGAGAGCGCGCTGGCCGTGCCCTTCAACATCGGCTGCGGCGCACAGGCCAACATCGATACGAATCCGCCGACTCTGGTCGCGTGCAGCGTAGGATCCCTCGGAACGATCAGCGATCTGACCGTCTCGCTCGAGATCGACGACCCGGGTGGCTTCCCCTATGTCTCGGATCTCGAGATCATTCTGATCAATGACTCGACTGGAATCTCCGTCGTTCTGTACACGGGGTCCCGGCGGCGACTCCCGAAGCGTACATGGACGCCACATTCGATGACGCGGCCGCGGGCCTCGCTCCTACCTCGGGTAATGTGGTCGGAACCTACCTGCCCGTAAACGCTCTCTCCGCCTTCGACGGAGTCCAACTCGCGGGAGACTGGACCCTCTCGCTGCAGGACCTTTCCACCTGGCCCGACGAAGGTCTCGGCCTGATCAGCTGGGGGCTGGTGGGCGACCACGTGCCCGAACCCGCGACCGCACTCCTCCTCGCCATCGGCCTGATTGGAATCGCTGTAGCCGGACGTCCTCGCAAGGGCCGGGGCAGGTCCCGGAATGAGGATCGAGGTTTCAGCCGCGGGCAGGTAGCACGATGCAGGGGAAAAGGAAGAGATCCTGGATGCGCCTTCTCATCGCATCGATCGCACTGCTCCTTGGTGCGCCAGCCTGGGCCGGCGTTCCGGTCGCCTACGACGTCGACTACAAGACCCTGAGAAAGCAGCTTCTCTTCGGCGACCCGCTTGGCTTCGAGCTGTACGACACCGCGGACTGCACGGGTGTGCCGGCTTACAGCGAGATCCTGGGTGCGGGGACGCCGCGGGTCTCTGTCGACAGGATTCGCCCAGTGCGGATGAAGAAAGAGAAGCCGAAGCCGCCCAAGATCGCCCGGCTGCGCGCCACCCTCGACGCGCCCGTGGTGGGCAGCGAGCTCTATCTCCGCGTCGTCGGGGAGGGCATCGAGCCGGTCGGCGAGGAGTGTCAGCTTCAGGCAGCGGCAGTGATCGGCGTGGCCGGGCCGGAGGGTCCGGCGGGACCCGAGGGACCGCAAGGGCCGCAGGGGCCGGTCGGTCCAACGGGGCCGCAGGGGATGCGGGGACCAGAGGGGCCTGCGGGGCCGCAGGGACCCACCGGCGCACAGGGCCCACAGGGAGAGGCCGGGCCGCAGGGACCCGAGGGGCCGGCAGGTCCGACGGGGCCGCAGGGACCGCGGCGAACGGGGTGCACAGGGAGAGACCGGGCCGCAGGGACCCGTGGGGCCGGAAGGCCCGATTGGACCCGAAGGGCCACAGGGGCCGCCTGGCAGATCGCTATCGGTTCTCGACGCGAGCGGCGTCGAGCTTGGAGTGCTGATCTCCGCCACTCCTGACACCCTTCCCGACTTCATCGTCTATTTCCCCGCCGCGGATGCGATCGGGGGCCTTTACCGCCGATCCAACGATCTCGCGGACTATTTCTTCGGCGGGGACTACTCCTCTGTCTTCTTCGTCGGCGATGATTGTACGGGCCAGGCTTTCGTCTCAACCGACCGCATGGGTCAGGTGGCCGCGATCCGGAACGGCTTTTCCACCACGCAGCGGCTCTTCGTCGGTGCGAACTCTCAAGCGCAGGTCGAGGTTCGTTCGCAGCTGACGAGTACTTTGCCCTGTCAACCTGTCGGGCCCCTCGCGGGCAAGTTCGTACCCGCTACGGAAGTCCGGCGGAGCGATCTCGGAATCCCCAACACGTTCGCTCTACCGCTCCGCGTTGGCCTCTCGCCCTAGCCTGCATCGATCGCGGCAAGCGATAACCCGGTCTCTGCGTCGCAC
Source organism: uncultured delta proteobacterium (assembly GCA_963722885.1). Lineage (GTDB taxonomy): Bacteria > Myxococcota_A > UBA9160 > UBA9160 > UBA6930 > CAVXZE01. Next base: position 385,873 of record CAVROS010000012.1, read on the forward strand.
ATCGACTCGGCCGAGACGACGCATTATGATCGGCCCATGAGCGACGTCCGACACATCGATCTGCAGACTGGAATCCGGATGGAGTACGAAGAGGCCGGTGCAGGATCCCGCCCCTTCGTGCTCGTCCACGGCTTCACCGGCTCACGCGATGACTGGCGCGAGCACATCCCCGCCCTCTCGGAGCTGGGCCGCACCATCGCCCCAGACCAGCGCGGCCACGGGGGCTCCAGCAACACGGGCGACCTGGCCACCTACTCCCTCGATCAGCTGGTCGACGACCTGGAGGCAATGCTCAGTAGCCTCGGCATCGATACCTGCGATCTGCTGGGGCACTCCATGGGAGGCATGGTCGTGGTGCGCTTCGCCCTCGCCCGCCCCGAGCGCGTCTCCTCGCTGATCCTGATGGACACCTCCGCGCGAAGTGTCGAAGCCGTGCCCAGACAGATGATGGACCTCGCGGTCCAGCTGGTGAAGGCCTCCGGCATGGGCGCCCTGGCAAAGCTGATGCGCGAGGGCGCGCGGAGCGACGACGGAATCGCTCCCTCTACACAGCGCGCCATCGAGGCCATGGGGCCCGAAGTCTGGTGGAGTCGCATCGAGGCCAAGCTCGAGAACATGGATCCCGCGGCATTCCAGAGCTTGAGTCAAGAGCTCTGGCAGCAGGTGTCGATGCTCCCTCGGCTGGGCGAGATCCGCTGTCCCACCACGGTGATCGTCGGCACGGAGGATCAGCCCTTCCTCGAGCCGACAGCAGAGCTGGCGTTCGGGATCCCCGGGGCAGTGCGCGTCGACATCCCCGACGCCGCTCACAGCCCCCAGCTCGAGAATCCCGAGCCCTGGATCGACACCATCCGCAGCCACCTCGACCGGGTCCGAAGGGCTCCTGAGCGGCTGGGCTCCAGCTGCCCCGGGGCGTAGAATCCAGATGAACAAGCAACGGAAAGCCCTTGGATGGGCACCGATATCATCGCTAGTCTGGTTGGGATGGCAGCAGCTCAATGGAGATCCGGCTGTGATGCGCTGCGCGGGCTGACGCGCCCCCTCCGGAGGGGGGCCCGCTGGCTCGCGGGGTGCTGGTGTTCATTGCGGCTTCGGCTGCTGCGATCTCATTTCAGGAAGAGATCGTAGACGCGAATCCCCCCAACAACCCGTGGATGAAGGCGGTCGGAGACTCGACGGCGATGGCCGCTCGACCTCATCGTCGTCGGCATGAATGGCCGGCGGTCTGGTACGAGAATCCCAGTTGGCAGAAGCACACCATCTCGAGCAGCACGGGCTCGAGCGGCTCCTCGACCGACGTCACCACGGGCGACCTCGATGGCGACGGTTTCCGGACGTGGTCCTCGCAACGGCATCTGGTTCGAGAATCCCCTTCCCGGGGGCAACCGACGGCCACTCCCTGGGCGCGTCACGATATCGACAGTGTCGTCGGGCACGACGTGGTCGTCCACGATCTCGATCGAGACGGTGATCTGGACGTCGTCAAGCGCACCAGGGACAGGCCGGAGACATCATCGCGTCTTCCGCAACGACGGAAACGACCTCTGGGCCCCCGCGAGATTCCCTCTCACGCGGGCGAAGGACTCGACCTCGGCGATCTCGACGGTGACGGAGACGCGGACATCGCCATCGCCGCTATTGGTACGAGAACGACGGAGATGTGGTGGGAGGCGCTGGAGGGAGCGTCCCTACACAGACAGCTATACCCACTCCCAGACCGTGGTTCGGGTAGCGCGGGTGAACGGTGACTCCTGCCGGACATCGTGCTCGCGCAGCGGAGCCACGAGGCGGCGCGTACCGGGTCGCGTGGTTCGAGCAAGGGTCCGACCGGCGGCGCTGTGGTCCGAGCACGTAATCGAGAACGGCGTCGAGACGGTGCTGCACAGCTGGTCGTGGCGGACGTGAGTGACGACGGACATCGGACGTCGTGGTCGCCGCATGGAGCAGGGGGATGACCCCGATCTCGTGAGGGCATTCGTGAACGACGGAGCAGAGAGCTTCGCGAGCGCACGATCGCGAGCGGCGGCTCTCACAACTGCAAGGCGAGGACCTGGACGGCGACGGAGATTTCGATCTTCGGGGCGAACTGGAACTCGAACACCTCGGTGGTGCACCGTGCGGATGTGGTGGAACTCTCACAAGCGCCGACGCCGGACTGGACAAGGGCGAGCAGGCATGCGTCAACGCGATGAACAAGAGCGGTCAGAAGATCGACAGGGCGCAGCTCAAGAAGAACGAGACCTGCCTGAACGACCACCAGAAGGGCAGGCTCGCCCCGCTGACGCTCGAGGCGTGTACGAACGCCGACCGCAAGGGCAAGGTCCAGAAGGCCCAGGACAAGACGGTGACGGGTGAAGAGAAGAAATGTGATCCGCTCCCCGCGCCCCCGCCCTTCGCCTACACCGACTCGACGACCGTGAACAATGCCGCCGTTGCCGGGCCCTGGATCTGATCCACGCCATCTTCGGCGACCCGATCGACGACGCCGACGTCTCTACGAACGCCCCAACAAGGACACGGCCAGGTGCCAGAAGGAGATGCTCAAGCGAGTCGGCCAGCTCGAAGACACCCTCCTCAAGGAGATCAACAAGGCCAAGAAGAAGGCCATCAAGGAGCCGGTGGTGAATTCTGCCGAAGCACGGAGGCGACCCTGGCCTTGGTCCTCTCTTCGAGCCACACGATCTTGAGGAAGGAGGACCAACTCCTGCAGAAGGTCGACAGCCAGTGCTCTGCGCTCATCGATCCCCGAGCACGGTCTTCCCGGAGCTGTGCGGATGACTCCTCGCGAGATCCAGATTGTGTGATCGCAGCAGCGCGCTGCGTGGCGTGCTCGAGATCAACGCCTTCGACGCATTGGCCTGGACTGGACAGGAGGACAACCAGGACGCGAGGAGTGGTTGGTGAAGTGCGTTGACTGCGATAGAATCCGCATGACGAGGCGCGGCTTCGCGGGGAACGGGCTGATGGCGCGCGCTCCGGCGTCGCTGTCTCGGCTCTTTGGCCGCAAATCAAAGCGCGTGCTCTACCGGGGCGGACCGATCCTCACCATGGACGCCAGCAATTCCATCGCCGAGGCGCTGCTGGTGGAGGGAGACCGGATCGCGGCAGTTGGCAGCGAGGCGGAGCTCCGAGGCCGCGGCGGGCGGCAGGGACGCACGGTCGACCTGCAGGGGAAGGCTTTGCTGCCGGGCTTCATCGATGCGCACGCCCACTTCCCCGGCGCCGGGATCTTCGCCGTGCTTCTGGACTTGAACAGTCCGCCGATTGGCGACATCGAAAGCGTCGAGACGATTGTCGAGCGTCTGCGCCAGAGAGCCGCGAGCACTTCGAAAGGTGAATGGGTCGTCGGAATGGGCTACGACGACACGCTGCTCGCCGAGAAACGCCACCCCACCCGAGCGGATCTGGATCGCGCCTCGACCGAGCACCCGATTGCCATCTGGCATATCTCGGGCCACCTGGCCGCCGTGAACAGTGCGGCGCTGGAGAAAGTCGGGATCGGCGCGGAGACTCCCGATGCCGAGGGCGGACGGATCCGCCGGGATCCCCAGACCGGCGAGCCCGACGGCGTGCTCGAGGAGAACGACACTCACGTCCTCCAGCCGCTGCTGGCTCCCGGCCTGCGCGACTCCTGGAAGATCGTGCGCGAAGCCAGTCGGCGCTACCTGGCGGCGGGCGTCACCACTGCCCAGAACGGATACGCGACCCCGCAGCAGATGAACGGCCTCGCCCGGCTCTCGCGCCTCGGCCTGCTCCCCCTGCGCGTCGTGCTCTGGCCCGGCCAGGAGACCACCGACTCACTGCTCGACGGCCGCTTCTCCTTCGCGTCTCCCGACCCGCTGTGGATCCGCCAGGGCGCCGCCAAGATCATCGGCGACGGCTCGATCCAGGGCTACACCGGCTACCTGAGCGCTCCCTACCACGTGCCGCCGGGCGACGATCCGGAGTATCGCGGCTATCCGACCATCTCCCGTGAGGAGCTCATCGAGGTCGTCACGCGCTACCACGCGCAGGGCCTGCAGGTGGCGGTTCACGGGAACGGAGACGCGTGCATCGACGACATTCTCGACGCCTTCGAGGCCGCCCAGCGCGCGCATCCCCGCCAGGATGCGCGTCACGTGGTGATCCACGCCCAGATGGCGCGGTACGATCAGCTCGACCGCATGGCGGAGCTGCGCGTGATTCCCAGCTTCTTCAGCCTCCACACCTACTACTGGGGTGACCGGCACCGCGAGATCTTCATGGGCCCCGAGCGCGCGGCGCGCATGAGCCCGGCGCGGAGCGCCATGGATCGTGGCCTGCGCTTCACCATCCACACCGACGCGCCGGTCGTGCCCATGGAGCCGCTGCGTCTGGTCTGGGCAGCGGTCAATCGTCGCTCCAGCAGCGGCGCCTCGATCGGCGAGGCGGAACGCATCCCTCCCATCCAGGCACTGCGCGCCGTCACCATCGATGCCGCCTACCAGCACTTCGAAGAGCGCGAGAAGGGCTCTCTGGAGACCGGGAAGCTGGCGGATCTGGTGATCCTGGACCGCTCTCCCCTCGACGACCCCGAACAGATCGACAGGATCCGCGTCCTCGAGACCATCGTCGGCGGACGCACCGTCTACCGGGCCTGAGGATCGCCCTCCCCTTCCTCCACGATCAGCGGGATCGCAGCCTTGGCGTAGGTGTGCTTCTCCGCGAGCAGGCCTTCCTCGAAACGGAGGATGTCGAGCCCGCGCCAGCCCGAGGACTGCCCATCGCGCTCGAGGGTGCAGAGCCAGCGGATCAGTGCCTTGCCCGACTCCGGGTCGACGAACAGATCCTCGGTCTGGAAGCGGATCCTTCCGAAGTCCCCCCGGAACTGTGGCACGAAGGCCTCCCGAATCGCCTGCCTTCCGCGGCTCTGCCTTCCGTTGAACTCGTCGTAGATCGCGTCCTCGCTCATGAAGGACATGACGCCGTCCAGGTCATCGCGATTGAAGGCCTCGGTGAACCGAACCACCAGATCTTCCAGCTGCTTCCTATCCATCCGCCCGCTCTCAGAGCATCTCGAGAAACGCCTGTACCCGCGTCGAGATCTGCCCCGATCCCGCCGTGTTGTACTCTCGTTCCAGATCGAGGACCGGCACGCTCTCCTTGCGCAGCTCTTCGGCTAGCATCTTTCGCTGTCCGCCCCAGTGATCACAGAACTTGAGCCGCGCGCAGATCACGGCATCGACCCCCCAATCGCTGATCATCTGCCGGATCATCCCATAGCTATGATCGAAGCCGTTGATGACCGACGGGCAGGCAATTCGATCCATGTAGTGGTCGGCGATCGCCGGCAGGAAGGCCTCGGCATTCTCGTCGACTTCTCCCTGGTAGCGGCGCGCCCCGAAGCAGAGACCGTCCGCGACGACGCTGACCCCCTTCGCCTCGATGAACTCGATGAATTCGGGCATGTCGCAGGCCCCACCCATGAGCATCACGCGCGGCTGGCCCGAGCCGCCCGAAGAGCGCTCGCGAAGCAAGGGCAACAGAGCCTCGAGCTTCTCGTTGAACAGCTCCCTCGGGATCGACATCCCCGCCACCGCGATCGCCAGATACTCGGCACCGCTGACGGCGGGCGGGTCCTTCTTCCGGAGCTCCCCGAGCTCCGCCATCAGCCGCCGGGTCCGGTTGTAGACGGAAACGGACTGGCGCAGGTCTTCCTCGGACACCTTGGTGGAGAAGGATTCCTCGATATACCCGATCATCTTCTCCATCTCGAGGATCAGCCACTTTCGGGATGCACTCCCCAGCGTGTGGTACATCGAGAAGTAGTGGACCGGAAACCCGGCCTTGGCTTCGAGCTCACCGGCTAGACGAAGCATGTGGTCACAGGTGTTGGTGGTGATCAATCCGTCCAGAAACGACAGCTCTCCGCGCAGCAACACCTCGAGGACCGACCGCGTGTAGGAGCAGTTGATCCGGTGCAGCTGCGCATCCGCGCTCGCCGTGTCCAGCAGCCCGGGCGCACGCACCCGCAGCGGCAGCAGGCCGCCCGCGTGAAGCACCTCCTCCGGAATGCTGGAACACACCGTGCCCACGATCCGGTTGCCGGCTTCCTTCCATGCTTGCAGATCGCCGTTGTAGAATTCCGACGCCACCTCGTCGAAGTACTGCAGCTCTTTCATGGCGGCTTCCCTATTCCATGACCGTGGTAAAGAAATCTTCGATCTGGGCGCGCATCTGCTCCCGGGCCAGGACCCGGTCATCGTTGTAGTCGAACTCGATGAAGAGCAGCGGAATCTCCCTCTCGCGGCACGCCTCGCGAATCAGCCCGCGCGCACCACAGATGCTCTGACAGCCTACGTGCTGAGTGGTGATCATGCAGTCGCAGCCGTACTGCTCGTAGGCGTTCAGCGTGAAATCGATGAATGCCGAGCTCTCGAAGCGCATGAACGACATGGTCATGTCGAGCCCCTGCCAGGCCAACCCTTCGAGCATGCTCTCCAAACTGCTGGTATCGATCGGCTCCAGAACGCAGGTACTGGAGAGCGAGTCGACCACAAGGGTCGCTCCGAACTGCTCCTCCATCCAGGGGAAGAGCTCCCGATCGTAGGTGGGAGGCACGTGACACCACATCACGCGGTGCTTCTCCGGGAACGGCCCCTCGGTGCGGCCCTCCCGAACCCTCCGGGTGGCGTCCTCGCAAAAGAGCCTCAGCGTCTCCGTGGTCCCGGGAAGCCCAGCCCCATGGATGAACATGGAGTAGGGGGCAGACCTCATCATCCCGTAATGCGGCGCCGGCTTGACCCGGTAGGTCTCGCGGGTATCGACCAGCAACTCGTACGCCTTGTTGGACTCGACGATCACCTCGCGGAACCGGTCGATGTCGAACTTCCGTCCCGTATGTTCTTCCACGAACGGGATCAGCTCATCCTTCAGCTGACCGGCGTAGTACTTCACCGCCTCCCGATCGTCGCGAAACGGGGCATCCAGGAACAGCATCGGACAGTCGAGGACCTTCTGCAGGATCGGGTAGGCAATCCGGGTCCCGTCGCAGGGGGAGGAGGAGGTGACGAAGAACGAATTGGTGGGCAGCTCTCCGCTCAGTGTGGCCCCGACGATGAAACGGTCGGTCGAGCAGGTGTCGGAGGGTACGCCCCCCTCCTCTGCGGCCTCGAGAAACTCGTACACGATGCTCTCATCGACCCTCGTATGGAAGCCGGGGAACATCTCCAGACAGAGCGCCGCGCAGTCGAAGGCATAGAAGAGCTGTGGCACCAGTCCGAACTCGAACATGGCGACTTTGCGATTCGGGTCGCCCATCGCCGCGGCGATGTCCGCGTAGTGCTCCACATTTTGATCGAGCATCGCGACCATGAGGTGGGAGTAGTCCTGATACGGAGGAGGTGGGTTCTCCCTCATGAGTCGGGCCATCGGCTTCAGTATGCCGTTGGTGATCGCCATGGTTCGTTCAAAGGGTTCGCCCATGGAAGACTCTCCTCTCAGCTTCGACCAGCACGCAATACGAAAGCCCGGGCTATCCAAAGTGATTCGGTACAGGGGCCATTTGCCCGGGAACGTCGTCTCTACCGGGAAGTATGGACCGTGAGAGGGGCCTCGTCCACTCACCGAGCGGCGGCGACCCTGTGCGCCGCGGTCAGTCGAGGGTGATGAAGATCGACACCCGCGGCTGATCGTCGACGGCTCGGCTGATGTGTCCTCGGCCGGTGGTGTCTTCGGCCAGAAGAATGTCGCCCGGGCCGAGACGCCGCTTGCTTCCGTCTCCGACCTCGATCTCCACGGCGCCGCCCGAGAGCATCAAGACGAACTGCCTGCGGGGAGCGTTGTGAAAGTCGAGGTCGTAGTCGGAACCCGTCTCTCGAAAGACGACGCCGGTCGCCTCGATCAGTTTGGACATCGCTCCGACCGGACCCAGGTCCTCGAGGGGAATGTCCATATCCTCGAAGTGCGACTCACCGTCGCTTCCGGTGAAGATCCGGGTCACGTGCATCGCGCTTCCTCTCCCCGCGGCGCCGCGGGTGGCTAGCTCTTCCCCGAGTCACCTTCTTCGGAGACGGGGATCTGCGGGACCATCTGCTCCAGCCCGAGCGCCTTCAACAGGTACTCCATCTCGGCGGGGCGCCACGGGAGTGGCGCTTCCTGCTGGATCAGCTTCTCTGCCCGCAGCTCCTCCTCGACCGCCGGATCGGCGGTGAAGGGCGTCCCGTGGGTGTCCTCGAAGAAGAGGCTCTCGAAGGGCGCCTTCCTGGTCTGTCCTCCGGCTTCCCACGACTCCGCCGGATAGCCCACCGCCAGGACGCAGACGGGCACCGCGCTCTCGGGCAGGTCGAGCAGCTTGCCGATCTGCTCGATGCGGGGGCTGCTCATACAGCAGGTCCCCAGCCCCTCGTCGTAGGCGACCAGCGTCGCCTGGCAGATGGCCTGTCCCACGTCCATGAACGCCAGGGGAGCGACCGCCATCTGCTCCCACGCCGCCGAAAAAGCCGGGCGCAGTCCCTGCTCGACCATCGCCTTGGTCGAGACGGGCTCGACGCCGATGCGTCCCTGGTCCGCGAGGTCCTTGATGTTGTCGATCCACTTGTCGACCTGGTAGGCCGACTTCTCCGCATACCAGAAGATGAAGGCCGGAGCCGTCTGCATCTGCTGGTACCCAAGGGGTGGTGTAAGGGCCTTGAGGAGCTCCGGAGAAGCGTTCTCCTTCCAGATCACGACGGCACTGGTGTTGTTGACGTTGCCGACGCAGGAGGCGCGCCGCGCAGCCTCCAGCATCTTCTGGATCTTCGCCCGCTCCACGGGTCGATGGGGTAGGAAGAAGCGAATCGTCCGGCGCCTGCCGAGGATCTCCTTGAGTTCCATGTGTTCTGCCTCCTGGATGTGTCTCCGATTATACGCAGCGCGGCCGTTCAGCGCTCCGGCTTCCAGAGTCGGGAGCCACGAATGGTCTGCTGGCTCATGGTCTGTACCTGCTCGGTGCGCCGCCCGCCGAGCCAGCGGGTCGGATCTCGGCCCATGGCGGACACGCCACGAGCGACGAGCAGCTGTAGAGCGATCAACTCGCCGAGGATCGCATCCAAGAGACCGTCGCTGGGAAGCTCCAGCCACCGGGTGCGTTCGCCGGGGAACCCTCCGCCTCTGGCCAGGACGAGGCTTCGAGCGCCGAGGCACTCCCACTCCCCGGTCAACTCCCTGGCCCGGGCCTCGGCCTCGTCGTCTGCGGCCAGAACGATGATCCGCGTGGCCCGGTCCGCCACGAACACCTCCAGGTGGTTGAACTCCTCCAGGCACTGGGCCGTCGCCGGTACTGCGAACTCGAGCATCTTGGCGGCCCCGTAGCAGGCCGTGGGCCAGTGTGGACCGCTGCCCAGCACCACCACCTGCTCGCCGCCTTCGAGGAACGCCTCTGCCAGCTCGCGCACCGGCTCATCGAGCACAGCGACGAGGTGACGAACGCGATCGGGAATCCGGGCGAACTCCGCCCCTTTTCCCCGCAGCGTTGCGGCCAGCATCAGCTCCACCATCAGGACCACCGTAAATGTCTGGGTCTGGGCGATGATGTGGCGGTAGCCGGCGTAGGACTTGTTCTCGAGCAACTCGAGCGCAGCCGTGTCGAGGATCAGTGTCTCGTCCAGGGCGTCGTCGAGCGGCGAGCCCGGATTGTCCGTGATCCCCAGCACCTGCGCGCCGGCACTTCGGGCCAGCAGTGCGGCTTCGAGGGTTCGGGGAGTTCGCCCCGAGACGCTCGCGCAGACCACCAGATCGCCGGCCCCCAGCTGGCGGTGCATCCAGCGCAGATCCATCGATCGCCAGGCCCGAACCGGGAGCCCCCAGAGAGGTCTCGCCAGGGCCTCCACCTGGGATGCGGCGAAGTACATGTCGCCGCATCCGACCAGATGGAGATTCTTGCCGGCAGCGCTCGCGCGCTTCGACTCGATTCCGGCCTGGCAGCGGGGCAATACGCGACCGAGGAGATCTCCCTGTTCGCGAATCTCCGCCAGCATGCTCGATTCGCCGTCCCGGCCGCTCACGAGAATCCTCCCTGCCGTCCTTCGCGGCCGCTCGCTGGTGCTGGAGAAGATCGAGTAGACCGAGGCCAGCCCAGGCCGGTCAGACGGAGTCCGGCGACGAGCCCGGGCTCTGCACCTCCTCCATGGAGCGGGTCGCGACCACGTCGAGGCCCGTCTCGTCCAGGAGCCCCTCGAGAAGCACCTGCCCGGACTCGACCGGCGCCCGGCAGTGAATCTGGTGAATCACCCGCGCGGCTTCCATGACCCGATCCTTGGGTACCTGCCCCGTCGTCTTCACGGGAAGGCGCGCCCACACCGCGCCGGAGATGGCGACCGTGGTGGACAAGCTGCGCCGCGGATCCGTGAACTCCTGCTTCGCGTACTTCGCGCCCCGCCTGCAATCGTTCCCTGCGATCTCGACGATCTGGTCGCCCTCGTGTGCGAGCTCGAGCGGGCAACCCACCGGGCAGCCGATGCACACGAACTTCTCGGTATCAGCCATCGTCTTCCTCACCCTGCCCGCGCGGAACCAGGTCGACGCGCAGCGTGTCGCCGTGGAACCGGTCCAGGAGATCCGGGCGGATCTTCAAGCTGATCATCTCCGCCGGAAACACGTAGCGCAGCTTCTTCTCGCGGAGGTCACCGACCCGGAGCTTGCACTTGTCCATCGGCTCCCGGCAGCGCATGTACACGGTGTGTTCGCGCCCGGGACTGAGCGAGTGCGGCACGCAGTAGCGCAGGTTGTCACCGGGGACCAGATTGATGTTGTCGGTGGGCCGCCGGATCCCCTGTGCCCACTCCCCGGCAAACTGCCCGGCCAGCAGGGCTTCACGCGTCACGAAGTCGGCCACATCGTGCACGTGGACCACGTTTCCGCAGGCGAACATCCCCGGCATGCTGGTCTCCATGGTGCTCGACACCCAGGGACCGCCGGTGTTCACCTCGTCGAGCTGGATGCCCAGCTTGCGCGACAGCTCGTTCTCGGGAATCAGGCCGATGGAGATGAGCAGGGTGTCGCAATCGACATCCCACGCGCGCTCCATGATCGGCGCCAGGTCCTCGCCCACCGGGGCCACGGTGATCCGCTCCACGCGGTCGTGGCCGCCGATGTTGACGACCGTCGTCGACAGGTGCAGGGGAACGCCGAAGTCGTCCAGACACTGCACCACGTTGCGCGTGAGCCCGTTCGAGTGCGGCATGATCTCGAAGACGCCGACGACTTCGCAGCCCTCCAGGATGAGTCGCCGCGCCATGATGAGCCCGATGTCCCCCGAGCCCAGGATGGCGATGCGCTTTCCCGGAAGGTATCCCATCATGTTGACGAGCTTCTGCGCAAAGCCGGCGGTGAGCACGCCCGAAGGTCGAGTGCCGGGAATCCGAATCGCACCGCGCGTGCGCTCGCGGCAGCCCATGGCGAGGACCACCGATCGGGTCTCGAGGGTGAGAATGCCCCGCTGCTCGTTCATCACCCGAACCGCCTTGCGACCGCTCGAGTCGACGGTCACGCCGGAGACGTAGCTATCGGTCACCAGGTCGATGTCCTGATCGATCGCCTTGGCCAGGAACCGTTCGGCGTACTCCGGCCCGGTGAGCTCCTCGCGGAAGTAGTGGAGCCCGAAGCCGGAGTGGATGCACTGGAGCAGGATGCCGCCGATCTCCGGCTCGCGGTCGAGGATCAGGACCCGCTCCGCTCCCGAGTCGCGCGCGCCGAGTGCCGCGCCCATCCCGGCGGGCCCGCCGCCGACCACGACCACGTCGTATTTGCCCTCTGCGCGACCTAGCACGACTCGTCCTCGCTCTCGTCGGCGCGAGGGTGCTGCTCGTTGATCATCTCTGCGACGATCCAGGATCCGCCACCGCGCTTGGTGATCGCGTGGAACGGCACGCCTCCCCTCTCGGCCAGCAGCGTCATGCAGCGCGAGGTGCAGAAGCCTCCCTGGCAGCGCCCCATGCCCGCCCGGGTGCGGAACTTGATGCCATCCAGCGTGCGCGCGCCGCGGTCGATCGCGTCCTGGACCTCGGCCTCGGTGACCAGCTCGCAGCGGCAGACCACCCTCGCGAAGAGCGGGTTCTCGGCGACGAGGCGCTCTCGCTGATCCAGGTCCGCGGCCGAGAAGCGCGGCGCACAAGGCGCGTGCCGCCGAAAGTCCTGTCTTTTCGTCCAGTGCCAGACCCTCGTCCTTCAGGATGTCGCGCACGTACTCGGCGATGGCCGGCGAAGCCGTGAGCCCCGGCGATTGAATGCCGGCCACGTTGATGAACCCCTTCACCTTGCTGGGACCGATGATGAAGTCGTTCGTGTCGCTCACCGCTCGCAGGCCGGCGAATTCGGCGATGGTGTCGCGCGGGCTGATCGCGGGGCAGATCCGGCGGACGAATTCGAACACCTTGCCGGCCCCGGCGTCGGTGGTCGAGACATCGTAGCGGTCATCCGTGTCCTCGGCCGTGGGACCGACCATGATGGTGCCGTCGAAGGTGGGGATGATGAGTGTGCCCTTGGTCTTGGGGCTCGGCACCGGGAAGATGAGACGGCGCACCAGTCCCTGCAGCCGCTTGTCGAGCATGTACTCTTCGCCCTTGCGCGGATGGATGCGGAACTCGTCCAGGCCGGCCATTCGCCGCGATCTCGTCCGAGAAGACACCCGCGCAGTTGATGACGAAGCGAGCCGGGAACGCACCCTTGGGCGTGTGCACGGTGATTCCATCCGGGGCGACGTCCAGCTTCTCGACCGGAGCGTCGACCACCAGCTTCACGCCGTTGTCCACGGCGTTCTCGATCAACGCAAAGGCGAACTCGTAGGGGTTGATCACCCCGGCCGTCGGCGCGTGGAGCGCGCCCAGCAGCGCCTGGGAGAGGTTCGGCTCCTCGCGACGAAGGCGCTCGCGATCCCAGATCTCGAGCCCCGGCACGCCCTTCTTCATGCCCTGCGCCTTGAGCCCGTCGAGAACCGGGAGGTCCTCCTTCCTCTGCGCCACCACCAGCTCACCGATCCGGCGAAAGCCGAAGCTGAGCTCCTGGCGGAGGCTGTCGAAGAGCTCGTTGCCGCGCACGGCCAACCGGCCCTTGAGCGTAGTTCGGCGGGCTATGGTGCCCGGCGTGGATGATGCCGCTGTTCGTCTTGGTGGTGCCGAAGCCGACCTCGGCGCACTTCTCCAGCAGGACGACGCCAAGCCGGTAGCGAGACAGCTCGCGTGCAATCGCGCAGCCGACTACGCCACCGCCAATGATCGCGACGTCATACATCAAGACTCTCCGTGGGCCGAGGCGGCGCGGCTCTGTCGACGGCGGCCCTTGGTATAATGGAGCTTTGGAACACCCGCCAGAGGAGGGTCTCGATGGCCTCGTCCCGACCGTTTCGAGCCTGCCTAGCGCTGCTCGCGCTTGCGGCAATGACCGCCGCGTGCGGCGGCCCCGCACCGCCGAGCCCGGATGCCACCTCTCGCCGCACCCTCCGCGTCCGGCGACGTCATCGGCTACACGGGCCCCTACGGCAGCCACGTCTGGCGCGGGATCCCCTACGCGGCTCCGCCCGTCGGCCCGCTCCGCTGGCGGCCTCCGCAGCCGCCACCGCGCTGGGAGGGTGTGCGCGAGGCCCTGGCCACGGGAAATGCCTGTCCCCAGTTCGCGAGCGCCTTCGCAGGCGAGCCTCGCGGCGCGAAGGGCATCATCGGCGACGAGGACTGCCTCTACCTCGACGTCTACGCGCCGAGAGCGGAGCCCGAGCCGGCGCCCCGGCGAACGCGGACTTCCAGTCATGCTCTGGATCCACGGCGGCGGCAACTCGATCGGCCGCGCCGGCTTCTACGACGGCGGCAACCTGGCGGCCACCCACGACGTCGTGGTGGTGGCGATCAACTACCGCCTCGGGCCCTTCGGGTGGTTCCGGCACGCCGCGCTCCGCGGTGGGGAAAGCAGCGCCGCCGAGCGCTCGGGCAACTTCGGCACCCTCGACACCATCCGCGCCCTCGAGTGGGTGCGCGAGAACATCGCGGCCTTCGGTGGCGACCCGGACAATGTCACCATCTTCGGAGAGTCCGCGGGCGGCAGGAATGTCGTGAGCCTCCTGCTCTCTCGCCGCGCCAAGGGCCTCTTCCACCGCGCGATCATCCAGAGCGGCGGAATGGGCGGCTCGACCGCCGCGGAGGCCGAAAACTTCAGCGACGGGGATCCACCGGGGCACCCCTATAGCTCCAGCGAGATCATCGCCAGCCTCCTGGTGCGGGACGGCACGGCTCCGGACCGCGAAGCCGCACGCCAACACATGGCCTCCATGGGCGCGGCCGACCTGGAGAGCTACCTGCGCGGCAAGAGCCACCAGGAGATCCTGGTCGCCTACGCCGAGGACCCATCCGAGCCTCCGGGCATGCTGAATTTCCCTCAGGTCTTCCGCGATGGGGCGGTCTTGCCGCGAGAGCAGCCCACGGAGCGCCTGGCCCGTGGCACCTACAACAAGGTGCCGGTCATCCTCGGGACCAATCGCGACGAGAACAAGCTGTTCATGGCCTTCGACCCGGCACTCGCGCTACTGGCGCCTCGGTCTCTTCCCCGAGGCCCTCGACGAGGACATCTACCAGGCCCAGGCCCATCACCAGGCCAATGCCTGGAAGGCGCGTTCGGTGGACAAACCGGCCGCGCTGATGAGCGCCGCGCAGGGTCCGAGCGTCTACGCCTACCGCTGGGACTGGGACGAGGAGCGCAGCCTCCCCTTCTTCTACGACGGCCCGAAGATGCTCGGCGCCAGCCACGGCTTCGAAATCCCCTTCGTCTTCGGCCACTGGGACCTGGGGCCCGATACGCAGGCTCATCTTCGGAGGGGGGAGCCGCGAGGGGCGCGAGATACTCTCCGGGCAGATGATGTCCTACTGGGCGGAGTTCGCCTACAGCGGCTCACCCGGCCGGGGACGTGGGGGCGACCAGCTGGAGTGGCCCGCCTGGGACGACTCCAGCGCGGAGGCGCCCAAGTACATCGTCCTCGATACCCCCGCCGACGGTGGACTCCGCCTGGCGTCGGAGACGTTCAGCATCGACCGGGTCGTCGCCGAGTTGATGGAGGACCCGCGTCTCGCCACCGACCGCGACCGCTGCACGCTGCTCCGGAACCTGACGGAGTGGAGGTACCTGAGCCAGGAGACAGTACGCCGCACTCGACATCTGCGAAGCCTACGCCTTCGACGCCTACCCGTGGGTCGAGGTGGCGGCGGAGAAGTGAGGTCGAGGCAGACCGTCCGTCTGGGGTAGGAACCGAGACCGTCCTGGTCAATTCGTGGGACTTTCTGCCCACAATTCTACAGAGATCAGGTCCGGTACCTGGATCAGGCCGGATCCGGAATCCAGTTGCCGTGGAATCCGAAGGGAACGCGCTGGGGGAGTGCCACGGTGGCCACCGGCGGCCCGTCGAAGCGCGCCGCGTCCAGAATGACCAGAGCGCTTCCGCCGCGGTCTTCGTCGTAGACGAAGCTGATCACCCAGCCCTCGTCCTCGGAAGCGTCCGCCGACGCGGGCGCGAACACCCCCTCACCGGGTGCGCAGCCCGGGCCGAACTCGTGAGTCTTCGCTCCTCCCCCGGCGAGGTCGTACTGGACGAGGGCGCTGACCGACTGCGAGGTGAGGAGATCGAAGCAGACGGCGTATCCGAAGCGGTGCGCGCGTCCCTCGCGGCGCGGATCCACCCGCGGAAACTCGATGGAGCGGTCGTCCAGCGCCTCCTCGCGGACCTGGCCGGACGCCAGGTCGACCCGGAAGCGGTGCAGGCAGGCGGCGGTGAAATCCGCCGGGCTGGCCCGCCAGATCTCCGGGTAGCGCGCCACGTCCAGCACCACCTCGTCGCCCTCTGCATGGGCGTTGAGCGGGTGGAACACGTAGCAGGGCTCGATCTCGAACCAACGCACCTGCGCGCTGTTTCCGCCGCGGGGCATGATGCCGAGGCGCGCGCCGTAGTCGTCGCTCCAGGCGTAGGGCATCGTACCCTGCATGGCGCGCTCCGGGTCGAAGACGACAGGCAGGTCCATGAAGATCACGTGTCGCTCGGTAATGGCGAAGTCGTGCATCATGGTGGGGCCCGGAACCTCGATGACCTCGCTCTGGATCAGCTCTCCCGATGCGTTCTGCGCAGTGGTAGGTGAGATAGGGCGGCCCGAACCCGTAGCCGAAGAAGTGCATCTCCCCCGTCACCGGGCAGAGCTTCGGGTGGGCGGTCATGGCGGTGGTGAGCTTGCCGCCGAAGTCGTAGAGCCCGACGGTTTCGAGCTCCCGTGTCATCTCGGTGGGAAACGAGCTCTCCACCAGGGCCAGGACCCGACCGGCGTGGCCAATGATATTGGTGTTTGCCTTGGCGACCGTGCGGTCCACGCTGCCGTCGGGTTGGATCAGGATCGCCGCTCTCGCCGCCTTCCAGGTAGGGGCGGGTCCGCACCCAGCGGTTGCGATACCACTTCGCCTTCCCGTCGGCGAGGGCGACGCCGTGCACCATGCCATCGCCGAAGAACCAGTGCGGCGACTCGCCCGAACGGGGGTTGGGGCCGTTGCGCAGGTAGAGGCCGCGAAGCTCCGGCGGAATCGCGCCCTGAACCTCCAGGTCGAGTGCGGTCTTCTCCTCCTGGACCGGGGCAAAGTTGCCCTGGAGATGAAACGGAAGCTGCTCGCTCGCACTTTCGGCGCTCATCCTGACCCTCCGATCTGCGTTTCCTTCACCACGAATCTAGCCGCGCTTTCGAGAAAGTCAAAGAATCTATATATAATATTGAAATAATCTTTACAGGGGCCGGCCAGCCGAATCCACCCCCCTTCTCTCTGGTATGCTATTCCCCAATCGGAGCCTCAAGCGGTTCGCGCCGACTATCACCTGGAGGGGAAATCGACGTGATAGAGCTCGTTTATCAACTGCTCGAGCAGATCGGATTCACACATCCTCTGCACCCCGCGATCACGCACCTGCCCATGGGAATGGCGATGGGCGCCTTCTTCTTCGGACTGGCGTCCCTCAGATTCGAGGCGCTCGCAGCAACCGCTCGACATTGCGCCGTGTTGGGGGTGATCTTCGTGCCGCCCACGATCGTCCTCGGGATCTTCGACTGGCAGCACTACTACGACGGAGACTGGTCCGCCCTCTTCATCACCAAGATCGTCCTGGCGTGCGTCCTGCCGCTCCTGCTTCTCGCCGCGGTGGCGGCGGGCAGCGGCGAACGCAATGACTCCAGACTGCCCCTTGTGCTATACGCTCTCTGCCTCTTTACCGCCGTGGGTCTGGGATACATCGGTGGTGAGATCGGTTACGGCTGAGAGCGACCTCTCGCCTTGCAGCAGAGAAGAGCTCAACCCAGACGATGATTCGACGGATGATTTTTCCCGTGAAAGGCCGAGATCAATGAAGAAACGACCGCATCGCGATCCATCTGACCCTCTCCGCGCTCTTGCTGGCCGCCCTGTGCTGGGGCTGTGGCCAGGAGGCCCCCGAGGAGCCCGCCGCCGAGGCAGGGCTGTCCCAGGCAGAGCTCGGCAAGTACAGCCACGGCATCGCGGCAAGGGACATGCGCTTCTTCTGGACGCTTCAGGGAGACAGCATCGACGTCAAGCTGGCAGCACCCACCAACGGATGGATGGGCATCGGATTCAACCCCGAGATGCCCGAGAACATGAAGGGCGCCAACTTCCTCATCGGCTTCGTCAAGGGTGGAGAGGCCGAGGTCTTCGATCACTACGGCACCGAGACGAAGAAGCACAAGGAAGACGAGAAGATCGAGGGCAAGTCCGATCTCTCGAATGTCTCCGGATCCGAGCAGGATGGCCAGACCGTGCTGGAATTCACCGTCCCCCTGGACTCGGGGGATGCCATGGACAAGCCGTTGAACGTCCAGGGCGACACCGTCGTCCTGCTCGCCTACGGCCGGAGCGACAGCATCGTCCTGAAGCATCGATTTCGAGCGATCTTGAAGGTGAATCTCTCCAGCGGGGAGCACAGCGTCCTGAAGATCAAATAGCCGGGGCGGAGCCCCGGCGTCCCTAGGTGACACGCCCATGCGGCGCCCCAGCGCCTACCTATTCGCATTCCTGATGCCATTCCTGGTGCTTCTGGTTCTCCCCGGCCTGGCGGGCGCCGAAGAGGCGACCGAAGAGTCCCCGCACCCGTCGGATCACTCCTCCGCGGCCCCGATGCCCGAGGCCCACGATCACGAAGCGATGCAGAAGCAATCGCAGAGTGACGTGGCGGTCGGCGTAGACGAGCACCTGGGCGAGAAGATCCCTCTGGATATCCTCTTCGTCGACGAACAGGGCCGGGAGCTGGCGATCGGCGAAGCGATCACCAAGCCCACTCTGGTGCTGCCGATCTTCTTCTCCTGCACGGTGACGTGCCCGATCATGCTCGCCAATCTCGCCAACGCCATCAACGACGTCCCTCTGGAGTTCGGACGAGACTACGGGGTGATCGCGTTCAGCTTCGATGAGGAGGACGTACCGGGCGTTGCGCGGGAATCCAAGGGCAATTTCACCAAGATCCTGAAAGAGGAGCTACCGCGAGAAGAGTGGCGCTTCTTGACCGGCAGCGAGGAGAGCATCCGGTCCCTGACCGGCGCGCTGGGCTTCAACTTCAAGCGGACCGGCCCGCACATGTTCATCCACCCCAACGTCATGATCGCCCTGGCTCCGGACGGAACCATCATTCGCTATCTCTACGGGCCTCGTTTCCTGCCTTTCGACGTCGGCATGGCCCTCACCGAGGCCGCCAAGGGCACGCCGGGGCTATCGATCAGGAAGCTGCTCACCTACTGCTTCGACTACGATCCCGAGAGCAAGAGCTACATGGTAAGATCCTTCAGACTCCTGGCTCTGGGGATCGTGGCCCTGCTCGGAATCCTGTTCTTCTTCATCGTCAGAAAGAAGTGAATCCAACCCTGGGGGGGACGGACAGAGGATGAGCGCATGGCTGCGGTGACCTCCTTTCTGGAAGACACCTCATCGGATCGACTCAGCACGATTCGAGGCTGGCTGACCACGACCGACCACAAGCGGATCGGCCTCCTCTACCTGTTCGTGGTGCTCTTCTGGTTCACGATCGCCATGCTGCTCGGCGTTCTCCTGCGCATCGAGCTTTCCAGCATCGGCGAAACCATCATGGACGCCCAGACCTACAACGCCGTATTCACCCTCCACGGCGTCATCATGGTCTTCCTCTTCGTGATCCCGGCCATGCCGGCCATCTTCGGGAACTTCCTGCTCCCGATTCATATCGGCGCCCAGGATGTCTTCTTTCCCAAGCTGAATCTCTTCTCCTGGTACCTGTACGTCAGCGGCGGCATCCTCGCGATCGTCTCCCTGTTCGTCAAAGGTCCTCCGGATACGGGCTGGACCTTCTACGTACCCTTCAGCGTATCCACCGAGACCGGCGTCTCGGTGACGGTGGTGGCCGTCTTCATCCTCGGCATGTCATCCATGCTGACCGGGCTCAATTTCATCACCACCGTCCATCGAATGCGCGCGAAGACCGTGGGCTGGTTCCAGATCCCGCTCTTCACCTGGTCGATCTACGCGACCGCCTGGGTGCAGCTGCTGGCGACGCCGATCGTGGCGATCACGCTGGTCGTCGTGGCGCTGGAGAGGATCTTCGGCGTCGGGCTCTTCGATCCGGAGAGAGGGGGCGATCCGCTCCTCTACCAGCACCTCTTCTGGATGTACTCGCATCCGGCTGTCTACATCATGATCCTGCCCGGGATGGGCATCATCTCGGAGATCATCCCGGTCTTCTCCCGAAAGTCGATCTTCGGATACAAGGCCATCCTCGCCTCCTCGATGGCCATCGCCGTTTCGGGGTCCCTGGTCTGGGCGCACCACATGTTCACCAGTGGCATGAGCGACGTGGCCGTGTTCGTCTTCTCGTTCCTGACCTTCATCGTGGCCGTTCCCAGCGGGATCAAGGTGTTCAGCTGGGTGTCCACCATGTACAAGGGGTCGGTGTTGATGACGCCGCCCCTGCTCTTCGCGCTCTGCTTCATCTACCTCTTTTCCATCGGGGGTCTGACCGGCCTGGTGCTGGGCTCAGCAGGGACGGACGTGCACGTCCACGACACCCATTTCGTCGTCTCTCATTTTCACTTCGTCATGTTCGGGGGCGCCGGATTCGCCTTCTTCGGCGGTCTGCACTTCTGGTGGCCCAAGATGTTCGGACGTCATGTACGATTTCAAGAAGGCCTACGTAGCTGCGATCCTGCTGACCGCCGGGTTCATGCTTCACTACATGCCCATGTTCGTCGTGGGGATGCAGGGCATGCCGCGGCGATACTTCGACTACCTCCCCCAGTTCGAAGCGGGCAACTTCATCGCCAGCTTCGGCGCGTACATGATCATGGCCGCGATCCTGCTGATGTTCTACAACCTGCTCATCAGCCTGAAGAACGGCGAGCGCGCCCCCTCGGACCCGTGGGGAGGAACCACGCTGGAGTGGTCGCTCTCCTCCCCGCCCCCGATGCACAACTTCGAGACCGAACCTGTGGTCAAAGAATACCCCTATGATTTCACGGACATCGTGAAGAACGCTCGCAAGAGCTAGAGCCGGTAGAGCGATCTCGATGGAACACACTGTCGACACAACGGGCAAGAGAGTGGGCATGTGGCTGTTCCTCTACACCGAGCTCATGCTCTTCGGCGGGCTGTTCGTCATCTACGCGAACTACTACCACCGCTACACCGAAGACTTCATCGCGGGCGGACAGACGCTGAGCATGCCCATCGGAGCCTTCAACACGATCCTCCTCCTCACCAGCAGCTTCACCGTGGCCGCCTCCATCACCGCGATCCGAAAGGGCACCCCGAAGACCGCCGTGCTGTTCCTGGGGGCGTCGATCCTGATGGGCCTCGGCTTCCTGGTGAACAAGTACTTCGAGTGGGGCGCCAAGTTCGATCACGGCATCTACCCGGGCTCACCGGACCTGGCAGCCGGACCCCAGGGCCAGACGATCTTCTACGGCCTCTACTACACCATCACCGGGCTTCACGGGCTGCACGTGGTGATCGGATTGGCGCTGCTGAGCGTCTGCGCAACGCTGATCTGGAGGGGGCGGATCAATCAAGAGAAGGACATCGTCCTCGAGAACTCGGGACTCTACTGGCATCTCGTCGATCTGATCTGGATCTTCATCTTTCCCTTGTTCTACCTGATTCTCTGACCGATGCAGACGGGGAGATCATCGGTGACAGTGGCCGGATAGGACACGATGGAATCGAGCGAACAGCATCCTCAGTCGTACACCCAGCTCCTCGCGGTGCTCCTGGGGCTCCTGGTTCTGACCGGGGTCACGGTGGGGGTGTCGCGAATCGAGCTGGGGGCGCTCAACATCTGGGCGGCGATCCTGATCGCCTCGGTGAAGTCGTCACTGGTGCTGCTGTTCTTCATGCATATGAAGCACGAGGGCCGGTTCATCCGGACGACCTTCATCGTCACCGTCGTCACCCTCGCGGTGTTGATCTCCTTCCTGTTCTGGGACGTCTCATTCCGGTGATCGCGATATGAACGGAATCACAGACTCGGTCGCTCGCGTCGACGCAGCATTCCTCTACATCCTGGGGATCTCGCTGGCTCTGCTGGTGCTCGTCACCGTCCTGATGATCTACTTCACGATCCGATACTCGCGGAGCAGGAACCCGGAGCCCTCGGACATCCGAGGCAACTGGCTGCTGGAGACCATCTGGACTGCGATCCCGACGGTCCTGGTGATGTCGATGTTCTGGATCGGCTGGCAGTCCTATCTCGGTCTCCGGGAGGTTCCCGACGACGCCATCGAGATCCAGGTCATCGGTCAGCAGTTCTCCTGGGTCTTCGTCTATCCGAACGACAAGGTGGCCGAGTACGAGCTGGTGGTCCCGCAGGGGAACGCGATCAAGCTGAACATCACCGCGGAAGACGTCAACCACAGCCTCTTCATCCCGGCCTTTCGGATCAAGATGGACGCGGTGCCGGGGATGGACACCTACACCTGGTTCTTCGCCGACGAGGTCGGGCAATACGACATCCTCTGCGCCGAATACTGCGGCGTGGAGCACTCCGCGATGACGGCCATCCTGAGGATCGTCCCCGATGCGGAGTACCAGCGCCTGGCTCCTAGAGGACTAGGGGATCGAGCGTGGCTCCCAGAGCGCAGACCGTCGCGATATCGAATCCCCGCAGACCGCTTCTCGGGGCTTGCCGTCCGTGTCGCCAGGCACCTCGGCCTCGCCAAGCTCTCGCTCTGCTACCTGATGACCGCCTCCGCCTTCACCGCCTACGTGGCCCGAAGGCCCGCTCCTGGACGCGACCGCCCTGGGGACGCTCTTCTGCCTCTTCCTGCTGTGTCTGGGCTCGGCGACCCTGAACAACTACCAGGACCGCGACATCGACAGCCGGCTGCGGCGGACCCGAAGACGGCCGCTGGCCCGAGGAGAGATCAGCCCGCAGGCGGCGCTGATCCAGGCGGCGGCGCTGATTCTCGCCGGGACGCGTGGGGCTCTTCCTGGCCAGCGGTTCGGTGGCTCTCCCGCTGACCGGCCTGATCGCCGTCGGCTTCTACAACGGCATCTACACGCCGCTCAAGAGAACCACCGTCCTGGCGATCATCCCCGGAGCCGTCTGCGGCATGCTGCCGGTCCTGATGGGGTGGATGGCCGCGGGAGGCGGGAGCGGACTCGGATCGCCGAAGCTCTGGATCCTGATGGTCGTATTCGGCGTCTGGCAATTGCCCCACTTCTGGCTGGTGGTTCTGGCACACCGCGAGGACTACCGGAGCTCGGGCATACCGAGCATGCTCCGGGTTCTCTCGGTGGGGCAGCTCCGGCAGCTGGTGTTCGTCTGGGTAGCGGCCTTCGTCGTCCTGACGCTCTGCCTGCCTCTGTATCGGGTCATCCTCTCCGAGACCGCGGCGTGGATTCTCCTCGCCAACGCGCTGATTCTCGCCACGGTCTTCGGCGTCTTCCTTCCAGGGTGATCGCGATCGATACCGCGCGCTGTTCCGCCATCTGAGCCTGTCGCTGGCCATCGTGATGAGTGTGATCCTGATCGACGGCATCGCCCTCTCCTAGCCTGGCGGGACAAACCGAGTAGGAGTGCCCCGAATGCCGAGAGTCACACTGATGGGCGCGGGAAGTGCAGTCTTCTCCCGCCAGCTGATGATGGACATCCTGCTCATCCCCGACCTGGATGGCGGAAGCTTCGCACTGGTCGACATCGACCCCGTGCGTCTGGAGATGGCCCATCAGCTCGCCGAGAAGGTCATCGCTCTCGCCGGCAAGAGCTGGACGGTGGAAGCCTCCACCGAACGGCGCAAGGTGATGGGCGGCTCCGACTACATCATCAACTTCATCGAGGTCAACGGCCTCCAGACCGTCCAGTTCGACCACGAGATCCCCATGAAGTACGGGATCAAGCAGTGCATCGGCGACACCATCGGACCCGGCGGGATCTTCAAGGCGCTGCGCACCGGACCCGACTGGCTGGACATTCTTCACGACGCCGAAGAGCTCTGTCCCGACGCCCTGGTGCTGAACTACACCAATCCGATGTCGATCCTGACCCTGGCAGCCCTCCGGGACACCGAGATGCAGGTCGTAGGCCTCTGCCACTCGGTGCAGGGAACCTCGGAGCAGCTGGCGCGCTATGCCGACGTCCCCTACCAGGAGATGCAGTGGCGCTGTGCCGGCATCAACCACAACGCCTGGTTCACCGAGCTGACCCACAAGGGAGAGGATCTCTACCCTCTGCTGAAGGAGCGGGCGCAGCGATCCCGACTTCTTCGATCAGGATCCGGCTCGCTTCGAGTTCATGCGCCAGCTCGGCTATTTCGTGACCGAATCCAGCGGGCACTTCTCCGAGTACCTCCCCTACTTCCGCAAGCGGGACGACCTGATCGAGAAGTACGACCGCGACGGCTACCGGGGCAAGACGGGATTCTACGCGGAGAGCTGGCCGCTCTGGCGCGCCGGGCTCGACAAGTACGCGCACCAGATGATCCGGGGCGAGGCCGAGATCGAGCTGAGCCGCAGCTACGAGTTCGCCTCCTACATCATCGAGGCCAAGGAGACCGGTGTCCCGGCGCGGATCCACGGCAACGTGATCAACGACGGTCTGATCGACAATCTTCCCCAGGATGGATGCGTGGAGGTGGCCTGCCTGATCGACGAGAACGGCTTCAACCCCTGCCATTTCGGCTACCTGCCCACACAGCTGGCCGCGCTCAACCAGTCCCACATGGCCGTCCACGAGCTGGCGGTGACCAGCCTGCTGGAGGGTGACCGGGAGGCGGCGGTCCACGCACTGATGCTCGATCCCGCTCACCGCCGCCGTCTGCTCTCTGGAGGAGATCCGCAGCCTGTTCGACGAGCTCTACGAAGCGGAGCGCGAGTTCATCCGCGTCTTCTAGCGGATCCCGACGCGACGCGAAGATTGACATGCGAGACACGCCCACATAGGATGGCCGACGGATGCGTTGGGTGGGCGAGCGGTCTGGACCCGCGGTCGAGGCAGCCGTGAATGGGTGCTGACTCACAGACGACGCGAGCCGTCATCACCGGGACCGGGCATTACGTTCCGGACTGCGTCGTCACCAACGAAGACCTCTGCCGCCGCCTCCGCGGGGATCTGACACCCACTGCCATCGAGCGCCTCACGGGCATCAAGGAGAGGCGCTTCGTCCAGAAGGAAGGGGTGGGAGCGTCCGGGCTGGCCGTGGAAGCGTCCAGGGCCGCCCTCGAAATGGCCGGCCTCGATGCGGGCGAGCTGGACTGCATCCTCTTCGCCACGCTCAGCCCGGACTTCATCTTCCCCGGATCAGGTGTGTTGCTCCAGGATCAGCTGGGCATCGCGAACACATGCATCCCCGCCTTCGATCATCCGCAATCAGTGCAGCGGCTTCGTCTACGCCTCACGGTGGCGGATTCCTTCATCCGAAGTGGCAGCTTCGAGAAGATCCTGGTCGTAGGCGCCGAGGTGCAGTCGGTGTTCCTCGACTTCGAGGAAGCACGGGACGAGACGTGGCCGATCCTCTTCGGCGACGGCGCAGGCGCAGTCGTCAGTCGAAGAGAGAGAGACGAGCGGCGAGCGGGGGATTCTCGACACGGACGTCCAGAGCGACGGCACGCTACTTCCGAAGCGCTCCGGTTCGAGGTACCCGGGTCCCGCGCATCCTTCCCGGAGTGAACCAGGACTGGATCGACGAGGGCCGGGCCTATCCGCGGATGGACGGGCTGCTGACGCTCAAGTGGGCGAGACGCCGGATGGCCGAAGTCAGTCGAGCGGGCGATGAATCGCAACGGCATCGAGATTGATGAGGTGGATCACTTTCTCTTCCACCAGGCGAATATCACGGATCACCGAACACGTAAGGGAAAGCGATCTGGATATCGATGAAGCCAGATGTCACTCCAATATCGATCGCTATGGAAATTTGTCAGCGGCATCGATCCCGGCCCTGCTCGACGAGGTGAACAGGGCGGGAAGGATCCACGAAGGAGATCTGCTGCTCCTGGTGGCGTTCGGCTCTGGCTTCACCTGGGGGAGCGCATTGATCCGATGGTAGCTGAGTGAGGGAATCGCAATGAAGAGCCGAGGCAACCAGGGAACGCGCCGTGAAGGAGGCAATCCGCGCAATTCAGCGGGTGACGGTCGTACGACTCAGACTCTGAGATGAAGCCCGTTGAGCTTGACCCCGACCTGGACTTCACGGGCATAGAGGTGGCTCGGAACGGCCACGAAGATACACTCGATTCAATGGACCTAGTCAACGTGATCTCGGCCCTGGAGGAGGGTCTCGAGAAGCTCGAAGAAACCTTCGAGGAAGATTTGGTCATAGAGTTTCGAGAACTGGTTAGAGAAGAACCGACAGAAAAAGAAGTTCACGATCGTGAACATGGCAGTTTTTCTCGTAGAGCACTTCGAGCTTGATCCACGAGGGGTCCGCAAGCTTGCCAAAGCAGCGAAATGACTCATCGAGCCACCGCTGTCAAGAGGACTGGGCTCTCGACAGCCGGTGGGTGGCTTCAGTGGAACGGTTTCCGTTTCGAAGTCAGAGAATTCGCGGAAGGCCCAGTTGTTCGAGGGGGCGGGGTCTGCTCTCCAATCGGGCCGGACCCCTGCCTCGGCACTAACAGTCACGCACACGTGTCTTCCGAGCGCTTCCGGAAACCTCCATCGAATAACTCCGTTGGCCGCGTCGTGCTTCGACCGTACCGGTCCCAGCAACGGGACGACGTAGGAACCGATCTCGCTGCCCTCGCTGGGATTGCCGCCGCATTCGCCTTCGACGCCCGCAGCGATTTCTTCCGCGTAGAACCTGAGCTCGACCCTTCTCTACCACCTGGCCACCGAGATCTCCTGACCCTAGTGTAGAGAAGGTTGTCGCTTCCGCGGATCGGCGTGTCCGGAAAGCCGTCGTGATCGTTGTCCACCCAGATCTCCCCGTTCGTCGAGGCGGGGTCGGTCCCTCTGACCGAAAGCTCGTAGCGTTTGTCGGAAATCGATTTCTCGATAGCCGCCAGCGCATCGACGCGACCCCAACCCGAAGACATTGTCCGGACCATCGCCAATCTGGATCCCCAGGGCTCACGGCAAGCGTTTCGGGGTGGCGCAACCGCAGCCGAAGCGGTCGCGGAAACAAGCCTGGCGATCGTCAGGCTGCGGATGAACGAGCTCCACGGCAGTCTCTTCGAGAAGATATTTCAGCTCGTACGCCGACAGGCCCTGATCCTTGTCGAGCATTAGCGCAGCTATACCGGCCACGTGGGGAGCGGCCATTGACGTGCCGTACATGGTTCTCAAGAATTCTCTGTTTCCCGGAACGTTCGTGGCCGAATACACTTTGACCCCCGGGGCAGATACATCCGGCTTGAGAAGACACCTGGGGCTTGGGATAGTCCAGGCGAGGACCTACATCCTGCCAGGTGATCGGACCGCGGTGGCTGAACCAGGCGATCTCATCGTTCAGATCCACCGCCCCCACTGTAAGAGCGACTGGGACCCGACCGGGCGTGCGCACCTCGCATGGTGCCGCCCCCGCGTCGTCATCGGTCTCTCTGGAGCTGTCGCCGGATTCTCCCGATCCACGGTCGTTGTGAGCACTCGTAACGAATAGAACCCCTGCATCCATCATGTTCTCGACCACACGCCGCCACTCTTCGTACAGTGTCGGAGCCTCAGAATCGTTGTCAGCGAATCCACTGCTGTAGTTGACGATGTCGGCCACGAAATGGGTCCCGACGCCCTCTGCATCCTTGCCGCCGCGTTCCTTGCCAAGCGCGTACTGAAACGCCTCGAACGCGGATTGCTGGTTCGCGTACTCGCCGCCATCCCGAAGGGCCATAATGCGAGCACCGGGTGCGACGCCGATCTTCAGCGCTCCGTTACCGCCGTCACCCGCTACAACCCCGCAACGTGAGTGCCGTGGCCCATCTCCGTCTCATCGGCGGGGTTGTTCGTGTCCTTCTCGAAGTCCGAACTGAGCACGTCATTCCAATACTGGTTGCGGTCCTCATCCACGAGGTTGTTGTCGGCCGAGGAGAGCATTTCGTCCCCGTCTGCGTACTCGGCTACGTTGATCCACATGCGCTTGACGAGGTCTGCGTGCTCGTAATTCACACCCGAGTCCACATCGGCGACCACGACTCCGCTTCCATCGTACCCGGTCGGTTCGTTTTTCCAGACCGCGTCGGCACCAATCTTGGACAGGTTCGGGGCGGTCTCGACCTGAGCTCTCACCGCTCGCGGGAGATCGAGATGGATCGACCGGACCTCGCGGTAATCGTCGGGCTTCGTCTGGGATCTCCGCTTCCAGGGCCTCGATGACTGGCTTCTCGGCACTGAAGCCAACGGCGTTTACGATCCAAAGCCGACGAATATGGTCGACTCGTCCGATGGTCTGCCCGCGCAGGAAGGAAATGATCTCGGCCTGCCCCTGTTGGATGCTCCGTAACTCCCTGACTAGAGCTCTCCGTCTCCTCCGTTTGCGCGCCTCCCGATCTCGATTCTGGATCTCGGCAAAGATCTTTCTCTTCGAATCAGCGGTCAACTGACGCTTGAGGATCGCGATGACAGGGATCAGCTCGCTGGAGGAAACCTTCGCAAGGTAGTCCTTCAACGGTCTCTCGATTCTCTTCTTAGTGGCGAGTACGAATTCAGGGTTTTCTACCCTATTTGGGGTGCGGGAAAGATCCCGCAGGTCGCGGGCTGGTGGAGCCGTCTACCGTAGACAGTCTTCGGCGAGGACAAGCCGATGACCGCGAGGGCCAGGATCGGAACCGCGAGACACGCCATCCGTGTGATGGCGCGACTCAGTCTCGCTAGCCGGCGTCGAACCGTGGGCATTCCACCTCCTCGGCTTTCACCCCCGCTAGGAAATTATCTCATAAGTAGCAGATGCTTCTCAAATAGATTCAGCGCCCGGTATATAATGGCCTCGACCACTGGATGAAACCTGTCAGGGAAAGGAGATCCCGATGTCGCGTGAATTGGCCCTCGCTGTCCCGACGTGCGCTGTTGCGGCTCGCAAGTCTCTCGCCGTTTGCGTTTCTCGGTTTCGGATCGACTGCCGTGCGGCGACTAGGGATTTGGAAAAGGTGGAAGCAGAATGCATCAACGCACGTCTCGAGAAGAGCGAGGAGGTGGTCGCGATAACAAAGCGCCTGTGGGCCAAATTCATGGAAGGAGCCGACGGCAGGGGAATGAAACGAGAAGCCGTCGACAAGATTATCGAATTGAGCGGTGGCCACGTGGTGTGCAATCTCGCAACTCTCAGACACGATCCTGCCAAGCTCCAAGACGTCCTGAACCGAACCGACGAGTGCTGTTACCGATGCGGAGAATTGGCGGACGACCACGCGGGGTTCTTTGGCGACATCAGCGTTCACGACATCGAGCGAGCGTGGTGTCAAACGAGAGACGAAATGAGGGAGGCCTGCATAAAGGCTGCGATGCTTTCCGGAAACGCAGCAGCAGGCCGAAAATGAGTGCCGACAGCCCAGCCGGGCCGGGATGGGCTGCTGACGAGCGAGCGAGTACAATCCTCGTCTGAATGGGCCGATCGAGTAGGCGATCGCGGCTGCGCCCCTTATGGCTAATCAGTCTCTGTGCGATCGCCGCCCTTCAGGTCGTGGCCTTGGGCTGGCCGGGCTCGTCGTTTCGGCGACGGGCGTGGAGTGGCAGCGAGAGACCGGGTATTCCCGACTGGCAGCGCGCCATCGCCATCCTCGCCTCCAGCGCACTCGCTGCCTACCTCCTGCTCGGCGCACGCCGCGACGAGCGCGTGGAACATCTGGGCGCCTTCTTCCTACTGGTGGCAGTCTTCTTCGCGAATACGCCGATCTGGGCGCTGGTGCGGTGACGCTCCCGAGCCCGGAGCGAGCCTGGCGCGGCTCCTCCAGTCGTTTGCCGATCGACGCCTTCACGCCGGCGCTCGTCTGGCTCTTCTTCCGCGACTTTCCGCGGACACTCGAGTCGCCTCGAACGGCTCGCCTCTTCAGGGTGGCCATGGCTATATCGATCGGCGCCGCAGTGGGGCTGATCGCGGTCAACCTGGTGATCGGGTTTCGAGGTGAAGCTGGCGCCCTCGCCCCCTTCGACCGCTGGAAGCAGGTCAGCCACTACTGGACTGTCGTCTTCGGCCTGATCCTGCCTCGCGCTCCCGATCGCGTTCTGGCGTGCACGCCATGCGCCGCTGGACGAGCGGCGGCGCATGGGGTTCTTCGTGGTCGGTCTGACGATCGCGCCTATCCTGCCGGTCCTGTACACCGTCCTACCTCCTCTCTCATCCCAGACCTCGAAGCGTTCTTCCTGAGTGACTGACGCCGAGGTACTCCGGCCCCTCATCCTGGCAGTGATTCTCGCGATATTGGCGATCAGCGCGTACGCGGTCATGGTCCAACAGCGTACTCGACGTCCGAACGGTGCTTCGCAAGGCCGCGCAGTTCGGTCTGGCGCGGATGGGCTTCGGGGCTCTGGCGGGAATCCCGTTCGCGCTCCTGGCTGTCGTGATCTATCGGCTGCGCAGCGAGCCGGTCACGAGTCTCTTCGAAGGCTGGCGCCCCCTCCAGATCGCAGCCCTGATCGGCGCCGGGACAATGCTGCTCCGCCTGCGCCGACCCTTGATGCGTGCGATCGAAAGGCTGCTCTTCCGGGAGGAGTACGACTCCCGCAGAATTCTGGCCGAGGTGGCAGCGCAGAGCCGCGCTGCCGAATCCACCATCGAGCTGGCTCGGTCGCTGACGACCGAGATCGACGGAGCCCTCCACCTGGAATCGATCGGCCTCCTGGTGGAGGCGCCGGAGCACGACGCCTACCTGCCCCTGGTGGGCGCGGTGCGGCGACTGGAACGCTCCTCTGCTCTGGTGGGCCTGGTAGCGAAGGAGGCGCAGCCACTCCGCGTCGATCTCGATCGGCCAGCCTCCCCGCTGCAGTCGCTCCCCGAGGTCGCCCGCATCTGGCTCGCCGATGCGGGCGCGGAGGTGTTGGTTCCGCTGATTGGGGCGGAGAGCGGAATTGCGGGGATCCTGTCGCTCGGCCCCAAGCGCAGCGAGCTCCCCTACTCCCGGGAGGATCTCCTGCTGCTCTCGGCACTGGGCAGCAGTGTCGGCATCAGCCTCGAACATCGACGGCTGCGGGAGGTCGCAGCCGCTCATCCCCTGGGCGTCCCCGAGGAGCGAAGTGCAACCGAGTGCACCTCTTGCGGCCACGTCATGGGGCCTGCGCTGACGGCGTGCACCGCGTGTGGCAGCCCGGTGCAGAGCTGCCCCCTGCCGCAGTCTCTGTTCGGGAAGTACCGCCTGGAACGCCGTGTCGGAAAGGGCGGGATGGGCGTCGTGTACCGGGCCGCGGATCTCTCGCTCGGCCGTTCGGTGGCGCTGAAGACGCTGCCCGCCACCAGCCCCGAGGATTCGGCGCGGCTCCGGCGCGAGGCGCGCGCCATGGCGGCGATCACCCATCCGAACCTGGCGCTGATCTTCGGAGTGGAGACCTGGCAGGCCACTCCCATCCTCGTGATCGAGTACCTGGCCGGCAACACCCTCGCAGAGCGGCTCGCGATGGGTCCCCTGGCGTGGAGCGAGGTTCTCGAGCTGAGCCTGACTCTCGCCGACGCGCTGGACCACGTGCACTCCTCCGGCATCCTGCATCGGGACGTCAAGCCGAGCAACATCGGGTTCACTGCGGAAGAGGTTCCGAAGCTTCTGGACTTTGGCCTGGTCCGAATCGCGCAGCGCGACGCCGTCCTGCGGAGAGGCGAGGTCGTGTTCGACGGGGCGGCCACCGAGAGCGGTGTCGCCGGAACTCCGCTCTACATGTCTCCGGAGGCCCTTATGGGCGAGCGCTCGGATCCGACCTTCGATCTCTGGAGCCTCGGCGTGGTCGCCTTCGAGGCGATCGCGGGCAGGCATCCCTTCGAGCGCGAGACACCCGACGAGACGCTCCACGCCATCCAGCTCGGGAAGGCGATCGACCTCCGCGAGGCCCGGCCCGACTGCCCGGAGGCCGTCGTGAAGCTCTTCGAGAAGGTCCTGGCCCGGGAGCGCTCCCGCAGGCCCTCCACGGCTCGCGAGCTCGCGAGCATGCTTCGCTCGACCGCGGAGGCCGCTGCGGCTTAGTCGCCTGTCACAGGTGTGGGACACCTACCCCCCCTATTCAGGGGGGGTGCGATGAATTTTTGTGTATGCCGCGGCTACACTTACCCTTACAATCCCCCCTGAATGGGTCGATCGAGTCGCCGATCAAGGCTGCGCCGCGTGTGGCTGGTCAGTGTCTGTGCGATCGCGGCCGTCCAGATTGCGCTGGGGCTCGCCGGAGTCGTCGCTTCGGCGGCGGGCGTGGAGTGGCGGCGATACCCGGGCATCCCCGATTGGCAGCGCGCCATCGCCATCCTCGCCGCCACTTCACTCGCTGTCTACCTCCTGCTCGGGGCGCGCCGGGACCAGCGCGTACAGCACATGGGTGCGTGCTTCCTGCTGGTTGGGGTCTTCTTCGCAAATCCGCCGATCTGGGCGCTGATCGCGGTGGCTCCCGAGCCGGGAGCCGGTCTCGCAAGGATCTTCCAGTCGTTCGCCGTCGATGCCTTCACTCCGACGCTCGTCTGGCTCTTCTTCCGCGACTTCCCTCGCACGCTCGAGTCGCCTCGAGCCGCTCGCCTCTTCCGGGCGGCCATTGGTGTGTCGATCGCCGCCGCCGTGGGACTGATCGCGGTCAACCTGGTGATCGGGCTTGGGGGCGACGCCGGCGCCCTCGCCGCCTTCGACCGCTGGAATCCGATCAGCCACTACTGGACTGTCGTCTTCGGCTTGATCCTGCTCGCGCTTCCGATCGCGTTATGGCGTGCACGCCGCGCGCCGCGGGACGAGCGGCGGCGGATGGGATTCTTCGTGATCGGCCTTACTCTCGTGCCGATCCTTCCAGTCCTCTACGCCGTCCTTCCTCCGCTCTCACCTCAGCTCGAAGCGTTCTTCGTCACCTACGCCGGCGCGGTGCTCCGGCCCCTCAGCGTGGCGATGGTCCTCCTGATGCTGGTGATCACGGCGTACGCGGTCATGGTTCAACACGTGCTGGACGCCCGGACGGTGGTGCGCAAGGCCGCACAGTACCTACTGGCACAGGTTGGCTTCGGGGTCTTCGTGGGGATCCCGTTCGCGCTTCTCGCAGTCCTGGTCTACCGGATGCGCAGCGAGCCGGTCACCAGCTTGTCCGCGGGGTGGCGACCCCTCCAGATCGCGGTCCTGCTGGGCGCCGGGTTCCTGGCGTTCCGACTGCGGCGCCCGGTGATGGGTGCGATCGAAAGGCTTCTCTTCCGGGAGGCATACGACTCGCGGAGGATCCTGGCCGAGGTGGCGGCACAGAGCCGCGCGGCCGAATCCACCACCGAGCTGGCTCGCTCGCTGACGACCGAGATCGACCGGGCCCTCCACTTGGAGTCGATCGGTCTCCTCGTGGAGGCGCCGGAGCACGAGGCCTACTTGCCTTTGATGGGCGCATTGCGGCGACTCGAACGCTCCTCCGCTCTGGTGAATCTCCTGGCGAAGGAGGCACAGCCGCTGCGCATCGATCTCGATCGACGCGCCTCGCCGCTGCAGTCGCTCCCCGAGGACGACCGCGTCTGGCTCGCCGATTCGGGAGCGGAGATTCTGGTACCGCTGATAGGGACGGAGAGCGGAGTCGCCGGGATCCTGTCCCTCGGCCCGAAGCTCAGCGAGCTCCCCTACTCCCGGGAGGATCTCCTGCTGCTCTCGGCCCTGGGCAGCAGTGTCGGCATCACCCTCGAACACCGACGGCTGCGGGAGACCGCCGCCGCTCATCCCATGGGCGCCCCCGAGGAACGCAGTGCAGCCGAGTGCACCTCTTGCGGCCACGTCATGGGGCCTGCGTCAACGGCGTGCACCGCGTGTGGTAGCCCGGTGCAGAGCTGTCCCCTACCGCAGTCGCTGTTCGGGAAATACCGCCTCGACCGCAGGGTTGGAAAGGGCGGGATGGGCGTCGTCTACCTGGCCACGGACCTCTCGCTCGAGCGCTCGGTGGCGCTGAAGACGCTGCCCGCCACCAGCCCCGAGGATTCGGCGCGACTCCGGCGCGAGGCGCGCGCCATGGCGGCGATCACCCATCCGAACCTGGCGCTGATCTTCGGAGTGGAGGCGTGGCAGGGCACGCCGATCCTCGTGATCGAGTACCTGGCCGGGAACACACTCGCGGAGCGACTCGCGACGGGTCCCCTCGGGTGGAGAGAGGCCCTCGAGCTGAGCCTGATCCTTGCGAACACGCTGGACCGCGTGCACTCGTCGGGCTTCCTGCATCGAGACGTCAAGCCGAGCAACATCGGGTTCACCGAGGAAGACACTCCGAAGCTTCTGGACTTCGGCCTCGTCCATATCGCGCAGCACGACCTCGTGATCTGGACCGGTGACCTGGCGCTGAACGGGGCGGAGACCGAGAGTGGCCTCTCCGGAACGCCGCTCTACATGTCTCCAGAAGCCCTCGCGGGCGAGCGCTCGGATCCGACCTTCGATCTCTGGAGCCTCGGCGTCGTCGCCTTCGAGGCGATTGCGGGCAGGCATCCCTTCGAGCGCAAGACGCCCGAGGAGACGTTCCACGCCATCCAGAGCGGGAACGCGATCGATCTTCGCGAGGCCCGACCCGATTGCCCGGAGGCGGTCGTGGACCTGTTCGAGAAGGTCCTGGCCCGCGAGCGCTCCCGCCGGCCCTCCACGGCTCGCGAGCTCGCGCACTGGCTTCGCTCGACGACGGAAGCCATCGCAGCCTAGGCGATCAGCATGCCCCCTTCGATGGGCAGGACGTGTCCGGTCACCAGGTCCGAGCCGGTGATCAGGCTGACGATGGCCTCGGCCGCATCATCGGGCTCGACGACGCGGTGCAGCGGGGTCTTCTGCTCGACGATCTTTCGGACCGTCTCGTAGCTTTCCCCTAAGCCCCCCCGCGTCCAGGAGCCGGCGACCCAGCCAGGCGCCACCGCGTTCACACGGATGTTGCTCGCGGCCAGCGCCCGCGCCAGCGTGGCCACCAGGTTGTTGACCGCCGCCTTCGAAGCGCTGTAGGGAATCGAGCTGGCGCCGCCGGCCAGGCTGGCGAAG
Organism: uncultured delta proteobacterium; assembly: GCA_963722885.1. Classification (GTDB taxonomy): domain Bacteria; phylum Myxococcota_A; class UBA9160; order UBA9160; family UBA6930; genus CAVXZE01. Next base: position 420,418 of record CAVROS010000012.1, read on the forward strand.
CCGGCGACGCTCGACGTCACCACGATTTCACCGCCGCCCACCGCTTCCATGGCGGGCTTGGCGGCTCGGCTGGCGTAGAACGGGCCCTTCAGGTTCACGCCCAGAATTCGATCCCAGAGCTCATCAGTGACCTTGTCGAGCTCGGCATGATTGACGTAGGAGGTCGTCCCGGCGTTGTTGACCAGAATGTCCAGACGGCCAAAGGCGTCGGTGGCCTGCTTCACCATGGCGCAGCAGGCGGCATCGTCCGCCACGTCCGCCTGGAAGGCCAGCGCCTTCACACCCAGGGCCTGGGCCTCGGCTGCGGTCTCTTCCGCGCCCTCTTTCGAGCGGCTGTAGTTCACCAGGACCGAACAGCCGAGACGCGCGAGACGGAGAGCTGTCGCCCTGCCGATCCCGCCCGTGCCCGCTCCGGTAACGATCGCCGCTTTGCCTTCTACGTCCATCTCAGCTCTCTCTCCTGTCAAGCGAATTCAGCTGTCTCGTCGGTGGTCACTTGGCCCGGCTCGGATAGAGCGGCAGCGCCTCCCAATCGCAGGGGAAGGCCATCAGCTGGCCGGTGCCCGAGTAGGTGACGTAGAGCTGGCCGTCTCCGATGCAGCAGTTGGTGGGCTCGGTGTGCTGGGGAGCATCGAAGCGATCTTTGAGCTGCCCGTCGCTGCCATAGACGACGATGACGTCCCCGAGGCTGCCGCAGACGATCACGTCTCCGTCGGTCGCAAAGCAGAAGCCGTCGGGGAAGCCCGCGGGAAGCACACAGAACTCCTCGGGAGCGCCGAGGCCCTCGGGGCTCCAGTCGTAGACCAGGACCTTCTGGGTGATGCTCTCGGCCACGTACAGACGGTCGTCGGGCCCGAACCCGATGCCGTTCGGGAAGCGCTTCACCTCGGCCAGCTGCTCGACGTTTCCCAGCAGGTCCGTCCGGTTGACGCGGCCCGGCTTCAGGTTGGCGAGGTCCTCCCAGTTGTGGGGGTCGGTGAAGTAGAGGAGGCCGTCCGGTCCGAAGCAGAGGTCGTTGGGGCGATGGGGCGGCGCACCTGGAAGATCCACGGCCAGGTCCGAGACCTCGCCCTCCGGGGTGACTCGCTGGATGCGGCCGGGGATCGCCTGGTCCGACAGCCACATCCCCTCCGGCGAGCTGTTGAGCCCCCCGTTGTTGGCGACGTAGTAGGCCGCGTCGGGACCGAGGGTGGCGCCGTTGGCGCCGCCCCCCGTGCGGGCGATCGTCTCGACGCGCCCGTCGGCATAGCGGCTCAGCTGGGCGCCCCGGATCTGGGTGAACACGAGGGTGCCGTCACCCATGTAGATGGGGCCCTCCGGAAACTCGAGGCCTTCCGCGAGAACCTGAGGCTTCCAGTCCATGTCGTCATCCCTTCTGGTGGCTTCACTACCATCGGTCCAGACCAAACGTACCACTGATAGGCATCCATGGCCGACTCGATGTCCGTCTTTCGGGGCCTCCATTTCAACACCCTCTTGGCCAGGCCGTTGTCGAAGACGTAGTCCCGCAACGCGATCTCCAGGTGTTGGGGCTCGAGGGGTGAGAGCTTCAGCGCAGAGAGTGCCCTGACGGCGATTCGAGCCAGGGTGGCGTTGACGTCGATCAGTCTCGGCGTCCTTCCAGCGTGAGCATAGAGGGCGAGCGTCACCTCTCTCAGCGTCGGTACATCGTCGCTCCCCAGGTTGACGACGGCGCCCTCGGACTCCGGGCTCTCCAGAGCCAGGAACATCGCCTCGCAGACGTCCCGGACGTCCACCATCTGCAGCCGGGTCCTGCCGCCTCCCGGCAGGATCGCGGTCTTTCCCCTGGAGATGGCCTTCATCTGCGCGAGGAGAAACGGCTCGTTCTGCCCGGGTCCATTGATGGTCGGAGGCCTGAAGACGGTGATGTCCATCCCCTTCTCGAGATACTTCCTGCAGAGATCCTCTCCCTCGACCTTGTGCCGTCCGTACGGAGAGGCGGGGTTCAATGGAGCGTCTTCACGGCAGGGCACCGGAACCTCGATCCCGTACACCTCCACCGAGGACATGAAGACGAACTTCCTCACCCGATGTTCGAGAGCCGCGGACAGCAGATTGGCCGTTCCGGTGACGTTCACCCGATGCATGCGCTCCTGATCGGGCTCGAACTGCGCCAGGGCAGCCGCCAGGTGGAAGACCGCGTCGCACCCCATGGTGGCGGCGGCGGCCGTCTCTGCATCCGTGATGTCACCGATTCTCTCCCGAAAGGAATCGTGCTCGAGACCGCAAGGCGTCCTGTCGAGCCCGATCACCTCGAACCCTCTTTGCAGAGCGCTCTGAACGGCCTGTCTTCCCAGGTAGCCCGAGCTTCCGGTGATCAGGATCTTCACGGCTCCGATGATACCATCCGTACGCGGGTCGACGTCTCCGATCCTCCCATCCTCGCGAGGTGGCAAGGGAAGCCGCCATCGGCTTCACTCGGGACTCGGACCGGATTTCACGGCGGTTCCGGGACGGAACAGACAGAAACGCCATCGGAAGGAACCAGTCATGAAGCTGCTCAAGAAACTCGCCGAGACCCCGGGCATCCCCGGCCACGAAGACGCCATCCGCGCGCTCACCAAGTCAGAGCTTTCGAAGGTATGCGACAGCGTGAAGACCGACGCGCTCGGCAACGTGATCGGATTGCGGAGCGGAAAGGTCCCGAGGGGCAAGAGGGCGGCCGGGCGCAAGGTGATGGTCGTCGCTCACATGGACGAGATCGGCTTCATGGTCGGCCACGTCGAAGACAAGACCGGCTTCCTTCGCATCCATCCGATCGGCGGATTCGATCCCAAGACACTCATCGCCCAACGCGTCATGGTGCACGGGAAGAAGAAGCTCCCTGGCGTGATCGGCTCCAAGCCGATCCACATCATGACCCCCGAGGAGCTCACGAAGCTCCCCAAGATCGAGGACCTGCACGTGGACCTCGGGCTTCCGGGAAAGACGGTCAGCAGCAACGTCACCGTCGGTGACATGGTGACGCTGGAGCAGAGCTTTCTCGACCTCGGCGATTGCGTGACCGTCAAGGCCCTCGACGACCGCGTGGGCGTCTACGTGATGCTCGAGGCCCTGCGCAAGCTGCAGGATCATCAGGTGGACATCTATGCGGTGGGCAGCGTTCAGGAGGAGGTGGGCCTGCGCGGGGCGACCGCAAGCGCCTTCGGCGTGGCGCCGGACATCGTGATTGCCCTGGACGTGACGATCGCCTGCGACGTCCCGGGTGTTGCGAGCGAGAAGAAGATCTCCAGCCTCGGCCAGGGCGTGGCCATCAAGATCATGGACAGCTCCTTCATCGCGAGCCCCAAGCTGGTCAAGAAGTTCCAGCAGATCGCCAAGAAGAAGCGCATCAAGCATCAGATGGAGATCCTGCCACGGGGTGGCACCGACGCGGGAGGCGTGCAGCGGGCCGGTGGCGCCGTCGCGGCGATGACGCTTTCGATCCCGACGCGTTACGTCCACTCGGTGGTGGAGATGGCGCACAAGAAGGACATCCAGGCCGCCATCGCACTCCTCGCGGCCTTCCTCGAGGTAGCCCACGAGGGAAGCTACGAGCTCTGATCTGCAATGAACGATCGACAAGCGGAAGAGCGGCTGGGAGAGGTTCGGCTCGACCCGTCCGGCCCCGTCGTCGCCGGATGCTTCGGCGCCTGGACGATCGAGCTCACCGTCGGGAGCCTCGGCATCGACGAGGGCGGCACGATCAAGCTCGCCCAGCGGTATGCCAGTGACTGGCAGAGGCCTCAGTTCGATCGGCCCACGGAGCCGGGCTACACGACGGTCCGCACGACTGGAGAGGCGAAGCTCGCGCCGCGCTTCGAGTGGAAGGGGCACGTTCGACCCTGGATGAAGTGCCTCACCATCGACGTCTACGACGGGACACTGGCGCCGGGCGATCTGGTGACGATCGTTCTGGGCGATCGGTCCCAGGGGTCGCCCGGTATTCGAGCCCAGACCTTCGTCGAATCGCGCCACGAGCTCCGGCTCCTCGTCGATCCGACCAACGCATGCGTGGTCGAGAGGCTTCCCAGCTCCCCGGTGTTTCCCGTCGTGGCGGGAGAGGCGGTCGAGCTGGTCGCCATCGTCCCTACGCGAGCGACGGTGGGTGAGCCGGTCGAGGTGTTCGTGAAGGGGCAGGACCGATGGGGGAATCCAACGCCCTGTCCGGACGCCCTTCATCTCGCCTGGGAGGGCGATGGCGAGGTCACGATCGAGGGCCGGCGCCTGACCTTCATGGCGCCGGGCACCGGCTTCGTGCTCGCGTCAGCCGGGGGACTCGAGGGCCGGAGCAATCCGGTCACCTGTCACGCGAGGCCACCGCTGTTCGGTCGATATTGGGGCGATCTGCACGCGCAGACCGAGACGACCATCGGCACCGGCAGCGACGAGGAGTACTTCCGATTCGGCCGCGAGGTGGCCCGGCTCGACTTCACCAGCCACCAGGGCAACGACTTTCAGGTCACCGATCAGAGCTGGCAGAAGCTGCAGGAGGTGGTCCGCCAGTTCCACGAAGACGGCCGTTTCGTCGTGTTCCCAGGGTACGAATGGTCTGGCAACACCTCCGGCGGCGGCGATCGCAATGTGATCTACCGAGGCGAGGGCGAGCCGATCTTCCGTTCCAGCCATTGGCAGGTTCCGGCGGTGCCGGAGGACGACCGTTCACCAGCCCACCCGGCCAGTGTGCTCTTCGAGCGCCTGCATCGGCACGTCGGCGCCGACAATGCGATCGTGGCCGCCCACGTCGGCGGACGCTACGCGGACGTGCGGCAGTTCCACGATGCGGATCTCTGCCGGCTGGTCGAGGTCGCCTCGTGCTGGGGTGTCTTCGAGTGGCTGCTCTGGGATGCCCTGGACGCCGGACAGATCGTCGGTGTGGTGTGCAACAGCGACGGCCACAAGGGCCGGCCCGGGGCCGAAGGCCCGGGCGCCGGCGAATTCGGCATCGCCGGCGGGTTGACCTGCGTCCTGGCACCGGAGCTGACGCGTGACGCCGTATTCGATGCCCTTCGAGAGCGCCGCTGCTACGGCACCACCGGGCCGCGCATCGATCTCTCCTTCGAGATCGACGGCCAGCCGATGGGTAGCGTGCTCGAGGTCGACGGCGACGTCACGGCCAGCGGCGTCGGTCAAGACGACGGGCCCCGTCGAGTCACTCACCCTTCTGCGAGGGCGGGAGCCGGTGGCGGTGGTCCACCCGCCGGCGTTCGACGGCCTGGCATCGTCGCGACGAATCCGCGTGCGCTGGGAAGGAGCCCGGATTCGCGGCCGCGGCCGGCGCGTCACCTGGAGCGGTGCGATCTGCGTCGAGGGAACGCAAGATCGAACGGGCCCGGACCTTCGCCTTCGACTCCGCCGCCGACGGCATCACCGAGCAGACGGACCGGGAGGTCCGGTTCCGGTCGCAGACTACTGGCGACGCCGACGGCATCGACCTCTGGCTGGACCAGACCGAACGCGGCCGCATCGCATTCGACTCACCGGTCGGCCGCTGCCAGGCCGACCTCGACGAGCTGGCGCCGCAGCGGACCTGGAGCTTCGGCGGCATGGACATGCGGGTGACCATCCAACGCTACCCCGAGCAGGTGATGGAGAGAGAGCTGAGCCTCTCGACCGCGCTCTCGCCTCCGGCTGGTCGGCAGGACGCCGTACCTGGTGAAGGTGACACAGGTCGACGGTCACATGGCCTGGTCGAGCCCGGTGTACGTCACCCGTCGGGACGGAACAGCGTCGTGATCTCGAGATCGGCATAGCGGTTCCTCGCAATCACTCGATAGCCAATGTGCTCGTAGAAGGGAACGTTCCTCGGGTTTTCGGTCTCGAGGCACACACCCTTGGAGCGCGGCTCCCTCGCCGATCGAGCTTGCAGAGCTTCCAGAAGAATGCGGCCGCAGCCGGTTCCCTGGAAATCCGGATGAGCCGCGAGAATCAGCAGATAGAAGTGCGGCTCCGCGGGGCGCGCCGGCTCGGCGATTCTCATGTCGCCGAGAATCCGCCAGGGTACACGTGGACCGGCGAACAAGGCGACCGTCAGCAACCAACGCAACTGGGGCCAGGCAGCGAGGCGCGCGCCGGGCTGCTGAAGCATCGCCAGGCCGGCCAGGCGTTGGTCCGGAAACGATCCCCAGGACCGGCTGGCCCGATGAACGCCACAGCGCCCACACGCGATCGAAACACGATGCGAAGGCGCCGCCGGTACCCGGGGCGCTCCGCGCTGCAGAAGTACCGATAGGCGGGATCTTCATCGAAGGCGAGAGCGAGGAGGTCGATGGCTTCTTCCGCACGCCCCTCGTCGAGCTCGAACACCTCGGAGGGGCTCGAACGGCCACCGGATCTCACTCAACCACCGGCATCCTCCGAGGCGGCGTATCCGCTGGCCTCGGTGTCTTCTTCGAACTCCTGGAGGAGACCCTTGATCTCCTCTTCCGGGATCCGGTACTTCTCCAGCTTGCTGTTCTCCGTGACCAGGTTGAGGACGAGACTCGGATCATCCGGGATCTTCACGGGTCCCGAATTCAGATGCATCTTGAACAGAGCCGTCGTCTCCTGCTTCGACCCGACGCAGATCTTCGCGCAATTGCCGCAGTACTCGGTGCCGTTGGTGAGGAGCATCTCGGCCAGCTCCTTGGGATGGCGAAGAAAGCGGTCGGCTTCCAGGAGCTTCCCGAAGAACTCCACCAGACCCGTGGGCCGGGGAAGGTCGTTGTACGACCAGGTGCCCACGGTGCGCTTTCCGATCTGGTAGTGGTGGCCGCTGAGCCCCGCACAGCCCCAGGCACAACGAAGTCCATCGAGTCTCTGGTGGGAGTGCTCCTGTCCTTCCATGACGAACGAGGCCTCTTGCTCTCTGCTCATCGCCTGTTCCGGGCAGATCTCCAGGCATGTCTTGCAGTGGTGGCATGGGCTGTCCTCGTCGCTGACCAGGGGATCCGGCGTCAGCTCCACCTCGGTGAGGACGGAAGTGATGTGGACCGCCGCACCGTAACGCGTGTGGACGAAGTTGGAGGAGAGTCCCAGCCTTCCCAGACCTGCGGCCACTGCGGCGTGCTTGTGCGAGAACTCCGGGCGTCCCGCGATCAGATTGTAGTACCCGTTCTGGGAGACGAAGAGTGTCTTGTGCCCCTTTCTCTCCAGCCATCTGGAAAGCTGCAGTGAGATGCGGTCCAGCTCGTCGGTGGCAAGCTGATCCGACAGAACCTGAGGCCTGCGGCTGCGCTTGCTGAACCAGGCCTCCAGAGCCCCCCGATTCATGGCGATACCGAAGGCGATGACCGAACGGAACCCGGGTAGCAGTGTCTTCGGATCCGAGAAGCCGGGAGCATGCTCGAACCTCGATTGCGACGCGATGCCCACGAAGTCCGCACCGAGTTCCAGCACCTGTTCCTTCAGTTCTGTCTCCAACGACATCATCGTCGCTCCCGCTCGAGATCGAGCTTCACCACGCGTTCCACTCGCTCCCATTCTAACGCCTGTCGCGAATCATCAACGCCCCCCCGGGATCTCCGCCAGGGTCAGCGTCGCCTGCGGCAGGGCGGCGATCGTATCCGCACGCCGGACCCGCTCCATGAGATCCCCCGCACTTCCGAGCGGCGTCATGAAATAGGACCGAACCTGTCCGGGAGGCAACGCCGAGAGAAGGCAGATGTCGGCCCAGGCGATCTCCCGCGCGAACTGGTAGGCCTTGTGTCCTCCCATCACGAACTTCGCCCGGATCCGCTCGACGATGTCCTGCACGGAGGTCGCTTCCTTCATCCAGCGGTCGAACAGCTCGCTGCCGTGGCCTTCCGGGCACTCGGCAATCACGGCGATCGTTCCGCCTTCCCTCACGATGCGCCGCCCGGCCGTCACGGCCTTCTGGGCCTGATACAGATCGATGTCCTTGGGGTGTCCGCCAGCCGACGCGATCACCAGATCGGCGGCTTCGGGAACTTCGATCCGGTACATCTCGTCGACGGTGCGCGTGCCGGCGAGAAACGCGTCTACGACGTGCCCCGCAGTCGCGCGCACCACCTCCTTCCGGGAATTCATCACCACGCTGAGGGCGAAATCCACGCCGGCCATCCGGCCCACTTCCTCGATCTCCTGGCGGACGGGATTGCCCTCCCAGCGACCGGGACCGGCTCCTTCCACCTCCATCATCGAATGGTTGTGTCGGATCGCCTCCGGATCCGCGATGCCCGGATAGATGCTCTTCGCCCCGCCCCCGTATCCGCAGAACTGGTGATACTCGACGTCGCCGACGAGGATCTTCAGGTCGGCTGACATGTAGGCCCGGTTGAGCTTGATCTCCTGTCCCAGCGACGTCGTCCCGATCGAGACGAGCTCCTCCTCCCGGTCGGCGCGATGGCTGATGATCCGCACCGGCAGGTCGCCGCGGGTCGCGTCGAGCTCTGGCTCGGTCAGCGGCCGGTGCAGGCCGGTCGCGACGATGACCGTGATGTCGGAAAGCGCGACGCCACCGGCTCGGACCTCGTCGACGATCGATGGAAGAAGCTCCGCATTCGGCACCGACCGGCTGACGTCGTCCACCACGATGGCGGCCGTGCGCCGACCCTGTGCAAGGTCGCCGAGGGGCTGCGAATTGACGGGCATGGCCAGCGCACGCTCGACCTCCGCCCGGAGGTTCGGCACACCGGGCATCTCCCGCGGCTCGTAGACACCGACGAGCTTGTCGCCGGGGAGGTCGAGCACGACCTGGCCCCTGCCGTACGGAAAGCCGACTTCCAAACTCCGCCCCTCGGATTGCCTATCTCGCGTTCCTAGCTCCTCGCGATGAACCGGGCGAGTGTCTCGAAGTAGAGCTCCCGCCCCACCCATCCGATGTCATTGTGCCCGGCTCCCGGGATGATCACCAGCTGCTTCTCGTCCGTCGTGAGCTGCTCGTGAAACGCGACTCCATACTCGAGCGGAATGATCTGGTCCCACTCGCCGTGGAGATGGACCACGGGAAGACGGATTGCCGCGAGGCGCGCTGCGTGAGTCTCGACCAGACGCGCCGACCTCGGTATCCGATGCGTCGACTCCCGCCCGCTCCCGCAGCCGGGCGAGGTCGGGCGCTCCGCTCTCGATGATGAGCCCCGCGAGGCGCTCGTGCGCGGTGGCCGCAAGCTCCGCGGCCGGCAGGCTGCCCAGGCTTCGGCCCATCACGAAGCGGCCGGCCGTGAAACCTTCCTCATCGAGCAAGCTGTGGAAACGGGCCAGCACGGGGTGCGCGTCGGCGAACAACGAAGCGAAGCTCGGTATTCCATCGCTCCCCCCGTATCCGCGATAGTCGACGACCCACAGGTTGGCGCCGATCCCGTGGTAGGCTGGGGCGATCCCGTCGTAGTCGCTCGCGATCTCGCCGTTGCCGTGAAAGAAGAGAACGGCCGGCCGCGAGGGGTCGAGCGGATAGAAGCGACAGGCGACCTCCACCCCCTCCTCGACCTCGATGCGGTGATCCGTGGCTCCCGGCGGCGGACGGCTCAGGTCGCGCCGCGGGTAGAAGAGACCTCGAGCCAGACCCCGCCGATCGAGCAGGGCGTAGTCCGGCTCTACTCGCGCATCGTTCATTCGTCCACCTCCCCGCGATAGCGGTAGATGATGCGATGACCCCGGGGCTCGAACCCGTAGAGCGTCGTCACCACCTCGAAGAACGCAGGGTGCTCCACCAACGCGAACAGGTCCGGGTACCCCTGCGCAGCCTGTCCCGGCTTGCCGAGGTTCACGTACAGAACCGCCCCGGTCTGGTCGGCCTCGCCGCATCAGCTTGCGCATCTCCGCCACCGTCTCGATCTCGATGAGGAGGGGATCGTAGTAGGTGGGACCGCGTTTGAAGGAGGTGGTGATGATCCCTTCGTTCTCGGGAGCGAAGGGATCGAGAGTGCCCCGGGTCAGCAGGACGGATTCCCGCAGCGGCTGGAGCGACCCGCTTCGTAGCACCTCGCGCGGCAGCCGGGTCCAGACGGCGTAGCTGCCGAGGACGACGACCATCGTCACCGCGGTCAGGGCCGTCGAGAGTCTGGGACGACGGATCCAGGCGAAGAGCCAGCCGAGACCCAGGGCGAAAAGCGCCACCAGGCCGGGGAGCGCGAAGAGGAAGTACCACTCGTGCACCCTGTCCTCCCGGACCATCGCGATCCAGTAGGCGAGGGGGCCGGGAACGAGCAGCACCAGACTCAGCAGGGCGCGCACGCCACCGGCGGCGAGCAGGCGAAGGAATCCCGCCGCGACCAGCGAAAGCGTCGCCGCCAGTCCCACCCGGAACGCGGTCGGGTGCGCGAGCGCCATGTCGATCAGCTCCGGGTAGAACTCTCCCTCCGATCCCACGCGCCAGCTCAGACCGACCCACAGCGATCCGAGGAGGTTGGCCAGGAAGCGTGGGGGGGTGTCCGGGAACTCAGTGCGAAAGTACTCCAGGAGCTGCATCATGTTGGGCAGCATCAGCTGCCCCCAGGCCATGGAGCCCGCCAGGTTCACCACCAGCCAACGAGGCACCTGCTGCCGGAGAACGGGCGTGCCTCGGTGGAGACGCCAGAGCGCCAGCGCCGCTATCGCGTTCGCGATCAGAAGCAGGTAGACGCCAGCCGGAAAGGTGTAGAGGAGGAGGAACTGAGAGGCCCCGTACGCGAGCCAGCGGCCCCAGCTTCCCCGGTGCAGTGCACGCACCAACAGGGTGAGCGTGAGCGGGATGAGCGCGAGCATCAGCGCGTATCCCCGCCCTTCCGTGGTGTAACGGAGCATCCAAGGGTGCAGTGCCAGCAGCCAGGCCGCGAAGATACCCGGAAGCCAGTAGCCGAGGCGTCGCAGAAAGACCGCGATGAGTGCCAGGGAGGCGAGGCCGGCGACGTAGGCGGGCAGCCGGAACACCTCCTCCTTGACGAAGTGCCGCTCCGGCTGGGCGATCCGCGCCAGCCGCTCAGCGAAAGGCGGGAGAGAACGCTGAAGGGAACGTGGTTGTTCGGCCAGCGGTAGAACCAGAATGTGTCCCGCCACTTCGCCTCGACGAAGGAGAGCTCTCCAGAGCCGTCGCGTTGGTAGAAGCCGTCGACGGCGTGACGAATCGTGGTTATCTCGTCGTCCCAGAAGCTGAAGGAGAGCCGTGGGTGACCGAGTACTCCGCAGGTGACCACGGCGGCGGCGACGAGCAGCCAGAAGGCACGGCGGGGGACGCCGGCGGGAGGCGCGAGCTCGGCAACCTCGACGGGATCGCCTCCGGTGAGCCATCGGCGAGCCGTCACCAGCAGACCCATGGTGAGGATCAGCGTTTCCGACCGCGACCCACCAGCCGTAGGTCCGCGCGTAGTCGATCGGTCGGACGATGTCACCGGTGGCGACGCGCTCGGCGATGCCCCCGGTCCAGGGGTTGTCGCCCGCGATGAGGCGAACCGCGAGGAGCACCAGCGTCAGGATCAAGAGAGCGCGAACGCGAAACAGGGCAGGATCCTCAGCGCGGAGCGCACGCATTCTCTCGAGGATCGTCACCAAGGTGGAGCTCTCTCCCGCCCCCAGAATGCCCCGGTCGACCCCGCCTTCACGAGGCCCCGGAGCGGCTTCGGCGAGAGGAGATAGCCCATTGGAGTCTGGTTTGCCTCCGGGAGGGCAGGAGAACTACCCTGAATGGGTGCGGGTCCGCGGGGAGGCAGGTCGGAGCTCGAGACGAGTGCGCTGAGGCCGCCCTTCCGTGCGAGGAGACACCCAGCCGATTCGGAGGACGAGGCGAGATGAGCGGCGGAGAGCACATTCACAAGCTGGCCGAGTGGAGCGGAAAGGGCGAATCGCCCGCGATGCACAGGATCCTCGAGTGCGCCGTGACGGACGAAGAGGCGCGCTTCCTGCTCGACCTGCCGGCCTCCACGGCCGATCTGGCGGCCAAGTACGGCATGGATGAGAAGGCCGTCGAAGAGAAGGTGCTGAATCTGGCACGCCGGGGACTGGTGGTATCTTCGCGGAAGGGGATCCGCTACCCCCGAAATCCCTCGACCCTGCACGACAACATCCTCTCCAGTGCGGAGGAAGAGATTCCCGCCGAAATGGGAAAGCTGTGGATGGATCTCTACGATGGCGAAGGCTGGGGCGAGGAGATCGGGCGGGGGATGGCCGCCTTCGGCATCACGGCGCTGCGCACGATTCCCAGTCTGAAATCGATTCCGTCGGGCGTTCCGCTCCTGCCCCACGAGAGCATCGAGGCGATCATCGAGGCGAACAAGGACCTGATCAGCCTGCGTCATTGCTGCTGTCGCAGGGGCGCGAAGAAGTGCTCCCACCCCCTGGAGGTGTGCATCCAGTTCGGCCGGCGCGCGGAGTACGACCTCTACCGGAGCAGCGGAAGGAAGCTCTCGGCGGACGAAGCAATCGCGGCCGCTCTCGAGGCGTCCGAATCCGGCCTGGTGCCCACGGTGACCAACATGTCCCTGATGCAGGCGCTCGAGTTCATCTGCTTCTGCTGCGGCTGCTGCTGCCTGGTGCTCGATCCGGCCTCCAAGGTCGGGGCGACCAAGCAGATCCTCGCGCCGAGCCGATTCAGCGCCAGGGTCGACAACGAGAAGTGCGACGGATGCCTCAAGTGCCCGATGCACTGTGCCTTCGATGCGATCGAGATGAAGAACCTTCCCGGCTATGCCGAGCAGCGGGCCGTGATCGATCCCGAGAAGTGCATGGGCTGTGGAGCGTGCGTGCCAAAGTGCCCGATCGAAGGGGCGCTCACCATGGAGCTGGTCCAGCCACCCGAGTTCATCCCGGAGACGATCACGGGCCCGACCTCCGTGGTGCACATGTGAACCAACCGGGAGAAACATCGTGACTCAGCGTACCTTCGTCCCCGCGCTGCTCGTAGCCCTGGCCGCATTCGGCTCCCTGGGCTGCGCTGCCATCGGCGAGCTCTTCCGCGATCCGGAGGACACGGTGGCGCCGATGACCCGCCCGGACTCGATCTACGAGGCGCTCTCCGACAACTACGTGGAGCTCTGCGCGGTGAGCCAGTACCGGCCGCTGGAGGGCGACCTCGGGGGGATTCCCGGGCACGCCGTGATGTACCTGAAGGGTGCCTGCCGCGACGAGTCGGCGCCCTATCCGCGGCTTCGCCCTTGCCGCTACGCCACATTCGATCGGAAGGACCCCGAGCACGGCGCCGGCGTCAGCGTGAACCGCTGGTTCAAGAACGTGAACTGGGTCGCGACACCCGGGAAGGTTCCTCTTCTTCAACGGAGATGTCGCGGAGTACGAGCTGCTCGACCAGGACCGCTTCGATGCGACGGTTCAGCGCGCCCTCGACCTGGGGATGTACCGGGGCGTCGAGGTGCATACGAAGCCGGGCGCCGACGCTCCCCAGTCGATTCCCGAGTTCGTGGCCCAGGACTCCATCGGCACGGACTTCGCCCTGCGCTTCGGCCGCACCATCTTCTGCACCCGGCTGCCCATGCCCGCGGAGATGATGACCCAGGTCATGGACTTCCTGAATGGCCTGAACGACGAGTACTGGACGGGCAACGCCGACTACCACTGGAGCGGCTACTCCGACAACTGCGTCCACACCCTCCACAACGCGCTGGCGGCGGCCGGCGTCTGGAAGCCCAAGTCGATCCGCGGCTCCAAGCTGCGGCAGCTCTTCAATCTGGCGATGCCCGCCAATACCTTCATCGACCTGGCGTTCCTCTCCAATCGGTATCCGATCGAGGACTTCGGCAAGATCCGCGGTGACAAGCTGCACTGGGAGAGCCTGGCGACGAGGGACTGGGTGCCGGCGACGCCGGGAGTCCTGCTCGAGAGGCTGCCGGTGCTCCAGGTGAACGCGCTCTACGACACCAAGTTCCGGATGTTCAGTCCTCGGCGGCTTCTTCAGCAACGACACGATCAAGCGCGCGCAGATGCTGCTCACCGACGGACGCTACCTGCAGCTCGACGCGAATCTTCGGTATTTCTACCAGCGCTACGCGCGCATTCTCGCCGAGCGCGACGCGGACGGGAGCTGGACCGACTCCTTGCGGGGCGACGGATACCGCACCGACCGCGAGATCTACTACGACTACATCAGAGTCAGCAGGACACCGTGATCGAAGTCCTGGAGCGGATGGCCGAAATCGAGATCATCCGCGCAGAGGTGCTGGAGGAAGCGAAAGCCGAGCTCAAGGAGCGCCTGCTCGAGCCCTCCAGCGGACCCTGATCCGAGCGGCAGGCGGCGGGGGTACGGCACGTGAACAGCCACGAGAGCGAATTCCGCTATCGCCTGCTCGAGCGAGCGGATATCGAGGACGTGCCGCTCAGCTGCCAGGGAACTCGGGAGCAGGTGGTCGAGCGGATCGCCGAAATCGGCTCGTCGGCGATGCTCGCCTTCGAGGGAACCAGGCACGTGGGTCAGCTCCAGTTCCGGCCCTACGTCTCCGGCACCGCCTCACCGGACGGCATCAACGATCCGCTCTACTGGATGGATTTCGGGGACCATGCGCCACCGCTTCCGGAGCGGACACTGGCCCTCTTCTGCTTCCACGTGGGTCAACTCGAAGACGGCAGCGCCCGCGACCCGCGGTACTTCGGTCGCAGAATGGGTACCGACCTTCTGGAGGCGACACTCGCGTGGGCGAGGAAGGCCGGCTTCCAGGCGGTCGTCGCCAAGGCGACTCCCCCGACCTGGCCGATTCCCCAGTTCATGGGCGGCATGCCTGCTGGGGTGTACGCGTCGCGAGGATTCGAGCAGGCCGCCTGCTATCACGACGCCGACTTGCGGCGCGGTCTCGACGCGCGTTCTCGAGGGACGGTACGGGAGTCAGTGGCAGGATGGGCTGGGGACGCTGGTGCGAGAAGGAGTGAATCTGGACGACCTGGCTACGGCGACCCTCTGCGTGCGGAGGGTCGAATCGACGTAGCGTTCCTTCTCAGCGGGAGTCCGCCTCGGCTTCTGGCTTCTCCTGCTTCGAGACGAACCTGTGCGCGCCCTCCTTGGCCTTCGCCAGCGCCTCCAGGGCCGTAAAATCCAGCAGGTACTCGAGGCATCCCAGGTACTTGCCCGACTCGTCCCTCACCGCCAGAAATCTGTTCAACAGCTTGACGCCGAGGCCGTCGATCCAGAACTCGTCCTCATCCTTCTTCCCGGTTCGAAGATCGTCCAGCATCTGCTCGGTCCGGGCCATGCTCTCGGGCTTGTGACAGTTCCGAATGTCTCGGCCGAGCATCTTCCCCTGGCTCATTCGCTCCTGCCTCTCGGCCTTGTTGCAGTATTGAAGGCGATCCTCTCGATCGACGAAGATCAGCTCGATGGGCAGCGCATTCAGAATCGCGTCCAACTGGTCCTTGCTCAGCCTGTCGATCATGCGTCCCGACATCTGTGACGACCTCCCCCTCTTGTGGATCTGTGCCCGGGAATCATAGGACCCCACCCGACGAGGCCGCTACCACCAGGAGCAGCGCGGCAAGCCGTATTCGCCCGGCTCCCGTGGGGATTGGAGCGACGGGTACGCTCGATCCCGCTCTCGGCGGATTCGGGCTAGGATCACCTCAAAGGAGATCTGGACATGACTCTAGAGGATCGGGTGGCAATCGTGACCGGCGGCGGAGGTGGAATCGGCGAGGGGATCTGCTTGTGCATGGCCAGGGCCGGCGCCGACGTGGTGGTGAGCGATATCCGGGAGGACCTGGCCGGAGAGGTAGCAGCCAAGATCCAGGGTCTGGGCCGGAAGGCGATCGCCGTGAAGACGGACGTAACCGACGAGGGCGAGTGCAAGGCGTTGGTCGACACCGCTCTCCAGGAGCTGGGCCGCCTGGACATCCTGGTCTGCTCCGCCGGAACGGCCGGAGTCGAGTACATGTCTCCCAACGAAGAAGCGATGGCTCTCGAGAACATCCCGCTGGAGACCTGGGACCGGACCATCGACGTGAATCTCAAGGGCGTCTTCCTCTGCGTCCGAGCCGTGATACCGCACTTCAAGAAGCAGCAGGCGGGAAAGATCATCAACATCTCTTCGGCCGCCGGGCGACAGGGGCGAGAGCTGCTGCCCGTCTACGGCGCCTCCAAGGCCGGCGTGATCAACCTGAGCCAGGCGATCGCCCGTCAGCTCGCCCCCCACAGCATCAACGTCAATACCATCTGTCCGGGATTGATCTGGACCCCGCTGTGGGCCGGTGGCGTGGACTTCATGCGGAGGGCCATGCCCGCGCTCAAGGATGTGGACCCGGAGGCCGCCTTCAAGCTCATGGTCCAGAATGCGGTCCCGTTCAATCGCCCTCAGACTCCGGAGGACATGGGGGAGCTGGCGGTGTTCCTCGCCTCCGACGCAGCCAAGGAGATCACCGGCCAGGCCATGAACGTGGACGGCGGTATGGAGATGAACTGACCGGCGGCGAAGACCCCGGGTGCTGCCTCCCGCCGTTCACTTCTGATAGACGAGTTCTCCGTCGATGACGGTCATCTGTACGTCGACGGAAGGCCAGTCCGTTACCGGCACCTGGAACAGGTCCTGGTCGAAGACGGTGAGATCCGCCCGGCGACCGGGGGCGATGATCCCGAGGTCCCCTTCCCTGCGGGCCGTCCAGGCGGCGATTCTGGTGAAACCCTGGATCGCCTGCTCCGGGGTGAGCTGCTGCTCCGGAAGCCATCCGCCGTCTGGCTCTCCTCTGGTGGTCTGACGCGCCACCGCGGCCTGAAGCCCCAGCAGGGGATCGTTGGGCTCGACCGGTGCATCCGAGCCGAACTGCATGGGGATTCCCGCCTCCAGGATGGATTTCCAGGCGTAGCCCCCGGAGCGGCAGCGCACCTCGCCCCATCTCTGCTCGGCGACCCGCCAGTCCGTGGGCAGGAAGACCGGCTGCACCGAGGCCACCACACCCAGCTCCCTGAAGAGCGGTACGTCTTCCGTTCGAAGAAGCTGCACGTGCTCGATGCGATCCCTTCGCTGGCCGGGAACCTTCTCTCTGGCACCGGCGATCGCCGCCAGAGAGTTGGTGGTGGCCTTGTCACCGATGGCGTGGATGGCCACGTCGTAGCCGCATCGATACGCACTCTCGACACTCTCGCGCAGATCCTCCGCGGAGGTCACGGCGATTCCCGACTGGGTGGCATCGTCGGCATAGGGCTCGTGGAGCAGCGCCGTTCCCGAACCCAGAGAACCGTCCGCGAACAGCTTCACATTTCCTAGCCACAGCCGGTCACTTCCGGCACCCGGCTCGAGGCCAAGCGATGCGGCCTTCTCGAGCTCATAGCCCTGGATGGAGGCATGCACCCGGATCTTGAGCTTCCCCTCCGCCTCCAGGGCCCTCATCGCCCGCCACTGATGCAGGGTCTCGAACGAGTGGACTCCGGTCAGGCCCACCCGCAGCGACTCCTCCTGAGAGGCCAGAATGGCGTCCTTCCAATCCTCCTCCGTGGGAGGTGGCATGACACGTTCGATGAGGTGACGCGCCTCCTTGAGCAGACCGTTCGGCTCGCCCGAATCCGGGTCGCGCTCGATCCTGCCTCCGGGTGGGTCCGGTGTGTCACGCGTGATTCCCGCCCTGGCCAGGGCCAGGGAGTTGACCCAGACACTGTGCCCACAGGCGCGAACCATCATGGCCGGGTTGTGAGGCGTCACGTCGTCGAGATCCTCGAGGGTGGGCTCTCTCGGATCCTCCCACTGGTACTGGTCCCAACCCCGGCCCAGCAACCATTCCTCCGGCTTCCGAGCCTCTGCGCTCTGGCGAATGCGCTGGCGACACGCGGCAAGAGAGGGCTGACCGCGCAGATCCACCGCCCGCAGAGCCAGACCCAGATAGCCGAAGTGGCAATGTGCATCGACGAGCCCTGGGGTGATCAACCTGCCCGGAAGCTCCAGCACCCGGGCGGTGGAACCATCGCAGGCGCTCTTGATCGCTTGATTCGTTCCCAGCTCCGCGACTCGACCGTCTCTGATCAGCAGGGCCTCGGCCCAGGGCCTGGTCGAGTCCCCGGTGAAGATTCGCGCCGACTGGATCGCCAGCTCCATCTGGATTCCTCCGGCAGCCACGAAGCCCCGCTGCTCTCCGATTGGCACGGACAGAGGTCTGGGCCAACGCGCGCGATCAGTCCCGCCAGCCACGCGGATTGCGCGCCATCTCCGCGTCACGGGCCTCGATCAGCGCGAAGAGCCGCGCCGCCACCTCTGGCTGGCGCTCCGACACATCGTAGGATTCGTTCGGATCCCGATCCAGGTCGATCAGCCACGGACCCTTCGGAAAGAGCACCGTGATCGGGAGATCTCCCGGCGAGCCCCCGAAGACGCCGTGACGCGAGTGGGCCTTGTGGCGACCGACGCGGACGGCCTCGAGCCGCGCCCCCCGGTAGAAGTAGAGCGCCTCGTGGGGGCTCGGAGCGCCGTCGGTCAGGACTGGCCACACGTCGCGCCCGTCGATCGCGCGGTCCCGGGGAGCTGCGATCCCGGTCAGGCCGAGCACGGTGGGGAGGAGGTCGATCCCGTTCACGGGCTCACCGATCACGCCGCCCGCCGGGAGGCGCCCGGGCCAACGGGCGATGAAGGGCACTCGCGAGCCACCCTCGAAAGACCGGTTCTTGCGCCCGCGCACGGTGCCGGGGCTCCCCTGGAACCACGGACCGTTGTCGCTGGTGACGATCACCAGCGTGTCGTCTTCCAGACCGAGCCGTCCGAGCGCGTCGAGCAGCCGTCCCGTGCTCCGGTCGAGGTCCTCGACCACGTCGCCGTAGGTCCCCGCCTCGGACTCGCCCCGATGCGCGGCCGAGGGAAAGAGCGGAATGTGGGGAAAGGTGTGGGCGAGGTACAGGAAGAAGGGACCATCGCGGTTCTCCTCGAGGAAGGCGATGGCCTCGTCGGTGTAGCGCTGGGTGAGCGTGGACTGGTCGACCGGATGAGGCTCCACGATCTCGCGGTCGCGCCAGAGCGGAACCGGCGCCATGTCGTTGCTGAACAGCAGCCCGAAGTATCGATCGAAGCCGAGGTCGTTCGGAAGCGAGGGCGAGTGCCCACCCAGGTGCCACTTGCCGACCATCCCCGTCGCATAGCCGGCGGCGCGAAGCACCTCGGGGAGCAGGATCTCGTCCTCGGGGATCGCCGTGGACAGGTGCGCGATGCGCATCACCCGATCCACCGGGGAGCCGTGTGGGAAGTTGACCTGCACCATGCCGGTGCGCGGCGGGTAGCGCCCCGTCAGCAGCCCGGCCCGCGAGGGAGTGCAATAGGGCGCGGGCGCGTAGTACTCGGTCAGGCGCACTCCCTCCTCGGCGAGCCGATCGATCCTGGGTGTCGCAATCGCGCGAGAGCCGTACGCGCCCAGATCGCCCCAGCCGAGGTCATCGAAGAGGATGATCACCAGGTTGGGTCTGGCACTCGCCTCGATCGCGGCGAGATACCGGTGTTTCGCCTCGAGGTGTCCCTGGTCCACCAGGCGCTCCTGGGTGGCGAGGCGATACGTGCCGAAGAGCACGACACCTGCGATGGCAAGCACGAGAAGACCGCCTAGAAGGGCGAACAGTCGCCCAAGGATACGCATGTCGTTACAGCCTCGCTTCCTGGTCCCATTCCCCCCCGGTCAATCCGAATCCACCGTCTCCGCCGGGTCGCACGGCGCCAGCTCGTCGAGGTCGATTCGAAAAGACGAGAAGACACGCTCCACCATCGTGGAGCGGGCCTCGGAACGCAAGGGAATCCCCTCCACCATGAAGAGATGACGGCCAGCGAGAATGAACCGGGTCTCCCCCTGCAGGCTCCCGACGCCGCGACGTCGAAGGAGCAGGCGAAGACCGGGATATCCCTGGAGCTCGATTTCCTGGGTGCTATCGACGAAGAGCTCGAGCTTGTCGACGTACCCCTTCTTCGCGCGCTCCAGCAGCTGCTTCGACGACAGCAAGAAGACCGCAACCGCGGGCATGTCGAACCGCTCGAGATCGAAGTGCGCTGCCGGGTGCTCGACGATGTAGCGATAGTGGAGCAGCTTGCCCACGAGGGTCCGCTCCTCGCTGCACCGGAACTCGGGCTCTGCCGGGATCTCGGCGCGAAAGCCAGCAGATGGCGAGTAGAATTCGCGCCAGTCCGTATCATCCGCGCGAGCCACAAAGGCAATCAACAAGGCCCCGAGCAGGGCGATTCGGGAGGTGTCTCGCAGCTTCATCAGACCGGGGTTCTACTCGAGCCTCTGAGTGATTTCAATCGGGGAGCGCAAAGCGGACCAGCAACGCGGAGTGGTCGGAGGAGGTGTAGGGCAACACCTCCACCCCCTCGGGCATGAGCCCCCTGTAGTAGACGCGGTCCAGGGGCAGGGTCGGGTCCACTCCGAAGAGCCAGTTGAGGAAGGACCACCCCAGGTCCCCGGTGCGCCGCCCGGCTCTGAACGAGCGCACCTCGTCGAGCCCGACCTCGCGCACCGTCTGCTCCACTAGCGCCAGCCGCCGCTCGCTCCAGCCATTGAAGTCCCCGGCCAGCACGATCGGACCGGCGTGGTCGCTCATCACCGCCCGGAGCTCCTCGAGCTGCGCATCGAGCATGAACGTGGACCAGCGCTCGAAGTTGAGCAGATGCACGTTCAGCGCCAACAGCGAAGTGCCATCGGCCAGGCGATGCTCGGAGGCGAGCGCCACCTTGGGAGCGGTGACCAGGAACTCACGCCACCGCGAGTGGAGGGATACGAGTCGGATCGGCACCGACCACGACAGGGTGAGAACGCCGACGGTGACCCCGCCGGGCCAGGGATAGTGCCACCCGCGCGCAAAGGAGCCCGCGAGGGGAGGCTCGTCCACCAGCCCGGCGCGGGCCTCCTGGAGGAAGACCAGGAGGGGGGCGGCTTCGGCGACCAGCTCCCGGAGGTCGTTTCGAAAGCGCTCGTGCTTCCCCTTCTGGGCGTTCCATGTGACGAGGGTGAAGGCCGCCGGCGCGGGGAAGGATGCCGCGTCGACCGGAGGCAAAGCGAGAATTCCGGTGGTGCGGCAGCCGACGGCGAGGCTTGCTGCCAGCAGGACCATCGCAGCCCGCCTCCCGATGCATTCCCGTATCCACATGCCCGCGCTGATAGCCTAGCGGATCGGCCTCATCGACCGTGTTAGTCTTGGCCCGGAGCGGAAGTGGGGCGCAGAAGGGGGGCTCGTGAGCCGGAGCCGCACCATCGCAATCGGACTGGGGGTTGCTCGGGACTCTCGTCTACGTGCTCTGGCTCGGCACCCGCGACTTCTGGTATCCGGGCGAGCCGGACCTCGCCGAGATCTGCCGCGCAATGTTCGTGAGCGGGGACTGGACCGTTCCTCGACGAAACGGCGAGATCTTCCTGAACTACGGTCCGCTCTTCTTCTGGGCCGGGACCCTCTCGTCCCACTTGCTGGGCGGAGTTTCCGAGTTCGCCCTTCGGCTCCCGAGCGCGCTCGCCGCGATCGGCCTGGTGGTCGCGACCTCCCTGGTGGGCTCGCGCTGGTTTGGCGCCCGAGCGGGCCTCTGGGCCGGCCTGCTGCTGCTGGCGTCCTGGGAGTTCTCCTGGCAGGCGATCGGCTTTCGCGTGGACATGCTGTTCGCGCTCTTCGTCGGTCTGGGGATTTTTGCGTACGCGAGCGGGGCCGGCCCCGAGTCCCGCTGGGGCCCCCGGTTGGCGGGCTTCGCTTTCCTGGGGTTGGCCGTCCTGGTCAAGGGACCCCTCGGCCTCCTCTTGCCGGGTCTCGTGCTGACACTCTGGCACGCCGGGCGGCGGGAGTGGCGCGCCATCCTCGAACTCGCACCCCTGGCGATGGTGGCCATCGCGGTGGCCCTGCCCTGGCACATCGCCTCGGCGATGTCCCTCGGGACCGATACGGTGATCGACGAGTTCATGGCCCAGAACTTCAGCCGTTTCGGGAGCGGCGAGCGGGGCCACGGACGGCCAGCCTACTACTACCTGGAGAGGATCTGGCTGGACCTCACCCTCTGGGCAGCGCTCCTGCCGTTTGCACTCTGGTGGATCTTCAAGCAGGAGGTGTGGCGAGACCGGCGCGTCCAGCTCGCGCTCTGGTGGTTCGGGACCTTCTTCATCTTCCTGTCGCTCGCGGCGACGAAGCGCAAGCTCTACCTGATCCCGGCCTATCCGGCCGCGGTCCTGCTGCTGGCGAGGTGGATCTCGGCGCTCGGGGACGAACGGGCCGACGCTTCCTCTCCGAACCCACGTCCGGCGCGAGTGTTCGCCACCGGATTCTGGATCCTATTCGCCGTCGTCTCCGCTGCGTCGCTGGCCTCCGCAGCCGGGCTCGGGCTGATCGTCGGCCGGCTCGACATCCCGGAGACGACCCGGGAGGTCCTGCTCGACCTGCGCATTCCGGCGCTCGCGATTGGTCTGGTCACCGCGGCCGTGTGGCTCTGGGTTGGCCGTGCGAGGCGTCGCGAGGATCTCGGAGTCACCCTTCGCCGCCTGGCCGTGGCCCAGGTCGCATTGTATCTGCTCGTCGTCGCCTGGGTCTTCCCCACGCTCAACCCGCTCAACACCTACGCAGCACCGTGCCGCTCGCTCGCAGAGCAGATCGACCCGGACGCGCGCCTCGGCTTCATGGGCAGCGACCGCAAGGTGGGCGCGTTCGGATACTACACCGGAAGGCGAATCGACCGGGTCGAGAACGAGTCCGAGATCGAAGCCTTCTTCCAGGAGCACCCCGGCTCCCTCGTCGTGGTCCAGGAGAAGAAGACCGAGGAGCTGTTCGCCAGCCAGAAGACCGACTGGCCCGCTCGGGTGGTGCGAAAGTTCGAGGCTGCCCGCCGCCGCTACTTGGTCCTTCGCGGGCCCTGAGTGGCGGTTCTCTCGGCCTCCGCAGTAGCGACCTGGTGGGAAATGCAGGCTAGGATCCGCTCGGCGCGCGCCGAGCCGGAACCGCACGTGGAGAAGCGAGCTGGACCGATCTGAGCCCTCAGACCTCGCCCTCGCGAGCCGATCCGAGCTCTTTCGAGTCCTCGGCATCGTCGCCATCTGCCTGGTGCTGTTCTTCTCCCACCTCGGAACCCGACCGCTCTGGAACCAGGACGAGGGCATGCACGCCGGCACCTCGAAGGACATGGTCCTGTCCGGGGATTGGATCACGCCGACGCTGAACGGCGAGACGTTCTTCGACAAACCGGCCTTTCACAACTGGCTGGTGGCGCTGGCGTTCGTGGTACTCGGATTCACCGAATTCGCCGCCCGGTTGCCGAATGCGCTGTTGGGCCTCGGGTGCGTCCTGGTCACCTACCTGCTGGGTCGGCGACTCTACGGCCCGGGCGCAGCCTTGCTCGGTGCGGTGGTGCTCGCGACCGCCGCGGAGTTCTTCGTGCTCTCGCGCACCATCATGCACGACATGAGCCTGGCCTTCTTCGTGACCCTCGGACTCGCCCTCTGGTTCGTCGGCTACTCGAGGAACGCGACCGAGCGACGCTGGTTCCTGCTCTCCTACGCCGCCTTCGGCGGCGCCATGCTCGCCAAGGGACCGATCGGCGTGCTGCTGCCCGGCGCCGTCGTGTTTCTCTTCCTGTTGGCCCGGCGGGAGCTCCGCTTCCTCGGCCGGATGTCGCTCGGCTGGGGCATTCTCATCGGCCTCCTGGTCGCCGCGCCCTGGTACCTGGCGATCAGCCTGCGCAATCCCGACTTCGCTCGGTACTTCTTCATCGAGCTCAACTTCGGGAGCTTCCTGTCCCAGGATCCCCACCACCCGGAGCCGTTCCACTACTACCTGCCCGTACTGCTGGTGGGATTCATCCCCTGGAGCTTCTTCCTGCCAGCCGCGCTGGTCCGGGTGTGGCAACGGAAGGGCGAGGACATGCACGGCGGCACGGTGTTCCTGCTGCTCTGGGCGGGCCTCTACCTCGCCTTCTTCTCAGCGGCCGAATCCAAGCTCGCCACCTACATCCTTCCGATCTTTCCGCCGCTGACGCTGCTGGTAGGCCGACTCTGGGACGAGCTCGCGACCACGCCGACGTCGACGCTCAGAAAGGCGGTATTGTGGTCGTTCGCACCCTTCCTCGCCCTGCCTGCGGGAGTCATCCTCTGGGTGCAAACCCATCCCCTGCCCTTGACGGAGCTGGCAGACCGTTACGGGGTCGCCCTCGAAAAGGCCGCCTCCCCGCTGGTCGCGCTGATCATCGGACTCGCACTGGCCTTCGCACTCGTTCTCACCAGGCGAACCCGCGCCGGGTTCGCCGGTGTCGCGCTCTCCTTCGCAACGTTGCATCGCGCTGTTCTTCGCCTTCATCGTACCGGTGATGAACCTGCACCAATCGTCCCGCGAGATGACACTCGAGATGGACCAGCTGCTGCCCGCGGGCGAGCCCATGCCCCACTACAGCAGCATCCGGGACTCGGCGCTCTTCTACACCAACCGGCCGCTGCAGCTGATCCGGAACCACAAGGAGCTCGACGATCTCCTCTCGACCGACGCTCAGGCCTACTGCGTGATCTCGGCGAGCCGCTACCACGAGATGGAGCTCCAGGCGCCGATCGTCTACGAGAGAGGAGATGACCTGCTGATTTCCAACCGTCGAGCGGAGGAAGAGTGAAGTGGAGCCCCTCTCCGTCGGCAAGAGCCACCCAGGAATGAGCGGGGACGTTGTTGAATGTTCAACTTTTCGGCCAGGCCGAAAAGTTGAACATTCAACAACGTCCCCGCTACGGCGCGCTGGGGGTGGGCTCCAGCTCGAGGTCCAGCTCCTTGCGCTGGCGCGCGGCGCGTTCGCGCGCCTTGGCCCGTTCGCGCTCCATTTCGAGGAGGAGCTCGCGGCGCACCTGCTGGCGCTGAAGCTCCTCGGCGGTGAGCTCCACCCGCTTCGCTTCGCGCAGGCAGACACCGAACGCGCCGCTCCCGAGAAAGTCGTACTCGCGCGGAACGGCCGCCGCGGGAGCGCTTTCATCGAGGGTGGCTGTGACCGTGCGGCGCACCTCGATGCCGTCCTCGGTGCGGGCGACCACCTCGATGCGATTCTCGCCGGGCGCGAGGGGCACGAAGCCGCCCCACGAGCCGCCGGGCGTCATGCGGAACTCGCGAGCCATCTCGCCGGTGGTGCGGTTGGCGATCTCCACGCCCACGGCCGGGGCGAGCTTCACCTCCTCGATCGCTTCGAGCAGGTTTGCCGCGTCCCGCACCGGGATGAATGCGCCGCCGGTGCGCTCGGCGGTGTCCACGGCGGCGACGGGGCCCTCGAGCGCCAGGGACCCGATGGCGACGGTGCTCACGCGGATCCGCGCTCGCCGCGCGCGGTCCGCCGCGCGAAGCGCGGCGCGCACGTTGTCGGCGGGCCGATCGTAGCCGAAAGGCTGGGTGGGCGTGCCGTCGGTGAACAGCACTGCGGCCCGGCTGCGGGAAGGGTCCGCGGTGGACGCGGCCCCGGGAAGTCCCAATAGCTCGACGGTCGCCTGATCGATACCAGCGGCCATGTGGGTTCCACCGGCAGGGGTTCCGTCGCGCAGGGCCTTGAGTCCCTCATCGAGCTGGGCGAGATCATCGGTCAGCGGAACTCGCGTCACGGCGTTTGGCAGCACGGGCTCTCCACGCACCAGGTCCGCGGGCCCGCCCGAGAAGGAGACGAGGCCCAGGCGCGTGCGGCGCGCGTCCAGGATCTGAGCCAGACGGCGTGCGGCGGCCACCTCGGCGGAGAGGATCGAGTCACCCGGATCTGTGCTGCGATCCCCCATGGTGAAACCGATCCGGCCGAACTCGGATCGGCCCACGCTGCGGTCGCTGTCGACGTCGGCGCCACTGGGCGCAGCGGTCGAGACGGAGGTATCGATCACGATCACCACGTCGAGCTCTGGTGGACCGGCCCGGCCGGCCACGAAGAGGCCGCAGCCGCTGGGCCCAACGACGAGGCCGTCGGGCGGGTACTCGATCTCGAGGGAAGCGGTGGGCGTCTCCGACGCACCGTCTGCGCGGGCAATCGGCACCGCCGGCACGACGAGAAGCAACAGCGTGGCAACGACTGCCTTCCCCGCGCAGGCGATGATGCGGCTGCGAGCTGCTTTTCCCCACGGGGCGTTGTATCTCATGACGGGATTCAAGGTTATAGTCTGCATCGGCGATGAAGTTCCGGCGCTTCTCCGTTGTTCAATGGAATAGCGCAAGATGGGGGTGATCATGAGGAACCGTTTCGCGAGGAGCGCCGCTGCGCTTGGGCGTGGCGGTCGTCTTTCTTCTGGCTTGCGCCACGGCGCAGAACAACCCCAAGTCGACGGTGGGCGCCATGGGCGGCGCCGCAGCCGGCGGCCTGATCGGCGCCGCGGCCGGCGGCGGCACGACCGGCATCATCGGAGGCGTGCTGCTGGGCGGCCTGGTGGGCGGGGCGGTGGGTAACGCCCTCGACCAGCGGGACAAGGAGCTGGCCATGCAGCAGGCGCAGCTCTCCCTGGAGAACTCGAAGGTCGGTCAGACCTCCCAGTGGCAGAATCCGGACTCGGGCAATTCCGGCACCTTCACGCCGACACGCACCTACCAGGCGGAGAGCGGCCAGTACTGCCGGGAGTACCAGCAGGAGATCATCGTCGGCGGCGAGAAGCACGATTCCTACGGGACCGCCTGCCGCCAGCCGGACGGCACCTGGAAGATCCAGAACTAGCCAGTCCCCACGCGCCTTGCTGATCCTGATCGCCATCCTGGCGGGCGCCGCGGTGGCGTTGCTGGCGCCGGAACGCGTGCTCTGGATGCGGCCCGGGCTCCAGCCGGCCTTTGCGGTGACGATGCTGTGCGTGGGAACCCTGGTCCGCCCCGAGCAGGTGCGCGCCTTCATGGCTGCGCCGATGCGCGCGCTCACCGGCGTGCTCGGGCAATACACGATCATGCCGCTCTGCGCCTGGGCGATCTCGCTCGCGTTTTCCGACCCGGTTCTCAGAACGGGGATCGTGCTGGTCGGGTGCATGCCCGGGGCGATGGCCTCGAACGTGATGACGGTGCTCCTCCGTGGTGACCTCATCCTCTCGGTGACGATGACGAGCGTGGCGACACTGCTCTGCCCGCTGGTGATCGCGCTCTGGCTACCGTTGCTGGCGGACACCCGGGTGGACGTACCGGTCGCGGGCATGGTCTGGAACGCCGCGTGGATGGTGGTGCTGCCGGTGCTCACGGGGATCTGGCTGCGCAGCCTCAGGTCCGAGATGCCGCGCGCCTGGGACACGCTCGCGACCGGGCTGGCATCCGTGGCGATCGTCTTGATCATCCTGGTGGTGGTGGCGGCCAACCGCGAGCGCCTGACGCAGCTCGGACCGGCGCTGGCGCTGGCCATGCTGGCGCTCAACCTGGGCGCCTACGCACTCGCCTTTGCCGCCGCCACGGCGATGCGCTGGCCGCCGGTTCAGCGCCGCACGCTGGTGATCGAGGTGGGGATGCAGAACGCAGGTCTGGGCTCGGTGCTGGCGCTGGCTCACCTCGGCGAAGCCGGCGCCGTTCCGAGCGCGTTCTACACCGCCCTATGTGTCGTCACCGCGGCCACGGCGCTCCCGCTGCTGCGCCGCTCCGCACCCCCGGTCAGCTGAGCTCGGCCCGGGTGTACTCGAGCAAGCCGCGGGCGATGATCAGACGCTGAATCTCGCCCGTGCCCTCGTAGATGTCGGTGATGCGGCAATCGCGCATCCATTTCTCCAGCAGGTGCTCGCGCGAGGCGCCCATCGGCCCGAGAATCTCGATGCAGCCCTGGGTGATCATCCGCACGGACATGCCCGCGTGGGCCTTGCAGACCGAGGACTCCATGTTGTTGGGCTTCCCCTGGCCAGCCAGCCAGACGCACTGCAGGGTGTCCAGCACCGAGGCCTCGAATTGCGCCTCCAGGCGGATGAACTTCTCCACCGCAGCCGGGAGCGTGCCGAGACCGGCGCCGTAGTCGATCTGGAAGCCGGCCTCTTCGAGCTGCTCGCGGGTGAAGTCGAGCGCCGCCTCGGCGAGGCCGAGGCCCATCGCCGCCGTCATCGGCCGGGTCATGTTGAAGGTCTTCATGACCCCGCGGAAGCCGCCCGAGCTCTTCTTCGGAATCTCCTCGTTCAGGCCAAGCAGGTTCTCCCGCGGAATCCGGCAGTCCTTGAACAGGTAGACGGCGGTGTCGTCGGAGCGGATGCCGAGCTTCTTCTCCTTGTAGGGAACGTCGAAACCGGGCGTCCCTCTCTCCACCAGGAAGGACTTGATCCCGGCACGGCCGGCGGACTTGTCGATGGTGGCCCAGATCACCGCGCCTTCGGCCCGGATGCCCGTGGTGACGAAGATCTTCTCGCCGTTGATCAGCCACTCGTCGCCGTCGAGCTCGGCACTGCACTGGACCATGGAGGGATCGGAGCCACAGCCCGGCTCGGTGATGGCCATCGAGAGCGTGAGATGGCCCCACTTCTCCTGCTGCTCCTTGGTTCCCGCCGCGCTGAGAGCCGCGTTGCCGAGGCCGCCCCCGCTCTGCTTGAGGCGGATCGAGTAGTCGCCCCAGTAGGCCCCCATGGCATGCAGCGCCATCATCACGGGCTTCGGCGAGTCGTCGGGCCCCGACTCCGGCACCGCCTCGGCGCTGGCCAGGAACTCCGCTCTTTCCGGAAGCTCGTCCGGGGGAAGTTCTTCCCGCTCCTCGTACTCGCGGGCGTACTTGCGGCAGATCAGGGCTTCCGCGCGGGTGCGCGCGAGCTGCGCCTTGTCATTTTCGGTCAGAGTAAAGTCGATCATTGCTCTTCTCCAGTGAATCGTTCGGCCCGACCTCGGGTCGCGACGGGCCGCTTGAAGTGGACTCCGGACTTCCTAGACCCCAATCATTCCCTCGAGCACGCCCAGCGTGCGCGCGTTGCGGAACCACATCTCGACCGGGTTGTCGCGGATGTACCCGTGGCCGCCGAAGACCTGAACCCCGTTGTCGGCGATCCACATGCACTTCTCCGCTGCGTAGGATCGGGCCAGGTGTGCGGGCCTGGTGGCGTCCAGCCCCTTCTCCACGAAGCTCGCCGCCTTCCAGGTCAGCCAGCGCATGGACTCGGTCTCCATGTGCATCTCCGCGAGACGGAAGGCGATGGACTGCTTCTTGGCGATGGCCTCGCCAAAGGCCACGCGATCCTTGGCGTAGGGGATGCATTCCGCCACCACGCCGCGCGAGAGCCCCACCATGACGGCACAGAGGGCGGCGCGGGAGCCGGCCAGCAGGTTGCGTACGTCGCAGCCCGCCTGGCCACCCAGGCGATCCGCCTGCGGGACCTCGACCCGCTCGAGTTCGAGCGAGACGGTGGTGAGACCGCGCAGTCCGAGGTTCTTCTCGGGCTCGGAGATGCTGAGGCCTCCGGCCTCTCGGGGGACGATGAAGGCGTCGAGGCTCTCTCCGTTCGCGGCCACTACCAGGAAGTGACTGGCGCGATCACCCAGGGGAACGAAGGACTTGACCCCCGAAAGCACGAAGCCGTCGCCCTTGGGCTCGGCCAGCGTGCGAGGCTTGAGCGCGTCGAAAACGGCGCCGGGCTCGGCGACCGCGAGCGACGCTGCGTGGAACTTCTCGGTGCAGAAGAGGGGGAGCAGCCTCTTCTGCTGGTCCTCGGTGCCGTGGTCGACGATGGCGTTGGCGAAGGCCGAGGGCACCATGGCCGCCACGGCGAGGCTGGCGTCGCCGTAGCCGAGCTCCTCCAGCAGGATGGCGTTGGTGACCGGCGAGCGCGGTTCGCCGCCTCCGCCGTGCGCCTCTGGGATCTGGGTCGAGGTCAGACCGAGCTCCCAGATGGTGTCGAGGAAGTCCTGCGGTATCGACTGCCTCCTCGTCACAGTCGCGGGCAATCGGGCGCATCGCCTCGTCCGCAAACTCCTTCAACGTATCGCGAACGATTTCCTGTTCTTCACTAGGTCCGAACGAGATCACGCTCTTCTCCTTTCGCTGCTGTTCTGATGTTTGGGGGACGAGTCGCTCTGCGAACTCGCTTGCTCCTTTTTCGGCCCGGCGTCGCCCACCTGCGAGATCTGGTGGAAGTACTGATCCATCGCGATGTCGGCACCGTCCTTGATCATGGTCCCCGCCTTGATCAGCTCTCGGGCATCGGTCAGCCCCAGGGCGACACCACACCAGGCCTTGGCATCGGCCGTGTAGCGGACGTCAGCGCGGTCGGCGAAATCGGGCACTACGCTGCACATCCCGTCGCAGATGTGAACGGTCCACACCCCTCCGCCCGAGCCGGTGAGGCGAATCTCGAAGGTCACGTCTGCGTCGCGCGCGCGCTCCTCCCGCAACAGGAAGGGCAGCGACTCGAGGATCGATTGCGGAGAGGTCTCGGTGAACTGGCTGGTGTCGATCTGAAGCGCATCGATGCCGTGGCGGGTGAACCAGCGCGCGATGCTGGCGACGATGGGCTCGAGAGAGCGGCCGCGTTCGGTGACGGCGTAGACGGAGCGCGAGCCCTCCGCGACGCTCTTCACGAAGCCCTGCCGCACCAGCTCCCGCAAGCGACTCGAGAGGACCCGCGGAGCGATCCCGGTGCGAACCCGCAGCTCCTGGAAGCCCTTGGGACCGAGCAGGAGATGGCGAACCAGCACCAGCCTCCAGCGATCTCCGATCACATCCAGGGTCCGGGCCACGGGGTCGTAGATCTCTCCCGGGCGGGGAACACCACGGCGCTCGGGAGCGAGAGCGGCAAGACTGCCGCTGGAACCCGCAGGGCCCTTCGCATCCATCACATCAGTATCTATCAGAAACTTTCCAGCTATTCAATAGATACTTGACTGATGCGCATCCCGATTCTCGATGGAGTTTTCAGAAGGCGGTTCCCGGCGGATTCGCCTCCCGTCATGTCCCCAGGGGACTAACCAGGGCGTCTCCTACGCCTCCGTGCCTCGGTCGTCGGACTCGCTCTGAACCTCCGACGCCAGGACCTCGCGCAGCGTGCGCGCGAGGGTTTCCGAGTCGAACGGCTTGCGGAGAAAGGAGACCTGACCCGGTCCATCGCACAGCTCCCTCACCCTGCCCTCCATGTACCCGCTGCAGAGGATCACCTTCACCTCGGGGCAGAGTCGGCGCATCTCGCGGAGCACCTCGCCACCGTCCATATGCGGCATGCTCAGGTCCAGCAGAACCGCGTCGATCTCTTCCGAGACGGACGGGAAGATGCGAACGGCCTCGCGCCCGTCCTCGGCGGTGATCACCGAGAAGCCCTCGCGCTCCAGCATCCCCTTGGCAACGTCCCGGACGCCCTCTTCATCGTCGACGACGAGGATCTTCCCACCGCCTCGCGAGTCGCGACCCTGGGCGCCGCGATCCTCGGGGCGCGCTGCGAAGCTGGCTTCCGCCGCAGGCAGGAGGATCCGGAAGGTCGAGCCCTCGTCGACCCGGCTTCGCACCTCGATCGCTCCCCGGTGGGCACGGACGATCCCGAGCACCGCAGCGAGTCCCAATCCACGCCCCGCAAACTTCGTGGTGTAGAAGGGATCGAAGAGCTTGGACCTGGCCGACGGCCTCGATGCCGGGGCCGGTGTCCGCCACCTCGAAGCGGACGTAGCGACCGTGGGTCAAATCCTCGCCGATCAAGGTCCGGGACGCGATCTCCTGGCCCAGTTGGACGGCGCCGATTCGGATCGTGACGCTGCCGTGGCGGTCTCCGATGGCCTCGGAGGCGTTCATGATCAGATTCATGACCACCTGGCGCATCTGGCTGGCGTCCGCGTTGATGAGAGGAACGTCGTCGTCGCACTCCCAATTCAGGACGACCTTCTTGGAGACCGAAACCCGGAGCAGCTTCCCCATTCCAACCACCAACCCGTTCAGGTCCAGCAGTTCGGCAGCGTGCATTCCCCCGCCGGAGTAGATCAGCATCTGGTTGGACAGCTCCGACGCTCGCTTCGCGGCCAGCTTGATCTGCTCGATCGATTCCCTGTAGGGAGCGTGAGGCTCGACGTCCATCAACGCCAGATCGGCGTTCCCGAGGATGACCACCAGGAGGTTGTTGAAGTCGTGGGCGATCCCCCCGGCCAGGATCCCAAGGCTCTCGAGTCTCTGCGCGTTCTGCATGCCGACTTCGAGCTGGCGCCGTTCCTCCTCGGCGCGCTTGCGCTCGCTGATGTCCGTGGAGACGATCGTCACCCCGACGATCCGTCCGTCGCGCTCGAGAGGCCCGACGCGGCTCTCCAGGGGAATGGGGACGCCGAGCGGGCTCGCAACGACCTCATAGGTCACCGTCTCACCCGCCGAGAGGGCCCGGTCGAGGGCATCCTGCAAGGTTGGCCGGTGTTCAGGAAGCACGTGGTCGAGCACACTCGTCCCGATCACCTGCTCGGGAGGAATCCCGGAGAGCGTCCGGTTCACGAACGCGACCGTGCCATCGGGCTCCGCAGCCACGATGACCCCGGGAAGGTTCTCGAGGATCGACCGCCACCTCTCCTGAGTCTCTCGGAGCGCCTCCAGCTCCGCGATCAGCCTCTCCCGGCTCTGATCGATACCCTGTGCCATTCCTCTCCCTCGGGTCTCGAATCTGCCTTATCTCACGTTCCACCCGCTTCGTTCAAGCGCCTCGGACAGAATTGGGATTGGCTCGCGTGGAACCTGGCGCCGAGTCGCGGTTGGCGAGCCGATGCGTGGGGGGACACCGGATTGTAGAATCGCGGACGAGCGGGAGAGCTCGATACATCGAGAGCGTCCGGGCCGAGGACGCAAGGATGGGAGCCGGTGATGAGAAATGTCCTTCCGATGGTTCTTTCCTTCTCGGCTCTGGTTGCGGCCCTGTTCCTCGCGAGCCTCGATCGAGAGCGGAGAACCGGTTCCTCAGTTCCTGAATCAGATCAATCCTCACTACGTGGTGACGCCCGAAGAGGCCCATCAATGGCACGTCCTCAAGGACGAGGGCGGCCCAACCTATGCCGGCAGCGAGTCCTGGCGAGCCTTCCTGGAGTTTTCTGAAGAGAAGCTGCGGGAATACGGAGTCGTCGATCTCGAGAGGAACCCTTGGACCTACGACCGCTGGCACACGTCCGACTGGCCGGACGACACCAACTGGACGCTGAGTTCCGACGGCCGACCCGTGGTGGTCGCCCACTACGGCGCCTATTCCGGCTCCACTCCGCCCGAGGGGATCACGGCCGAACTGGTTCATTACGACCGCGCCAACCCGCCGAAGTCCATCAAAGGGAAGATCGTGGTCCTTGAAACCGCCCCCCATCCGGACCCTCCCTACGATGAGAAATACGAGAGGTGGTTCATGGTCAACGACCATGAATACCTCTCCAGTCCCAACACTTTCCCAGCCATGTTCACGCGCATTTCTCCAGACGAGACGATCAGCCTGGACGTCTGGTGGGAGCTCCGGCAGACGATCTACTTTCGGAAGCTGCTGGTCGAGGGCAAGGCAGCTGGGGCGGTGATCGTCTTCAACATGTCCTATGACCGAACCGCCGGGTTGTACAGCTTCCTGGTACCAACCCTCTACCAGGTGCCGACCCTCTACCTCGACCGGGTGAACGGAGCCGGCGTGATCGAGGACGCCCGCGCCGGAAAGACGGCCACACTCAGCCTGAAGGCCTCCATCGAGCCGACCGAGACGTACCAGCTGGTCGGCTATCTCCCCGGCAGGCACTACGGAACGGACCAGGACGAGCAGATCCTCGTCAGAAGCCACACCGACGGCCCGTCCATCGCCCAGGACAACGGCGCGCTCGGCGTGGTCGGCATCGTCAAGTACTTCTCGCAGATCCCCCAGGAAGAAAGACCCCGAACCCTGATGGTCCACCTCGACTGCCGGCACTACATGCCCGGCATGGAGCCGGCCTTTTCCCAGCAGGACTACTTCGCCCGCCACCCGGAGGCCAGGAAGAAGATCGTGGCGCTGGTGGCCACAGAGCACCTGGGGCAGCTGGAGTACAAGGAAGTGGGTGAAGTGGTGGCGCCAACCGGTCGGGTGGAGCCGTCCTTCCTTTGGACGCGACCCCACCAGACGCTGATCGACCTGGCCATCAAGGCGGTCAAGGACAACGACTGGCCGCGCTGCTCGGTCCAGGCCCCGGAGCGGCCGGGCATCCACGGCAGGCCTCAGGGCGTGTGGTACGGGATGGGGGAGCTGGGTCTCGGCGACGCCTGGGATCTGCCGGGCTTCGGTACCATGGGGACCCAGGGTGCGTATTGGGCCACCACCGCGCGCATCGACAAATTCGATGCCGACCTCTTCTCCACGCAGGTGGCGGCGATGTCCCAGCTGACGGGAGAGTTGATGCGGATCGACCTGGAGCAGCTGCGCTGAACGTGAACCCGAGTGACTCGATTCGAACCGGGTGAGGGAGAGACTCACCCAAACCGTGGAGAGACGCGCATGCTTCGGATTCTGCTCTCGATTCTGCTCGCCTCGCTCGCCTGGCCGGCCTGGGGCGCGAGCGCCGAGGATGTGCCCCGCTTCGAGCTCACTCCGTGCCCGAGCTTCGATCTGCACGACGAGAACGCCGAGTGCGGATTCCTGATCGTCCCCGAAAATCGGGAGGATCCCGGGAAGCGAACCCTTCGACTGGCCGTCGCCGTCCTGAAGAGCCGCAGCGCCGATCCCCAGCCGGACCCCGTGATCTACCTGCACGGAGGGCCTGGGGGGAGCGCGATTTCCGGGGCCTCGGGCTGGCTGGATCACCCTCTGCGGGAGGACCGCGACTTCATCCTGCTCGATCAGCGGGTGACCGGCTACTCGGAGCCCGCGCTCTGCCCAGATCTCTCACGAGACGACATGCTGGTCGTCGCTCGAGATCTCTCCCCTGATGAAGCGATGGCGGCGCAACTCGCGTCGTCGCTGGCCTGCCGTGACGCACTGCTGGAGAAGGGCGTGGACCTGGGCTCCTACAACAGCGACGCCAGCGTCGCCGACCTCGCCGACCTTCGCCGCGTCCTCGGCTACGGCTCCTGGAACCTCTACGGGATCTCCTACGGGACCAAGCTCGCCCTCACCGCGCTGCGGAACTCTCCCGAGGGAATCCGCAGCGTCGTCCTCGACTCCGCCTACCCTCCCGGAGTCCGCTCCTTCAACCAGCGGACGATCAACCTGGTGCGCGCTCTCAAGGTGCTCTTCGCCGCCTGTGCCTCCGACGCGGCGTGCCACACCGCCTATCCAGATCTCAAGGAGAGCTTCTTCGAGACCATGGAGGAGCTTCGGGAGCAACCGCTGACCGTCCGCATCGTCGACGAGGGCCTGCTTCCCATCGATGAGTTCACGATCAACATTCAGGATTTCACCATCGCTGCGCACCAGATGCTCTACCGCCGCCCGATGATCACACTGGTCCCCTTCACGTTGGAGGCGATGAAGACACGAGACCAGGAGGCCCTCTACGGCCTGCTCGACTCCTTCGGAGAGCGGGGGCTGAGCATGGGTCGCGGCGTCTACAATCTGGTCGAGTGCTACGAGCGCGGTCCCTTCGGAAGCCGTCAAGGGTACGAGGCGCTGACCGCGGAGCATCCGAGGATGCGCGATGGCTTTACCTACTTCGACGTCGATCAGGAGATCTGCGACAGGTGGTCCGACGATCACGCGGGCCCCGAGGAGATGCTGCCCGTGAAGAGCGACGTCCCTTCTCTCGTCTTCGCGGGAGATTTCGACCCGATCACACCACCCGCGTGGGGAAGGCGCGCCGCGCAGACCCTGGAGTCGAGCTTCTTCTTCCAGTTTCCAGGCATCGGCCATGCCGCCAGCGTCTCGCACGCCTGTCCCGAAAGCATCGCTGTCGCCTTCGTCCAGGATCCCACCCGGGAGCCCGACGCGAGCTGCATCGACGAGATGGAGCCACTCTCCTTCGTCACCGACCTCCACACGAACAGCGGGGTGTACCGGCTCTCGAAGGCGCTCCTGGTCGAGCGCAAGCCCGGAGTGGTGGTCGCGTGGGCCGCGGTCGCGCTGGCGCTGCTCTCGGGTGCGCTCTGGTCTTGGGTGGCCGCGCTGATCAGGCGCTTGATGGGGCGCACCGCGCAGGAGAAGCCCGGTGGGGCGGGCGCGCGCTGGCTGACCAGCTCGGCTTGTGCGCTGGCGCTGGTCTTCCTGGTGGGGCTGGGCGCCGCGCTGGCGGTCACCGCCAGTGACAACCCGCTCGTCCTCGCCTTCGGAGTGCCAGGATGGGCAGCTCCCCTCTTCCTGCTCCCGATCCTGGTGGCGCTCTCGACCCTCGGCGCGGTTCTCCTCAGCGCACGGGCCTGGAGATCGGCCGGCTGGTCTCCGCGGAGAAGACTGCTCCACTCGGTGGCGATCCTGGGCTGTGTCGGTTTTCTGGCCCTGTTGTTCCGGTTCGGGATCTTCTGATGCCCGATCGGCGGCTGCGAATCGCGCGTCTTCTGCTCTGGGCTTCGCTGGTCGGGCTCCTCGTCCATCTGATCGTCGGGGACAAGCCGTGGAGCGGGGGAATCGCCGAACGCCTGGCCGAAGGCGTTACGCTCCGCGCCATCGATTACGCGCGAACCTACCGCTGGTGGATCTCGCTGGGCAGCGCCGGCCTCGTCATCGGGCTCCTGGCGACACTGCGCCGCTGGATCGGCTCGCCCGAGGCCGCGGAGTGTCCGGACCTGGCGCCGCCGCACGGCGGCGGGCGCGCGGTGGCGGTGGTCGCGGCGCTGGCCATGCTCACCGCCGCGCTCTTGGCTGCGCCGCGCCTCGACTTCTCGTTCTGGGAGGACGAACGGCGCACGGTGGTGTTCTCGGTGGACGGCGGGTACGCCCGAACCGCGGAAGGCGACCTCGTCTTCCGCGAGGTGCCCTGGCGCGACACCTGGCTCTACACCCTGAACCGACCCAACAACCACGTGCCCTTCAGCCTGGCGTCGCGTCTCTCGCTCGGCGCCTGGCGGGCGGTGGCGCAGCCGGAGCTCCGCCTCGCTTCCGAGCGCGCCGTGCGGCTTCCCGCCTTCGCGTTCGGGATCGCGGCGATCGGTGCGCTCGCCTGGCTCCTGTGGCGCACCGGGCTGCCATGGGCCGCCGGCTTCGCAGCCTTCTTTCTGGCGATCCACCCCTGGCACCTGCGTTACACGACCGAGGCTCGCGGCTACTCGCTGCTGCTGCTCTGCATGCCGCTCTTGCTGGGCGCCATGGTCGCCGTGCTCCACCGGGGCACCTGGAAGCGCTGGATCGCCTTCGCAGCGGTGGAGGTGGTCGTGCTCTGGGTCTATCCAGGAGGTGTGGCGATCCTGGCGGTGGCCAACGCGGCGCTTCTCTTCGAGATCTGGCGGCGCCATCGCGGCGCCCTGTACGAGCCGGCCACGCGCTGGTTGGTGACGAGTCTGGTCGCCGCCGCCGTCTTCATGTTGCTGATGGGCGCCAACCTGTTGATCTTCCTCTGGCACAGCGAGTGGGACCCCAAGGGAATCGGCTGGCGGTTCATCCGCGAGGTGCTCTCCCATCTGTGGGTGGGAACGGCCTTCGCCTTCCGCCACGCCCCGGAGCACTACGCGGAGCTCGGTGACGTGGCCCGGGCGGCGCCGCTCTTCTTCCGCAGCGCGGTCGCCGCCACCGGAGCTCTGTGTCTGCTCGGTGCCATCCGGCTGGCGCGGCGAGGGCGCGCCGGCGCGATGCTGCTGGCCATGCTGTTGCTTCCCGCGCCCCTTCTGATCTGGAGCGTCGAGCTGCGCCAGAGCATGATCTACGAGCGGCACGTCATCTTCGCGCTGCCCTCGCTCGCCATCCTGCTGGGCGCGGGACTGGAGAGCCTCTTCGTCTGGCTGCGCTCCGCCCCCGCCCGCGCCGCCGCCACCACCCTGGTCATGCTCGCCTGTCTGGGCGGCTACGCCTGGCTCTCGCGCGACGTGCTCTCCGCCCTGCGCAGCCTTCCGATCCAGCAGATCCGAGAGGCGGTGCTGATGACGCGGCCCAGCCTGGACCCGTTCGCCGCCGAGAACCTCGAGATTCTGACCGTCGGCTGGCAGGGAATCTTTGGATACTACGACCCCAACTTCCATCAGGTCTCCGAGCCAGAGCAGCTTCTGGCTCTCCTCGAAGAGGCGGACCGCAGCGGCCGCGAGCTCTACGTCAGCTCCGGGCGTCCCTGGCTCGCCCAGAGGAAATACTCGGAGCTGCTGGAGATGGTGGAGCGAGAGGATCTCTTCGAGCCGCTGGCCACGCTCTACGGCTTCGAGCCCGGGGCATGATGCGCCTCTACCGCTACCTCGGCCGCTGACGAGGTGTCACCGACGGGCGGCTTTCGCGCCTGGCTCGGCGACCGGGTCGGGCAGCATGTCGTGTTCGACGAGAAGATCGAACAGGGCGTCGGCGAGGGCGCGCAAGCCTCTGGGATCCAGGTGACCGTTGTCCAGGAATGCCTCGGGTCCCAACTCCGCCTCCAAGAGCACATCGCAGACCGAGAGCATCGGCACCTCCAGCTCCTCGGCCACCTCGGCCGCGGCCTTCAGCCAACGATTCAGACCCTTCGCTCCCTCGCGCTCGCCGCGCGCCTTGCGGAGATTCTTGACCTTGCATCCCTGAATGATGACGGCGCGACCGCCGCGGCCCGATCCCGGGCTGATTTCGTTCGCGCGAGTCAGCTCGACCATATCCCGGAGTCGGGCCCTGTAGTCGGCCAGCGGCATCCGCCGCTGGCGCGCTTCCGTCTCCTGACGCTCTTCCTTGACTTCATTGTGTGAGGCCCGACGGAGGGTGTAGCTCAATACTCGATAGGTGAAGCTGGAGGTCAAGAGGCGCTCCCGGGTGAAGAGCCGGGCGTGCTCGGCGTCGGTCATGCCGTCCCAGTAGGCCTTGTCGTTCCACCCGAACCAGATCATCACCACGTCCGGCCGGTACTTGAGCCCGCGGCGCTGCAGAATCTCGAGCCCCTGATGGGCCGAGTAGCCCGAACACCCCCCGTTCATCACGTGGATCTCCCGGCCCGGGAGTGCCTCGCGCAGAAGCTCGGTCAGCACCGTCGGATAGGCCTCCTCGTAGCGAACGCCCCAGCCGAAGGTGTTCGAGTCGCCCAGGGAGAGCACGCGGAAGTCATTCGGTCCGCGCTCGACGGGAACGTCGGGATTGCGCATGTGGTCGCTGTTGGCGATGAATCCGGTCATCTTGCCACGATCCAGAGGCGCCGTGGTGTTGGCCTTCAGCTGCCAGAACAGCCACGGATCCTTCTCGACGATGTCGGGCCAGTTGACCATTCCGAACCGGACCGGCGCGTCCGCGTGGCCCTCGAAGCGACTCGGGACGATCGTGGCCCAGATCACCGCGCAGATCCCTTCGATGACCAGCAGACCCAGCAGCACCGCCACCACCGAGTACACCACCGTCTTGGGCCGCGAGAACTGGATCTCTTCTGACGAAGAACCTCGGGTCGGACCTTCAGCGCTCATGGACCCGGCATTCCCCTTCTCACCCGTGAACCACCGCTCTCACCGAGCAGAGGGTAGGGAATCATGAGCAGGCCGCATCACCCGGTTCAGACCGGTCACTCCGGCCAACCCATCAGGACTCCGAGGACTGTGGCGTTCTGCGCTTCCTCAGCCTGATCGCAACCACTTCGGAGCGGCTTCCTGTCCTCACCGGCGGCCCCCAGGTACCGGTTCCGCTCGAAATGTAGAGCGTGAGACCACCGATCGTGTGGAGTCCACGGTCGAAGCCGTTCCACAGGACTCGCGTGAGGATCCCGAACGGAAACATCTGTCCCCCGTGCGTGTGTCCCGAAAGCTGCAGATCGACACCTGCTTCGGCGGCAGATGAGAACCGGGTGTCCGGGGCAAAGTACGACTGGAGCTGCTGGGTGTTCCGATCACCGTAGCTCTGGAGGACGTCGGTCGGGGTATGGTACAGCAGGATGGACGGCTTCTCCGGCCGGTAACACCCACCACTCTCGAATGGATTCACTGAACTGCGCTCTCTCGAGAACCAGGGGTAGCTGACGCCAACCAGCTGGAGTCCGTCCATCTCGACACACTCGTCGTCGAGGATCCGGATCTTCGTCTGCTTCAAGAGCTCGAGAGGGGCCGCGAGGCCCGCGTAACCTTCGTGATTCCCGGTGACGAAGAAGACACCTCGACGAGCCCGCAGGGAATCGAGCAGATCCTTGAACCTGTGGAAGTCCGAGCACGAGCCGTTGAAGAGGTCTCCGGTGATGAACACGGCCTCGGCGTCCAGGGAGTTCACCAGCTTCACCACGCGCCTCAGGAAGCCTCTGCCATGCGCGCCGCCGAGGTGCACATCCGATAGCTGCACGACGGTGCTGCCTTCCCAGCTCTCGGGCAGCTCGCTGACCTCCACCTCGAGCGAGGTGACGATCGGGTGGTGGGCGTTCCAGAGACCGTACGAGGATGCGGACAAGGAGAGCACGACTGCGACCAGGAGAGCGACGCGCGCGGCGATTGGCCTTCCCAGAAGGCGCGAGATCCCATGGGCCGCCCAGCCGAGCGCCAGGAAGAACACCAGGTGAAGGGCCAGCCCCAGCCAGAATGAGGAGAGCGTGTGCGCGGTTCTCGTGATCGCGTTGCCGTGAAGCCGGTGCAGCAGCATGGCGAGCGGGATGCTCATGGCAAGGAACATGAACGCGAGAAGGAGCGTGACTCTGATCCGTAGGCGGGTGACGTCGAAGGCGAAGACGACGGAGCGGTGGATGAAGTAGTGGGTTCCGAGCAGCAGAACCGCCGCCGAGAGCAGGGTGAGCAGCATCCGCGAGAAGATCGCGATCTCCGCTCGCCAAGTCCAGGCTGCAGTGAGCCGATCGACCTGGTATGACCGACTCTGGCGAGGTCCTCAACACCAGAAGGACTTGTAGACCTGGAAGGCCTCGAAGAGCCCGCTCGGCGCGTTCAGGCATGCCGTCCAGCTCTGGGCGATCCAGAGGACCCTCTCTGCGGCCATGAAGGACTTCTCCCGCTGGCTCGCGTGTTCGCGCAGAGCCGTCTGCTTTGCCTCGAAATCGCCGGGCTTCAGATCCACGAAGAAGGTCGGACTGAACTCATTGAGAATCGTGGAGGGTGCTTGATACAGGAGCACCGTTCCGTGAAAAGCCCTCGTGGCGGAGATGGTGGCCGCATACACGGTCTCGTGATCGAGGTGGGTGTCCCCCTTCGCGTGGGTCAGAACCATGTCGAATCTCTTCGAACCGATCAGCCCTTCCACTTCCCGGATCAGCGAATGCACGTCTCGCTGAAGACCGCAGTCCTCGTAGCCGAGAATCGCCACGTCGCACTCGTCGACTCCGAGCACCCCCGCTGCCTTGATCGACTCCTGGTGCCTCTGATGCCGGTCGAAGCCGCCGGAGGTTTGCCAGCTCTTGAGGCCATGTGTCAAGACCAGAAAATGCACCCGGGCGCCCAGCTCGCTCCTGAGCCGATGGATGAAGCCTCCGCTGCCGAGCTCGATGTCATCGGGATGTGCACCGATGGCCAGCAGGCTCAGATCCTTCTCTCTCGTGAACAACATCGGACTCACCGCGGACCTCGATCGGTCCCTCCTCTCCACCTCCTCATGATTTCGCGCTCCGCTGGTGGAAGCAGGGAGAGCGAAAGTCGATCACGCCGAAGCGCTCCGGGAAGCGGGCGTCGTAGACGATGGTTCCCGTGGATGGCCATCCGAGCCCTTCCGGCTGGAGCGCGCGAAGAGACTCGGCGGCGAGGATTCCGCCGCAGACCATGGAGGTGCCGGGCAGCGTGAAGGCGCGATCCTGCCAGCAGCTCGCCCGATCCTCTTCATCGGCGGCGCGCTTCGCGAGGTTCGGAATTCTGTGCTGGAGGCATGCCGTCCGGCCCGGCAGGTAGCTTCGCTGCTGCGCGACGAGGGGCGCGCTTCCAGCCTCGAGGAGCGGGACACCGTCCGCGAGCGAGCAGTCATTCGCGTACTTCCGCGCTGCGAAGCTGTCGGGACAGGCAATCCGTAGCGACGGGGCCGAGAGGGCTGAGGGCCGATCCTCGTAGCGCATCACCAGGGGCTGGATGGACAGCTCCGGGTCGCAGATGGGCGCCAGCTTCTCGGCCATCACGGCCGCTTTCGGTCTGTCGATATCGTCGACCGAGAAAGTCGGCTGAATCGCGAGGTTCTCGGGACCTACCACGTCGAAATCCACGATGCGGAGCTCGCAGCCCGGTCCCAGCATCGGAGCGAGCGACTCGAGCAGATGGGTGCCCACCGCCCCAGCTCCCATCACCTCGAGGATCTGGTTCTCGATAGACACGTCTGGCCACCCTGACCCGCCCGCCTCGCACCGCCGCGTCTCCGATGCGACGTCGAACGAGATCAGGGGAGCCGGCGGCCCGGCGGCCTCGAGCTGACCTGCGAAAATGAGCGCCTCCTGGAGCGCCAGGCCCGATGCGATCCGAGCGATGGGCTCGAGAGGCTCTTCGCCAGCCGGCGGTGTTCGGTCTGGCGCCGCGGCGCCGCGCAGGATCCCCGCGAGCGAATGCATCGCGACCCAGGTGGTGCTCCACGAGAGAGAAGCGAACGACAAAGAACGCGAAAGGGCGTGTCTTGCGCAGGCCTCCCGCGAGTCGGCATCACTCCCGAGATGCAGCACCATGTCGCACGGCGGGGCGTCTTCCAGGAGCGAATCGGTCCGAGCGAACGGGAAGCCTTCCATCAGCAGCGAGAATTCTTCTCCGACCGCCTCTGCCCCTCGCAGGTGAACGAACCCGAAGCCCAGGGCGCCGAGTGCGCGACACAGCGCCCAGGCGGGGTGGAACCACGGCTCACCGATGTCGATATCGTCGACGGCCACCAGCACGACCGTTTCGCCGATGCGCAGGACATCCGCTCCTGCCTGACCCACCCGATCTTGCGGCGGATACTCGCTGCTCATCATCGAACCCCCTCGACCTCTGCCCACTCTCGGTCAAAGCTGATCTTTTCCCGGATTTCCCGCTCGAGCGAACTTCTCAGCGCCGCACGGTCCCGGTCCGAAACCCAGGAGCGAGGGTCCGGGGCGATCCGCGCCGGCACCTCGCTCAACGCGGACCGACCGCAGAACGAACAGGTGGCCTTCCGAACCGCGTAGAGCCGGTGGTCCCGCTCCCGATTCACGATCAGCGAGAAGGCGATCGCGTACTCACTCCGGAGCTCGACGAGGCCTCTCCCGCCACGCGAGGAATCCCGCAGGAGACCTTGCACTCCCGGGCAGGAACAAGGGGGATCGGCCGCGTCGACCGGGCCGGACCTCTTCGAAGCTCACAACGGTGGACACCTGATCGACGAAGACGCCCCGAAGGAACACGTCGTCGGTGATCGATGCGTCGCAGCACGACGGATGCCGGTGAATGAAGGCGATCGGTACCAGCTGCCGCTGCATGCGATGCGCGAGCGTCTCCATCTCATCCCGCATGCGGAGCACCTGGCGCCCCGGCTGTTCGACACTCGCCGCGGTGACGCTCTGCCCCGGGAGCAGGGGCGTCGCCACCACGTGAAAGGGCCTCGCCTGGTCTGCCAGCCCGAGCAGCCCGTACTCCACGAACGGCTCGGCGAACTCATCGTGCAGGATGTCGGCGACCAGATAGCAGCGCTCGAGCGCCAGGGGATCGAAGCTGAGCAGCACCTCGGACGCCTGCTGCCTCAGGGTCATCTGCGCGGCCTCTGCAAGCTGGCGATTCGCGGGTCTCGAAGGAGTTCCTTCCCGCCAGCGCGTAGTCGGCGATGCCACTCGCTGCGGCCGGTGATCAGGATGACGCCGGCGTCCAGCCACTCCACTACCGCTTCTGCATTGCTGAACTGACTGGAGAGCAGGCGTCGATACTGTCTGGGATCCCCAACGCAGATGCCGCGGCGGATGGGATCGCCACTCGGCGTCCAGAAGTCCCCCTGGGCGGCGCCCGGGCGCGGCGCCACGCCCAGCCAATCTCTGCGCCCGCTCCCGAAGAGATGGAGTCCAACGAAGATGCTCTGCGCCCTCATCCTGATGGCAACGGGGCCGCGGACCAGATGCCAGTGGCCGCGAGAATGCTGGAGCTGGTGATCGCCATCGGAGTGAAAGATCTGGTAGCTGCCACGATTCTGGGGGTCGCATTCCTCCAGAATCGGCCTCACCTCCCCGAGGAACTCCGACGCCATTCGCGTCAGCTCGGGCCGGTTCCCGATGCTCTCCAACACGCGGCGTTCTCGTGTGCGCCGGAGGTCCCGGAGCAGCTCCGGGAAGGGCCGCGCATTTTCGCTGCGAAGGGCGTAGCACTCGCCGCCCACGACGACCGAGGAGGCTGGCCGCATGGCGGCGGCGACCGGCGAAAGAGGGATCACCGTCCTGCCCAAGATCACGCAAGGCGCCCCCACCAGACGGGCCAGTGTCTCGGGAGTTCCCAGCGGGGGGCGCTGCGCGTGCAGATGCGGAAGCAGGGCCAGCGCTCGTCTTTCGAGCCTCCGAAATTTCTCGATGGGCAGCGTCCGCGA
Source organism: uncultured delta proteobacterium (assembly GCA_963722885.1). GTDB lineage: Bacteria > Myxococcota_A > UBA9160 > UBA9160 > UBA6930 > CAVXZE01. The sequence continues at coordinate 464,551 of CAVROS010000012.1, forward strand.
GCCCTCACCGCACTGGCGGGACGCCTCCCCCGAGGAGCGAAGCAGCGGAATCAGCTCGTTGAGGCAGAACTGGAGCGTCTGGAGGTGCTGCGCGTAGCTTCGGGCCTCGCCGAGCACGCCGCCAGGCGAAGCGTCCGCGGCTTGCGCGGGCCCCAGCAGCGCTTCGACATAGTGGGGCAACGAGGTGAGGGGCCGGATCGCCCCGCGACCATCCAGCGCCGACACCGCGAACGCGCCCTCTCGCAAGAGAACGATGGCCCGAACGGCGCGCCCAGGGCGTGCTCTCACTCCCCCTCGTTGCGTCGCCTGCACCGACACGGTGCATCTCCTCCACGGTACGACTCGGAGAGACGGATGGTGATCTCATCGGTCTCGCGCACCACCACGCTATCGTCCTTCTCCTCGCCTTCTTCGCGATCGACGATGACCTGGTCGAGCGTTATCGGCTCGCCGTCCGCCTTGTTCCTCGAGGCCTTGGTCAATTCTGCGTCGATCGCTCTCGTGGTCCGCAGTGCCTGCTCGATTACCCTGGCTGTCCTCGAAGCCGCCTCGGACTGCTGAGGATGGCCAACGACCCGCTTGATGACCTCGAGGGCCGATTTTCCTGCGACCTGCTCGAGAGGAAGTTCGGCGAATGCGGATCCCCCCATGCCATAGTCCAGACCGAACCTTATCTTCCTTGCCTTGCCTGCCGTGATTCTCTTCTGCCGAGTGCTCATTGGCTCTCCTTCCCGATTTGCTTGTTGCGTCGTGCAGCGGACCGGACCCCGGCCGCGCCGGTCTGGCGGCTCCCACCCCTTTCACCTATTATTTCACTCATTATTTCACCTACCGTATGATACTCGTAACAATCTCTCGATCGAGTCCTTCGAATGGCGGAGGGGAGATGCGCGGTGTCGGTCTCTTCACAGAAGCCAGGATATCGGGGATCGAGAGCCTCGTCGAGTTATTTTTATTCAATTAAATCAAATAGTTAATCACAGTTTTGCTCTCTGGACTCGGAGCTGCAAAGACACTATCTACAGCTGAAATACCCGATGTGCGATTCGCGATCCGTCTTCCACAATATTCATATCCAGACTCTCTCAGGCCTCTGATTGGAGACAGTTTTCCGGTTTTGATATAAACACTGTGAAGAGACAATCGGAGGAATCGACCATGTCACCGGGAGCTCGAGGTGGGGGTCAGCGGAAGACCGCGACGCGGGGAAAGACCTGCGCACCGCAGATGACCGAGGAAGAGGTGCTCGCGACTGTCTGCGGCTATTTCTGTGATGAGGGACTGACCGCCGTGGAGATCCAGAAGCGGCTCAATGAGGATCACTCCCTCGAGATCACCAGAGAGAAGCCGTATCAGTATCTGCGAAAGGCGGCTTCCCGCGGCTGGATTCGCTTCGTTCCCCCTCAGGAACACTCACTCGAGCGGCGGGTCCGAAACGCCTACCCCTGGCTGCACGACGCGAGCGTGATTCCCTCTGCCAGGACGGAGGACGTGGCCTACCGCGGGGCGAACATGCTGCTGGAGCTGCTGCAGCAGCATCATGGCGACGCAGAAGTTCACATCGGCTTTTCTGGAGGGACCGCGCTTCGCATGCTCGCCCGGCGATTCGCCGAGCTTCTGCGCGAGCCGGCCCAGCATCTTCCTTCGAAAATCGTCTTCCATGCGCTGGTCGCCGGCTTCGACGTCAGCGATCCAACCACCGATCCGAACGCCTTCTTCACCTATTTCGTCGGCGATCCCGGAATACCTGTCGAGATGAGCTTCGTCGCGCTGCACGCTCCGGCGATGGTCGAGGCCGACTTGCAGTCGGAGCTTCAGAATTTGCCCGCGATCACGGAAGCCTACCAGCGCGCCCCGGAGATCGACGTCATCGTGACGTCGACGAGCTGCTGGACGGACGAGCACTCGATGCTGAGACACTACATGCACCTGGCAGGCGAATCCGTAACGGAGCTCGAGAAAGCGGGCTGTCTCGGTGACATCTTGTGGCAACCGATCGGCGCCAATGGCCCGTTCGAGCTGAATTCCCGGATCCGGGCAATGACCATCCTGAAGCTCTGCGAGCTCAGCAAGTTGATTGCGGACAAGAAGCACGTGCTGCTGGTGGCTGGAGCCTGCCACCGGTGCAACAGACCCAAGACCCAGGTCGTGAAGGCGATCCTCGACCAGCAGGATCACCTCATCACGCACCTGGTCACGGATAGCCTGTGCGCGCGCCAGGTAATGCGATCGAGAAGCAACGACTAGGAGGACGACATGGACTTGAATCACCCCGAAGCCACAGAGGCGGCGCTTTCGATCCTGAGGAGTGGGGAGCCCTTTCAGTGGTACGCCGTCACCCTGTTTGCCCTCGCTCTGTACGTCTACGTCAACGAGATTTCCAAGCGGAACTGGAAGGTCGTGGCCGGCGGCCTCGCCCTCTACATGGTGCACTGGTCGGTGGAGATCATCAACGCGCTGATCCAGCACTTCACAGGGCATGCTCTCTGGACCGTACCTTCCGGCACGGCTTTTCTGATTCTGGTGGGTGTCGGCATCGAGATCAGCCTGATGTTTCCCGTCGTTGCCCTGACCATGTGCAAGCTGCTGCCCGAAGACCCACGCGAGAAGATCCTCGGCATCAACAGCCGCATCTTCTTTGCTCTGATCAATGCGGGCCTCATCTCCTTCATCGAGATCTTCCTGGCCAAGACGCCGACCTTCATCTGGGTCTACCCCTGGTGGGGTGCGCTGCCCGTGTTCATCACCGTGTACATCCCGTTCTTCCTCGCAGCCTTCTTCTGTCACGATTGGCAGGCGAGCACCCAGAAGCGTTTTCTGCTCAGCTTGGCTCTCGTCAACACGGGCGCGCTGGTGCTGTTCGGCGGGATTCTGGGCTGGATCTAGTCGCACTGGGCCCCGGATGGCTTTCGTGCACCGGATCGAGAGGAATCGGCAGAATCCGGCGAGATGGCATACGTTAATGGCAGCTGCACTTGCCTGCATGAGGATCGATGATGACGGTGAAGACGACGAAGAGGAGAGTGAAGACCAGCACAGGGCTCAAGGAGTACACGTACCTGGGCTGTCCGCTCACGCGCAATCGCTCGCCCTGGTGCTTCCGGCTCTGCACGCCGGACGTCGAAGGGCATGGGCACTGCGGTAGGAACGCCCCCCATGCCCTCACCGGGAGAATTCAAGCGGGCATCCTGGAGTACAACAAGAAGCAGCGCGCAGCCCACTGCAAGAAGCTGGAGTCCATGTACCTGGCGGCTCCCTGCAACGAGTACTACGAGCCCGGAATCAGGATCTCAGAGGGCGAGGCGGAGGTGGTCATTCCGGTGCAGGACAAGTTCCTGGATGCGGGCGGATTCGTTCACGGCTCTGTCTTCCATAGAGCCATGAATGATGCCGCCCTGTTTGCCGCCAATTCCATCGTTCCGAAGGAGATGATGCTGAGCACGGGCTTCAACATCCAATTCACCAGCACCATCGCCGAGGGCGAGCTCATCGCCAGGGGCCGTGTCATCGGAACATCGGACGACCATTGCCTGGCCGAAGCCGTGGTGCTGGACAGCGGGGGCGAGGAGCTGGGCAGGGGAACCGGGACCTTCGTGAAGTCCGAGATCCCCCTGTCGTCTGAAATGGGGTACGAGTAGTCGCTCGGCGAGCTACAGCTTCGATCTGTCACGCTCCCCGCCGCTGGCCACACGCCGCCACGAATTCACCAGCCCGGCTCCGATCTTCATCGATAATCTCTATCACTAAATAGGAAATATCGATTTGTCTTATTCATTGGTTCGGATAGGCTTGAAGAACCGGCAGGCGACGCCGGCGGGACGGCGGCGGTAGGACTTCGGACCGGCGCGGATCACCCGGAACAGGGAGGAACCCTCCATGAACACGATCAGCATCCAGGATCTGCATGAGCGGCTCGATTCCGGCCCGGCGGCGGTCTTCGACGTGCGCGGGGACGTGGAGTTCGAACTCGGGCACATTCCGAACGCGATGACTGCACCGCTCGGGTCCCTCGTGTTTCGCGTGGCGCGGGTCATGAACCCCGATTCCTTCGTCGCGGTCTATTCGGGCGGTGGAGACTGCCGGCTTGGAGCCGAGGCCGCCGAACGGCTGGAGAACCTCGGACTCCGAAACGTCCATTACTGCGAAGACGGCCTCGAGGGATGGCGGATGGCGGGGCTCCCCGTCGTCGAGTCCATACATGCCAAGAAACATGGCCGAGGACCCGTCAGAGAATGCCGCCCCGTCATCGTGGACAGGGAAAATGCCTACGGCGGCGCCTTCAGGGGAAAGCCCACCGAAACCGAGGCGGCAGGCGGATAGCCGTGCCAAGCGGTCCGCCCTCTTCGAGCCGAGAGACGATTTCGACTAGAATCCCGGAGAGAACGGGCCCCCACGCCTTTGGGCCCGGAGGGCGCCCCGCCCGGGTACTGATTGACTCTCGCGGGGGCCGGGAGGTAGCAACCAGTGACCAGGACAACGAAGCTACGCCCTGGTCGCGGCCCTGGTGACGGCCCTGGCGGCCGCCACGGCGTCGATGGCCGACTCGACCACGGACGCCATCAAGGATCGTCAGCAGGCGATGAAGGATGTCGGGGGCGCAATGCAGACCCTCGGCGCCATCGCCAAGAAGGAGGCCCCTTTCGAGGCCGGGGTCGTTGAGCACAACGCCGGGGTCATCGCCGACGCCCTGAAGAAGGCCGCCGCCCTCTTCCCCGAGGGCAGCGACAAGGGCGACGTCGAGACCTGGTCCATGCCCGAGATCTGGTCCGACCGCGCGGACTTCGATCAGAAGTTCGAGGCCGCGGAGGTCGAGGCGATCGCGCTGCAGTCGGTCAGCGTCGAGAGCGCGTTCCTCCCCGCGCTGGGCAAGCTCGGCAACGCCTGCAAGGCCTGCCACCAGACCTATCGCCGCCCCAAGGAATGACGCAGAGTTCTCGGAGGCGGGCGGGGGCGGCGCTCGTCCTCTTCGGTGTTCTCGGAGCGGTGGTCCTGCTGCTTCTGACAAGGCCGCGTCCTCTCGACAGCGGCGTCCTCCCGACCCACACCCCGGACCTGGCCCACGGGGAGACCCTCTTCCACGCCGGAAGCTGCGGGGCGTGCCACAAGGCCGCGAAGGGCGCTCCCGGAGCCGAAGAAGGACTGCCGACCGGCAGCGCCGCCTTCGCCACCCCGATAGGGACCTTCTACCCCGGGAACCTGACTCCGGACCCGGAAACCGGCATCGGCCGCTGGAGCCAGATCGAGTTCGTCAACGCCATGACCCGGGGACTCTCACCGGACGGGACGCACTACTTCCCTGCCTTCCCGTACCCCTCGTTCCGATTGATGCCACTCCAGGACGTCCTGGATCTCCACGCCTACCTGGTGAGCCTGCCCGCGGTACCGTCTCCCCAACGCGAACAGGATGTGCCAATGGCCGCCCTCGCGCGGCGCGGCGTGGGGCTCTGGAAGAGGCTGGCCCTCCAAGACCGACGCTTCGAGACCGACCCCTCCCGGAGCGACTCGTGGAACAGGGGAGCCTACCTGGCCAACGCACCGGGACACTGCGGAGAGTGCCACACCCCGCGCGACTGGATGATGATCGCCGACGAGGCGCGGCACCTCGACGGGGGACCGCACCCGGGAGGCAAGGGGATCGTCCCGAGCCTCAGGGGACTCGTCGTGCGCGGCCGGTACAAGGACGTCGCCGACCTCACCCTGGCGCTGCGGTTCGGCGAGACGCTCGGCTACGACAAGCTCTCGAGCGGGAACATGGCCGAGATCCAGATGAACCTGGCCCAGCTTCCCGAGGGCGACGTCCAGGCGATCTCGGAGTATCTGCTGAGCCTGGAGTAGCTCGATGTCGGCCACGCTGAGCTGAATTGGCGGCACCGCTCAGTAGCTGCAGTGCTCCTGAAAGGCCTCCCACATGGCGCGGATGTTCTCCGGCGGCACATCGGGCTGGATGTTGTGAACGGCTGCGAACACGAAGCCTCCGCCCGGCGCGAGATCGTCGATGCGGCGCTTCACTTCGTCCTTCACCTCGGAGATGGAGCCGTGGGGAAGAACCTTCTGCGTGTCGATTCCGCCGCCCCAGAAGCTGAGCTCGGATCCGAATTCGCTCTTGAGCTGCTTGGTATCCATGTTGACGGCGCCGACCTGTATGGGGTTGAGCGCGTCGATTCCAGCCTCGATCAGGTCGGGGATCAAAGAGCGCACGCTGCCGCAGGAGTGCATCAGGAGCTTGATGTCTGTCTTCGCGCTCCTCTTGATGTGAGCGAAGAGCTCGGCGTGACGTGGCTTGAGAAGCCTGCGGTACATCTCCGGCGACATCATCGAGGTGGCCTGACTGCCGAGGTCGTCACTATGGAGACAGACGTCGACATTGTCCCCCAGGATTTCGAGAGTGTTCGTCCACACCCGCATCTGGAATTCCGTGATTCGACCGAAGAGATCCTCGATCGCGGCCGGGTTGGCTGCCATGTCCATGAGCGTTTCTTCGATCCCGTGAATCATCAACGCCATGTCGAAGATCCCGAGACCGTAGAGGCTGAACATGACAGCGCCTCCCGTATTGCGGAGCCTCTCGGCCTCCTGGCGGAGACCCTTGTACCTGCCTTCCTGATCGGGGTCTGGCCATGTATAGCTGGCGAGTCGTTCGGCCGTGAGCTCGCCCTTCAGAGGGGCGCCGACGGGGTCCATGTACAGGCTCGACGGCGGCTTCGCCCACTTGATGCCCCACTCATCGTGATAGATCAGGGTGGTCTCGTTCTCGAATCCGATCTCTGGCACGGGCTCGGACGGGAGCTGGATGAGAGCGCCGCGTACATCCACCTTCAGTTGCTGGAGGATGTTCTCGGGAATCTGCGCGATGCCGGCGGCGGTGAGGAAGAGATTGGGGAGCGTCTCATCGGGCTCCTCGGTCAGACCGAGAAGCTCGATCAGCCCCTGATAGGCCTGCGCGGTCATCCCCGTCTCGACCGAGCTGCCCAGATCGAAGGGAATCCGGTCCGGCTCGCGACGGTCGAGTGTGTCGAGCACCCGCTGTCGTGACGTGTAGGTGGTGCTGTTCATCTCTGCTTTTCCCATTCTGGTCCGGTTACACGTTAGTCGTCCGACGACCTGCCCCGCTACTACTACGAGAGCACCTTCGACGGCGTGGTTTCGAGGATCTCCCTCGCCTGCTTCGTGATCCTGGCAATCAACTCCTCGACCTTTGGCATATCGCTCACCCTCTGGGCACATTCGCCACCGGCGGTAAGCGCCTTGGACTCCTCCGGATTCTCGACATAGGAGGCCTCGAAACCTTCGTGCTCCTTGAGCAGGAGCTCCCGCTTGACGGTCGAGAAGTCGTCCGGACTGCCGGTGTAGACCCCGGGGGAGTGCTCCGCGGTCATTTCCGCCACCTCCCTCGAGTAGGCGGACTTGATGAATCTCGCGGGTCCCACCAGACCTCTGGCTACCTGGGTCCCTCGGTCTCCCGCGTTCAGAATTCTGTGCTTCCAGAACTCCCCGAAATCCGACTCCTGGGTACAGAGGAATCGGGTGCCCATCTGAATTCCGACTCCGCCCAGCACCAGGGCGGCGGCGAGGGTCTTGCCGTCGCAGAAGCCACCGGCTCCAACGACGGGCATGTCCGGAAACGTCTCGGCGACAGCCGGAAGCAGAATCATCGAATGCACGGGCTCCCAGGCGGTGTGGAATCCACCTTCGTGTCCCGAGGCGATGATCCCGTCACAGCCCGCTTCCACGGCCTTCTGCGCACCCTTGACCGAAGGAACCACGTGAAACCACTTCAAACCCGATGGCTTGATCATGTCGGCGAAGCGAGCCGGGTTGCCTGCGGAAGTGACGATTACCTTGAGCCTCTCTCTCATCTCCGGATCTTCTTCTCGGACCTCGACCGTCGCCTGTATCATCTGCCCGGCGCCTCGCAGCAATTCTGCCGACACCAGGATGTTCAACCCGAAGACGCCCTTCGATTTCGCGGTCTGCTTCAGGGTGTGCCGGAAGATGTTCTTCAAGGTCTCGGCTGCGGAGTCCACCTCCAGACCCGGCTCGAAGGTCTTTCGAAACTGGTCGTAGCCAGCGGCGCCGAGGTCCTTCGATTCGAGAGCGCTGCCGCTGATCAGTCCCAGTGCTCCAGCATCGGCGACGGCAATGGCCAGTCTGTTGGTGCCAAAGGGACCCATTCCGGCCTGGATGATTGGATGCCGTATCCCCAGCAGCTCGCAAAGCTTCGTGGTGATCATTCTGTTCCTCGCTTGTAGGTGTTTCTCGGGCGATGCCTCGCTCTGAGTCTTTCGAAATCATACGCGGTCTGGATCCGCTCTCAGCCGTCTCCTCTGGAGAGCAGGAACTCCCGGTCCCTCTCCATGAAGTAGACCCAGGCGTTTCGCGACATCAGACAGTAGTCCTCGGAGCCGAGCTTCTCGAGCAGCTCGATGCGCAGCCTGCGCGCCTCGAGGTTCTCCGACTCCGCCTGAATCAGCACATCCAGAACCTGCAGGGCGAGCTGGGCCTGGCCCTGGTCGAAGAGCGCCCGGGCCCGGCTCAAGATCTTCTCGGGATCGCCTATTTCAGCCCGAAGATCTCCGAATTGACCTCCTTCTCGGGCCTGGGCAGCAACCCAGCAAGCGTCATCCGTCTCGGCGCGCGCGGTGTGAAGCTCGAACGTCTTGCCACCCAGCGAGAAGGTCATCTCTCCCAGAAAGGTCCGGGTCGGGTAGACCGGGGCCCTTCGACTCCGGACAGGCTCGGGGATGTTGAACTGTATGGCCGACGACCGGGCCGGTACGCGATCCAGCATCTTGTACTTCTCCAGCCGGTCGGGGAGATAGGTGCTGGCGATGACCTCGGGGTGGTCATCCATGAAGGCCCTGGTGCCGCCCACGTGATCGGCGTGGCCATGGGTGTAGATGATGTACTTGATCTTGCCCCGGATCCGCTCCCGCGTCTTTCTGGCGGCGGTCTCGCTGATCAGCGTGTCGATCAGCACGACGCCCTCATCGGTATCGACCCAGGCGCAGCCGGCAATCGGCAGGCGGCCACGTGGATGTCCTCTCTGGGGTCGTGAAATCGGACTTCCTGGCGTTGCAGCACCTGGAACCCCTTGACCGCTCCTTTCCCTTCCCCTGAGGGGAATCTCTCTGTCACTTGTCTCCCCTTTTCTGGCCTTCTCGGGTCTCTCGTGGCTGCGCGGGGAGCGACGTGGCCAACTCAGGTCCGCGTCCCGCGGATATGGCAGCTCCGAGATCAGTATCGCCGTATTTCCGAGACCAGTCTCGTACCCACCTCCAGGGCCACATCGGTGGCCGCGGGCTCCATGGCATTCATGAGGGTCTCGTACCGGTATTGCGCATCCGGCTCTTCGAAGTTGGATTTGTGGGGCAGATACCCCATGAATCCATTCGCCAGGCCGATGACGAACGACTCTGCCGCCATCTCTCCGTTTCTCGCCTTCCAGTCGAACGCATTCTCCACGAGAATCTCGCCCGGCAAATCCAGGAAATTGAATTCGTCGATGCAGACGACCTGAACCGGCATCTGGATCGGATTGCGCTGAGTGGGGTTGAACAGCTTGTTCAAGCGCACGAAATAATTGCACACAGCGGTCATCAGTCTGCGCATCTCCGCTTCCGACATCTCCATCTCCACCACCTTCAGAGATGCATCCCGCCACAGGGTGGAAAGAGGTGTCAGATCCTCGGGTGAGATCTTCAGGGAATCCTCCCCCAGGTACTCGGCAATTATGCTCTGGTACTTCGCAAGTTCTTCACTGGCTGTGTCGTCATCCAGGTCGTGGAGATTGGGCTTCATCACGCAATCGGCCTTCCGGGAGGCCAGAAACATCTCCGATGAAAGCGGTCGCTGTTTCAAGCTGTCGATCACGGCCCTTGCCAGACGCTCGCCGACATCCTTCGCATCCTTGAACGTTCCCCCGAAATATCCCCGCGGGTCCAGCGAGTCCCAGACTTCCCGGGTGTCCGGGATGACGTTTCCCTCAGCCATGTTGAAGAAGAGGGCGTTCTCCGCACCCGTCCCCTCCTCGATGATTCGCTGAGCGAAGCCCGGGTAGTCGGCGCTGATCCGAAGATTGTCGTGACCGAGCGTCACCGCGTGACAGCCGCAGCCGAAAAGCACGGCCTTGACCCGACCCTTCGCTGAAGTCTCCGCCAGGAGCGCAAACGTTCGATCATCCACCCGATTGCGATCGCCTGTTGCGCGTCGATTGACGAGGAAATCGACTCTCCCGGTGCCGGTCTTGATCCGGCAGGGCTCGGCGTCCTCGACTGCGCGCGCAGCCACGGTGACCAGGGCACTACGGAGAACCCTCAAATATTCTTCCACCTCTGCCGTCCGGGTCAGGAACTCCATGGTCTCCGGACCAGAATGGGTATGTGAAGCGGTGATGCAAATCTGTTCAGTTTCGAAAGGCACCTTCGCGGAGATTTCCTCGGTCACCGCATGGACCAGACCGTTTGGAATACAGATCAAATCCGCCGTAATCATGAGGAATCGGGCGGAACCACAGCTCAAATACAGGGCCTTGGCGAGCAGCCGGTCATTGACAGACTGACTCAGCTTCCCGGCCCGCTGCCCGTATCCGCCCATACTGATCGGAACCGCGGGCGTGATATCGACTCTGGATGTACCCGACAGGATCTGGCTCAAGAGACCTCCCTTCAGAACCGGCTCGACGCCACCAGGACACTCGCACTTCCTTCACCCATGCGCACGCCGGTCGCAGGATATATGTCGAAGCGCGACGCTACTGCGCAGCTCGAGACCGCCGCACGCAGTTGCCGTCAGCACCGTCACGTTTTCGAGGACGAAGCGCGACGAAGACACGGCGCCGGACACCGGGTCCGTCTCGAAGATACGAGCGTGGGAGAGTGATGAGATGAAACTTCACCAACTTGCATGCGCGGTGATGAGTCTTTCTCTCTTGTCACTTGGCACCTCCGTGAAGGCGGTGTCGATCATCGACGACATCCCGATCATCGAGGACACCTTTACGGGCTATCTGGACAACGCGCTGATCTCCGAGAGCCCAGCGGGACCGGGCATCGGACTGACCGGTGACTGGACCCTCGTCCCGGACAGCAACTTCTACGTGAACAAGACTCAGCTCGACGACGACGCCGGGACGGGCAAAGCCGTCTACGACCGACCTTCAGGGGACAATGGCACCCGCGAGGCGACCCGGATGACCTCGGCGGACCACGTGCTCTTCGAGACCGACGGCGATGTGTTCTACGCGAGCTTCCTGATCGACCCAGCACTGGCCAACGGACGTATGACCTTCGAGCTCGACCTGATCCGACTCGACGGCGGCGGTACGCCCGCCTTCTCCTTCGGGATCCTCGATGGGGAGTACGTGGTAGGAAACGGCGGGATCGATATCGACGCCAGCGGTGGCGCGGTGACGGCCGCAGAGCAACTCGTCGTGGTCCGGGTCGAGTACGGCGACGCGGATACTGGCCCTGACGACAGCGAGGTCGTCACCGTATGGGTAGATCCCATCGACGAGGCGAGCGCCGCTGTGATCGACGGATTCTCTACCGACTTCTTGAATCGCGGTGGAGGAAGGGTCACGGCTGTCTCGATCCGAGGAGAGCAGATGCTCGGCCAGCCCGCCTTCTTCGACAACCTCCGCGTGGGCTCCTCGTTCGGGGCAGTCATCCCGGAGCCGGCGACGCTGTCGCTCCTGGCGCTCGGCCTCCTCACGCTCGGCGTACCTCGGCGGGGTCGATAGCCGCTCCTGCTTCGCTGGCTGTCCTCGAATCGCCCATGCGGGAGTTTCCGGAATCAGACGGACGCTCGACACACGCAGGTGGTTCATTGATTCGCAGCCCGTCCGCAATCCACATGTCGAAGTGCGACGCTACTGCGCAGCTCTAGAGTGACACAGCGAGTTGCCGTCAGCACCGTCACGTTTTCGATGATCGCACGCGACGAAGACAGGACACCGTTCGATCCGATACTTCGCGTACTTTTCGCAACCAGAGTTCTTCGGACGACACCGAGAGGAAGATTCCATGCAATCCGACAAGAGGCGACTGATTCGTGCATCCGGGGTTCTCGCATTGGCAGCTTCGCTCTGCCTCGGCCTGGCCAGCGCAAGCTGGGCAACGTCGATCAATCACGGGAACTTCGCGGGAGATGGCGTGTTGTTCGTCGCCGTCAGCGAGGATTCGACCACCGACCCCGGTTCATTGCCTCTCTTCGGAGTGCCCACGGTGAGCGGAGATTCCCTGGACTTCAATGGGATCTCGTTCGCTTCCTCCCCGAACGGCAGCGGCATCGACATCACCAACGGCAATCTGACCATGGGGATCGAAGCCCAGGGCGGTGGGACGATCGACTCGATCTCCCTGCTCGAGGCAGGTGACTACACCCTCTTCGGCGTTCCCGGCACCGTCGCTCTCGCCTCCGTGAGCGCTGCGGTCTATCTCGACATCCTCGAGGTGGACGGCATCGGGATCGATCCGATCAACGTACAGGCCAACCTGGTGTTCTCGCCGACGAACGGTTTCTTCGACCTGCAGACGGGTGGTCCGGCATTGGCCAGGATCTGGAACGGAGAGCTGGTGATCGACGTGACGCAGGCGCTCGCGGACAATGGCATCGACGGTGGGGCCAGCAAGGTCTCGCTCACTCTCAGCAACATGCTCGCCTCGGCGAATGAATCGGGTGCGGCTTCCTTCATCAACAAGACCGACCTCGATATCTCGGTCCGCGTGATTCCGGAGCCAGCGACGCTCGCGCTGCTGGGAGTCGGTCTCCTGGGTCTGTTCTTGATGGGCGAGCGACAACGGTCCAGTCGGCGAGAGGAACTCTAGCTACACGGGGCCGAAGCCCTCTTGCGCGTCCATCGCAATCCTGGTGCGCACTCGCTGCCGTGATTCGAGGCACAGCGCGCCCATCGATCTCTTCGTACGGTTCTTCGGTGCGGTGAAGAGGCCTCACCGAAGAATGCATTGGCACAAAGGAGAAGGCAGATGCCGAGTCGACTCGCGATCCTGGTCCTGGTAGGAGTCTGGATCAGCTTTCCTGTCGGGGCCGCACGGGCGCTGAACATCATCTCGCCGACGCCCGTCAGCTACGAAGCATCTCTGGGTGAGAGGGTGGAACTGACTCTACAGATGCAGTTCGACGAGGCGACGCTCGGCGGAGGCGTTGACCTCCTGTTCGACCCGAGCGTCCTCGACTTCGTCTCTTTCGAGTTCGATCCAGGGCTCGGAGATGATCCCAGCTTTCGCCTTACTCCCTTGAGCCCCATCAACGGAAACCTCCTGGTTCTGGGATTCGGAGACTTCAATGGCATCGCGGGCTCACGGGCAATTGGGACCTTCACTTTCGATGCCGTGGGGGCGGGAGTCGCCAATCTGTCAACGAGCCCCAACGCACAGCCCGCGGGTCCCTTCGTCTCCGCCGCATCTCCCCTCGACCTGTTGCTGGTGGACTTCGAAGCGAGCGCGGTAACGGTGGTTCCCGAGCCGAGCACTCTCGGGCTGCTGATACTGGGATCCGGTGGACTGGTCCTTCTCGGATCGAAAGGTGGCGCGCGGAGGATCCGATGAAGGCTGAAATCCTGATTCTCGCGGCGTTCTGTCTACTCGGGTCACCTTCTTTGGCGACTGAGACGCCCAGTCGCGAGAGCTCTCCACCCAATACACCGGATTCGGAGCTCTCGCCTGCGGCGCCGCAGCCTTCGGTCGCTTGGCACCGCCCGCTTCCTCTGCGCTTCGAGGCAAACCGGGGCCAGAGCCACCCGAAGGTGAAGTTCATGTCTCGAGGGCATGGCTACACGCTCTTTCTGACACCCGAGGAGGCGGTGCTGACCGTGATGGGTCGCCCCAGCGCGACCCGGGCCATGGACGCGACGCCCGCTGACCCCGCCGGAGCAGCTTCGCGCACCGCTGCCGTCCGCATCAGGCTGATCGATAGCGCACCCAGCCCGAAGGTCTCGGGAGTGGAGAAGCTCTCGGGACGGAGCCATTACTTCCTCGGGAACGACTCAGCCGAATGGCATGCCGACGTCCCCAGCTACGCGAAGGTGAAGTACCAGGGGGTCTATCCCGGCGTGGACCTCGTCTACTACGGAAACGAGGGCCGCCTCGAGCACGATTTCATCCTCGCCCCGGGGGCCGATCCCGGAGCCATCCAGATCGAGTTCGAGGGCATCGAGGGACTGGAGATCGACCCTCGAGGAAGCCTTCTGCTTCGCACCTCCGTTGGTGAGCTTCGGCTGCAGGAACCTCACGCATTTCAGCAGAAGGACGATCTGCGTCACGAAATTCCGAGCCGCTACGTGCTGAGTTCGAGTCGGAGAGTGGGGATCGAGGTGGCGTCCTACGACGCGACGCGTCCGCTGGTCATCGATCCGATCCTGACCTACTCGACCTATCTGGGCGGGAATGGGGAGGACAACGGTGGCGGCATCCACGTAGACGATTCCGGGATCTACGTCGGGGGGTTGACGCTCTCGACAGATTTCCCCACGCAGGATCCCCTCTTTGCCTCGAACTCGGGAGGATTCGACGCCTTCGTGGCCAAGCTGGACCCGACCGGATCTTCGCTGGTCTACGCCACGTATCTGGGCGGGAGCGGTGACGAGATCCAGCGCGACCTGGCGGTGGACGCAGTGGGCAACGCCTACGTCTTCGGTGAGACGACGTCGAGCGATCTTCCCACTACCTCCGGAGCTTTCGACACCGCGTGTGGAGACGACGGCTTCTGCGACGGGGGAACCCCGGACGTCTTCGTGTCCAAACTCGATCCCACCGGCTCGGCACTCGTCTACTCGACCTACCTGGGCGGGGGCGGGAGCGACATCGCCGGAAAGATCACCGTGGACCCGGGTGACTCCGCATACGTGGTCGGCTATACGAACTCGACGAACTTTCCCACCAGCTCGGGAGCCTTCGACGAGGAATGCGGCAACGACGGCCTCTGCGACGGAGGGGTGCGAGACGCCTTCGTGACCAAGCTGGATCCGACCGGTGCCGCTCTCAGCTACTCGTCCTACCTGGGTGGCAGTGACGCCGATCGGGCCTTTGGGGTGGCCGTGGACGCTGCCGGAAGCGCGTACCTGGCGGGGTCCACCTTCTCTGCCGACTTCCCCGTGACTGCGGGTGCCTTCGATTCGACCTGCGGAACCGATGGCACATGCAACGGTGCCGACGACGCCTTTGCCGCGAAGTTCGCGGCCGACGGCGCCTCGCTCCTCTACGCCACCTATCTCGGGGGTAGCGGCGACGGTGACGCCGAAATCGAGGAGTTCGCATGGGCGATCGACGTGGATCGCCAGGGCAGCGCCTACCTCACCGGTCAGACCGATTCGGCCGACTTTCCCATGGCGAATGCCCCCCTCCCCAGCTACGGAGGAGGAGGCCTCGACTCGTTCGTCACCAAGCTGAATCCGGCTGGCACGGATCTCGCGTACTCCAGCTACCTCGGGGGAAGCGGATTCGACCACGGATACGGTATCGCGGTCGACGAGTTCGGAACCGCCTACGTGACAGGCGCCACCGTTTCGTCGGACTTTCCCATCGTACAAGCTCTCGCAGGGCCGGGGAACATCTGTCAGAACTGCGAATACGGCTTCTACGAGAGCTTTCTGACGCGATTGAACTCGACCGGATCGGCATTCCTCTATTCGACCTATCTCGGCGGCAGTAGTGCGGAATACGGCGCCGACCTCGCAGTGGGACCCTCGGGAGACATCTACCTCAGCGGAGACACCTACTCGACCGATTTCCCTACGGTGGCTCCCTTCCAACCTGCTCACGGAGCCGGGTCCAACTGGGACGCTTTTGTAGCGAGGATCGAGACCCTGGATGCGGATGGCGACGCGGTGGTCGACGACGCGGACAACTGTGTCGACGTCCCCAACCAGGACCAGCGCGACTCGAACGGCGACGGCTACGGGAATCTGTGTGATCCCGACTTGAACGGGGATGAGATCGTCAACTTCATCGATCTCGGAATGATGAAGTCAGTGTTCTTCGGAAACGATGCCGACGCGGACCTGAATGGCGACGGCCTCGTGAACTTCCTGGATCTCGGGATCATGAAATCCTTCTTCTTCGGGTCCCCCGGCCCCAAGTGCGATCTTTGCCCACCGCTGTAGGCGAGGTTGGCCAGTCGATCATGGCTGAGAGAGGAGTATTTGTCCTCGTGACACATCTCCCCTCCCGTGGGCTCTCTTGGCCCCTCCTTCCGCCCCGCCACGGGCAGCTGATTGCGAATTCGATCGCCGGGTTCGTCAGACGCCGTACTTGCCGATGATCGCGATCGAAGCGACGTTCATGAACGGCATGCCACCCAGGTTGTGGGTCAGGCCAAGCTTCGGGTCGCCCAGCTGTCGGTCCTCAGCGCGCCCATGCAGCTGCAGGTACATCTCATAGAGCATGCGCAGACCGCTGGCGCCGATCGGGTGGCCGAAACACTTGAGCCCACCGTCGATCTGGCAGGGCAAGCCGCCGTCGGCATCGTAGAAGCCGTCCATGATGTCCTTGATGGCTCCGCCACGCGGTGAGATGTGAAGGTCCTCGTAGGTCACCAGCTCGGTGATGGAGAAACAGTCGTGGACCTCCATCATGCTGATCTCTTCACGGGGGTTCTTCACACCCGCTTCTTGATAGGCCCGCTCTGCCGCTATCTCGGTGGTGATGAAGTGGTCGAAATCCCACGAGTCATGCCCCACCTCGGTGCCGTTCGAGAGCGAGAGCTGAAGAGCCTTGACCGAGACGAAGTCCTTGTAACCCATCTCCTCGGCCTTCTCGACCGTGGTGACGATCGCGCAGGCCGACCCATCGCTCACCCCACAGCAGTCGAACAGTCCCAACGGCGCGGCGATGAGCGGCGCGGCCATGATGGTGTCCTCGGCCACCGCCCTGCGCAGATGCGCCTTGGGATTCTTGGCGCCGTTTGCGTGGCTCTTGGCCGAGACATGGGCCATCGCCCGCTTCAGCTCCTTGGGATCGACCCCGTGCTTGGCGGCGTAGGCCGGTGCGAGCTGGGCGAACGACCCAGGAGCCGTCATCGCGGGGGACCAGAGCCATCTCTGCGAGCCAGCGTTGGAGCCGGGATTCGGCAAACCGCCGTATCCGGTGTCCTTGAGCTTCTCCACGCCGATGGCCATGGCGATGTCACTGGCGCCCGCCGCCACCGCATAGGTCGCGCCGCGAAATGCCTCGGTGCCGCTGGCGCAGTAGTTCTCGACACGCGTCACCGGGATGTTGGGAAGGCGCAGCGTCATCGAGCAGGGCAGCGCGCTCTGCCCGGTGTGAATCTCGGGCATGCAGGTGGAGAACCAGGCCGCATCGATCTGGTTCTTCTCGATCTTCGCATCCTGCAATGCCTCCTCGAAGGCTTCCACCATCAGGTCCTCGGCGCCCGCGTCCCAGCGTTCGCCGAACTTGCAGCAGCCCATACCGATGATCGCAACCCTGTCTTTGATTCCCGTCGCCATCTGATTTCCTCCCTAGCCCTGGGCTACCTGGGGAATGGCCTTCCAGAAATAGCCGTGGAAGCCGCGTTCCCTGTCTTCGTAGCGTTTGCGCATCGTCATCACGACCGGCTGTCCCACGGACAGCTCAGCCACTTCGCAATCGGTGAAGTCCGCCATGATCCGCCCGCCGCCTTCGAACTGCACCATCCCGTAGCAGTTGGGTGGCGAGACGGAAACGCTCAGCAGATCGCCGGTGAATGCCTTGATATAGCCGGCCGAATCGGCGAACTCGTGATCCTCCTGCGAATGGAACGCGTTGCAGTCCGGGTTGACACAGACCGGCGACCTGGGGAACTGAGGGGTCCCGCACTTGGTGCACTTTCCGCCGACCAGACCCATCAGCATCTTGTTGTCGCGATACAGAACGGTCAGCGCGGTCTGGGTGGGGGCTTCGGCCCGGATGCCCATCTCGGTCTGCAGCAGGTCGCGGAACTTGAGGTACTTCTGGTAGTTGTTCACCGGCTTGCGGTTGGCCAGCGCACCCCTCGTCCCATTGCGGGGCGGTAGATCCTGGATCGCGTCAGTGACCTCGAAGAGCAGCGCATCCGACCCCTGACCGAAGCTGGCCACGATGATCTTGTCACCGGGCTTGGCATCCTGGAGCTCATTGATGAACATCACCAAGGGGTGCGCCGCGCCGGTTTCGCCGCAGACCTCGTGCAGGTTGTCCGCCACCTTCTCGACGGCGCCCAGTCGCTTGCCGATGTTCCTCATCTCGGCCTTGAACAGGCACGGGAAGACCACCTTCGAGATGTCCCCGATCTCGAGGCCCGTCTTGGCCAAGCAGGCCGTTGATCACCTCGGGAATGATCTGTCCGTAGCCTTGATCGCGGATCCAACGCTCTTCCCAGGTGTAGTCGTACTTGTGATCCGCGCCGCGATAGTGGTCGACGAAGTCGCGGCTCACCGAGTAGGAGCCCTTGAACTCCGCGATGACGTTGTCCGAGCCAACCATCAACGAGGCGGCGCCATCCCCGAACCACATTTCATACAGGTAGGCGCTCTTCGCCTCACGCCTGTCACTCGCCGCTACCAGCACGGACTGTTTGTCGCCCGCCCGGACCGCGTCCAAGGCAGCCAATAGCGCACCGGTGCCCGCCTTGAGTGAGCCCGTATGGTCAGAGGACACCACCTCAGGCTTGAGGTTCATCGCCGCCACTACCATTCCTGCGTTCTGCCGATCGGCAAATGGCAGTGTGGTCGAACCCAGGTAGACCGCGTCGATCAGGCTCTTGTCCAGACCCGTCACGCAATCCCGAGCTGCCCCCACCGCCATGGTGAATGCGTCTTCGTCCCAGTTGCAGATCGCCTTCTCTCCCTGAGCGAACTGGATGATTGCAGGCGCGAACCACCCCATCGACTGGAAGATCGCCATCCGCTCCAGCCGCTGCTGCGGGAGATACGCGCCGTACGCCGTGATTCCAACCATTACTGTCCTCCGTGTTTGCGTTACGCGTTGCCAATCGACCCAGGCAGGAAAGACCCTTCGAAGACGCGAGCGGGGGCTTGCCTACCAGAACTCGATGCTGTGAATCAGCTCCTCTCCCCTGATCGCCTCCTCGATGGCTCGTTGCTCGGCCCGATCTCGAATCGACTCCACAGTCGACACCGGAAGGCCGTCGTCGTTCTCCCGATCGTGCCATCCCTGCAGATAGCCGGGCACGAACGCGTAGCGGCAGCCGGCCAGGCCACAACAGCTGCTATCGATGAACGCGTGCCCCAGGACCACCAGGACTTCGCGATTGGCGTGGAGCAGCTTCATCTCCTTTTCCAGCGTGTAGCTGCCGCCGATGGCCCTCACCTCTTCTCCGATCGGCCGATGGATGTATATGCCGGAGGCAAGAGAAGCTCTTGTTCGATTCGTTGTACTCACCGAATCCTCACCTGTCATCCAGCATGTCCCGTGGCAGGAAAGGAGGGGGCATATCGGCAAGCTCCGGGTGTCGGAGAGGGAAGCGCGCCTCTCGACGTCTCGCTTGGCGACGGAAGCTGCGGCAAGGTGGGAAGCGCTCCACGCACCAACTGGACCTTGATCGGATTCCCCTCAGCGTCAGTTGCGAGCACGATCACCTTCACCCTGGGCAGTACCCGCTCGACCATTCCCAGAAACATGTGCTGCTTGATCACCTCGGGAGCCCGAACCTGCTTCTCGTGGATTCCCAGAAACCGACTCGTCTCCCCTTTGGCGGCGCTCACCCTCCGGAACCTGGCGGCCTCGGCTTGTTCGATGATCCTGGTAACCTTCGCCTTTGCTTCCGGTATCACCTTGTTGCGATAGTTGTTCGCCTCGTGGATCATCGTAGATCTCTCTTCCCGGGCGTTGATCACGTCCCTGAAGGCCTGGCTGACGGTTCGGGGGGGCTCGACCAGCTTGGTCTCGATGCTCGAGATGGAGATCCCGGTGTCCTGCTGATCCAGAAGGGATTGGAGCTCCCCGAGGATCTCCAGCTCCACCTCCCGCTTACCCGTGGTGAGTACCGTGTCCACGGTCCTCGCGGTCACGACCTTGATGATCGCTGCCCCTGCGAACTCCCTCAGCAACCGCTCGGGATCGACGCAGTTGAAGACGTACTTGGCGGGCTCCGAAATCCGGTACTGGATCACGAAGCGATTGTGGATGATGTTTCTGTCCGAGGTGATGCAGTAGGGGAGGATGACACTTCGCATGCTCGCGCCGTCGGGCGAGAAACCGACCTCGATCCGCTTGACCTCTTTGATCTTCACCCTGTCCACCCGGTCGACCGGCCACGGGATGCGGTAGTGGATGCCCGGCTTGACGGTCCCACGCTGCAGGACCCCGAAGCGGCGCAGGAGCCCTTCCTCGTTGGCCTGCACCACGTATACACCGGAGGCGAGGTACAGCGCAACCAGAGCGAGCAGAACCCCGCCCACGATACGGTCGAGGTTGCGGAGGACCAGCCGCTTCTCTTCTGCGAATTCTCCGAACACCACTCAGTTCCTCAGATATTTGAAGAGCTCGGAGTCCTCGGAGAGCACCAGAATACTCTTTTCGTCCAGGATCTCGTCGTAGGCTTCGAGAGTCCGCCAGAACTGGTAGAACTCCGGGTCACGCTGGAAGGCTTCGCTGTAGATCTTGGCGGCTTCGGCTTCCCCTTCCCCAAGGATGACCTGCGCCTTGTGGTAGCCCTCACTGATCAGGTCACTCTTCTCCCTGTCCGCGTGGGCACGGATCCCCGCGGCCTTCTCCTCCCCCTCGGCTCTGTACTTGTTCGCGATCGCCTTGCGTTCGGCTTTCATGCGGTTGTAGACGCTATACGCATTGGACTCGGGAAGCGCCAACCGGCTGATCCCGACCGTGTCGATGCGGATCCCGTAGTCCCTCAGGGTCTGAGCCTCGAGATCGACCTGTATCCTCTCTTCCAGATCCCCGATCCTGACCTCCTTCTCTGTGGAGATCAGGTCATCGAATTCGTAGTCACCAACGGCCGCTCCCCCCTTCGAGATGAGGATGTCGTCCAGCTTCTGCTCCGCCGTGGTGACATCGCTGACCGAGAGAAAGAAGTGCTTCGGCTCCTCGATTGTCCAAACCACGAAGAATTTCACGACCAGATTCTTCTTGTCCTTGGTGAGAAACTCCACCAACCGGCTTTCGAACAGCTGTAGCCTGCGATCGAAGCGGTTGACCTTTGGACCGGCGGCGGCCACTTTACCTTGAGTCCTGGATCCTGAATCGTCCGAACCGGACGCCCCCACTGTGTGACCACCGCACACTCCGTGGCATTTACCGTGAAGGTAAAGAGCGCAACCATCACCGCAAGAACAATGGCTCCACAAGAGACGTAGAGTATCCTCTTCATCAGCGGCCCCCTTGTCGATCGACCTGCGCTACCCCGCCACCCTTCCGGCTCGCCTTCTTCATATCCGCTGGGTTCAGAATCAGCAGCAGGTCTACGGCACCGTCTGCCGCCTCGGGCGGCACGATGTACTTCTCCCGACCGGGCAGGATCGCTTCGACCCTCTCGAGCAGGAGTCTCCGTTTCGTCAGATCCGGCGCTCTCCGATACTCTTCCCAAATCCTGAAGAAGCGCTCCCGTTCACCCTTTCCGATCAGAACCTTCCTTGTTTTCTTCGCCGCGGCATCGCTGCGCATCACTTTCGCCTGGCCACGTGCGCGTGGCAGAAGACCGTTGGCGTAGCCGTGGGCCTCGTTGATGTAGGTCTCGTAGTCGACGGTGGCGATGACGACCTCCTGGAAGTCCGGTGCGACGCTGATTGGGGGATGGAGATCTCTCAGGTTCGCCGACACCAGTTCGATGCCCGTGGAATACGGCTCGAGTTTCCGTGCGATCTCCTCCCAGATGGCGTTCTCCAATAGGTCACGGTCCGTGGTGACCAGTTCGAAAAAGGTTCGATGAGCGACGGTCCGGAGAAGAATGCCGTACGCGACCTCTCGGAGAATCCCCTCGGGATTCTTGGTGGAATAGAGGTAGGCGTACGGATCCCCGATTCGATATTCGAGGACCATCCCCACATCAATGAAGATGTTCTCGCCGGAGAGCACGTTGAAATCCCTGATATAGTGGGTGTTCGTCCACAGCAGGACCGTGCTCTCCGGGCTGATCTCGCTCCCCACCACCATCCTTTGGACCCGCTGGGAATTCACCTTGCGTACCCCGTCCACGGGCCAGGGCAGTCTGTAGTGCAGGCCACACTCGAGCGGTTGTTCAGCCTGCAGCGGACGTCCGAAACGCTCGATGATCGCGGTCTCGTGAGCATTCACGGTGAAGAACCCGCTGGCCAGATAGCCAAGAGCAGACGGCGAGTAGAATTGCGGCGGAGAGGACTCGGCCGACCTTCCCATCCCGGTTCGCGTCGTTCCTGTCGGATGCCGAGCAGGCCGGCCAGGCGGAGGTAGGCCGCGTCCCTCACTCGACGATAACCCGCGTTGCTGCGACCTCACCAACCAGTCCGGGTAGAAGTAGTCTGCGCCCCTCTCCTCGTGAATCGAGCTCTTGAAAACGGTGACGAACACGTTGACGGCCTGGACCAGGATGAAGAAGGAGATGACACCCGCGGCCAGCTGATCGACTCGTAGGGAAATGGCTTCACCGAGTAACGCGATGGCGACGAGAAGGGAGCCGAACATGTCCACCTGTGCGTGACTCCCGTCCGCTAGAAGCGCGGTGGATCCGGTCCGTTCTCCCACGGCACGCTCGAATCGAGAGAGCAGGAAGGAGAAGAGAGCCAAGAGGAGCATGATGACGGCCGCCGGCACCGGGTAGGCGATGACGATCTCCTTCGGATCGAGGACCCTTCGGAACATGGAAACGGCCACACCGAGCAGAAAGATGCCGATGAGGATGGCAACCACGCGCTGGGGGTTGTTCCCGAGGACGCGCGAAAGACGCGCACCCCGATTCTCGGAATTCGCCTTCTCGGCGCGCAGCGCGAGAAACACTGCCAGCGAGGACCCGATGTCAGCGAAGGGAGTGAAAAGCCTCCGCCAGCAGGGCGAGGCTGGCCGTGACCGCAGCGAGAGCGAACTTCGCCGCGGTCAGCAGCACATTGGTCGCTACCGCGACCAGAGCTGCTTTTCCCGGTTTGGCAGACCCCCGCTCATCTGAATCCATCTTGTCCTCGAATCGTGTCGAACTCTCTGTGGCCTCACTCTCAACCGTTTCGTCGGCAAGGCGGTGAGCGCAGCCCGCTGTCAGGTACCGCTATGCGTATGTCTCTGTCCCCTCCCTGGCTCAGTTCTGTCCGGTCCCGGTCGACCTGCAGCGACTCGTCATCGAGCTCGAGGATCGGCCGGATGGCGCGCTCGAAGGCCGCTGAAGCTCCGGTGCCACCGAGCTCTTCGACACAGGGTCTGCCTGCGTCACTGGCCTGGACTACGCGAGCGTCGATGGGGATGGATCCGAGAAAGGCCACGCCCATCTCGAGTGCCATCTGCTCTCCTCCGCCCGACTTGAATATGTCCGTCACCTCGCCGCACTTCGGACAGGCAAAGCCGGACATATTCTCGATTACTCCAAGGATCGGCATCTGCAACAGTTCTGCAGAAGCTGATCGACTTCCGAACGTCGGCAAGCGCTATCTCTTGGGGCGTGGTAACGATGATCGCACCGTCGGCGTCGGGGATGAGCTGGCAGATCGAGAGCGGCTCGTCGCCGGTGCCAGGAGGCGAATCGATGAGGAGATAATCGAGCTCGCCCCAATCGACATCCTTGAGGAACTGCTTGATGATGCTCATCTTCAGCGGCCCGCGCCAGATGACCGCTGCATCGGGCTCCGGCAACAGGAAGCCAATGGACATCACCTTGAGCCTGTCGTTGTATTCTACGGGTCGCATCGCGTCGTTTCCGCCCTGGATCGCGGAGGGACCGAGGCCAAGAAGTCGAGGGATACTGGGCCCGTGGATGTCGATGTCGAGCAGGCCGACACGCTTGCCAGCATTCGCCAAGGAGAAGGCCAGATTGACTGCAACCGTGCTCTTGCCAACACCGCCCTTGCCGGATAGCACCAGGACCTTGTGCCCGATCTGACACATGCGCCTGGCCAAGGCCTGGCGCTCGAGAAAGGCATCGGCTGTTTCGTCCTGCCCGCGCTCTTTGGCTGAGCATGAGTCCGAATCACAGATGTCGCAGCTCTTCTCCGTCATACCTCATCTCCCTCAGAGCTCTCGAAGTCATACCGCTTCCACCGGTCTATGAACGCTTTCGGATTCGGGGCTGAAGGCCGCCGCTTGGTTGTCGACGAAGGGGCTCTCACCGAATAGCCTCGAGCTACGCATGGAGCAGATCGCCGTGCTCGAGCAGGCGCAATGCCTCTGCCGCGGTGATCCTCGGCGGTGCGATCCAAGCCTGCGATCTCGTGGGCTCGCAGCGCATCGGACGCCTTCGGGCCGAAGCGTCCGGAAATGACCGTGTCGACCCCTGCTGATTTGAGCATGCTGGCCGTTCCGGTACCCGCTCCGTGTGGAGCCGCCCACGAACTCGTTATCGATGGTTTCGACCGCATCGCCAGTTGCCGCGTCTACCACGAGGAACACCTCCGCCCGTCCAAAGCGTTCGTCCATCGGGTCATTCAAGCCCTTTTCGTTGCGCACGATGCTGATGGCAATCCGAGCCATGACGACTCCTCCTGGAGAAGGATTTTGCAGGTCTTGTGCCAGGTCGAAAACACTCTGAAAAAACAGGAGCTTGGGGGCATGCGTCTGGAATGGATCGGACTCGATGCGACGAAGCGTTTCAGGCGTGCAGCCAGATGATTCACTATGTTTCAGGATGTCTTGTGTTTCGGACCCCCGCTGGCCCCCGCACCCCCGATGGCTCTGGAGACCTGCCATGAGTGACAGCCCCGAAGATCTCTATCCCCTGATCCTGGACAGCATCAGCGAGGGGGTGTTTACGGTGGACGCGGAGTTCCGGATCACCTCCTTCAACGCCGAGGCCGAGGTAATCACGGGCTTCTCCCGCGAGCAGGCGCTGGGACACAAATGCTACGAGGTGCTGCGGGCCAGCATCTGCCAGCGGGGATGTGCGATCCGGAAGAGCCTGGAGACGGGGGAGCCGCAGCGGAACGTGCGCGTGACCGTGCTGAACCCGGACATGGAGACCATCCCCATCTGCGTCTCCAGCGCGGTGTTGCGCGACCGGGAAGGGCGAATGATCGGCGGTGTCGAGGTCTTCCGGGACATCTCCGAGGTCGAGACGCTGCGCAGCGAGCTATCCGGGCGCCGCGGCTTTGGGGACATGATCGGCGCGAGCGCGGCGATGCAGGAGATCTTCCGGCTGATTCCCGATGTAGCGCCCACCGACGCATCGGTGCTGATCACTGGGGCCAGCGGCACTGGAAAGGAGTTGGTCGCCCGGGCGATTCACGACCAATCGGCCCGGAGCGAACACCCCTTTGTCTGCGTGAACTGTGGCGCGCTCCCGGACACGCTGTTGGAGTCTGAGCTGTTCGGCTACGTGCGCGGAGCGTTCACCGGCGCCCGGGGAAGCAAACCGGGACGCTTCCAGCAAGCCGACGGAGGCACGCTCTTTCTCGATGAGGTGGGCGAACTCTCTCCCGCCTTCCAGGTCAAGCTGCTGCGCGCGCTGCAGGAGGGAGAGGTGCAGCCACTGGGAGGCACGGAGACGGTGCGCGTGGATGTGCGCATCGTCGCCGCGACCAATCGCGACCTGCGCCAGCTGCTCGAGGAAGAGAAGCTACGGGAGGACCTCTACTACCGCCTCTGCGTGATCCCGATTCACATTTCCCCCTTGCGGGAGCGCCGCGAAGACATCATTCCCCTGGTGGAGCACTACGTCTCGCGCCTGGCAGTGCGGACCGGCAAGGAGATCCGTGAGATTTCTCCCGATGCATTGACCGCCCTCTACGACTACGACTATCCCGGGAACGTGCGGGAGCTGACGAACATCCTGGAGCGGGCGTTCGTCCTGTGTCACGAGGAGCAGATCGACCTCATCCACCTGCCCGCGGAGGTCGTCGCGGCAGGAGCGAGAGGGTCAGCCGAGCAGCCGGAGGGCCGCGATACCGATCAGCCCAGCCTTTCTGACGAGCCAGCCGGGGACACCGCGGCGATTTCTGGCCCCGCCTACGAGGGATCCGGCGAGGGCCAACTGCCCGGGGCCTGGCCCTCCCGCCTCAAGCCTTCGGAGCGCAAGTTGCTCTCGTCACCGGTGAGCGAAGCCGGCGGCGAGTCGCAGGTGTCCCGCCGCTCTACCGGGCGCGGACCCACCCGACCCGAGGTCCAACGACTCCTGAATGCCCTGGATGCCCACGGCTGGCGCCGCGACGAGACGGCCAGAGCACTGGGCATCAGCCGCAGCACCCTCTGGCGGCGGATGAAAGAGTATGGGTTGGCTTAGGCGACCGCCTTCATCGAGCCGACGCCGGCGCGGCGGAAACAGCGGTGTCTCGAGGAATCTGCGTGGCCAACGTATAGGACATCCTGAGACACACTGAACCGCTTTGCTGCACGTCTGAAACATCCCGTCTCAGTCAGCCAGATCCGGTCCGGTCACACGCCTCTAACCTATGGTCATCGCATATCATTTTCGATCCGGCACGAGATGTGCAATCCATCGGATCGAAGACACTCGCCGATGCGACAGCCAGCGAGCAAGCCGCCGAGCACTGCGCACGAAAGGAGAAGAGCATGGTGACTGGGGTGATACGAGCGTATCTCGCGAAGCGGCTGCCTCCCAACCCAGCCTGGCCCTTCAAGCTGCCGGAGCTTGCCGCTGCGGCGCTGATGGTGGAGTGCGCGCGCATCGACGGCGAGTTTTCCGAGGAGGAGCGTGACGCGATCTGCCGTGCTGTCCAGGAGCAGCTGACACTCGACGAAGAGACCGCAGAATGCCTGGTTGGGGTGGCCGAGCGGCGCGAGGACGAGGTGTGGCACGACTGGCTCTTCACCGAGACGATCAAGAAGGCCTTTGACGAATACGACCGGCTTGCAGTGATCCGAAGACTGTGGGAAGTCGCCCTGGCGGATGGAACGGTCCACCCGTTCGAGGAGTCCCTCATCACTCGCATCGCAAACGAGCTGGATATCTCTGGGGACGCGGTAAGCCGACGACTCAGCATCGCGCTAAGGCGGCACCCTGGGCTTACCAGTATGACCTTCGACACTGCCGCGCGGCCCTCTCCCTAGACTATGGGAGGAACTCGGGACTGAGAAGCGGAAGCCAGGGTTACAGAAGGGCCCGATGAGCCATGCCGGATGAGATGATCGCATTTGGGCCGGTTCCCTCGCGAAGGCTCGGCCAGAGTCTCGGAATCAACAACATCCCCCCCAAGTCCTGCTCGTACTCGTGCGTCTACTGCCAGGTTGGCCGAACACCGACGCCAAGGATTGATCCTCGAGAGTTCTACGCGCTGGACGCGATTGTCGCTGCAGTCACGGCGAGGGTGGCCGAGATCCGACAACGCCGGGAGCCTCTGGACGCCCTGACCTTCGTAGCCGACGGCGAACCCACTCTCGATGTGCACTTGGGTCGGGAGATCGAACTCCTACGTCCCCTTGGGGTGCGCATTGCGGTCATCTCGAATGCGTCGCTCCTCTGGCGAGAGGAAGTGAGAGAGTCGCTGAGACTCGCCGACTGGGTCTCACTCAAGGTAGACGCGGTTTCCGAGGAGGGGTGGCGGCGTATGAACCGCCCGCATCCTTCACTGCGGCTCGAGGACGTGCTTCAAGGAATGCTCGATTTCAGCGCGAGCTTCGAGGGCACCCTCGTCAGCGAGACGATACTAGTCGCGGGTGTCAACGACGCCGACGAAACCATCGCAGGAGTCGCCCACTTCCTGGAGAAGCTGCAGCCTTCCACGGCCTATCTCGGGATCCCGACCCGCCCGCCCGCCGAGCGCTGGGCAGGCCCCGCTGACGAGGGGGCCGTAACCCACGCCTACGAGCTGCTGTCGGACCGCCTCTCGCGCGTCGAACTCCTGACCGGACACGAGGGCATCGGCTTCGGAACCACGGGCAACGCGGAGGCGGACCTGCTCAGCATCACTTCCGTTCATCCGATGCGGGCAGATGCCGTTCGGATTCTGCTCGCGGAGAGCGGCGGCGACTGGAGTCTGGTCGAGCGTCTGGTGACGACTGGCGCCCTCGCGGAAATCGAGTACCGGAAGGAGACGTTCTTCTTGCGTCGATTCCCGCAGGCCAATGGCCGGTCTGCAGGCGCCTCGCAAGACCGGAATCAGCCGTGAGGCCGCCTCGCCCCTTGACGACTCCCACCGGGGAGAGATGAGCGTGCTGGGGTCCTACTGCGTCTCTGCCGGGAGGGGTCTGACAACGTTCAGCACGAATCCTCCTGGCTCCGCAGCGCGCATCAGCTCGACTCCTATGTCGGATCCGCCCGACAGCTCAGGCCGCTCCGAACGCATTCTCCGGAAATCGCTAATCTCCAGGAAGCTGGTGAGCAGGTCCAGATCCTCTGCGAGTTGGCTGAAGCCTTCGCTCGACTCATCCAGCTCCAGTAGAGCCGACACGACGTGTCTTCGTTTCTTCTTGGCAGCAGTTTCGATGCAGTGATCCTTTAGATGCAACAGCATGGGAATGCCCTGGAAATAGACGCGCGCCGTTGATCGGATGGTTGACCACGATACCCATTTGCGAAGGCCAATGGAACTCCACCTCGACTGTATTCCCTGTCTCGTCCGCCAGACGCTGGATGCTGCGAGACACCTGGAACTCGAATCCGCGACGGCACGCACGCTGCTACGCCAGACTCTGGAGTTGCTGCCAGAGCTCGACTGGGATCTTCCGCCTCCTGTCATCGCACGAGAGATCCACCGCGCAATTCGCGAGCTGACTGGCGATCCGGACCCCTATCTCCGCAAGAAGATCTCGGACACGGAGACAGCTCTCGAGCTTCTGCCGGAGATCGAAGAGATCGTGGCCGCTTCGGAACACCCTCTCCTGACCGCCGTGATGTTCTCGATCGCAGGGAACGCCATCGACCTCGGGGCCAAGACCACGTCCGACGTCGACGTGCATCGAGTATTCCGCAGCGCCTTGGCCAAATCCGTGGATGAAACCGCCTTCAGCCGACTCGAACGAAGGATTCGGGATGCGGGCGACGTCCTGTTCTTGTCCGACAATGCCGGTGAGATCGTATTTGATCGACCGTTGCTGGATGAGATCGGACGAGAGAAGGTAACCGTGGCAGTTCGAGGTGCCCCGGTAATCAACGATGCAACTCTCGATGATGCGGAGCGCTCGGGACTCACCGAGCGTTTTCACGTCATCTCCAATGGATCGGACACGCCGGGCACCTGGCTGAGCGACTGTTCCGAAGCATTCGTCCAGCAGTTCGAGAAGGCGGACCTGGTGATCGCCAAGGGCCAGGGCAACTACGAGAGCCTCGCCGACCACTCCAGAAGCGTGTTCTTTCTTTTTCTCGTCAAGTGTTCCACCATCTCGGCCAAGCTCGGAATCCCAACAGGCAGGTACGTGATCCGAGACACTCCATCGAGGTAGAGTCACAGGAAGCCGCGGCCGCTACCCCACTGGCCCTTCAGCACCTCAATGGCGCCAGGTCTCATGGATGGTTCAACTTCTCAGGAGAGGCGATGTACCCACACTCGAAACGGCAAGCTTCCCAGCGGCGGGCTTGGCCGTTCCGTTGAGCCGCTCTCGGTGTTCCCGGTCATCTTCGTCGCGGATTCCCAGCCTCTTGTCGATCAGCAGTACCTCGTCCAGTATCGACTTCGGCTTCTCGATCTCGCCCTTGCCCTCATACACCATGGCGAGTCGAAGCAGCACAGCCCGGCGGTCGTTCTCACGTTTCGGGTCGATCAAGGACAGCGTCTCTTCCAGCATTTTCACGGCCTTGTCCAGCTCGCCCCACAGGCAGGCAGTCTCACCCAGCTCGCCGAGCGCGATTACCCTGCCCGGGGTAAAGTCGAGTTCCTGGCTCAGCTCAAAGGCCTCCTCGAGCAGCTTCTTGCAGATCCCGTTCCGGATGTGGCGATAGACCTTGCCTTGGTGCGCTAGGGTGATGCATTCCCACCGCCTGTCCTTCGCGTGGCGAGCTTCGGTGAGCACCTCCCAGAGTTCCTGGGCAGCGTCACCGCACTTTCCTTGCTCGAACAGCACCTGCGCCTTCAGGGTTTGTTTCGTCCAACCGCGGCGAACCTCGGTGAGGTTTTCCTCGAAATCGGTGTTCCACTCCATCTTCCATTCCTCCCGGGGAATAAGTCAGGTTGTTGTGT
Organism: uncultured delta proteobacterium; assembly: GCA_963722885.1. GTDB lineage: Bacteria > Myxococcota_A > UBA9160 > UBA9160 > UBA6930 > CAVXZE01. Next base: position 494,741 of record CAVROS010000012.1, read on the forward strand.
TCAGTGAAGTCATCCGCTCCCACACGCCGTCCCTCGGCACATCGGCGATGGACGCCACCTGCTGTGGATCGAAGCCCATGCACAGGGCCAGCAGCTGGTTGTAGTCGAAGACCGGGTATGAGTAGGTGGCATCGCCGCCCTTGCTCAGAGAGACCTGAACGTGGTCCATGTACAGCAGGCAGGTAATGCAGGACACGACGATCAGATCGGCTTTCGTTTCGGCCTGGATCGCATCGAACTTGCGCTTGGCGAAATCCTCCGCCTGGGGGGCAGATGTCGCGTGGAATCCGCCCGCCCCGCCACAGCACATGAGTTCACAGCTGTAGCTGTCGACCTTCGCACCCAGGGCCTCGACGAGATCTTTGAGGATATGGGGCCGCGTGGGGTTGTCGAAGCCAACGACCTCACTCGGGAACAGAGTGTGGCACGGATACTGCACAACGGCGTGGAGCCCCTCGAGGCTCTTCTTCAGTGACTCCCTGATCCTCTTGAGACCGACGTCGTGGTACAGCACGTCGGTGATGTGCCGGGGTGTGGCCTTGCCCTCGATTTTCTTGTCGGCGATCGCCAGCAGCTCGTTGACTCTGGCCTTCTTGGAGTCGCTCCCGAGGATCTCGTGTCGCCCAGTGCGCAGAGAGCTGTAGCACGAGCCGCACTCGATCAGCAGATCGATCCCTTTTTCTTCGGCGATGGACATGTTCCATCCCGAGAGGGCCAGATAGCCGTCCTCGTCGCACGATGGAAACGTGCCAAAGGCCGGGCAGCAGACGTACCCTCGAGGTCGACCAGCTCCACTCCGAGCTCTTGCATGGACACTCTGATCGCCTTTTCCACGTCCGGCCGATGCGCCGGCATGTTACAGCCCGGGAAGAGTCCGAATCTCATGCTTCACCCCCGAACATGTATTCATTGTTCTTGATTATCTCCACCTCTCGGAGCATGGCGTGGAACTTGTCGAGCAACCCCGGGATCGTGGCGACGGACGGCAATTCCTCCAGGCCGAGTGACTTTCTCACCTCCTTTTGCTCCACCGCCTGTGTGTATCCGCGCTCGAAGAACTCTGGCAGCACCGGAGGGATACGGGTGTCGTCGATTCTGCACTGCCACCGACGAACCGCCAGGGCAAGTTCGAAGGGCTTGACGTCCATCGGGCACATCTCCTCGCATCGAGAGCATGTGACACAAGCCCACGGCGAGTCGTCTTCCTCGAGCTCTTCCTCCAATCCGAGGATCACCTTGCGCGCGAGGTTCCTGATCAGCAAAGGGTCGCCGGCTTCAGAAGCCGGGCAACCCGAGATGCAGGTTCCGCAGTTGAAGCAGTGGAGGAGCTCTCCGCTCTCGAAGACCTCCTTCCAGAGGTTTGGCTTCGCATCTGAGAGGTTGAACACGGGGTCCTCCTAGGGTATTTCGCAGAGGGCCGCGTCAATGAGCCGCCATGGTCTGTCTCTCGCTCAGCCCCATTACCTCGGCTGCTCCGTTCGGGCACGCCACGCTGCACATGCCGCACCCCTGGCAGGCCACCGGATCGATCACGATGCGGTTCTCGATCGCGTCGAATTCCCGCGCCTCGTAGGGGCAGACGTCAATGCAGGTCTGACAGCGGGAGCACAGGCTGTCGTGGACCCGCGCGACCATCCGGGCCGTGGTGATGTGCCGCTGCGACAGGTAGGTGAAGGCACGCTGGGCGGCAGCGTCCGCCTGGACGATCACCTCGTTGATCGGCCGCGGCGAATGGGCCACACCGGCGACGAAGACCCCCTGCTTGAGAAAATCGACCGGCCTCCACTTCGACTCGGCCTCCTGAAAGAAGCCGTCCTCGGTGAGCTCGACATCGAAGATCTCGGCCAGTTCCCGATTGGCGTCGCTGGGCTCGATGCCGGTGCTCAGCACCAGCAGGTCGGGGCTCACCTCGAGCTGGGTGCGCAAGACGGAATCGTTGAAGCGCACCACCGGTCTGGTCGTCCACCACCTCGACCTCGGGCTTGGCCCCGAGCTCGTAGTTGACGAAGACGACGCCGTTCCCGCGTGCCTTCGTGTAGTACTGCTCCAGGAATCCGTAGCTCATGATGTCGCGATTGAGGATGAAGATCCGGGCGTCGGGATTCCTCTCGAGGATCTGCAGCGCGTTCTTCAGGGCCGCGGCGCAGCAGACCCGGCTGCAGTACTCGTGGGCACCCTTCTCCCGCGAGCCCACACACTGGATCATCACGACCGTCTCGAGATCGCCATTGGCAACCGCCCCGTTGGCGAGCCGCTGCTCGAGGTCCGACTGGGTGACGATGCGGTCGCATTGACCGAAGCAGTACTCCTCCGTCGTCGCCTCGTGTCCCCCTGTGGCCAGGATCGTCGCTCCGTGGAGAACCACGTCTTCCTGGTCGCTTCCGTTGCGAATCACCGTCCGGAAGCGGCCGAGGGAGCCGTTGCTCGCGACGACCTGGGAGTTGACGTAGACGATGACCCTCTTGTTCTCGTAGGTCTGTTCTCTCAGCTCGGTGATGAGCTCGGACGGGATCGTAGCCTTCCAGCGTGTAGTGCAGCTTCTTTGCCGAGTGGCCTCCGAGCTTCGGGGACCTCTCCACCAGGTGGACCTCGATGTTGCGCTTGGCGAGCGACAGGGCGGCGCGCATGCCGGCGACTCCACCTCCGACCACCAACGCCCGCTGCTCTACGGGGATGGTCTCGGGCCGGCAGCGCCTCGGCAACCTTGAGTTCGTCGAGTGCCCCCTGGAGCTCGACCAGCTGCTTTCCTGGTGAAGTTCGCCACGTCCTTCTCGGCCAGGCAGCGCTGGATCAGGCCGCGCAGGTCGATGACCTGCACCAGGGTCGGGTTGAAGCCGGCGCTGCCGCGCCAGCAGCCTCAGTCGCTGGCGATAGACGTAGGGCAGGCAGGCGCCAAAGATCACCCGGTTGCAGTTGCTCTCCTCCAGGATGGCTCCCGGCTTTCTCGTGGTTCTCGCCCTGGCAGAGCGTGTCCAGGATGTGGACCTCTCCCACGCCTCTCCGGGTCCAGGAGGGCCTCCCGCAGCGGCTCCAGGTCGATCTCGCTGGGGCACTTGCCCTGCTTCCAACCGCAGAGGATCACGGCTGTTCGGGGCAGCTCTCGGGCGACCGGCTTCTCGGCGGGCAGCTCGACCTCCGTGAAGTCTCGGCCCAGGGAGCTCATGAGTTCGGATGCCCTTCCAGCCGCGGCGATCCCGCTGGTGATTGCCCCGCTGATGTCGGACAGCCCCAGGAACGACCCGCACATGTACACGCCCTCCTTGGGGCTCTGCACCTTGTCGGCCGTCAGGGACGGGCAGTAGTCGGCTCCGTCGAACTCCAGGCCGAGGAGCCTGCTCGAGCGTCTCCTTCACCTTGAGGGGCGTCTGCCCGGTGGAGAGCACCACCAGGTCGAACTCGCCCCGGTCGAACTCCCCGTCCTGCGGGTCGAAGTAGCGAAGCGACAGCGTGCCGTCCGCAAGCCGGTCGACGCCCTGCACGCGACAGCGGACCAGACTGGACGCCGTGCTCCTCCTCGGCGTACTCCCGATAGCGGTAGAAGTCCTTCTCGAAGGTGCGCATGTCCATGTAGAAGATCGTCGTCTCCATGTCCGGGCCGCCCTTCTTGTGGGCCATGACGGCCTCCTTGAGGGCGAACATGCAGCAGATCGAGGAGCAGTAGTCCCGGCCATGCCGTCGGTTCCTCGATCCGACGCACTGCAGCCAGCCGATGCGCTTGGCCGGGCGACCATCCGAGGGCGCCGGATCTTGTCGGCGAAGGAGCCGGAGGCGCTCAGCATGCGCTCGAACTGAAGCGCCGTCACCACGTCCTGCGATGCCGTGTAGGGGCTCATCTCCTCCAGGTCTGCGGGTCGCAGAGGTCGGTGCCGGCCGCCAGGATGATCGCGTCGACCTCGACCTCCCGGGTCTCGTCCTTGGCCTCCAGATCGATGGCGTCAACCGGGCAGACCTCGACGCACTCTCCGCACTTGGTGCAGGCCTGGGCGTCGACGACGAGCATGTTGGGCAGGTTGTGGGGAACCGGTCGGTAGATCGCCTTGCGCGTGGTCAGCCCTGGTTGAACTCGTCCGGCACCTCGACCGGACAGACGTCGATGCAGTAGCCGGTACCCACGCAGACATCTGTGTCGACGTAGCGCGCCCCGCACAGCAAGCTCGACCGTGAAGGCGCCGGGCTCCCCGCGGATCGCCTTCACCTCCGTGAAGGGCATGATCTCGATGTTGTCGTGGAACAGGTTCTTGCGCATGCAGTACTGCGAGGCGTACTCCCGCCCCACGGTCGGGAGCATCCTGCACATCCCGCAGTGGTCGCTGGGGAACTGGAAGTCCAGCTTGGTGAGGATCCCGCCGATGTGCGGAGAGCTGTCGGTGAGCAACACCTGGTACCCGTCTCCGCCAGCTCCAGCGCCGCTCGAATTCCCGCCACGCCGGCGCCCATGACGAGGACGGTGCCGATCGATCGATCCTCCATCGCGATCAGCTCCCTACCGCCTCTTGCCCGGTCACCTCGGATAGCTCCTCGCTGTGGAAGGTGGCCATGGGTTGGGGTTCGGCGACATCGCGGCCCGGCTGATACTCGAACCGCTGCTTGAGTCTGCTTGGCAACCGTGCGGAACAGCGTGCCCACCGGGATATCGCTGGGACAGGCGCTGGTGCACTGGCCACACCCCACGCACAGCGTGCTCATGTGGAGCATCCGGGTGATGTGGTAGAAGACCGTGTCGGTGGGCATCTTCAGCTGGCCCTTCTTCTCGGCCCACCTGAAGTAGCTCTCGCTGGGGTGCCGGAAGGTGTCGGTGACGAAGACGCACTCCCGGCAGTAGCAGACCGGACAGGCGACGCGGCAGTTGTAGCAGTTCACGCAGTTGCCCACGATCTCGAGGATTCCCTCGGGCTCCTTGATGACCTCGCTCATCCGGGCGAAGCGCCTGATCCCGATGCTCCAGGTGGCTCTCCACCAGGGCTTCCACGGCCGCCCTGCGTCCACGGGGCTCCTCCCCGGGCGAGAGACCCAGAGGCTCCACCGCCTCGCGGCCCTTGTCACTGAGCACCTCCAGGTGAATGCGCTCGCGCGGGTCCTCCCCGAAGACACACAGCCGAGGTCGACGTTCTCCGCCACCGGATACTCACAGCTCTTGCAGGCCTCGGTGATGTCGAAGTCGACGGCCTGCTTGGTGCCCTTTCCCTCGCCGATGGCGCTCAAGAAGTTGATCGTCGAGTCGTCGTCCCCATCGGCGTAGCGCAGGTAGTCGTCGTTCTCGTAGCGCCCGTTGCAGTCGATGCCGATCAGGAGCAGGTCCTCGAGCCTGCCCTGCTTCAGCTTGACCAGCTCGATGAAGGCGCGGACCTCGCACGAGCGGACCACCGCGGCCAGCTTCTTCCCCGACTCCTCGATAGGTCAGGGAAGACAGCTGCTTGGCAGCGTTGGACGGTCGCCACCGGCGCGAACGGGTCGACGTGATCGAGCCACTTCCGGTCGGTGACGAGCGTCTGCATGACGATGCGCTCGTCTTTCCTGTATGGCACCTTGCACGGCACCAGCACGGCATCGAGGCCGCCTTTCTCGAGCAGATCGCCCAGGAGACCGGCGATGGCGCCGTTGAGGCCATGCTGCTTGGTATCGATCGCAAAGAATTCAGCCACGTTCTTTCCCTCGCTTTGACGTCGTGCCCAGCCTCCAGCTCTTCCTCAGGCGATCATCTTCTCCCGCAGGGGGTTGGGACCCAGTTCGCGAAGCTTGCTGGTCATCTCCTCGACCACCTCTGACGAACATGTTGCCCTCGCTGGCCGCCACCCAGCGCAGCCAGAGCCGGTCCCGGTCGATTCCGAACTGGTCGATCACCTCGTGGAGCAGGCCCACGCGCCTGCGGGCCTTCATGTTGCCGTTGATGTAGTGGCAGTCCCCCGGCCAGCAGCCCCCGATCAGCACGCCGTCGGCCCCCTCGAGGAACGCCTTGAGGACGTACTTTGGGTCGACCATTCCGCTGCACATCATGCGAATGATCTTGACGTTGGCCGGGTACACGAGCCGTGAGGTTCCGGCCAGATCGGCGGCGGTGTAGGTGCACCAGTTGCAGAGAAATGCCACGATCGTCGGTTCGTATGTGTCGCTCATCGCCTCGTCTCTCCTACGCCGCGAGAATCCCTTCGATCTCGGCGAAGATCTGCTTGTCGGTGAAATGGCGGATCCTGGCGGCCCCGCTCGGGCAGTAGGCAGCACAGCTGCCGCATCCCTTGCACATGGCCTCGTTCACCACGCTCACGCTGGTGGCGCAGGTCGAACTCGATGGCGGAGTAGGGGCAGAGCCCGATGCACACCTGACAGCCGATGCAGACGTCGGGGTCGATGCTCGAGATCATCGGCGCCACCTGCGACCTCGCCCAGGGCGCTCAGGGCCAGCGCCTCGCTGGCCGCGCCCTTGGCCTGGGCAACCGTGTCGGGGATGTCCTTGGGTCCCTGGCAGGCCCCGGCCAGGAACACACCGGCGGTCGGCGTGGAGACCGGCTCGAGCTTGGGGTGCTCCTCGAGGAAGAACCCGTCGGCCCCGGTGCTGATCCCGAAGACGCGCGCCACCTCGCCGGCGTCCGCGCGAGCCTCCATGGCCGTGCACAGGATCACCATCTCCACCGGGACACGCAGCACCTGTCCGCTCAGGGTGTCCTCGGCCACCACCACGAGCATCCCCTTCTCCTCGGGTGTGAGCGCCTGGTCGGTGACCCGAGCGGCCTTGCCCCGAATCATGCGCACGCCTTCGCTCTGCACGCGGTTGAGGAACTCCTCGTAGCCTTTCCCGAAGCAGCGCATGTCGATGTAGAAGTTGAAGACCTCGGTCGTCGTGCCCACACTTGTCCTTGAGCAGGTGCGCATACTTGAGCGCGTACATGCAGCAGGTGCGCGAGCAGTACTCGTGGTAGTTGACGTCGCGGCTGCCGATGCAGTGCAGGATCGCCGCGCTCTTCGGCTTCCTGGTGAACTTGAAGCGGTCCTCTGGATCGCGCAGCAGCAGCTCGCCGCTCGTGGGTCCGGTGGCGTTGGACAGGCGCTCGAACTCCAGGTTGGTGAAGACGTTGGGGTACTTGCCGTAGCCGTACTGCTCCATCGGCGTGGGGTCGAGCGCGTCGAAGCCCGTGGCCACGATGATCGAGCCGACGTCGAGCTCCACCACTTCGTCCTGCTGCTCGAAGTCGATCGCCTTTGCCACGCAGTTGTCGGCGCACACGCCACAAGCGCCCGTGTTCAGGTGGACGCAGGCGGAAGCGTCGATCACGGGCAGCTTGGGGATCGCCTGCGGGAAGGAGATGGAGACCGGCTTGCTCGGGCGGAGGCCTTCGTTCCACTCGGAGGGGAGGACGTCGGCCTCCTTGTCGCTGAACCTGTCGATGTCGATGCAGCCGGTAGGGCAGACCGAGGCGCAGGCCCCGCACTTGCGGCACACGTCGGAGAACTCGTCGAACGGGGTCGAGACGACCCGCTCGGCCCCGCGATTGAAGATCCCGATCGCCGCCACCCCCATTCGCTCCTTGCAGATGCGAACGCACTGGCCGCACAGGATGCAGTCGCTGGTCCTCCTTCTCGAAGCGGGTATCGCTGACGCCGTGCTTCCTGGCGAGCGTTTGAAGGACCGGAACATTCGGACAGCGGGCGAGGAGCAGCTCGAGGGTCCAGCGCCTCGAGCGCTTGACCCTCTCCGAGTCGGTCTCGACGACCAGCCCATCGGTGGCCTTGAGCGTACACGAGGTCGACAGACCCGGGCGGCCGCCCTCCATGATCTCGACCACGCACAGACGGCACGCCCCGTACGGCTCGAGCGCCTTGTTGTGGCACAGGGTCGGGATGTCGATCTTCAGCTCCTCGGCTACCTCGAGAACGGTCTTCCCTTCCTCGACGGTTAGCGTCTGATCATTGATCGTGATCGTCGGCACTTTCAGTTCCTCTTTCGGCTCCAGCGATGCCCTGCTCTACCTGTTGACGTCGCAGCGCAGACACCGATGCGCTTCACGCACGGCCGCCTCCTCGGACAGACCCAGATCGACCAGCTCGAATCCACGAACTCGCTGGGAGGGATCGACCGTCGGCATCTCGGGCCGCTCCAGGGCGGCGCGCTCGCTCTTCGTCGACCGCAGTCGACTCCTCGACCCGCAACCGGGGGATCGGGATCGGCGCGGGATCCTTCAGCTCCTCGCCCCGGAGGTAGTGCATGATCGCCTTGGAGGCCTTCTTGCCGGCGCACACCGCCTCGATCACCGTGGCCGGTCCGGTGACCGCATCCCCACCGGCGAAGACCCACTCGAGGTTGGTCTGCGTCGTCTCGGGGTCGACCACGATCCGGTGCCTGCGGTCGCACTCGACCCCTTCCTCGCCAGAGAGAGGCTCCGTCTGGGGCACCTGCCCGATGGCGGTGATGATCGTGGAGGCCTCGATCGTGAACTCGGAACCCTCGACCGGAACCGGACGGCGCCGCCCGCTCTCGTCGGGCTCCCCGAGCTCGGTCTCGATGCACTCGATCCCGGTGACGTTCTTTTCGCCCTGCACCTGAACCGGGGCCGTCAGGATGCGCAGCTTGACCCCCTCCTCCTCGGCGGCTTCGATCTCGTCCGCGTCGGCCGGCATCTCCTGGCGCGAGCGGCGGTAGACGACCGTCACCTCCGCCGGGCCGAGCCGCAGCGCTGTCCGGGCGCAGTCGATGGCGGCGTTGCCTCCCCCGATGACGACGACGTGGCCATCGAGGCTGGTGATCTTCCCGGAGAGCGCGTCCTTCAGAAAGTCGAGTGAGCCGATCACCCCCGGGAGCTGCTCGCCGGCCACGTCGAGCCGCATCTCCTCGTAGGCTCCGACCGCCAGGTAGACGGCCTTGAAGCCCCGCTCCTTGAGCTCGGCCAGGCTGACGTCCTCGCCCACCCGGACGCCGGTCTCGATCTTCACGCCGAGTGCCGTGATGCGCTCGATCTCGTACTCGATCACGCTGCGCGGCAACCGGAAGGTCGGGATGCCGGCCACCAGCATGCCACCCGGCTTGTCCATCGCATCGAAGACGGTGACGGCGTATCCCTCGAGGGCCAGGAAGTAGGCGGCCGTCAACCCGGCCGGACCCGCCCCGACGATCGCCACCTGCATCGTCGGACCGGTGGGCTTGCCCTTCTTCACCGCGGGCTTCTTCTCGGCCTCCCAGTCCGCCAGGAAGCGCTTCAGGTGCTTGATCGCCACGGAAGATCGACATCGCGGCGTTTGCACGTGCTCTCGCAGGGATGGGTGCACACGTAGCCGCACACGGCCGGGAAGGGGTTGTCCTCCCGAATCAGGTCGAGGGCCTCCTGGAACCTGCCGAGGGCGATCAGTGCCACGTAGCTGGGCACGTCGATCCCCGCCGGGCAGCTGCTCTGGCAGGGGGCCGGCGAGAGGGCCGGACAGGATCGGCTCGGACACTGGCGATGGTAGAACGTGGGCCTCGTACTCGTCCCTGAAGTACCTGAGAGTGCTGAGCACCGGGTTGGGAGCCGTCGCTCCCAGCCCGCACAGTGATGTGTCGCGGACGTACTCGGCCATCTCCTCCAGGGTCTCCAGGTCCTCCGGCGTCCCCCTGCCCTCGCAGATGGCGGTGAGGATCTCGTGCATTCGCACCGTCCCCTCGCGACAGGGCGTACACTTGCCGCAGGATTCCTCACGCAGGAACTCGAGGAAGTAGCGGGCGACGTCGACCATGCAGGTGTCCTCGTCCATCACGACCATCCCGCCCGAGCCCATGATCGATCCGGCCTCCCTCAGGCGTTCAAAGTCGATGGGAAGATCCAGCAGCGATTCCGGAATGCAGCCTCCCGAAGGTCCGCCGGTCTGAACTGCCTTGAATCTCTTGCCGTTCGGGATCCCTCCACCGATGTCGAAGACCAACTCGCGCACCGTGATGCCCATGGGGACCTCGACGAGGCCCGCGTTTCCGATGCTGCCAACCAGGGCGAAGACCTTGGTCCCCTTGCTCTTCTCCGTCCCGATGCTCGAGAACCATTCGGCCCCATGACGGATGATCTCCGGCACGGTGGCCCAGGTCTCGACGTTGTTGATGCAGGTCGGCCTGCCCCACAGGCCGCTCTCGGCCGGGAAGGGAGGCCTGGTCCTGGGCTCGCCGACATCGCCTTCGATCGAGGCGATCAGCGCTGTCTCCTCGCCGCAGACGAAGGCGCCCGCGCCGCGGTGGATGGCGATATCGAAGTCGAAGTCGCTCCCCAGGATCTCCTTTCCCAGGAGCCCGCGCTCGCGGGCCTGCGCGATGGCCGTGGCCAGACGCTCCCGTGCCAGGGGGTACTCCTGACGGATGTAGACGAATCCCTTGGTCGCCCCCATCGCCCGGGCCCCGATGATCATCCCCTCGATGACCGCGTGGGGATCGGACTCGATGATGCTGCGATCCATGAAGGCGCCCGGGTCCCCTTCGTCGGCGTTGCAGATCACGTACTTGATGTCCCCGGGCTGCGCGGCCGTGATCTTCCACTTGGTCCCCGTGGCGAACCCGGCGCCCCCCTTCCCGCGCAGCCCAGCCTTCTCGACATCACGGATGATTTGCTTCGGGGGTCATCGAGTTGAGCGCCTTGTCGAGCGCGAAGTAGGCCCTCGCGGGCGATGGCTTCGTCGATCTTCTCGGGGTCGATCAGACCTCGGTTGCGAAGCGCGATCAGCTTCTGCTTCTTGAAGAACTGAATGTCATTCATCTTGGGGATCGGCTTCGTCTTGCCCGGCTCGCGATACATCAATCGCTCGACCGGGCGGCCACCCTTGAAATGCTCTTCCACCAGCTCCGGGACGTCCTCTGGCGTCACCAGCTGGTAGAAGATGTTGTCGGGCTGGACCACCAGCACCGGCCCCTTGGCACAGAAGCCGTTGCAGCCGGTCATGATGATCGCCACCTCATCCTGAAGGCCGTGCCTGTCCAGCTCGGTCTGCAGGGCCTTCTGGACATCGAAGGACTTGCTGGAGACGCAGCCGGTTCCGGCGCAGAGCATCAGCCGCAACCGATAGGATCCCAATCGTTGCTTGGTTACCTCGCGCGATCTTCTCGAGGTCTGCGGGCAACAGCTTGGTCAACAACGGTGTCTACTCCTCTCTACCCGGACAGGGCACGACTTGACCTCGATTTCTCGGTGCGCCCGAGATCGTCTCTCACTTGGCACCGGCGGTACGAGTCTTTCCAGCCAGGGCGGTTCACGGCTTCTCCTTGGACCCAGGCTCCTATTCATATCCTTCGAGGATGAGCGGCATCTTGTCGTCCTCGACCTTCCCGTGAAACTCGTCGTCGACGCGCACGACCGGCGCCAGGGCGCAGCAGCCGAGGCATCGAACCATCTCCAGCGAGAAGCGCATGTCCTTGGTGGTCTCGCCGGCCTTGACTCCCAGCTTTCGTTCCAGGTCGAGAGGATGGTATTCCCGCCCTTGACGAAGCAGCCGGTTCCGAGACAGACGCTGATCAGGTGCCGGCCTTGCGGCTCCAGGCTGAAGTAGTTGTAGAAGGTGGCCAGCCGCATGATCTGGGCCAGGGGAACGTCGAGCTCGACGGAGAGGTAGCGGAGCACCTCGGGAGGCAGCCAGCGGAACTCGGCGTTCACGTCGATCATGATCGGGAGCAGATTTCCGGGCTCCCCCTCGTAGCGCTCGATGATCTTCGCCACGATGGCTTCCCGCTCCTCCTCGATCTCCAGCTTCGGCGGCGGCAGCGTCGAAGTAGGGCTTGAACTGGACCGGGCAGCTCGTCTCGCAGTCGCCGCATCCGGTGCACTTGTCGGCGTCCACGTAGCGGGCCTTCTTGCGGACCTTGACCTTGAAGTTGCCGACGAAGCCGCTGACCTCCTCGACCTCGCTGTAGGAGAGCAGCTCGATGTTGGGACTCTGGCCGACCGATACCATCTTGGGAGTGCCGATGCAGGCCGCGCAGTCCAAGGTGGGGAAGGTCTTGTCGTACTGGAGCATGTGCCCGCCGATCGTGGGCGACTGCTCCACCAGGTAGGCCTTGAAGCCGGCCTTGGCGACGTCCAGGGCCGCCTGCATGCCGGCGATGCCGCCGCCCACGACCAGCGTGTTGGTGTTGACCGGGAAGTGGGCCGGATGCAGGTCGTGCTGGTGGGGAACCCGCATGACGCCGGCGCGGGACAGGATGCTTGGCCTTCTCGGTGGCCTCGTCCTCGTCCTCGGTGACCCAGGAGACGTGCTCGCGCACGCAGACCATGTGGAACGCCCGATAGGGATTGAGCCCGGCCCGCTCGCAGGCTCCGCGGAAGGTCATCTCGTGCATGCGCGGCGAGCAGGAGGCCACCACCACGCGGGTGAGGCCGTGCTCGCGGATGTCGTTCTCGATCAGCTCCTGTCCCGGGTCGGAGCACATGAACAGGTAGTCGCGGGAGACCACCACGTTCGGCAGGGTGCCACGTACTCGGCCACCTCCGCCACGCGCACCCGAAAGGCGATGTTGATGCCGCAGTGGCAGATGTAGAACCCGATTCGCTCAGCCATTGCCGATCCTTCCGGCTAGACACCGACTCCCTCAGCCATTGCAGCTTCGTCCACCGTCCCGACCGACTGCGCGAGCAGCTCGGCCACGTCCCGGACCGCGATCTGTTCTCCCGCGTTGAGCACGTTCACCGCGTCCTCCAGCATCAGGGTGCAATAGGGGCAGGCGGTGGCGATCACCTCGGCGCCGGTCTCGAGCGCCTCGCGCACGCGCAGCACGGCGAAGCGCTCTTCGACGGGGTATTCGCTCCACGCGCCACCCCCTCCTCCGCCGCAGCACAGGCTGTTCTCTCTGCAGCGGGGCATCTCCACCAGCTTCAGCCCCGGTATGCTCTGGAGCACGCGGCGGGGCGCGTCGTAGATTCCGTTGTGCCGGCCCAGGTAGCAGGGGTCGTGGAAGGTGACGCGTGCATCCTACTTCGCTGGTGGGACTCGAGCTTGCCGTCAGCGATCAAGCGGTCGAGCACTTCGGTGTAATGCTCGCTGACGACGGCTCCGTCCAGATCGCGATAATCCTTCGTGAAGGCGTTCAGGCAATGCGGCGAGGCGACCAGGACCCGCTGCACGCCACGCTCCTGGAAGAGCTCGATGTTCGACCTGGGCCAGCTCCCCGAATACGTCGTCGGCGCCGATCTTGCGGGCCTGGTCACCGCAGCAGCTCTCCTGGGTGTCGAGCATGCCGAAGGAGAGCCCGGCCTTCTGGAGCAGCTGAACCAGGGCCCGCCCGACCTTCTTGTTGCGCGGGTCGTATGCGAGGGTGCAGCAGGTGAAGAAGCAGTAGTCGTGATCGGGCGTGAAGGCCGGGACTTCGAGGCCCTCGGCCCATTCAGTGCGCTCCTCGCGCTTTCCATTCCACGGGTTGCCGTCGCTGCGCAGGCTGCTCAGGGGTCCACGGATGCCCTCGGGGGTCGTCCCTTGCTCGACCATCAGTGCCCGCACCGCCCTGAGCACCTCGATCAGTTCGATTCCGCGCGGGCAGCGCACCACGCAGGTGTTGCAGGTCACACAGTTCCAGACCGCCTCCTCGGCGCCTTCGAGGCCCAGGGACACCTGGCGCAAGATCTGGCGCGGGCTGTAGGCGTTCACCAGGCCCCACGGGCAGACGCCGGTGCAGGTTCCGCACTGCATGCAGACGTGGAGCGTCTCGCCGCCATACTCGGCGACCACGTCCGCGATCTCGAGTCACCGGGTTGATAGCCTGCATGCTTCTATCTCTCCCGCAGCGGGCGAGTGGCCTCGCCGGCTGCGGATGCTCGGCGAGCGTTCGTCACCGTGAACGGATTGGGAAGTCCGGCTAGTTGACCTGTTCTCCGGGACGGTCCCCAGATCTTGTAGTACTCACAGCTCGTACACTCCTGAAAAGACACTCCGACAGCGGAATCGCTTTGCGGAGCTCGTAGCAGTACTCTGCTCCCGAGCGGCGGACCAGACAGTTGTCACAGGCGGAGACCTCCCCACCTGGCTGGCAGTGGAATTCCCAGCAGTAGGGCCGGAGACCCTTCTCCTCCTCCAACAGGTCGGTGCGCATGTCGTTCGCGCGCATGAATTCGCGTAGATCGCCCAGGCGGATCCTGTACTGGCCACCGGCCGTCTTCTGGGCCCTCAGCCTCCTGGTGTGGATCCAGTTGACGATCGTGTAGGAGGTGACGTAGCAGTAACGCGCCGCTTGCCCCGTGGAGAGCGCCAACTCCCTGAGCTGCCCCCTTCTCCCTGACGAAGCGCGGCTTTCACCAGTACGCCGTTTTGCACTCTCTCGCCTTTCACTGTCTTCCACGTTTTTTGCCAATGCACGAACTGGACCAGCCTCTGCTGGAGCGAGCGCCGGCCCGCCAGCCGCGTCTCTCCAGACTGCTGCGGGAGCTGCTCGAAAGACGAATAGACGAGCGCTCGCGCGTGGTTACCGGCGCAGGAACTCTCGCAAGAGCCGGAGAACCGCGAAGAGGCGGAATCTCCTCAAAGCATCAAAGCTGCGCTGCAACATGCAGCTATGTTGCGATACAATGTTGCAAATTGCATCTTTTCCTGATAGGATCTTCGGTCGACGACCGGAGACCGCCCGACCCGCAGGACCAGCGCATGCCGACCCGCTCCTACAAGCAACTGGACCAGCGCTACTTTTCCCTGATTCTCGATTCCGTGTCCCAGGGCATCTTCACCGTCAATGCCCGCGGGGAGATCACCACCTTCAACCGCGCCGCCCAGCGCATCACCGGCCACCGCGAGCACGAGGTCCTCGGCAAGGCGTGCAGCAGCGTCTTCAAGACGGACCTCTGTGACAGCGTCTGCCCGCTGCGGCAGAGCATCCGCGGCAGGGAGAAAATTCACGGCCGTAGGGCGATCTTCCACACCAAGGACGACCGCCCCATTCCGATCTCGATCTCCACCTATCCGCTCGAGACCCGGACTGGCAAGCTGCTCGGCGGCGTGGAGGTGTTCGAGGACCTCTCGTCACTGGTGGCGTTGGAGCGCAAGCTCGACGACAAGTACCGGTTCGACGACATCATCTCCAAGAACCCGGAGATGGAGCGGATCTTCGCGCTCTTGCCGCTGGTGGCCGAGAGCGACAGCACTGTGCTGATTCTGGGTGAGAGCGGCACGGGCAAAGAGCTGGTGGCGAAGGCCATCCACAATCACAGCCCGCGCGGGAAACACCCCTTCGTGGCGATCAGCAGCGCGGCCATGCCGGAGACACTCCTCGAATCGGAGCTCTTCGGCTACAAGAAGGGGGCCTTCACCGATGCCAAGCGGGACAAGCCCGGACGGATCGCCCAGGCCGATGGCGGCACCCTCTTCCTGGACGAGATCGCCGACCTGGCCAGGCCGCTACAGGTAAAGCTGCTGCGCTTCCTCCAGGAGCGGGTCTATGAGCCCCTGGGTGCAACCGAGTCCGTGCGTGCCGACGTGCGGGTGATCTCGGCCACCAACCGCGACCTGTCGGAGATGGTCCGGCAGGGAGAGTTCCGCGAGGATCTCTACTTCCGACTGAACATCGTCGAGATCGAGCTTCCTCCCCTCCGGGAGCGCTCCGAGGACATCCCTCTCTTGACCCAGCACTTCATCCGCCGCTTTCGCACCGCCGGGCGACGTCCGATCGAAGGCATCGAAGACGACGCCTTGGCGCTCCTGGCCCACTATCCCTTCCCCGGCAACATCCGCGAGCTGGAGAACATCATCGAGCGGGCCTTCGTGGTCTGCCAGAAGAGCCTCATCGACGTTCGCAGCCTCCCTGACTACGTCCGACAGCACCGCCCTGAAGGCAGACTGGGCGGGGAAACGGGGGACGTTCTCAAGAACACCGAGGCCAAGCTGATCGTAAGGACACTCAAGAAGCACCGCGGCAACCGCACCCGAGCAGCCGAGGAACTCGGTATTCACCGCGTGACGCTGTTCCGCAAGATGAAGAGATACGGGCTGGCCTGACCTTCGTCTCTCGCCAATTCACAGCGCGGCAATCGGTGCGGCGAACAGACAGGCCCGAGAAGATCCCTACTTCAGCAGTCGCTGCGCAGCGATGTGGACGGGATCCCATGCTCCGGAGAAAGGCGGGGCATACGCCAGGTCCAGGTAGGCCAGCTCCTCCACCGAAAGACCACCGGTCAAGGCGGTCGCCAGCGCGTTGATCCTCGACACCACGCCCTCAGCTCCCACTCCCTGGGCCCCGAGGAGCCGGCCACCTTCAGCTTCTGCTACCAGCCGGAGCCGAAGCTCACTGGCACCCGGATAGCTATGCGCCTTCGAAACGCCCTTGATGGTCGCCGAGACCGGTGCGAAGCCCGCTTCCCGCGCCTCTTCCTCGGTCAGACCCGTGCTGGCCACCTCGAGCCCGAAAACCTTGAAGCAGATGGAACCCACGATGCCCGGAAAGGAGAGACTCTGGCCGCCGACGTTGGCACCAGCGATGCGACCCTCCTTGTTCGCGATGTCTCCAAGCGGCGCATACACGGGCTTCCGACTGATGCGATGATAGGATTCGCAACAGTCGCCGGCCGCGTAGATGGAGGGAACGCTGGTCTGCATGTGCTCGTTGACGGCAATGGCGCCAGTGGCTCCCAGGGTCAAGCCGGCCTCGGAGGCGAGAGCCACTGAAGGAACGACGCCGATGCCCAGGAGCACCAGATCGGTCTCCAGAGAACCATTGCTGGTATGGACGACGATTCCCTGGTTCGATGCCCGATCGAACCCCTCCAGCTCCGTGTTTCCCATGAAGGTCACGCCGTTGCTCTCGATCTCCTCCCGGACCTGCTGGGCAAATTCGTCTCCGATCCGCTGCATGGGAAGCTCGCCCCGATAGACGAGGGTGGTCTCCAGATCCAGACGCCGAAAGGCTTCACACATCTCCAGAGAGACGAGTCCGGCTCCCACCACCACTGCTCGGCTGGCCCGGCGGTCCTGGATGAAACGTCTGATGCGAACGGCATCGGTCACGTTCCGCAGGCAGAAGACCCCCTCGAGATCCTCTCCGGGGACACCGAGACGTCGGGAATTCGCGCCGGTAGCCACGACCAGGTAGTCAAAGGGCACTGATTCAGCAGCGCTGAGTGTGACCGTCCCTTGATCGGGCAGGATCGCCTCTACCCGGGTGTGGAGCTTCACGTCGATGCCCGACTTGGCGAAGGCCTCGGGGGTGCGTGCGATCAGCTTGCTCTCGTCCTCGATTACATCACCGATGTAATAGGGGGCCGGTCAGGTCGCGAAGGAGACGTGCTCCCCCGCCTCCAATATCGTCACCTCCAGGTCGGGATCGAGACGCTTCGCTTTGGCTGCGGCACTCGGCCCTCCAGCACCCCCACCGACGACTACCAGCTTCTTGCCCATGGCAGATCTCCGATTCATTGATTCGTGTAGCCCTGTGGCAGGTCGAAGAGGTCGTCCGGCGCCTTCCCCTGTTTGAACTCGAGGAGTGTGATCGTCGAGTTTACCTTCGTGCCCATCATGTCATTCGACGTCTTCTCGTGGACACGAACCCCTTTGATCTTCTTCAACTCCGTCTGGATCTGGGCGAGGTTCTCCTTCATCCCGGGTTGCATCGCCATCATGGCCGTCGTCAGATCGACGTAACTGTCCATGTCGATCTCGAGATCCTCCGTTGCCCACACCTCCGTGGTGGCAGGCCCCATGAATGTCTCGATCGTCTGCAGGTACTTCGTGCAGTTCCAGTCTCCGATCTTTCTCCGCTCGCCAGTCTCGGTGATGGAAACCTTGATCTCGCTCATCTTGCCCATCATTTCCTGGAACTGGGCCTTGTCGTCAGCTGACAGGTCCTGACCTTGGGAAGCAATGTTGGCCGCCATCGCATCGGGGTCCAACGGCATCCTGGCGATCCTTCTCTGCTCGTGGTTGAGAAGCAGCAACATCTTCTGATCGAGCTTCACGATCGCAGACTGCTGCGGATTGTCGCTCCTCATGCCCTTGTCGGTCATCCAGACAATGACTTCCATGTCCGTGGCAGGTTGAGTCTGTCCCATCATCTGGAAGGCATCCACATGCTGATTCTGTCTCATGAAGACGTCAGCGCGGGCGAGGTTGGCCGTGACGATCAGCGCAACGAGGGAAACCAGACCGGCGAGTCGCTTCATCTCGATCCTCCTCCTCGAGTCGTGCGGGGATACGAAAGAACTTGAGCATACTCCTCAGGCCGTCGCCTCGCACATGAACAGGCGCCGATCGAGATGACTCGACGGCGACATCCAAGACAGCATCCGAGACTTCCTCTCAGCCCCCTTGGAAACCCGGCGGGAACGCGCAATATTATCGGTGCATGTTGTCATTTCTTCCCCACGCACTCCGGGGTGCCCTCACCGCGCTGCTGATCGGTCTCAATACCCTGTTCTGGTGCGCGCCGCTGTTCGCGATCGCGCTTCTCAAGTTCATGGTGCCAGTGACGGCCTGGCGGGTGCTGTGCACGCGCGTGCTGATTGCGATCGCGACGGCGTGGGTCTCGGTGAACAGCGCCCTGTTCGAGGTATTTCACCGCATCCATTGGGTCATCAGCGGTGTCGAAGGACTGACACTCAATGACTGGTATCTGGTGACGTCCAATCACCAGTCCTGGGTCGACATCCCGGTGGTGCAGAAGGTCCTCAACCGGCGTATCCCCATGCTCAAGTTCTTTCTCAAGCAGGAGCTCATCAGGGTGCCTGTGTTGGGCCTGGCGTGGTGGGCGTTGGACTTTCCCTTCATGAAGCGCTACTCGCGCGAGGAGGTGCGCGCGAACCCCAAGCTCGGCGGCGTGGACCTGGAGCGCACCCGGCGCGCCTGCGAGAAGTTCCGCACGACACCGGTCTCGGTGTTCAACTTCGTCGAGGGCACCCGGTTCAGCGAGGAGAAACACGCGCGCCAGGAGTCACCGTACAGGCACCTGCTCAAGCCGCGCGCCGGGGGAACCGCCTTCGTGCTCGGCGCCCTCGGCGATCAGGTGCGCACGATCCTCGATGTCACCTTGGTCTATCCGCAGGGCCAGCCGGGCGCGTGGGATCTCCTGGCCGGACATCTCCACACCATCGTAGTGGACGTGCGATCGATCCCGGTACCGGAAGAATTCCTGGGCGGCGACTACACCGGCGATGCAGCGTTTCGCACAGCGTTCCAGGAGTGGATCGGGGAGCTGTGGCGGGAGAAGGACGAGCGAATCGCCAAGCTCCTGGCTACGTCACGCACATGATCCGGAGCTCCAGGCCGCACGCTGGGGATGGATCGACAGCGTTGCGGCCTGGGACCTCGGCTTCCTATCAGAGCTGGGCTGAGTCCGTCTCCGGGCTCATTTCACGAAGGCGTCGTAGATGGCGCGCATCGCCTTTTCGAAGTCCTTCGCATCGACGCCCACGATGATGTTGAGCTCGCTCGAGCCCTGGTCGATCATGCGGACGTTCACGCCGGCCTCTGCCAGGGCGCCGAACAGGCACCCGGACATGCCGGGGATGTGGCTCATGCCCCGACCCACCGTGGCGATCAGCGCGATGTCCGAGTAGGACTCGATCGAGTCCGGCTTGCACTCCTTCTCGATCTCCGCGACCACCTTCTCGAGCTTGTCTTCCAGCTCGCTGTCCTTGACCACGACGCTGAGACTGTCGATCCCGCTCGGGATGTGCTCCCAGCTGATGCCGTGACTCTCGAGCACGTCCAGCAGACGACGACCGAAGCCGATCTCCGCATTCATCAGGGTCTTCTCGAGGGCGATGATGGTGAAGTCCTTGCGCCCCGCGATACCCGTGATCTGTCCACTCGGCGGCGTATCGCCCATCGTCGCGGATGATCCGCGTCCCGTCCTGATCCGGGGTGTCGGTGTTGCGGATGTGGACGGGAATCCCCGCCTGCCGCACCGGGAAGATCGCCTCGTCGTGCAGCACCGTCGCGCCCATGTAGGCGAGCTCGCGGAGCTCGCGGTAGGTCAGCACCTCGATGGTGCGCGGGTTGTCGACGATGCGCGGGTCGGCCATCAGCAGGCCCGAGACGTCGGTCCAGTTCTCGTAGACATCGGAACCGGTGCCGCGAGCCACGATGGCCCCGGTGATGTCGGTGCCTCCGCGGGAGAAGGTCTTGATCGAGCCGTCCGGCAGCGCTCCGTAGAAGCCGGGGACCACGGCGCGGGCGGTACCTGCCAGCCGATTGCTGACGGACTCCTGGGTCCTCTCGGCGTCGAAGCGGCCCTCGGCATCGAAGTGGACGATGTCGGCCGGATCCACGAATTCGTAGCCCAGCAGATCCGCCACGATGAGCCCGTTCAGGTACTCGCCGCGGCTGGCCGCGTAGTCCTCGCCGGCACCCGCCGAGAGCTGCTGGCAGACCTCGTCCAGGTAGGGGTTCAGGTCCAGGCCGAGGCCCAGATCCGCGGATGATCTCCAGGTAGCGCTCCCGGATCGGCTCGAACACCGTGTCGGCCGGCTCCCCGGCGCTGCCGCGCTGGTGGCAGGCGTAGAGCATGTCCGTCACCTTCACGTCGTCCGGGCTGCGCTTTCCCGGCGCCGAAGGCACCACGAAGCGCCGTTCGGGATCGGCCTCGACGATCGCCTTGACCTGCCGCAGCTTCCCGGCGTCAGCCACGCTGGTCCCACCAAACTTACAAGTCTTCAGTCCCATTTCTCGCTCAGTTCCTTTGAGTTCAGCTTCCCCCAAGAAAAGCGGCGCGCATTGTACTCCTATCGCCCCTTCGCCGAAAGGCGCCCGCGAGGGTCCGCGACCCGTCCAACGCGGCGCCGATCCTGGTGAACTCCGGCTAGCGGCCCGGCCACCTCTCCCGATCAAATACTCGGAATTTCGGGCCGAGATGACGTTGCCGATCGACACACAACCCGGTTCGCGCCCTCGACCCGTCTAGGGCGTCATGTCGAGACAGACGAACCACCATTGGGTTTTGAGGGTGCCGGCCGTCAGGTTCACGCCTCCGTAGACCCACTGGCCGGGTCGGCCGTGGAGGGCCGGAACTCCTCGAGCGTGAATTGGCTCCGACATTGATCCCCCCGGACATCACGGAGTCACCGGGGTCGCACATGCTGGAGCCCGAGAAGGATTGACCGGCGGGGAGGTCCAACTGGTTCGTGCGCACGTATCTGCCGCTGGCCCCAGGCGGGCCCTGGGGACCCTCGAGCCACCGCGATGATGCCGACTCCGGAAATCGAGGTTTTTTACCCCCATTCCAGCGCGGTTTGGCATCATGCCCCTTCCTTTCCGCGGTAGCCAGCGAAGACATGCGTTCCGCCTATCGGAAAGCCTCATCCACCAGGGGGAATTCGCCGGTAGATTCCTTCGCGATCTGGCAGATCCGCTTCCCAGACGAGGGGACTAGCGAGAGAGGAGCCAGGCGAACTCAACAACTCAGCCAACGTCCCCCTGCTGGGGTCCTAGCCGGTCGAGCGTCGCCAGCACGTCGCCAGCCAGCGCGTGCATCTGGCGGTGCACCCGCGACCTGGGGGCTCCGTGGAGGATCGTGAGCGTGCGGCCCGCGGGGTTCGTGTAGAGCGCCTCGATCGCCCGGCTGCGTGAGATGAAGGTGGGGAAGTGCGCGTAGCCGCGCTCGCGTAGCCCGGCCAGGAGCAGCGCCAGGATGTCCGGCTCGCCTTCGGCGTACTTCACCCGGAGATCGACCAGGGAGAGCAGTACCTGAGTCCGCTCGCGTGGGCGACCCCAGCTGTCGGTGAGTGCGTAGAGGTGATCGGCTTCCCGCAGCGAGGCCAGATCCTTCACCAGGACGACGGTGAGGTCGCTCGCGGCGACCGCATTCTGGGTCAGGATCTCGAGGTCGCTCTTGGTGTCGAGGATGACGAGCCCCGAGAACGCCGTCCGGCGCAGTGTCTCGTCCAGCTGCCAGAGCGTCCGGACCTCCGATTTCAGGAGGCTCACCTGGCGGCTGGAGGGCACGTAGTGGACCCCGTACTGGCCGAGGCGGACAGTGGATTCGAAGGTCCCCCTGCGTAGTCCGCTCACCACGTTCGCGTGGGGAGAGTCCTCTCCGAGGGCGAGCATCCGCTGGACCGTGTCCTGCTCGTCGAGGCCAACCAACAGGATCGGGAGGTCCTCGCGCATGGCGCGCAGGTAGACCGCGAGGTTGAGTGCAAAGGTCGTCTTTCCCACACCCCCCTTGTTGCTCGTGACCGTCACCACGCGGAAGGGACGAGGCGCACCTCGGGCGACCTGACGGCCTTGCCTCAGCGACTCGGCGCGCCGAAGCGCGTCGTAGATCCGGCTCATAAGGAGGTCCCCGTGGAAAGCGTCGCAGTCCCTCCCGCGCCGCCCAGCTCACTTCAAAGGTAGCCCGGCTCAACCCCGGCGAGGTCCGAAAACCGCCGCGCCTCCGGCTTGCCCCGCCGAAAACGCGATTCTCGCGGAATCACGGTCACTTATCGGCGGGCGCCCTCAGCCGCCATGCACCCAGCCACCGCAAGCGCGAGCGCAGAGAGCCGATCGTTCATCGCGCAACAGCTGTGGAGATTGCCTGGTACCAGATCCCGGCGATCGCCTCATAGCCGGCGCCATTGGGATGATTGCCGTCCTCGCTGAGGGTTGCCGGGGTCTCGAAGATCTTCGTATCGAAGAAATCGACCGTGGTGGCGCCGTAGCTGGCCGCTGACTCTCGAAGGACCGCGTTGTACCTGCCCGTCTGAACCGACATTCGCGAGACGTCGTCGGCAGTGATCTTGTCGTAGCTGTCTCTGCGCAGCTGCGGATTCGTCATCACCGGCCGTTTCGATTGATCGTCCAGGAGCGCGATGTAGAGGCGAGCCCCCGTGGCCTTCAGCGATGCCAGGATGGTCTTGATGTTGTCCGTGAACTGCTGCAGGGCCTCCGGCTCGCAACGCGCGTAGTCGTTCCGGTAGTCCTCTGGGCAGACGTAGTTGTAGAGGCCGAAGAGATCGTTGCTGCCGATCCAGACGAGAGCCACCTTGGGCGCGTCGCCCGGTGCTGCCTGCAACGCTGCGACGGCCGGCTTCAGCTGCGTGTTGATCAGGTCATCCGAGGTCCAACCCGACTGAGCGAGGTTCTCGAGGGTCGAGCCCGGAGCCTCCTTGGCGAGCTTCTTCAACAGCCTGGAGGGGTAGCCGCCACCCGCCTCGTCCCCATCGCCCACGGTCAGGCTGTCCCCCAAGGTCACGAGGGCAACCGGCTCCGCAGATGCCGAGGTGACACCCAACAACAAGGCTGTTGCGAAGAGTACGGATCCAATTTTGACCATGCTGGGTCCTCCATCAGCCCCTTGGATGCGTCAAACTACCAGCTCCGATCATCGAACCCAAGGCGAGTGGATTTTCGAAGAACCACCCGCTGTCGTTTAGCGATACCATGCGAACACTTCCCGACGCCCTGTAGAGACACGCACGAGGAGCCCAGGAATGATGGAACAAACAGCTTCGATGGACGAAGCGAGAGCCAGGATCGTCGCGCGAGCCATCGAGGCGCGGCAGAAGGGAGACGGGCGGCCGTTCCTGATCGCCCACTTCATCACCAATCGGTGTCCATGCAAGTGCCCCAGCTGCCTCTGGTTGCACAACGATTGGGAGGATGTGCCGCTCGCGGACCTGAAGCGCTTCTACTCGGAAGCGAAGAGAGAGGGCTTCATCGCCACGGCACTCTCCGGTGGGGAGCCGTTCATCAGAAAGGACCTCGGGAAGATCGTCCGCTTCATCAAGGAAGAAGCGGAAATGCCGATTCTGCTCTTCAATACGGGATGGTATCTGAAGGAACGCATGGACGAGGTGCTGCCCTACATCGACATGATGCTGATCAGCCTCGATTCACCGCGTCCGGAGCGGCACGACGAAATCCGGGGCCTGAGCGGCCTCTTCGATCGGCTCATCGAAGCGGTCGGACTCGCCCAGGCCAGATATCCCGGCATTTCCTATCAGTTCAATTGCTGTGTGCAGAAAGGCGTCGCCGATGAGATCGACGACCTGATCGGCCTGACCGAAGAGATGGGCATGCGCATCTCCTTCGACGTGATCACCGAGTATCGTCATGGTGAGGGGAATCGCGCCTTCACCCAGACAGAGATGGGACTGCCCGACGGACGAACTGCAGGAAGTGTGCGCGCACCTGCTGGAGAAGAAACGGGCCGGAGCACCCATCTTGAATTCGGAGCTCTACTTCAGGTACTTCATCGAGGGGCAGAGCGGCTATCGATGCCACTTTCCCAAGCTCGCGATGTCCGTCGACGGCAGGGGGTACGTCGAGGATTGCCTCAATCTGGACAGGCCGATCGCCAACATCCGAAATACGCCCTTGAAGGAGATCATGAAGCTGCACCGGTTCGCTCAGCTGCGGCAGGACGCTGAGGAATGTTCCTCGTGCAACTCCCCGACCATGGTGGATCTCTCCCATGTATGGGAGAACCCGCAGCTGGTTTTCGAACGCGGAGGGATCACGATTGGCTGAAGCCCGTTCGCGGCTTTCACCGCGACGCGTCCTGACGCCGTTCCTCGGCCTCTTGGATCGCTCGTCCAGAGTGGCCCACCAGAGACCCAGTCCCAGCCAAGACGGCACCAGATTCCCTGAATTCCCGTGGGATCTTCGCACCGTCATCCTGCTGTTTCCGCCCGAGGCGCCGTTTCGATTCGTGAACCTCAACCTGCTGCTCGGCTTGACCGGAGCTCCCTTCGACCGGCCCGAAGAGCTGGGGGCTCTGAGCGCAGGAGACGCGGTCGATCTCCAGTTCTGCCTGGAGGGAAGAGAGCGGTGCGTCACCTACAAGCGCTACCACTCGATCGCGCGGGAGCTCTCCTATCGTCCTGCGGCCGTCGAATTCATCCTCGGGGAGAGGCTGCGCCTGGAGGGGTCGTGGCCAGCCTACAGGATTCGATATCGACAGCCCGAAGCGAACCTTTCATTGACGCTGCACTTCGATTCCCAGGAGGGCTTCCACTGGTGGGCACACGCACCGCGGCTCTATTGCCACTACACCAGCTTCGGAAGATGCCGGATGGAATGGCAATGGGAGTCCGAGGGCGGCGCGCTCGAGGTCCCGGCCCTGCACGATCACGGTTGGGGCAGAAACCTGTTGCCGCTCGGAGTGCCACTCCGGACCTTCCGCTACGAGGTACTGCAGCTCCGGAGCGAAACCGAGAACATCGGCGGGCTTGCCATCTCACTCTGGACCGAAGGCCCTCTTGGGATCGAGCTGAAGAAGTCAGGTGTGCTCCGGTGGAACCAGAGACACAGTCAGTTGATGAATCGCTACGAATGCCGGGTGCTCGACTGGGAGACCTTCGACAACCACGCGGGCAGGCCCTGCCGCGTGCCTCGTCGCTGGGTCGGGCGGCAGATCGCAAGCGCAGCCGAGTTCGAGTACGAAGCGGAGAGAACCACCCCACCGAGAGCAGTGCTGGGCAATGGATTTCTCTTCGGATTCGATTTCCGGGGGATATTGAGGGGGCCCACGAAACAGGCGTTCGAAGGAGAGGGTTATGGAGAACAGCTGGGATCGCTTCCGCGCTAGCTGAGGGGCCGCCGCGAGTGGGCGCGGTTGGTCGGTGCGGTTCCGGACGGGATCTGCCTCGACGCCGAGGGCGCCGTCTGGGTAGCCTCCCCCGTGGGCGGTGCGGTTCTGCGCTTACTCGAAGGGGGCGAGATCACACACCGCATCGAGGTCGAGCACAAGGCCTTCGCGTGCATGCTCGGCGTACCCGAGCGACGGACACTCTTCATCTGCACTGCGGCGATCTTCGAGGAGGACGGCCGGACCTTCCTGCTGTACGCCATCGCTGGCGAGAGCGGCCTCGCGATTGCGGAGGTGCACCTCGAACAATGAGTCCACCGTCGAGACTCTCGGGAACGGCGGCGGCGTTCGGCAGAGCGATTCCGTCCCGGTTCCTCAGTGTGAAGGCAGGGAGGCACCGAGCACGCTGACGCCGACGACTACCAACGCTACGCCGAACCAGGCGGCGGGGGGCGGCGTCTCGCCGAAGATCCACATCGCCAGCATCGCGACGCCGGCCGTCCCAACGCCGGCCCAGATCGCGTAGGCCACCCCGACTGGGAGGGTCTCGAGGCTGCGCGCGAGACACAGGAACGCTACGGCGTAGCCGGCGAAGGCGGGGAGGGCCGCCGGCCACGACCGCGGCGCACCCGCCCAGGCTTTCAGCGAGAGCGTGGCCGCGACTTCGAACGCGATCGCCAGCGAGAGCAGCACGAGGCCCCGCACCGCCTCACTCCCGGGTCAGCTGCTCGAGGGCGGCGAACACGCGCCGCGCGAGCTTCTTGTCGAGCTGGGGCAGGCCGAGGAGCGCCGAGAGCCAGAGACCGTCGGCGGCGAGACGCACCAGGGTCGCGCGCACCGGGTCGATGTCGTCGTCCTCGAGCCGCTCCTGCCAGCGCGCGAAGGCTTCGTACAGGGGGTCGAGGCGCTCGCGATCGCCGCCCAGGCCCGCGAGGATCCCGGCCATCAGCGGCGCCGAGCCGTCCGCCGGCTCACCCCTGGGCGTCACCGTCGAACGCAGGTAGGCCCGGGTGTGGCTGCCAGCTTCGTCGGCGTCGCGGGCCGCCAGCCGCTCCTGCACGGCGTCGAAGCCCTCGACCATGCGCTCGACCAGGGCCGCGGCGAGGTCCTCCTTGCTCGGGAAGTGGTAGAGCAGCCCGCCCTTGCTGACGCCCGCTTCCGCTGCGACAGCGTCGAGGACGAGCCCGCCCGGGCCCCCTTCGAGCAGACGGGCCTCGGCGGCGTCGAGCAGGCGGTCGCGATTGCTGGGTCGTGCCATGACTCATAACTATACCGTCTGGACGGTTTAGTTCAAGGCCCTCGGATCTGCTGAGGCTCGAATCAGCAAGGACAAAGCGCAGGTGTCGGCGGTCTTGACCATCGCTACGTTTCGGCGGGCGCGGCGTAGGGCGCCCTCGGGCTGACTCCGAGGCATGGATCGCACCGGCTGGACGGGTCTTGATGGCAGGCGACCTTTGACATGAACGAACTCCTCTTCGAGCCGCCCACGACGCCGGAGCAGTGGTGCGAAATCCAGCCTTGTTTCGAGATCGGTGGCGTCACCTTCACCCAGCCGCTCGGCTCGATCCTCGTCTACTTGCTGGCGCTTCTCTGGATCGCGGGCAGCCTCTACTTCTGGCGGATCCGCAACGGGCAGCGCTCGCGCGAATGGATGGCTCTCGCACTCGCGCTCGGCGGCATCGGCGCCGGGCTTGCCGGAACCAGCTATCAATTCCTCGGCTACGAACTCAAGTGCGCGGGTCGCGATCTTTGTCTCTGGACAAACTGGTTCGAAGTCGCGTACATGATGCTCCAGGCCGCGAGCACCTCGGCGATGCTCATCGCGGTCGCATATGCGTGCACCACCGGCGCGCTGCGACTCGGGCTATTCATCTACGCGGTCGCCAATACCGTTGTCTACACAGCGCTTGCCGCGTACGGAGCGCTCGCCGGCACCCGGTTCCTGATCAGCTTCGAACTCCTGATGGTCTTCGCCGCGCCCGGTCTCCTGTTCATATTGGTCATCGCCGCTGTACGTTGGCTCCGCGACCGAGACGCCATGGATCTGGCGATGATCGGCGCCGGAATCTGGCTCACCGTCACAGTGGCCGCCTACTCCGCGTATCTTGCAGCCGGTCTCACCGCGAGCCTTTGGAACGGCGGCGCCGGCTTCTACTTGTCGGAGAACGACGTTCTGCACATCGGCATGATTCTCTTCATCACCTACCTCGTCGCCGTCGTCGCCAACAGGCTACGCGACAACGTCAGACCACATGCTCCGTCCGCGCGATGATCTCGTTCTGGGTGGCGCGGTCGAGTTGCACGAAGTAGGCGCTGAATCCTGCCACCCGAACGATCAGGCCCGCGTAGGCGTCGGGATCTTCCTGCGCGGCCCGTAGTGTCGCCAGGTCGAGCACGTTCACCTGCAGCTGCTGCCCCTTCAACCGCATGAAGCCCGTGGTCAGGGCCTTCATGTTCTCGATCCCCGTGGGCGTTCTGATTGGACCGGCCGAGAATTTCACGTTGCACACGTTTCCCGCCGGCCAGTGGTGGATGTTGTCGAGCCGCGCGACCGATCGAAGAAGCGCCGTCGGACCCTTGCGGTCCGCGCCCTGACACGCCCCGACGCCATCCACCAGTGGCTCGCCCTTCCGCCTCCCGTCAGGGGTCGCCGCGGTCAAGTACCCAGTGTAGACATGGGTCTGCACTGGCCAGACCCCGCACGTGTAGCGGCCGTTGCGCGAGTCGACGTGCCTCCAGAGAAACTCCGAATGGATCGCGGTCAGCCGGTTGGCCATCGCGTCGGCCCCGGCGTCGTCGTTGCCGAAGCGCGGCGCGCCGTTCTTGAGCATCTGGCGCATCGGCTCCTCACCCTCGAAATCGTTCAGCAACGCCTTGCGCAGCTGGCGCCAGGTGATCCGGCCCTCCTCGCATACGAATCGCCGGATCGCCATCATTCCGTCGCACGCGTTGCTCGGACCGAAGATCGCCGTTCCCGGCAGGTTGTAGCGCGTTCCGCCACAAACCAGATCGCGCCGTCGCTCCAGGCAGTCATCCAGCAGCGACGACATCAGCGGGCAATGCACGTACCGCTTTTGTGCTTCGCCCGCGATCAACGTCGCCAGAACATTCAGCCCGCAGAGATACTCGACCTGGTGCCCGTAAGCCTCCCAAAGGTCATCGAAGGCCCGGAACTCCTCCGGCGGCGGCGTCTCGAGCCCGATCGGCGAGCCGGTGACCATCGAGCGCCCCTCGTTGAGTGCCAGCTCCAGCGCCTTCGCCAGGTTCAAGTGCCCGCCCGCCGTCAGTCCCTGCTGCTTGCCCGGCACGCACGGCTCCACGCAGCCCACGATCGCGTAGCCCACCGCGTCGTCCGCCTCCACTCCATGCGCGACCAGCGCCGGGATGATCACCTCGTCGTTGAACAACGCCGGAAGCCCCAACCCTTCGGCCAACGCCCGATGCGCGTGGTGCCAGAACGCCGCGTCGATGTTCGGATGCCACCGCACCGAGATCGCCGGCTGAGGGACCCGCAGCGCGAGCGTCGCGTCGATGCACAGGTGCGACAGCTCATTGGAGAGATCGCCGCCCTCTGAATCCTGCCCACCCAGCGTCAGATTCTGGAAGATGGATTCGCCGATGACCGTACCCACGTTCTCCATGAACTTGACCCAGAGGCCCAGCAGCAGCTCCCACGCCCCCTCGGACCTCAGTCTGCCCGACTCGAGGTCGGCGCAATAGAACGGGTAGGTGTACTGGTCGAACCGCCCCGCCGAGATCGACCAGCCGTACTGCTCGATGTGCATCGCCAGGTGCACGAACCAGAAGGCCTGAATCGCCTCATGGAAGCTCCGTGCGGGCTCTGCCGGCACGTGGCGACACACCCTGGCGATCTCCCGCAGCTCCTCTGCTCGCGCCGCGTTCGGTTCCGCCTCCGCCATCTCGTCCGCCAACGCCGCGTAACGCCCAGCCCATGCCATGATCCCGTCGGCCGCAATGACGACCGCCTCGAGGAAGCGCCGACCCTCGCCGTCGTCGTCCGGCGCCTCCGCGAGTCGTTCCTCGGCTTCCCGTGCGATCGCCCGAAACCCCCGCGTGATCGCCTTCTCATAGTCCACCACCACGTGGCCGAAGCCGCTGTCCGCCCCGGTGCAGAAGCCCGCCGCCAGCTCGCGCTCTGCCCGGCTCAGCCGTTCCGGGTGTGCGCCCCGCACCAGGTCGAACAGCGTGCGCCCATGCCAGTAGTCCCACACCTCCGCCGGGGTCGTCTCCGCCGTCAGCCCGTGCATATTGAACTCTGGATACACTGCCCGCGCCCCGAGCTCCGCCGCCCGTTGCCCCACCAGCAGCTCGCCCTCGCGGATGAAGATCGGCATCTCGCTCAGCACCGCGCGCAGCGCCCGCGCCCGACGAATCACCTGCGGCTCACCTTCGGTCTCTTGGTACGACCGCGTCAGAATTCGCGCGCGCTCGAAACAGGGGCGGTTCTCCGCCGACAGCAGATCGTCGCGCAGCCGCAGCACACCCTCCGGCACCGGCAGATGAGCATGCTCTGTCGTTTGCGGCAACCCAGGATCTCCCACGGTGCCCCCGCCGTTCATCGAGTTGATTTCAAAGTACCTGATCACCTCGCACCCTGCATAGCGGGTCCTGACCGAACGCTGCTTGTCGGGCGCAAAGCGGGGCTGGAAGCTCCTATCCGCACCCCGCCGCCTGCTGACCTCACGTCGCGTGCTGACCTAAGGTGCCGGCATGCGGGGGATGGTGGATCTGATCTTCGACGTGGTCGAAGAGACGACCAACCTGGTTGAGCGCACACACGATGCCACCGTCGAGCGTTCAATTCGGCGGTTTGCGTCGATCGAGCCTGCCAGAAGCACCGCCGAGACCGTGGCCGCGGCCGAAGGCGCCATTGCCAGCGGCGTGTTCGAAGCGATTCGCACGTTCAACGGCGTTGCGCGCTCCGCCGTCGAAGCCGGTGTCACGTTCGGCACGCGCCTGGAGGCCGTCCTCCGCAAGATCGACGCAGCAGGCGCTCGGGTTCCTGCAGAACTCCTCGACGCGCGCAGCGCAGGGATCAAGGACTTGCGACACGGCTACATCCTCGATGAAGAGTGGGCCGGCAAGGATCCCGATGAGGTGTTTGCCAATGCCCGGCGCAACGTGCCGCTCCTTGACCGAGTCGGGTACTACTTCGTCGCTGCCACCATCACGCGCGATCCCGCTCATCCCGTCGCTCAGCTGCTGGGTGACCTGCTGGTTCGCCTGCCTAGCGCGACGGGCGCTGCGGGCCCAACTCACCTAGGAAAGAGATTCCCGCGGACGACACGAATCCTGCCGTGACCCGTATCACGCGCCCCCGGGTACACCCCCGCCGATGAGCCCTTTTCTCCGTCGCGCGCAAATCGTGCGCGGAGGGAAGGGGAGGAGCGGATGCGTCCCACGGTTCGGAGGAGATGGCTGCTCGGCGCGCTCGCGGCCCTGGCCGTATGCGCGCTCGGTGTGCGCTGCCCGTTCCCTCTCGGCCCGCGGCTCCCCGATGCGCCCGACTGTCCGCTGATGCCGGTCGACAGCTACTGGCACACAAGCGTGCAGAACCTGCCCGTCCACCCGCGCTCGGACGATTGGGTGGCGAGCATCGGCGCGAGCGACCCGGTGCACCCGGACTTCGGTGCGGGGCTCTGGCAGGGCGGGCCGATCGGAATCCCCTACACCACGGCCGGCGCCGCAACGCCGGCCGTCCCGGTTCGCTTCCGTTACGAGGACGAGAGCGACCCCGGGCCGTATCCGATCCCCGAGGACGCGCCCGTCGAGGGCGGCCCCGACGCCACGGGGGACCGGCACGTGCTGGTAGTGGATCGCGACGCTTGCGTCCTCTACGAGCTCTTCGACGCGCATCCCGAGCCCGACGGCTCGTGGTCCGCGGGCTCGGGCGCGATCTTCGATCTGCTGGACTACGGCCTGCGTCCCGACGGGCTGGACCTCGGCGGATGCCGCGGGGCTTCCGATCCTGCCCGGCCTGGTTCGCTACGAGGAGGTGGCGGCAGGTGTCGTGGCTCACGCGATCCGCTTCACGGCGCCCAGGACACAGCGCGCGTACCTCTGGCCTGCGCGCCATTTCGCAAGCTCGTCGACCGATCCCGACCTTCCGCCCATGGGCGCCTGGTTCCGGCTCAAGCGCTCGGTCGATCCGGCGGACTTCTCACCGCAGACCCGGCCCATCGTGCAGGCGCTGCAGCGACACGGCATGATCCTGGCGGACAACGGCTCGCCGTGGTTCCTCTCGGGCGTTCCCGATCCTCGCTGGGACAACGACATCCTGCGTGAGCTGCGGACCCTGCGCGGCACGGACTTCGAAGCCGTCGACACCTCGGGCCTGCCGATCGACCCGGACTCCGTGCAGATCCGCTGAGGGTGCAGCGGCGCACGGGATGAGACCAGACCGGCCCCATCCCGAGAAAACAGCTCCCAGCCCGCATTTCCTGCCGGTCGGCGAGCTGCCCCAGGTGCCTCGAGACCCTTGATGAAGTCCTCCCAGGCGTCCTCACCGGCCCCGGGGGCCCTTCGTCCGCTTCCCCGGGGCCTTCTACCACCATCGTTTTGCCGGATCGCTCCTGACGACCCCCGGGGTTCGGGTCCGGCTCCGTTCGGCCGAAGAGACTCTCGTGGCCCGATCGCTCACGACTCCCTTCCGTCTTCACTACGAGCACTGCCGCGCCCTCGAGCTCGCAGGCCAGGTGCAGGAGTGCACCGACCACCTCCAGCACCCCGAGGTGCTGCTGATGGAGTTCTTCGAGTCCTACCATCAGATCGAGCGGGATTGGAGTCCGGACCAGGCGCCACGCCCGCCGGAGAGCGACGAGCTGATCCTCGAGCCCTTCCACGGATCGCTCGAGATATCGATCGAGGGAGAGGATTGCGAGCCGGAGAGGGTGGTCTGTCTGTCCGGATCGATGAGCCCGATCCCCGACGAGCTGCACCCGGCGATCTCGCACCGCGGCCTCGACTACGTCGGCCTGCTTCCCGGTCCCCCGCCCCACCTGGTGCTGGGCGTGGCCCAGGCCTCGAAGGAGGAGACGCCCTACCTGCTCCTCCTACGGGCCCTCAACTGCCTCGCCGAGCTGTCTCCTCCGCTGCGGGTGGCGCAGCTCGGGCAGGAGCTACTGCACGGACAGCTTACCGAGGACGTCCGGTTCGACCTTCACCTGGGCGTCACCGAGCCACAGTCCACGGCCGAGTGGCAGGCCCTGGTCGAGCTCACCCGGGACATGGCCGAGCTCTTCGTTCGGCAGGTCGCCGAGTATCCCCAGTTCGAGGGCGCCCTGGGACGGATCGGCTGCCTCGAGATCGCCCCCGCCGGCCCCGACAACGTGGTCGCGATGCGGCCGATCTGGGCGGTGTGAGGCCAAGGCACAGCCCCTGTCGCTGGCTCGGGTGCGCCCGCCTTCCCTCATTGGTGTCACTTCTGCTGGGCCGTGACCCTTATCTCGGCGCGGGCGCCGGGGATGATCAGCTCCGTAATGCCGATCCAGGTGGAGGCGGGATAGGGCTCCTTGATGAACTCGTCCTTCACCTTGGCCATCGCCGCCGCGTTCTTCTGGAGATCCACCATGTAGATGGTGGTGTCGATGATGTCCTCGTAGCCGACTCCGGCCTCTGCGAGTGTCTCGCCGAGGGACTGCCACGCATTGCGGAACTCCTCTTCGGCCGATTCGCCTCGCCCGACGACGCCGGAGCAGAAGATGAGACCGCCGTGGCGAACGGCGGAAGCGAAGTGCCAGCTCTCGTAGACCTTGCGGGTGGATTCGGGAACGATGACGTCGATTGCCATGGCGGGGTTTCCTCCGAGGATTTCGCTGCAGATCAGACTGCTGCGCCAAAATTTCTTCAGGTCCGGGAGATGAGCCGCCGGATAAAGTCCCTGATCACTCCCAGGTAGGCGTCGGCTTCTTTCTCCAGGATGACGCAGTGGCTCGAGTTTCCGAAGATAACGTACTCGTTGTCCGGGATGCGTTCGGCCATCACCCGGTGGGTCTCCAGCCCGCACTCGTCGTACCAGCCGGTCAGGATGAGGGTCGGGATCTCGATCTCATGCAGGCGGTCGGTAATGTCCCACTCCAGCAGGGGGCCGGTGCAGATGAACTCGATCGGCCCCCACATGGCCTGGTAGGCCGGTCCCAGACCCTCGAAGATGGGCACGACGAACTCGATGAACTCCTTGATCGAGGTCTCGAGGTCAAAGGGCGTGGCCCGCCGGACGAAACGGACGTAGTACTGGAGGAGCGCCGCCAGCATCTCGGGGTTCTCGAAGTCCTGCCTACCCTCGTGTTTGGCCAGCGTGCGCAATACCTCGGCCGGAAGCTCCAGCCGGTGCTGCCACATCTCCCGGACCATCTCGGCCGTGGAGGCGCCGATGTTGGAGGGAATCAGGCTCTTGAGCCCCTCAGGGTGATCGAGGGCGTACTGGAGGCTCAGCATGCCGCCCCAGGACTGGCCGTAGAGATGAACCTTCCCTAGATCCAGCTCGTTCCGGACCGTCTCCACCTCCTCGACGAAGCGGGGGAAGTTCCACAACGAAGGGTCATCGGGCCGATCGGACTTGCCGGTTCCCAGCTGGTCATGGATCAGGACCTGGAGGTCCCCGCCCGCCAGCTCCCCCAGGCGGGTCAGGTACTGGGTGTTGGCGCCGGGTCCACCCGCCAGACACATCAGGGTCTCAGATCCTTCGCCGAAGATGCGGTAATAGATCTCGTGCCCAGCCTCATCAATGACCATCCGGCCTTCTCTCATCCCAGCCATGCTTCCGACCCTCCTGATGCTATTCGCCCCGCTTGGCTATCGCCGAGAAATTCAACTGGTGTCGACCGGTGAACAATCGCCGATAGGAGAGCAGTGCGATTCCAATGCATCCCGCTGAAGTCGCCCCGGCGATCATGAACATCACGACGATTTGATACTTGACCGCCTGAAGCGGGTCCGCACCCTGCAGGATCTGTCCGGTCATCATGCCCGGCAATGCCACGATGCCCACCACCATCATCGAATTGATGATGGGGATCATGCCGCGTCTAACCGAATCGCGAAGCGCATCGCGAGCTGCCTCCCATCGTGACGCGCCGAGTGAGAGGTGCATTTCGATCTCGTCCCGCCTCTGACTGAGATACTCCAGCAGGCTGTCCAGACACAGTGAAATGCCATTGAGACTGTTACCCAGCACCATGCCGAGCAGGGGAATCAGGTACTGCGGTCCGTACCAGGGCTCGGCGCCGATGACGATACCCGTCACGATCACAGTCGTGATCAGACTCGTCAGCACGAGCGTAACGAACGCGCGCCACGTCACGCCCGCAAACGATCTGCTGGCTCGCACTACCGCCGATCTGCTGGCCACCGCGATCATCACGACCACGATGGGGATGATCATCAGGACGTGCGCGGGATCGAAGACCCATTGAAGCACGTACCCCACCAACAGAAGCTGCGCGACCGTGCGCACCGATGCGAGAGCCAGTCGTCGCTCCAATCCGAGGCGGAAGAGAAGACTGATCAATCCCGCGATGAGCACCAATCCCGCTGCGATGGACAGATCAAAGACGGAGAGCGGAATTGCGCCGGATGAGAAGGCATCAGGCATCATCGACAGCCCTGCGCTGCGCGTGGTGAATCATGTGCGGCTGAAGATCCAATTGCGCATCGCACAGTCGATCGGCCTGTCGTCGATCGTGGGTGACGACGATGGCCGATCGCCCATGTCGTCGGACCTGAAGCTGCAGCACCTGCTCGATGATCGCCTGTGATTCCTCATCCAGAGCGCTGGTCGGCTCATCCAACAGCAGAACCTCTGGCTCGATGAGAATCGCTCGCGTCAAGGCAACGCGTTGCTGCTCTCCGACAGAGAGCGTCCTGGCCTGTTGCCCGAGGCACCGCTCGGGCAATCCCAGTGCTTCCAGAATATCGGTGGCAAGTCCGCGATCGAACGGCTGTGACACACTGCGATGCCGCAAGGGGCGAACCAGGTTCTCGAGAACCGTATCATCGAGCATGACCGGCTGCTGCTGCACGAGCGCGACGACGCGCCGGTAGGCCGGCCAACCGACTTCATCCGGCGATCGGTCGTGAAGGAGAACTTGCCCCGCCGCTGCGTCATCCAGACCCGCGATGGCTCGGAGGAGCGATGTCTTCCCACACCCCGATGGACCGATGATCGCCAGTAGTGTTCCCGGATGCAGGGTGATGCTGATGTCTTTCAGCACCGGCGCACCCCCCGGCGCTATTGCGAGGTCGCGCACTTCGAGGACGGGCGGAGTCTCTTCCCGATCATCTGCGATCATGGGACGCATTCTACGCCAAAGAGGCGCGTCGGGGATGGCGTAAGGTCAGATAACCCCGAAGCGGAGATTGGCTGTCCGCTCACGGAATCGAGGTGGAGCAGCTCGTACTCCGCATGGTTGGCTCGTCGCCATCTCTAGATCCAATCCGTGTCGCCGTGGGTAAGATGGACCCGAGTGTTGGGATCATTCAGAAACTCGAGGTCCTCGTCCTCCAGACTCAACGGCTGATACCTGAATCCGACGTCCTTTCGCGAATCGATGAATCCGTATCTCCGCAAGATGCCATTGTACGGGTGTCGCGAGATCATCCAACAGGTGACCCGCTCGACGCCGGCTTCTCGAAAGAGTCGAAGCGCATCTTCGATCAAGGACCGCACCACGTCGGTCCGTCCGGGCAGCGCCAGCAGGTCGGCAATGTAGCCCTCGCCCTCCGCAACCTTGAAAACCAGATAGCCGAGCAGCTTCCCTTGCTCCTCTGCCGCCCTGACCGTGAACCGCCCCGACGCCGGGTCGAAGTACCGCCAGTTCATGTAGTCCTTCGTCTTGACCACCGCGAACTCGAAGGGCCGGGAAGCCTCGTCGAAGAACCCCTCGATCCGGTCATCGAACCGCTCCAGGGTGCGGATCAACCAGTCGCGCCTCAGACGACGCCAGTATGGCGGATGCCCGAGCCGGTTGAATGCCGACTCCAGCTTGATCCCGAGGATTGCCAAAGGTGCCGGCAACCGTCCGCCGTACTGCTCTCGGCTCCGAGTGACGATGGCGCGTGGGCGACACGGCTTCCGCAGCACCTGAATGGGGTTGCCGAGCGATCTGGCCTTCTGCGGTCTGCTCTTGCTTCGCGTACGCGGGTTGGTGCTGAACCAGACATCCAGACCCAGTTCGGCTTCCTGCGGACCGTCTTTGGAGTAATCGAGGATCGCGTTGTACAACCCTCTCCCCTGGTAGAGGGGATCGACCGCGGCATCGACAGTGTCTCGAGCGAGGGTGTCCCGGCCCCTCACCCGGACTCTGCGAACGATCCGGAGCATCATTGCGACGATCCTGCCATCGACCTCGGCGAGCAGGCCGCGCCGCGCGGTAATCGGCTCGCACCGCATCTTCCAGCGGAGGTGTTCGAGGGGAGGAACCTGTGTCTCGAACGCCGGCCATCGCTGGAATGCTCTGAACAGGAGCTCCAACATCTGCGAGACGTCGGTCTCGACGGCATCGCGGATCCTCGCTCCGCCGGTAGGAAGCTCCAGGGATGATTCGCGTTCGGCCATGGCTTTCAGAATGCCCGGAAACCCATCAGGGTCAACTCTCACGAGGCGCCGGCGGGATCACCGGCAACACGAGCACGGAGGAGAATTCCGCATCGTGGAGAATCGTCTGCTCTGCCTCGACCTTTTCGGTCGTCAGTCCGATGGGTGCCCCGGTGTTCAGGTTCCTGCTGAACTCCGGGAAGCAGGAGCTGGTCACCTGTAGCCGGATTCGATGCCCCTTCTTGAACAGGTTGCTCGTGGCACCGATCTCGATCGCGTACTCGTAGACCCGCCCTGGAGTGAGGAAGGCGGGCTGCTCGGTGGAGTTCCGGAATCTCGCTCTCACGATCCCGGTCTTCAGGTTCACGGCCTTGCCCTCCGGATCCACGTCCACGAGCGTTGCCACGAAGTCGGTGTCCCTGGCCGAAGAAGAGGCATGGAGCACGAGTCGAACCGGCCCGGTGACCTCCACGGCCTCTTCGAGGGGAGGCGTGGAGTAGACGAGCACGTCCTCCCGCGCCTCCACCGCCCTCTGATCCACAGGGCCCGGCTGGGCGATCCCGTAGATCGAGGTCCCGCCCACGGATGGAACGGGATCCTCCGGGTCGTAGACATAGCGGTCGGAAGGCTCCTGTTCGGGGGGTTGCAGGCTCAAGAGGCCGTCACCTTCGCTCGTGTTCGCCCTCCCGTCGCTGTGGAGGTAGAAGCGAGTCCACTGGGTTCTCTCCAGGGGCCACTCGGCCTCGGACCGCCACTCGTTGCTGCCCATGACGAAGATCTTGATCGGCTTCTCTTCTTCCACTTCGCTCTTCAGGTCGAGGAGCCAGTACCGATACCAGCGTAGAATTTCCCTGATGGAGCCGAAGAATTCGGCCTCTCCACCGAAATCCCGGTCCCGGAACTCGCTCGTCGTGACGTGTGTCCACGGGCCGATCAGGAGCCGGCTGCGGCGGGCTTCGGGGGTGCCGCCCTCCTCCCGCATCCGGTTGTAGTCTTCGATCGCCAGGTCGAGATAGTAGTCGTACCACCCTTCGATGATCAGGGCCGGAGCCCGGATGTCGGAGACCTGGCCCTCTACGTTGATGCGATCCCAGTAGGGACCGGTGGTCGGGTTCCGGATCCAATCATTGTAAGCAGGAATATCCTGACCGATCGCATCGTCCGCCTCGATCAAGGGCAGGTGTTGGACCGCCGATGCCCAGTCGACGTCGTCCCGTTTCTCGGCCTTTCGACCCCGGTTCTCCACATGCCAGACCAGGACGTCGTTCCAGCGGAAGACCCCGTGGTGTATCCAGCGCTCGTACAGGTTCTGTGCGGTGACGATCGGAACCATGGCCTTCAGATGCGGGCTCCCGTAGGGGGCGGAGAGCCACTGTGTCGACCCAAAGTACGAGAAGCCATAGGTCCCGATCTTCCCGTTCGACCAGGGCTGGGCGCCCGCCCACTCGAAGGTGTCGTGCCCGTCCTCCGCCTCGTGGACGTAGGGGTAATAGTCCCCTTCCGAGTCGTGCTTTCCCCGCACGTCCTGGGCGACGAACACGAACCCCTGTGATGCAAAGAGGCCTCCGGCGAGGGAGACCTTCAAGCGCGGATTGGCTCTTCCGTAGGGAATGCGTGCCACGATGACCGGGAAGGCTCCATCTGCATCGGGACGGTACAGGTCGGCAGCCAGACGGACCCCGTCTCGCATTGGCACCATCACCTGCTTCTCGACCACGACGGAATGGGCCGGCTGGGATATCCCGAGACCGATCGCGGCGAGCCTCCACTTGAGTCGGAAGAGCCCGGCCACGACGAGCAGTGTGAGGAAGATTGCCGCGAGCAGGATCACCCATCGGCGGATCGACGGTTTCGTGCTTCGGCTCCCTTCTTCCATCGCTCGCTCTCCTTCAACGCGCGGAGAATATCCCAGTAGACCCCTGTGCGTCCTCACAATCGGAATGGCCCGAAGTTGCTGGGCTTTTCTCCCTGCTGCGTCATCGGGACCAACAGGTCTCAGATGAGGTTTCTACGGTTGCCCCGCCCGGGCGGTTCGTCGTAGTCTCGCGCAAGGAGTCCCGTACCCGTGCAGAAGCCCCGCGGTCGGCGTTCGCCCGGCATCGCCCACCTCGCCGCCGTGACGCTCGCCGCGTCGCTGCTCGCTACCGCCCCCGCGCGCGCGACCGTCTACGTCGTCGCCGAGTCGGGTGGCGACTTCACGGTCATCCAGGACGCGCTCGACATCGCCGTCGCCGGCGACACGGTCCAGGTCCGCGAAAAGGCGACGCCCTACTCCGAGAAGCTGACGTTTCCGGCGAGCGGCTCCGTCGGCGGCGGCCCGATCACGCTCGAGGCCTTTCCCGGCGAGCATCCGATCGTGGACGGCACCGGCGTCGCCGGGGCCAACATGATCCTGATCGACACCAAGAGCTACATCATCGTCCGCGGCTTGGTGCTCCGGAACAACCTCGGCGTGAATGACGGCTCAGGCATCCGCGTGCTCGGTTCGGGGTCGCACATCGAACTCCGCGACAACGAGATCCACGACATCCTCGGCAGCGATGCCATGGGCATCACCGTCTACGGCACCGACGCCACGCCGATCTCCGACCTGATCATCGACGGTAACGAAATCTACGACTGCGAGCCCGCCCAGAGCGAGGCGCTCACCCTAAACGGCAACGTCACCGACTTCGAGGTCACCAGCAACACCGTGCGCGACGTCAACAGCATCGGCATCGACTTCATCGGTGGCGAGACCGACATCCAGCCGAACCCAACGCTCGTGGCCCGCAACGGCCTCGTACGCGGCAACACCGTGACCCGCGCCAACGCCAACTATGGCGGCGGCTTCGGCGCCGGCATCTACGTCGACGGCGGCAGGGACATCGTCATCGAGAACAACGTGTCGACGGAGAACGACCTCGGGATCGAGATCGGTGCCGAGAACGCGGGCACGGTGACGAGTGGGATCATCGTCCGAAACAACCTCGTCTACGCCAATGAGAAGGTCGGCATCGTCTTCGGTGGTTTTCAGGCCTCGGTCGGGCGGGTCCGCGACTGCCTCTTTCTGAACAACTCGCTGTTCGGCAACGACACCCTCGGCGAGGGCCTCGGGGAACTATGGATCCAGTACGCCGAGGACAACCTCATCCGCAACAACATCCTGTACGGCACCGACCAGAACGTGCTGATCTACTCGGAGAACGGCAACGTCAACAACGCGCTCGACTACAACCTCTTCTTCAGCCGTCGACGGCGCGGCGCAGGCCGAGTTCACCTGGCAGAACACCTCCTACCAGGGCTTCGTAGCCTACCAGGCCGGCTCGGGACAGGACGCGAACTCGCTGTTCGCCGATCCGCTCTTCGTCGACCCCGGCAACGCCGACTTCCACGTGACCGCGCCCGCGATCACCCGCGATCAACGCGGGCGATCCAGCGTTCGTCCCCGACCCGAACGAGGTCGACCTCGACGGGGAGGGACGGGTGAACGGCCCCAGGGTCGACACCGGCGCCGACGAGGTCGCCTCGTGCGGAAACGGCACAGTAACGGCGCCGGAGACCTGCGACGACGGCTGCCTCGCCGGCATTCCGAACCTCTGCGAGCCCGTCGACGATGGCGACGGCTGCGACTCGAACTGCTCCCTCACCGGCTGTGGCAACGGCATAGTCACCGGGGGCGAGGACTGCGACGACGGCAACACGGCGAGCGGCGACTGCTGCTCAGCGACCTGTCAATTCGAGAGCGTGGGCGCGAGCTGCTACGACGGGAACGGCTGCACCACGACCGACCAGTGCGACGGCGCCGGCGCATGCGCGGGCGTCGCGGTCCCCGCCACGGGCTGCCGCCGGGCGCTCAATGGGTCGTTGCAGCTGAAGGACCGCACCCCCGATACGCGCGACCAGTTGA
Source organism: uncultured delta proteobacterium (assembly GCA_963722885.1). Classification (GTDB taxonomy): domain Bacteria; phylum Myxococcota_A; class UBA9160; order UBA9160; family UBA6930; genus CAVXZE01. Next base: position 535,595 of record CAVROS010000012.1, read on the forward strand.
CCTGGAAGCTCACCAAGGGCGATGCCACCACCGTCGCCGACTTCGGCGATCCGGTAACCGGCGGCACGACCTACGACCTCTGCATCTACGATGAGGCGGCCGGCGTCCCGAGCCTGGTGCTGCAGGCGTCGATCCCAGCCGGCGACCTCTGCAAGGGCAAGCCCTGCTGGAAGGGCGCCGGAGCCGCCAACCAGAACGGCTTCCGCTTCAACGACAGCCTGACGAGGAGCGCCGGGATCTGGAAGATCACCCTGAAGCCCGGGCTCGACGGCAAGACCAAAGTGCAGGTAAAGGGAAAGGGTGCCAATCTCTCCCTCCCCGCGCTGCCGTTCTCTCAATCTCCGGCCGTCACCGTGCAGCTGAAGGCCTCGAGCGGCGTCTGCTGGGGCGCGACCTACGACGCACCGGCAGACAAGAACGAGCCCGAGCGGTTCAAGCACAAGCACAAGGTCGTGAATTAGCGACCTGGCGAGAAATGCGGGCTAGAACCGGGGTCAGGTCATCGCCGCCATCCGTCTGCCGCGCCGGAGGAAGGTCCAGATCCCCAGCCCCAACCCGATGTCGATGAGGATGACCCAGAACATCGCTTGCGGGCTCACCGGCTCGAAGAGCTGGCCGATCACCCAGGGAACCGTCATGCCCCCAGCGCTGGAGCCGACAAAGAACCAGCCCATCGCGCGTCCGGTGATCGGCATGCGACCACCCGCCAGGGCCAAGGCCGTCGCAAACATCGGTGCCACCGCCAATCCGCCCAGAATCGTCGCCGCCCACAACCAGGCCACCTCGCCGGTCGATGCCAGCGGCAGCACCGCCGCGACGCCGGCCAGGCCAAAGCACAACAGCAGGATCGACACGGGCGTCCACCGCGCCGCCAGGGGAATCGCCAGCAGCCGGGCGAAGGTGAAGGCGCCCCAGAAGGCCGACGTCATCAACCGTCCCGTCGACTCGTCAGCCAGCCCCTGGTTCACAGCGTAGGTGTAGAGCCAATTGCCGAAGCCGACCTCGGCGCCGACGGCGACGAACAGTACGCCACCGGTCAGCAGAATCGTGCCCCGGTGCGGCCGCAGATCGATCGGCTTCTCCTCGTGATGGGAGACCCTCGGCGGACTGGGCCGGCGCAGCAGCCAGAGCATCGGCAGTAGCATGAACGCCGCCAGGGCCCAGTAGGCGTGAGCCACCGTGGCGCCCCCGTCGATGATCGCCGCGATGATCAAGGGAGACATGAACGCGCCGACACCGAAGAAGAAGTGCAGGCCATTCATCCACGGCCCGAGTCCAACCGGGTAGAGCCAGACCAGCAGTGTGTTGCCGCCGGCATCCAGACTACCCTCGCTGACCCCCATCACCGCGAAGACGAGAACCGCCAGGGCCAGATTCGGACATAGGGGCACCAGGGCCATGCACACGGCGATGACCGCCAGCATCGCTGACAGCAGGGGATGACCTGGGAACCGGTCGAAGAGCCGCCCGCCTAGAAGTGCACCGACCAGATATCCCACGGAATGAGCGATGAAGACGACGCTGAACGCGCTCAGAGTCGACCCGGTTCGCCGGGCAAGATCAGGGATCGTCGGTCCCAGCGAGGCCAGCACGAGCCCCAGGCCGATGAAGGCCAGATAGTAGGCGAAGGTCGTCGTGCGGCGACCGGCGGCGATCGTCTGAACCACGACTGATGGATTTCGAATCAGTGAGATCTCCTTCTCCTGTGGCTCCTGAGAATCCGATTCTTGCTGAATCACGGCCATTTTTCGAGACGCATCCGCACTGGTGGGCTTTCCGGGCGGGCGGCGCCATGGATGCGACGATCTTCACCGGCACCTTCCATGGCGATTGACGAAAAGCGCGCCGCCGTGGTGTTGCGCGGAAGCTCCGGCGCGCGCGAGCTCGAGCGAATGCTCCATGCGCGGGCGGGTGCGGTGGAGATGCCGCAGGCTCTCGATGGCGGCCGGGGCGTCTCCGCCCCTTCGCTGTGCGTCGGCCAGGTCGAGCCACACGCGCCAGTCCGCATAGCCACCCTGGCGGCCCTGCGCACAATGGCTCCTTCTATTCCTCCCGGCTACGAGCTAGCCAGCAAAGCGCCGCGTCAGCCAATCGATCATCGCACCCGACAGCTCCTCGGGCTTCTCCTGCTGGGTCCAGTGGCCGCACTCCTCGATGGCGACCACCTCGAGGTCCGAGCACACCTGCGGCATGCCGGCCGCCATCGACGGCGGGATCGCGGCGTCCCAGGCGGCCGTAATCTGGAGGCACGGCAGGTCGAGCTTCCTCTCCCCGATCCCGGGTACCCGCTCCTGGTTTCGATCGATGTTGCGGTACCAGTTGATGGGACCACGGAACCCCGACTGCTCGAAGGCGCGCGCGTAGAGGCTGATCTCCTCGTCGCTCAGGAAGCTCTCGCCGGGCGGATCGATCTCGCGGATCCGCTTGAAGGGATTCGCGTCGGCCATCCCGGCCAGACCGCCCGGCGATGGAGGGGTACCCCGACGCATGAGCTTCTCGAAGACGATTCGCACGTTCGCGTCGAGGAAGGCCTCGGCCACTCCCGGCTCCTGGAACCAGAGGATGTAGAGCTTCTCCGGGTCGGGGAAGACGCCGCGCAGCACCTGCGTGCTCGGGAAGGCCACGTACGGCGTGTTGACGCCGATCGCTCCGAGACAGCGGTCAGGGTGTAGCACGGGCATCGCCCAGGAGACGAAGCCGCCCCAGTCGTGCCCGGCGAACACGGCTCTCTCGACGTCGAGGGCATCGAGCAACGCCACGATGTCGTCGGTCAGGTGCACGAGATCGAAGGCCTCGACTTCATCGGGGCTGTCGCTGTCAGCGTAGCCGCGCTGGTTCGGCGCGATGACGCGGAAGCCGGCCTCGGCGAGCGCCTGGACCTGGTGCCGCCAGGAGTAGGCGAGCTCGGGGAAGCCGTGACACAGGACTACAGCCGGGCCGGTGCCCTCCTCGTGCACGGACAGGGTCACTTCGGGGAGCGCAATTCGACGGGCAGGGGGAAAGGACATGGCTCGGCCTCAGTTGTGGTTGGCAGAATGGGGTTTTGAGGATGACCGAACGCTCCTCAACTGGCAATTGGCCCGGATTGCACGAATACGCGAGCGTGGAGGAGTTCAGGCGCTCGCTGTAGCGGGGAAGCGCCGCACCACCGAGTTGAGGGTCAGAGAACAGGAACAGGGGGATCACATCATGAAGATCGGATACGTCATCGCCGACTACGGCGATGACGGGCATCAGCCCGATTACCTCGAAACGCGGAAGGCGGCCCTCGAGGCGGAGGCCGCAGGCTTCGATTCAATCTGGCTGTACGATCACCTGCTCTACCGATTCCTGCCCCATACGGTGATATCTGGAATACCGCCTACATGGGCGCTGTCGATCCTAAATATCAGTTCGCCGCGGAACTGCTGAGCTTTTCCCCTTCCCGCCTCCACTCGTCCAGCCGCCGATGATAGTCCAGACCTGACCCGAGAATCAGACTCGTGCTGAACCGCGACACTCGGGCAGAATCCCGCGCGCCATGCAGGCTCTGTTCAGCTTCGCGACGCTGCTACTTCGCTGCGTTCCGGCCCTCTTCCGAACTCGCAGAGAGCAGGCGATCGTCGAGCTGGCCCTTCGCCAACAACTCGCCGCCTACGCCCAACGGCGGTCTTCACCACCAGTACGTCTGGGCGGAGGCGGCGTAAGGTGCTCTCGGGTTTACTCCAAGGCCTCGGCCAGACCAGGTTTGATGACAGACAGACTTGGCTACCGGGGAGCATCACACCAGCCCCATTCGAGTGGAGGAATCCATGAAAGCGATACGGCGCACGCTGATTGCAGTACTTCTGCTGCTGATTCTTCTGGCCGCCGGCACCTACTTCTTCGTCAAGTCGACCTTGCCGGACTATGAAGGACAACACCAGGTCCGTGGAATCAGCGGCAGAATCGAGATCTTCAGAGACGGATTTGCCGTTCCTCACATCTTTGCAGATCACCCGGACGATCTGGCCTTTGGAATGGGATACGCCATGGCTCAGGATCGGCTCTGGCAGATGGACCTGTTCAGAAGAGTGGCCGCCGGCAGATTGTCAGAAATCTTCGGGGAAAGAACCCTGGAAGCGGATCGACTTGCCAGAGTGCTTGGCTTTCAAAGAGATGCCGTCAAGTCACTCGGATCGCTCTTGCCGGAAGAGAGGAGCTATCTCGAATCCTTTGTCAAAGGAATCAATACCTACATCAGGAATCAGCCGGGGGAACGTCCCATCGAATTTCGTGTGCTCGGATATGCTCCCGGCCCCTTTACTCCGGAAGAGATCATTGCCTTGGCGCATTTTCAATCCTATGCCTCGAACCACAACTGGAAGCATGAAGTCCTGAGAGCTTCTGCCATCCAGGAGCTCGGAGAAAAGAGGGGGCGGGAGCTGGCACCGGCGCTCACTTTTCACGGCCCGTATATGGCGCTTCCCGGGTTTCATGATCCCTTGGAAGGCATTCCCGGCAGCCTGGAGTCCCTATCCACTTCCACACACGGCAAGTACGAACCTGAGCATCAGATTCATTCCGCCCTACTGCAGGCTGATGCCCTGATCGAGCAGATCTCAGGTCTCCACGGCAATCAGATTCACAGCAATTTCTGGATCATTTCGGGAGAGCATTCAGAGTCCGGCAAACCCATTCTGGCCAACGACTACCACATGCCCTTCTTGCTGCCTTCGCTGTGGTACGAGCTGCATCTGGTTGGCGGGGGAACCGATGCCATGGGGATCACGCTGCCCGGCTACCCCACCATCATTGCTGGACACAACCGAAACATCGCCTGGGGCGCGACCACCACCGGCGCCGATACACAGGACCTGTTCTGGGAAAGGCTGAACCCAGACAATGACAACCAATACCTGTACAAGGGCGCTTACCATCCCTTCGAGACGATTGACGAGGAAATTGGATACAAATCAGACGGGGAGCTGAGAACAGAGAAGCTAGCCGTCAGGATCAGCCGACATGGTCCCATCATCAACTCGATCACTGGGACTCTGTTGGACGACGGCTCTCCGCTGGCGTTTCAGAGCGTGGCAGGAGCCACCAGGGGGCAGATCTCCTTCTGCATGCAGATCTTCAGGGCCTCGAATTGGCAGGAGTTCAAGGCAGCACTCGCTCTTGTCGGAACACCGGTCTGGAATTGGGGTTACGCGGACAACAAGGGCAATATCGGACTCAAAGTCAACGGAAGGATCCCGATACGCTCGAGAGGTAGTGGCCTGGAACCCGTGCCGGGATGGTCCGGTGACCATGAATGGGAAGGAATCATCCCTTTCGAAGAACTGCCCGAGCTCTTCAATCCCGCCACGGGCTACATCGTTTCCGCCAACAATGAAATTCTCGATTCCAGTTATCCATATTCCATTTTCGGCTCCGCCTTTGCCTTGCCCTATCGGGCGATTCGCATCGAAGAGTTGTTGAGCGGAAAGAAGCGCATGACCCATCAATCGATGCGGAACATACAAGCCGATACCCACTCCCGATTTGGGCTCACACTTTCCCAGTACATTCTTCAGGCAGTAGCCAGGGCCGGATCAGATGACGAAAGGATTACCGAGCTGACCAAGTACTTGAGCGCCTGGGACGGAACGACCGGCGTAGACAGCGTTGCGAGCACCATTACCCAGGAATTCCTGGTCAAGCTGCTGAACAACACGTTCTCCAACAAACTCAGCGAGGAGCTGTACCAGCATTTCCTCGAACCCAGGAATCTCAACTACGTCGCCGGCGTGTTGTTGCTGATGATGCATGATGATTCGCTCGAACATTGGTTCGATGATCCGGGAACGGAGGTAGTGGAGGATAGACACCAGACCATCATCAAGAGCCTGGCCGAGGCTCACGACTCCCTCGCGGAAGCGTTGGGAAATCGGGTTTCCGACTGGCGATGGGGAGAGATCCATCAGCTCACCTTCAAACATCGACTGGGATCGGTACCGCCTTTCAAACAGTTGTGGAACATCGGTCCAACCGAGTTTCCAGGTGACATGTCCACTGTCAATCCCGGTCATCATGGTGATCTCGGACGAAAGCCCTACCAGGTGACCGCGGGGGCGTCCATGCGCCATGTCATCGATTTCGGCAATTTCGAAGATTCCGCCCTGGTGATCACCACCGGGCAATCGGGAAGATGGTCAAGCCCATACTACGGTGACCAGGCAGAGCTGTGGCACGATATGAAATACCTCAGAGTGCCGATGGATAGGGAAGTCATCGAGAAGGACGCCATCGGCCGAACCGTATTCGTTCCTTCCACACAGCTCCCCTGAGAAGTCGAGCCGCTGTGCATCCCGAAAATCGGGTTCTCACGAGATCCCGTCTGGTGCATCTGCAACGCCTCGATTTCAGGATGTCCTGAAATGCAGCCGGGATGCCTCTTAGCACTGCTGCGCGAGTGTCTCATGGATCAGCAATCCGAATCGCTCTGAGGGTCGTGCACCCCCGAGACCCCGCGGGGGATTGCGGCCGATCGAACGGGACCGGGCCTCAGCCGAACCTTGGCGCCGGCCGATGAGTCACCTGTGTCGGTGACCCTCCTCCACGTGGACGAGGACCTCGAGCTGCCCGCCGGCTTCGCGGCCCGGTTGACTGTCAACGGCTATCGCCTGGTCCAGACCGAGGATCCGGACGAGGCTCGGCGCAGCGTCGCCGGCGGCGAGCCCGACCTCGTCCTCATCGACCCCCTGCTCTCGACCTGCGACGGCATGGCGTTCCTCGAGGAACTCTCGTCGGCGCCGGCGCTGAAGGTGGTGGTCTACACGCGCGGCGACAGGTCGGCGGAGCTCTGGGGGCGCGCGCTCGAGCTGGGCGTGGCGGACTTCGTCCCCAAGCCCGCGACGGCGGCTCAGCTCCTGCAGAGCGTCGAGGACGCGCTGCGCGACGAGCCGGAGGTCGGGACCAACTCCAAGACGCTCAATCCGCAGGCGGGTGCCGCGCCGCCGACCCCAGCGGATCCCTTCAGCTCGCAGCGCCCTCTGCGCAACGCAGGCTCCCTCGCGGAGCATGGCTTCGCTGCGCTGCTGCGGGACCTGCGCACCCGGGCGTGGAGCGGGGTCGCGATCCTGACCCGGGGCAAGGAACGGGTCGGCATCCAGCTGCGCAATGGCAACCCTTCGGTGGTGAGTGCGCCCGGCGGACGCGAGCCGTTCGAGGCCTTCCTGCTCCGCACCGGACGTATCTCCAGCGCGCAGCACGAGAAGCTGCAGGAGCAGGCGTCGGTCGGCATGGGGAGTACTCGCGACATCCTCCTCGGGATGGACGTCCTCTCCGAGGAGGCTTTCGACGAGGCGGCGCGCACCCAGGGAGAGGAGCTGCTGCTGCGTGCCTTCGGCTGGTCCAGTGGCGACTATCAGCTGCTTCCCGGCAAGCGCATCAAGTCGGGTGGGCTCGACGTAGCGCGCAGCGCCGCCAGCCTCCTCTTCGAGGGCGGGCTGCGCGAGTCGCCGATGGAGGACGTGCGCCGCGAGCTCGACCGGTGCGCCACGCTCTACGTCTCCGAAAGCAGCGAGGCGGAGCGGGTGGGCACCGAGATCGCAATCACATCGGCGATGGCCGCCTCGGCGCAGGAGCTGCAAGGCGATCGCACCCTGGGTGAGGTAGCTCGTCCGGAGATGTCGACGAGCGACTTCTCTACGCACTGCTCGTCGCCGGCCTGCTCGAACTCCACGAGAAGCCCGTGCTACTCCTGCTCGAAGTTGTGGAGGAGCCGCCCGCAGCCAGGGCTGAGGCGAGTCCGGCGCCGGTGGCCGAGGCGCCCGACGATGGTCGTTCGAAGGACGAGCGTTGCGCCCAGCTCGACGAACGACTCCAGAACCTGAAGCGGTGCGACGCCTACGCCGTGCTGAGGACCGAGGAGGAGACCGACGAGGCGATCCGCGCCTGCTACGAGGCGCGCCTCGCCGAGCTCGACCGCGAGAGCCGAGGCGCGGACGATCCGAAGCTGGTGCGTCGTCTCCAGCAGATCCGCGATCGTGTTGACGACGCCTACGCACAGATCCGGGACGATGCCGCGCGCCGCCGCTACCTGGCCGTGCGCAAGCAGGAGGAAGAGGCGCGCGCCACCCGGGAGGCGGCCGAGCGCGCCCTCGAGGCCGAGCGCTGGTTCCGCAAGGGCTCCACATGCCTCAAAGGGAAGCGGTACTCCGAGGCCGTCGAGGCCTTCGGCATGGCCGCTCACCTCGATCCCGACGAGGGCGAGTACCTCGCCCACCTCGGGTGGGCGCTCTATCTCACCAACCCGAAGGAGGAGACGATCCGGCGGGAAGCCAACGAGCACCTCGCACAGGGCATCAAACGGACCCCGGATCGCCCTCTGCCCTACGTGTACCTGGGCCGCATGTTCAACGCCGTCGAGGCGCAGAACCGAGCGCGCAAAATGTTCCACAAGGCGCTCCAGCTCGATCCCGACTGCCACCCCGCACTCCAGGAGCTGCGGCTGCTCAACATGCGCAAGCAGAAGGGCAAGGGGCTGCTCGGCTGGATTCGCGGGAAGTGAAGGTTCCGCCTCCAGAAAGTCCGATTCTCGCGGGATCAGGACCTGCCCGTCCCGAGAACGCGATTCGGGCGAAATCACGCCCGCCAATCGAGGCGCATCCCCAGCCGCGGGTTTCCTCGGCGAGGCGCGGCGCGAGAACACCCGCCCTTGTCGGCACCAGCGCTCGCGGTAACGCCATCACTACGATGCCCGCCGCTCCACGAGTGGTTGTCGATCTGGCTGCTATTGGCTGAAGGCGTGCGACGGACACTCGGGCTCACCCTCCGACGCAACCGCGTGCTCCGGACATCTTCAAGGGCGCCATCACGGCCGGCGTGATGAGGTGCCAAGTGAATAATGAGGACGCTTGGCCGGGAGGGTGCTGTGAGGTTCAGCGAGCCGCTTTGCGAGCGGCAGCGCGCAGCTTCTTCCGGCGCGTCGGCGCGTCGGATCGGCGGCGTTTCGTCGCGGCTTCCAGCGCGTCTGCGATCCAGCTGTTGACGCTCTTCGCCTCCGAGTCCGCGGCCATGGCCACGCGCCGATGAAGCGCGCCGTCGATGCGGAGCGGGATTCGGCCCGAGTATTCCCGGTCGGGCGCGCGGCCCAGCTTCTCGCAGAGTGCCAGGTAGTCGTCGACGGCCTCGTGGAAGGCCTTCTCGAGCTCATCGACATCGGCGCCCTCGAAGTTCACCAGGTCGCTGATTCCAAGGACCCGGCCGTGCAGGAGACGATCCTCCGCCGAGTAGCGGACGGCCCCGCGGTACCCCTTGTACTCCATGGCGTCCATCTCAGTTCTCCTCCGGCTCGATCCCGTGCGCCGTCAGGAAGTCCCGCACGTCCTCGACGGCGTACTTCCGCAGCTCGGGCTTCGGGTGCGGGCGATGCAGACTCAGGATCGATCCATCGAGGACGAAGCGAACCCGCGAGCCCGCGCCCTCGTGCTCTTCCGCGCCGAGCGCCCCTATCAGCGACGCGAGCTCGTCCCAGCGAACATCCGAGCGCGTGGGACGCTCGAAGATCCGGACGAGCGTGCGCCTCTGCCGCTTGTTCATCGAGATATCAATATATGATATCAATCTCTTGATGTCAACTTCTGATATCAAAAATCGTCGGGGCGGGCAGCGGTTGTCCCGGTCAAATACTCGGAACTTCCCGTCATTGTTTACATTTTCCGACCGCAGGTCCAAGTAAGTCTACGCGGTACGCTCGGGGCAGTCCTCTCGCACAGGAGCCTCAATGGGCGTACTGCAACTCGTTACCGCCCTCCTCCGGCAACTGCTCCAGAGCCGCGCGAGATAGAGCCACCGAGCCAAGGGCGAAGCATCGCCGAGCCCCAGGTCGGTGGTCTCCACCACCGATACCGACGCGCTGCCTGAGCGCCCACCTGTCCTGGCCAAATACTCGGAACTTCCCGCCATCATTTGCATTTTTCGTCCATAGGTCCAAGTGAGCCTGCGCGGTACGCTTGGAGCAGTTGTGCCTCCCAAAAACGCGATTCTGGAGGAATCACGCCCACTTTTCGAGGCGCCTCCCCAGCCGTGGGTTGCCCAAGCCAGGCGCTGGAATGAGAACAACCGCCCGTGTCGGCCCCCGCCCCCCCTGAGACGATGCCGCCACCATGGTCCCCGCCAATCGCGCTGTCCTTGTCGATTTGGTCGCCGTTGGCGGAAAGTGGGCGACCAACACGGAGCTCGAGGCAAGGCGATCCTTGACATCGGACGCACGCAGCGATGCCGTCCATCGACACTCGCTTCCGGTCACCCGCTACCCAGTTGCCCGAATTCACTCAGGAAGTCCGCGATCGCAACGACCGCAAGCTAGGGCAACACACGCGAGTGGCAATGAAGATCGTCGACCGTCGCCGTTGGCACGCTCGTTGCTTCTCAAGCGTGACGAGCCAGCACAACTCGGGAATCAGGAAGAACAGGACCACCAGAAAATAAGCGCAAGATAAGCAGCGAGCACGGATTCGCCGCGCAGCGCAATCGTAAATATCGGGAAATGATCGCCGACTGGCGGGAAGTTGGTCGGGCCAGGGAGATTTGAACTCCCGACTTCCTGAACCCCATTCAGGCGCGATACACCTCTAAACATTTGTATCTACACAAGTTCTTTCGACCTCGAATCCACTCGTAAGCACATTGTAAGCATTTGAGATCGCAGTCGGGCTTAGTGGAGAGCAGATCTCGCGGGCCCTCGGGCTCACGCGCGAGCATTACCCCGTGCCCCGAAACATCTTCGACGGTGCGGCCACGGCGTTTGTGTTGAGGGATTCAACGAATATTGGGGACGCACAGGTGGGCTTCTAGCAGTGTAAACGCCGTCGCCAGAGCCACATCAGCGGTGGCAGAAGGAGGGCTAGCTCGGCGCCGAGGCCGCAGCTCCATGGCGGCAGGGTCGTCGTCACTACATCGCAGCCCTCGAAGGGTTTACCATCGAGAGTCTCGCCGGTGAGGCACGCCTCCGTGTCTCCCATAGCGATCCCCGTCTCCGCGGTGCGGTAGGACGACAACAGGTCCTTTCTACCATCGCCGTTCACATCCCAGTGGCTCAGCCAGTAGACCAAGGGGTTCGTTAGATCGAAAGCCGGCGCCGCTCCAGCGGGGCCGAAGGCTAGTTTGCCCAAGTCCAGGTCGCCCACGTCGAAGGTGGCTGAGCCAAGGATGGCCACGGCGATGACGCCACGGCTGAACGGATTGATGGTGTTGGTATCGCTGGCCGGCTTGATGTCGATTTCAACAGTGGCGCTAGCAGTGAGGCCAATCAGCACCGACACATTGTCGCTGCCAGAATTTGCGACGGCCAGGTCCAGAGCGCCATCTCCGTTCAGATCCCCCGTAGCGAGAGACCGGGGCTGGGTACCGACTGGGTAGTCCACCGGGCTCTGGAAGGTGCCGTCCCCATTGCCCAACAAGACGGACAAATTGTCGTGGCCAATGTCACGAAGTTTCGTGACGGCCAGGTCCAGGGCGCCATCTCCGTCCAGGTCCCCTGTGGCAATAGAGGTAGGGCCGTTGGCAACTCCGTAGTCCACCGGGCTCTGGAGGGTGCCGTCCCCATTGCCCAACAGCACCGACACATCGTTGTCGGAATAATTCGCGACGGCCAGGTCGAGGGCGCCATCTCCGTCCAAGTCCCCGGTGGCGATGGAACCAGGATAGCGACCGGCTCCGTAATCCACCGGGCTCTGGAAGGTGCCGTCCCCATTGCCCAACAACACCGACACATCGGCGTCGTAAGAATTCCCAACGGCCAGGTCCAGGGCGCCATCTCCGTCCAGGTCCTCAGGTGAGCGTAATCACGTAGTTCGATGGCGTTGGAATCGCGGTATTTGATGGGATCCGTGATTTCATGATTCAGGGTCGAAGCGCGAGATCTCGATAGATCTGGATGGTGTGCCTGAGGTGGTTGAGGAGGTGGAGGATGTCTTGGGCAACGATCAGGTCGCGATCGTCATGCTCGTTATCGAGGGATCCGGAGTCGCGTTGGACGAGGTCGAGTTCGGGGAGCGAGAGTTGGATGGTGACGGTGGTCATCTCGAGTACGGTATCGAGCGCGATCAGGATGGCGAGCTCCGGGGCGTGAGCGATCTCGGTGGCGGTGGGGAGTGGCTGGGGTGGCGCGGCGCATCTCATCGGCTTCGACGTCCTCGTGGTGCGCGGCGGGGTCGATTGTTCTCGGGCGGTGCGAAGAGCTCGAGGTAGAGCTTCTCGTCGAGCTGGGTGCACTCGCGCTCGGCGGCGGCGGTGAGCAGCTCGCTCGCCATGGTGGTCAGCACGCGGTAGTTGCCGACGGCGTGATCGCAGATCGTATCGACGAGTTCGGGCGTCATGAGCTTTTTGTTGCCTGCGGTCTCGAGCAGGTGCTCGAGGCAGGCGCGGAGCTCGTCGCGGCCCACGTACTCCATCATCAGCCGGGTTCGGATCCGGCTGCCGAGCGGCAGCAGCTCCTCGCGCCTTAGCCGTTCGGTGAGTCTTCCATCACCGGCGAGGACCACGGAGAGGATGCTGCGGGAGTCGAAGCGGGTGCTGGCCAGGATGCGCAGCTCGCTGAGCACCTGGGGCGTCATCTCCTGGGCTTCGTCGATCAGGAGGACCGGACGCACCAGGGTCGAGTCGATGTGGGCGATCCACCGCTCGCGCAGGGCCTTGAACCCGCCCCAGCGGTTGTGGGGCTTGAGCTGGACGCCGAACAGCTCGCCCATCTCGCGGTAGAAGTCGGCGACGTTGCTCTGGGGATGAGCGAGGGCGCCGACCGAGACCTCGCGGAGCGCTTCGAGCCGCTCGGCCAGGATGCGCAGTACCACGCTCTTCCCGGTCCCGGGGTCACCGGTGACGAGCGCGAAGCCGCCTTCGCGAACCAGGCCCTGCTCGATGCGCCAGCAGAAGCTCTGGACCTTGGGGACGACGCGCAGCGCTTCGGTGGGCAGGTCCGGTGAGAAGGGGTTCCACTTGAGGCCATAGAGCGACAGGAGCTTCTTGTTCATGCGGTGTCCTCCGGGTCGGGCTCGGGGAGGTAGGCCGGGGGCTGTCCCGTGGCGGCGTAGTCCTCGATGAGCGTGCGGAGCAGCGGCGGCGTCGCGGCCGTCGGGGTCGGTGCGGCGGGGGTGGCATCGCCGCCCTCCTCGAGGCGGCGACGCGCCCCGTCGGCGTTGCGGCTCTTGTCGAGCGGGAAGAGCGGACACAGAGAAGACCCGGTGTGGGGATCGACGAGCTCGACGCTTCGCAGATCCCAGCGCGCGTAGCGCAGGTGGAGGGTCTCGAGCTGTCGGTACCGGGAAGGCACCTCGAAGCGCACGGCTTCGAGACTCACGGTGCCGTCGCTCTTGCGCTGTCTTCGGGTCACCTCGCACCGGAAGGCGCGCCGCAGGGTCTCGGAGTCCGGTGCTTCGCGCCCTACGTTGGGGGCGTCGAGGTAGCGACGGAGCGGCGAGGTCCCCAGCTCACGGTGGGGCCTTCGGTTGTAGTCGCCCTCGACCCAGGCCTGGGTGGCATCGTTGAGCGCCCCGAGGGTGAGCTCGTCCTGGTTCTCGAGCATGGCGAGCAGGCGGTGCTCGACGTTGAGCCAGAAGTGCTCCTGCTTGGCGTTCTGATAGGCGCTATAGGGCAAGGTGGTGGCGTGGACGATGCCGAGGCGGGCCAGACCCTGAACGGTCTCGTCGGCCAGCATCGCGCCGCCGTTGTCGGTCATCAGCGAGCGCGGAAGTCCCCGCTTCTGGATGGCCTGCGAGAGCCCATGGGCGAGGCTCTCGGCCGATTCGCTGCGGTACCACTGGACGTGACAGGCCAGGCGCGAGTGGTCGTCGAGCACGCCCAGCATCTGGGGCCGGATCCAGCGGCCCTCTCGGACCAGGACCTTGCGCGAGGCCTCGTGGTAGTCGAGATGCCAGAGGCTGTGGACGTACTCGGTCTCGTAGCTGCGCACCTCGCGTCGCTCCAGACGTTCCCGGGCGAGAAGCTGCCCGGCGGTCGGATGGCGCGGAAGTCTCTTCCGGCGCATCAGCCCCTGGCGCTTCATGTACCGCAGGAGCGTGGGGTAGGAAGGCAGCGGCCCGATGGTGGGCTCACGGAGCACGAGCTGCTCGAGGTTGTCGTAGTGCAGCTGCACGGTCCAGGAGGGGTGGTCGTCGTACTGGCGCTGCACGGCCTGCCGCAAGAGAGGCGAGAGACTGGCCTGTGTGCCGACGTCCTGACGGACGCGGTTGCGAAGCGCGCCGACGGGATCGCGCGGTGCCGAGCGGGCCCGGTAGAACCATCTCTCGATCGTCGAGACGGCAAAGTGAACCGGCTCGCCTGTGATCGGATGGCACCAGGTCTGCCGAGCCAGATCCTCGAAGCGCGCTTCGCAGCTCGCCGCGCTCGCGAGGCGGCGAAGCCAACAGAGGCCCCACGATGGCAAAGCGAAGACTCGCCCAGGCATCGTGGGATCGCGTCTCGTCTCGCTTCGCCATCGGTGTCCCTCGCCCCGGGTCGGTGTCTTCGTCGAGATCGACCCTACGCAGGCAGGAGACGCGAATCGACGAGCATCTTCTGCGGGCCGCGATCGACCCGCGAAGAGCGCGACGAACGACCGATGGGATCAGAGAGGCGCGAGGAAGCGAAGCAGGGATACGACTCCGCCCGGCTCCCCTTCCGGTGCGAAACGATCGAGGAGTGCGCCGGGCAGCGTATCGGCCAAGATCGGAGGCGAGAAGCGAGCCCCGTGCTCACGCCAGAACGAGGAGGTCGGGAAGTGTTCTTGCCACCACTGTCGCCAGCGGGCGAGTGTGCGCCGGTCGACCCCGAGTTCTGCGTGCAGCCCGGCGGCACGACGCGCCGTGACACCGTGGGCCATGGCCGTCACCAGGACGACCACGACACCGAAGTACACGCGGCGACCCAGAAAGCGCAAGGAAGGCGGGGTTCTACGACGTCGGCATCCGTCGCGATCACAACAGAAGCTGAACCTCCGCTCCGGATCGGGTGAGAGGTCGGCGGGACCACCGCGCGGCTTGCGGGGATAGTGGGCCTGATGGAGCCGACCGCCGCACGCGCACCCCGGGGTGCGCGTCTGATCGGCGAGATCCCGGTCGAGCGTGTAGAGAAGGTCGAAGAACCTGGTGTCGCGCAGCAGGGCATGGCACACTGATCATCTCCTCGTGGTTGTGGTGATCTTGAGGAGATCAGCCCCCTCCAGCGCTTGCGTCAAGCTCTGAGAGGGGGCACCTGCTTGTGGGAGAAACCCTTCGGAGTGACTGTCCGATCCGGCCTCGTGCTCATCGGGACAAGCGCGATCTTGATCACGTTCCGTGATGGGATCGGAGCCCTCCCATCGCCGAACTTGATCAGAAATCCGGCGTTACCCATCGATCTGTGTGATTGCTCTGACGACCTCAGCCCGCTAGTTGCACTCGCGAGCCTCGGTTATCTCTACATGGACAGCAACCAGATCAGCGACCTCAGCCCGCTGGTTGGACTACCGGGGCTGAGACGTCTCTCCCTAGACAGCAACCAGATCAGCGACCTCAGCGGGTTGGAGGGGCTCGCGATTCTCAATGAGCTCTACCTGGCCAGCAACCAGATCAGTGATCTCAGCCCGCTGGCGGGGGCGGGGCTCGCGAATCTCCGGTTCTTCGATCTGAACAGCAACCAGATCAGCGACCTCAGCCCGCTGGCGGGGGCGGGGCTCGCGAATCTCTGGACCCTCGATCTGAACAGCAACCAGATCAGCGACCTCAGCGGCTTGGAGGGGCTCGTGAATCTTCCGAGCCTCTACCTGAACAGCAACCAGATCAGCGACCTTGGCCCCCTGGCGGGGCTCACGAGCCTCGGTGAGCTCGACCTGGGCGACAACCAGATCAGCGACCTTGGCCCTCTGGCGGGGCTCACGAGCCTCGGTGCGCTTAACCTGGACGACAACCAGATCAGCGACCTTGGCCCCCTGGCCGGACTCACGCGCCTCGGTTACCTCGAATTGAACGGCAACCAGGTCAGCGACCTTGGCCCCCTGGCGGGGCTCACGAGCCTCGGTTACCTCGCACTGGAACTGGACGACAACCAGATCAGTGACCTCTCCCCGCTGGTGGGGCTCACGAATCTCTGGCGCCTCTACCTTGACAGCAACCAGATCAGCGACCTCAGCCCCCTGGCCGGGCTCACGGACCTGGAATATCTCCATCTGAGCAGCAACCAGATCAGCGACCTCAGCGGCTTGGAGGGGCTCACGCGCCTCATTCGGCTCTACCTGAACAGCAACCAGATCAGCGACCTCAGCCCGCTGGCGGGGCTCACGAATCTCTGGGTCCTCGATCTGAACAGCGACCAACTTAGCGACCTTACCCCACTGATTGGGCTCACGAGCCTGAGGAGGATCTACCTCGACAGCAACCAGATCAGCGACCTCTCCCCGCTGGTTGGGCTCACGAATCTGAATACGCTCGATCTACGCAGCAACCAGATCAGCGACATCCAGCCGCTGGTCTCCAATTCCGGCATCGATGACGAAGATGAAATTTGGCTCCTAGACAACCCACTGAGCTGTGACCCCGCGATCCTCGCAGATATCCCGGCACTGGAGGCGCGAGGCGTAATCGTCCATTGGACCAACACCGGACACTGCACCGAAGGCCTCTGCAATGACGGGCTCGACAATGACGGAGACGGGTATGTCGATCGGAACGGGGGACCGCTGGGTGAACCCGCCGACCCTGGCTGCGTTTATTCCTCGTGGGGAACCGAAAGCCCTCAGTGCCAGGACGGCATCGACAACGACGGAGACGGACGGGTCGATTACGACGGAGGCCTTGCGGCGCTCGGGTACGCAGTGGCGGAGCCGGATCCCTACTGCGGTGGTACGCCGTGGGTAATCTTCGAAGCTCCTCCAACCTGCGGCCTCGGTGCCGAGCTGACCCTGGTGCTGGCGCCGCTGATGTGGATGTGGCGGAGACGCAGGCGAACCATCTGAGTGAGCAACACCCGTCCCGAGCACAGAAGCTGCACCCGAGACAACGATCGACTGGCAGCGGTCGCCGCTTCCCGGGCGTGCGACCACACGCGGGCCCGCAGGATCGGCCGCCGAGAGTCTGCCATCGAGATGGGAGCCACCGGGCATCGCGCACGCCGACGGTGTGCATTGAGCGCACGTCTCGTCGCGATTGGCGAGACAGAGCCAGTCAGAGGTAGCTGATTCAGCGCGGCGGATTGGCAGAAGGCTCGGTGGCTCAGACACTTGCGGGGCGTGCGCCTGGAAGCCCTTCCTGAATGCTCCTTGCTCTTCTGATACGAGCCCCCGGCGGAGGGGTCACTTGGGCAGGGATCGACAAGACGGGCCGGGGGAGCCGCCTGTTTCACACGCAGGTCGAAGACGCGCGCCTCGCCGAGGAGGACGGCACTCAACGTGAAGATGCCGAGCCGGATCCGCACCCACTTGGCGGCCCCAGAATCGGGTGCAAACCAGTTGGAGTCGACCCTGCGGAGGCGCGGAGGTCTCCACCCCATAAGTCCAATGGCCACAAGGGGAACTCAGCGAAGACTCCAACCCCTTTATCTTGCATTAAGATTTTTCGACTCCAACTCGGCCGAAATCCTACTCAACTCTGTGTCAAGTGCGGTCCGGCTCGGGCCGACTGTCGAAAGTGTCGGAAACGTCGAAGTTGTACATGGCCACCGCAGAAACATGGCCGTGTCAACCGACGCTCTGATACGATTCGCTCACCTCCTGGGTGCCCTGTGTTCCACGCGTTCAATGGACACAAGGATGCATCTTCGGGAACCGCAGCCCGGCCAAGAGTCTGTCGCGCTCCAGACCCCTGCTGGAGGCCGTCAAGAAAGAACCTCAGGGGATCCTCTGCTCAGGGGGAGCGGGGCTAAGACGTCTTCCGGTGCGATCGTTCCGTCTCGCCGCGAAAAACCCGCCGAGATGGGGCTCAAAAGCGGATTTCAGCCGCTCTCGAACCTCCCCCAGAACGTGCCCCGGCGCTGGCGGAACCACTGGCGGAAACTCGCCGATCAGGCTGCCACCTCCTACCGCGCCGCCGTCGAACTCAAGTGCCTCGACTGCTGCGCCTGGCAGAGGACCGAGGCGCGAAGCTGCGAGATCCGGGGCTGTCCGCTCTGGGCGGTGAGCCAGAGGATCTTCGGGAGCTGCAGGAGGTCCGAGGCCCGCGGTGAGTAGGTCCAGCCCGGAACCTCGCGCCGAGCTCACCGATCGGCTCGCCCTCCGCCCCGCCGAAGTCGCCCGCGCTTTGGGCCTCTCCGAGCGCACCATCCGTCAGATCCTGCCCCAGCTCCCCCACCTCCGGGTAGGAGGCGCGGTGCTCGTGCCCGTAGAGGGCCTCAGAGAGTGGCTTCGGACGCAGTCGAGAATCGAAGGCTCCACGGTCGATCGAGCGGTCCAGGAGGTGCTGGCCTCGCTCGAGAAGGACTCGCGGTCCAGTGACTCATGATGCAACGATCAGATGTGACTGCCCGGAAGAAGGCGAGTGGGCTCGGCGGTTGGAGGCCAGGGGCCGGCCGGAAGCGGATCGTCCAGGATCCGGTACGGTTGTCCGTCGACCACGAGCGGCCCGACGTCGAAGCTCTGGAGGCGATGGCGGAAGAGCAGGAGGTTCTTCCGGTCGCGCACCTGGTCAGGAAGGCCGTAAGGGCGTTCGTGAAGCGTTGCGGTAAGGGGTAACGATGGCGGCGAAGGTTCGATGCATCAACGGGGTCTGGTGGGTGGTCGTGCACCACCAGGGTCGCCGCCGGAAGAAGAGGGTCGGGAAGGACAAACGCCTGGCCGAGCAGGTGGCGAGGCAGATCCAGGCCCGGCTGGTACTCGGCGAGTTCGAGATGGGTGTGCCGGAGGATCAGCCGATCCCGTTCGATAAGTTCGCGGGCCAGTGGCTGCGAAGCCAGGTGCTGCTCCCGCGCCGGCGAGGCCTTGCGGAGGCCGTCGCCCACAACACCGCGCGGTCCCGGGAGCAGAGTGTCCGCGTTCATCTCGTGCCCTACTTCGGAGACCAGGACACTCGAGCGCTCCGGGTCGGGGATGTGCAGCGTTTCTTTGATCACTGCCTGGAGACGGGAAGACCTGGCGGGCAGCGATCCATCGAAATCGTGCTCGGGGTGCTCCGGCTGATCTTTGCCCACGCCCAGTCGCAGGATCTCATTCCCTCGAATCCCGTGGACGCCTGGAAGACCGTTCGTGGCCGCCGAAAGGGGGCCGGCCTCCAGCCCATCGACCGGACCAAGGTGCTGTCTGCCGAGGAGGTGGGGGAGCTGCTGTCCGTGGCGCGTGCCGAGTTCCCCGATTTCTACCCCCTGATCCTGCTTCTGGCCGACACGGGGTGCCGGATCGGTGAGGCGCTGGCCCTCCGGTGGAGCGATCTGGACCTCGTGGCGGGGACGGTGCGGATCGAACGGAGTGTGGATCACGCGGGTCGGCTCGGCCCCACCAAGACCCGGCGCGGGCGTGTCGTGGAGCTGTCCACACGGCTGCGCGAGGTCTTGACCTCCTCGAAGCCGGACATCTGCCCCGATGAGATGCTGATGTTCCCGAGCGAGTCCGGGACGCTCATGCTATCCGGCAACTTCCGCAGCCGGGTGTTTCGGCGGCTGGTGAGGCGGACCTTCGGGGCGGGGCGGTCACTGACGCCCCATGCGCTACGCCACGCATTCGCCAGCCTGCATCTGGCACGGGGCACGAACCTCAAGTGGGTGCAGGAGGCCGGAGGCTGGGCCTCGGCGAAGATGCTCCTCGACGTGTACGGGCACTTCATGCCCACCGAGACGCGGGGCTTCGCCGATGCCATCACGACCCCAAACGGCCCCCAGGCGGCCCCTGTCGCTCTGCTCGACACCATGAAGGGTCAGGTGCCTGGCCGTAACATCGTGTACCAGCAGAAGAAAGCTGGAGCCGACGGGCGGACTCGAACCGCCGACCTGCTGATT